>NZ_JACSQK010000004.1:0-447400 GCF_014836675.1 Comamonas avium
GGTATCCGCGTGGGTACACCGGCCATGACCACCCGTGGTTTCAAGGAAGAAGAGACCCGCATTACCGCCAACTTGGTGGCTGATGTGCTGGAGAACCCCAGCGACGAAGCCAACCTGGCGCGTGTGCGTGAGCAGGTGGCTGCGCTGACCGCGCGCTTTCCTGTCTACAAGTAAGACCTTGCCACCATGAAGTGCCCTTTTTGCAGCCACCCGGACACCCAAGTCGTGGAAACCCGCGTGGCCGAAGAAGGGGCCTTCATCCGCCGCCGTCGGCAATGTCTGAGCTGCGCCAAGCGCTTTACCACCTACGAACGCCCTGATGTGAGCTTTCCCACCGTGGTCAAGAAAGATGGTCGCCGCATTGACTTCAGCCACGACAAGTTGCAAGCCTCATTCACACTGGCTTTGCGCAAGCGTCCTGTCGCGTCGCCCCAGGTGGATGACGCCATCGAACGCGTCAAAGAGCAATTGCTGACAGCTGGTGTCCGTGAGGTTCCCTCCTCGCGCATTGGCGAGCTGGTGATGCAAGAGCTGCGCAAGCTCGACAAGGTGGCATACATCCGCTTTGCCAGCGTGTACCGCAGCTTTGAAGACATCGACGACTTCAAGCATCTGGTCGATGAGGTTCGCACCTGAACACGACATCTGAGTCACCCAAACAAAAGGCCGCAGATGCGGCCTTTTGTTTGGGTGACTTCTCAAAAAGAAGAGCTAACAGCGCTTACACAACAACGATTTACTTATTAAAACTACCTGAAACCGTTGATTTTTCAGCGCTACCAGCTATTTTTTTTAATCCTGTGCTGATGCGGGAATCGGCGCCAGCGGCAAGCTGACATCACCGCACTGTGCGCGGTTGCGCAAGGCGTGGTCCATGACTACCAGTGCCAGCAAGGCCTCGGCGATGGGTGCAGCACGAATGCCTACGCAGGGGTCATGACGACCTTTGGTAATCACCTCTGTACTGTGGCCAAGCGTATCGATCGACTCACGAGGGCTCAAAATAGAACTGGTGGGCTTGATGGCAATGCTCACCTCTAGATTCTGCCCCGTACTGATCCCGCCCAGCACACCACCAGCGTTGTTGGAGCGAAAGCCTTCAGGACTGAGCGAGTCACCATGAACGGTCCCCCGCTGTGCCACGCTGGCAAAGCCTGCTCCGATCTCGACGCCCTTGACAGCGTTCAGCCCCATCATGGCGTAGGCAATATCAGCATCGAGCTTGTCGTAGAGCGGCTGGCCCAGCCCCACCGGCATACCTGTCGCCTGCACGTGGATGCGTGCACCGCAGCTGTCACCCGCCTTGCGCAGCGCATCCATGTAGCTTTCAAGCTGCTGCACATCCGACACCGGGGCGAAAAATGGGTTGTGAGGGACATGGGACCAGTCTTCAAAACCAATCGGCAGCTCACCCAACTGCGTCATGCAGGCACGAAATTCCGTACCAAACTGGGATTTCAGCCATTTTTTGGCCACCGCACCTGCTGCCACGGTGGGAGCCGTCAAGCGGGCCGATGAACGCCCACCACCACGGGGATCACGGACGCCGTATTTGTACCAATAAGCGTAATCCGCATGCCCAGGACGAAAACTTTGAGCGATATTGGCGTAATCTTTGCTCCGCTGGTCGGTATTACGAATCAGCAAGCCAATCGGCGTGCCTGTGGTTACCCCCTCATACACGCCGGAGAGAATTTCCACTTGATCAGGTTCCTGCCGCTGCGTCACATGCCGGCTGGTGCCGGGGCGACGTCGGTCCAGATCCCACTGGATATCTTCAACCGATAACGGCATGCCCGGAGGACATCCATCAATAACGCAGCCAATGGCTGGCCCATGCGATTCACCAAAATTGGTGACCGTGAAAAGAGTTCCGAAAGTGTTGCCGCTCATAGTGCTGCGAATTATGCCCTTGTGATGCTTGAACATCTTGGCGGGGCTCTGACAGCTTGTTACTATTTGCGAAATTTTTCCAGAAAGCCGTTTGATGACACACTTGACACCGGCTCCTCAGACCTTGGACTGGTTGCAAGCGCTGCACAGCAGCGATAGCGCATGGCTGATCACTGACGATCACTTGAATGTGGTGCACGTCAATGACGGTTTTACCCGCCTTTTAGGCTACACCTTGCAGGACATGCAAGGCGTACGCCCGCTCCAAAAATTACTGGCGTCGTCTACTGACCTGGCGCCCCACATTCGCGAACAACTGGTGCACCGAGGTGCTTACAGCGGCGAACTATTACTCACACACAGAGATGGATCCCCGCTGTGGGTGGCTGCCAGCATCAATACGCTGGACCGCCAGTCCACCCCCATTGATCGCACCGCCGCACAAGTCATTGTCCTGACTGATATTGGCTTTACCAAACGTTTTGAGGCTTTTCAGCGGCAAGTTCTGGAAGATGTGGTGCAAGAAAAGCCCCTGCCTACGCTGATGCTCCACATGTGCCAGGCGCTAGAGGAGTTGCTGCCGCACGTACACGTCAGCATCTTGACGGTCGATGAGGATGACTTGCTGCACCCCTTAGCAGCCCCCAGCTTGCCCGATTCGCTGTCTGCACTTATTGAAGGCATGCGTATTGGCCCCAGCACCGGTGCCTGCGGCACCGCTGCTTTTTTGGGGCATGAGGTCATCAGCACAGACCTGAGTACAGACCCCAACTGGCAAGATATTGCCGCACCTTTCCTGGAGGCAGGCCTGCGTGCTTGCTGGTCTTGCCCCATCAAAAGCCATGACCACAAAGTTCTGGGCACATTTGCGCTGTACTTTGAATCCACTGGTGCGCCCAATGCACTGCACCAGCAAGTGGTCAAGGCTTGCCTGTACCTGAGCGCCATCGCAATGGAGCGTGATGCCAGCAAACACCGCATCCGCCAGCTGGCTTACTACGACACACTCACACTGCTGCCCAACCGCACCATGTTCAATGAGTGCGCCGAGCAGGTGCTGCACTCCATTCGCGGCCAGTCCGGCGTGTTGTTCTTCCTGGATCTGGATCGATTCAAGCTGTGGAACGACAGTCTGGGTCATGCAGCTGGCGATGCCCTGCTGTGCGAAATCGCCCTGCGCTTGGGCCAGTGCACCCGCCCTGATGACGTGGTGGGGCGTCTGTCCAGCGATGAGTTTGCAGTGCTCATGCCGCGCTGCCCTGCTGAGCAAATTCCTGAAGTTGCGCAACGAATGCTGGACGCCATTGCCGAGCCCTTCAGCATCAATGGCGTTATGACGATTCCCAGCGCCTGCATCGGCGTGTGCACCTACCCAGAAGACGGCACCGATATTGAAATGCTGCTGCGCCATGCCGACCAGGCCATGTACGCCGCCAAAAGCCAAGGCAGCCAGCTGTGGGAGCGCTATCAGCCAGAGATGGGGAAAATCAGTCAGGAGCGCGCAGACATGGAGCGTGAGCTGCGGCAGACATTGGCCGATGGAGGACTACAGCTGCATTACCAGCCACAGGTTCTGAGCACGGCAGAGCACACGCTGTATGGCGTGGAAGCATTGGCACGCTGGCAGCACCCTGAATGGGGCTGGGTTGCACCGCCGCGCTTCATAGCAGCGGCTGAAGACGCCGGCCTGATCCATGCGCTGACCAGCTGGCTGATTGATGCGGCATGCACGCAACTGGCCACATGGCGTGCGCAAGGGATATCTGTTCCACATATTGCCGTGAATTTATCGACCAATAACTTTCACGACCCTGAATTTGCACAGCGCGTATACAACAGCCTGCAAGAGCACGGACTGGCTTGCAATGATCTGATGCTGGAGATCACAGAAAGCGTGATGCTCGACAGCAGCCCTGCCACGCTCAACAACCTCAAGAATCTGCACGCCATGGGCATGCGCTTGTCCATGGATGACTTTGGCACCGGCTACTCCAGCCTGAGCTATTTGCATCGCCTGCCTATTTCAGAGCTCAAGCTGGACAAGAGCTTTGTGCACGATGTCACCACCAGCTCGGCAGCCAGCGCGCTGACGCGCTCTGTGCTCAATATTGCGACCAGCCTTGGCATGACAGTAGTGGCCGAAGGGGTTGAGACGCCCGAGCAAGCCGCATGGCTGACCGAGCAAGGTTGCCCAGTGCTGCAAGGCTATCTGTTTGCCAAACCTATGCCGGCTCAGGATTTACCGCCTTGGCTGCGCAAGGTCACCAACCACCAGCTGGCCTGACAAGCCAGCCTCAAGCCCTGACACCACACGGCTTGCGCCCATAAAAAAGGCTTCCATCACGGAAGCCTTTTGGCATGAGCCGTCGCCGCAGCGCCAAACTCAGGGATTGGGTGTTTCTTGCTCGGGCCAGTCACGGATATAGGCCTTGAGCAGTTTGTTTTCAAAATTCTGGCTGTCTACCACCGCCTTGGCCACGTCGTACAGGCTGACCACGCCCATCAGCATGCGCTTGTCCATCACAGGCATATAGCGTGCGTGGCGGTCCAAAATCATGCGCCGTACTTCATCCAGTTCGGTTTCCATGGTGCAGGTCAGCGGGGCATCATCCATGGCAGAGCGCACACGGCTAGAGCCGAAACTGCCGCCGTTTTTCACCGTGGCCTGAATGACTTCGCGGAAGGTCAGCATGCCCACCACATCGCCGTGCTCCATCACGACCAGCGAGCCAATGTCTTTTTCCGCCATCAGAGCGACGGCATCGGCCAACGCATCATCGGCCTGCGCTACATACAAAGTGCTGCCCTTGAGGAGCAGGATGTCGCTCACTTTCATTCGGTATATCTCCAAAATCTGGCCACCGTCGCCAGATGCGGTGCCTTGTCCAGCAATATAGCCCACAACACAAGCGCTGCGGCCTTCCTGCGCGACAGGATCAGCATCTGCACGTGACGCAGTTAAAACAATAGCTGCAAACGTATATAAATCAAATCACTGCAATAGGCATTGCTTTTAAAAGCAATAAATACGAGCGCTTATAGCTACTGTTTCGTGAGCACACCCTGATTGTCACCGCCTATAGCCACCTGAATACGTCTCCAAAGTGCTGACTGCGGGCTGTATCTGTGCCAGCATGCTGACCCATTACAAAAATGCTGGAGATAGCACACATGCCCGGTTATAGCGACCCTGGTTTTGACACCCTGAGCCTGCACGCTGGTGCACAGCCTGACCCGGCAACGGGCGCACGCGCAGTCCCCATTCACTTGACGACCTCTTTTGTCTTCGAGTCCAGTGACCATGCTGCCAGTCTGTTTAACCTCGAGCGCCCCGGCCACGTCTACAGCCGCATCAGCAACCCGACCAACGCGGTGCTGGAGCAACGCGTCTCGGCGCTGGAAGGCGGTGTGGGCGCGATTGCCGTGGCCAGCGGCCAGGCGGCGCTGCACCTGTCGATTGCCACGCTGATGGGTGCAGGCAGCCACATCGTGGCCAGCACCGCGCTGTACGGCGGCAGCCAGAACCTGCTGCACTACACGCTGCGCCGCTTTGGCATTGAGACCACCTTTGTCAAACCCGGTGACATTGATGGCTGGAAAGCCGCTGTGCGCCCCAACACCAAGCTGTTCTTTGGTGAAACCGTAGGCAACCCGGGCCTGGATGTGCTGGACATTCCTACCATCAGTCAGATAGCCCACGATGCCGGCGTGCCACTGCTGGTGGACTCCACCCTCACCTCACCGTGGCTGATGCGGCCACTCCAACACGGTGCCGATATTGTTTACCACTCGGCCACCAAATTCCTGTCGGGCCACGGCACGGTGATTGGGGGCATTGTGGTGGATGGCGGCAGCTTTGACTGGGAAAAATCGGGCAAATTTCCTGAACTGACCGAACCCTACGAAGGCTTTCACAACATGGTGTTCAGCGAGGAAAGCACCACCGGAGCCTTCCTGCTGCGCGCCCGCCGCGAAGGTCTGCGCGACTTTGGTGCCTGCCTGAGCCCGCACAGCGCTTGGCTGATTTTGCAAGGCATTGAAACCCTGCCCCTGCGCATGGAGCGCCACATGAAGAACACCGAAAAAGTGGTGCAGTTTCTGGCCAGCCATCCACTGGTCAGCCGCGTCGGTCACCCCATGCTGCCGACGCATTCATCGCACACATTGGCGCAAAAACTGCTGCCCCGCGGAGCGGGTTCGGTGTTCAGCTTTGACATTGCAGGCAACCGCAATCAGGGCAAGAAGTTCATTGAAACGCTGAAAGTGTTCAGCCACCTGGCCAACGTGGGCGATTGCCGCTCGCTGGTCATTCACCCTGCCAGCACCACGCATTTCCGCATGAGCGATGAGGCGCTGTCTCAGGCCGGCATCAACCAGGGCACGATCCGTCTGTCCATAGGACTGGAAGATGCCGACGACCTGATCGACGACCTCAAACGCGCCCTCAAGGCAGCTGAGAAAGCTGCCTGATGCAGATCCGCGCCTTCACGCTTGCAGACCAGGAGGCCGTGGTGCAGCTGTGGAAAGACTGCGATCTCGTGCGCCCGTGGAACGATCCCGCCAAAGACATTGCGCGCAAGCTCAGCGTGGCGCCCGAATTGTTTGTGGTGGGGCTGAATGCGCAAGGCCAGCTGATTGCCACCATCATGGCCGGCTACGAGGGCCACCGGGGCTGGATCAATTACCTGGCAGTGCACCCCTTGCACCAGCGCCAGGGCCATGCCCGCCAACTGGTTGGCTGGGCCGAGCAGCAGCTCATGGCGCTGGGCTGCCCCAAACTCAACTTACAGGTACGCAGCGGCAACCATGCCGTGATCGCGTTTTACGAAAGCCTCGGCTACGCCAACGATGCATCCATCTGCATGAGTAAACGCTTGATTGCCGACATCTAAAAAAAGCCCAGGAAGAGACACACATGTATATCGACGTTCACCAAGCCCGCATCTACGCTTACACCGGTGGCAAAGCTTTTGACAGCAGCAAACCGACGGTCATCTTCATCCATGGCGTGCTGTGTGACCACAGCGTCTGGGCCCTGCAAAGTCGCTACATGGCCAACCATGGCTGGAATGTGCTGGCCATTGATCTGCCCGGTCACTGTAAAAGCACCGGCACAGCACCCGCAACGGTCGAAGCTGCTGCCACCTTCATGGCTGCACTGATGGATGCAATGGGCTTGCAAAAAGCTGCTCTGGTGGGCCACAGCTGGGGCAGTTTGATTGCCATGCAGACTGCCGCTCAACTGCCCGGGCGCATCAGCCATCTGGCGCTGGTGGGCACTGCCTTTCCCATGAAAGTTGCCCCGGCACTGCTGGATTCGGCGCTGAACACGCCTGAAAAAGCCATTGCCATGGTCAACACTTTTTCACGCGCTACGCTCTCGCCCCCCAATGGTGCAGGCAGCTGGGTGTTTGGTGCGGGCATGGCACTGGGCCGGCGCGTGCTGGCCAGCAACAGCGAGACCAACTTGCTGCACGCAGGCTTTCTTGCCTGCGACAGCTATACCGGCGCAGAGGCGGCGATCGCCCAGGTGCAATGCCCCATCCTGTTTGCACTGGGCGAGCAAGACCAAATGACGCCAGCCAAGGCCGCCCAAGGCTTGATCGATACAGCCAAGCGCCACGCCAAGACCTGTCGCGTAGTCATGCTGCCCATGGGCCACAACCAGATGACGGAATCACCGGATGAAACCTTGTTTGCCCTGCATGATTTTTTGAAGGACTGATCCCTTCTGGCCCACTTTGAAAGCCCGCAAGCTGCGGGCTTTTTTCATGGGTGTGTTCGTGTTCACTACCCACGTATGAACAAACGCACGACGTGATCTGGCAAAGCCTTGTGAAAACAGCGCCAGCTTCAACGAACGGCATTGAAAGAAGACGGGCAGCCAGCCCAAAAACTGGACAAAGAGTTTCCCCAATAAGGTTCTGCCGCTTGCATGCGCAGGTTTTCTGGTCAACCATGGCCCATGCACCACACAAAGGTGCTCACCCTTGCAGGAGGTTGCAATGACCAGCGCAAACACGGCCAGTGTCGATCCCAAAACGTTCACCAGTTTTGCTGATTTTTATCCGTTCTACCTGAGCGAACACAGCAACCGCACCTGTCGCCGCTTGCACTTTGCGGGCAGCACGCTGGGGCTGATCTGCCTGGCGCTGGCCATCTGGCAAGGCCAGCCATGGTTCATCGCCTTGGGGCTGTTTCTGGGTTATGCCTTCGCCTGGGTGGGGCACTTTGGCTTTGAAAAGAACAAGCCAGCCAGCTTTAAGCGCCCGCTTTACAGCTTCATGGGCGACTGGAAGATGTATGCCGACATCTGGGCTGGCCGCGTCAAGCTCTAAGCCTCAAGTTTGCGCTGCACTGGTCGAAACTGGGGGTATCCGGTTTCGCACCAAGTCTAGGTGGAAGCCTGCGGCCCCGGTTGCGCATGCACCGGGGCTTCGTTTTTTGCGCTGAAGTGCGTGCATCCGGAACCGTTGACTCCGCCCAGCAGTCGATTGCCAATTTGCGGTGGAGCAGTGCTTAAGGGTCTAAGAGCGACTAATGCAACCCAGTAAACCGCAGGTTTACGGCTGCGACGAGGCGCAAAACCGTAGGCAGAACAAAAGTACGACAAGGCCAAGCAACGACGCATCAAAGGTTGCGTTCGCGCGCTCTAAACACTGCGACGGCTGCCGTACATACCGTCAACTTGCACGCTGTAGCGCTCCAATATCTGCTTGCGCTTGACCTTCATGGTGGGTGTGAGCAACTGGTTTTCTACGCTCCATGGCTCGGTGGTCAGCAGCAGTGCACGTGGTTGCGCGTAGCTGGGAAAATCCGTACTCAAGGCGTGCAGCCGCTGAAGAATAGTCTGCACCACCACAGGCTGGCGCAGGGTATCTGGGTTGCTGGCGTTCCAGCCATTGGCGGCCGCCAGCAGCTCCCAATTTTCGGCATTGAGCACCGCAATCGCGCTCACATAGGGGCGGTGATCGCCCAGCACCATGATTTGTTCAATCAAGGGATCGGCCAGCAAAGACAGCTCCAGATCGGCAGGCGAGAGTTTCTCGCCCGTCGAAGTGACAATGATTTCCTTCAAGCGCCCCATCAAGCGAATACGCCCCTTGACCAGTTCTGCCTGGTCTACGGTGCGCAGCCAGCCATCCTCCGTCAGCGCTGCTGCCGACTCTTGTGGCCGCTTCCAGTACCCTTTCATCACGATGGGACCATGCACCTGCAGCTCACGCTGAGCGCCAATGCGCACCTCCACACAAGGCAAAGGCTCCCCGACGGTAGAAGGGTCATTGCTCTGCAGCGTCACGACGGAAATCACAGGGCTGGTTTCCGTCATGCCATAGCCTTGCAGCAGTGGCACATCCAGCGCCAGAAACACCTTGGCAGTGCTGTGCGCAATGGCTGCGCCCCCTGTAATAGCCATGCGAATGCTGCCACCGAACAAGCTGGCAATTTGCTGCGCAATCGCTGCGTGGGCAGCAGGCTTTGGTGCGTTGATCAACGACGCATCGTGCTTGTGCACATCCGTGATGCCTTGGCGTGCACAGAAATTAGCCCAGCCCCACTGCACAGCAGCTTCAAATGCCGTGCGCTCAGCCTCCCCGCCTGCCTGTACTTTCTCCAGCACCTTGGCATGGGCTCGCTCGTAAATGCGCGGCACGCACACCAACATGGTGGGCTTTTCAGTCTGCATGTCCTGCATCAGCAATGCCGCAGAGCGTGCGTACGACGTGCATGCCCCGCAAGCAACCGCCAGGTAATAGCCTACCGTGCGCTCAAAGGTGTGCGACAGCGGCAAGAACGACAGAAACCGGTCTTGTGCATTTGGCTGCAAGCGCTCGACAAAAGCACCGACATCCGCCACAACGTTGGCATGCGTCAACATCACGCCCTTGGGCTTTCCGGTGGTGCCTGAGGTGTAAACAATTGCCGCTACATCCTGCGCTGCCGGCAGTGCAGGGGCTGCGCCCATCGCCAAAGACGCTCCTGCCTGCAGCCATTGCACCAGAGGCACCACACGCGGCTGGCCTGGTACTGGGGCCACTTGGTCTTGCAGATCAACCACCACCACCGTGTGCAGTGCATCCATTGCATAGCTGGTGGCGCGCAGACGCTCCCATTGGCTCAGGCTGGACAAGACCAGCAGGCTGACTTCAGCATTGTCAAAAATATAGGCAATGCTGGCCGGGTTGTCGGTGGTGTGCACCGGCACCGAGATGGCACCAATCTGCAGCGCCGCCTGGTCCACGCACATGGCATTCACACTGTTGGGCAGCCAAATGCCCACACGGTCGCCGTGGCGCACCCCTGAGTGCTGCATGGCACCACGAAAGCCAGTAACAGCGGCCCCTGCCTCCTGCCAGCTGTACTGCTTCCAGGGCTGGTCCTTGCCTGCAAATTCACGGTATGCAGGTAAAGACGGCGTAGCAGCTACACGTGCTTGCAGCGCGTGGGCCAAGGTCGGCTGCAGCCAGGGTTCAATAACAGATGCGCTCATGGCAGTGACGAAAAAGAAAATGCACCAAAGTGCAGCCTAGGGCCACGTTCTGGCAATGTTTGTAGGTAGATGTGAAATTTGCCCGCAGGCTGGCCCCATGGGGCATGGCTGGCCAGAGGCCTTACAAGCACCAGACTGGCCGGCAACCTATCTGCAAACCCGTGCAGCAGATCCAAACTGGGGCCTGGACATACCCAAAGCCAAATAGCGGCGGGGTATGGTCTCAAGCATCAGATGCTTCAAATACTGAAGCATTCAAAGCCTTTACAGCAAAGGTAAAAGCTATAAAACGCTGATATTTTAGTGTAAAGCGTCAGGGGCAGGGGCAGGCGCCACCTCGCCCGGGCCTTTGTGTACATCGCCGCTCATCACTGGCAAGGCCTCGCGCAGCAAACAGGTCTGCAGCCCTGCACTGCGCCACAAAGCAGCGGTGCTTTCTGTGTGAGTGAGCAGCATATGCTCCAGCAAGGGGGCCAGCGGCGTCTGATCTGGCTCTACCAGCAACACGTAGCGTGGCTCACCTTCTTCCAGATACGCCGTTCCAGAATCTGGCATGGCCCCTACCCAGCGGATGGCAGTCAAGGCACTCAGCGCGGGCTCCAGCTGCAAACGGTCCACACGCAAGCGTTTGGCCAAAGCCATCGAGGGCATGCCGCGCTGATCCTGCATGCGCAAGGGCTCCAGCACGGCGACCGTTTCCAGCGCCAGCTCGAACTGCCAGCCAGGCTGACGCAGATTGCGGCTGGTGCCAGCCAGCAAACTGGGCAAATACGCAGCCACCAGAGCACCCAGCAAAAAGATGACCCAGCAGGTGTAGATCCAGATCAGCAAAATAGGCAAGGTGGCAAAGGTGCCGTAGATGGCCGAATACGTGGGCACCGTAGACAGATACAGCCCCAGCACCGTCTTGGCCAAGGCCATGCCTGCCGCCACAAAAAAACCACCTGCCCATGCATGTCGCCATTTGACGGGCGTGTTTGGCACAAAGTGGTAGAGCGCCGCCATCGCAGCCGACAGCAGCAAAAACTCCAGCGAGTTAAACCCTATCTGCACAGTCTCTGGCAGCACCGCCACAAAGCCGCGCGAAGCCGACAGAACGTAGGAGGTGGTGGCAATGCTCAAGCCCATGAGCAAAGGGCCAAACGTAATTACAGCCCAGTAAATCAGCAGACGCTGCCCCAGTGGGCGCATGCGCTGCACACGCCAGATCTGGTTGAGCGTTTTGTCCATGGTCAAAATCAGGCTCACCACGGTCAGCAGCAAAAAGGCCAGACCGACAATACCGAGCTGGCTGGCCTTGCTGGCGAACTGCAGCAGGTAGCCCATGACCTGCTCGGCAATTTCGCTGGGGATCAGACTGTCTACCAGCCAGCGCTGCAGCGTTTCCTGCAAGCGGCCAAAGCTGGGGAAAGCCGTAAAAACAGACAGCAAGACCGTGAAAAATGGCACCAGTGCCAGCAAGGTGGTGAAAGTCAAACTGCTCGCTGTCAGACCCAGCTGGTCTTCACTGAAGCGGGTTTTGAGTGTGTGCAAGGTATTGCGCCATGGAAAAGACTTGAGCGTCTTCAACAAATGGCGCGTGCGCAGTCGCGTACGGTGTAAGGTCAGGGCCATGCCCCGTATGATGCCACCCCGATGAATGCCCCAACCCACAACCACCCCGGCAGCGACGTAGCTGCCACCCGCTGGCTCGCTGCAGGCAGCCTGCTGGGCCTGATTGTTTTGAGCCTCGCGTGGGAGCTGTGGCTGGCGCCGCTGCGCCCTGGTGGCTCCTGGCTGGTGCTCAAGGCGCTGCCCTTGTGCATTCCGCTGGCAGGGCTGCTCAAGCACCGCATGTACACCTACCGCTGGGTCAGCCTGGTGGTGTGGCTGTACTTCACCGAAGGCGTTGTACGCGCCTGGAGCGACAGCGCGCCGAGCAGCTACCTGGCGCTGATTGAAATCGCACTGTGCCTGCTGCTGTTTGTAGCCTGCGCCCTGCATGTGCGGTTGCGCCAAAAAGCGGCCAAAGCCGCCCTGACTGCACAAGCGTAAAGAAATCCACCATCACACAGACACGTTGAGGAAGCCAAGATGGACCAGCAATTGATCGCCACATTGCGTGGCATTGTGGGTGATGCCCACGTTCTGACCGACGGTGACTTGAGCGCCTACGAGCAAGACTGGCGCAAGCGCGTGCATGGCAAATCGCTGGCCGTTGTGCGCCCCGCCAGCACGCAAGAGGTGGCAGCGGTGGTCAAGGCCTGCGCCCAGGCCCATACGCCCATCATTGCCCAAGGTGGCAATACTGGCCTGTCTGTCGGCTCCACCCCCGACAGCTCTGGCCAGCAAGTGGTGCTGAGCCTGCTGCGCATGCAGGCACTGCGCCAGCTGGATGCAGACAACCTGACCGTCACGGTTGAAGCAGGCATGATTTTGCAAACCCTCCAGGACACAGCGGACAAAGCTGGCTTTCTGTTTCCCCTGTCGCTGGCGGCTGAAGGCAGTTGCACCATTGGTGGCAATCTGGGCACCAACGCAGGCGGCACGCAGGTGCTGCGCTACGGCAATGCGCGTGAGCTGTGTCTGGGTCTGGAGGTCGTCACCGCGCAAGGTGACATCTGGAATGGACTGACCGGGCTGCGCAAAGACAACACAGGCTACGACCTGCGCGATCTGTTTATTGGCAGTGAGGGTACGCTGGGCATCATCACGGCAGCCACCATGAAGCTGTTCCCGCAACCGGCTGCACAACTGACGGCCTTTGCCGCCGTTCCAAGCATGGAAGCTGCTGTGCGCCTGCTGGGTCTGGCGCACCAGCATCTGGCCGCTGGCCTGACCGGTTTTGAGGTGATGGGAAAGTTTGCGCTGTCGCTGGTCGTCAAGCACATGCCGCAGTTGCGTGTACCGTTTGCCGACATGGCTGAGGCGCCCTACTGCGTGCTGCTGGAAAACTCTGACAGCGAATCTGAATCCCACGCCCGCGCACGCTTTGAACACCTGCTGGAGCTGGCTTTTGAAGACGGCTGCGTGCTCGATGCCGTGGTGGCCGAGAGCATGGCGCAGGCGCACGACCTGTGGCACATCCGCGAAAGCATTCCACTGGCGCAGGCTGAAGAAGGGCTGAACATCAAGCACGACATCTCGGTGCAGGCTTCGCGCATTCCTGCGTTTGTTGAATACGCCGATGCCGTGCTGCTGCGCGAAATTCCGGGCGTGCGCTTAGTTAATTTCGGTCACCTGGGCGATGGCAATCTGCACTACAACGTGCAGGTGCCCGAAGGCCAGGATGGCAAGCAGTTTCTCAACGAAAAAGAAAATCTGGTCAACACCTTGGTGTACGACGCGGTGGCGAAATTTGATGGATCTTTCTCTGCCGAACACGGCGTAGGCGCGCTCAAAGCAGACAAGCTGGAGCACTACAAATCACCTGTTGCACTGGGCATGATGCGCGCCATCAAACAGGCGCTGGACCCACAGGCCATCATGAACCCGGGCTGTGTGCTGAAGGTCTGAATCAACATGGTTTGACAGCAAAAATGCCACGCTTGAGCGTGGCATTTTTTTATGCAGACCTGCTATCTGCAGGCTCTAGCCTTTGGACGAACTCTTTTGATTGTCTTGCATGGTCTGTACATCCTTGGGCCAGGGCACGGTGATGTGGTTGGGGTCTTGGTACTCGCTTACCTTGCCCTCATGCAGCATCCACACGCGTACCGCGTTCTTGCCAGCATCCACCACCACGGCGGCGGCTTCGGTGCCGCCCTCGTGCGGGCGGTTGCCCGTGATAAACCAGCGACCTGCATCTTCCGTTAAGGGGCTGACCGTGCGCAAGTTGGACAGCAAAGTACTGTATTCCTTGCCCAGCATCAGCTTGAGGCGGTCCGCCAATACGCCTTGCTCCAGAAAACTCATGTTGCTGTCACTGGGGTAGGTGCCCACGTACTGCTTGAGCTCTGCCAGCGGTGAGGCACCTGCATCAGGTGCAGCATGGCTGGGCAGCGTTTGTGCTTTTTCTGCGCTGGCCGCCACCATGGCTGCATCGTCTCCCAGACCTTGCACTGCCCCATCCGTGGATGCGGGCACAGAGGTGGATGAGGCGGATGCAGAGCCAGGCGCTGCAGCGCCAGGCACACTCGCCGCTTTGGGGGTGGGGGGTGCAGGCTCGCAAGCTGCCAAAGCACCAGCAGCCACCAGCACAGCCACGGTATGCCACGGACTGAGCAATCGTTTCATAGATTTCCTCCAAACATGGGTACGTAAAAAGCAGGTAGAGAAACAGCGTACACCGCGCCAAACACATGGGGGCTTGCTGCTGTTTTTCATCGACATCAATGCTTATAGTCTCAGCAAAAACCCTTGTGCTGTCTGTCCGTCAATGCCGCATATCCTTTGGGCCCATCTGATCGGGGGCACATGTCACAATGTCCCCATCGGCCGCCCGATGCCAATGCAAGCAATGCTTGTCTCGCTCAGGGCGGTTTTGTTTTTGTTTTGCAGATTCCGCCCATGACCACCACCACAGACCGCCCTGTCCGCTCGCAATACGAAGACTTTATGCGCCATGTGTATGAACATGGTGTGACCAAAGGTGACCGCACCGGCACCGGCACACGCAGTGTGTTTGGCCACCAGATGCGCTTTGACCTGAACGAAGGCTTCCCGCTGGTCACCACCAAAAAGGTGCACCTCAAATCCATCATTAATGAACTGCTGTGGTTCCTGCGCGGAGACAGCAACGTCAAGTGGCTGCAAGAGCGCGGCTGCACCATCTGGGACGAGTGGGCCGACAAGGAAACCGGCGACCTGGGCCCCGTATACGGCGTGCAGTGGCGCAGCTGGCCCAAAGCCGATGGCACGCACATTGACCAGATCGCCGAGGTGGTCAAGCAGCTAAAAACCAACCCGGACAGCCGCCGCATCATTGTCAGCGCCTGGAATGTGGCCGATCTGGACCAGATGGCGCTCATGCCTTGCCATGCGTTTTTCCAGTTCTATGTGGCCGACGGCAAGCTCAGCTGCCAGCTGTACCAGCGCAGCGCCGATATTTTCCTGGGCGTGCCGTTCAACATTGCCAGCTACGCGCTGCTGACCCACATGCTGGCCCAGCAATGTGACCTGCAAGTGGGCGACTTCATCTGGACCGGTGGCGACTGCCATATCTACAACAACCACTTTGAACAGGTGCAAACGCAACTGTCGCGCCAGCCTTTTGCCTACCCAACGCTGCAGATCAAGCGCAAACCTGACTCGATCTTCGACTACGAATTTGAAGACTTTGAAGTGCTGGGCTACGAGCACCACCCTGCCATCAAGGCCCCTGTGGCGGTGTAAGCCTTACAGGCAGCACAAAATAAGAGCTGCTAGCGCATGTCCATCAAGCACTTCAGATATAAAAGTATCTGAAGTCTATGAATAACAAGCGCAGGCAGCTCTCTTTTTTATATATTCATTCGCAACGTCCATGGCCATCCACCTGATTTACGCCCGCGCCGCCAATGGTGTCATTGGTTTGAACAACACCATGCCCTGGCACCTGCCCGAGGATCTGGCGCACTTCAAGCAACTGACCAGCGGTAACCCCGTGGTCATGGGCCGCAAGACCTGGGATTCACTGCCCGAGCGCTTTCGCCCCCTGCCCGGGCGCACCAACATCGTCGTCACCCGCAGCAGCGACTGGCAGGCCGATGGCGTGCTACGCGCAGGCAGTCTGGAAGAAGCCCTGCACGTGGCCGCGCAACATGGCGACACTGTCTGGGTCATGGGTGGTGCACAAATTTACGCCCAAGCCCTACCTCTGGCTGACGCTGTGGAAGTCACCATCATTGACCAAGACTTTGATGGTGACGCCTACGCTCCACCACTGGGCGCAGAGTGGAAGGAAGTGTCGCGGCAAGACCTCGTCAGCGCCAAGGGCCTGCCTTTTAGCTTTGTGCGCTACGAGCGCAAGCGCTAACGGCGAACACTGCCGGCGTAAATAAAGCTGCGCTATCAGGGTGGTGACTGGTTGACGATATTGCTGCATTGCAACAATATGGAACGCCCGTGCGAATTTTTGAACGAGCGTTCTTTTGTGAAAGCCCCCGCCGCCATGAGCCTGATACAGCCCCTGCCCCCCGGCCCGCTAGACATCGTGGGAGACATCCACGGTGAGTTGCATGCCCTGCAGGCCTTGCTGCGCCACCTTGGCTATGACGAAACCGGACGCCATCCGCAAGCACGCACCCTGGTCTTTGTGGGTGACTTTGTAGACCGTGGCCCCGACAGCCCGGGTGTGGTGGATTTGGTACAGCGCCTGGTGGAGGGCGGCTACGCCTGCGCCATTGCGGGCAACCACGAAATCAACCTGCTGCGCCACGACCCCAAAGACGGTGCAGGCTGGTTTTTTGAAGAGCGCATTGCCAGCGACACCGCCAAATACAGCCAATTTGCCCGCGCCACCAACATGCTGCAGCGGGCACGCATTGAAACCTTCCTCAACAGTCTGCCCCTGGGGCTGGAGCGCCACGACCTGCGCGTAATCCATGCTGCCTGGCATGCACCTGACATTGCCAAGGCCCGCCAGATGCCCCTGGGCACAGCCCGCGCGCAATACGACCACTGGGAAGCCAAGGCTGCACAAGTAGCCCGCGAGCAGCGTATTGCCGAGCACATGGCCGAAGAAAACGCCATCTGGCCGCACAGTCTGGAAGATGGCGAACGCTGCCCGCCCTTTCTGCAAGCCCATTGCAACAACGAGCTCAACAAAGCCCTGATCAACCCGCTCAAAGTGCTGACCTGTGGGCTGGAGCGCCAAACGCCTGAGCCGTTTTTTGCCGGCAACAAATGGCGCTTCGTAGAGCGCGTGGCGTGGTGGAACAGCTATACCGAAGACACGCCCGTGGTCGTGGGGCATTACTGGCGCTCAACGCTGCCGGCCCAGACCACACACGAAGGCCTCTTTCGCAATGTGGGCCCCTTTGCCTGGCATGGCGGGCGCGGCAATGTCTTTTGCGTGGACTACTCGGTCGGTGCCCGTGCACAGGCACGCACCTTCAACCGCCCCCATGCCCACATGAAACTGGCAGCGCTGCGCTGGCCTGAGCGCACACTGGTATTTGATGACGGCAGCACCCACGCCACCAACGCGTTCATGCAGTCTGCACAGGCCCAGCCGGCATAAAAAAAGCCACCTCACGGCAATGAGGTGGCTATCAATTTACAAGCGTTCTCGGGTATCCCCACCCGATGTGCCAACTATAGCAAACAATCAAAAGTTTCAGTAATTACTGAAATTAGAAAAACAAACATTTACAAGCGATAAAAAACCCGCCAAAGCAGCGGGTTGTGAATGGTGAAGACTGCCCAGCAGCTAGCAAGCTGGTGGTAATTGCCCTCAAGCGTGTTTCAGCCGGAATACGCTGACCATTTGCGAAAGATCACCCGTTTGCTGCTGCATGGATTGCGCAGCCGCTGTGGACTCTTCCACCAATGCCGCGTTTTGCTGGGTCACCATATCCATCTCGGCCACTGCGCGGTTGATCTGCTCAATGCCCGAAGTTTGCTCATGGCTGGCGGCCGTAATTTCGCCCATGATGTCGGTCACACGTTTGACGCTGTGCACGATCTCATCCATCGTCTGGCCTGCCTGACTGACCTGCAGGCTGCCTTCTTCTACCTTGTTCACCGATGTATTGATCAAGGCCTTGATCTCTTTGGCTGCATCGGCGCTGCGCTGGGCCAGCGTACGCACTTCACCGGCAACCACCGCAAAACCACGCCCTTGCTCGCCCGCACGGGCCGCTTCAACTGCTGCGTTCAATGCCAGGATATTGGTCTGAAAGGCAATGCCGTCAATGACGCCGATTATGTCGGCAATTTTCTTGGACGAATCCGTGATGGCGCTCATGGTCTGAACCACCTGCGAGACCACCTGCCCGCCACGAACGGCCACATCCGAAGCAGACAGTGCCAGCTGATTGGCCTGGCTGGCGTTGTCGGCGTTTTGCTTGACGGTGGATGTCAGCTCCTCCATCGATGCTGCCGTCTGCTGCAGCGAGCTGGCCTGCTCTTCCGTGCGCGAAGATAAATCGTGGTTGCCCGAAGCAATCTGGCTCGATGCCGTGGCAATACTGTCCGTGCCTTGCCGAACCTGCCCCACCAAGCGGCCCAGGCTGGCATTCATGTCGTGCAGTGCCTGCATCAGCTGGCCGGTTTCATCCGTGCCATGCACTGCAATATCAGCGCTCAAATCACCATCTGCAACACGGCGAGCCACAGTGACTGCGCTTCTCAGCGGCACCGTAATGCCCACCGTCAGGCGCCAGGCACACAGCACGCCGATCGCCAGTGCCAGCGCGGCCAAAATTACAAAGAAGGTCTGGCTGGTTCGCTCAATCTGCGCCACTTGCGCAGCCTTGGCATCCAGGCTGGTGCGCTGCAGGTTCAGCAAATCTGCCACCAGCTTCATGTAGCCCTGAGCAGCAGGCACATACGCACTCATCAGCAGTGCTTCGGCTTCGCTGGCCATGCCCTCAGCCTTGAGCTGGCCGACCTTGTCGCGGCTGGCGAGGTACACCTTGCGGATGTCCTGAATCTTGTTCATGATGTCGCGCTCGGCAGGGTGCGAAATCAAAGGTTCAATTTTGGCCAGCAACTCACCGGTGCCCTTGGAGGTTGCCGCTGCATCACTGGCAAAAAAGGGCACCAAGCTGGCGTCACTGCTTTTGGCAATCGCTGTCGTGCGCGCTACAGCCACGCTGATGTTGTTGTTCCAGTCGCTGATGAGCCTCTCCTTGGCCAACGGCACCTGCATCATTTCTTGCGTCGCTTGCCCCACTGCACGCAGCTGCCACATGCCAATGGCCGTAATCACCACTGCAAACCCAAGCACCACGGCAAAGCCAAGGCCCAACCGTGTGCCAATATTCAAATTTGACAATTTCATTGTCTCAATCCATGTAAAAAAAGCTCGCGCACCCAGAGTGTGCGCAATGCCATCACATGGAGCGGACCGGGAGAGCGGGAATATAGAACCCAAGGTTGCAGCTGCCGTGAAACAGGTAACCAAAAGTAGGGCGAATTATCTGCGGATCCCGTCTTTTTTTTCTGCCGCACCCGATTACGCAGGTTTAAGCCCTGACGGCTGGCTGGCTATTTTTAGCCACCGCGCGCTGCCCGTTAGTCGGCGGTACGCGCGAGCACCACAGTCAGCAAGACGCAGGCATCCTCCAGCGCCATCAGGCTGTGTGGCTCCCCTCCACACAGATACAGAAGCTGCCCGGCACTTAATATTTGCGTTGCTGCCGGCATTTCAAACGCGACACTGCCTTGCAGGCATTGCACCGTAATTTCGCCGGCCACAGCGTGTGTCGGCATGGAACGCCCTGCAGGCAGCACCAAGCGCATCACTTCTAATTGCGCCGTCTTGAATAAGGCAATGGACTGGGTATCTAGCGCATCTCTGCCCAAAACTTGCAGATTGACGACCTCTCCCGACAGCAGGTGGTGGATGGCCATAGTGCGTCCTTGCTCCAATGCGAATGTAGTCACATGCTGATCACGCCATGAAAATTCATGGGTCAGGTGCTGTTTTAACGGCAACCTGCCAAAGACACAAGCTGCGAAACCCAAGCCCCGCGCTCCATACGCAGCGTGCAGAAAAGCTGGGCACTGGGAGGTGCTCAGACCGTATGCCTGCATCAAGCCATGGTGCTGTCGTGCTGCCCCTATGAACGCTGGATCGATTCATTCATAAAGCCTTGCTTGTGCCCCATCTAATTGGCAGCGGCACAATTGCTGTTTGCCACGCATGGTCCCAAGCCCTGTATTGACCGATCTGCCATTGATTCAAAAGAGTTAGAACAAAGAATGCAAATTGCCACCTGGAACATCAACTCCCTGAACGTGCGCCTGCCCCAGTTGCTGGAGTGGTTGCAGGCCCACCCCGTTGACGCCATTGGGCTGCAGGAGCTCAAGCTCACCGACGACAAATTTCCGTTCATGCAATTGCAGGACGCGGGCTACCAGGCCGTCTGCCATGGTCAGAAAACGTACAACGGCGTAGCCATCCTCAGC
This sequence comes from Comamonas avium, assembly GCF_014836675.1. Taxonomy (GTDB): domain Bacteria; phylum Pseudomonadota; class Gammaproteobacteria; order Burkholderiales; family Burkholderiaceae_C; genus Comamonas; species Comamonas avium. Next base: position 20,420 of record NZ_JACSQK010000004.1, read on the forward strand.
CGTCACCCCATGCGCGACGTTGTTCGCAACATTCCCGGTCTGGACGATGAGCAGGCCCGGGTGATTGCCGCAACGCTGGATACCCCACAGGGACAGGTGCGCCTGATCAACTGTTATTTTGTCAACGGTCAGGCCCCCGACTCTGACAAGTTCACCTACAAGCTGCGCTGGCTGACCGCGCTGGAGGCATTTGTCAAGGCCGAAATGGCGCAGCACCCCAAGCTGGTGCTGGTCGGTGATTTCAATGTCGCCCCGGAAGACAGAGACTCTTTTGACCCCGAAGGTCTGCGCGGCACGATCCACCACACGCCCGAAGAACGGGAGCACTTTCAGCGCCTGCTGCAGCTTGGCTTGACCGATGCTTTCCGCATGTTTGAGCAACCCGAGAAAAGCTTCTCGTGGTGGGACTACCGCATGCTGGGCTTCCAGAAAAACCGGGGTCTGCGCATTGACCATATTCTGGTCAGCGATGCACTCAAGGCCACAACCACAGGCTGCGTGGTGGACCGTGCCCCCCGCAAAAACAAGCAACCCAGCGACCACGCACCCGTGGTTGTCACCTTGGGCTAAGTTTTCTTGTCAAGCCGCTGTCACAGCGGCTTTTTTTCGTGCGCCTGCATCACATCGCGCTGCTCATTCATCGGTTCTTTGCTGTGCCCAGTTTTCATCCTCTTCGCAATACGGCCTTGCGCCAGCCCGGTTTTCTCCCCTTTCTGACAGCCCGCATGCTCGGTGTTTTTGCCCAGCAGATGCAGGCGGTGGTCGTGGCTTGGCAGGTCTACGAAATCACGCGTGCCCCCATCTCTTTGGCCTATGTAGGTCTGGCGCAGTTTCTGCCCATGCTGCTGCTGCTGATTCCTGCCGGTGATCTGGCTGACCGCGTCAGCCGCAAACGCATATTGGCCATCAGCTGGAGCGTCGCCGCCCTGTGTGCAGCACTGCTGCTGTGGCTCAGTACGCTGGGTGAACATGGCGTCAGCGGTATTTACGCTGTGCTGGTGCTTTTTGGCTGCAGCCGTGCATTTACCGGCCCTGCCATGCAAAGCCTGCTGCCGCAAATCGTGCCACGTGAACACCTGGCCCAGGCTCTGGCCACCAACAGCATGCTGATGCGCACTGCAGCCATTGCAGCCCCTGTGCTGGGCGGCGTACTGTTTGGCCTGGGCGGGGGAGAGCTGACCTACGCCGTATGCGCGGTTGCACTGAGCCTAGCCGCCTTGCTGCTGTGGCGTGTACCCGTGCGGTATGCCGCGCCGCGCCAGGCACTGGAAGGCACGATGTGGCAACGGGCAGCCGATGGTTTTCGCTTTATCAGCAGCCGCCCCATTGTGCTGGGGACCATCTCGCTGGATCTGTTTGCCGTGCTGCTGGGTGGCGTGGTGGCCTTGCTGCCGGTGTACGCCAAAGAGGTACTGCACACCGGGCCAGAAGGTCTGGGGCTGCTGCGCTCTGCCATGGCAGGCGGCGAAGTCGCCATGGGCCTGTGGCTGAGCGCACGGCCCATTCAGCGCCACGTTGGCAAGGTCATGTTCGCGGCGGTCACGGTGTTTGGGCTGGCCAATCTGGTGTTTGCGCTGTCACACTGGTTCTGGCTGTCGATATCCATGCTGGCGCTGGCCGGTGCTGCAGACATGGTGAGCGTGTACATCCGTTCCGCTCTGGTTCAATTTTCCACGCCGGACAGCATGCGCGGGCGCGTGAATGCGGTGAACATGCTCTTCATCAGCTCGAGCAATGAGCTGGGAGAATTTCGCGCTGGAGCCATGGCTGCAGCCATGGGGGCCGTGCCTGCTGCCATTGCTGGCAGCCTATGCACGCTGGGTGTGGTTGCCACCTGGATGCGGGTGTTCAAACCCCTGCGCGATGTGGACAGACTGGAAGATGCGAGTGCGCCTTCACTTTCCAAAAAAGTATAAAAAATATTCATGAAAACTGACGTTTGCCTTCATAGTCGAGCGCTTGGCATTTTTTGAAATGCTTTTTTCTGCCTGCATAGTGCCCGCTTACCTGTACCTGCCGTGATTCGTATTGCTTTCCTGATACCCCTGTGCGCAAGTTTGCTGGCCTGCAGCGATTTCCAAGAACGCCTGGAGGGCTACCCCAAAAATGACACGGTCATCAATCTGGACACGGCCACCTCCAACGAAATTGCAGATGCCTTAAGCCAGCTCTCGCGCATTGCCGTGGTGGGAGATGACTGGGAATTTTTTGATGCCAACGACATGTGCACCGTGCATGTCATTGACAAAAGTGCCGGGCAGAGCATTGCTCTGAATTTAAACGGCGCAAAGTTTGCACTGCACCGTGACGTGGACAAACTCAAGTACTACGCAATCATGAAACATGGCGAACAACCGGTGCTCGATGCCCATCAAGCACCGCTGCGCCTGTTTGAGACCGACACCTACCACGATGTTTTTTTTGCCGAAGGCTATCTGCAGGCACTGGCAAAAAAATGCCAGAAAAGCATCATGCAAGGCACGGCATCTACCCGCCATTGACGCCATAAAAAAAAGCCCGCAGCTCCATCGCTGCGGGCTTTTTCATTGAAGGCCAGCCAGCAGCGCGTTACAGCGCATCCTTGCGCAGCTGCTCAGGGCTTTTGGCTGACAGCCAGCCCGGGGCCACATCAAACACGGTCTTGGCGCCTGTCATTCCCCACTGGTGCATGCGGTGCACGGCACGGGCATAGGCAACCAGAACGCTGGAGGTGAACTCTGGGTTGCTCTCGAGCTGCAGGCGGTACTCAATCACCTGCTTGTTCTGCGCAGACGTGTTGCCACTGCGAATCACAAAACCGCCATGGGGCATGGCACTGTGGTTGTCCTTGAGTTCCTGCTGCGTGATGAAGTTGACCGTGGTGTCGTACTCATCAAAGTAATGGGGCATTTGCACAATGGTCTTGTGCACCGCTTGCGCATCGGCACCTTCGGCCAGCACCACGTAGCAATGGCGCTCGTGCTTTTGGCGCGTAGTCAACGCGGGGCGCACGCCGCTGCGCACGGCATCCACCGCCGCTTCAACAGGGATGGTGTATTGCACGCCACCAGCCACGCCAGGGATGCGGCGAATGGCATCAGAATGGCCTTGGCTCAAGCCCTTGCCCCAGAAGGTGTAAGTGGCGCCATCGGGCAACAGAGCTTCACCCATTACGCGATTGATAGAGAACATGCCGGGGTCCCAGCCGGCAGAAATCAAGGCGGTGGTCTTGCCCGCTTGAGCTGCAGCATCGACGGCCGCAAAGTGCTCTGGTATACGGGCATGGGTGTCAAAGCTGTCCACCATGCAGAACTTGGCTGCCAGCTCGGGGGACTGCACAGGCAAATCGTCCTTAGAGCCACCGCACAGCACCAGTACATCCACGCGGTCTGCATGCTGGTGCAGATCGGCTACGGAGAACACGGGTGTGCCCGCAAACAAAGGCTGGAGCTGGCCCGGATCGCGGCGGGTGTAGATACCAGCCACAACCATGTCCGGATTTTTGGCCACAGCGTTTTCCACGCCACGACCCAAATTGCCATAACCCACCACACCAATGCGGATGGGGTTAGCTGCAGTTTTTTCCATTGACAGATTTCCTTTCAGATCACCAATTCAGACCACCAACCTTGGTGGCAGGCCACTGACCTGCCACCGCTTTATTCATTGCGCACTGGCCACCGTTTTGGCAGAGCGGCGCATTTGCACCCCGCCTTCCAGCGCCAGCAGGCCCACACCAGCGCCAATCAGGGCATACATGAGCTCTTGCCCCGGCTGTATGCGCTCGCCCATCAGCAAGGCAGCTACCACCAGCAGCATGGGCTCCACATAAGAGAGCAACCCAAACAGCCCCAGTGGCAGCAAGCGGCTGGCGGCCATGTACAAAGCCAGCGCCACGGCACTCACCATGCCCAGCAGCGGCACCAGCCCGTGCAGTGCATCGGTGCCCAGCACAGCCTGCCAGCCAGCTAAACCGGCGGGCGCATCCACCAGTGCAAACCACAGACACACAGGCAGCAGCAAAGCCACATCCAGCCAATGGCCTGCCAACGTATTGGTTTTGAGCACACGGCGCAGCACAAAATAAGCGGGGTAACCAATCACCACCACCCAGGTGGACCACGCCAGCCCGCCCGCACGCCACAGCTCCCAGACCATGCCGCAGGCGGCCAGTGCCGTGGCAGCGGTTTGCCACACGCTCAGCCGCTCTTTAAACACCACACGCCCAGCAACCACCATGGCCAGCGGCAGCAAAAAATAGCCCAGTGACACCGGCAAAGCATGCCCATGCAAAGGCGCCCACATAAACAGCCACAGCTGCACCCCTGCCAGTGCCGACGACAGCAGCAGCAGCAAGGCAAACGACCAGCGCTGCGCCACACGCTGGCACAAAGCCCACACCGCAGCACCCTGACCGCTGTACAGCAGCCAGGCCGTTGTAAAGGGAATGGTCATCAGCATTCGCCAGCCGAAGATTTGCTCCCCCGTGAGCGGCTGCAACAGCGGCGCCAGGTAGTAAATGCCACCAAAAATGCACGAAGCCACCACTGAAGCCACTACGCCCTGAAACATCCCCAACCCAACTTTCTTGCTGATGTTGATGCACCCCGACAAGGTTGCACCAAAATGATGCAGCGCATGCACCAAGACCGTGATTCTCGGTGAATTTCAGCGCGGTGCGCGTGCATATTTGGACAGCACCCACCACGGCAGCAACCACCCCACTACACTTGCCCGCTTTGTGCCAGCCCCCTTTTTTTCATGACCGACACCCCCGAGCGCCCCTGCTACACCCATCCGCTGGAAATTCTCTGGCAGGACGAAGACATGGTGGTTGTCTACAAACCTGCGGGCTGGCTGGTACACCGCACGCCACTGGCGCGCCATGAGACGCGCTTTGTGCTGCAAAGCCTGCGCGATCAGATTGGCCAGCACGTCTGGCCCGTGCACCGTCTGGATCAGGGCACCTGCGGCGTTTTAGTGTTTGCGCTGAGCAAAGAAGCCTGCCAGAAACTGGCGGCCTGCTTTGCCGATCACACGGCCCAAAAGCACTACCTGGCTTTGGCACGCGGCTGGCTGCCCGATGAAGTGGATGTGGACTACGCCCTCAAACCCGACGACGCCCCCGAAGATGCCCCGGCCCAGTCCGCCCAAACCACGCTGCGCTGCCTGGCGCACCTGGAATGGCCCGAGGCATATGACCCGCGCCATGCCAGCACACGCATTTCGCTGGTCGAGGCCTTGCCCAAAACGGGCCGTCGCCACCAGATACGCCGCCACCTCAAACACGAATCTCACCCCATCATTGGCGATGCCACACACGGCAAAGGCCCTCTGAACCGCTGGTGGGCCCAGCGCATTGGCCTGCACCGCCTGTGGCTGCACGCGCACGCGCTGTGCATACCGCACCCGCGCACGGGCGAAGTCATGCACTTTGGTGCCGACTGGCGCCAGCTGGCCCATGTGCCCGAAGTGCAGCAATGGCAACAACTGCTGCGCGTGAAGGGCTGGCAGGCCACAGCACGCGGTTTGCCCGAAACCTGCGGCATGCAGCTGCCCTTAACAACCCCATAAAAAGAGAGCTGCTAGCGCCCAATACAAAAGGACTTCAGATATAAAACTATCTGAAGTCCTTTATTGGTAAGCGCTAACAGCTCTCTTTTTCAAGACCTCACGCCTGCGCTGCAGGTGTCACGTCCATTGGCTGCGATGGCGCGCAGCCCTTACTTTCTGGGCTTGATCAGCTTGCCTTCTTCGTCAAACACCAGCAGCGGTGCAGGCACAAAGTCATACGTTGCCGCTGGATCGGCCTTGAGCTCACCTGTCAGCAAATCCAGCAAGCGCGCGTTGTCCATCTTGAAGCCGCACGCCTGTGCGTGGCCGCCGCCGCCAAAACTTTCGGCCAGTGGAATGCAGTTGAACTCAGAGCGCGAACGCAAGCCCACCTTGGTGCCCTTGGGGTTGGCATGCCACATGAACGCAAAGCTGCCGCTTTGCTTGGACAGCAAGTCCCCCACCTGGCTGTGGAACATGCCGGGGCAGTTGACCATCAGGCCCTGAAAACCGTTGAACGTCATCACCTGCGCGCTCTCGGCAATGTCGGCGCACAGCTTCTGGTATTTTTCATCCATCGCACCACCACGCGCCATGAAGGCGGCTTCTTGCTCTGGCGTGAAAGCGGCAATCTCGGCCCAGCGTTCAAAGCTGCGCTCCTCCATGTCCAGCGCAGCCAGGAAGGGGGCACTTTCGGCAAACTCCCACTTCCAGATGTCACGGTCTTCGATGTACTTGATCAGGCCTGGCACGGGCTTTTCGGGGTGAAAAAACTCCCAGCCCAGCCGTGCACCCGACTTGTTCATGTCAAAGTGCACCACACCGCAGCGGCACTGGTAGCCCGTCAGTTTTTCTGCCGCACTCTTGTGGTGATCCAGCACCACCAGCTTGCTGACCTTGGCTTCGATCTGCGCCATCAGTTCGGGTTCAAACGCAAAGTCCACCACGTAGACCGCCCGGCCATCCAGATCACCGAGGTCTTCGGGGGTTTGAATTTCACCATGGTCCAGCCCGCGAAATTCAGCCTTATCCCCATAAAACAGCCAGGCAGCCAGCGCTGCGCCATAGCCATCAGGGCAGCGACGGCCGTGGTAGAGGATCAAGGGACGTACATCTTGCAGCGAAGGATGCACCAGCAGTTGCAGTGGGAGGATGGTGTTTTTCATGTTGCACGCATTGTCGCCGCGAGCCGCAGCCCGTGCACAGCGTCGGCTCTAGATGACACGCTTTTGCGGCGGATAAAAGCTACGCCACACCCGCCGGGCAGGCACGATCAGGCCTTGACATGTACTGGCAGGAGCAAACATATGAATGACTGGTGGCAACAGGTAGCGGCAACCGCCGTGGCAGAGTTCTCCGACATCCCCGACCCCGCGCAAGCAACGCGCATCGTCATGCGCCTGAGTCTTGCAGCCTTGCTCGGTGGCTTGCTGGGCTGGGAGCGCGAGGCCACCGGCAAAGCTGCCGGCGTGCGCACGCACATGCTGGTGTGCATGGGCTCGGCCATGTTTGTAATGATTGCCCTGCAAACCGGTGCACAGGCCAATGAGGCCAGCCGCGTCATGCAGGGCGTGATTGCCGGTGTGGGCTTTTTAGGGGCAGGCACCATCCTCAAAGACAGCACGCACGATGGCAGTACCACCCAGGTACGCGGGCTCACCACCGCTGCAGGCATCTGGCTGACGGCAGCCATTGGTGTGGCGGCGGGCATGGGTGAAGAAGCCACAGCCTTGCTCAGCGCCTTGCTGGCCTATGGAATTTTGCGGCTGGCACCACTGATTACCGAACGCAACAAGGGCGACCGTTAATGCCAGCACCCTACTGCAGCGCAGTCGATAGATGTAAGTTTGGAATGTTTCGATCTCCCCGGCGCATGCCTTTTTCTACTTTAAAAACAGCAACAAAACATTAACTATCAACCACTTAAGCGACTGCAACTTTTCAAAGCTCGCAAAAAATAACCCCCTCTTCACATTCCGTGCCAGCAGACAGCCTTTAGGCCACGGCCCATAATGGATTCACTACTGTTTCAGTGGCAGGCTCGTTGTACGGTGCCTGCTGCCAAGTCTGATGAATAACGTCAACGACATCACCCCCTATTTGGGACAACTGCTCAAGTTCCGGCATGACATGCACGCCAATCCTGAGCTGCGCTATGAAGAGCACCGCACCGCCGACAAAGTGGCTGCCTACCTGCAAGCGCTGGGCCTGAGCGTGCACCGCGGGCTGGGTAAAACTGGCGTAGTTGCCAGCATTTATGGCCAGGGCCGCTCCAAAGACAATCCTGGCCGCGCCATAGGTATCCGTGCCGACATGGATGCGCTGCCCGTCGCCGAAAGCACCGGTGCAGCCTACGCCAGCTGCGTGCCCGGCAAGATGCACGCCTGCGGCCACGATGGCCACACCACCATGCTGCTCGGGGCCGCCACGCTGATGGCCCAGAACCCTGCGTTTGACGGCACGGTGCACCTGATTTTTCAACCTGCAGAAGAAGGCGGTGCAGGCGCCAAGGCCATGATGGATGACGGCCTGTTCAAACTGTTCCCATGCGATGCCGTGTTTGCATTGCACAACTGGCCATCCATGCCCCAAGGCCAGATGGCCGTGCGCGTGGGCCCCATCATGGCATCCACCATGCGTTTTGAAATTCGCGTCAGAGGCAAGGGCGGCCACGCCGCCATGCCGCACAAAACGCTGGATCCAATCCCCGTGGCCTGCGCCATCGTCAATCAGCTGCAAACTCTGGTTTCGCGCGGGGTCGATCCACTGGACTGCGCCGTGCTGACCATTGGCAAGATTGAAGCGGGTACGGTGGAAAACATCATCCCCGATGAAGCCGCCATTTACGGCACAGTGCGCACGCTGAAAAAGTCGACCCAGGAATACATGACCGAGGGTTTGAAGCGCATCTCCAGCCATGTCGCAGCCGCCCACCTGTGTGAGGCCACCTACATCCACAAACCCGGCTACCCCAACACGACCAACACCGCTGACGAAGCCCGCTTCATGGGCGAAGTGATGGCCGAGATGGTGGGCAAGGACAATGCCTTCCCCGACATTGACCCCGCCATGACTGCCGAAGACTTTGGCTTCATGCTGGAAGAAGTACCGGGCGCATATGGATGGATTGGCAATGGTCGCAATGGTCAGCCAGGTGTTGGCTTGCACAACCCCGGCTACGACTTTAACGACGACAATATCGAACTGGGTTCGCGCTTCTGGGACAGACTGGCACGCCGCTGGTTTGAACAACCGCGCTGAGCCAGCGCCAGACAAAAACAAACCGCGCGCATGCGCGGTTTTTTATTGGGAACCGACACCATGCAAACCACCCGCCCCTACGCTCTCAACCGCCGCAATTTGTTACTGGCCGGTGCGGGCCTTGCCAGCGCCACGCTCCCCAGCATGGGCAGCGCCAGCCCTGCATGGCCCAGCAAGCCTGTTCGCCTGATCGTGCCCTACCCTGCTGGTGGCGTGAACGATGTGGTGGCACGCATGTTTGGTGATGCCCTGACCCCTGTTTTGGGGCAGCCTGTGGTGGTTGAAAACAAGCCCGGCGCAGGCGGCACCCTGGGCATGGCTGAGCTGGCCAAGTCCAATGACCAGCACAGTTTTGCCTTCGCCGCCATCAGCCCGCTGACGCTGAACCCGTATTTGATGAAGGTGGCCTATGACCCCCTCAATGACATTCAAGCCGTGGCCAGCGTGATGTACGCCCCGGTGTATGTCATGGCGACCACGGCGTTCAAGGGCAAAAACATGGCCGACGTACTGGCGCAAGCCAAGACCAGCAAGGGTGTGAGCGTGGCCACCTCAGGCTACGGCACCTTGGCACACATCATGGTGGAGCAGTTGATTCGGGCCACAGGCGGCCATTTTGTGCATGTGCCCTACAAGGGCGGCAGCCAGCTCATCACCGATGCGGCAGGCGCGCAATTTGATTTGCTGCTTGCCAATCCCTATGCCCCTATCAATGCCTTGATTGAACAAGGCAAATTGCGCGTGCTGGCCACCACAGGGCCGCAGCGCATGGCCAGCTTCAAGCACATACCCACGCTGGGAGAGCTGGGTTTTAACAAAGCCAACCAGACCTCACTGTTTGGCTTTTACGCCCCCAAAAACACCGACATGGCGGTCGTGCAGCGCTTTAACACCGAGGTCAATCGAATTTTGCTGGGCAAGGACATGCACCAGCGCCTTGGCAAGCTGGACAACATTCCCACTGCCTCAACGCCCGAAGCTTTTGGCACCGTCATCCGCAAGGACTACGCCCTCAATGGCATGGTGATTGAGCAAGCGGGCATCAAAGCTCAGTGAGCAGCGCGTCGGACAGCTTGTCTGTGTCCTGCAGCCACTGCTCGGCAGGTATGGGCCTGCTGAACAAATAGCCCTGGCACAAAATGGAGGGCTCCCAGGCTTGCAGTACATGGGTCTGGGCCAGCTCCTCCACCCCCTCTGCCACCACGCGCAGACTCTGGCTTTTGGCCACCATTAAACAGGCCTGCACCAGCGCGCCGCTGGCCGCATCGGGCTGCATGTCGCGAATGAACGACTGGTCCATCTTGATCTCCTGGATAGGCAGCCGCATCAAGTAAGACAGCGACGAATACCCGGTGCCAAAATCATCAATGGCAAACTGCACGCCCAAGGCGCGCAATGCCACCATTTTCCGGATGATGGCCTCTATATCCGTCAAAAGCAGACTTTCCGTGAACTCCAGTGTCAAGCGGGTGGCATCCACTCCCGTTCTCTGAAGCAGCGCCGTGAGCTTGGAGACAAAATCCGGCTCCTGAAACTGCAGCGCGCTCACGTTCGCAGACAGCGTATAGCCGCCCGCCTTCACACGGGGGTGAGTGAGCAGCAGACACACCTGCTCCAGTACCCAGTCGCCCAGGGGAATGATGAGCCCAGACTCTTCGGCAATAGGAATGAATTCTGCGGGCGAGATCAGCCCCTCTTGTGGATGTTGCCAGCGCACCAGCGCCTCCATGCCTGCCACCTTCCCGAACATGTCCACCTGGTGCTGCACAAAGAGACGCAAATGCCCATGTTCCAAGGCCTCGTGCAAGCCCTTTTCTACCTGCAGATGGCGGTGCGCAGTCTCTGCCAATGCCTCTGAGTAGGCATGGATTTTCCCCGCACCCTGATTTTTGGCCTGACTCAGCGCCACGCTGCAGCGGCGCATGATGTGCTCGGTCGCATCGACCTTCAACCCCGGCTCTACGAACGGGAACACCGTAAAACCGATCCCGCAGCTGATGGGTACGCGCTCGACACCCTCGTGATGAATATCCAGAAAGTCCAGCGCCAAAAGCAAGTCTGAGGCCAGCGCATAGGCCTGCAGGCGCGACTCCTGCCTGCTGCTGCCGGCGTTCTCGATCACCACCGCAAACTGGTCGGCGGTGGTGCGTGCCACAAAAGCGGTTTCGGGCACCAAGGTGCGCAACCGCAGCGCAAGGGCTTGCAGCAGTGCATCCGACCACGCCGAGCCACGGGCATCATTGAATTTCTTGAATCGGTCTAAATCGACCACCAGCATGGCATGCCATATGGACGGGGATATGCTGTTGGCCCGCCTGCCAACACGTGACTGCAGCAACAGTTTTTCCAGAAGCCTTGCCAGGGCATAGCGGTTAGGCAATTGCGTCAGGCCATCAAAATTTTGCAGAAATGCAATGTATTCCTCAGCCTGCAGGCGGTCGGTAACGTCTTGCTTGATCTCTACAAAGCTGCTGAGCTGGCCATCTTCATACACAGGAGAAATGCTGACACTTTCGGTGACGGTGCTGCCATCCTTGCGCTGGTTATGCAATGTGCCACGCCACACACCACCGCTGTGCACGGTCTCACGCATGCTGCGGTGCTCATCAGCGCTCAGGCCGTTGACAGACACCTCCAGTGAAGGCCTGCCGATGACCTCCTCACTGCTGTACCCATACTGGGTGGCAAACGATTTATTGGCGTAGCGCACACGTCCATCCAGCCCCACGATCAGCACACTGTCCGGGCTCTGGTCCACCGCCTGATACAGCAGCGCTACCTGGCGTTTGTGCTGGCTGAGTTCTTCCAGAGATTTTTGCTGTTTGTGCAATTGCCGCTCATAGCGACGCCGCTCTATATAGATGACCCACAGAAAAAACCCGATGGTGTAGCTCATCCCCAGAAACTGGAGCCATTTTAATTTTTCATGCAGCACCAGCGCGACGACCAGTCCGATGGCCGCCAGCGACATCCCCAGCGCCGCCCGCGTTCCCAGAACCCAGCCGCAAAACACGACCATGACCACAAGGTTCAGGAAAAGGGTGGTCTGCTCGGCCTTCGAATTCCATGACAAAGCCGCGACCACCGCAATCATTGCCCACGCCAGCCACCATGCGGCACTGCGCCACGATCGCAGCCAGCCCAATCCCCACGCAATCCAGGCAATGGGGGCCGTAGCCATTGCGATATACCAGTGCAGCTCTCTGGTCTCCAAGCTTGCAGCAACGCCCCAGCCCAAAGCCCAATACAAAATACTGCCGCCAAAAACAGCGTAGCGCGCTTCAGCTTCTGGTACGCCGCGCGAAGGAGCAAAAAATGAGGAGGGCATGGTGTGTGAAAAAGTCGTGCTAAAGCATTCACCCCGCCCCGCCACCTCTGTGTAGGTGGATTGCGCGTTATTTGCGCAGCTTGCGGCCTGTTTTACGTGTCAGGGCCAATGCATCTTTTTTGGCCTGGCGCTCGGCATCAGCAATCACGGCCACGGCGGCCCACTGCTCAAACTCCTGGGGCGTCTCCAGCGTGATACGTCCCAGAATGTGTGTGCGGTAGTCGGTAATCACAATTTCAGCCGCTTTTTGCGTGTTGACGCGTCCACCGCTCATCACACAGCCGCGCTTGCGCCCGATGACTTCCAGCAGCTCGTCATCGTGCATGGCCTGTATTTTCTCAGCGCCCAGACCCAGCTTGAAACGGTCTTCCAGGTTTTGGGGATAACGCCTTTGCAAAATAAGCAGCAACTCCAGTGCCACCAGCTCTTCGTCGTAGGCATTGCGCCCCACAGAACCAGAAGCTGCCAGATTAAAACCACTTTGTTCAATGGAAATGCGGGGCCACAGCATGCCCGGCGTGTCCCAGAGATAAAAGTCGTGATCCAGAACAATGCGCTGCTCGTCCTTGGTCACGCCCGCCTCATCGGCAGCTTTGGCCTGTTTCTTGCCACTCATGGTGTTGATCAGCGTTGATTTACCCACGTTGGGCACGCCACAGATCAGCACTCGCATGGGCTTGGCCATCCCCCCGCGGTTGGGTGCCAGCTGGCGGCATGTGTCCACCAGGCGGCGCGCGGGTGCCACCTCTTCTGCATCCATGGCAATGGCCAGGGTATCGGGCTGGGCGTTGTACCAATCCAGCCATGCCTGCGTCTGTACGGGGTCTGCCACATCCTGCTTGTTGAGCAATTTCATACGCGGTTTGTGGCCCGTCAGCTCCTGCAGCAGCGGGTTAAAGCTGGAACCCGGAATGCGCGCATCCAGCACCTCAATGACCACGTCAATGTCTTTGACGCGCTCTTCGATGAGCTTGCGCGTGAGATGCATGTGACCGGGAAACCATTGGATTGCCATGAGTTTGCTTTCTTGTTTTGCAGTAGGTGTGTGGGGCAGCAAGGATAATCGCAAGCTGTTATCTCGTCACAACGGTCCGCCCATGTCCTCGCAACACTCCAAACCTTCCCGCTCTCCTTTGAACAATGACATGCTGGTGCGTGGCGTGATCTTGGTGCTGATTGGCCTTGTCCTGATCATTGCCCCGCACTTCATGTCCAGCAGCTCTGTGCGCGAGCTGTTCGTGCACGCGCAAATACCGGCATGGTTTGCCTTGGTGCTGGGTGCTGCATTCATGGGGCAATACGCATTGCGCCGCCACAAGCAAAAATAACACCCCTCAAAAACTCGAAAAAAAGCGGCTTTGCCGCATTGATCAGCAGGCGTTTCAAGCTATCAATGCTTGCTTGTTCTGTAGCTTAAAAACGGCCACTTGCTCGGCCAAATGCCCCGCCTGTGCATGCAAGCTGGCTGCCGACTGGCTGCTGGCCTGCACCAGGCGTGCGTTGTCCTGGGTCATACCGTCCAGCGCCACCATGGTCTGATGCAGTTGCGCCATGCCCTGGCTTTGTTCCTGGGCCTTGTGGGTAATGCTGCCCACCAAGCTGCTGACATCCTGCACATCCTGCACGATGCGGTGCATGCGCTGGCCTGCATCTTGTGCCAGTCCTGCCCCCGATTCCATTTGCTCCAGTGAGCTGGTAATCAAAGTCTTGATCTGGCGCGCCGCCTCGGCGCTGCGCAGCGCCAAAGCCCGCACCTCGGCCGCCACCACGGCAAAACCGCGTCCTTGCTCACCAGCGCGCGCAGCTTCTACGGCAGCGTTGAGCGCCAAAATATTGGTCTGAAAGGCAATGCCATCGATCACTCCCGTGATGGCGGCAATCTCCGTGCTTTGGGCCCGCAAACTGTCCATGCTGCTCACCACCATCTGCACCACCGCCCCCCCGTCACTGGCTGACTGCACCGCCGATGCTGACAACTGATGGGCTTTACCGGCATTGGCCACCGAATCGGCCAGTTGCTGGCTGATTTGCTCAATCCCCGTCACAGCCAGCTGCAACTGGGCATCGGTGTACTGGGTACGCTGGGCAAGCTCTGAGTTGCCTTGCGCCAGATAGCTGGCGGTTTGCGTGACATGCCCCACACCGCTGCGCACCTGCGCCACAACCCCGTTCAACTGCGCGCACATCCGGTCAAAGGCGCGCAGCAAGCTGCCCATTTCGTCTTTACGGCTGTCTGCCGCCTGCTCCGTCAGGTCACCCTGCGCAATGGCCTGCGCCAGCTCCACCGCCTGCGCCAATGGCTGGGTGATAGAGCGCGTGATGGCGACAGAAATCCATACACCCACCACCAGCAACACGGCATACACCAGCAAAGCCCACAACTGGGCCTGCTGACGCACTTGGGCGGCAGTGGCCTGCGCGCCCTGTCGCATTTGCTGCAACTGCTGCAGCCATTCGGTCTGAGTCAGCAGGTAAGCCTGGGCAGCAGGCTGCATGCCCTCTTTCACCAGGCGTTCCGCCTCCCACGACATACCCAGATCACGGGCGCGAAACGTTTCTTCGTAACTTTTATCCAAAGCAGCCGCTTGTGCGTGCAGTTGCTCACCCAAAGCACCCGTCAGGTCCATGGACTGGGACAGCACCCGCGCCTGTGTCAGATAGCTCTTGGCTTTCGCGGCAAAGGCGCTGATCACGTCCTCTTCAGAAGAAAGCACGCTGGCCAGGGCTGTCTCCACCCCTTTTTCAGTGAGCGCCTGCCACTGCTGGGCGTGTGCAATGCCTTCATCTTGCACCTGCAAACTGGTGGCAGCGTTGTGCTCGACTTTTTGCAGATAGGCAATCAAAGCCCCTGCCACCAGCACGCCACACAGCAGCAACCCGCCAAACACTACGGCAATCTTGGTTGCTACAGGCCAGTTGCGCAGCAAGCCACGCTGGGCCGTAGGTTGCGATAACTCGCCTGCGTCCATGGCGTCAACCACAGACACAGAAACAAGAGAAGGGGCAGCAAGCGACATAGTGGCAAACATCTCCAGACAGATTGCTTGCCAATTTAGCGTTACAAAATGTCAACACTGTGACATTCCATCAAGGCGAACGCTTTTCAAAAAATACAGCACCTATCGCTTACCAAAGCTAGCTTTCAGGTAATTAACTATCTAAAAACAAGCTGTGGCAAGCGCTTAAAGCTCTTATTTTTTATAAACCTGGATGCAGCAGCCCAAAACTGCGGGGTCCATATAGCGCTGGCGCCATTCTTCAAACGTCCCCGTGTCTGCAGCTTCAATGTCTTTTTGCGCTTGCACCGAGGCGTGCGCCATGTGCTCAAAGTGCGCTTGCTGCTGCTCGGTCCAAGGCAGGCTCAGCACGCTCTCGCGCGCCCACATGGACTGCATCAGGCCAAACTGCTCAAAGCTGTTGCCATGCAGGCGGTGCATTTGCTCAAGCACCCGTGCCGAGGGCGTGTTATGCGGCTGAGCCACCAGCGCCTGGGCCTGGGCCAGAGCTTCGCTGTAGCTGCTTGTCTGGTGCGTCGCATCCAGCGCCGCAGCCAGCGGAGCGCACTGGGTCAGTACATCGCTGGCCCAGTCCACCAGCGACACCGATTGCGCGCCGCGCTGCAACTGCAGCCCCGGCTCGCGGCCACGCTCGGCCACCATGTGCTGGTTGTGCTTGAGCTGCTCAATTTCTTCGGGCGAATCGGGTGGGCTGTCGCTGAGCAAGCAGTGCAGCAAAAACACATCCAGCATGCGCATGGTGCTGGCATTGATGCCCACGGGCTCGAACGGATCCAGATCCATCAAGCGCACTTCCACATATTCCACACCTCGCTCACGCAGCGCGTGCAGTGGTCGCTCGCCCCGCTGCGTAGTGCGCTTGGGGCGAATGGTGCCGTAGAACTCGTTCTCTATCTGCAGCAAGCTGGTGCCCAGCTGGTTGTAGTCACCACCGGGGTTGCGAATGCCCAGTTGCTCGTAAGCTGGGTAAGGCTGCGTCAGCGCCTTGTGCAGAGAGTTGGCATAGCCTTCCAGGCCGTTGTAGCTGACGTTGATGGACGACTGCGCATCACTTTGGTAGCCCAGACGCCCCATGCGCAGCGACGTGGCATAAGGCAGATACAGCGCTTTTTTGGCATCGCCCAGCGGCTGCAACTGGTGGTCACGTCCTTCGACAAAGCAGGGACTGAGTGCAGGCGATGCGCCAAACAGGTACAGCAGCACAAAAGCGTTGCGGCGGAAATTGCGAATCAGCGCAAAGTACTCTTCGCTGCTCACGCCTGGCAGCGACCAGTTGTAGTGAATGCCCGAGATGGTCTGCATGCGACGGCCATACCGGTGACCCAGCCCCATGCGATACACGCTTTTGGAGCGGCCGGAATGCGACGAGCCATAACGGCCCAGCGGAATGGTTTCGTCAGTGGGCAAATAGCACGGCATGCTCGATGCCCACATCGTCTCGTCACCCACCAGCGCCATGCTGCGCAAGGTGTACTGGTGCACCTGCTGCAGCTCCTGCAGACACTCTTGCACGCCCTTGCGGGCACCGGTAATCAGCTCCAGCTGCGACTCGCTGTAATCGGTGGTGATGTGCGGGTGTGTCAGCGCCGAGCCCAAAGCAGCTGGGTGCGGGGTCAGCGCCAGATGACCCGAGGGCAATACGCGCAAACCTTCTTTTTCAATACCGCGGCGAATGCCGGCAAGGCGCTCGGCAGCGGGCAGGGCAAACGGTTTGTGCGTTGGATTCATTCTTGTCGGGTGTAACGGTCAAAAACGGGGTCGACCTTAGCATGCCACCCCTGCGAGCAAAGATGATAGAGACATGCCTGCGGCCTTGACGTTGTGTGGCGACATAACCATTTCAGGCCCGGGAAACCTGAGGAAGGTGATTGCGCACTGACTTTCTAACAGCTACACGCCGCTGCCTATCAGACAGTGACTGATCGCGCCGCCATCGCCTTGCCCACCTCAAGCTGGCCCTGCGCTGACCCGCTTTGGGGCACCTTTTCATTGGAGCGGTCCAGCACTGCACCCAGCTGCTCGGCCAGTTGTTCTGCCGCGTCAGCACCGGTGCCCACATACACGCCTTGCGTCAGTGTGATATGCGCCGCTTCAAACCCACCGGCACCCGCACACAAGATGGTACGGGTGGGCGCTGAAGCATGGGCCAGCACCAGCATGGCTGGCACCACTGCTGCAGGCTTGAGCGCTGCCAGCACGGCTTCAGGCATCAAGCCTTCGGTCATGCGCGTGGCCGCCGTGGGAGCCAGAGCGTTCACATGGATGTTGTGCTTGGCGCCTTCAATCGACAAGGTTTGCATCAGGCCCACCTGCGCCATCTTGGCCGCGCCGTAATTGCTTTGCCCAAAATTGCCATACAGGCCAGACGACGAGGTGGTCATCACAATACGGCCATAGTTTTGTGCCTGCATGTGAGGCCACACCGCTTTGCAGCAATTGGCAGCCCCCATGAGGTGCACTTCCACCACCAGGCGAAAGTCGTCCATCTCCATCTTGGCAAAACTCTTGTCGCGCAAGATGCCCGCGTTGTTCACCAAAATATCGATACGTCCCCATGCATCCATGGCCTGCTGCACCATGGCCTGCACCCCCGCAAAGTCGGTGACCGATGCACCGTTGGCGATGGCCTCGCCGCCCAGCGCCTTGATTTCGTTGACAACCGCTTGCGCCGCTGAAACGGACCCACCCAGCCCGTCCAGACTGCCCCCCAGATCATTGACCAGTACCTTGGCCCCGCGTTGCGCCAATGCCAGTGCGTGCTCACGCCCCAAGCCACCGCCTGCCCCCGTCACAATCGCAACCTGCCCCTCAAACGTCAATGCCTGCATGGATATCTCTCCTCTTCGCTGTGATTCATTACGTGATAGCCAGCCACTGTAAGCATGCTCGTTCATCCCCCATTTCACCCAAGTGACTCAACGACCAACGGCTTATCCACGGATAAACGGCACAAGCATGTGGACAAGCCAAGAAGGCTTGTCGACAACTGCGCTAAGCCCTTGTTTTACAAAAGCCTCCACCAACTGCCTGTTTTTTAATCACTCACCCAGGTCACACATGTACTTTCACCCGAAAATCCTGAACAATCCTGTGGATAACCAATCTCAAAGCACAACACAACACACTTAACTCATTGTTTTAAATCAAAATAAATCACACTGAGTAAAAAATAGACAGTGGATACCTTCCATAAAAAACGTCATTTATCCAAGTTGGTGCATCTTCTAAACCGCCAGTTGCCCCCAAATTGACTGAACAACTATGTGGATAAGCCCGGACAAAACCCGCCACCCCCGCACAAGTGCTTGATCTACAAAGCACACAAGTGCGCTGCTTATTTTTTAAGCACATTCACTTAACTGCCACAGGCAGCTTGCGCAGCGACAATTGGCGGTTGACCATTCAGCCATCCCACCCTCGGGATAACCCCATGAACCACCCTCTTACCCCTGAACTTTTTACCGCCAAGCTCGAACCCAGCGGACAGCAGTGCGATGCCTGGGCAGACCAGACCTTGCTGGACTCCATGGAAATGGGCGGCCTGAACTGGCCCAGCTCATGCCGCAATGGCACTTGCAGAACCTGCCTGGGAACACTCACAACCGGCAGCGTGCATTACAAAATAGAGTGGCCCGGGCTGACGGCGCAAGAAAAAGCCGAGGGCTGTGTACTGCCTTGCGTGGCCTACCCCAACGGGGATGTCTGCCTGCAAGACCCCGAGAACTAGAGCCCAGTCGCGCCCCTTGCATGCCAAGAGCGCTACAAAGCACTAAAATACCGACTTTCGACAGGACCGCGCACCATCCGGCGCCGGCCTACCAGCGGCGAAGACCGCGCGCAATGTTCTTTGGAAAGCATGCCCCCATAGGCATGCTGGGCGGGTGCCCACACAAAGGCGTGCTGCCGGCAACCCGACAGGTCATCCAAGGAACAAGACTCCATGAACTCACCACTCATCCCCGTGCAGATTTCGCCGGTGGAAGACATCGTTGCAGACATGCGCGCTGGTCGCATGGTCATTTTGGTTGATGAAGAGGACCGTGAAAACGAAGGCGATCTGGTCCTGGCCTCTGACCACGTCACACCTGAAGCCATCAATTTCATGGCCAAATTTGGCCGTGGCCTGATCTGCCTGACGCTGACCCGCGAACGCTGCGAATACCTGAAACTGCCTCCCATGGCCGCCCGCAATGGCACGGTGTACAGCACAGCGTTCACCGTTTCCATTGAGGCCGCTGAAGGCGTGACTACGGGCATTTCTGCCGCTGACCGCGCACGCACCGTGCAGGCCGCCGTGGCCCAGAACGCCCAGCCCACAGACCTGGTGCAGCCTGGCCATATTTTCCCGCTGCAAGCCGTAGACGGTGGCGTGCTGATGCGCGCCGGGCACACCGAAGCCGGCTGCGACCTGGCCGCCATGGCCGGCTGCTCCCCCTCCTCCGTGATCTGTGAAGTCATGAAGGACGATGGCACCATGGCCCGCCTGCCTGATCTGCAGCTGTTTGCTGCAGAGCACGGACTGAAGATCGGCACCATTGCTGATCTGATCCAGTACCGCAGCCGCACCGAGTCGCTGCTGCAAAAGGTCGGCACGCGTCAGATGCACACCAACTGGGGCGAGTTCACTGCCCACCTTTTCCAGGACAAGCCCAGTCAGTCTGTGCACATGGCCCTGGTCAAAGGCAGCTGGAGCCAGACCGATGAAGTGGCCGTGCGCGTGCATGAACCGCTGTCAGTGCTGGATGCGCTGGAAGTCAACCGATCCATGCACTCATGGGGTCTGGACACCAGCCTTCAATACCTGAATGCCCAAGGACAAGGCGTTGCCGTGCTGCTCAACTGTGGCGAAAGCGCCGGGCAATTGCTGGCGCAATTTGAAGGCAGCGCCCGCTCTGCCCAGGCACCCGAGCGTGGCCGCATGGACCTGCGCTCCTACGGCATTGGCGCACAGATTCTGCGTGAATGCGGTGTTCACAAAATGAAACTGCTGGGCCAGCCCCGCCGCATGCCCAGCATGGCCGGCTATGGACTGGAAATTACTGGCTACATCACCAAGGAATAACACACATGCTGCACGCTGAAAAAGGCGCAACACAACCACTCAACGGCCAGACACTGCGCATTGGCATTGTTCAGGCCCGCTGGAATGAAGGCATCACCAATGCCCTGGCCGATGCATGCCGCAAAGAGCTGCTGGCCACGGGCGTACAGCCCGATGCCATCCACCATGTCATGGTTGCCGGTGCACTGGAAGTGCCTGTGGCCCTACAAGCCATGGCAGAGCGCGGCGGCTACGATGCACTGATTGCACTGGGCTGCATCATTCGTGGGGAGACATACCACTTTGAACTGGTGGCCAACGAATCGGGCGCAGGCGTCACACGCCTGAGCCTGGACTACAAGCTGCCGATTGCCAACGCAATCATTACCACCGAAAACCTGGAGCAAGCCATTGCCCGCCAGACCGAAAAGGGTCTGGATGCCGCACGTGTGGCTGTGGAAATGGCCTGCTTGCTCCGCACACTGAAACAAGCATGAGCGACGAACACGCACCCACATCCGCTGACAACAGCCCCACGCCCCGCCAGCCTCGCAAGGGGCTGACCAGCACCGGCGTACGCAAGGCATCGTCCAAATCTGCACGCAGCCGCTCGCGCGAGTTTGCACTGCAAGCGCTTTACCAGCACCTGGTTGGCCGCAACAGCGCCACCTCGATCGACATGTTCACGCGTGATCTGGCAGGCTTTCACAAGAGCGATGCGGCGCACTACGATGCACTGCTGCATGGCTGCATTGAAATGGAAGCTGATCTGAACGCATTGATCGCACCCAAGCTCGATCGCAAGATCGAAGAGCTCTCGCCCATTGAGCATGCATGCCTGTGGATTGGCGCTTACGAGCTGATGCACTGCATGGACGTGCCATGGCGCGTTGTTCTCAACGAAGTGATTGAGCTGGCCAAAGAGTTTGGCGGCACTGACGGTCACAAATACGTCAACGGCATCATGAATGCACTGGCACCAGAGTTGCGTGCCGACGAGGTCAACGCAGACAAGGCTGGCAAAAAGGCCTAAGCCAGCCACACAATCAGGCAGCGCCCAACGGGCCGCTGCCTTTTTTCATGGCTCTGTTTTGTTTTCCATCTTTCACAGCGCTTTGCGCTTTGCTTGCACATGCAGTTTTCTACGCGCGCCGAAAAGATCACCCCCTTTTACGTGATGGAAGTGGCCAAAGCGGCCCAGCAACTGGCCAAAGAAGTCGCCAGCGGCCCTGAGCCCATGATCTTCCTGAACATTGGCGAGCCCGACTTCACGGCACCGGCGCAGGTGCAAGCAGCTGCCCAGCACAGCATTGCCAGTGGGCAAACCCAGTACACCAACGCCCTGGGTCTGGAGCCTTTGCGTGAAGCCATCAGCGCCTGGTACCTCAGCCGCTTTGGTATCACCGTGCCCGCCCGGCGCATCGTGATTACGGCGGGTGCATCGGCAGCTTTGCAACTGGCGTGCCTGGCATTGATCGATGCGGGAGATGAAATCCTCATGCCCGATCCCAGCTACCCCTGCAACCGCCACTTTGTGAGCGCCGCAGAAGGTGTGGCCAAGCTGATTCCCACCGGCGCTGCCGAGCGCTACCAGCTGAGCGCTGCACAGGTTGCTGCACATTGGGGGGACAAAACCCGTGGCGTGCTGCTGGCATCGCCCTCCAACCCAACGGGCACCTCGATTGAGCCGCAGGAGTTGCGCCGCATTCACGAAGTGGTTCAGGCCAAGGGCGGTGTCACCATCGTGGATGAAATTTATCTGGGCCTGTCCTACGAGGAGGCCTTTGGCCACAGTGCGCTGGCCATCAGCGACGACATCATCTCCATCAACAGCTTCAGCAAGTATTTCAACATGACGGGCTGGCGCCTGGGCTGGATGGTTGTCCCCGATGCCATGGTGCCTGTGATCGAGCGCATGGCGCAAAACCTGTTCATCTGCGCCTCCACCATCTCGCAGCACGCTGCGCTGGCCTGCTTTACCCCCCAGAGCATGGCCATCTTTGAAGAGCGCCGTGCCCAATTCAAAGCCCGGCGCGACTATTTCTTGCCCGCCTTGCGTGAACTGGGCTTTGGCATTGATGTCATGCCTGACGGCGCTTTTTACGCCTGGGCCGACTGCACCGCACTGTGCAAAAAGTTAGGCGTAGACAATAGCTGGGACTTTGCCTACGCGCTGATGGACAAAGCCCACCTGGCCATTACCCCCGGGCGCGACTTTGGCACCGCTGACACCGCCCGTTACGTGCGTTTTTCCACCGCCAACTCCATGCAGCAGCTGCAAGAGGCCGTGCGCCGCATGCGCAAGCTGTTTGCCTGACCCCGACAACGAAGGGAACTTTTATGGTTTTCTCCTTTCCCATTCGCGTGTACTGGGAAGACACCGATGCTGGCGGCATCGTCTTCTACGCCAACTACCTCAAATTCTTTGAGCGTGCGCGCACAGAGTGGCTGCGCAATCTGGGCGTAGAGCAGCAAAAGCTGCGCGACGAAGCCGGCGGCATATTTGTGGTGACACAGGCGCAGCTCAATTACCTGCAACCTGCGCGTCTGGATGACGTGATCGAAGTGACAGCTGTGCTGCAATCAGCAGGCCGAGCCTCCATCACCATTGCCCAGCAGGCTTTTTTGAAGCCGGTGTCATCCAACGAGGCACCGCAACTGTTATGTGAAGGCAGTATTCGCGTTGGCTGGGTCGATTCGACCACCATGCGCCCTGCCCGAATTCCGAACTCCATTGTGGAAAAACTCTCATGAACGCAGCCCAAGACATGTCCATCTTCAGCCTCATCTTGCAGGCCAGCTGGGTGGTACAACTGGTCATGCTGATTTTGGTCGTTGCCTCGGTCGCAAGCTGGGCCACCATTTTCCGCAAGTCTCAGGCCCTCAAGCAGGTGCGCCAGCTCAATGAATCCTTTGAGCAAGATTTCTGGTCGGGACAAAGCCTCAATGACCTGTACAACAGTGCCACACAGAACGCCAAGCTCGGCGGTCCGATGGAGCGCATTTTTGCCAGCGGCATGCGCGAGTACAAAAAACTGCGCGAACGCCGCATCAACGACAGCGGCACCCTGATGGACGGCACACGCCGCGCCATGCGCGCCAGCTTTCAGCGCGAGATGGACGAGGTCGAGTCCGGCCTGTCTTTTCTGGGCACCGTCGGCTCTGTCTCGCCTTATGTGGGCTTGTTCGGTACGGTGTGGGGCGTGATGCACGCTTTCACCGGCTTTGCCAACATGGAGCAGATCACGCTGGCCACGGTGGCCCCCGGCATTGCCGAGGCACTGGTGGCCACCGCCATGGGCCTGTTTGCAGCGATTCCAGCGGTCACCGCTTACAACCGCTACGCCAACAGCATTGACCGCATTGCCAACGGGCAAGAGACCTTCATGGAAGAGTTCACCAACATCTTGCAGCGCAACGTCAGCAGCCCTTCGGCCAGCACCACGGCCTCAGGCTATTGAGCGCAGGAGCACACCATGCCCGCAGTCAGCTCCCGAGGTCGCGGTGGTCGCCGCACCGTCAATGAAATCAATATGGTGCCCTTCATCGACGTGATGCTGGTGCTGCTCATCATCTTCATGGTGACAGCCCCCATGCTCACGCCCGGCAATATTGATGTGCCCACGGCAGGCAAGTCCTCCAAACCGCCGTCCAAGAGCATTGCCTACGTGCTGCTGGACAAAGATGGCACCCATACCTTCAAGGCCGGCAACAACTCACAGCAAGTGGCCCTGGGCGAATTGCAGGGTCTGGCCCGCTCGTGGAAAGATGCCAACCCCGAGCAGGCTGCGGTGCAGATTCTTGCTGACAAATCACTGCCCTACGAAGTCGTGGTGCAAGCCATGGCCGAGCTGCAAGCGGCTGAAGTGCGCGTGGCTCTGGGCGTGAAGTCCGCCGCCAAATAAACCTTTTTATCCTCTGATTCGAGCGCCTGATTGTTTCCATGTCCTCTCGCCTAGACCACGACCCCTTTGCCCCACCCCGCCAGCCCAAGCGTCTGCGCAACTGGGTGCTGGCATTGCTGGCACATGCCGTTTTGGTGGGCGCATTCATGTGGAAAGTCAGCCCCCCAGCATCGACTGAGCAAGCCGCCGTCGAGGCAGAGCTGTGGTCAGACACCTTTGTGCAGGCAGCTCCACTGGCACCCGTGGCACCGCCGCCGCCGCCTGTGCCGCAGCCCACGCCTGCACCGCCGCCCGAGCCTGAGCCAGAACCCATTCCTCAGCCCCCTGCACCACCTCCAGCGCCCCCCCAGCCCACGCAGCAAGAGCTGCAGGCGCAGCGTGATGCAGACATTGCCTTGCAGGAACGCAAAAAGCACGAAGCTGAGCAAAAGCAGCGAGAGCTAGAGGCACAAAAGGCCAAGGACAAGGCCGAACGTGAAAAAGCCGAAAAAGCCAAACTTGAAAAAGACAAGGCGGATCAGGCACGCAAGGACAAGATCGAGCAAGACAGACGCGACAAGCTGGAACAGCAAAAGCGCGACAAGGCCGAGCAAGAGAAAAAAGACCGCCAGGAAAAAGACAAGCGCGAAAAAGCCGAGAAAGACAAAGCCGCCAAAGACAAGGCAGAGAAAGAAAAGGCCGAGAAGGCCGAAAAAGCCAAGCAAGAAGCGGAAAAGAAAGCTGCTGACGACAAGCGCAAGAAAGAACAAGCCGCCAAAGATGCCAAGGCCGCCAAGGAGCTGGAGCGCATGCGCCAGGAAAACCTCAAAGCCATGGCCGGTCTGGCAGGCTCTGGGGGCACGGGCTCTGCTGAAAAGAGCAGTGGCCCCAACGGTGGCAAGGGCACAGGCGGCGGTACCGCCGGGCACTCTGCGGGCTACGGCGCCAAGGTGGCGGCCAAGGTCAAGCCCAACATCGTCTACCCTGACATGGTCAGCGGCAACCCGCGCGCTGAAGTGCGCGTGCGCGCAGCCCCCGATGGCACCATCACTGGCGTGCAGCTGGTGCAGTCCAGCGGCAACAAAGCCTGGGATGACGCCGTGGTGCGCGCCCTGCACAAGACAGACACACTGCCACGCGACACCAATGGCAAAGTGCCTTCAGAGCTGCTGATTGGTTTCCGCCCACAGGATTAATACTTTGTATAGCAGCTAGCGCTTACCGCATAAGGACTTCAGATAGAAAAGTATCTGAAGTCCTTATGCATTAAGCGTAAGTAGCTATTTTTATTTCAGCAAACTCGTTGCACCACATGGCCTGCAGGTTCATGTCCGCTGGGCCGTGACGAACTGACGCCAATCAAGGAAAATAAGCCCCCTATGAAAGCCCCTGAACTGCTGCTTCCCGCCGGCTCGCTTGAAAAAATGCGCGCCGCCTATGACTTTGGTGCCGACGCTGTCTACGCTGGCCAGCCGCGCTACTCGCTGCGCGCGCGCAACAACGAGTTCCGCATGGAACAGATTGCCCAAGGCATTCAAGAAGCCCATGCCCGTGGCAAGAAATTCTTTCTGACATCCAACGTCATTGCGCACAACGACAAGATTCGCACCTACCTGCGCGACATCGAGCCCATCATGGAGCTCAAGCCAGACGCGCTGATCATGGCCGACCCCGGCCTGATCATGATGGTCAAGGAAAAGTGGCCCGAGGCGGTGATCCACCTGTCCGTGCAGGCCAACACCACCAACTACGCCACCGTCAAGTTCTGGCAGAAGATGGGCGTGGAGCGCATCATTCTCTCGCGCGAGCTGAGCCTCGATGAGATCGAAAAGATCCGCCAGGAATGCCCCGACATGGAGCTGGAAGTGTTCGTGCACGGCGCGCTGTGCATTGCCTACTCGGGCCGCTGCCTGCTGTCGGGTTACTTCAACCGCCGCGACCCCAACCAGGGCACCTGCACCAACGCCTGCCGCTGGGACTACAAGACGCACGACGCCAATGTGGACCCCAACACTGGCGAGGCGCTGGGCCAGACCATGGAAAAGGGCTTCAACTTCGAAGACGCCAAGAACGACGCAGACAACCAGTTCACCAGCACCTGCGGTGACGGCAACCGCCACCCCAAGGCCGATGCCATCTACCTGCTGGAAGAAAAAGGCCGCCCCGGCGAGATGATGCCCATCATGGAAGATGAGCACGGCACCTACATCATGAACTCCAAGGACCTGCGCGCTATTGAGCACGTAGAGCGCCTGGCCAAGATTGGTGTCGATTCACTGAAAATTGAAGGCCGCACCAAGAGCCTGTACTACGTGGCCCGTACCGCGCAAACCTACCGCCGCGCCATCGATGACGCCGTGGCTGGCCGCCCCTTCAACCCCCACCTCATCACCGAGCTGGAAGGTCTGGCCAACCGCGGTTACACCGGCGGCCTGCTGGAGCGCCGCCCCGCCAACGACTACCAGAACTACGAGACCGGCACCTCGGTGCTGCAACGCAGCCACTACGTGGGCAAGGTGCACGGCTACGAAAACGGCATGGCCGAAATCGAAACCATGAACCGCTTCTCGGTGGGCGATACGCTGGAAATCATTCACCCGACCGGCAACCGCACCGTCAAGCTCGAGCAGATGTTCAACCTGGAAGGCCAGGCCGTCCAAGTGGCATCGGGCAACCCGGTGCGCGTACGCATTCCGGTGCAAGGCCCTGTGGAAGGCGCTCTGATTTCGCGCCTGCTGCAGCCTACCGAAGCTTGATAAGAAATAACTGATAGCTGCCAGCGCTTTATTCACAACACTTTCAGATAGTTTTCTATTTGAAAACCAATGACAGAAAGCGCTAGCAGCTCTTATTTTTAAAGACACCACATGGTCTTTGCACACAAGGCACCTTCGGGTGCCTTTTGACTTGGATCTTTGACATTCGCGTCCAGCGGGCTACAGTCCATGGGCCGCAAAAATTGGAATTTCATGAGCACCGAAGAGATTGTTGTTCTGCCTGAACTCAAGGCCTATATCGACCCCCTGACCCCCGACGAACATGAAGCCCTGGAGCGCAGCATTTTGGATGAAGGCTGCCGCGACGCACTGGTGCTGTGGGGCAATATTTTGGTGGACGGGCACAACCGCTACGGCATCTGCCAAAAGCATGGCCTGCCGTTCAAAACCATCCAGAACGAACGCTTTCAGAACATGGAAGACATCCACCTGTGGATGATTGACCAGCATCTGGGCCGCCGCTCGGTGTCCGACTTTCAGCGCGGTGTACTGGCCCTGCGCAAGCGCGAAATCATTACCGAGCGCCGCGCCGCTGCAGCTGCTGCCGTGAACGCCGCCAAGGCCGAATCTGCCAATGCACAAGCCCCGTGGGAAGGTGATGTCGACCCCGCCGTAGCCCAGGCCCTGGCCAGCAGCCCCAAGGTGCCCGATGACGCGCTGGACACCCGCGAAGCCCTGGCCCGCGCTGCACGCCTGTCGGCCAGCCAGGTCAAGATGATTGAAACCATCCAGCAAAAAGCCGCCCCCGAAGTGGTGGCTGCGGTCAAGGCCGGTGAGCTGTCTTTGAACGCGGCTGCCGTGGTCTCTACCCTGCCCGTCGAAGAGCAGCAAGCCATGGCCGCCGAAGGCGCAGATGGCCTCAAGCAAGGGGCCAAGCGCGTGCGCGATGCCAAGAAAAAGCCCAAGGCAGAAAAGGTGGTGCCAGAAGATGACAGCGCAGATGCCGCCCCTGTGGCTTCTGCCGAGGAGCTGCAAGCGCGCGTGAACGAGCTGGAAGCCGAAAACGAACGCCTGCGCATGCAGGTCAAGACGCTGCAGGAGCTGCTGGCCGAGCAGGGCTAAGCGCCCAGACGGCTGCCCTTGCAGCGGGGTCACCGACGTGCTCGGTGGCCCCTTTTTTTTGTGCCATGCTGAGCGCTTGTCTGGCTTTCCCCTCAACACCCCACCATGCCTGCACTGTTTTCTCCCATTCGCCTGGGCAATCTGGAGCTGACCAACCGCATCATCGTTCCGCCCATGTGCATGTACTCTGCCCAAGACGGCTGCGCCACCAGCTGGCACCAGATGCACTACGGCAACCTGGCCCAGTGCGGCGCGGGCCTGCTGATTTTGGAAGCCACTGCGGTCGAGGCGCGCGGTCGCATCAGCCCCTACGATCTGGGCCTGTGGAGCGATGCACAGGCCGCAGCCCTACAGCCTGTGCTGGCCCATATCCGCAGCTACAGCCCCATGCCGGTATGCATTCAGCTGGCCCACGCAGGCCGCAAGGCCAGCAGCCTGCGGCCCTGGGAAGGCGGTGGAGCCATGCCTGCTGACCATCCCGGCGCATGGCGCACCATCAGTGCCAGCGCCCAGGGCTATCTGCCCACCGACCCCGCCCCAGCCAGCGCCACACTGCAAGATATTGCAGACATCAAGCAAGCGTTTGTCGATGCCGCCCTGCGCAGCCACCAGCTGGGTCTGGATGCCATTGAGCTGCATGCCGCCCATGGCTATTTGCTACATCAGTTCCTCTCCCCGCTGTCCAACCTGCGCACCGATGCCTATGGCGACAGCCTGGACAACCGCATGCGCCTGACGCTGGAAGTTTTTGACGCCATGCAGGCGGCGGTGCCTGAGGGTTTCCCGATCGGCGCGCGCATCTCGGCCACGGACTGGGTCGACGGGGGCTGGGATGTGGAGCAAAGCAAGGCGCTGGCGCATGCCCTGTCGCAGCGCGGCTGTGCATTCCTTCACGTCTCCAGCGCTGCCTTGCACCCGGCGCAGCAGATACCGATTGGACCTGGCTACCAGGTGCCGCTGGCCGCTGCACTGCGCGAAAGTCTGGGCGGCAGCATGCCTGTGATTGCCGTGGGCCTGATTACCCAGGCACAGCAGGCCCAGGCCATTTTGGATGCGGGCCACGCCGATGCCATTGGCGTAGCCCGTGCCATGCTGTACAACCCACGCTGGCCGTGGGAAGCCGCACGCCAGCTGGGTGCCCGTGTACATGCCGCACCGCAGTACCTGCGCTGCCAGCCGCATGGGGCCAAGGATTTGTTTGACGCCCCTTAAGCGCCGCATCGCATGAAAAAAAGGAGTCCAAGGACTCCTTTTTTTGATTCACCCACAGCGCGCAGCCTCTTACAGCATTCAGGCGCTTTTCAACGTTGCCCTTGCCCTTCAGTCTGGCAAAAATGCATCCCCCCGCGCCAGCGGCGGCACGCGATAAGTCGCCGGTGTGCGGCTGAGTTTGACTGGGGAGCCCAGCCCCCGGTAGCCACCAGGCATCTGCACCACCATTTCTCTGTGCAAGCTATGCGGGTGCTGCAGCGCGTCATCGACCGATTGCACGGGTGCTGCAGGCACACCCAGAGCCATCAAATCAGTCGCCAGTTGCGCACCGTCAAAGGCAGCCAGATACTCCTCCAGCAAAGGCTTGAGCGTGTCTCGGTGCACCGAGCGCTGGCCTGCGCTGGCAAAGCGCACATCCTGAGCCAGATGCTGGCACCCGATATGCCCGCACAGCAGTTGAAACTGGCGGTCATTGCCCACCGCAAAAAACACGGGGATCGAGCCGGTATGCAGCACGTCATAGGGATAGATGTTGGGATGTGCGTTGCCGGTGCGCTGCGGTGGTTTGCCATCCATGAACCAGTTGGGCGCATGGGGGTGCAGCAGGGCAATGGCACTGTCGTACAGCGCCGCATCCACCAATTGCCCCAAACCGCTGCGCTGGCGCTCTTGCAGCGCCAGCAGCACACCAATCACAGCGTTCATTCCTGTGACCATATCCACCACTGGCAACCCTACCCGCAAGGGCTCTCCCCCAGCTTCACCATTGACGCTCATGATGCCGCTCATGGCCTGAATGGCTGCGTCATAACCGGGCCATGCGCCCAACGGTCCATCGGCGCCAAACCCGCTGACGCGGCACCAGATCAACCGTGGAAAGCGCGACTGCATCTGCTGCCAGCCTATGTCCCACTTTTCCAGGGTACCGATCTTGAAGTTCTCCACCACCACATCGGCCTGCTCCATCAGCGCCAGCACTCTGGCTTGGCCTTCAGGCTGGCTCAGGTCCAGAAACTGCGTGC
The DNA here is from genome assembly GCF_014836675.1 of Comamonas avium. Lineage (GTDB taxonomy): Bacteria > Pseudomonadota > Gammaproteobacteria > Burkholderiales > Burkholderiaceae_C > Comamonas > Comamonas avium. The sequence continues at coordinate 50,556 of NZ_JACSQK010000004.1, forward strand.
GCTTGTTGCGATTCAGTCCACGGTAGTACGAAGAAACCCCGTCCTGAAACGGTGGCCCCCAGGCTCGCGTGTCGTCGCCTTGCGGAGGCTCTACTTTCAGCACATCAGCGCCATGGTCACCCAGCATCTGTCCGCACAGTGGCCCCCCCAGAATGCGTGAAAGATCCAGCACCGTCAGGCCCTGCAAAGCACCCGTTGGCATGCCTGCAGGTGCGGCACAAGTTGTTGGCGAGGGTGCTGTCATACAAGCGTTGCTCATCAAAAAATCTCCATCTCTGTCACATCAGTCCAGCACGGCACCTGAGGCGAGCACCACGGCTTTCCACTTGGCCACTTCTTCGGGAATAAAACGTCCCAGCCCTTCGGCAGTCAGATCTGGTGCGGGCTCCAGGCCCTGGCTGGCGAAGGTGGTGCGCACCTTCTCACTGACCAAAGCCTTGCGGAAAGCCTGGTTCAAGATGGCAATACGCTGGGCAGGCGTGCCCGCTGGTGCCACCACGCCAAAAAACACACTCACGTCGTAGCCGGGCAAGCCTTGCTCGGCAATCGTGGGGACACCTGGCATCGCCTGAGAGCGCTTTTCAGTGGCCACGCCAATGATCTTGAGCTTGCCACTTTGCACATAGGGCATGGCCGTCAAGATGTCAGTAAAGCTCATGTCTACCTGACCTGCCAGCAAGTCATTGAGCGCTGGCCCTGTGCCTTTGTAGGGCACGTGCTGCAGCGAGGTCTGGGCTTTTTGGTTAAACAGCACCCCGGCCAGATGCGAAGAGGCCCCGTTGCCAGAAGAGGCGTAGTTCAAACTGCCGGGCTTGGCCTTGTCCAGCGCAATCAGCTCTTGCACGGAATTGGCTTTGACACTGGGGTGCACCGCCAGCACGTTGGGCAGATAGCCCACGCGAATCACCGGCGCAAAGCTTGTGACAGGGTCGTAGCCAATCTTGCTGTACAGACTCTTGTTGATGGCCAAGGGGCCAGATGTTCCAAACATGATGGTGTAGCCGTCCGGTTTGGCACGCGCCAGCGCCTCAGCCCCGATATTGCCGCCCGCTCCAGCGCGGTTTTCCACAATCACGCTTTGACCCAGCGCCTGCGTCAACGCTACGCCCAGAGTGCGCGCCATGGCATCCGTGGGACCGCCCGGCGGGAATGGCACCACAAACGTCACAGGCCTGGAAGGAAAGGTCTCAGCCGCTGCGAGCAGCGGAAAGCTGGCGCCCAGCGCAGCCACAGCCGAAGCTGCGACCACTACCGTGCGTGATATTTTTTTCAAATGTATTGCCATGTTGTGTCTCCTTGCAGTACTGGTGCATGCAGGCCTGTGCATACGGGCCTGTGCATGCGGGCCTGTGCATGTAGCCGCAAACGGCATGCACCAGTTTTTTTATTGATGGCCACCAGACACTTAACCAGTCAGCGTTTGGTGCATTTTTCTCTTCAGTTACTGAAGCAGCCCGTTGTCTCGCATCCATGCCATGCGCGCTTTCTCGCGGGCAAACGCTGCATTGGCATACGCCTGGTAGTCAGCTGGAGCCTTGTAGTTGGGTTCTTGATTGAGCTGCTGCAGCACCCGCATGCCCGCTGGCGACAGCAACGCCTGGTGAAACGCTGTGCTGATCTGCAAAACGCGTGCTGCATCCATACCTTTGGGGCCTGCCACGCCATAGGGCGAATCGATGTAATGCGGGATACCGGCTTCCTGCAACGTCTGCAATTGCGGAAAGCGCCGAATGCGCTGCGCCGTCAGCATGACCAGATAGCGCATTTTTTTCGCTTCGATATGCGGCACTGCCACACCCGACAGCGGTGCTGCGTCGATATGCCCGCCCAAAATTGCGGTGGTGACGTCCGCATCACCTTTGTAAGTGACCACGTTGGCTTTCACGCCCGCAGCCGCCAGCGCCTCTTCCATCACGATCCGGGGAGTACCCATGGCACCCGTTGCACCAATGTTGAGGACGCCTGGGCGCTTCTTGGCGTCTTCCATCAGGTCTGCCCACGTTTTCCACGGTGCATCGTCGCGCACAGCCAGTCCAAAGCTGTAGTCTGAAAGCAGGGCGATGTAGCTGAAGCTGCTGGTCGGGTCAAACGGCACCTTGTTGATATAAGGTTCGCGATAGACCGATGCAGGCAACACCCCCAGCGTGTAGCCATCCGGAGCTGCGCGGGTCAGCGCGGCAGCAGCCGTTACGCCATTCGCACCGGGGCGACTGTCCAGCACAATGGGCTGCCCCAAAATCTTTCCGGCCTCTTCGGCCACCACGCGCAGGTGCTGATCGGTCGGGCCGCCCGGGGCATAGGGCTGAATCAAGGTGATGGGCTTTTGCGGAAAGCCAGAGTGACTGGTTTGCGCCCAGCTGGATGTCCACGTTGTGGCAGCCAGTGCTCCCAAGCTTTGCAAAAATATGCGCTTATCCATGGTTTGTCTCCTAGGAAATAGACCCTGCCTCTGTATCGGGGCTTAGGGGCCGAAAGCGGCGCTGGCTGAGCCAGTCACCGCCCAATGCAGGCACGGACATCTCCCCCCGTGCCACGCAACAGTTGCACCTCAAGCCCAATCGGCAGGCACGGCGCTCACACTCAATGGGTCACGTGGCAATACACGGTGCAGCAGCACCAGCTGCGCCCAGCGCATGCGCTGCAAACATTGGGTGTGTGATGCCTCCCACGCCATGGCAATCGCGGTAAAGCAGTGGTAGAGGGCCGAGGCTGCCGCGCGTGCCAGGTGTTCGCCTTGTGCGCCAGCATCGGTGGCGCTTTGCACCAATGCGCAGGCACGCTCCATGGCTTGCTCTAGCTCGGCCTTGAATGCGGGTGCTGCCTGGGTTTGCGCCAGCAGCTGCGCCGCATGGGCTTGAAGCACAGGCAAAGAGCCTTCACGGCGTGTGGCCCGCAAGACATCCAGCGCCACAATGTTGCTGGTGCCTTCCCAGATGCTGCCCAAATGCGCATCGCGCACCAGCCGAGGGTCGCTCCACTCTTCGATATAGCCACAGCCACCGCGCACTTCCATGGCATCGCCCGTGACCATGCGGGCATCGCGACAGGCGCGGAACTTGATCATGGGCGTCAGGATGCGCAGCAAGGCATAGCCGCCCTCTTCGCCCGCGTCAGAGCGCTGCAGCGCCTGCGCCGTCTGCAGCACCATGGTGCGGGCTTGCTCGGCACGAATGCGCAGCTTGTCCAGCTGGCGCTGCATCAATGGGATGTCCTGCAGGGCTTTACCAAAAGCATGGCGCTCCTGGGCAATGAATTCCGCTTCCGCCACCGCGCGTCGCATCAAGCCGGCAGCGCGCACACCATTGGACAGGCGTGAGTTGTTGACCATATCGGCCATTTGCACAAAGCCGCGCCCTTGCTCCCCCACCAGATAGGCGACTGCGCCTTCCATGCGAATCTCGCCACTGGCCATGGAGCGTGTGCCCAGCTTTTCTTTCAGGCGGACGATGTGGTAGTGGTTGGTGCTGCCATCGTCCAGCTGGCGCGGCAGCAAGAACAAAGAGATGCCTTTCATGCCTGCAGGTGCGCCTTCTACCCGTGCCAGCACCATGGCGAAAGCGGCATCCGGGTTGGAGCAAAACCACTTATCCCCTGTCAGGCTCCAGCTGCCATCTGCATTGGGCTGCGCCAGGGTCTGGGTGTTGGAAATATCAGAGCCCGCAGCCTGTTCGGTCATGAACATGGCCCCTTGTGCCATGTCTTCAAAATCTGTGGCCGTCAGCTGACTCCAGTATTTCTCCACCAGCTCTGGCGTGCCAAATTTGCGCAAGGTGCGGGTCAGTGAATCCGTCATCGACAGCGGGCAGCACAGACCAAACTCTGCCTGCACAAACAGATAGGTCAGCGCGTACTTGGCCAGGGGTGGCAACTTGCCCTCCCAGCCCAGAGCGCCGCTGCGGTGCGACATGGTGGCCAGCGCAAACTCACCATAGGCCACGCGTTCCATCTCGACATACGCCGGGTGCTTGTGAATGCGCTGTGCATCCTGGCCAGTGCGGCTTCGGTGCTCCAGGGTGGGCGGGTTTTTATCGGCGATCAGCGCCAGCTCATCGAGCCGGCCACCAGCCAGGTGCCCCATGCGCTGCAGATAGGGTTGCAGGTGGGCATGCACCTGCTCGGGCAGATACAGCCTGAGCAAGGGCTCCAACTGCAAGTCTGTGCTGTACAGGTTGCTGCCGTGTCGATCCGGCACGGGGTGGTCCGCAGCAGCAGCGGTGCGTTGAACGTCCATCGGTGGGCGCATATTCATCATCACTCCATCTAGGCTTGCTTGCCTGGTTATGACATGCGTCAAATGATGCAAAGAGAACCTATTCGAGTCGAATATTATTGATGTATAGATCAATATCTAAATCGAATAGATACCTCTTTGCCACACAAGGACCGTCGATGGAATTTCGCCTGCTGCAGTATTTCGTAGTGCTCGCTGAAGAGCTGCACTTCAGCCGCGCTGCACAGCGCCTGCATATCTCCCAGCCCCCGCTGAGTGTGGCCATCAAGCAGCTGGAGGGGCAGCTCAGCGCCCAGCTGTTCGAACGCAGCAGCAAGGAAGTGAGGCTGACTGCTGCAGGCCAGCATTTACTGGTACAGGCCCGCGACATTCTGGACCGCAGCCGACGCGCTGCGCTGGACACGCGTGCCGTAGCGCAAGGCATGGCCGGCTGTCTGCGGCTGGGCTTTGTAGGCTCCAGCATGTACCGCGGCTTGCCAGAAGCCCTGGCACAGCTGCAAGCCCAGCACCCACAGGTGCGCGTGGATCTGCACGAGCTCAACAGTGCAGCCCAGGTCACCGCCTTGCAGCAGGGAAAAATAGATTTGGGCTTGATGCATACCCTGGCTGCACCTGCCGGCCTGCACACACAGATGTTGCTGCGCGAGCCATTCATGGCGTGCCTGCCCGCACAGCACCCTCTGGCAACGCAAGCACGACTGAGCGTATCCAGCCTGGCCAAAGAGCGGTTGGTGCTGTTTTCTGGCGCAGTCTCGCCCGAGTACTTTCGCAGCATTCACAGCCTGTGCCTGCGCGCAGGCTTTGACCCGGAGCTGCGCCATGAAGTGCACCACTGGCTGTCCGTGCTGTCTTTGGTGAGCAACAGGCAAGGCGTCTCTATCGTGCCGGCCTGCTTGCAGCGCGCAGGCATACCGGGCCTGGTATTTCGCCCCCTGCGCGACAACACAGTACATTCAGAAATGCAGGCCATGTGGCGCTCGGGGCTCGAGCATCCACTGGTAACGGCGCTGCTCGAACATCTCAAACACCAAATTGAACAGTCTGCAACTCGCACGCAAGCAGACGCCCCGGCTGCACGCATCCCATGATGCGCGCAGCCAGTAGCGCTACATACTCTTGTGTGCCGCACACGCAATGCACCTCTCCAACGCAACTGCCATGTCTGAAGCCATCTTGTCTGCCTCTGCATACCGCTACCAATCTCTGGCTGCCGAAATCGAAGAGCGCATTCACGCCGGAGTGCTGTTGCCTGGCGATAAGCTGCCTTCGGTGCGCAACTGCTGCACGGCACGCAATGTCAGCCCATCGACGGTGTTTCAGGCCTACTACCTGCTAGAAGCGCGGGGGCTGATTCGCGCCCGCGAGCGATCGGGCTACTACGTCGCCCATGGCGCACACCAGGCACCGCCCGAGCCAGAAATTGGCCTGCACACTTCGCCCAGCTCCCTGACAGTGGATGTCACCGAGCGTGTATTTGCTTTGTTGCAAGCCAGCTTTCAGCCCGGAACCGTGGCTTTCGGCAGCGCTTTTCCGGCCGCTCAGCACTTTCCGCTAGCCAAGCTGGCGCGTGCCATGGCCCACAATGCCCGTCATTTTGTGGCGCACACCATGCTCGATGATCTGAGCACCGGGCACAGCGGGCTGCGCCGGCATATTGCGCGCCGCTACCTGGCCGATGGCCTGCCGCTGCATGCCGACGATCTGGTCATCACCAACGGTGCTCTGGAGGCGCTGAACCTTTGTCTCTCCACGGTGACACGCCCCGGCGGCACCGTAGTGGTTGAATCGCCCAGCTTCTATGGCGCACTGCAAGCGCTGGAGCGCCTGGGCCTGAACGTGATTGAAGTGCCTACCCATCCACGCGATGGCATCGATCTGCAAGCACTGCAAGCCGCCATCACGCAGCACCAGCCGCAGGCGATCTGGCTGATGCCCAACTTTCACAACCCGCTGGGTTGCCTGATGCCAGAGGCGAACAAGCGCCAGCTGGTCGATCTCATTACCTGCCACCGCATCCCGCTGATTGAAGACGACGTGTATGGCGAGCTGTACTTTACCGCTCGCCGGCCACTGCCCGCCAAGGCCTATGACCGCGAAGGCTGGGTGCTGCACTGCAGCTCATTTTCAAAATGTCTGGCACCGGGCTGGCGCATTGGTTGGGTGGCCGCGGGCCGTTTTTCGCAGGCTGTGGCTCGGCAAAAACTTACCACCTCTATCAGCACCAATGCACCCAGCCAGGCTGCCTTGGCACAGTACCTTGAAGGAGTGGGCTACGACAAGCACCTGCGCCAGCTGCGCCACACGCTGGCCACACAGCGCGACTGCATGACGCAAGCCATTGCACAGCACTTTCCGGCAGGTACCCGCGCAACGCGCCCAGAAGGTGGCTACTTTATGTGGGTGGAGCTGCCCGAAGGCTGCGATGCGCTGGCGTTGCACCAGCGGGCTTTGGCGGCGGGCATCAGCGTGGCACCAGGGCCGGTGTTCTCGGCCTCGCGCGCATTTGGCCGCTGCCTGCGGCTGAACTATGGCCTGCTGTGGGACGCACGCACCGAGCAAGCGCTGCAAATGCTAGGCCAGTGGTGCTGCGAAATGACCCGTACAGGCGCACAGGGCATCGCGCCCTGTGGCTCCTGAGCTTTACCGAGGCATCAAGAACGTGGTTTTGGCCAGTACCTGAATGCGCGCATCCGACTCGGCCTGCACTTCGATAAAGACCGTGTGTGAACCGGGTGAAGCCGCCCCATACGGCACCTGCAAACGCACAACCACCCAGCGGTCTTGCGCGCTGGCCAGCTGCACATGCGTTTCAGATGCCACCCGAATGCCGTCAATCCCCGAAGCGCTGAGCACATAGGTTTGCTCCATTTCCGTGGCATTGCCAATTTGCACCCGGTAAATGTTTTCAATCTGCCCACCGGCCACGATGCGTGAAAGCGTCCCTCGGTCACGCACCACGTCCACCTTCAGGGGCACGCGCACATACAGACTGGCCACCATGGCCACGGTAATAGCGATCAAGCCCGCTCCATACAGCAGCACGCGAGGGCGGAACACACGGCGCAATATCTGCGACTGGCTCCAGCGCTGGGCTATTCCGTTTTCCGTGGTCAGACGAATCAGCCCCCGTGGATAGTGCACCTTGTCCATCACGCTGTTGCACGCGTCAATACACAGGCCACAGCCAATGCACTCGTACTGCAGGCCATTGCGAATATCAATGCCCACCGGACACACCTGCACACACAGCTTGCAATCAATACAGTCCCCCAGCCCCTGGGCCTTGTAATCTGCATCTTTATGGCGTGGCCCACTATTTTCACCACGCGCCGCGTCGTAAGTCACCACCAGCGTGTCTTTGTCAAACATGGCACTTTGAAAACGTGCATACGGACACATGTACTTGCACACTTGCTCGCGCAAAAAGCCTGCATTGCCGTAGGTGGCCAGTGCGTAGAACAAAATCCAGAAAATTTGCCATGCGCCTTGCAACGCCATCACCTGAACGGCCAGCTCCCGAATCGGCACAAAGTAGCCAACAAAGGTAAAGCCTGTCCACAGTGACACCAGCACCCAAAGCAATTGTTTGCCGCCACGTCTGGCAACTTTCTCCAGCGACCAGCCACTGCCGTCCAGGCGCAGCCGTGCGCTGCGGTCACCCTCTAGGCGCTGCTCAATCCACATGAAAATTTCGGTGTACACCGACTGCGGGCAGCTAAAGCCACACCACAAACGCCCGGCCACCGCAGTGAACAGGAACAGCGCAAGGGCACTGATGATCAGCAGCGCCGTCAGGTAGATAAAGTCTTGCGGGTACAGCAGCCAGCCAAAGATGTAAAAACGCCGCTGCTCCAAGTCAAACAGCAGCGCCTGGCGGCCATGCACCTGCAGCCAGGGCGTGACGTAAAAGAACAGCTGGGTGATCCACACCAGCGCCCAGCGCCAGTTGGCAAATACGCCTTGAATGGAGCGAGGCTGAATTTTTTTACGGGCCTCGTAAAACGGCGTACCCACAGGTTCAGCATGGATTGGAATGGTTTTGCGCGACGACTGAGGTGCGCTGTCGGGGGCTTTGTTTTTTTCGGTGGTCATGGGCTGTGGTCCGTTGCGCTACTGCCCGCCCACGCGGGCTCGGGCTCGCGTTCCATGGGGCAATTTGCAACAACGACTGTGCGTGAGTTGGCAACTTGCGCCAAGGAGCAGATGGCGCACAAAAGACCATATCAGATGACGAAACTGCACTTTCGATGGGATCAGTTGATTTAAAACAATAGCTGTTAACGCTCTGTTTTCATTGCTTTGATAATCAAATCTATTTAAGGTGACGAGATAGCAAGCGCTTACAGCTATTGTTTTTCTGAGCACACAGAGGATCCCGACCGACGGCACTTCATTTCGACGCCCGACAGCCGAAAACGATGCAAGCCTCACTCCCTCTGACTGGCAAGAAAGCACCCCATGATTTCTGCACCGCAAGCCGCTAACGCACCTGTTGCCGCTGACCCTGCCTACACAGGCACCAAGTCATCGCAGGCACTGGAGGAAGCACAAAAAACCGCAGCTGCCAGCAGCCAGGGGCAGAAAAACTTGCGCAATTCGCGAATTTTGCAAGCCTCACTGCAAGTGAGCATCCAAGCTGGCAACGACAGTCTGGCTTTGCTGTATCGCACCGCAGTGGATGAAATCAACAACGTACTGGCCCCCGAGCTGGGGCCCAATGCCATCCAGAACGCCATGTCGCAAGACAACAGTGCGCAGGCTACTGCCGGGCGCATCGTTGGTCTGTCTACCGCCATGTTCAATGCCTACGCTGCGCGCTACCCAGGCAAAGACATGGAAGTGGTCGCGCAAGATTTTGTGAATGTGGTGCGCGGCGGCTTTGAGCAAGGCTACAAAGAGGCAGAAGATATATTGAACTCTCTGGGGGTACTGAGCGCAGGCAGCCCCGTGGCCGAAGGCATCAGTCAAACCTTTGCGCTGGTGCAAAAAGGGTATGACGACTGGCTGGCCAGCAAGCTGGCATCACTGCGCAATGATGCGGCACAAGCCTGAGCCCGCTCCAGCGCCAATGCCCCCCAAAGACACAACCCGCTTTTTGCCGGTGGGGTCTTTGGGAAGTGATAGCTCCTGATTATTTGACCAGCAACTGGCGCAGTACATACGGCAAGATGCCGCCGTGCTGGTAGTAATCGACCTCAATCGGGGTATCAATGCGCAGGGTCACAGTGACCGTGTGCTGGCTGCCATCCGTGCGGGTGATACGCATCTGCGCATCGCTTTGTGGCGTAAGTTCTGGCGACGGAATAATGTCGATGACTTCATCACCGGTCAGCCCCAGTGACTGCCAGCTATCGCCCGCCTTGAACTGCAGTGGCAACACCCCCATACCGACCAAATTGGAGCGATGAATCCGTTCAAAACTGCGTGCCACCACGGCTTTGATACCCAGTAGCTGGGTACCCTTGGCCGCCCAGTCCCGGCTGGAGCCTGTGCCATATTCTTCGCCAGCCAGCACCACCGTGGCACGCCCAGCTGCCTGGTATTGCATCGCCGCGTCATAGATGGACATTTTGCTGACCTTGCCAGCATCACTGCGGTGCAGCGTCAAGCCGCCTTCTTCCTGCGAACCATCGGGCTGCGGTGGAATCATCAGGTTCTTGATACGCACATTGGCAAAAGTGCCACGCATCATCACCTCGTGGTTACCACGCCGCGAACCATAGCTGTTGAAGTCGGCTTTTTGTACGCCATGCGCCAGCAGCCACTGCCCGGCAGGTGAAGATTCCTTGATCGCACCTGCCGGAGAAATATGGTCGGTGGTGATGGAGTCTCCAAACAGCGCCATGATGCGAGCCCCCTGCACAGCATGGGTACTGGGGGATTTTTTCGCATCCGTCTGGGGCAGTGCCAGCGTGAAGTTGTGAAAAAACGGCGGCTCAGCAATATAGGTGCTCGTGGGCCATGTGTAGGTGGCCCCTGCCACACCTTTGATTTTTTCCCACAGCTTCCCCGGCTCGGTTTTGACTTTCTCGTAATTGGCGCGAAAGGCTTTGCCGTTCATGGCGAACTTCATCAGGGCTTGAATTTCTTCGCTGCTCGGCCAGATATCACCCAGGTACACATCTTTGCCACCCTTGCCCTGCCCCACAGGTTCGGTCATCAAATCTTTGAGCACGGTACCTGCAATCGCATAGGCCACAACCAAAGGTGGGCTGGCCAAGAAATTGGCTTTGATGTTGGGGTGAATCCGCGCTTCAAAATTACGGTTGCCCGAAAGAACTGCCGCGCATACCAGGTTGTTGCGTGCAATGGCCTCGTTGAGTTCCGGCGTCAGATCGCCTGAGTTACCAATACAGGTGGTGCAGCCGTAGCCCACCAGGGCAAAGCCTAATTTTTCCAGATACGGCAGCAGCCCTGCTTCTGTCAAATACTCCGTCACCACCCGGGAGCCGGGTGCCAGCGAGGTCTTGATGTGCGGCTGCACCTTCAGCCCTGCTTGGACCGCTTTTTTAGCCAGCAGGCCAGCCGCCAGCAACACGCTGGGGTTGGAGGTATTGGTGCAACTGGTAATGGCAGCAATCAGTACATCGCCATTGCCAACGCGCAACACCTGCTCACCCTGCGGCACGTCGCACACGGAAACTGCAGGTGCATGCTTGTGTGAACTTTCAAGCGCAGGGCGGTTACTCACCATCTCCACCACCGAGCGTGAAGCGCCAGGCTTGGGCCCGGGTGCATCCACCGCCTGCTCGCCTTCTCCACAGCCCACACGGAAACGCTGTGTCAACTGGTCATGCGGCTGGTTAAAACCATTGTCTGCAGGCCCGGCACTGAACAGCTCGCTGAATTTGTGTGCCACATCCCCAATTTCGATACGGTCTTGCGGACGCTTTGGGCCCGCCAGACTGGGCGCTACGGACCCCAGATCCAGCCGCACCACGCGTGAGTAGTCGATATCACCCGCCTTGGGCACGCCAAACAAGCCTTGGGCACGGAAGTACGCCTCAAAGGCCTCGATCTCCGAGGAAGTGCGGCCTGTTCCGCGGAAGTAATCCAGTGTTTTGTCATCCACGGGAAAGAACCCCATCGTGGCCCCATATTCAGGGGCCATATTGCCAATGGTGGCGCGATCAGGCAGCGACAGGCTGGCCGTGCCCTCACCGAAGAATTCAACAAACTGCCCCACCACCTTTTCTTTGCGCAGTATTTCCGTCACGGTCAGCACCAGGTCGGTAGCCATCACCCCCTCGCGCAAACGCCCTGTCAGCTCAAAGCCCACCACGTCGGGCGTAAGAAAGTAAACAGGCTGCCCCAGCATGGCCGCTTCCGCTTCGATACCGCCCACCCCCCAGCCCACCACGCCAATGCCATTGATCATGGTGGTGTGGCTGTCAGTGCCGACCAGCGTATCTGGATAGTAGAGCGCCCTGCCTTTGCTGTCTTTGCCCGCTTTGGCTTTGTGTACGCCACGCGCAAGATATTCCAGGTTGACCTGGTGAACGATGCCAAAACCTGGTGGCACCACGCCAAAAGTGTCAAAGGCCTGCATGCCCCACTTCATGAACTGGTAGCGCTCCTGGTTGCGCTGAAATTCCAGCTTCATATTCAGATCCAGTGCCTGCTTGGTGCCAAAGTAATCCACCATGATGGAGTGATCGACCACCAGATCGACTGGCACCAGTGGCTCAATGGCCTTGGGTTGTTTGCCCAGCGCTGCAGCCACGCTGCGCATCGCGGCCAAGTCCGCCAGCAAAGGCACTCCCGTGAAATCTTGCAACACCACGCGCGAGACAACAAACGGCACCTCTTCGGTACGCGGTGCATCAGGACGCCAATGAGCCAGCTGCTCCACGTGCAAAGGCAGTACCTTCTTGCCATCACAATTGCGCAGCACCGACTCCAGCACAATGCGAAGCGACACCGGCAGGCGTCCCACATTCGCATACCGCTGGGCCAAGGCTGGCAGCGAGAAGAACCGTCCCTCTGTTCCTGACGCAGTCTGGAACGTCTTTTCGGTAAAAGCAAAAGCATGTTTCATCTGGGGATCTCCGACTTAAGAAGAAGCTTGTCGCACCCATTTTGCACCGTCACTTTGCAGACGCCTATCGGACAAGACGATCACTTCCTGCACGCCCATAAAAAAACCCGCCGAAGCGGGTTTTAAGAGAGGTCGACCTCGATGCTCAGGCGGTCACGCTTTTGGCAACGTCCGCATACTCATCGATCTGGTCAAAGTTCATGTAACGGTACACCGACGCCTTGTCCGCATCGATCACGCCCATCTCCTTGAGGTACTCATCCTTGGAAGGCAAGTAGCCCAGACGCGATGCAATCGCAGCCAGCTCAGCCGAGCCCAGGAACACATTGGTGTTCTTGCCCAAACGATTGGGGAAGTTGCGGGTAGAGGTGGAGATGACGGTTGCACCTTCGCGCACCTGGGCCTGGTTACCCATGCACAGCGAGCAGCCAGGCATTTCAGTGCGCGCACCAGCCGTGCCAAATGCAGCGTAGTGACCTTCCTTGATCAGCTCGTTTTGGTCCATCTTGGTCGGAGGGGCCACCCACAGCTTGACTGGAATGTCACGCTGACCGCCAAGCAATTTGGCCGCAGCACGGAAGTGACCAATATTGGTCATGCAAGAGCCGATGAAAGCTTCGTCGATCTTGGTGCCAGCCACTTCAGACAGGAACTTGGCGTCATCCGGATCGTTAGGGCAGCAAACAATAGGCTCCTTGATGTCAGCCAGATCAATCTCGATCACGGCAGCGTACTCGGCATCCTTGTCCGCTTCCAGCAGATCAGGCTGGGCCAGCCACGCCTGCACCTTCTCGATACGGCGCTGCAAGGTCTTGGCATCCTGGTAACCGTCAGCGATCATGTTCTTCATCAGAACGATGTTCGAAGTCAGGTATTCCTTGATGGGCTCTGGGTTCAACTTGATGGTGCAACCGGCAGCGGAACGTTCAGCCGACGCATCCGACAGCTCAAACGCTTGTTCCACTTTCAGGTCTGGCAAGCCTTCGATTTCGAGGATACGGCCCGAGAACGCATTGATCTTGCCGGCCTTGGCCACAGTCAGCAGGCCCTGCTTGATCCCGTAGAGCGGGATTGCATGGACCAAGTCACGCAAAGTCACGCCAGGCTGCAATTCACCCTTGAAGCGCACCAGAATCGATTCAGGCATGTCCAGTGGCATCACACCAGTCGCAGCACCGAACGCCACCAGGCCTGAGCCAGCGGGGAACGAGATACCGATAGGGAAACGGGTGTGCGAGTCGCCGCCGGTACCGACGGTATCAGGCAACAGCAGGCGGTTGAGCCAGCTGTGGATCACGCCATCACCAGGACGCAGGGCCACGCCACCACGGTTGGAAATAAACGCGGGCAGCTCGCGGTGGGTCTTCACGTCCACAGGCTTGGGGTAAGCCGCTGTGTGGCAAAACGATTGCATGACCAAGTCGGCCGAGAAGCCCAGGCAGGCCAAGTCTTTCAGCTCGTCGCGGGTCATCGGGCCTGTGGTGTCCTGCGAACCCACAGTCGTCATACGTGGCTCGCAGTAGGTACCGGGGCGCACGCCCTGGCCTTCTGGCAGACCCACGGCACGGCCCACCATTTTTTGAGCCAGCGTAAAGCCAGCCTTGGTTGCAGCGGGTGCTGTCGGCAAGCGGAATGCGGTCGATGCAGGCAAACCCAGAAATTCACGGGCTTTGGCTGTCAGCGAGCGGCCAATGATCAGGTTGATACGGCCGCCGGCGCGCACTTCGTCAAACAGCACGTCGCTCTTGAGCTGAAACTGGGCAACGGTTTCGCCATTCTTGGTGATCTTGCCTTCGTAGGGCAGCACGTCGATGACGTCGCCCATTTCCAGCTTTGAAACATCGACTTCGATAGGCAGCGAGCCCGAATCTTCCTGCGTATTAAAGAAGATAGGAGCAATCTTGCCACCCAGAGTCACGCCACCGAAGCGCTTGTTGGGCACAAAAGGAATGTCCTGGCCCGTAGCCCAGACGATAGAGTTGGTCGCGGACTTGCGCGAAGAGCCAGTGCCCACCACGTCGCCCACATAAGCGACCAGGTGACCCTTTTTCTTCAGGTCATCAATGAACTGCATGGGGCCGCGCTTGCCGTCTTCTTCAGGCTTGAACGCCGCGTCAGGGCGCGTGTTCTTGAGCATGGCCAGGTAGTGCAACGGAATGTCTGGACGGCTCCAGGCATCTGGTGCAGGCGACAGATCGTCGGTATTGGTTTCACCGGGCACCTTGAACACGGTAACGGTGATCTTCTTGTCGACTTCAGGGCGCGAGGTGAACCACTCGGCATTCGCCCAGCTTTGCATCACTTCCTTGGCCTTGGCATTGCCAGCCTTGGCCTTGTCTGCCACGTCGTTAAAGAAGTCAAACATCAGCAATGTCTTCTTCAGCGCTTCAGCAGCCACGCCGCAAACTTCCGCGTCGTCCAGCAGCTCAATCAGAGGGTGGACGTTGTAGCCGCCCACCATGGTGCCCAGCAATTCGGTAGCCTTGGACTTGGAGATGAGACCTACTTGGATGTCACCGTGTGCCACGGCCGCCAGAAAAGAAGCCTTGACCTTGGCCGCATCGTCCACACCTGGAGGCACGCGATGGGTCAGCAAATCCAGCAGGAATGCATCTTCACCAGCTGGCGGGTTCTTGATCAGCTCGATCAATTCGGCAGTTTGCTTGGCATCCAGTGGCAGTGGGGGGATGCCCAATGCGGCACGTTCGGCCACATGGTCACGGTAAGCTTTCAACATGGTTCTCTCTCCATTAGTTTTCTAAGAGTGGGGCAGCGTTTCTTCAGCGCTTTTGCTCCGGACAATTACTTTCCGGGGGCATCCAGCAAACCTTGAGGGGGGTTTTTCTTAATAGCTTCTGCCACCTGAAGCTGTTCAGGACTCATGCATTCATCAGCCAGGCGCTTGCCCTGCTTTTGATTCATGAGCATCGATTTGTTGGCAATCTGCAACCAGACTGCACCGGCTTTCGCATCTTCCAAACGCACCACGCCAGTGCTTGTTCCGACAGGGGACATGTGAAAGTTAAAACCTGAGCCACTCACCAGGAAGTGGCCCGGGTTCTTGTCGTCCTTGGACACGCTCACATGCTGGCCCAGCTCACAAGCGATACGGCCCGTGTGCACGCGGTCAGCCAGGACCATTTCATCCGCATTCAGCACCCGGGGGGCCAGTACTACGGCGGTAGCCGCAGCAGCGGTGCCTGCGCCAGCCACTGCTGCAGCCTTGCGCGGCGTTGCTGTCTTCTTGACAGTAGTGACTTTTTTCGTAGTCGTCGTAGCTTTAGTTGCTGCGGGTTTGGTGGTGGATGCCTGAGCAGTCGTCACCAAGGCCAGTGCAGGAGCAATTAGCAAAAAGGAGGCAATCAGTTGTTTCATGCGGACTCCAGCGGTCTCAAAAAGTTGATCGTTAAACAAAAACAGCATCTTCATGCTGCATTCCCATCAAACCATTGTCGTGCGTGTTGCGGCAAAGCCATCGCCGTCAGGAATGCGCGCTCTAGCAACTGCCAGTAATAACGGTAACTGGCACGGTCATGCAGCACGCCGTTATAACTAATTGGGGCCCAGTCCTGCGCAGCTGCAGCCACCAAAATATCTGCAGCTTCTTGCACCTCGCTCGTGGCTGGCGCAAAAGCATTCAAGATAGGACGAATCTGCGCCGGATGAATGCTCCACATGCGGGTGTAGCCCAGCTCTGTACAGGCTTTGCTTGCAGCCACTTGCAGCGCTGGGGCATCACGAAACTCTGTGACCACACAGTGAGAAGGCACTTTGCCGTACGCATGGCAGGCTGCAGCGATCTCCAGCTTGGCGCGCACTACCATTGGATGAACGAATTGCCCCTGCACACCCATGGCGGCTCCGGGAATGGCTCCCGCATGCGCGGAGACAAAGTCCATCAGACCGAACGACAGACTTTGTACACGTGCATGGGCCGCGATCTCAAAAGCTTGATGCACCGCAGCAGGCGACTCAATCAAGGCATGCAAGGGAATGTGCCCCCCTGATGCGCGTTCCAGTGCACGCTCTGCCCGCAGGATGTCGTCCACGCTATCAACCTTGGGCAGCATGATATGGCTGAGCTTGTGGCCGGCCTCTTGGACGATGGTTGCAATGTCTTCTTCAAAAGCAGGATGGTCCACCGCATGCACGCGTGCTGCCACACGGCAGCCGGCCTGAGAATTTTTGGCCAGACTGGCCACCAGCCTTGCATGGGCTTTTTCATTGCCAACCGCTGCACCATCTTCACAGTCCAGAGTCACGTCAAATACGCAGGCCCCGAATTCCTGCAGCATCTGAGCCTGCAGCTCGAGGCTTTTGCGCATGCGCACTTCTACACCGCTGTAATGATCACAGACGGGCAGCATATTGGCCGCTGCTTGAGCGCCCAACAAAATTTCGCGGGGATGGGTAGCAGTACGCATGAATAGCAATCGTGAACTGAGCGCACTCAGAGTGCGCAGCCAGTCGACGCAATGGACCAGACAACGCCTCAAAGAAACATCTTTTGCTCAACCAGCATCTCTTTGCCATGCATGTTGTGCAGAAGATTTCTCTAGAGATGCACTCTGCAGCGCTCAGGCACTGCAGAGTGCAAAAATCCGCAAGGGATTTCAGTGCAAATGCTTTACAGCAGGTGCTTCACACCATCTTGCTCGCCTTGCAGCTCAGCCAGGGTTTTGTTGATGCACTCTTGCGAGAAAGCATCAATTTCCAGACCTTCAACAATTTTGTACTCGCCATTGGCAGTAGTCACCGGGAAACCGAAAACCATGCCAGCAGGAATACCGTATTCGCCATTGGATGGCACACCCATCGTGACCCACTCGCCATTAGAGCCCAAGGCCCAGTCACGCATGTGATCGATTGCAGCGTTGGCAGCCGAGGCGGCCGAGGACAGACCACGTGCATTGATGATGGCTGCACCACGCTTGCCGACGGTAGGCAGGAACACGTTGGCGTTCCAGTCCTGGTCGTTGATGGTTTCCTTGACGGACTTGCCATTGACTGTTGCAAAGCGGTAATCGGCGTACATGGTGGGCGAGTGATTGCCCCACACGGTCAGGCTCTTGATATCACCAACCTTGAAGCCAGCCTTGGCAGCCAGTTGCGATGCAGCGCGGTTATGGTCCAGTCGCAGCATGGCAGTGAAGTTCTTCGCTGGCAGATCAGGTGCCGACTTCATGGCGATGTAGGCGTTGGTGTTGGCGGGGTTGCCGACAACCAGCACCTTCACGTTGCGCGAGGCCACGGCGTTCAGCGCCTTGCCCTGGGCCGTAAAGATCTGTGCGTTGGCAGCCAGCAAGTCTGCACGCTCCATGCCGGGGCCGCGAGGACGCGCGCCAACCAGCAATGCGTAGTCAGTATCCTTAAAGGCTTGCAGTGGATCGCTGTGTGCTTCAATACCTGCCAGCAAAGGGAAGGCGCAGTCTTCCAGCTCCATAATCACGCCCTTCAGAGCGTTCTGTGCCTTTTCGTCAGGAATTTCGAGCAGTTGCAGAATAACGGGCTGGTCTTTCCCAAGCATTTCGCCGGATGCGATGCGAAACAACAGGGCGTAACCGATTTGACCTGCGGCGCCAGTGACGGCAACTCGGACGGGCTTCTTGCTCATGGTGAAAACTCCAGATTTTCGGAAAAAAACAGTTGTCGGTGCACTGTCGCTCCAGCATCTGTAACCAGTAGCCCGTGCTCCGTAAACAGTCCACAAGTGTACTCTTGATTTTGTCTGCCAGTCAATTTGTCTTATGTCTTATATAAGATATGATCACCCCCGAGTTCAAACAGCACGCACGGGCTCAAAATTTGCATCCGGTGGCCTTGAACTTTCGAACATCCTTATGTCCTCATCGCAACCTTCTTCTCCTGACAGCGCTTTTGGTTCTTCCACCAATGCAACCGTAGCGCTCACGCCAGCTTTCAGTCCGCTGTACCAGCAAATCAAAGGATTGATTCTTCAAAGCCTGCAAGCTGGCGAATGGCGTCCGGGAGAGTTGATTCCCAGCGAAATGGAGCTGGCTGCACGATTCAAAGTCAGCCAAGGCACTGTGCGCAAAGCCATTGACGAATTAGCCGCTGAAAATTTAGTCATGCGCCGTCAAGGCAAAGGCACTTTTGTAGCCACCCATTCCGCACAGCAAGTCCAGTATCGTTTTCTGAAACTGCACCCCGATGTCGGAGACCTTGAAGGCGAAGGCCGCGCTCACCGCACGATTTTGGAATGCAAACGCCTGCGTGCACCTGCAGAAATTGCACGCCTTTTGGCGTTGCGCAGTGGAGACACCGTGGTGCAGGTGCGCCGCGTTCTGGCGTTCAGCGGTATTCCGACTATTTTGGAAGACATTTGGCTGCCCGGTCATGCGTTCAAAGGACTGACAGCCGAACAGATGGCCACTTACAAAGGCCCCACCTACGCCATGTTTGAAGCAGATTTTGGCGTGCGCATGGTGCGTGCCGATGAAAAGCTGCGCGCCGTATTACCCGATGAAGCCCAGGCTGAGTTACTTAACGTGTCTACACTCACCCCTTTACTGAGTGTGGAGCGACTTGCCTATACGTACAACGATATTCCCATGGAGTTACGACGCGGAATCTACAGAACAGACACGCATCACTATAAGAACGCCCTGAACTAACTTCATAGTTCTCAAGGCGATAGAAGGAAACAATCGCGCAGGCACAGCCCGACGACTGTGCGAGTGCAATAGAATTTTGGATCTTTTGCACCGCGCGATTACCACGCAGTTACATCCACGAAAGTCCCCCGCCATGACAGAGCTTGCAAAAAAGAAGCGGCCAGAGTTCCGCAATATCCACGCATTACAAGACTTACCGTCCTATCGCTTACCCCCGGCCGGTATTGTTTCGATCTTGCACCGCATCAGCGGTGTGATCATGTTCTTGCTGCTGCCCTTCATCCTCTGGATGTTCGACGCCTCGCTGTCGTCGGAATTCTCGTTTGCCAAATTCAAGGCAGTTTTCAATGAAGGCTGTGGCTTTGTGCCCGGCTGGTTCATCAAGCTGATCGCCTTGGCCATCATCTGGGCTTACCTGCACCACCTGATCGCAGGCCTGCGTCACCTGTTCATGGATATGAACCACGCAGCAGTCACCAAAGAATTTGGTCACTCATCTGCACTGACCGTTCTCGCTCTGAGCATTGGCCTGACCGTTGTGTTGGGTGCCAAGTTGTTCGGCCTGTACTGATCCGTCCAAGCACGATAAGGAAACATCATGTCCGTGAATTACGGTTCTAAGCGCACTGTAGTTGGTGCCCACTATGGCATTCGTGACTGGCTGGTCCAGCGCGTGACCGCTGCTTTGATGGTGCTGTTCACCATCGTTGTTCTGGCTCAACTGGTCTTCGCCCAAGGCGAACTGGGCTACGAACTGTGGGCAGGCATTTTTGCCGCTCAGTGGATGAAATTCATCACCTTCGGCGTAATCATTGCCTTGATCTGGCACGTCTGGGTAGGTGTACGTGACGTCTGGATGGACTACGTCAAACATGCAGGCCTGCGCTTAGTGCTGCAGGTTTTCACCATTGTCTGGCTGGTCGGCTGTGCTGGCTGGGGTTTCCAGGTCCTGTGGCGTCTGTGACTGGCAATAGACCACACCCCTCCACGATTGAAGGTTAAGAATGAGCTACTCCAAAGCAAATATCACCAAGCGCAAGTTTGACGTTGTCATCGTCGGCGCTGGCGGCTCCGGTCTGCGTGCCGCTCTGGAATTGTCCCGCGCTGGTTTGAGCGTGGCCTCCCTGTCCAAAGTTTTCCCCACACGCTCGCACACAGTGGCAGCCCAAGGCGGCGTATCGGCATCGCTGGGCAATATGTCGGAAGACAACTGGCACTACCACTTCTACGACACGATCAAGGGCTCTGACTGGCTGGGCGACCAGGACGCGATCGAGTTCATGTGCCGCGAAGCACCCAACGTCGTGATCGAGCTGGAACACTTCGGCATGCCGTTTGACCGCAACCCAGACGGCACCATCTACCAGCGCCCATTCGGCGGCCACACCGCCAACTACGGCGAAAAGCCTGTGCAGCGTGCTTGCGCAGCGGCTGACCGCACTGGTCACGCCATGCTGCACACGCTGTACCAGCAAAACGTGGCATCCAAGACCAACTTCTTCGTGGAGTGGATGGCCCTGGACCTGATCCGCAACACCCAGGGTGATGTGGTCGGTGTCACAGCGCTGGAGCTGGAAACTGGCGACCTGTACGAGCTGCACGCCAAGGCTGTGCTGCTGGCTACCGGCGGTGCTGGCCGTATTTTCCAGGCCTCGACCAACGCCTTCATCAACACCGGCGACGGCCTGGGTATGGCTGCGCGCGCAGGCATTCCTTTGCAGGACATGGAGTTCTGGCAGTTCCACCCCACAGGCGTAGCCGGTGCAGGCGTATTGCTGACCGAAGGCTGCCGTGGCGAAGGCGCCATTTTGCTCAACAGCGAAGGCGAGCGCTTCATGGAGCGTTACGCACCTACCTTGAAGGACCTGGCACCGCGCGACTTCGTGTCGCGCTCGATGGACCAGGAAATCAAGGAAGGCCGAGGCTGCGGTCCTAACAAGGACTACATCCTGATGAAGCTGGACCACCTGGGTGCCGAGACCATCCGCAAGCGTCTGCCTTCGGTGGAAGAAATTGGCCACAACTTCGCCAACGTGGACATCACCAAGGAACCTATCCCTGTGGTGCCCACCATCCACTACCAGATGGGCGGCATCCCTACCAACATCCATGGTCAGGTGGTGACACACGACGGCGTGCAAAACCGTGTGGTCAATGGCCTGTACGCTGTGGGCGAATGCTCTTGCGTATCCGTACACGGCGCTAACCGCCTGGGCACGAACTCGCTGCTGGACTTGCTGGTCTTCGGCAAGGCTGCAGGCAAGCACATCGTGGAATTTACGCGCAGCTTCGGCGACAACCTGCCGGTTCCTGCGGATGGTTCCGATCGCACGCTGGCGCGTCTGAACCAGCTCGACGAGTCCAAGGAAGGCACATACGCCCAGGACATCGCTGGCGAAATCCGCTCGTCGATGCAGACACACGCTGGCGTGTTCCGCACGCAAAAGAGCATGGACGAAGGCGTCACCAAGATCAACGCCATCCGCGAACGCGTGGGTTCCGTGACCTTGAAGGACAAGTCCAAGGTCTGGAACACCGCCCGCATGGAAGCGCTGGAAGTGGACAACCTGATCGAAGTGGCGCAAGCCACCATGACCTCGGCCGCTGCCCGCAAGGAATGCCGTGGTGCACACACTGTGTACGACTACGAGCACCCAGCCGACCACGCCGAGTTCCCGCTGGGCCGTAACGACAAGGAATGGCTCAAGCACACCCTGTGGGACAGCGCCACCAACAGCCTGTCGTACAAGCCTGTGAACCTCAAGCCCCTGACTGTGGACAGCGTGCCACCCAAGGTTCGCACGTTCTAATCCAGCAGCCCACGAGAGAACACAAAAATGAAGCGTACATTCAAACTCTACCGCTACGATCCCGATAAAGACGCCAAGCCCTACATGCAAACCGTTGAGGTTGAGCTGGACGGCCATGAGCGCATGTTGCTGGACGCCCTGGTCAAGCTCAAGGAGCAAGACCCCACCATCTCGTTCCGCCGCTCGTGCCGCGAAGGCGTGTGTGGTTCTGACGCCATGAACATCAATGGCAAGAACGGTCTGGCTTGCCTGACGAACATGAACACCCTCAAGGGCGACATCGTCTTGAAGCCTCTGCCGGGCCTGCCGGTCATCCGCGACATGATCGTGGACATGACACAGTTCTTCAAGCAGTACCACTCCATCAAGCCGTACCTGCAAAGCGACATCTATACGACGACCAGCAAGGAACGCCTGCAGTCGCCCGAAGAGCGTGAAGAGCTCAACGGCCTGTACGAGTGCATCTTGTGCGCCAGCTGCTCAACCAGCTGCCCCTCGTTCTGGTGGAACCCTGACAAGTTCGTGGGCCCTGCAGGCCTGTTGCAGGCTTACCGCTTTATTGCGGACAGCCGCGACACCGCCACCGCAGAGCGTCTGGACAACCTGGAAGATCCTTACCGCCTCTTCCGTTGCCACACCATCATGAACTGCGTGGACGTGTGCCCCAAGCACCTGAACCCCACCAAGGCCATTGGCAAGATCAAGGAGCTGATGGTGCGTCGCGCCATCTAGTCCATGGACGCTATGGACGCAATCCTCGAAGAACGGGAACGCGACTTGCTGCGGTGGCGTAGCCGCCGTGGCTTGGTCGAGAACGACCTGTACATCGAACAATTCTTCGCCGCCTATGGCGATCAGCTGACGCGGAGACACGCAGCTGGTTTGTCTGCCCTGATGGACTTGGCAGACAACGATCTCATGGACCTCTTCATGCGCCGCAAGGAGCCGGAAGGGGACCTGGACACCCCTGAAGTTAGAGAAGTGCTACAGATGGTGCGTAAGCCCGTCTGATTGGCACAACTTGCAAAAAAGGCCGGACAAGATCTGGCCAACCAGAGAAGGAAGTTGGAAATGAAACTCGCGGACAACAAAGCAACCCTGTCTTTCAGCAATGGCGCGCCCAGCGTTGAACTGCCGGTCTACCAAGGCAATGTCGGCCCGGATGTGATTGACATCCGTAAGCTGTACGGCCAGTCGGGCATGTTTACGTATGACCCGGGCTTCCTTTCCACGGCGGCATGCCAGTCCAGCATCACCTACATTGACGGTGACAAGGGCGAGCTGCTGTACCGCGGCTACCCCATCGAACAGCTGGCCAAGAACTGCAATTTCCTGGAAACCTGCTACCTGCTGCTGTACGGTGAGCTGCCCAACGAAACCCAGAAGGCTGACTTTGAAAACCGTGTGACCCAGCACACCATGGTCAACGAGCAAATGCAGTTCTTCCTGCGTGGCTTCCGCCGTGATGCACACCCCATGGCTGTGCTGACTGGCCTGGTGGGCGGCATGTCGGCCTTCTATCACGACAGCACTGACATCACCAATCCTGAGCACCGTGAAATCGCCGCGATCCGTCTGATCGCCAAGATGCCTACGCTGGTCTCCATGGCTTACAAGTACGGTGTTGGTGCACCTTACATGTACCCCAAGAACGACCTGTCGTACGCTGGCAACTTCATGCGCATGATGTTCGGCAACCCTTGCGAAGAGTACAAGGTCAACCCCGTGGTGGAACGTGCGCTGGACCGCATTTTCATTCTGCACGCTGACCACGAACAAAACGCTTCCACCTCCACCGTGCGCCTGTGCGGTTCGTCGGGCACGAACCCGTTCGCAGCCATCTCCGCTGGTGTCGCTTGCCTGTGGGGCCCTGCCCACGGTGGTGCCAACGAAGCCTGCCTGAACATGCTCGAGCAGATCCAGGCCAACGGCGGCATCGCCAAGGTTGGTGAGTTCATGGAACAGGTCAAGGACAAGAACAGCGGCGTCAAGCTGATGGGCTTTGGCCACCGCGTGTACAAGAACTACGACCCCCGCGCCAAGCTGATGCAGGAAACCTGCAACGAAATCCTGGCCGAACTGGGTCTGGAAAAAGACCCACTGTTCGCGCTGGCCAAGCAAGTGGAAAAGATTGCACTGGAAGACGACTACTTCGTCTCGCGCAAGCTGTACCCCAACGTGGACTTCTACTCCGGCATCGTGCAACGCGCCATCGGCATTCCAGTGAACCTGTTCACCGGCATCTTCGCCCTGGCCCGCACCGTGGGCTGGATTGCCCAGCTGAACGAGCAAATGGCTGACCCCGAGTACAAGATCGGTCGTCCTCGCCAGCTGTTCACAGGCTCGGTCGCTCGCGACGTCAAGCCCCTGAACCAGCGTTAATGGCTGTCGCTGCCTTGAAGGCAGCCCGCTTGAACGCCAAAAAGCCCGCATGCTGCAAAACGTGCGGGCTTTTTTTATGCGACCACGTACAGGCCATGCATGCGCGCCATTGACGCACGCCGCTGGCCGTGCATGCGGAGTTATATATTTAATAGCTTAAAACGTATGCAAATCAACAGGTTCAGATATAAAAGTATCTAAAACACTTATAAACACAGCGTTAATAGCTCATTTTTTATAAAAGCACCAGCAAGCTGCCTTCCAAGCAAGGGCTACGACAAACTCAGCCCGAACCGCTACAGTGTGGGCATTGCTCTTTCTTGTCCCTTGCGACACCCCACCGACACCATGGCCAAACGACCCTTACGCCGCCTGCCCCCCCTTCACGACAAGCTCGACATTGCCAAATCCCGCGAAGCAGGCCAACTGGCCGCACGCGTGCTGTCCATGCTCACTCCCCACGTTCAAGCGGGAGTGAGCACCGAGCACCTGGACAAGCTGTGCCACGACTTCATCGTCGATGAACTCAAATGCATTCCTGCCAACATTGGCTACCACGGCTTTCCCAAAACCGTGTGCACATCGGTCAATGAGGTGGTCTGCCACGGCATTCCAGCCGCCAAGGAAATCCTCAAAGACGGTGACATCGTCAACGTAGACGTGGCACTGATCAAAGACGGCTGGTTTGGTGACACCTCGCGCATGTACACCGTGGGCAACGTACCGGCCAAGGCCAAAAAGCTGGTCGACACCACCTATGAAGCCATGGTGGCTGGCATTCGTGCGGTCAAGCCCGGTGCCACACTGGGCGACGTGGGCCATGCCATTCAGACCGTGGCCCACCGCGATGGGTTCTCTGTGGTGCGTGACTACTGCGGCCACGGCATCGGCCAGATTTACCACGACGAGCCACAGGTGCTGCACTACGGCTACCCCGGCCAGGGCATGACACTGCAAGAAGGCATGATCTTCACCATCGAGCCCATGCTCAACATGGGCAAGCACGACACCAAAGAGCTCGACGATGGCTGGACCGTCATCACCAAAGACAAAAGCCTGTCTGCCCAGTGGGAGCACATGGTTGTTGTCACCGCCACAGGCTACGAGGTGCTGACCACATGGCCCGATGGCACCGGCACCTACCCCGCACCGTAAACCTTTGAGCCAAGCCGCAGCACACATGAGCAGCTACTGGTTTCTGGGCATCGCCATCGTCGCTGAGGTGATGGCCACATCCTTTCTCAAAAGCGCCGAAGGCTTTACCCGCCTGTGGCCCAGCGTGATCGTGATCGTGGGCTACGCCATTGCATTCCTGTGCCTGTCTTTGACACTGCGCACCATCCCCACCGGGATTGCGTATGCCATCTGGTCGGGCGCCGGGATTGTGCTGGTATCAGCGATTGCCTGGATCTTCATGGGCCAGAAGCTGGATGCAGCGGCCATCGCCGGCATGGCGCTCATCATTGCCGGGGTGCTGGTGATCAACCTGTTCTCCAAGAGCGTCGGCCACTGACAAGCGCTCATGCTGCCCTGGGCACGTTGTTACCTGTGCCCTGTCATCAACGGCGCATTGCCTGCCGTTTCAGGCTTTTTGTCCAGGGTACATCTACGTCGGCTCAGGCAACACTTTTGAACCAAACTGCTCTTCAGCTCACAAAAAAGCGCTTCCTCAGAAGCGCTTATTCTTTTTTATGGCGCGAAG
Organism: Comamonas avium; assembly: GCF_014836675.1. Lineage (GTDB taxonomy): Bacteria > Pseudomonadota > Gammaproteobacteria > Burkholderiales > Burkholderiaceae_C > Comamonas > Comamonas avium. The sequence goes on from NZ_JACSQK010000004.1 coordinate 76,354, forward strand.
CACTTGGTGCTGGCAGTGGCCGTCACAGCGCGCTTAAAAGCCTTTGAGCTGGCCCCACTCCTCGAACTCTGCGCGTGTGGCACGCATCGTATTGATGGGGGCCGTCTTGTCTTCGTAGCCCAGCGCAATACCAAAGGTGACCAGATAGCCTTCTGGCACTTCAATGTGCTGCTTGACCACCGCGTCGTAACGGCGCCAAAAGCCTTGGGCGCAGGTAGCCAGCCCTTCCTCTGTGGCTCGCAGCATGAAAGATTGCAGATAGATGCCCAAATCCATCCACTGCACAGGACCCATGCGCTCTTCCGTCAGCATCAGCAAGCCAACGGGCGCACCAAAGAACTGCGCATTCTTGGCCAACTGGCGCAAACGGCCTTCTTTGTCTTCGCGCGGAATGCCGATGCTCTTGTACAGATCTTCGCCATTGGCAAAACGGCGCGTACGGTAGGGCTCCCACAGATTGGAAGGGTAGGACTGGTGGGCAGGGTTTTCTTCCCCCATCGTCTTGGAGACATCATTGAGCATGGCTTGCAGCGACTCACCCGTCAGCGCAGCCACGCGCCAGGGCTGCATATTGCCACCCGAAGCCGCCATGGCCGCATCCTGCATCAGTTGCTGCACCAGTGCTGCGCTAGGCACTTGGGAGGTAAAGGCACGCACGGAACGGCGTTCACGCAAGGCTTGGGACACATCCATGACAAATCAATCCTGTATGTAAAGGGTCAACAAATAAGGCAACTGCTGCAAGCGTACAAGACAGCTGCACACGCCAGCGCCACATTGGCGACGTTTTAAGGGTTGGCCCGTAGAAAAACAAAGAGGCCTTGACGGCCTCTTCGCTGCATGCGGTTGCGCCAGCGGCTACTTACCCAGAATCTGATCGATCTTGGATTTCTCGAAGTGGCCGCCCCGCTCGCTCTCGCAAGGTACGCAATCGGCCTTGAGCTGGGCCGACAGTTTTTCGACCGCCGTCCACAGTTGCTGCAGTTGCTGCTCATGCGTGGCAGCACCTTCAGCCAGGCCCTTCATGGCCTGGCTGACGGGGTCGTCCTCTTGAGTTACGCCATACGCCGTGAAAGCCTGCTGCGGCGCTTTTTGCGGCTTGGCGCTCGATGTCTGCTCACCCATCTCCGTCACATCGGCGCTTTCGCCCTTTTTGGAAGGAATGATGCGCGCAGGAATACCCACCGCTGTTGCACCCGCAGGCACAGGCTTGATGACTACGGCGTTGGAGCCAATCTTGGCATCATCACCCACCTCAAAGCCGCCCAGCACCTTGGCACCCGCTGAGACCACCACGTTCTTGCCCAGAGTCGGATGGCGCTTGCTGCCTTTGTACAGCGAGGTGCCGCCCAGCGTAACGCCGTGGTAAATCGTGCAGCCATCACCCACCACAGCGGTTTCGCCAATCACAACGCCCATGCCGTGATCGATGAAGACGCGCTCACCAATCACCGCACCGGGGTGAATTTCAATGCCTGTCAGCCACCGGCCAATGTGCGAGGTAAAACGCCCTAGCCACTTGAGGTTGTGCGTCCAGCACCAGTGCGCAGGAATGTGCCACCAGATGGCGTGCAGACCGGGGTAACAGGTGATGACCTCCCAGGTGCTGCGCGCCGCAGGATCGCGGTCAAGAATGCACTGAATGTCAGAACGCAGTCGGGAAAGCATCAGAGGCCGTCACTTGTTACAAAAGGGCTGCACAGTTTAGTGCTTTGGCGGCTGGCTTTGCAGCATGGCTTTGGCGACACCGCGCAGGATGTGGATTTCCTCCGGGGTCAGTTGCGCACGGTTAAACATTTGGTTCAAGCGGGGCATCAATTTTTTGGGTGCGGCAGGGTCCAGAAAGCCGATGTGCGCCAAAGCCTGCTCCCAGTGCCCCAGCATGCCCGCCACCTGCTGCATGTCGGCACGCTCTGCAGCCGGTGCGTGTTCCACCACCGGGAACCCGCCCAAGGCCTGGCGCCACTCATAGGCCAGCAGCTGGATCGCACCGCCCAGGTTCAGCGAGCCAAACTGGGGATTGGAAGGAATCGACAGCGCCACGTTGCAGCGGTATACGTCTTCATTGGCCATGCCAAAACGCTCGCAGCCAAATAGCAGGCCAATGCCGGTTTCACCGAAAGCGCCGCTGGCAGCAGTTGCACCAGCGGCTGCATCCGTTGCATCGGTTGCATCCGTCTCTAGCACTGGTGGCATCTTCGCTATCAGTTCACCCCTTACCAGCATCTCAAAGTGCTCGCGCGGGGCACGCGTGGGTGGCCCGAAGTCGCGTGGAGTCATGGCTGTGGCGCACAAATGGCTCAGGCCGTCTACGGCTTCGTCCACGGTCTCCACAATGCGCGCATTGTTGAGCACATCCAGGGCGCCGCTGGCACGCTGGATGGTTTCTTCCTTGCGCAGCACATTGGCCCAGCGCGGGCGCACAAGCACCAGCTCATCAAAGCCCATGGTTTTCATGGCGCGGGCAGCAGCACCCACGTTGCCAGCATGGCTGGTCTCAATCAGAATAAAACGGGTTTTCATTGGAGCTTCGGCCCGCATTGCACATGCAGGCAGCAAAAAACGGGCAAGACGGTTAGAATTTGCGCCCTATTGTCGCTGTCCGCATCGCCGGACGTGCACGAACCCGTTCATCATCCGCGTTCAGCGGTGCACCATCCCAGGTTGTGAGAGTCAAGATTTGAAATTTGGGGGTGGTTCACTGGGCGCCAACTTCACAATTTATGTCGTCTTCCTCCCTGCACCCCATGCTCAACGTGGCCATCAAGGCTGCACGCGCCGCTGGCGCCCTCATCAACCGCGCTGCGCTGGACGTTGAATCAGTTCGCGTTGCCCAAAAGCAAGTCAATGACTTTGTTACCGAAGTTGACAAAGCTGCTGAGCGTGCGGTGATTGAAACCCTGCTGGGTGCATACCCTGACCACGGTATCTTGGGCGAGGAAACCGGCACCGAGTTCGGCAACAAGAACTCGGACTTCGTCTGGATCATCGATCCTCTGGACGGCACCACCAACTTTATCCACGGTTTCCCCGTGTACTGCGTGAGCATCGCCTTGTCTTTCAAGGGCAAGATCGAGCACGCGGTGGTGTATGACCCCACCCGCAACGATCTGTTCACCGCCACCCGTGGCCGTGGCGCATTCCTCAACGAGCGCCGTATCCGCGTGTCCAAGCGCACCCAGCTGAAGGATTGCCTGGTTTCCACCGGCTTTCCCTTCCGTCCTGGCGACAACTTCCGTGCTTACATGCGCATGTTCGCGGAAATCACCCAGCGCACGGCAGGTGTGCGCCGCCCCGGCGCTGCAGCGCTGGATCTGGCCTACGTGGCAGCAGGCTTTACCGACGGTTTCTTTGAATCCGGTCTGAGCATCTGGGACGTAGCTGCCGGTAGTTTGCTGATCACCGAAGCCGGTGGTCTGGTTGGTAATTTCACAGGCGAAGCCGACTTCCTGGAGCAGGCCGAATGCCTGGCGGGCAACCCCCGCGCTTATGGCCAGCTGGTCGGCATTCTGGGCAAATACAGCAAATTTGCAGGCGTGCAAGACAAGATGGATGTCGATGCAGGCATCGCCGCCGACAAGAAAGACGAAGCGGCGTCCAGCAACGACTAAATCGTCGCTTTACAGAACTGCCCAACCGCAAGCGCGCAAGCCTTGCGGTTTTTTTGTGCCTGTCTGACATGCGCCACTGACCTACTGACAAGCCCGAGCATCTGCGTCACTATCCAGGCACATGTGAGCAGGAGGTTCCGGTGGAATACAAGGACTACTACAAGATCCTCGGCGTTGCCAAAGACGCCAGCGCGGATGAAATCAAAAAAGCCTATCGCAAGATGGCGCGCAAATACCACCCAGACATCAGCAAAGAGCCTGATGCTGCACTGCGCATGGCCGAAGTCAATGAAGCCAATGCCGTACTGTCAGACGCAGAAAAACGCAAAGCCTATGACCAGCTGGGCGATGCCAGCCAGTTTGCCCACAGCGGTGCCGGGCACGCCTCAGGCTTTCAGGCACCGCCCGGCTGGGATGGGCAGAACTTTCACTTTCACCACAGCAGTACAGATGCCGACAACGCCGACTACAGCAGCTTTTTTGAAGAGCTGTTTGGTCGTGGGCAGCGCGCACGCCGCAGTGGGCCGCCACCGGATATGCGAGGGCAGGACCAGCACTCATCCATTGAACTGGAAGTACCCGACAGCTACAGCGGCGGCATGCGCGTATTGCGCCTGCGTGGTGTGCGCCTGGATGCACAGGGCCACGCCGTAGAAGACGAGCGTGAACTGCAAGTGACCATTCCCAAAGGGGTGTACGAGGGCCAGATGATTCGCCTGGCCGGGCAAGGTGCACCCGGCTACGGCAAAGGACAGGCCGGTGATTTGCTGCTGGAGGTGCGCTTCAAGGACGACAAACGCTGGCACACCCAGGGCAAAGATGTGTATCAGCAACTGCCTTTAGCACCTTGGGAGGCCGCTCTGGGTGGCCCGGTGGAGTTCAAGACCTTGGCGGGCACGCTGGAGATCAATATCCCGCCTGGCTCACAGGCAGGGCGCAAACTGCGCGTCAAAGGCAAGGGGTTGCCCAGCCGCACCCCAGGAGACTTGTACTTGGTCATACAAATCATCGTCCCCCCCGTGTTTGACGACAACCAGCGCAAAGCCTACGAATCACTGTCCAAAGCCTTTGCAGGGCGCAACCCTCGTACAGGAGATGCCGCATGAGCACCCCCTTTTACACTCCACCCGATGTACTGGATGCCCAGGCCCTGACGCTGGAGCAACTGGCCCATGCCTGCCGTATGCAGCCGCAATGGGTGGTCGAGCGCGTAACCACCGGCGTATTGCAGTACGACATTGGCGATGACGCCATGCCACAAGAAGCACCCCCCACCTGGCGCTTTAGCACCCACACCGTGCTGCGCGCCCGCCGCATTGCACAGCTGGAACGCACGTTTGATGCAGACCCGCAATTGGCAGCCATGACCGTCGATTTGATGGAAGAAGTGCGGCAGTTACGCCGTCGCCTCAAAGGCTGATCAACATCTGCTTGACCCAACCTGTGCCGCATCCCGGATAATTCCTGCCTGTTTCTGGCGGCCGCTTTGCCGCGACCGTCCACATCAAGGAATTTGAGTTTTGTCCACATCTGACGTTTCCACGCCCCACCAGAACAACAACGGCGTGCAGACCCCCTCTTCTTCGCCTTTGACCGCCCCGATTGAAGGGCACACGCCCATGATGGCGCAGTACGTGCGCATCAAGGCGGAGTACCCCGACACCCTGGTGCTCTACCGCATGGGCGATTTTTATGAAGTCTTCTGGGGTGATGCTGAAAAGGCTGCACGCCTGCTCGACATCACGCTGACCACGCGCGGCCAGTCAGCAGGCTTTCCCGTAGCGATGGCTGGCGTCCCTTTCCACGCGCTGGAAGGTTACTTGGCGCGCCTGATCAAAATGGGCGAATCCGTTGCGATCTGCGAACAAGTCGGTGAAGTCGGTGCCAGCAAAGGGCCGGTGGAGCGCAAAGTCGTGCGCGTGGTGACTCCCGGCACTTTGACCGATGCCGAACTGCTGAGCGACAAACAAGAGGCCATGCTGGTGTCGCTGCACACATCAGGCCGCCAGCGCTGTGGCCTGGCGTGGATGAGCGTGACACAGGGGCGCATTCATTTGGCCGAATGCGGCCAGGACGAATTGGGCGAATGGCTGGCACGCATTGCCCCCAGTGAAGTGATTTACAGCGCAGGTGTGACCGAGCGTTTTGAGCAAGGGCTCTTTGCCCTCAAGCACAGCGGCACTATCTCCTGCCCGCTCAGCCCGCGCCCTGACTGGCAATTTGATACGGGCTTGGGGGAGCGCAAACTGCTGGAGCTGCTGGGCGCAGCCAGCCTGAAGGCCTGGGAGGCCGAAGCACTGCCCCTGGCCCATGCCGCCAGCGCCGCACTGCTGAGCTATGCCGAGCACACGCAAGGGCGCAACCTCACGCACATTCACAGCCTGCAGGTGCAGCGCGATGACCAGCTGATTAACCTGCCGCCCACCACACGCCGCAATCTGGAGCTGGTCAAGACACTGCGTGGCGAAGACAGCCCGACACTGTTTTCACTGCTGGACACCTGCATGACCGGCATGGGCAGCCGCTTGCTCAAAACGTGGCTGCTGGAGCCGCAGCGCGAGCGCGCCGAACCGATTGCCCGCTTGAACGCCACCGAGGTACTGCGCGGCAACGATGCTCTGGGCGGCTCCATGCCTTGGCAGGCACTGCGCGCAGAGCTCAAAGGCGTCAGCGATGTAGAGCGCATCACTGCCCGCACCGCACTGCGTCAGGTCCGCCCGCGTGAGCTGGTGGCTTTGGGCAAGACACTGCAAAAAGCACAGTTGCTCGCGCAGACCCAGGCATCGCCCTCGGCCTATTTGAACCAGATTTTTCAGGACCTGGTGCCACCATCCGACTGTGCCGATTTGCTGGCACGCGCCATCATGGATGAGCCCTCCGCGCTCGTGCGCGATGGCGGCGTGATTGCCACCGGCTTTGATGCCGAGCTCGATGAGCTGCGCAGCATTCAGAACAACTGCGATGAATTCTTGCTGGAGCTGGAAGCCAAAGAAAAACTGCTCACCAACATTCCGAACCTGCGTGTCCAGTTCAACAAGGTGCATGGCTTTTACATTGAAATCACCAACAGCTACAAAGATGTGGTGCCAGCGCGCTACCAGCGCCGCCAGACACTGAAAAATGCGGAACGCTACATCACCCCAGAGCTCAAGGCCTTTGAAGACAAAGCCCTGAGCGCCCAGGAGCGAGCCCTGCAGCGTGAAAAGATGCTGTTTGAACGCATCCTGGATCAGCTGCAGCCCCATGTACCCCATCTGACCCGCGTGGCACAGGCCATTGCGGCACTTGACGTGCTGTGCACGCTGGCCGAACGCTCACTCACGCTGAACTGGAGCAAGCCCACATTCAGCAGCGTTCCCTGCATTGAGATTGAGGGTGGCCGCCACCCGGTGGTGGAAGCGCGCATGGCTGAAACATCCAGCGGCAGCTTTATAGCCAATCACACACGCATGAATGTGAACACACGCATGCAAGTGATTACCGGGCCGAACATGGGCGGCAAGTCGACCTATATGCGCCAGGTGGCCCTGATTGTGCTGCTGGCCAGCATGGGCAGCTACGTGCCTGCTGCAGCCTGCCATCTGGGGCCGATTGACGCCATTCACACCCGCATTGGCGCCGCTGACGATTTGGCCAACGCCCAGTCCACCTTCATGATGGAGATGACTGAGGCTGCGCAGATTTTGCACGCCGCCACCCCACACAGCCTGGTGCTGATGGATGAAATTGGCCGGGGCACCAGCACCTTTGACGGCCTGGCCCTGGCCAGCGGCATTGCCACGCAGCTGCATGACAAAACCAAGGCTTTCACGCTGTTTGCCACCCACTACTTTGAACTAACAGAATTGCCTGCCAAGGCCAAGGCGGCGGTGAATGTGCACGTGGGTGCGGTGGAATCGGGCAGCGATATTGTGTTCCTGCACGAAATTCAGCCCGGCCCGGCCAGCCGCAGCTATGGCGTGCAAGTGGCCAAGCTGGCGGGCATGCCCGCTGCCGTGCTCAACCACGCGCGCCATACGCTACAAGCGCTGGAAGCGCGCGATGAGGCTGGTCAGGATCAGGTTGACCTGTTTGCCGCCCCCCCCATGCCCGAGTCGGCCCTGCAAGCGACCCCTGTGGAAGACGCGCTGGCGCAGATCAACCCCGACGCACTCAGCCCCCGTGAAGCGCTGGAAGCTCTGTATCTGCTCAAAAAGCTGACCCAGCGCACTTAAACATTCGGTCATACTTTCTGCGGCCCACAGGAATACACTTGCTTGCTGAAAGCCGCTCTCTGCCTGAAATTTCATGACTTACTGCATCGCCATCAAGCTCAACGCCGGTCTCGTCTTCCTGTCGGATTCGCGCACCAATGCCGGTCTCGACCAGATCAACTCTTTCCGCAAGATGATGATCTACGAGAAGCAGGACGACCGCTTTATGGCACTGCTGTCGGCGGGCAATCTGTCCATCTCGCAGTCAGTGCGCGAGCTGTTGCAGACCATGACGATTCGCGACGACGCCACGGGCGAGGTGCTGACCATCTGGAATGCCAAGAGCATGTTTGACGCCACGCGTGTGCTGGGAGCTGCCGTGCGCCATGTGTATGACAGAGACGGCATGGCCCTCAAACGCGCAGGCGTGGACTTCAATGTCTCCATGCTGTTTGGCGGGCAAATCCGGGGCGAAGGCATGCGCCTGTTCCAAGTCTACTCGGCAGGCAACTTCATTGAAGCTACGGCAGAAACGCCGTATTTCCAGATTGGGGAGGCCAAGTACGGCAAACCCGTGCTGGACCGCGTGCTCACCCCGGATCTGCCACTGGATGAAGCCGCCAAATGCGCGCTGGTATCCATGGACAGCACGCTCAAGTCCAACCTTTCTGTGGGCCTGCCGCTGGACCTGGCGGTGTATGACATCGACAGCTTGCGCTGCGACAAGCTGGTGTGCATTGACGAAGACAACCCCTACTTCCAAATGCTGCGCGGCAACTGGGGCAAGCGCCTGCGTGAAGTGTTTGACAGCATTGAGGACCCGCAGTGGTTCGGCGGCAACAGCACCGTCCCACTGGTGATGGACAAACCCAGCCCCATCAAGAAAATCACCACTCCTGAAGAAAAACTGATCTAGTGCGCGGCAAGGTCTGCGTGCACCACCGAGCAACGCATGCAACCCTTGATCTTCTCGCACGCCAACAGCTTTCCTGCTGGCACTTACCGCCTCTTGTTTGCACTGCTGCGCGAGCGCGGTTTTGACGTACATGCGCTGGACCGCTTTGGCCACGACGCACGCTACCCCGTCACCAGCAACTGGCCACACCTGGTGCAGCAACTGGCCGACTTTGCCACCCCTTTGGTCCAGCGCTGGGGCCAGCCCGCGCTCATGGTGGGCCACTCACTGGGGGGCTTTGTCAGTGTCATGACGGCTGCGCAGCACCCGCATCTGGCGCGCGGGGTGCTCATGCTGGACTCGCCACTCATCAGTGGCTGGCGCGCCACTTCGCTGGAAGTTGCCAAGCGCACCCAGCTGGTAGGCAATGTGTCACCCGGAAAAATCAGCCGCAAGCGCCGCAACATCTGGCCCAGCCGCGCAGAGGCTTTGACCCTGTTCCAGAGCAAAAAAGCCTTTGCACGCTGGCATCCCCAAGTACTGCAAGACTATGTTGACCATGGGCTGGATGCCAACGCAGACGGCCACGTCACCCTGCACTTCAGCCGCGAAGAAGAAACCGCCATCTACAACAACCTGCCCCACAACCTCAATGCCTTGCTGCGCCGCCACCCACTGCGCTGCCCTGTGGCCTTCATTGGCGGCATGTATTCCAAAGAAATGAAACAGGTGGGCATGGACATGACGCTGCGTATCACCCACGGGCGCACCATGCTGGTCGATGGCGGCCACCTTTTCCCCATGGAGCAACCGCATGTCACCGCTGCAGCCATTGAAGCGAGCTTGCTCAATCTGGATGTTGCTGCTGCAAAACTTTAAAAAAAGAAGCGTCAAGCTCTTGTAAAACCTTGACTTTGATGTGTTTTTATATCTGAAAACCAATTAATTCAAGCACTGATAGCTATTCTTTTATAAGAACTCAGAAAGAATGCAATGGCCTTGGATTACCTAGATTTTGAATACAGCGAAGACGAAGACAGCAATGGCACCTGGGACGCCATGGCCAGCGTGGCCGATCACCGCTGGGGTGCTTTGCTTGCCGAAGTGTGCAACGTATTGCGCTGGGCCAGCCAGGAGTTCCGTGGCCGCCGAGGCCCACTCGATGAGGGTGGAGACTGGGACTACGACCTCAGCGCCCAGGACGACGACAATGGCCGCGCACTGAAGATTCGCTGGTCAGCCAGCACCGCAGGCATCGATGCCGAAGCGCCGCAGCCAGGCAGCTACACCACCTTGACGCTGACCCTCACCGGCAATGCGGCCTTTGGCGATGCATTGCGCCAAAAGTTTGAACTGGAATAAACAGAAATAAAAATGCCACGACCGGGCAAAAGATGGAGCGGGTGATGGGAATCGAACCCACGCTATTTGCTTGGGAAGCAAAAGTTCTACCATTGAACTACACCCGCTTATGACGCTGTCTGCGTGAACACGCAGGGCACCAACCGGGTGTCAATTTATCACAGCCACGGCCCCCGCAATAGCGGCCACCGTGTGGTTACACCAGAAATTTGAGCAATGACAAGCACCCCTTCACCCGCTCCCTACGCAGTTTTGATGGTTTGCATGGGCAATATTTGCCGCAGCCCTAGCGCGCACGGTGTGCTGCGAGAGATGGTCAAAGCGCGCGGCTGGAGTGATTGGTTCACCGTCGATTCCTGCGGCACCCATGCCTATCACGTGGGTGAAGAGCCTGACCGCCGCAGCCAAAAACATGCGCTGCTGCGTGGCTATGACCTGAGCGACCTGCGTGCACGCCAGCTCACGCGCGAAGACTTTGAGCGCCATGACCTGGTGCTGGTGATGGACCACGAGAACATGGCCCGCGCACAGGCACTGTGCCCGCCTGCGCAGCGCCACAAACTGCACCGGCTCACCGAGTTTTGCCGAGAGATGCGCAGCGCCGTCGTGCCAGACCCTTATTACGGTGGTGATCAAGGCTTTGAGCACGTTCTCAATCTGATTGAGGACGCCTGCCTGGGCGTACTGGCTCACGTGCAAAAAGAGCACATCAAAGAGAACCTGAACGGTTAAAACGCGGCTTGCGGGCCCAGCAACTGCTTGGAATGAACCTGTGGCTGGCGCATGAAGGGCTGTGCAACGCGGCCAAAAAGCCACATCTTTCGCCAATGACGTCGAATAACACGCCCCCTGGCACCCGGCTGCGCACGGCATGCACGGCACAGCGCAGCCACGCAAACTCACGCGCGTTTTCTGGCGCTTTATGCTGCTTTCATGCGCAGACACCGTGGATACAGCAGCCTGCACGCATCGCCAACACCTAGTAAAAACCCTGCATTTGCCGCAAAAACAGCACTAAAAGTTCTTGTTTGCTGCGAACCGTCAAAAAGCCGTCAGCAAGCACAGAAGGTGCTCCGTAAAATCGCGCGACTGTGCATTCCTACAAGTCTGCAGGGCAGGCGTGGCCACACGCCTTGTCTGTACCTGCGGCACATATCGCGCTTTTTGGAGACACCATGCAAGCACTCTTACGGCTCTCTCGGGGGATCGACTGGCTCAACGCCCAAGTCGGCAAATACGTTATCTGGCTCATTCTTGCAGCCACCATCGTCAGCAGCCTTAACGCTGTGGTGCGCAAAGTGTTCCACACCAGCTCCAATGCGTTCCTGGAAGTGCAGTGGTACTTCTTTGCTGCATCGTTTTTGCTGGCTGCTGGCTATACGCTGCTAGAGAAAGAGCACGTCAAGGTCGATGTGCTCAACGCCAAACTCAAACTACGCACCCGAGTGTGGATTGATGTGATTGGCTTTGCCTTCTTTCTCACGCCCATGTGCGCACTGGTTGTCTACTACGGCACGCCCTTCTTTTTGCAGGCCCTCAATTCCGGCGAAATGTCCAGCAACGCAGGTGGCCTGATCCGCTGGCCTGTGTATCTGATGATGCCCCTGGGCTTTGGCCTGCTGCTGCTGCAAGGCATCTCCGAGCTGATCAAGCGCATCGCTTTCCTGCAGGGACTGATTGACGACCCCATGGTCAAGATCGTGGCCAAAACACCTGAAGAAGAGTTGGCTGAAGCCATCCTCAAAGCCGAAGAAGAAGCGGCCCGCAACGGCGTCAACCGCGCCTGAGCGATAAGGGAGACATAGCTATGGAATTTCTTGCAAACAATATGGCCCCGATCATGTTCGCGGGCCTCATCTGCTTTTTGCTGCTGGGCTTTCCCGTGGCATTCAGCCTGGGTGCCTGCGGCCTGTTTTTTGCCGTCATCGGTATTGAGCTGAACGTCTTGCCCGAAGCGCTGATGCAGGCGCTACCGCTGCGCATCTACGGCATCATGCAAAACGAGACGATGCTGGCCATTCCGTTCTTTACGCTCATGGGGCTGATCCTAGAGCGAAGCGGCATGGCAGAAGACTTGCTTGACACCGTAGGCCAGCTGTTTGGTCCCATCCGCGGTGGTGTGGCCATTGCCGTGATTTTGGTGGGTGCCATGCTGGCCGCTACCACTGGTGTGGTGGCCGCGTCGGTGATCTCGATGGGTCTGATCTCGCTGCCCATCATGCTGCGCTACGGTTATGACCGCCGCATTGCCTCGGGCGTGATTGCCGCCTCGGGCACACTGGCACAGATCATTCCACCGTCACTGGTGCTGATCATCTTGGCCGACCAGCTGGGCCGCAGCGTGGGTGACCTGTACAAGGGCGCGTTCATCCCCGGCTTCATGCTGGTGGGTTTTTACATGATCTTCATTTTCCTGCTGGCTTTCTTTAAGCCAAACATGGTGCCTGCGCTGCCTCCGGAAGCGCGCAGCCTGAAGGAAAAAGACGGCTCCAGCGGACTGACATCGTTGCTGGTGCTCACCGTGCTGTGCGTGGGTGTGTCCATTTATGCTGCGCAGAACATGGAAACCATCCACACCTGGTTCACCGGTGAAGTGGTAGACAAAGTCGCCAAGGACGAAACCATCGTGTTCTCGATGTGCTTTGGTGTGGCGCTGGCTTTTGTAGCGGCATCTATCAACCGCGTAACGGGCATGGGCCTGCTGTCGCATGTGGCTGAAAAAGTCACGTTTGTACTGATCCCGCCGCTGCTGCTGATTTTCCTGGTACTGGGCACCATCTTTTTGGGCATTGCAACACCTACAGAAGGTGGTGCGATGGGTGCACTGGGTGCCATCATTTTGGCGCTCAGCCGCAAGCGTCTGAACTACCAATTGCTGCGCCAGGCGCTGGTGGGCACCACCAAGCTGTCGTGCTTTGTGATGTTCATTTTGATCGGTGCCACCATTTTTGGTCTGACGTTCCAGGGTGTCGATGGCCCGTTGTGGGTAGAACACCTGCTGGCCGATCTGCCTGGCGGCCAAGTGGGCTTCCTGATCATCGTGAACATCATGGTGTTCGTGCTGGCGTTCTTCCTGGACTTCTTTGAGCTGTCCTTCATCGTGGTGCCTTTGCTGGCCCCCGTGGCTGACAAGCTGGGCATTGATCTGGTGTGGTTTGGTGTACTGCTTGCAGTGAACATGCAGACTTCCTTCATGCATCCGCCCTTTGGTTTTGCGCTGTTCTTCCTGCGCTCGGTCGCGCCAGACAAGGAATACACCGACAAGCTCACCAAAAAGCGTGTGGCACCTGTGACCACCGAGCAAATTTACATGGGAGCCATTCCGTTCCTGTGCATTCAGCTGATGATGGTGGGCCTGATCATTGCCTTCCCCGGCATTGTCTCCAGCGGCATGGACGAAAAGGTGGATTACGACCTGGACGCCATTCGTGAGCAGATGGAGTCATCGATGCCCGCACCGATCGACTTTGACAATCCGTATATGGAACAAAACGGCAGCAACCCCGGCAGTGAATCGCCAGCAGACGATCCACTCAAGGCCATGCAAGAGGCCATCGGCAAATAAACACGCCCCCTCAAACAAGCCCCTGAGCGCCGCAAGGCCCGGGGGCTTTTTTTTGAACTTGTACGATAAAAATATAGCTGCCAGCGCATGCTGATACTTATTTATCAAGTCAAAAGTATCTAAAAACCAGCTAATTCAAGCGCTGATAGCTCCTGTTTTCAAAAAAGACCTTCTGAACTCCTGCCTTTGTGACCAGGTGCTTCAAACCAGTTCTGTACACTAGCCACCGGGTGCCCGCTGCATACGGCAGTGATGGCAGGTGAATTTTCAGGTGCAGGTCGGGCCGCTTGCATACCTCTAGCGAAAGTCCGTCTGTGCACACCCATGACCCCCAGGGCCAGGCCCCTCTGCACCCGCAATTTCCTGCGCCCAGCGCGCACATTCCTGCGCTTCAAACAGCCTCCAGCCGCATTGCTGCGCGTTTTGCACACTTGCTGCACATCGAATCGATGAGTGGCATCGTATTGATGCTGGCCGCTGCCATCGCCTTAGGCTGGGCCAACTCGCCATGGGCCGGCAGCTACTTCGCCACATGGCACGCTCCGCTGGCTTTGACCCTGGGGCCCTGGAGCTGGAGCACGGATTTGCATTTCTTCGTCAACGACGTGCTCATGACCATTTTCTTTTTGGTCGTGGGCATGGAGATTCGACGTGAAATGCACAACGGTGCCCTTGCCAACCTGCGTCAGGCCAGCCTGCCGGTGATGGCGGCCATTGGCGGCGTGGCCGTACCTGCCTTGATCTATGTGGCTTTTGCCGGCCAAGACAAATTGCTGCTCAAAGGCTGGGCCATTCCAACAGCAACAGACATTGCCTTTGCCGTCGGTGTACTGGCACTGCTGGGCAAATCCATTCCCGGCCCTTTGCGCATCTTTTTGCTGGCGCTGGCAATCATTGATGACATCGCAGCCGTACTCATCATTGCGTTCTTTTACTCTGGCGGGCTGGACTACAGCGGCTTTGCCGTGGCTTTTGCAGGTTTGGCACTGGTGGTGCTGTTCAACCGCATGGGCATAGCCTCGGCCTGGGCCTATGCGCTGCCCGGTGCTGTGCTCTGGCTGGGCTTGCTGCAAACCGGCGCCCACCCGACACTGGCTGGCGTGGTGCTGGGCTTGATGACACCTGTGGCCATGCGCCCTGCGCAGCGTCACCATCTGGAAGTGGCGCAGCGGGCACTTACGCGCATCCGCCTGCAGGCGCAGCAGGGCCAGTTTGAGGCCGATGTGCTGCACCAGGAACTGCGCATTGCCTCTGCAGCCCAGCGCGACCTGCTGCCCCCGGTATTTCGTCTACCCATGATGCTGCACCCCTGGGTGGCCTTTGGTGTCATGCCCGTCTTTGCGCTGGCCAATGCAGGCGTGCAATTTGGCGGTGTCGATTTGTCAGCAGCAGGCCCGCAGACTGTCGCCTTGGGCATTCTGGTGGCGCTGGTCATCGGCAAACCTGTGGGGGTGTTTCTGGCCACATTTTTGGCTGTCAAAACAGGGCTGTGCAGTTTGCCGCAAGGCGTGAACTGGGCAGGGGTTGTGCTGGTTGGCTTGCTGGCAGGCATCGGTTTCACCATGGCCATTTTTGTGGGTGGACTGGCTTTCTCTGATGCGGCGCTGCTGGGCGCAGCCAAGATGGGTATCCTGGGAGCCTCGGCCACAGCAGCCGTACTGGGTTTGATCTACGGCTTCATGGTGCGCCATAAACTGGCGCGCTGATCACTGCCATTGCTACACAAAAAAAGCCGGAGTGCCTTGCAGCCTCCGGCTTTTTTTGTTGCCATTAACTGTGTGCTTTATTCATGGCGCAGAGCTTCAATCGGGTCTAGCTGCGCAGCCCGGCGCGCTGGAAAGTAGCCAAATACCACACCGATTGCGGCAGAAAACACAAACGACAGCGCATTCACCATCGGGTTAAAGATGAAAGGCACCTGCATTACCTGCGCCAGCCCCACAGAAGCCACCGCAGCAATCGCAATCCCAATCAAGCCCCCCAGCGCAGCCAGCACCACCGCTTCAATCAGAAACTGCAGCAGTACCTCACGCTCCAGCGCACCAATCGCCAGTCGCAAGCCAATCTCCCGGGTACGCTCTGTCACGCTGACCAGCATGATGTTCATGATGCCAATACCGCCTACCAGCAAGCTCACTGCTGCCACCGCCCCCAGCAAGGTGGTCATGACCTTGGTGGTGCCCGCCATGGTGTCAGCCAGCTGCTTGGTGTCCAGCACATTGAAGTTGTCTTCATCGCTAGGGGCCAGCTTGCGCAGCTCACGCAGCAAGTCGCGCAGGCTGGTTTTGACGCGTTCAGGGTCGCTGTCATCGGCCATGGAAACCAGCAAGGTGCTGACACGGGTGTTGCCCGTGACACGGCGCTGCAAGGTCTTCAAGGGAATCAAGACCTGGTCGTCCTGATCGTTGCCAAAAGCGCCCTGGCCTTTGGATTCCAGCACGCCGATGATGGTGCAGGAAAAAGCCTTGACGCGCAGCGCACGCCCCAGAACGTCAGCCGTGCCCTGGAACAGCTCGCGGTGCAAGGTCGAACCAATCACGCACACCGAAGCGCCTGCACGCAGCTCCTCATCGGTGAACGCACGGCCTTGTGACAGCTTCCAGTTGCCCGTTTTAAACCACTCGTTGTTGCTCCCAATCACAGTGGACGACCAGTTGCGTCCATCCGCCACCAGCGTCACGCTGGATCGCGCTTCAGGGGCAACGGCGGCAATACCGCCAATTTGCTGCTCAATCGCCAGCGCATCCGTATCTTTGAAAGCTGGTGCCGGTGCTGCGCCGGGCCCCATGCGCATGCCCGCACGAATCTGCAGCAAGTTGGTACCCAGGCCTTGAATCTGCGTCTGCACCGCCACGGTCGCACCATTGCCCAAAGTGACCATGGTGATCACCGCGCTGACCCCGATCACAATGCCCAAAATGGTCAGAAAAGAGCGCAGCAGGTTGCGACGAATGGAGCGCAGCGCCAGCAAGATGGTGTTGCCAAACATCAGGCGTCCTCCCCATTCACAGCTTCGGCTGAAGCTGTCTTTTGTCGCAGCATCATCGGTTCATTGCGCATATCGGTATCTAGCAAACCATCCTTGAAGCGCACAATGCGCCGCGCGTAAGCGGCCATTTCTGGCTCGTGCGTGACCATCAGCACCGTGATGCCTTGCTCATGGTTGAGCTTCCACAGCAGCTCCATGATTTCTTCACTGCGCTGCGTATCCAGATTACCGGTAGGTTCGTCGGCCAGCAGCACCACAGGGTTGCTCACGATGGCCCGTGCAATCGCCACACGCTGCTGCTGACCACCCGAGAGTTCAGATGGCGTATGGTGTTCCCAGCCCTTCAAGCCGACGGCATCCAGTGCCCTGGCGGCGGCGGCATGGCGCTGCGTTGCGGTTTCCCCGCGATAAAGCAGCGGCAGCTCCACATTTTCCTGCGCCGTAGTGCGCGGCAGCAGGTGAAAGCCCTGAAACACAAAGCCAAAGTAGCGGCGGCGCAGGCGGGCGCGCTCATCGCGGTCCAAGTCTTCGACATGCACACCCTTGAACAGGTATTCGCCAGACGTGGGCCTGTCCAGACACCCCAGCGTGTTCATGGCGGTGGACTTGCCCGAGCCACTGGGGCCCATGATGGCCACAAAGTCGCCCTGATCAATGTCCAGATCAAAACCCTTGAGTGCCTTGAACGCCAATCCGCCTTCACCGTACACCTTGATGATGTTGCGAAGCCGGATCAGCGGCATGCCACCGCTGTCTTGCGTTGGCGCTTGTGTCATCGCGCTGCTCCATTGCGCTGGTCGGTGATAACCTGCGCGCCTTCAGCCAGTTTGTCACTTTCCACTTCAGTGATTCGACCGTCGCTGATACCCGTTTTCACTTGCACAGCAACTGGCGCACCACCTTCTAGCACCCAGACATAGCGCGTCTGCCCCACACCCAGGGCCTGGCTGCCACCAACGCCACGGCTCGATCGCATCCGCTGAGGCATCAGCTGCCCCATGATGCCGCCACCGCTGGCACCCGGTGCTGCACCCGGACCACCCTGACCTTGTGCGCGGGGACCACGCTCGCCTGCAGCCCCCGCAGGTGCGCCAGGAACAGCAGGAGCCTGCATACCTACCGGGGTAAAGCGCAAGGCAGCATTGGGCACCAGGATCACATCCTTGCGTTCGCTTGAGCGGATGGTGGAAGAGGCTGTCATGCCAGGGCGCAGCGACAAGTCTTCGTTGTGCACTTCCAGCCGCGCCAGGTATGTCACAACGTTGTCAGTCTTGGTAGAGCCATAGTCCACACGAGTGACCTTGGCTGGATAAGTGCGCGATGGGTGCGCACTCACCGTGAAACTGGCGCGCTGGCCGGCTTGAACCTGCCCAATATCGGCCTCATCCACAGACACTTCCAGACGCAGCTTCTTCAAGTCTTCAGCCACAGTAAACAAAGTCACCGCTTGCAAGGAAGCCGCCACCGCGTTACCTGGGTCTACCGTGCGCGTGAGAATCACGCCATCAATCGGGGACTTGATAGACGCTTTGGACAAATTGGTTTCGTCCGTTTTCAGCGCCGCCCGGGCATCATCTACGGAAGCACGCGCAGCAGCTTCATCCGCAATCGAGCGCTCCACCGTGGCTTGCCCTGCATCCATCTCTGCAGCCGAGGGCACTTTCCCCCCGGAGATACGGTGCACTTCCTGCAACCGTGCAAAGTTGGAGCGCGATTCTTTGAGCGTTGCCTGCGACTGCTGCAAACGGGCTTGCGCTGACATCACCGAAGCTTTGGAACGATTGAGCTGCGCTTGCAGTTTGTCGGTATCCAGCTCCACCAGCACCTGGCCTTTTTTGACGGCATCATTCACATCCACCAGTACGTTGCGTACCGTCCCCGACAGCTCAGAGCCGACATTCACTGTGCGCGTGGGCTGCAGCGTGCCATTGGCCAGCACGGTCAAGGAAAGATCTCCACGCTTGACCGCTTCCGTCACATACACCGGCTTGGCATTGGCCTTTTGCTGCTGCTGCCAGTACAGGTAAGCGCCTGCAGCGCCGGCCAAAGCCACGACACCGATCCACAAAGTGGGGCTTTGCCACCAGCGGCGTGTCAATCCATCACCTAAAAGTTCTTGCACGTCTTGGGATGTGCTTGCGGATTTTTTCTTGCTCATTGTTGATTCCGTTGATTCTTTTCAGGGCTGAGTCGATGCTGAGTTCAATACTTGGCCATCTATTGCCAGCGGCTGCCAGCCGCCGCCCAGCGCCTTGTAAAGGCGTACGTAGTCGGTGCTGATAGCCGCTTGCGCAGTCGCCACACTGTCTTGTGAAGTCAGCAAGGTGCGCTGGGTATCCAGCACTGTCTGAAAGTCCACCAGACCACTGCTGTATCGCTGATTGGCCAGCAGTTGCGCATTGCTCGCAGCTTCTTGTGCCACCTGCAATTGCACAACGCGCTCTTTGTCGCCTTGCAACTGCACCAGCGCGTCCTCCACCTCCTGCAGTGCCGTCAGCACCGTGGCGCGGTAGTTGATGCGCGCAATCTCTACAGCCGCCTGACGCTCCTGCACACGCGCACTGTTGGCACCGCCATCAAACAAAGTTTGTGACAGGCTGGCCGCAATGCTGGTTGCAAGCGTGGCCCCACTGGTTCCCAGCGCAGCAAATGTTGCAGCACTCAAACCCAAAGAGCCTGACAAGCGCAGGCTCGGGAAATTTGCACGCTCCTGGGCTGACAAGTTGGCTAGCGCAGCAATCACTTTTTGCTCCTGCACCCGCACGTCAGGGCGCTGGCGCAGCGTGTCCGCAGGCAATGTCATGGCCAGATTTTCAGGGGCTACCGGCAAAGGCTTGGACTCGCGCAATGCCAACTCAAGCGCGGCTGGTACCTGACCCGTCAAGATGGCAAGGGCATGACCTGTTTGCGTCAGCGATGCCTGCAAAGATGGAATCTGCGCAGCCGTTTGCGCCGTGGATGACCGTGCCTGCTCGGAATCCAGCGAAGTCGCCAGCCCCGCCTGCACGCGCCACTGCGTGATTTGCTGGTTCTCGCGCTGAATACCCAGGTTGTCTTGCGCAATGCGCAGACGGTTTTGCAGACTGCGCAATTGAATGTAGTTTTGGGCGACTTCAGCCGCCAGCGCGACATGCGCACCTTCCAGCGTGGCCAAGGCGGCTGCGACGTTCGCTTCACCTGCTTTCACCGCATTGGCTTGCATTCCCCAAAGATCGGGCTCCCAGCTGGCATCAATACCAGCACTGAAACTATTGCTGGCAGAGCTGGGCTCCCGCTTGCTGCGGTTTCCGCCAGTGCTGGCGCTGGCACTTGGCAATCGATTCGCCTCACTCAGGCTGAGTTGAGCACGGGCTTGCCGTAAAGACGCCTGCGCAGTCTGCACGCTGGGGTTCGCCTGCAATGCCTGCTCAATCAACTCGCTCATTTGCACGTCGCCAAAGCGTTGCCACCAGCGGCTCAAGTCCTCAGGGCTTGAAGATGGCAGCGGCGCTGCAGTGCTGTGCCACTGCTCGGGCACAGCAACTGATTGACTTTGCCCTGCAAACTGTGACGTGTGGCTACAACCGGCAGCCATCACCGCACAGGCCAATGCCAAAGGCAGTGCCCACGTGCGCGGTGGCCGGCTGGGAGAAAAGAGGGTGTATTTTTTCTGCATGCTGAGAAAGCAATAAAGCGTAATGGCTTGTTTCTAACCGCGATTGTGCAGAGGCTATGTACGGCCACAGCAAAAGCCTCGTGAAGCTTTGGTAAAGCAAGCCTCAAAGTGCCGCGAATCCTCCAAAAAAAAGCCCTCATCAGAGGGCTCGTTCGGTTGCATGGCGCCATTTAGTCAGCGTTGTCTGTAGGCTCTGCGATGGCATCAAGCGGCCAGCGGGGCTTCACATCGAACGCATAGGTCTTACTGGGTTGCTGTTGACCCGCCTGCATGCGCATGGCCGCAGCCATGGCAATCATGGCGCCATTGTCCGTGCACAAATGCAGCTCCGGATAGTGCACACGAATTTTGCGTTTGGCGCACTCTGCATTCAACTGTTCACGCAACAGCTTGTTGGCACCCACCCCACCGGCCACCACTACACGGCTCATGCCGGTTTGCTTGAGCGCATTGATGGTTTTTTTAACCAGTACATCCACAATGGCGGCCTGGGTGCTGGCAGCCAAATCGGCCTTGCGCGCCTCCAGCTCATCGCCCAGTTTCTTGGCCTGTGTCAGCACAGCGGTTTTCAAGCCAGCAAACGAAAAATCCAAATCGCCACTGTGCAGCAAGGGGCGTGGCAGCTTGAAGGCTTGCGGGTCACCACTTTCAGCCAGCTTGGACAAAATAGGGCCACCTGGGTATGGCAGCCCCATCACCTTGGCCGATTTGTCAAAAGCTTCTCCCGCAGCATCGTCAATCGTTTCACCCAGAATTTCGTAGCTGCCCACCCCATTGACACGCATCAGCTGTGAATGTCCACCCGAGACCAGCAACGCAATAAAGGGAAACTGAGGCGGGTCTTCACTCAAAAATGGAGAGAGCAAGTGCCCTTCCAGGTGATGTACGCCCAGCACGGGTTTGTCCAGCGCGGCGGCTAAAGCACAGGCTACCCCTGCCCCTACCAGCAAAGCGCCGGCCAAACCGGGACCCCGCGTGAACGCCACCACATCAATGTCTTGCAGGGTTTTACCCGCATCTTCCAGGACCTGCTTGGTCAGCGGCAGCACCCGGCGAATATGGTCTCGACTGGCCAGTTCAGGCACAACACCGCCATACGCCCGATGCATATCAATTTGGCTGTGCAATGCATGCGAGAGCAAAGTGGGCACGCCACCGTCTTGCGGCATATGGACCAAAGCCACACCCGTTTCATCGCACGAAGATTCAATACCCAAGATCAGCTGACTCATAACTTGCAAGTGTAGAACTGCCGCCCATTCAAAGCACGGTCCTGCGATCAATGGCCTTGTGCTGCAGGCAAGAAAAAAGCACCCGCAGGTGCCTTTTCTGAAGCCATACGCAGTTCAACGGCGGCCGCTCAAGAAGCTGCCCCCCAGCTTGAACAGATCGCCCACATCCAGCTTGCCATCGCCATTTTGGTCCAGCAAACTGCCCAGCAAATCACCACCCAGACCGCCTTGCTGCTGCACTTGCTGGCGCTCTTGCTCCAAGGTTTGTCCCAAGCTGCTTGCATCCATGCCGCCAGCCTTGACACGATTGGCAAGGAATGCCATCACGATGGGGGCCAGCATCGCCAGCAGCTGACCAGCGTTATTGCCTAAACCAGTGGCTTGCCCCAGTCCACTTTCAGCAGTTTGGCGCTTGCTACCAAAAATATGCCCCAGGATGGCCGCGCCATCACCCAAAGGATTGCTGCCGGCGCTGGAGGCAGGCGACTGTCCTCCTCCCAGCATGGACCCTAGCAAGCCACCCAGGCCTCCCAGGCCCTGGGGCATGGCGCTGCCGTGGTCACGCTGCAAAGCACCGAACAAATCAGCAGCGCCTTGGGGTTTGGCTGCGTTATTGCCCAATGCGCCCAACAACAGGGGCAGCGCCGTCTCGACCGCCGATTGCATTTGCTGGCTGTTGGCTCCCAGTTGCTGTGCCATTTGCTGCATGGGTGCACCTTGCAACTGAGCCATCAAGTCAGACACCAAAGATTGCTGCTGGTTCATTACTTACTCCTAGATTTGGTCTTGCAACACACAATATGCTGCGCAGTATGCGGTGGTCTGCAGCCCTTGCTGAGCCCTGGTCCGCAAATCGAGCCAATGCCTGACATTGCCAAGGTTGGACAGAAGCATTGCACTGACAAGCTCGTCATTTTCATATAACCAATAGATATAAAAACTCATTCAGAATGTCAAAAATACTTTTATAGATACCCATGAGCACCATCCAGCAATATCTCAAGGAAATCGGGCGCGGCAAAGACGGCGCACGCGCACTTTCTCGCGCACAAGCCTGCGAGCTTTTGGGCTGGGTGCTGGATGGACAGGCGCAGCCACTGCAAGTTGGTGCGTTTTGCCTGGCTATGCGTATCAAGGGCGAAACAGCGCAAGAGATGGCCGGTTTCATGGATGCAGTGCACGCACGCCTGCCACGCAGCGCTGCAGGCGCCTCACCAGTGATCGTGCTTCCTAGCTACAACGGCGCGCGCCGCCTGCCCGTGCTCACGCCTTTGCTGGCATTGCTGCTGGTACGCGAAGGTTTGCCCGTGCTTTTGCACGGCAGCACCACAGAAGGTAGCCGCGTGACGGCAGCACAAGTGCTGGAGCAGTTAAATCACACGCCTGTCACAACGCTGACCACACCCCAGCCCGGTGAACTGGTCAGCATACATACACGTGCTTTGCTGCCTGGCTTGGCCGATTTGCTGGATGCCCGCGCCACCATCGGCTTGCGCAACCCTGCACACAGCCTGGTCAAACACATGAATCCACTGGCTACCAGTGGCACTACCAGCTTGGTCGTGGGCTGCTACACGCATCCGGAGTACAGCATCAGCATGGAGCAAACCCACGCAGAGGCTGGCAGCCATGCTTTGCTGCTGCGCGGCATGGAAGGAGAGCCAGTTGCCGACCCTCGCCGCCAGCCCATGATGCGCGGCATCTTGCATGGCAAAACCTTGCTGACACTGAGCAACGAAGGCGGCTCTGTACCTGCAGCGCCGCAGCTGCCATCTGGTCTGGATGCAGCAGCTACCGCAGCCTATACGCGAGAAGTACTGAATGGTGAGCGGCCAGTGCCTGCGCCGATTGCCACCCAGGTGCAAGTCATTGTTGACCTGCACCGCCAACTGACGGCCCATGCGGCCACTGCAGGAGCGCAAGCATGAACGCCAGCGCACACTCCAAACATGGTTCCTGCGCCCTGGTGGGTGCAGGCCCGGGCGATCCAGAACTGCTGACCATCAAGGCATGCAAAGCCATTCAATCGGCCACCGTGCTGCTGGTGGATGACTTGGTCTCGCAAGAGATTGTTGACTTTGCCTCCCCCCAGGCTCGCATCATTTATGTTGGCAAGCGCGGTGGCTGCAAGAGCACGCCTCAGGCTTTCATTGAAAAGCTGATGGAAACCGAAGTGCGCCAGGGCGAGCACGTTGTGCGCCTCAAAGGAGGCGATCCTTTCATCTTTGGCCGTGGTGGTGAAGAGGTGGAGCACCTGCGTGCAGCAGGCATTGAGGTGCAGGTCATCAATGGCATCACTGCTGGTCTGGCTGGTCTGACCAGCCTGGGCGCGCCGCTGACTCACCGTGCGCATGCCCATGGCGTCGTTTTTATTACCGGCCACGCCAAACCCGGCGATACGGGCACCGACTGGCGCGCTCTGGCGGCTACCGCGCAAGCAGCCAAGCTGACGGTCGTGATTTACATGGGCGTCAGCTCTGTAGAACACATCACGGCTGAGCTGCAAGCAGGCGGGCTACCCGCCAGCATGCCTGCCGCCATCATTCAGCATGCCAGCTTGCCCCATCAGCGCCATGCCATCACCACCTTGCACGAGCTGGCTACAACGCTACACACAGAAAATCTGGCCAGCCCCAGCGTCCTGGTGATTGGCGATGTGGTGCAAGGCGTCGCCGCCTGGGCACAGCAAATGCCCATGCCTGACACAAGGCAGGCAATCTGCTAAATCTGCTAAATACATAGCTACTAACGCTTTACACACAAGCACCATAGGCATGCTTAACTAAAAAAACAAGGACTGCAACGTCCACCACCGTTGCAGTCCTTGCCATATGCCTGTGATAAGCAGGCACATGTTCTAGAACACCGTCTTGGCTGCCACTTAGGTGCCGATTACGCCGCCGTCATCTTTGGTGATGACCACTGTGGCCGAGCGTGGAATGCTGTTGCCACCACCGGGCCAGTGGCTGTCGCCCTCTTCGCCCGGATGCTGAATGTTGATGAACATGGTCTTGTGGTCTGGAGTGAACGTAATGCCTGTGACCTCAGCCTCCTTGGGGCCGACAAAGAAACGGCGAATCTCTTTGGTCACCGGGTCTGCGCACAGCATCTGGTTATTACCCTGACCGGCGTAGTCCCCCTGGTTGCTGTACTTGCCATCGGTCTGAATCCACAGGCGGCCATCGGCATCAAAAGCCAGACCATCAGGGCTGTTGAAGGTGTTGTCTGCTGTGATGTTGGCTGAGCCAGCACGCAAGTCTTTGGGGGCAGTGTGCACAGTGGGGTTACCTGCAAGTACAAAAATATCCCATTCAAACGTGGTCGCTGCTGCATCGCCACCAGCTTCACGCCAGCGCACAATCTGGCCGTATACATTCTTTGCGCGCGGGTTGGCCTCGTCTGCCACAGTGCGGCTGGTGTTGTTGGTCAGCGTGACGTATACCTCACCTGTCTTTGGGTGCACGCTCACCCACTCTGGGCGGTCCATCTTGGTGGCACCCACCACGTCACCGGCCATGCGCGCATGCACCAGCACCGCAGCCTGATTGGCAAAACTGCTATCGGCCTGCAGCTTGGGATTGGCCTGCTTGTCCAGCAGCAGCCACTGGCCCGTACCCGCAAAATCGCCCACAGCCTTGCCCGCATCAAAACGCGCCACGTACAGCTTGCCCTTGTCCAGCAACTGGCTGTTGTCACCACCCTTGGTGTACTTGCCATCCGAGACAAATTTATAGATGTAGTCGTTGACCTGATCGTCTCCCATGTAGACCACAGCGCGGCCATCCTTGCTCAGGGCAAAGGCGGCATTCTCGTGCTTGAAGCGGCCTAGCGCAGTGCGTTTTTGTGCAATGCTGCCGGGGTTAAAAGGATCGATCTCCACAATCCAGCCAAAGCGGTTGGATTCGTTGGGCTCCTTGGCATAGTCAAAGCGTGCTTCGTGCTTTTCCCACTGAAAGGTGCTGCCCTTGGCCGACAGGCCATAGCGCTTTTGGGCGGCGTTACGGCGGTCTTCAGCACCGCTGGTGCCAAAGTAGTTGTTGAAGTTCTCTTCACACGTCAGGTAAGTGCCCCAAGGTGTAAAGCCATTGCCACAATTGTTGAACGTACCTTGTGCACGGCGGCCCGAAGGATCGCCCTTGGTTTGCAGCAAGGCATCGCCTGAGGCCGGGCCCGTCATTTCCATGGCCGAAAACGCAGTGATACGGCGGTGGTAAGCGCTGCCTTTGACCAAGTCCCACTGGCCTTTGGCATTTTTTTGAATGTGGATGACCGACACCCCATGCGCATTCATGGACTTGTGCACGTTGTCTTTGCTCCACGTCTTGCGCACATCGCCGCCCTTGCTGCCAAACAGCCAGACATAGGCACCCGTTTTTTCATCCACGGTGCAGTACTCATGGTTCATCACCAGCAGGCCTTCATGGTTCTTGCCATCCAGCGCAAAGAAGTGAATGCCGTCGTGGTTGTCGCCCACCTGAAGGGCCTGAACAGCTGCGTCTTCGCTGCCGTCACCCTTGAAATTGGGAGCACCATCGATCAACGCCGTGCCCCAAGGGGCCAGAACGCTGGCGGTGTAGCCGGGTGCAATCTGCAGGCTGTCGCTGGTCGAAATGGGAATGGCTTTGAAACCCATCAAAGGTTTGCCGCTGCCATGGCTGGCGGATGTGGCACAGCCGGCCAGACCACCGCCTAAGCCCAGAAACATGGCGGCCGTAAGGCCCGTGCCACTGCGCAAGAAACCCCGGCGCGACACAGCACGGTCAACAACAGTCTGAAATTCAGGGTTGGCGCTCAGGTTGGTAGAAATGTCTTCGCTGTCAATGTGGGCAGCTGGGCTGTTCATGCGTGGCGTTCCTTGAAGGTAGAGGTGTGGCAATGCCTCGCATTCTTGGAAAAACTTGTGACAACGCCATGAACAAAACGTGTCAGATCGATGACGCCCATCGCGCGCAGCAGCCCGCACCTTGGGCTGCTCATGGCAAAAGAATCAGTGACTGATGGGCTGAGAGGCGGGATTGCGCGTTTGCGCAAAGCGCTGGGCCACTTCCTTGCGCATTTCTTTGCGAATCAACGCAGCGTGCCAGCGGCGTTTTTGATCGTCAGACTCGGGCTGCAGTGGCGGCACCGATACAGGTTTGCGATCATCATCGACAGACACCATGGTGAAAAAACAGCTATTCACATGCCGCACCACCTGACCACGGATGTCTTCCGCAATCACCTTGATGCCAATTTCCATGGACGAAGTGCCGGTGTAGTTCACACTCGCCAGGAACGTCACCAGCTCCCCCACGTGAATGGGTTGTAAAAACATCACCTGATCCACGCTCAGCGTGACGCAATAGCGCCCTGCATAACGGCTGGCGCAGGCGTATGCCACTTCGTCCAATTTTTTGAGAATGGCGCCCCCGTGCACATTGCCGGAAAAGTTGGCCATATCGGGGGTCATCAGCACGGTCATGCTGAGCTGGTGGGCAGGCAAATTCATGGAGGGCAATTGTAGGAATCGACAGCCCAATAAGCACGATGCGTGCCGGGCAACCCGCAGCTACCACGGGGCTTGGCCCCTTGACTACACTGCCGTCACAGCCCGCGTGTACTGCGGGCTGCTGTTTTTTCAGCCGCCACTTTGCCCTATGACCGAAAACACCATCGCTTCCTCGTCCTCTTCCTATGACGCTGTCATCATCGGTGCAGGGGCTGCAGGCCTGTTTTGCGCAGCGCAGGCCGGGCAACAGGGGCTCAAGGTGCTCTTGATCGATCATGCCGAAAAAGTGGCTGAAAAAATCCGTATCTCTGGTGGAGGTCGCTGCAATTTCACCAACCGCGATCTGGATGTTCGCGCCCCGCACAAGTACTACGTGGGCCAGAACCCGCAGTTTTGCCGCTCGGCCCTGTCGCGTTACACGCCCGCAGACTTTATTGCACTGCTCGACAAACACGGCATTGCATACGAAGAAAAACACAAGGGGCAGCTGTTTGCGCAGCGTTCTGCAGAAGACATCATCCGCATGCTGCTGGCCGAATGTGCAGCCGGTGGCGTAGAGCACTGGCAGCCCTGCAGTGTGAAAAAAGTTACGTTTTCAGCCCTTAGCACTGATACAGGCAGCGCGGGCAGCTATGCCATTCAGACCGACCGTGGCACTGTCACGGCCCCGCGTCTGGTGATTGCCACGGGGGGCCTGTCCATCCCAAAAATTGGGGCCACCGACTTTGGCTATCGCATTGCCCAGCAGTTCAAACTGCCACTGATTGAACGCCGTGCAGGCCTGGTGCCACTGACATTTGATGGCGATGCGTGGAAACCGTATGCACAACTGGCAGGTTTGGCACTGCCCGTTGAAATCAGCACTGGCAGTAAAAAAGAGCGAATGAGCTTTCTTGAAGACCTGCTGTTCACCCACCGGGGTCTGTCAGGCCCGGCTGTGCTGCAAATTTCAAGCTACTGGAAAGACAACACACCGCTGCACATCAACCTGCTGCCCGGCACCGACATGACCGAAGTGCTGCAACAAGCCAAAGCCCGCTCCCGCAAGCTGGTGGCCAACGAACTGGCTGCCCACATGCCAACCCGCCTGGCCGACGCCTGGACCAGCCAGCAGCCCGAGCTGCAGCGCCCCATCAATGAAGCCAGTGACAAAGCGCTGACCAGACTGGCCGAGCAGTTGTCGCGCTGGGAAATCACCCCCAATGGCTCCGAGGGCTATAAAAAAGCCGAAGTCACTCTGGGGGGCGTGGATACCAAAGCGTTATCACAACAGACCATGGAGGCCAAAAACCAGCCCGGCCTGTATTGCATTGGCGAGGTTGTGGACATCACCGGCTGGCTGGGTGGTTACAACTTCCAATGGGCTTGGGCCAGTGCATTTGCCTGCGCACAAGCCATGGCGCAGCAGCCTGCACAAGCGCAGTAAATGCCCCTGGCTGGGGCATTGCGCGCACCAAGCCCGGAACCCTTTGCAAAATCCGCTACAATGCTCGACTTTGCTGGCAATACCCCGTCGGCCATACTAGTTAATAGAGACGGGGAACAACCGCTGCACATGGCTCTTAGGCCCGATCTCCCAAGAACCCGCTGTCAGCACAGATATCTGGAAATTGAATGACTACCATCCGCGTCAAAGAAAACGAACCCTATGAAGTTGCCCTGCGCCGCTTCAAGCGCACTATCGAAAAGCTGGGCCTGCTGACAGACCTGCGCGCTCGTGAATTTTACGAAAAGCCTACAGCTGAACGTAAGCGCAAGAAGGCTGCTGCCGTCAAGCGTCACTACAAGCGCGTGCGCAGCATGCAACTGCCTAAGAAGATGTATTAATCTTCCAAGGTTAGGATTCGTCGGCCCTTAAAAGCCGCAAACCCGCGCTAGGGACGCCAAGCGCGGGTTTTTTGTTTTCTGGCCACTGCAATCGTGCAGTGACCTTCCACTGAAGGAGTTCGCCATGAGCCTCAAGGCCCAAATTACTGAAGACATGAAGACCGCCATGCGTGCCAAAGACAGCGCACGCCTGGGCACGATTCGCCTGCTGCAAGCAGCGATCAAACAAAAGGAGGTGGACGAGCGCGTCGAGCTGGATGACGCAGCCGTGATTGCCATCGTCGACAAACTGATCAAGCAGCGCAAAGACTCCATCACCGCGTTTGAAACTGCCAGCCGCACAGATCTGGCTGACATCGAAAAAGCCGAGATGGAAGTGCTCAAGGCCTACCTGCCCGAGCGCATGTCTGAAGCGGAAGTGACCGCAGCCGTTCAGGCTATCGTGGCCGAAGTCGGTGCAACCGGCCCTGGCGACATGGGCAAAGTGATGGGCGCGGTAAAGTCCAAGCTCTCGGGTAAAGCCGACATGGGACTGGTGTCTGCCGCCGTCAAGGCCGCACTGAGCAAATAAGGTCTGCGGATTGCCCAAAGGAGCGCCTGCATGGCGCTCTTTTTTTGTGTACGCCACAGACGTGATGAGGGCCAATCGCTCGGGGGCAATGGCGACCTGACTGCGCCACGCCTTATTGCAAGCTGGCGCAATTTGCACAAGCGCCCCCTGTACTGGCACGCCAAGTGGCTGGCAGCGCCCCATGCATGAGCCACATTGAACACATACGCGCCCGAGCGGTGCAATCTGGTACTAGGCATGCCCAGACATCGCTGCATGGCCCCCCCTCTACGCCCCCGGCAAGAAAAACAGGCATCAAGTAGCAGGCACCAAGCATCACGATTCACGGGGCGCAGGCGTCACTCCCCGGCTCTCAAAGTGGGCATGCAAAAACTCCACCGCCACGCGTACCTTGGTTGACCGGTTAAGGCGTGTGGGGTAAACGGCCCAGATATTGGCTTCCTGACTCCAACCAGGCATCACCTGTACCAGCCGTCCACTCTCAAGCTGCGACTGCACATCCCAGACCGAGCGCAAAATAATCCCGTGCCCATCCATCGCCCACTGCGTCGCCATCTCGCCGTTATTGGTCTGTAGTTGCCCCGTCACCTTCACCGAGCGGTCTTGTGCACCTGCGCGCAGCCGCCAGACGCCGAATGGGTGATCGCGCTCCTTGATAACCAGGCAGTTGTGAGCTGGCAGCTCATCCGGATTGCCTGGCACTCCCCTGCTCGCCAGATAGCTGGGCGCCGCACACAGCACACGGTGGTTACTGGCCAGCCGCCGTGCGATCAAATGCGGCGCAATATCATCGCCCACGCGCACATCCAGGTCAAAGCCTTCTGCGGCCACATCTACCAGCCTGTCAAATACTTCCAGCCGCACCTGTAAAGCGGGATAACGCAACGCCAGTTGTGAAAACACAGGGGCGACTACGCTGCGCCCAAAGCCAAAACTGCTGCTGACACGCAGCAGGCCACGCGGTTCTCGTGGCGTGATTTGGGCTTCTTGCAGCAGGTGTTCCATGTCATCCAGAATGCGCAGCGCCCAATGAAAGATGCGCTCACCCTCTTGCGTCACCGCCACGCGGCGCGTTGTACGGTGCAGCAGCTTGACGCCCAAGTCGGTCTCCAGCAAACGCATGCGTTTGCTGACATAGGCGGGCGATGCCTCCAGGGCCGCAGCCGCAGCCGCAAAGCTGGATTTGCGCACCACAGTGATGAATACGCGCAAATCATCGGGAGATGGCATTTTGTGCACGATATGTAGGCAATCAAGGCTTAAACGCTGCATTGTATGCAGCTGCGCACGCCCACATCCCCACAAGCGGCCGGTGTAACTTGCTAGATCCTCGCCTTGAACACCAAAATGCCCTGCAGCGCGCTGCCTGCGCTGCATATCACCGGCCATCTTCTCGCTCGCAAAGGATGAACCTCATGGATATTTCTCGTCGCGACTGTCTACTCTGGGGCACAGGACTGGCGTCCACCGCTGTGCTGGGCGCATGCACCACATCTGCACCAGCTGCCAATACCATTGGAGCCGGCTATTACCACCATCAGGTGGGCAAGGCCCGGGTCACCGCTGTGAGCGACGGGGTGACCCGGCGGGCACTCGATGCAGGCTTTGTCAAGAATGCGCCGCTAGATCAGGTACAGGCTGCATTGCAGGCAGCTGGCCTGCCTACCACCCACATTGATGTGCCCTACACATGCTTTGTGGTGGAACTGGACGGCAAACGCTACTTGCTGGATACGGGCTTTGCAGACAATGGTGCACCCGGTACAGGCTTGCTGCGCACACACATGCGCGCTGCAGGCATGGAGCCAGCAAGCTTGGACGCCATCGTCATCAGCCACATGCATGGCGACCACATTAACGGCTTGCGCCGTAAAGATGGCAGTTTGGTTTACCCCAAAACACCTGTGTGGATTCCTCAGCCTGAAATGGCATTTTGGATGGATGACGCCCGCATGCAGCAGACACCCGAAACGGCTCGGGGAGGATTCATGGCGGTGCGCCGGGTGTTCAAAGACTACCCCCCCGAACTAATCAAGCTGTTTGTTCCAGGCTCCAACATCGCCCCGGGTCTTGAAACAGTGCCTGCCTTTGGGCACTCGCCGGGGCATACGGCCATTGCCATACGCTCTGGCAGCGATCGTTTCACTTTTATTGGCGATGTGGCGCATTACCCTGCACTGTTTGTTCGACACCCGGACTGGCAGGTGCAGTTCGATATGAACCCGCAGCAGGCCCGCACCACACGGCATGCTTTGCTGGCCCGCCTGGCGCAAGATCGCAGCTTGGTTGGTGGCTACCACTTTCCACTGCCCTCGATTGGCCACATTCAACAGACAGGCGATGGCTATAACTGGGTGCCTAAATAATCACCGCTGTGAAGCCCGCAGCCCCGTGCCGCCTCTTGGCAGCACGGGGTTTTTTCATACCACTTTAAACACATATCGTAAAGAATCAAACCACAGAAAGCACCTTGAACACATGTGCAGCATGTGAACAATCGACCCATCTGAAATTGTGAGAAAGATGTGTGATGTCTACAGTCAAGAACATTGCAGTGATCGCCGGTGACGGTATTGGCAAAGAGGTCATGCCTGAAGGGCTGCGTGCACTGCAAGCTGCAGCCCGGCGTTTTAACCTGCCGCTGGAGTTTCACCACTTCGATTGGGCGCATTGCGACTACTACGCCGAGCATGGCCAGATGATGCCCGAGGACTGGAAAGCGCAGCTCTCGGGTATGGACGCCATTTTCTTTGGCGCCGTGGGCTGGCCTGCCACTGTGCCTGACCACATCTCGCTGTGGGGCTCGCTGCTCAAATTCCGCCGCGAGTTTGATCAGTACATCAACCTGCGCCCCGTGCGCCTGTTTGAAGGCGTGCCCTGCCCGCTGGCCGGCCGCAAGCCCGGCGACATTGACTACTACGTGGTGCGTGAGAACACCGAGGGTGAATACACGGCGCTGGGCGGCATCATGTTTGAAGGAACGGAGCGCGAAATCTGCATTCAGGAGTCGGTTTATTCCCGCAAGGGCGCAGACCGCCTGCTGAAATACGCATTCGATCTGGCACAAAGCCGCAGCAAAAAGCATGTGACGCTGGCCACCAAGAGCAATGGCATTGCCATCAGCATGCCCTGGTGGGACAACCGTGCCGACGAAGTCGCCAAGGGCTACCCCGAAATCACGCTGGACAAGCAGCACATCGACATCCTGACCGCACGCTTTGTGCTGCAGCCCGGCCGCTTTGATGTGGTGGCCGCCACCAACCTGTTTGGCGACATTCTGTCTGATCTGGGCCCCGCCACCACAGGCACGATTGGCCTGGCGCCTTCTGCCAACCTGAACCCTGAGCGCACGTTCCCCAGCCTGTTCGAGCCGGTGCACGGCTCAGCGCCCGATATCTACGGCAAGAACATTGCCAACCCGATTGCCATGGTCTGGTCGGGCGCATTGATGCTAGATTTCCTGGGCCACAGCCAAGGCCAATGGCGCGCTGCACACGATGCCATCGTCAAGGCGATTGAAGACACCCTCAAGAGTGGCGCACTCACTCCAGATCTGGGCGGCACAGCCAGCACCACGCAGTTGGGCGAGGCCATCGCTGCGCAGATTGCCAAGGTATAAACACAGCGCCATCGCTCCCCCCCAAAAAAGCTGCCAGCGCATATTTTTATGTGCTGGCAGCTTTTTTTCCACCTGAAACTCTGGAGCGCATTCACTGCGCAGGTTTGTCGTGTTGAGGTGGAGGAATGTGCTCTATATTGCCCAGCACCAGTGCACGCCCGGCAAACAGGCCACCAGCCGTCTCCAGCGCAAAGCGCTCGGCGTCACGGCGTCGCACCTCGTCCATCACGCCGCTGGCCTCGTCATCGTCGACACCAATGGCCTGCAGCGTCAGTCGCCCCATCTGCATGGCGGATTCAAAAGTCTCACGCACCACGTGGTCTGCGTCGCTGCGCACCAGCTCCAGCGCTTGCTCGCGGTCAAAGGCTCGTGAGATCAGTTGCACGCGCGGGCATTCACGGCGAACGTTCTGCACAATGCGCGAAGCCGCCTGCTTGTCGTCAACGCAGACCAGTATGGCCTGCGCATGGTGGGCCCCGGCAGCACGCAGGATATCGGGCCGGGCGCCATCGCCGTAGTACACCTTGAAGCCATACAGCGCCGCAGCACGGATAGTATCTGGGTCGTTATCGATGATGGACAGCTGCACACCCCGGGCCAGTGGACCTTGGCTGGCAATCTGCCCCACGCGGCCAAAACCGATCACCAGCACCGTACCGCGCAAATCCTCTGGAGCCTCTACACCGTCCAGCTGCAACGCATCACCACGTGCCCAGCGCTTGTGCATGCTGACCACCAGCGGTGTCAGGGCCATGGACAGCACCACGATGGCTGTCATATTGGCGTGCACCTCGGCGCTGATCACCTGCAGCTTGAGCGCTTCAGAAAACAGGACAAAGGCGAACTCTCCGCCCTGTGCCATCAAAATGGCGCGGTCCAGGGCCACACGATGCGGGCTGCGCGTCAGCCGGGCCACCAGGTAAATGCATGCTGCCTTGGTAGCCATCAACGCCAGCACACCGGCCACAATCAGCGGCCAGTGCTGGCCCACCACCTGCAGGTTAAGGGCCATGCCCACACCCAGAAAAAACAGGCCCAGCAGCAGGCCGCGAAACGGTTCGATGTCAGCCTCTAGCTGATGGCGAAAACTGGACTCCGACAGCAGCACTCCGGCTACAAACGCCCCCATGGCCATGGACAGCCCACCCAGTTCCATCAGCAGGGCCGCCCCCAGAACCACCAGCAAGGCTGCAGCGGTCATTACCTCGCGTGCTTTGGACTTGGCCAGCAGCCGGAACATCGGGTTGAGCAGCCACAGGCCAGCCCCCACCAGCGCAGCCAGTGACAGCAATGCCAAGCCGGCCCGCTGCAACAATGGAGCCACTGCGTTGTCAGAGGCTTGCGCAGGTGCCAAAAAGGCCACGATAGCCAGCAATGGGACGATCAGCAGGTCTTCAAACAGCAAGATCGAAACCATGCGCTGCCCATGGGGCGCATGAATGTCTCCGCGCTCTGCCAGCACCTGCATGACGATGGCGGTGGATGTCAGTACAAAGCCTGCGCCGCTCACAAATGCCACCTGCCAGGAAAAGCCGAACGCCATGCCCACCGCTGTAAGCAGCAGCGCGCACAGCCCCACCTGCATGCTGCCAAGACCAAAAATCTGCCCGCGCAGACCCCACAGGTGCGACGGCTTCATCTCCAGCCCGATGACAAACAAGAACATCACCACGCCCAGCTCGGCCACATGAATGATGGTCTGTGCATCTGTTACCAGCGCCATGCCGAAGGGGCCGATGGCCAGCCCTGCAGCCAGGTAGCCCAATACCGCGCCCAGCCCCAGGCGCTTGAACAGTGGCACGCCGATGACAGCAGCCCCCAGCAAAGTGACGATCCCGACCAATTGGCTTGCGTTGCCATCTGCGGCCATAAGCAGTTCCTTGTGCGTCGTTCAAGGGCTCTGGCACCCATCAGCGCCAAAGTGAATGCAGCTATTAGCCCATCAGCCGCTGGAGCAGGCTTGCCTGGCCCAGCGGGATTCCACCGTACTCAGTGCCTGCGCGCCCAGCGCCCGCCGAACTGGTTCACGGCCATGCCTAGCAGCACACCCAGTGTGCCCAGCCACTGCATACCTGTGGGTGATTCCCCCAGCAGCAGCATGGCTGAAAGCAGGCCAATTACCGGCACCAGCAAGGACAGTGGCGCCACCGTGCTGGCGGCATAGCGCTGCAGCAGGCGTGTCCACAAGCCATAGCCCAGCAAGGTTGACAGAAAGGCCAGATAGGCAATCACGGCCAGCTCACGCCAGCCGATACCTTGCAACTGCTGCACCATCAAGTCCGGGCCATCGACCCAGTAAGACAGCAGCAGCAGCGGCACAATGGGAACCACACTGGTCCAGACGATGAAGGACACCGGCTCGTACGCGCCTTGCTTGGCGGCTACACGCGTCAGCAGGTTGGAGGAGGCCCACATGCTGGCCGCACCCACCGTCAGAACAAAGCCTGCCAGCGTCATATCTGCGGCACTGTCACCATGGGCGGTGCCAATAAAGATCAGCCCCCCAATCGCAATGCACAAACCCACCCACTGCCAGCGCTGAGGTTTTTCACCCAGCAAGACGGCCGCCATCAGCATGGTGATGAATGCCTGCGTCTGCAGTACCACCGAGGCCATGCCTGCGGGCATTCCCATCTTCATGCCAGTGAACAGCAGCCCGAACTGGCCCACCCCCTGAACCAGCCCATACGCAACCAGCAGGCTCCAGGACAAGCTGGCAGGCCGGCGCACAAACAGCAAAAATGGCAGCGAGGCGGCCACAAAACGCAAGGCGCACAGCAGCAGCGGCGACAGCGTAGCCAAGCCCCACTTCATCACCACAAAATTCACGCCCCACACAACGATGACGATGATGGCGCTGAACCAGTCGGCCCGGGACATGCCGGCGGAGGAAGAGGTGACGGTGCTCATGAAATGCAGAAAAACAGAAATAGTGAGGATCAAGTATCACCGCACTTGGTTGCTATCTACCCCACCAGACTACCTAGGTAACCCATGGAATGTCTCAGCTAAGACAGCCGCACTGCTGTTGCCCGCTACAGCCTGGTCAAAGGCGATCGAGTGCACGCTTGCTCCGGACAGCCCTGCTCAAAAACTGTCGTACCGCTCCTGTCCTGTCGAGCGCCCATAAGACAGTTTTTCGAAAAATTTTCAAAGGTACCAAGTAAAAAAGCAGCCGCAGGGCTGCTTTTTTTTGGATGAACAGGCTCGATGAAAAAATCAGCTGCCAGCCACTTTCATGCGGTTGATCAGCACAGAGCCTACCGTCTTGGCGCCGTAGTTGTAGGCATCAGCGCCGATGGCCTCGATGCCCATGTACATGTCTTTGAGATTGCCGGCAATGGTGATCTCTTGCACAGGAAAAGCGATCTCGCCGTTCTCAACCCAAAAGCCAGATGCACCGCGCGAGTAGTCGCCCGTCACATAGTTCACGCCCTGGCCCATCAGCTCCACCACAAACAAGCCGGTTCCCAGTTTTTTGAGCATGGCAGTGAGGTCGTCGCCACGGCGGGTCAGGCGCGATGACATGGTCAGGTTATGGGAGCCACCAGCGTTACCAGTGGTCTTCATGCCCAGCTTGCGGGCCGAGTAGCTCGACAGAAAGTAGCCCTCTACACGGCCGTTTTCCAGCACCATGCGGCGCTGTACACGCACGCCTTCGTCGTCAAACGGCGAGCTGCCCTTGCCGCGCAGAATGAAAGGGTCTTCTTCAATGCTGATGTGCTCAGGGAAGACTTGCTTGCCCAGCGAATCGAGCAGGAAGCTGCTCTTGCGGTACAGCGTGCCGCCACTGACCGCCTGCACAAAACCACCCAGCAGGCCTGCGGCCACGGGCGATTCAAACAATACAGGGCACTCGGTAGTTGCAATCTTGCGGCTACCCAGGCGGCTCAATGCACGCTGCGCTGCGTAGCGGCCAATTTCTTCGGGGGAAGCCAGCTCGACCGCATCGCGCATGGAGCTGTACCAGAAGTCGCGCTGCATCTCACCATTCTTGCCGGGCATAGAGGCAATGGGCGCCACCGACACGCTGTGGCGCGAGCTGGCATAGCCACCGCGAAAGCCGCGCGTATGGGCACTGAAGAAATGGCTTTGCTGGGCCGAGACGCTGGCGCCTTCACTGTTGGTGATGCGCTTGTGCGTGTTCATTGCCGCAGCTTCACACTGCATGGCAATCTGCGCAGCTTCTTCGCTGCTCACACTCCAGGGGTGCAGCAAGTCCAGATCTTTGTGCGTGGACGGCGGGGCAATGTCATCGGCATCGGGCAAGCCAGCGGTCGGGTCCTCTGCCGTAAAGCGCGCAATGTCATATGCAGCCTGTACCGTTTGCTGGATGGCGGCTTGCGAAAAATCCGACGTGCTGGCATTGCCGCGGCGCTGGCCCAGATACACCGTCACGCCCAGCGACTTGTCGCGGTTGCGTTCTACGGTCTCCAGCTCGCCCTTGCGCACGCTCACGCTCAGGCCACAGCCCTCTGAGGCATCGGCTCCGGCATCGGTTGCACCCAGCTTCTTGGCATGTGCCAAAGCTTGGTCCACCAGACCCTCAAAAAAGGAACGGCTGTAGCTGAAGCCGGAATCAGCCTGCGTAGTTGCAGTGCTTGTGGCGCGTGTGCGGGGTTTGTTCATAGCGGCGGATATGATACCCAGCACTGCAGCCCCTATGCGCTGCCACCCTAATTTCCCCTGATAAGACATGTCACGCAAACCCAAAAAAGGCTATTACGTGAAAGGCGTGTTCGTTGCAGAAGGCAGCGATCGCGATCTGGAGCTGAAGGCCGAACTCAAAGGCACGTGGGATTCCACCCGTACCGACCGCAAGATTGAAAGCGACGCCCTGCAAGACCTGGGCGAAGCCCTGCTGGGCCTGCGCCCCAAGCTGCTGGAGCGCCTGCAACTGCCTGAAAAGCTGATGGACGCTTTTGCCGAGCAAAAGCGCCTGACCAACTTTGAAGCCAAGCGCCGCCAGATGCAGTTCATCGGCAAGCTGATGCGCAAGCTGGAAGACAGCCAGGTGGAGGCGGCCAAGGCTGCACTGGAAGAGCAGCGCACTGGTGTGAGCCTGGAGCAAGCCAACATTTTGGTGGCCGAGCAGTGGCGCGATCGCCTGATCATCAGCGACGAGCCCTTGACCATCTGGCTGGAGCAGTTCCCCCAGACCGACGTGCAGCAGCTGCGCACCTTGATGCGCCAGGTACGCAAGGACGAAGCCACCGCCAAGGTCAAGGCCGCTGAAGCCGAGACCAAGGGCCACATTCTGCCCCCGGCCAAAAAGGGCAGCGCCTACCGCGATCTGTTCAAAGTTCTGCTCTCGCACATCAACGGCACGGCCAACCGCCCCGCCGACGACGTATTCGTGGATGACGACAGCGAGGACGATGCCGAGGACGCGCAATGAGTGTGCATGACGCCGTGAAGATCGGCATCGTTTCCATCAGCGACCGTGCCAGCTCCGGCGTCTATGAAGACAAGGGGCTGCCTGCCTTGCAGGACTGGCTCACGCGTGCGCTGCACAACCCCGTCACGTTCGAAGCGCGTTTGATTGCCGACGAACAAGCCACCATCAGCCAGACGCTGGTGGAGCTGGTGGATGCCGGTTGCAGCCTGGTGCTGACCACTGGCGGCACGGGCCCGGCCCTGCGCGATGTCACCCCCGAGGCCACGCTGGCCGTAGCCGACAAGGAAATGCCGGGTTTTGGTGAGCAAATGCGCCAGATCAGCCTGAAGTTTGTGCCCACGGCCATTTTGTCGCGCCAGGTGGCGGTCATTCGCGGGCAAAGCCTGATCATCAATCTGCCCGGCCAGCCCAAGGCGATTGCCGAGACACTGGAAGGCTTGAAAGATGCCAGCGGCCAGCAAATCGTCAATGGCATCTTTGCCGCTGTGCCCTACTGCATTGATCTGATTGGCGGGCCTTATCTGGAAACGCAGGACGCAGTGTGCAAGGCCTTTCGCCCCAAAAATGCCATCCGTGCGCCCAGGGTGTAAAACGTCCCATATCTTTGCAAGGCACATGCACCCCATGTGCCTTTTTTCATTCGGCTGAAGCGAAGTATCGCCACCTAACGCCGCATTTCAGGACTTCATGAAAAGCAATATTTCCCTGACCTTGATTCTGGCACTGTGCACCATGATGGGCGCACTGGGCATTGACACGTATCTGCCCTCTTTTCACGCCATTGCCCAAGAGTTTGATGTCGGCCCTACGGCTGTGCAGCAAACCCTGAGCGTGTATGTACTGGCCATGGCCATCACCATGCTGTTTTACGGCACGCTCAGCGACACCTTTGGCCGCCGCCGTGTGCTGCTGTTCTCTGCAGCCGGCTATGCACTGACCTCATTTGCCGCGGCCTTTGTCACCAGCATTGAGGGCATGGTGGTCGTGCGCTTTGCCCAGGGTGCCATGGCAGGCTCTGGCATGGTGATTGCCCGTGCGGTGGTGCAAGACCGTTTTCAAGGTGCCGATGCCCAGCGCATGATGAGCATGGTCATGTTCTGCTTTGGCCTGGCACCAGCCATTGCGCCAGTGTTTGGTGGCTGGCTGCAAGCCCATGGCGGCTGGCGCTCCACGTTTTTCTTTCTGGCCGGTTTTGGTGTTTTACTGGCCCTGCTGTGCTGGCGCGCACTGCCAGAGACCTTGCCGCCCGCCAAGCGCATGCCTTTGAAGATGAGCGTGATTGCAGCCAACTACCTCAGTGCACTGCGCAATGGGCAGTTTCGCCTCATGGTGCTGGGCATGGGTCTGATGGCTGCGGGCACCGCCATCTACATCAGCTCGGCCGCTGAATTCATCATGGGCATTCTCAAGATGAGCGAAACCTCATTTGGCTGGCTGTTCATTCCAATGATTGGCGGCTCCATGGTGGGTTCTGCCATTTCAGGGGTGCTGGCCAAACGAATTGCCCAGCGCATACAGCTGCGCATTGGCTATGGCTGTATGGCACTGGGCT
This sequence comes from Comamonas avium, assembly GCF_014836675.1. GTDB lineage: Bacteria > Pseudomonadota > Gammaproteobacteria > Burkholderiales > Burkholderiaceae_C > Comamonas > Comamonas avium. Next base: position 116,311 of record NZ_JACSQK010000004.1, read on the forward strand.
GCAGCGCCAACGTGCTCTACCACGCTCTGACGGACATGCCCGTGGTGCCCTGGGCCGTACTGCCCATTGCCTGCTACACGCTGGGTATTTCGCTGCTGACGCCAATTTTGTCGCTGCAAGTCATGGGCATGTTCCCGTACATGCGCGGTTTGGCGTCCTCGCTGCAGGGTTTCACGCAAATGGGAATTTTTGCCATCATGGCGGGGGCCGTGGTGCCCCAGCTGTTTCACAGCGGTCTGGCACTGGCGCTGGGCCAGATGGCCACCGTCGTGCTGGGCATGCTGATCTGGTGGTGGTCCACACATTACACGCCACTCAGGGCGGAGAAAAAATAATAAGAGCTATCAGCGTTTAGCAGTCAACGACTTCAGATAGCTTTCATACTGAAACGCTTATGTATAAAGCGCTAACAGCTATGCTTTATTAATCACCGTGTACCCATCACTGCGCGCACCAGCCAGTCACCCCAAGGCAAACGCTAGCAGCCAAGCCGCAACGTTGCAACGATTACGCGGGCTTGGCACAAGCAGCTAAACAATGGTGCATTGAAGACGCTCTGCATCGCTCGCAGTGCCTCTGAACTCATAAAAAAAAGGCAGTCAGATGACTGCCTTTTTGCTGCCTGAACCCAAGGGCTTCACAGCTTCTGGGTGGACATGAAGTTGTCGAAACGACCTTCGGCAAAGCGAAACCACAGCACCTGATCGCGCTGGAAGTTGCGATAGTCGGTGTAAACCTTTTTCCAGTCCGGATTGCTTTTGTCCAGACCCGCATAGACCTCCATCGATGCTTTGAACGATGCATCCATCACTTGCTGAGGGAAAGGCAGCACCTTGGCACCCGCAGCAACCAGCTGTTTCAAAGCGGCAGGGTTGCGGGCGTCATAGCGGCCCTGGCAGGTAACGTGTGCCTCGTGTGCAGCCGCCTTCACAATGGCTTTGTACTCATTGCTCAGGCTATTGAAAGCCTTGTCGTTGATGTAGAAAGACAGGTTCAGCGAGCCTTCCCACCAGCCTGGGTAGTAGTAGAAAGGCGCCACCTTGTTCAGACCCAGCTTCAGATCGTCGTAAGGGCCAATCCACTCTGCGGCATCGATCGTGCCTTTTTCCAGCGACTGGTAAATTTCACCCGCAGGAATGTTCTGGGGTACAGCGCCCATCTTCTCCAGCACCTTGCCCGCAAAACCACCCACACGGAATTTCAGGCCCTTGATGTCTTCGGTGGTCTTGACTTCCTTGCGGAACCAGCCACCCATCTGCGCACCCGTGTTCCCCCCCAGCATGGGAACAATGTTGTATTTGGCGTAGAACTCGGTCATCAGCTTGGTGCCGTTGCCGTCCACCATCCATGCGGTCAGTTGGCGTGAGTTCATGCCAAATGGAATGGCACCGCCAATGGCAAACACTTCATTTTTGCCAAAGAAGTAGTAAGGCGCTGTGTGGGCCATTTCCACCGTGCCGCTTTGTACGCCATCGACCACATTGAAAGCGGGCATCAGCTCGCCAGCCTGGTGCACCGACACGTCGAACTTACCACCCGTCATCGACTTGACCGCGTTGGCAAACACGTCAGCAGAGCCGTAAATGGTGTCCAGCGACTTGGGAAAGCTAGAGGCGATGCGCCAGCGAAGTGCAGGTTGTGCATGCACCGCCGGGGCTGCAGCAGCAGCCAGAACACCGGCGATACCGGCATTTTTAAGCATGGAACGACGATCCATTGAGGGTCTCCTTAGGGGTTTAAAAACTAACCTCTCCCTCCTGCCCCGCTTCGATGGCGGCTTGCAGGCACAAAAAAGCCGGTGCGCTGAGCGTTCACTGCTACACACCGGCCTTATCTGACGCTGTGCAAACATGGGGGTACATGTCCGCACAATGACTCCATTGACTTACAACTTACAGCTTGACTGAGCTCATGTACTGGTTGAAGCGCAGTTCAGAGAAACGCTCCCACAGCAGCTGGTCACGCTGGAAAGCACGCATGTCCTGGTGGATCTTCTTGAACTCTGGCGACTTGGCTTCGTGCTCGGCAAAAACTTCCATCGAAGCCTTGAACCCGGCATCCATCACATCTTTAGGGAATGCCTTCAGCTGGGTCTTGTCGGCCACCAGCTTCTTGAGTGCTACGGGGTTAAAGGCGTCGTACTTGGCCGTCATGTCGCGCGCGGCCACACGGGTCGCTGCATCCACAATGGCTTTGTTTTCTGCCGACAGTGCCGCGTAGGCCTTGGCATTGACGAAGAACTCCAGCTCAGCGCCACCTTCCCACCAGCCTGGGTAGTAATAGAAAGGCGCAACCTTGTTGAAGCCCAGCTTCTGGTCGTCGTGCGGGCCAACGAACTCGGTGGAGTCGAGCGTGCCTTTTTCCAGTGCCTGGTACACATCGCCAGCAGGCATGTTTTGCGAGACCACGCCCAGCTTGGCCATGGCTTCACCGAACAAGCCGCCGCCCAGACGCATCTTCAGGCCTTTGAGGTCAGCCACAGACTTGATCTCTTTGCGGTACCAGCCACCCATCTGGGTGCCGGTGTTGCCAGCGCTGTAGCTCTTGATGTTGTAGTTGGCGCAGAACGCGTCAAACAATTTACGGCCGTTGCCGTGTTCCATCCATGCATCCATCTGGCGTGCAGTCAGCCCAAAAGGAACCGCGCAGCCAAATGCGAAGATGGAGTTTTTGCCCGTGAAGTAGTAAGGCGCGGTCTGCGCCATTTCAACAGTACTGTTTTCCAGCGCATCGACCACGCCAAAAGCGGGCATCAGCTCGCCTGCGGCGTGCAGTGACACTTCAAACTTGCCGCCAGAAAGCGCCTTGACGGTTTGCGAAAATTTTTCGGCACTACCAAAAATGGTATCGAGGGATTTTGGAAAGCTCGAAGCCAGACGCCAACGCACGGCAGCTTGCGCATGAACTGCGGGTGCCACTGCAGCAGCCAGTACACCAGCAATGCCAGCATTTTTGATCAGGGAACGACGGTCCATTTTTTCTCCTTAAATATTCACACGCGGCGACCACCAGGTCAGCCTTGCCCCTCAGGAATAACACCCAGAGAGATTTGTAAAATTTTAGGAATGGAAGATGTAAAAACCGTCGGGGGTTTACCCCTGAAACCCGGCCGCCTTCAGCGAAATGTCAGACAGCCTTGCGGCTGCCTGAACCTCTGATCACTGCGATGGGTTCAAAAAACGCTGTCGAATGGAGCGTTCAATGCCTGCAGCATCCAAGCCCTCCAGAGCCATCAGCTTGGCGGGGTCTCCATGCTCAATAAACTTGTCTGGCAAACCCAGGTGCAGCACGGGCAATGTGATGGCCGCTTGTGACAGTGCTTCAGAAACAGCTGAACCCGCACCACCGGCGATGCAGCCATCTTCTACCGTCACGAATGCATCATGTGTGGCTGCCAATTCGCGCACCAGTGCTGCATCAAGCGGCTTGGCCCAGCGCATATTGGCAACTGTGGCATCCACAGCCTCGCCCACTTGCAGCGCGGGGTACAGCAAAGTGCCAAACGACAAGATCGCAATACGTGGCTTGGTGTTGCCGTTTTCGCCAGCACGCAGAGCCGTACTCTGGCGGCGCACTTCACCCTTGCCAAAAGGCAGGCTGGACAAATCTTGCAACGGCTCTACACCCACGCCTGCACCACGGGGGTAGCGCACGCACACAGGGTGATCTTGCTCATGGGCGGTCGTCAGCAACTGGCGGCACTCACGCTCATCTGCAGGTGTGGCCATGCTCATATTGGGAATGCAGCGCACAAAAGCGATGTCATACGCACCGGCGTGCGTTGCACCGTCTGCACCCACCAGCCCTGCACGGTCCAGCGCAAAAACCATGGGCAGGTTTTGCAGCGCAACGTCGTGAATCAGCTGGTCGTAGGCGCGTTGCAAAAAGGTGGAATAAATTGCCACCACAGGCTTGACGCCTTCACAAGCCATGCCAGCGGCAAAGGTTACGGCATGCTGCTCAGCAATACCGACGTCGTAGTAGCGATCTGGGAAACGCTTTTCAAACTCCACCATGCCCGAGCCTTCGCGCATGGCCGGTGTAATCGCCACCAGGCGCTTGTCCTGCACGGCCATGTCACACAGCCACTGGCCAAACACTTGTGTAAAGGTGGGTTTGCTTGGTGCGCTCGATTTCACGATACCAACAGCAGGGTCAAACTTTCCTGGGCCGTGGTATGTCACCGGATCAACTTCGGCCAGCTTGTAGCCATGGCCCTTTTTGGTCACCACATGCAAAAACTGCGGGCCTTCCAGGCTGCGGATGTTTTCCAGTGTGGGGATCAGCGAATCCAGATCATGCCCATCAATCGGGCCGATGTAGTTAAAGCCAAAGTTCTCGAACATGGTGGCAGGCACCACCATGCCCTTTGCATGTTGCTCCAGGCGCTTGGCCAGCTCCAGCAAAGGCGGCACTTGCTTGAGTACGTTCTTGCCCACATTGCGGGCAGTTGCATAAAACTGACCACTCATGAGCTGTGCCAGATAACGATTGAGTGCGCCCACAGGAGGGCTGATGCTCATATCGTTGTCATTCAAGATGACAAGCAAATTGCCATCGAGCACGCCCGCATTGTTCATGGCCTCAAACGCCATACCTGCGGTCATTGCGCCATCGCCAATCACAGCAATCGCGCGGCGTTCTTCACCTTTGCGCTTGGCCGCCATCGCCATGCCCAGTGCGGCGGAAATACTGGTCGATGAATGCCCCGCGCCAAAGGCATCGTGCTCACTCTCAGTGCGCAGCGGAAAGCCGGAGATACCGCCCAGCTGGCGCAGCGTTGCCATGCGCTCACGCCGGCCTGTGAGAATTTTGTGGGGGTAGGTCTGGTGTCCCACATCCCAGACCACACGGTCATAGGGTGTGTTGAAGACGTGGTGCAAAGCCACGGTCAGCTCCACCGTTCCCAAATTGGAACTCAGGTGACCGCCAGTCTTGGACACGCTGTCCAGCACGTAAGCACGCAATTGTTCAGACAGCGCTTTGAGGTCGCTGCGCGACAGATTACGCAGATCCGAAGGGGCATTGACTTTGTGCAGCAAAGGGTAAGCGTTCGTGGTCATCAGCAAATTATGGAAAGCGGGTTGGCAGTTGTGAACAGTGTGTATTCACAACTGCCAACCAAGCAATAGGAAAAATTCGACAGTCTTGCAAGCATTCATCAATGCGAGCGCGACACCACCATGTGTGCTAATGCAGACAAGGCACGAACATCGGGCAGATCACTGTCATCCAATGCCTGCAATGCTTGCTGCAACAAAACATTGGCATAGCTGCGGGCGCCATCCAGGCCCATCAAAGAGACGAACGTGGGCTTGTCATTGGCCGCATCCTTGCCCGGAGTTTTCCCCAGAGTGGCGGCATCGGCAATCACATCCAGTACATCGTCCACCACCTGGAATGCAACACCCAACGCTGTGGCATAGCGGCTCAGTGCCTGCTGCACGGGCGGTGTCACTGCGGCACATGCCACGCCCATGGCGACGCTGGCCTCCAGCAAAGCCCCTGTTTTCAGGCTGTGCATACGGCGCAGCTGCTGCTCATCCAAGGCCTTGCCAACGCTGGCCAGGTCAATGGCTTGCCCACCGGCCATGCCCTGTGCACCCGCAGCTTGCGCCAAAACGCGACAAAGCTTGGCTTGAATGGCGGGTGGCACCATGTCATCCGCTGGGGTGAGCAGCTCGAAAGCCAGCGCTTGCAAGGCATCGCCAGCCAGCAGCGCACGCGCCTCACCAAACTGCACATGCACGGTCGGCTTGCCACGGCGCAGCACATCGTTGTCCATGCAGGGCATATCGTCATGCACCAGGGAATACGCATGAATCAGCTCAACCGCACAACCAGCGCGCATGGCGGCATCGGGCAAGCCCTGCACAGCCTGTGCAGCCGCCAGTACCAGCAAAGGCCGAAGACGCTTGCCGCCATCCAATACGGCATACCGCATGGCCTCACCCAGATCAGCTGGTGCATTCACACCTACCCACAATGACAGCGACTGCTCGGTGCGTTGTAATTGCTCCTGCATCCATGCATTGAAATCAAACTGGGGGGCAGAAGGCGCGGAAGTATTCGGTGTCATCAAAATCTGAGATTCCATGTCGACCCACTTAATCCTGCGACCATTGCTTGATCTGCCCTTCATCCAGCGCACGAATTTGCGCTTCCACAGTGTCTAGCTGCTGACGACAGAACTCCAACAGGAAAGAGGCACGTCGGTAGCCATTCATCATGTCGGTCAATGGCAACTGGCCAGACTCCATCGCCACAGCCAGCTCCTCCAACTCTGCCAAAGCCAGCTCGTAGCTCTCTGGGGGTTGGGAAATGTCGGAGACGGCTTTGGTTTTGGCCTTAGGCATGCGAGTGCTCGTGGGGGTTGGGGAATCGATGATTTTAGGCTGTGCTGACCACCCGCTTGCTTAAGCGGCCTTGACTTAACCAGGCGTTACCTAATTTAGGGGCATATGCGCCCATTCATTGCAATGCATACCCAGCGCCGCCGCATCAGGCAATGCACACCCGGGACACATAAAAGAAGGCATTCAGCATTCCCATGGCGGGTATCGCCAGACAATAGGAGCAAGCCACGCTTGGCAACATGCTTGTTTGCTACGCTCTAGAGAGCTGTCAATGGCCGGTGAATGCGGGCTGCAAGCTCTTTTGTTTTGAAATACAAAAAAACCAGATAACAAAGTCAATCAGGGACAAAACCATGCAAGTGTTATGGATGGTGGTAGGCGCATTCTTGTTTGCCACCATGGGTATGTGCATCAAATATGCAGCCCCTTATTTCAATACCGCGGAAATCGTTTTCTATCGCGGCCTGATTGGCATGCTGGTGCTGTGGCTGCTGAGTGCATCGCAAGGCGTATCGCTGAAAACCGCACATCCATGGATGCATACCTGGCGCAGCTTGGTAGGCGTCACTGCCATGGGCTGCTGGTTTTATGCCATTACGCAAATGCCGCTGGCCAGCGCCATGACGCTCAATTACATGAGCAGTATCTGGATTGCGGTTTTCTTGCTGGCAGGCGCGCTGTGGTCGCTGCACCCCAAGAGCGGCAAACCCCGGCAAGCTCTCAACACCCCCCTGATTGCCACTATCTTGATTGGCTTTGCAGGTGTTGTGCTCATGCTGCAGCCCAGCTTTGCACAAGAAGAAAGTGCAGCTGCCTTCATCGGGCTGGCCTCAGGGCTGCTGTCGGCACTGGCATATATGCAGGTGGTTTCGCTCTCGCGCATTGGAGAGCCCGAATCGCGCACCGTCTTTTTCTTTGGTCTCGGCTGTACGCTGGTGGGGCTGATCGCCAGCTGCGTGACTGGTTTTTCTCAATGGCCGGGCTGGGAGGCCGCCTGGTGGCTCATTCCCATTGGCCTGCTTGCTGCAGGCGGCCAGTTGTGCATGACACGCTCTTACGCCAGCGCCAAAACTGCGCGAGGCACGCTGGTGGTGGCCAATCTGCAGTACTCGGGCATTGTGTTTGCGGGTCTGTACAGCCTCTTTCTGTTCAACGACCGCCTGGGATGGGAAGGCTGGCTGGGCATGACCTTGATTGTGGTGAGCGGGATTGCTGCCACCATCTTTCGCGCACGCGGCGCTGCAGCAGCCCCTGCCAAACCCTAGGTCACTGGTTCACAATGCAAGGAGATTGAACTCTCCTTGCATGGCCATGACTTACACCACCCTGATTTCTCCCGCGCAGCTGCAAGCACTCCAGTCCAGTGGACAGCCTTACATGGTGTTTGACTGCAGCTTTGATCTGGGCAACCCCTCTGCAGGTCGCCAGCAATATGCGCAAAGCCACATTGCAGGGGCCGTCTACGCCGACCTGGATCAGCATTTGAGTGCCCGCCACGGAGCCCCAAGCAAAGACGGTGTCGTGCTTACCGCGCAAACAGATCAACCAGCATCCGGAGGCCGTCACCCACTGCCCAGCCGCGAGCGCTTTGCACAATGGCTGTCTTCGGTCGGTTTTCGCAATGACATGCAAGCCGTGGTCTATGACCGCCAGGGCTGCAACTTTTGCGGTCGTCTGTGGTGGATGCTCAAGTGGGCTGGCCACGATGCCGTGGCAGTACTGGACGGCGGACTGCAAGCCTGGATGGCCTTCAATGGAGCTACCAGCGAGGGCGAAGAGGCGTCGCACTTCCAGTCGAACTTCGAATTGCACGACAGCTTGCGCCAGCTGGTCACAGTGTCGCAAGTCGAGGCACGCTTACAACAAGCAGATGCCCAGACCATTATTGATGCCCGCGCTCCCGCTCGTTACCGTGGTGAAGTGGAGCCGCTGGACCCTGTGGCAGGCCATATTCCCGGGGCGCTGAATCGTCCCTTCACCGAAAACATTGCCTTGGATGGACGATTCAAACCCCCAGCATTGCTGCGTGCAGAATTTGAAGCGCTCTTGCAAAACCGCAACCCATCCACCGTGGTGCACCAGTGCGGCAGCGGTGTCAGTGCCTTGCCTAACCTCATCGCCATGGAGGTTGCGGGTTTTGCACCTACACAGCTTTTTGCAGGCAGCTGGAGTGAATGGTGCAGCAACCCTGAACGGCCGGCCGTCAAAAGTTAACGATCTTTTCCGCCGAGAACAAAGGGGGTTTTGCACCTTTTTCAGGAGCATTAAGCGCCCTGATTTAAGGCATCATGCAGACCATGCACTGAAGAAGTGGCCTGTGCTGAACAAGCCGGGATAAGGCGGGTTTTTCACCCCTTTGACCGGCTGTTCAAATTGTTACAAAACGGTTACATTTAAAACCATGCAAGCAATGCAACGTTGCTTTTGTAGGTAAAAGCCTTACATGGTGTTAGAGGCTGCCAGACAAAACTGCGCGTGCGCACAGACAACACGCACCGGCGCACCCCGACTCAACTTTCTGCATCGTCCACCCCACAATCCATTCCATCAGATCGCCGCTTGCACTCCAAGCCACAGCGACACCCCACGAGCTAACGCTCGATTTAGGACACTGGAAAGGACGAGAACCATGAATGACGAACAACTGCTTGCTGAGATCCGTGAAGCCAATCTGACATACCTGATGCTGGCACAGACACTGATCCGCAAAGACAAGGCCGAAGCCGTTTTCCGCCTGGGTCTGAGCGAAGAAGCATGCGACATTCTGGGCACCCTTTCCGCAGCCCAGGTGCTCAAGATTGCCTCCCGCAACACCATGCTGTGCAGCTTCCGTGTTGACGATGAACTGGTCTGGAACCTGCTGACCAACCACAGCAGCAACAAGATCGGCAACGAAGCCACCAACACCCTGCACGCCAACATCCTGATGGCCAGCCGCGTCTCCGAAGTGCTTTAAGCCCTTGTCGACTTAAGAATTCCCACGGAGTACACCATGGCCACCGCAGCAACCAAAAGCGTTCTGAACGAATCCAAGCAAATCGAACGAGCAGCCATGCTCATTCAAATGGGCGCACGCATGCAAGTGCTGGAGTCAGAGACCACGCTGTCTTACGAACGCTTGATTCGCCTGTACAAAGAAATCGCAGGCAAGTCTCCTTCCAAGGGCCAATTGCCCTTCTCGACCGACTGGTTCCTGACCTGGCAAGAAAACATTCACAGCTCGCTGTTTCTGAACATCTATGAATACCTGTCCAAGGGTGTAGATGCAGATGCCGTAGAAGTGCTGACCAAGGCTTACCGCCTGTACACCGAACAGATCACGGCCTCCCAGCTGGACTGCCTGCTGTCTTTCACCCGCGCCTGGCGCCTGGTGAAATTCGTAGACGCCAACATGCTCACCCGCACCAAGTGCAGCAAATGCAGCGGCATGTTTGTCTCGGAGCTCTATGAAAACGCACGCCACTTTGAATGCGGCCTGTGCACCCCGCCCGCCCGTGCTGGCAAGAGCAAAAATGCCGGCGCATTGATGCTGCATTAAGCGGCCTCCTACTTTCACGTCCTATTCATAGCCCGCTAGGTTTCTAGCGGGCTTTTTTGCATCCGAACACACCGCGTCAAAGCCGGACTTCAGAAAGCGAAGAAAATAGCCACCGTGTCCATTCCTCAATCCTTCATCCAAGAGCTTCTCGCCCGCATTGACGTTGTTGATGTGGTGGGCCGTTACGTCCCCCTGAAAAAGGGCGGCGCAAACTTCATGGGCCTGTGCCCATTCCATGGCGAAAAGTCTCCATCCTTCAGCGTCAGCCCTACCAAGCAGTTCTATCACTGCTTTGGTTGCGGAAAAAACGGCAATGCCATCAGCTTCCTGATGGAGCACACCGGCATGGGCTTTATTGAAGCGGTGAATGATCTGGCAGGCCAGGTCGGCATGGTGGTGCCGCAAGAAGACATCAGCCCCCAGGAGCGCGAGCGCCAGGCCGCCGCCAAAGTCAAGCAGGCCACACTCAACGATGTGCTCGAGCGCGCTGGCAACGCCTACCGCAGCCAGCTCAAGGAACACGCCCACGCGGTGCAATACCTCAAGCAACGCGGCGTCTCTGGCAGCATCTCCAGCAAATATGGCTTGGGTTACGCCCCACCTGGCTGGCGCAATCTGGCCAGTGTCTTCCCCGAATACGACGATCCGCAACTGCAAGAAAGCGGCCTGGTCATCGTGGGCGAAGACGAAGACAAGCGCTACGACCGCTTTCGCGATCGCATCATGTTCCCCATCCGCGATGTCAAAGGCATGTGCATCGGTTTTGGCGGACGTGTACTGGGCGATGAAAAGCCCAAATACCTGAACTCCCCTGAAACCCCGCTGTTCCACAAGGGCCGGGAGCTGTATGGCCTGTTTGAAGCACGCGATGCGCTGCGCAGCATGGGCTACGTGCTGGTCACCGAAGGCTATATGGACGTTGTGGCACTGGCGCAATTGGGCTTTCCCAACGCCGTGGCCACACTGGGCACCGCCTGCACGAATGACCACGTGCAAAAACTGTTTCGCTTCACCGAATCCGTGGTCTTCAGCTTTGACGGCGACAGCGCAGGCCGACGCGCCGCGCACAAGGCACTGGAAGCCGCCCTGCCCCATGCCACAGACACGCGCAGCATCAAATTTCTGTTCCTCCCATCCGAGCACGACCCCGACAGCTTCATCCGTGAACACGGCAGCGATGCCTTTGCGCGCCACGTCGCCAACGCGCTGCCGCTCAACGATTTCTTGATTGAATCGGCCAGCGTGGAATGTGACCTGGGCCAGGCCCAGGGCCGCGCCAAGCTCTCCAGCCAGGCGCGTCCGCTGTGGAACCTGCTGCCCGATGGCGCATTCAAGCGCCTGGTGCTGGGCGAGCTGGCCGACAAAATTCAGATCGACACGCGCGAGCTGTCAGAGCTGTGGACGCAGGCCGAAGCGCAAGAAAAACGCTACCAGCGCGGCGCCAGCAAGCCCGCACCCAGCTACGACGCAGCGCCGCCCGCATCCTCCATGCCGCCCGACTGGGTCAGCGAATATGCCCCCAGCAATCACAGCGCACCTTACGGCGAACGCTGGCAAGGCAACTCTTCTGGGCGCGGAGAATGGAAAAGCGATTGGAAAAGTGACTGGAAAGGCAAAGGCAAATTTGGTCGCAAAGAGCAGCGTCCGCCCATGCCCGGCGGACCGCGCGTTGCACCCTCCACCGCACCTGACCAAGCCACGCGCCTGCTGTTGTCACAAATGGCGTTCATGGAACGCCTGGACAACGACGACCTGGACACACTCGTGCACCAGCCAGCGCCGCATGGGCCACTGTTTGCGTGGATTGAAAGCCAATTTCAAGAAAACGGCCCCCAAGCCTGGGCTGTGCTGAAAGAGCGCATCGCCAGTACAGAGCACGCGCACTTTGCGCTGCAGCTCATGAACGGCCCCCACGGCCACCCCGAAGGTGAAAAAGAAGAGCAATTTCAAGAGTTGCGCAACATTCTGGGTCCCATGATGGCTGAGCGCATCGGCACCTTGGCCACCGAAGCGCTCAAAACCTATATGGCCAACCCCAGCGATACCGCAGCCAAAGTGCGCTACCAAAGCCTGATTGAGCGACGCAACCGCTTGCTGGCAGCACCCACATCCAGCGGAAATTAAAAACAAGAGCATCTAACGCTTACCAGCAAAGCATTTCAGATATAAAACTATCTGAAACTCTTTACACAAAAGCGATAGAAGCTATTATTTTTAAATAATCAGCGTCCACAGGCTTATCTGGCAAGGCTTTGCGGGTCGTTTGAAAATATTTACTAAAAAAACGCATTTACCTCTTGCAATTTCTGGCAAACGCTATAATTGATTAATTCTTGGCAAGAGCGACAGCAGCACCTCCGGCCCGGGCACCGTGATGGAATCACGTGTTTAGCAGCAATTGCTAGCCCAATATCCGCAAGGACTGCACTCCAAATGATCGCCCATACATCTTGCCAATGGAGCTTATTCGCTCCTGCATGCCTTTGGCATGCTTTTGCGCCGGGCTAGGTGGCGCTTGCGTTTTCCCCTTTGTGTGTTCGCTTTTGACCGAGAGGTTTTATGCCCGTTTCAAAGTCCGCGAAGTCCAAGCAGGCGCCCGACGCTACCGCGAAGCCCAAAACTTCCAAAACCACGGCTGTTGCCAGCGCTAAAGCGCCCGCGCCCAAAGCTGCTGCAGCAGCAGCCGTGAAGAAGCCGTCTGCCACGACATCCAAGGCAGCCGCTTCCAAGAAAGATTCCGATATGGCGACCCTGTCCCAAGCCGAACTCAAAGCCATGGCCGATGCGCTACTGGCTGATGCTGCTCCCAAGCGTGCCCGCAAGAAAGCGGACGCTGACGAAGCACCTGCCGCCAAAAAGCCCGCTGCCAAAAAGGCGGCTGCGTCTAAAGATGCGGAGCCCAAAGCTGCTGTAGCCAAAAAAGCTCCTGCAAAGGCGGCCAAGGTCACTGAAGAAGCAAAGACCCCTGCCAAACGTGGCCGCAAGCCCAAGGCCAAGGAAGAGTCTGGCGACGACGAAGACATGGGCGACTTTGATGCCGACCTGGAAATCGAAGCCGACGCTGAACCTGAAGCCGAGACAGCTGCTTCAGACACGGCAACCCCTGAAAAGGTCAAGCCCCTGCGCATGAAGATCAGCAAGGCCAAAGAGCGCGCCTTGATGAAGGAATTTGGTCTGGACGAAACCGTTCTGACCGAAGACGAGCTGAACACCCGCCGTCAGCGCCTGAAGATGCTGATCAAGCTGGGCAAGACACGCGGTTACCTGACCCACGCTGAAATCAACGACCACCTGCCCGATAAGCTGGTGGACGCTGAAACGCTGGAAGTCGTGGTCTCCATGTTGAACGACATGGGTGTTGCGGTGTACGAGCAAACGCCCGACGCCGAAACCCTGCTGCTCAACAACACCGGCCAGTCAGCCACCACCGAAGAAGAAGCGGAAGAAGAAGCCGAAGCCGCTTTGTCCACCGTGGATTCCGAATTTGGCCGCACCACCGACCCTGTTCGCATGTACATGCGCGAAATGGGTACGGTTGAGCTGCTGACGCGCGAAGGCGAAATCGAAATTGCCAAGCGCATTGAAGGCGGCTTGATGGCCATGATGGAAGCGATCTCTGCATCGCCAGCCACCATTGCTGAAGTGCTGGGCATGGCCGCTGACATTCGCGAAGGCAAGGTGGTTATTTCGACCATCGTTGACGGCTTTGTGAATGCCAACGAAAACGATGACTACGTGGCCGAAGAAGACTTCGACGAATACGACGAAGAAGACGACGACGACGGCAAGGGTGGCTCCAAGGCACTGACCAAGAAGCTGGAAGAGCTCAAGAACGAAGCCCTTTCGCGCTTTGACAAGATTGCCGAGAACTTCGAGAAGCTGCGCAAGGCCTACGACAAGGATGGCTGGGGTTCGCCCACCTATAACAAGGTGCAAAAACTCATCACTGAAGAGCTGATGACCATCCGCTTCACCGCCAAGACGATTGAAAAGCTGTGTGATCTGGTGCGTGCGCAAGTGGACGATGTGCGCAAGAAGGAACGCGAGCTGCGCAAGATCATCGTGGACAAGTGCCGCATGCCACAGGAAACCTTTATCAAGGAATTCCCACCGAACCTGCTCAATCTCAAGTGGGTGGAAGAGCATGCCAACGCCGGCAAGCCATGGAGCAATGTGCTCAGCCGCAATATTCCACCAGTGCAAGAGCTGCAGCAAAACCTGATCGACCTTCAGTCGCGCGTGGTCGTGCCCTTGGAAGAGCTCAAGGGCATTAACAAGCGCATGAACGAAGGCGAACGCAACAGCCGTTTTGCCAAGAAGGAAATGATCGAGGCCAATTTGCGCCTGGTGATCTCGATTGCGAAAAAGTACACCAACCGTGGTCTGCAGTTCCTGGACTTGATTCAGGAAGGCAACATCGGCTTGATGAAGGCCGTGGACAAGTTTGAATACCGCCGCGGCTACAAGTTCTCGACCTACGCCACATGGTGGATCCGCCAGGCCATTACCCGCTCGATTGCGGACCAGGCCCGCACGATCCGTATCCCTGTGCACATGATCGAGACCATCAACAAGATGAACCGCATTTCGCGCCAGCACTTGCAAGAGTTTGGTTTCGAGCCCGATGCATCCATCTTGGCCGAGAAGATGGAAATTCCAGAGGACAAGATCCGCAAGATCATGAAGATCGCCAAGGAGCCCATCTCGATGGAAACTCCGATTGGCGATGACGACGACAGCCATCTGGGCGACTTCATCGAAGACCAGGCCAACACGGCCCCTATCGAAGCCGCCATGCAAGCCGGCCTGCGCGATGTGGTCAAGGACATCCTGGATGGCCTGACCCCCCGTGAAGCCAAGGTGCTGCGCATGCGTTTCGGTATCGAAATGTCTACCGACCACACACTGGAAGAAGTGGGCAAGCAGTTTGACGTAACGCGCGAGCGCATCCGTCAAATAGAAGCCAAGGCGCTGCGCAAGCTCAAGCACCCCAGCCGCTCGGACAAGCTGCGCAGCTTTATCGATTCGCTGTAAGGCTTGCCACCTGCCTGCCAAGGCAGGTCAGTGCAGCTACAAAAAAAGGAGACCCAGCGGTCTCCTTTTTTTATTTGTCTTTCCAAAACTCCTGAAATTCAATCCCTGCAAGCGCTTTTGGCGTCAGCGTCAAAACGCATCCTCATTTCAGGCAATCGCATTCGATTGCAGCAGTGCATCAATCTCTTGCTGCGTGTAGCCCAAAGACTGCAACAGCACTTGCGTATGCTCTCCTGGCTTGGGCGGATTGCTGCGCACACCCAAACGCTCTCCATCCATGCGAATGGGTAGCAGCGTGGTCTTGGCCGTCTGGCCCGCCAGATCACCATCGCTCAGCACGACATCCGCCAAGCCCCCCGTCGCCAGCAAATGTGGGTCATCCAGCAATTGCTCAGGCCGCGAGATAGGCGCAAATGGCAGCTGGTGCGCTTCAAACACTTGCGCCAGATGCGCTGCGCTCAGGCCCTCAAGGCGGCGGCGCAGCTGTGGCATCAGCGTGGCGCGTGCCCGCACACGGTCATTATTGGTTTGCAGCAATGGGTCTGCCGCCATATCTTCAAAACCCAAGGCGGTACAGAAAGTACGCCACTGAGCATCGCTGACAGCCGCCAGGAAAATCTGCTCGCCGTCTTTGACGCTGAACACGTCGTACAGGCCCCAGGACGAAATGCGCTCCGGCATCGGTGCCGCTGGCTGACCCGTGACTGCGTACTGCATCATGTGCTGGCCCACCAAGAACACATTGTTTTCAAACAACGCCGAATCAATCTCCTGCCCTTTGCCAGTTTGCGCACGCTGCATCAAGGCCGCCAAGGCACCAATAGCCCCAAACATGCCCCCCATGATGTCGTTGACACTGGAGCCTGCGCGCAAGGGGTCTCCGGGCCGACCCGTCATGTACGCCAGCCCACCCATCATCTGCACCACCTCATCCAGCGCAGTGCGGTGTTCATAAGGTCCGGGCAGAAAACCAGTGTGGTTCACATAGATCATGCTGGGATTCAACTTCGACAGCGTGGCGTAATCCAGCCCATACTTTTTCATCACTCCAGGCTTGAAGTTCTGCAGCACCACGTCAGCGGTGGATGCCAGGCGAATAGCAGCCTGCAGCCCTTGAGGCTGGCGCAGATCAATCGCAACGCTTTTCTTGTTGCGGTTGAACATGGGGAAAAAACCCGCACCTGCCCCCAAGAGGTTGCGCGTCAAGTCGCCCGCCAGGGGCTCCACCTTGATGACCTCAGCCCCTAAATCGGCCAGAACCATGCCACAAGCAGGTCCCATCACCATATGGCTGAATTCCACGACACGAATGCCTTGCAACGGTAGTGATTTAGAGGGGCTGGAAACGGGAATATCGGAAACAACGGGGTCGGTCATGGTGGCAAAAAGCTTCAAACAGCGGCACTGGCACGCGATCAGGGTTTCCCCTGTCAATCCACAATTTTAGAAAGCTACGCTGTAGCCGCCACCCATGCATTCGCTAGTCCGGCCATCCCCGAAGATGAGTGCCCAGCCTTTAGAACGTGGCTGCGCAGCAACAAAAGCATGTTATTTGACGATTTTCCGGCTTTACAGCCTAGCGATTCTTAGCGACGAGCTACTAAACTTGTAGCAGACAAGATTCAAAGCTATAGTCCAACCAACTTGGTTCGGTGCCTAATGCGGCCCGCTCCATCCCCCATCTCAGCGCAAGGAGAAGCGTCCATGAGCTCTAAGGAAAACGCCGCTATCAATCAGTTGCTCGAAAAACTCGAGCGCCGCTACGCACTGCGCGTACTGTGGGCACTGCGTGATGGCCACCCCCAGACCTTCCGTTTGTTGCAAGACAGCGTGGGCGGTATCACTCCCAATACTTTGAACACCCGCATCAAAGAGCTGCGTGAAGAGGGTTTGATGGAGCATGGCAATGACGGCTACACCGTCACCCCATCGGGACAGGATTTGCTCAAGCGCCTTAGCGATCTACAGGCTTTTGCCACACGCTGGGCAGCCGCCCGCGCGAAGAAGTAATCTAGGCACCAGCCTCGTGGCAGCACCTTTGCTGCCACCCACTCAAACAGGCACTCACAGTGCCTGTTTTTATTTGAGAACTCTGAACAAGGAACCCTCCCATGGCACTGACCACCACTGCCTCTGGCCTGCAATACGAAGATACCGTTGTCGGTGAAGGCGCCGAAGCCATCAGCGGCGCTGATGTAAAGGTGCACTACACAGGCTGGCTCTTTCAAGACGGCCAGCAAGGCGCCAAGTTTGACTCCAGCAAGGACCGCCGCGAGCCTTTTGAGTTTTCGCTGGACGAAGGCATGGTGATTCGCGGCTGGGATGAGGGCGTGCAAGGCATGAAGGTCGGTGGCAAGCGCACCTTGATCATCCCAGCACAACTGGGCTATGGCGCTCAAGGCGCAGGCGGTGTGATCCCTCCTCACGCCACGCTGAAATTTGAAGTGGAACTGCTGTCCACCAAAGCAGCCCCCGTTTTGCAGATGGAAGACACCGTGGTCGGTGAAGGTGCTGAAGCCACACGCGGCAAGCGCGTCACTGTGCACTACACCGGCTGGCTGTACAAAGATGGCCAGCAAGGTGCCAAGTTCGACTCCAGCAAGGACCGCAACGACCCCTTCGTGTTCACCTTGGGCGCCGGCATGGTCATCAAGGGCTGGGACCAAGGTGTGCAAGGCATGAAGGTTGGCGGCAAGCGCACGCTGATCATTCCTTCAGAGCTGGGCTATGGTGCCCGCGGCGCTGGCGGTGTGATTCCCCCCAACGCTACGCTCAAGTTTGATGTGGAGTTGCTGGCCGTCTAAGCCCCAGCGATCCATCATTGCCAAGTAAAAGCGGCCTGTCTGAGACAGGCCGCTTTTGTTTTTTCTGGCATTGCACTCAAACTCAAGCAAACAGCGCCTGCTCCAGAGATACATACGCTTGCTGCCCAACCGCTTCTTTGATTTTGGGCGCCACTGCCGCCAGTGCTTCATAACCGGTTGCACCTTCCACCGATAAATTAAGACGGAAACCCGACAAGCCCAGCTTGCCCGTCAAGGCCACTGCCAAAGGATAGGCATCGCGGTAGCGCTCCTGAGGGGTGCGCAGCTTGGCCAATGCCACTGGTTCCAGCTCGGCTGGCAAGGGCTGCATGGCAGCGAGCAGGCCCGCTTGCTGCAGGGCATCAATATCTTGCAAAGTCACGCCCAGCCCCTGCGTGGCCTTGAGGACATCTTGCACCGTACGCTGCCCATCAAACAGCAAGTATGCCGAACGTAACTTCCCCGCCAACTGCGCGCTGCGTGCCTTAAAAGCTTGCTGACCTTGCTCCGTCTTGATCAAAAGCGCGTTCATGTGCTCGTCCCTTTGCTTGTTTGAAATCAAGCATCGCATACATCATGTGCAGCCAGCATTGGGGCAATCCATGTTGGGAAGGAATCCGTCAGACTATTATCTATAGCATTCAACGCTTTATCAGCAATGATTTCAGATAGTTTTATATTTGAAACACAAGTGGATCAAGCGATAACAGCTACTTCTTTTGATATGAATGGGCTGTCAGCATACTCACTGATACCGTCACGATCACACCCAGAAACACGCCAAATACGCCAGCCGAAATAGGCTGCAGCCCCCACCACAGACCATCTGCCAGCAACATGCTGGGCACCCACTGCTGAACCAGTTTTGCGTGTGAAAGCATGTAGTAAAGGGTGATACCCAGCCCTGCCAGCATGCCAAAGACGGCGCCACAGCGCGTCACACCGCGCCAAAAAATTCCCAGGACCATCGCCGGTACAAATGCAGAAGCTGCCAGAGAAAATGAAGCTGCCACCATCGGCAAAATGTCTGAAGGCCGCTGTCCGGCCACCCAGGCGGCCAGCAAGGCCACCGCCATCAACACAAATTTCGACAAAATCACCCGCTGCTCTGGTGACGTCCTGCCAGAGCGTTTCTGGAAATTCAGGTCACGCACCAGCGCGTTGCTGATGGTGAGCAGCAAGCCATCCGCCGTAGACAGCGCCGCAGCCAGCCCCCCGGCAGCCACCAAGCCCGCAATCACATAGGGCAGCCCACCAATTTCAGGCGTGGCCAGCATGATGAGGTCGGCGCCCAGACGCAGCTCGCCAAACTGCAAAATCCCGTCGTGGTTCACATCTTCCACAGACAGCAGCGACGCATCCACCCGCGCCCACTGGGCAATCCAGCTGGGCAGTTCATCAAAGCGCACACCCACCAAATTGTTCATCACCTCCAGCTTGATGAGGGCCGCCAGGGCCGGCGCCGACAAGTACAGCACGCCAATAAAGAACAGCGTCCATGCCACCGAGGTGCGCGCGCCCGAAACCGAGGGCACGGTGTAGTAGCGGGTGAGCAAATGCGGCAAGCCTGCAGTGCCCAGCATCAGGCAAAACATCAGTGCCAAGAAATTATTACGTTCATCATTGAACTGCTTTTGCTCTTGCTCCGTGCCATCAGGATTGCCCCCAAACGGCTGGCTGTGGCGTGGCAAACCCGACAGCGGCTGGGCACGCTCCCGGTACTCCTGCAGTTGCTGGCGCCACTGCTGTTCAGCCGTCTGTGCGTTGCGCGGCAAATTGGCATATTCACGGCTGGTTGCCACGATTTGCCCCACATCGCTGTTGACCGAGCGCAGGTAGCGGATGCGTTCATGCAACACCAGCCGCTCACGCTCCAGGGCCAGAGGCACATCCTGCAGCTTGGCCTCCAGCATATCGGCGCGGTCGCTGTACGCTTGCTGCACAGCCAGTTCTTCGGGTGATACCAGCAGCCGCTCTTCCAGTTCCGCAATTTTTTGCAGCTGTCCTGCATAGGCCACAGCCGCCACCGGGTTGCCCAGCTGCTTGTACGCGAGCCACGACACCGGAATCAAAAATGCCAGCAGAATCACTACGTACTGCGCCACCTGTGTCCAGGTCACCGCACGCATGCCCCCTAAAAAAGAGCACAACAGTACCCCGCCCAGCCCCAGCATGATGCCAATTTCAAACTGCACCCCCGTCAGGCGAGATGCGATCAGGCCAACGCCATAAATTTGTGCCACTACATAGGTAAATGAGCACACGATCGAAGCCAGGGCGGCAATGATTCGCGGCCAGTGCCCGCCAAAACGCTGCTGAAAAAAATCTGGCAGGGTGTAGAGATTCATCGCCCGCAAATGCGGTGCAACCAGCATGGCCACCAGACAGAATCCCCCGGTCCACCCCAGTAGATAGGCCAGCCCTCCCGGCTGCCCGCTGGAGCCGCCAAACCCTTGCAGATACAAAGCCCCGGACAAACTGATGAATGAGGCGGCGCTCATCCAGTCTGCAGCGGCGGCCATGCCGTTGTACATGGGAGGAATACGGCGTCCCGCGACGTAATACTCATCGGCATCGCTGGTGCGCCCCCACACCCCGATGGCGGCATACACCATGACCGGTATAAACAGAAAGATAGGGCCGATCCAATGGCGCGAGAGTCCTTGCCGCTCAGCCCAGTACATCAGCAGCAAAAATGCAATCACGCACAGGCAATACAGGCCTACCAGCCGGTGAACACGCCACAAATAGGCACGAGCGCGAGAAGAAGAGGCGTTGCTAGCGCCGGTCAGAATGGACATGGGGAGTGTGTGTGGCGATCAAATCTTCCTGGCTGTTTTGTGCACCCGTGCGCTCAAAAGCATCCATCACCACACAGTAAACCAGCACGATCAGCATGAACATCAGGACTGCCCCTTGGGCGGCCATCCAGTAGCCCAGCTGCCAGCCTTGCGCCCATGCCTGCAAGTCCCGTGCAAAAAAGCACACACCAAAAGAAAACACCACCCAGACCGCCAGCAAAACTGCCTTGAGCCACAGGTGGTGTGTGTCGTGCAAGTCGGGTGGCATCTGCCCCCCGCTTACAGAGGTTGACTGAGGCCCGTCATGCATATCGTGTTCAGACAGCTGCATCACAGGCCTTTCACTGGTTTAGCCAGCCAGATTTTGCCAGGTGTCGATCACGGTGTCGGGATTGAGCGAAATCGACACAATGCCCTTGTCTGCCAGCCACTTGGCGAAGTCAGGGTGGTCCGAAGGGCCCTGTCCGCAGATACCCACGTACTTGCCCTTGGCCAGACAAGCGTCAATCGCCAGCTCCAGCATCTTCTTGACCGCAGGATCGCGCTCATCAAAGTCTTGCGCCAGCAATTCCAGACCCGAGTCACGATCCAGACCCAGCGTCAGCTGCGTCAAGTCGTTGGAGCCGATCGAGAAGCCGTCGAAGAACTCCAGGAACTCATTGGCCAAAATGGCGTTGGAAGGCACTTCGCACATCATGATCAGCTTGAGCTCGTTCTCACCGCGCTTGAGGCCGTTTTCGCCCAGCATGGTGGTGACGCGCTCAGCCTGCTTCAAGGTACGCACGAAAGGAATCATGATCTGCACATTGGTCAGACCCATGTCTTCACGCACGCGGCGCAGGGCTTCGCATTCCATCTTGAAGGCCTCACCGAAGTCTTCAGAGATGTAACGTGCTGCACCACGGAAACCCAGCATCGGGTTCTCTTCCTCGGGCTCATAGCGGCTGCCACCGATCAGCTTGCGGTATTCGTTGGACTTGAAGTCCGACATGCGCACGATCACCGGCTTGGGCCAGAACGCTGCAGCAATGGTGGCCACACCTTCAGCAACCTTGTCTACATAGAACGCACGCGGAGAAGCGTGGCCTCGTGCCACCGATTCCACGGCCTTCTTCAGGTCAGGATCCACCGCTGGGTAGTCCAAAATAGCCTTGGGGTGCACACCAATGTTGTTATTGATGATGAACTCCAGACGAGCCAGCCCCACGCCCTGGTTGGGCAACTGTGCAAA
Source organism: Comamonas avium (assembly GCF_014836675.1). Taxonomy (GTDB): domain Bacteria; phylum Pseudomonadota; class Gammaproteobacteria; order Burkholderiales; family Burkholderiaceae_C; genus Comamonas; species Comamonas avium. The sequence goes on from NZ_JACSQK010000004.1 coordinate 138,075, forward strand.
GTCAAAGGCCAGCTGGGGGTTGCCCACGTTCATCATGATCTTGGTGCTGATCTCAGGCATTTCGCCGCGCACCACTTCAGTCACTTCGGTTTCGATCAAACCGTCATAGATCTTGCCGGTATCGCCTTCAGAGCAAGACACGGTCACCAAGGTGCCGTCCTTCAAGCGGGCAGTGGCATCACCACAGCCCACAACAGCAGGAATCCCCAGTTCACGCGCAATGATCGCCGCGTGGCAGGTACGGCCACCGCGGTTGGTCACGATGGCGGCAGCACGCTTCATCACGGGCTCCCAGTTGGGGTCCGTCATGTCGGTCACCAGCACGTCGCCAGCCTGTACCTGGTCCATCTGCGCAATGTCAGACACCAGACGCACGCGGCCAGTACCAATCTTTTGGCCAATGGCGCGGCCTTCGGCCAGCACATTGCCTGTGCCCTTGAGTTTGTAACGCAACTCAGCCTGACCCTTGGCCTGGCTTTTCACGGTTTCAGGGCGGGCTTGCAGGATGTAAAGATGACCGTCGGTGCCGTCTTTGCCCCACTCAATGTCCATGGGACGGCCATAGTGCTCTTCAATGACCAGCGCGTACTTGGCCAGTTCTTGCACGTCAGCATCGGTCAGCGAATAACGGTTGCGCAATTCGGGAGCCACGTCCGTGGTCTTGACCAGCTTGCCCGAAGCGGCTTTTTCTTCCGGTGTAGAGAACACCATCTGAATCAGCTTGGAGCCCAGGTTGCGGCGGATCAGCGCGTTATTGCCAGCCTTGAGCATGGGCTTGTGCACGTAGAACTCATCGGGGTTCACGGCACCTTGCACCACGGTTTCGCCCAGGCCATAGCTGGAAGTGATGAACACCACGTCTTCAAAGCCAGATTCGGTGTCGATGGTGAACATCACGCCAGCTGCGCCCAGGTCAGAGCGCACCATGCGCTGCACACCTGCAGACAGGGCGACCACATCGTGTTCAAAGCCCTTGTGCACGCGGTACGAGATGGCGCGGTCGTTGTACAGCGAGGCAAACACTTCCTTCATCTTGTGCAGCACATCTTCAATGCCCACCACGTTCAGGAAAGTTTCTTGCTGACCGGCAAACGAGGCATCGGGCAAGTCTTCTGCAGTGGCTGAAGAGCGCACCGCAAACGAAGCCGCTTCATTGCCACCGTGCAGTGTGATGAAAGCGGCGCGGATAGCGGCTTCCAGATCTGCAGGGAAAGGCTGGGCTTCCACCAGCGCACGGATTTCTGCACCCACCTGAGCCAGTGCACGCACGTCTTCAACATCCAGTGCTGCCAGCTTGGCCGAGATTTTGTCAGCCAGCCCTTCAAAAGCCAGAAACTGGCGGAAGGCATGGGCGGTGGTGGCAAAGCCCGTAGGCACACGCACGCCCTGTGGCAGTTGGGAAATCATCTCGCCGAGGGAGGCGTTTTTACCGCCAACAACCTCAACGTCGCTCATGCGCAAGTTTTCGAAAGGAACGACCAAAGCGGCCGCTTCAAATCGGTTAGACATGGGAAGGCTCCAAAGTTAAAAACCGGACGCTCCAGCAGCCTGCCCAACAAGCACGCTCACTGGTGATCTCACATGTTTTCGACGACAACTTGGATGTTCTGGTTGTCGGTCATCGATCAGCATGCGAGCGAAATTGGGAATAATGGGCGCTATTGTAGGCCCGGTCGGAGTTTTTCACCGTAACACCGGGGTTTGATTTAAATGGAATTGCTTACCCATGCACACGCGCACCGTATTCGTTATTTCTGATGGCACCGGGATCACCGCCGAGACTTTTGGTACGGCTTTGATGACCCAGTTTGACATCAAGCCACGCATCGTGCGCATTCCCTTTGTAGATACGGTAGACAAGGCCCATCAGGCGGTGCGCCAGATCAACCACACAGGCGAAGTGGAAGGCAAAAAGCCGATTGTCTTTAGCACTTTGGTCAATCAGGAAGTGGTGACAGTGATTGCCGATCACTGCAAAGGCTTGCTGATGGACATGTTTGGCACCTTTGTACAGCCGCTGGAAGAAGAGCTGGGCATGAAAAGCCAGCACCGTGTGGGCCGCTTCAGTGATATCAGCCAGAGCAAGGAATATCTGGACCGCATGGAGGCCATTAACTACACGCTGGCCCACGATGACGGTCAGACCAACCATGACCTGACGGGCGCAGACGTGGTGCTGGTTGGTGTGAGCCGCTCGGGCAAGACCCCCACCAGCCTGTATCTGGCCATGCAATTTGGTCTTAAAGTAGCCAATTACCCGCTGATTCCTGAAGACTTTGAGCGCAAAAAGCTGCCTCCAGCGCTGGAGCCCATCAAGAAAAAGCTGTTTGGCCTGACGATTGACCCCGTCCGGCTGTCTACCATACGCAACGAGCGCCGTCCCAACTCACGCTACGCCAGTCTGGAAAACTGTCGCAGCGAAGTGCATGAAGCCGAAGCCATGATGCGCCGCGCAGGTGTCAGCTGGCTGTCCACCACCACCAAATCCATCGAAGAAATTTCGACCACCATCTTGCAAGAGGTGCTGCCCCACCGCCTGGGCATGGGCATGCACGGCTGAGCACGAGCCTCGATACATCGCTGTTGAGCAAGCAGCTTTTCGTTCAAAAAACCGCCAAATTAGCTTCTACCCCTTACTGCGTAAAGGCTAGAAGCTTTTTTTTCGCGTTCATGCCGCCGCTGCAGGCGCTGCGCCAAACACATACTGCTGCACACCATCTTGCATGAGCAGCAACTCTCCACGCACCCCCCACACTTGCTCAATGCACTGAGGTGTCAGCACATCCTGGCACCGCCCCATGAGGACGGCCTGCCCGCCCCCCGGTACCACCACCACATCGTGGGCATAACGCAGTGCCAGATTCAGGTCATGCAGCACGGCCACCACCCCAAAGCCCTGGTCGGCACGCTGGCGCAGCAACTGCATGCAGGCATGCTGGTGCTGCAAATCCAAAGCCGCCGTGGGCTCATCGAGCAACAGCCAGCGCGCGCTGCCGTCGGGCAAAGGGTGCCACGCCTGAGCCAGCGCCCTTGCCAGATGCACTCTGGCACGCTCGCCACCTGACAAGGTAGCCACCTCCCGGTCTGCCAGATGCATCACACCCGTGGCTTGCATGGCGCACTGCACGACGTGTGCTTCGTCCGCTTTGGGGTGATGGCGGTGCGGGTAGCGCCCCATCTCCACCACCTCCTGGCTGGTAAAGCTGAATGCCACCTGCGTGTCTTGCGCCATGAACGCCATGTGCTGGGCCAAAACGGCTGCCGGCCATTGCTGCAGCGCACGCCCTTTGAATACAACACGGCCTGCCGAGGGCTTACGCAATCCCACCAAGATGGACATCAGGCTGCTTTTACCAGCCCCGTTAGGCCCCAAGATGGCAGTAAAACGCCCAGACTGCACGCTGGCATGCACCTGTGCCAGGGTATCGCCCTGCGCGTGTGCAGTGACCTGCAGGTGCTCGCAGCACAAACTGTTCACGGCATCGGTCATAACTTGTTCCTGAACTGGCGCAGCATCAGCAAAAACAGGGGTACTCCAATAAAAGCCGTCAGCACACCCAATGGCATTTCTGCCGGCTGCACGACCGTGCGCGCCACCGCATCAGCCACCAGCACCAAGCTGGCCCCCAGCAAGGCAGAGCCTGGCAATACCAAGCGATGATCCGGCCCTGCCACCAGGCGCACCCAATGCGGTGCCACCAACCCAATAAAACCAATTACGCCGGTGGCAGATGTGACCGATCCCACTGCCAGCGCAGTCACCACAATGGCATAGCGTTTGGTGCGCTCCACGGGCACCCCCAGCAACTGCGCCTGCGCTTCACCCAGAGCAATGGCGTTGAGCGGGCGGGCCAGTGCCATGGCCGCCACGGTACACAGCGCAACCACACAGCCCACCAGCCAGACAGTCGCCCAGCGCGCATGGCCCAAGCTGCCCATCAGCCACAGCTGCACGTTGCGCAATTGCTCGTCATTGGAGATATAGCTCAGGAACCCCAGGCCAGCACCTGCCAGCGCATTCACGGCAATGCCTGCCAGCAGCATCAACCCCACACGCGTGCCGCCAGACGATTGCGCCAGCCCATAAATCAGCAGCGTTACCGCCGCCCCTCCGATGAACGCGCTGACGGCCAGCGTCCAGCTTCCGAGGGTGAATCCCAAAGAGGCAAACCACAGCGGTCCCAGCACAATGGCGCAAGCTGCTGCCAGCGCTGCACCACCACTGACCCCGATCAAACCGGGGTCTGCCAGAGGATTGCGGAACATGCCCTGCATCAACGCCCCCGCCAGGCCCAGACCTGCACCTGCCACCAGCCCAAGCAGGAGACGTGGCAGGCGAATGTTCATGAAGACCAGATGCTCGGTGCTGGACGTGCTGCCCCCCAGTAGCCCATTGCACAGCACAGAGAGCAACTGAGAGGGAGCAATCGCGTAAGCGCCCTGTGTGCTCCCCAGAATCAATGCCAGCAACGTCACTACAACCCCACCGCCAATGACCACCTGAGGATGCAGGCGGCCACTGGGCAAGCGCCAGAACGATGTCATGCCGTGGCTTTCAGCATCTGGCTGTGCAGCTGAGACACCGCTTCAGGCAGACGAGGTCCAAATCCCAGCAGCTGGCTCGCCTCCATCATCACCAGCGCCTTGCGGGCAAAGGCCGGGGTCAACGCCAGTTCTGGCCTGCGCCAAAAAGCATCCACACCACCCAAGGCTTCAATGCCCTGGGTGCTGTTGACCAGCACATCTGGTGCAGCGGCAGCCATGGCCTCCGCCGTCAGTGGCCGGTAGCCCTCAAACTGCTGCACCACATTCTGGGCCCCCGCCAAGCTCAGCAAGGCGTGGGCAGCAGTGCCCCGGCCAGCCACCAACGGGGCACCACTGTGCGACAGGATGAACAAAGCCTTGGGTTTGCGCTGAGCCTGTGCCACGGTGCTTTGCACCTGTGCCCACTGCGCTTTCAACTGCGTGGCCAATGTTTGGGCCTGCCCCTCACGCCCAGTAATACGGCCCACGGTTTGTACCTTGCGCAATACTTCTGCAAAGCTATGGTCTGCAGCAATCAATTCCACACGCACCCCTGCCGCCCTGACTTGCTCCAGCACAATGGCCGGCCCTGCCTCGGCGGCCCCGACGATGGCATCGGGTCGCAGTGAAAGCAGCCCCTCTGCAGACAATTGCCGCAGATATCCCACCTTGGGCGTGCGGTTCGCAGCTTCCGGGTACAGGCTGGTGGTATCGGTTGCCACCAGCAAAGACTGAGCGCCCAAAGCGTAGACAACTTCAGTGACAGCACCGCCCACGGTAATCAGGCGCTGCACCGGACGCTGGGCAGACTGTGCCCAGCCTGCGGGCAACGACAGGGCGCTACCTGCACCAGCTGCCAGTGCCAGCCATTGGCGACGAGAGAGTTCTGCAGCCATCACTGTCTCCTCAGGCGCGTGGCAAGTTTTCGGCCAGATCACGCCATGCTGTCAGCTCTGGCTCGCCCGGGTGGCGCACACCAAAGAACATGGCCACCACATCACCACTGGCATCAAACAGCTCGACCGAAGTCACAATGCCGTCCGATGTCGGCTTGCGCACCAGCCAGGCACTGGTGATCAGGTCACGGCGCAGATGCAGGCTAAAGCCAGGATCCAGCACATTGATCCAGTCCGCGCCGCCCGCAGACTGCATGGGCCTGACCTGCTTGACAGGCCCGGAATGAATCTGGATGCACCCCTTGCTGCCTACAAACACCATGATGGGCAATGCTGTTGCTGCGGACTGCTCCAGCAGGGGTGTCACGGCATTCAGATGCAATGCCTCGCTGTACAGCCCCTGCGTCAACCGGAAACTTTGCTGGCGCTCACAGCCAAATTTTTTGAGCATGCCAAAGAAGTCGTGTGTGTCCTGCATGGCAGCCCATGCCGTGCGCAGGCCTTCGGCGTCCATGCTGCTGTCATCAGCAACCGCCGCCGGGGCGGCGGCTGGCACGAACTGGTAATCCGCCCGCGCATCCACAAAGCGGGTGACTACGGCCTCCAGTGCCTGCAGGTTGGTGGCCTCGCGTGCATAAATTTTATGTACCGCCACACCGTGCTTGTTAAAAAACTGCAGGCTGCGCATCACCTTGCCATCACGCCCAGTCTCGGTCACGTAAAAACCAGCGTGCCACTGGAAAAAGAAAATACGCAGATCAATGTCATCGTTGTTGCACAGAGCAACCTGGCCTTCGCGGCTGAAGCCTTTGTAGACCCCATCTTTTTCGTGCACTACCGATTCATTGCGGGTCAGTGCCATCAAGTCGCCACAAGGCTCCAGCGCCGACAAAATTTCAAACCACTCTGGCTTGAGCGCCTGGGCTTTCAGCGGCTGCTCATGCTGGCCCACATGGGCGGCTATCACAGCGCCTTCGCTCGAGCCGATGGCTTGGGCTGCATCTTTGGCGCGCAAGCCATTGGCACGTGCCTGAACAAAAGCACAACGGATGGCTGCGTGATCAGCCAAAGAAGAATCAATCATGGCGTTCATTGCGTAGCTCCTGATTAGAAAATAAAGCAAACAAAAAGCGCTCGCACTCAGTGGCTGAGAGCGAGCGCTTGGGCACACACCTTAGAAATCCAGCACCATCGAGACGCGTACGTTGCGCCCTGGCTGGCTGTAGGCATCAATCGCAGCGCGCTCAGCCGCAGCTGTCACACCACGCACATCCGACCAGTTCCAGTACTTTTTGTCGGTCAGGTTGTACAGCCCCACGTTCAGGCGCAAGTCTTTGCGCAGCGCCACCTGTGCGGTCCAGTCCAGCACGGTGTAGGAGGGGCTCAGGAACAGGCTGCGCGAGCCTGTGGGTAAATCGCTCTTCTTTTTGCCTGCACTGTGGCTGGCAGCCAGCTCCCAGCGCCAGTTGGCTGCCTGCTGGCCCACGCCCAGCTTCAACTGGTGCGGGGCAATGCTTTCCAGGCCGCTGCCATCCTCGCCCGTACCCTTGGTGTAGCCATAGCCGCCATGCACCTGCCACACACCGCCCCAGGACTGGCCCACTTGGGCCTTGCCTTTGAGCTCAAACCCTTTGATGGTGGCTTTGGCCTGGTTGCGCGATTGCTGCAGGGTCACGGCCGGATTGCTGGGCAGCGTGCCGGCATCGGCGTAGCGCTCGATGAAGTTGCGATAGCGACCATAGAAAGCCGAGGCCTCCCACTGGAAGAGGCCCTCTGCATCGCGCAGGCCCAGCTCAAAGTTGTTGCTGGTCTCAGCCTTCAGATTGGGGTTGGGCAGGATGTAGTAGCCATAAAACGGCGTGATGTTGCCGAAGTAATTGTTCATCTCCCCTGACGACGGAGCACGGAAGCCACGCTGGTAATTGGCAAAGGCCTGCACCCCGCCCCCCAGCTTCAATTGCGTACCCAACTGAGGCAGCCACGCGCTGAAACGCTTGCTGGCCAGCGTGGCACCCGATGCTCCGGTGTTGATGCTGCCAGCATCCGGGTCTATCTTGACCGACTCATAGCGCAGGCCTGGCTTGACCATCCAGTCATCCCATTCGATGCGATCCTCTACAAAAACGCCCCATCGTGTCGTGCGGCTGTCCGGGCCTTTGGGCACCGAAGTCGTCACACCCGCATCTGTTGACAGACTGCTGGTTTCGTTGTCCATGCGCGCCATATCCATGCCGTACTGCAGGTGGTGCATGCCCAGCGCCTTATAGGCCTGTACCCCCGCTTGCAGCATGCTCTCGTCGTAGGCATGGTCGCGCACGCGCATGCGGTTGGCGGTGGTGGTATCCAGCGCAAGCAGTTGCCGGTTGCTGCTGTCCTGCCAGGCCAGATAGGTGCGTAGCGCATCGGCGGCTGGAGCGTTCAGCGCAAAATCCGAGCGCAAAGAAACACGCGTGCGGCGGCTGTCCGTAGACTCAGTGTGCGACCGGGTCGTGCCGTTGTTGAAGTCGTGCAAGTTATTGATATCGGTGTCCTGGCGGCGATGCTCCACCGTGAACACATGGGTCTGACTGCCATCGGGCTTGAACACCAGCTTGGCCAGCGCCGAGCTGCGCTGGCTGTCTTCTGGGTTGGCCTTGGTACGGGTCAGCCCAGTGCCCCCTACCTTGCCCATGGTTCTGACTTCGTCACTCCAGTCGCCATTGAGTGCAACCAGCCACTGCAACTGCTCTGAAGCCTTGCCCGCCAGCGCCAGCCCCAGCGTACGCCCCTGGTTTTCGCTGCGCCAGCCCAGCAGGGCGCGGCCTGCAAAATCTTTGCTGCCACCCAGCAAGTCATAGGGCGACAAGGTGCGCATATTCACCACGCCTGCAATGCCGCCTGCTGGAAAACTGACATCGCTGGCGCCTTTATGCACCTCAATGCCAGCCAGCGTCAGCGGGTCGACATAGTCGCGCCCAAAGCTGTGGCTGTTCATGAAACTATCGGATTCGGGCTGAGGAATGCCGTCCACCAGGGTCTGCACACGGTTGCCGCCCAGACCACGGATTTCAAATCCTGTGTTGCCTTCACGCCCTGCCGTGCCACCGATGCCCGAGCCGCGGCGCGCCGCACGAGGCACTTCCACATTGATCATGTCGCGAACTGCGTCGCGAATATCCAGGATTTGTTTGCGCTCAATGTCCTCTTTGGTTACCACCTCCGTGGCGTAAGGGACAAGGGCAGGATCCAGTGCTTCCTGTGCCTCTTGCACCGTCACCGACGGCAAGACGGGATCAGCAGCATGGGCAGTAAACGACCACAGACAAGCCAACATGGCAGCCGCAGCCACAGGGCGCACCCCCACAGACATTCGTTGCATAACGCGTTCTCGGATAAAAAGTTCGTGACATGGCTGGCGAACCTGGACCAAGAACGGTCTGGGGATAGCTTGCAGGATTGAAAATTATATGAGAATAGTTATCATTTGATAAGCATCAACATGTAAACCTCATTCCTGGTGCGCAATTTTCCTTGTGCTATTGCGTGGCACCTGCCCCGGCAGCCCTGCCCCAGCGCCGCTGGGCAAACGCACACCACACACACGCGGCGCTGGCCAATACGCCGCCTACCCAGCCGATGTGCTGCATGCCCGCATGCAGACTCACCTGGCTACCCAGCAGCGCACCGGCCCCAATGCCGATATTGAAGATGCCGGAAAACAGTGACATGCCGACGTCTGTGGCGTCATGCGCCTGCGCCAGCACCTTGGCCTGCAGGGCCAGCACCATGCACATCATGGCGCTGCCCCAGACCAGGCACATTGCATACAGCGACATTTCATGCTGGCTGACTGGCAGCAGCAGCAGCAAGCTGGCAGCCATGGCCGCAATCGATACCAGCAAGAACCCTTTGGGAAAACGCGCGCCATACACACTGAACAAGACACTGCCAACAATGCCCATGCCGCCAAACAGCAGCAGCACCACGGTGGTCACATGCGCACTCAAGCCTGCCACCACCTGCACAAAAGGCTCGATATAGCTGTAGACGGTGAACTGCGCCGTCACCACCAAAATCAGCAAGGCATAAATGGCCATCAGCGCAGGGCGGCGCAGCAGCACGGGAATGCTGGAAGCAGAGCCTGAATTTTCACTGGGCAGCAAAGGCAGCAGTCTGGACAGCACCAGCATGACCACGACGGCCAGAGCGCCAATGGCCCAAAACGTTGTGCGCCAGCCCAGCCAGTCGCCCACCACGCGCCCCAGGGGAATGCCCATCACCATGGCCAGCGTCGTGCCCGTGGCCAGCATGCTCAGCGCCTGCGCTTTCTTGCCCACCGGGGCTATGCGTACCGCCAAAGCCGCCGTGATGGACCAGAACACCGCGTGTGACAGTGCCACGCCAATGCGGCTGGCCATCAGCATCTCAAAACTGCTCACCATGCCCGAAGCTACATGGCTGACGATGAACAGCGCAAACACGCCCATGAGCAGCCTGCGTCGCTCTATCTTGCGCGTCAGCAGCATCATCGGCAGCGAGGCCAGTGCCACCACCCAGGCATAGATGGTCAGCATCAGCCCCACGTGCTCGGTTGGCATGCCAAAGCTGGCACCAATGTCGCTGAGCATGCCCACAGGCACAAACTCGCTGGTGTTAAAAATAAAGGCACCCATGGCCAGCGCACTGACGCTCAGCCACGCACGAAAATTAGAAGAAGCAGTATTGGAAGCAGCCATACCCGAACAAAAAAAGAGCACAGCCTAGTGACTGTGCCCCTGTATTGTTGCCGCGTCTTTCAAAGGGCTGCAGCTGCGCTGCACTTGCCCCTTTAGCTGTCAGTACGCAACTGTGAAACGCTGACGCACGTGCAACTGGCGCTCCAGCGCATCGACCAGCGCTACCGCCAAGTCCTGGACAGAAATATCACCCAGCTGCCCATCCTCCTGCATCAACGGAGCATCACTGCCAGTACGGTACTGTCCGGTGCGACCACGCGCCTGGGCTGCAGAGCCTGCGTGAAAGCCCGCCGCTGGGCTGAGCAGAGTCCAGTCCAGGGTGTCTTCTTTTTGCAATTGCGTGAGCATGTCGCGCGCGGCAGAAGCGCCCGGGTAGATGGCTGCAGGAAATTCGGGTGTATCTACCAGCTGCACACCTGGTGCCACATACAGACTGCCCGCACCACCCACCACCAGATAGCGCTTTACACCTGCCGCTTTCACACCCTGCACGATGGCCGCTGAGCCACGCATAAAATCGTCGTAAATATTGGGATTGTTCCAGCCCGCGTTGTAGGTGCTGAGCACGGCCTGCGTGCCACGCACCGCCTGCTGCACGGCGGCTGCGTTCATTACGTCGGCCTGCACCACCTGCACACCCGCCTGTGCGGGCAGCTTGGCTGGATCGCGCACCAGCGCCACCACTTCATGACCGCGTTGCACCAGTTCCTGCAAAACAGCAGCACCTACAAAACCTGTCGCTCCAATCAACGCTACTTTCATGTCGAAACTCCTTGTATGGGGAAGTAATTGCTGAAGCTTAAGACGCAATACCGGCAAAAAATCACGCAGTTTTCACCAACACTTTGAAGCTGCACTTCACAATAGAGCGCATGGACGATCTCAAACGCATGGCAGTTTTTGCCACCGTCGTGCAGCACGGCTCCATGACTGCGGCTGCACGCAGCCTGGGCATGAGCCCTTCTGCCGTGAGCCAGCACATCCGTCAGCTGGAGCGTGAAGGCGGCGTCACGCTGCTGCACCGCTCTACCCGGCAGATTTCCCTGACCGATGCAGGCCAGCGCTTTTATGTGCAGTGCGCCACGCTCAGTGCTGCAGCCGAACGCGCACGCGCCGAACTGGCCGCCGAGCAGCAAGTTCCCAGTGGCGAGCTGCGTCTGGCTGCGCCCGTGGGCTTTGCCCACCATACCGCCCCGGCGCTGGGAGCCTGGCTGGCGCGTTTTCCGCAACTGCGGCTGCGCTTGCTGCTGGACGATGTGCCCATCGATCTGATTCAGGCGCGTGTCGATCTGGCCCTGCGCTTTGGCCCGCAGGCCGACTCCAACTGGGTGGCTCGCAAACTGGCCAGCACACCCAACTGGCTGTGCGCTGCCCCTGCATGGATACATGCACGCGGTGGAGTTCCTCAGCACCCCGCACACCTGGCGCAAGACACCTGGCTGACGCTGAGCCACCGCGACCAACACCAGCTTGCGCTGATCTGGCAGCATCTACACAGCGGTGAGCGCTTTACCGTACAAGCCATGCCCCGTGCCTTGAGCAACCACCAAACGGCCGTACAAGCCCTGTGCGAAGCAGGCCTGGGCGTAGCGGTGCTCTCGGCCATGGATGTCACCGAGAGCGTGCAAAGTGGCCGCCTGGTGCAACTGCTGCCAGAGTGGGACATGGGCCTGCTGGACATCTGGGCCGTCACCCCGCAGCGCGATGCGCAACCTGCCAAGGTGCGGCAGGCCATTGAAGAGCTGCAGGCCTACTTTGCCACCCTGCATGGCGTGAACCCATAAAAAAAGCAGCCCGCCATGGTGCTGCTTTTTAAATTTAATAGCTACTAGCGCTTACAGGCTATTGTTTTCAGATACAAAAGTATTTGAAAACAAGTAGCAGCAAGCGCCAGTAGCTCTTATTTTTTATTCTTCACTGGATTTTTCAGACTTTGCTTCAGGCTTTTCGCCACGTTCGTAAATGGCCGATGCACGGCCCACAATCAGCGAATCGAGCCGGCCCACCTTGTCCATGTCGCGGTTCTTGTAGGGCAGCTTGTTGAGCACATAGCGAATGGCATTCAGGCGTGCGCGCTTTTTGCAGTCGCTCTTGACCACCGTCCACGGTGCATCGGCCGTGTCGGTTTCAAAGAACATGGCTTCTTTGGCGCGGGTGTAGTCCTCCCACTTGTCCAGTGACGCCTGGTCAATGGGCGACAGCTTCCACTGCTTGAGCGGATGCGACTCGCGCTCCTTGAAGCGGCGGCGCTGCTCTTTGCGGCTGACGCTGAACCAGAACTTCACCACATGCACTCCGCTGCTGACCAGCATGCGCTCAAACTGCGGTGCATCCTGCATGAACTGCTTGTACTGCGCGTCGGTGCAAAAACCCATCACGCGCTCCACACCAGCGCGGTTGTACCAGCTGCGGTCAAACAGCACGATCTCGCCGGCCGTGGGCAGGTGCTGCACATAGCGCTGAAAGTACCACTGCCCCTGCTCGGTGGGAGACGGTTTTTCCAGCGCCACCACGCGCGCGCCACGGGGGTTCAAGTGCTCCATGAAACGCTTGATGGTGCCGCCCTTGCCTGCCGCATCACGGCCTTCAAAAATGATGAGCACGCGCTGGCCCGACTCTTTCACCCAGGCTTGCAGCTTGAGCAGCTCCACCTGCAGTCGGAACTTGTCCTTTTCATAGACCGAGCGGCGCAGCAAGTTGGCATAGGGGTAGCCGCCGTCCTTCCAGTCCTTGCTCAACTCTTCATCGGGATTGGCTTTGGCCGTGGCCTCGTTGCCCCCCAGCCGGTTGAGCGCCTTGCGCAGGGCCTTCTGGTCTTCGGGGTCTGAACCCTCGATCAAGGCACGCAGCGCCTTGGCGCGCTCTTTGTCACTGCCCGGCTGGTCCAGCACACTCAGCACCGCCGCTACACGGCTTTTCTGCGCAGCCTGTGTAGCCTGACCTGCTACAAACTTTTCAATGGATTTTTCATCCTTGCCCATTGCAACATCGCCTGCGCTGGCCTTGCGTGTGCCATGGCCGGCACTACGGACGCTCTTTTTGGTATTGCTGGGGGTGGGCTTATCAGCCATGCACGAAAACTCCTTGCCGCGCACGCCATCCAGGGTGCACAGACTAAAAAAACGTCACTAGGAAACACATAAAGATACCATTGCGCGACAAGCGGGCAGTGCAAGCACCTGACAAGCAATGCGGCCCTTTGCACTTGACCTGCACTGCTTTTTCCGTTGAAAGTTGCTCCACCGATCTAGATAAGCCTGCAGTCATGACCACTTGTCGCCACTTCTTCGCTGCGTTGATCACATGCCTGTACACCGCAGGCATCGCCCATGCCCAGGTCATACGCTGTGTGGATGCCAGCGGACACGTTACCTATACCGATGGCACGTGCCCCAACAGCAAGCAAGTGCAAGAAATCTTGCCGCCCCTGACCGCACAGGAGCAGGCTCAGCACGAAGCCCAGTACCAGCAAGCGCTGGAACGCAAACGCGCCGCCCAGCAACTGCAGGCCGAGCGCGAGGCGGCCCAGCAAAAAGCCGATGCCCAACGCGCTGCCGCACTGGCAGCCCAGCGCCCAGTGCCACCCGTGATCGTGCAGGTGCCCCCCAGCGACCCCATCACCACCTATGTGCCGCTGTACCCGCCCCGCCCACCGCACATCCGTCCGCCGCACATCCGCCCTCCACCCCCCATACGCCCCCAGCCCGACACTGGCAGCTACAACTGCAATGTGTTTCGCTGCTATGACGGCAAAGGCAATACCTGGAGCCGCCCCTGATCTTCAGGCCACCAGGCCCTGCAGCACCGTGGGGTAGCGCAGGCGCACACGCAGCTCCTGCTTGATACGCGCATTGCGCATGCGGCGTGACTCGCCCATGAAGCTGAGCATGGTGGGCGCCAGCATTTGCTGCGCTGCATCCCGCGTCACACGCGGTGGTCGGGGCATGCCATACAGGTCGGCAGCCAGATCGAAATACTCGCCCATGCGCATCTGCGTGTCATCACTGGCGTGATAGACCCGTTGCGGTTTGCCACGCCACATGGCGGCAATGGCAATGCGCGCCAGATCATCAGCGTGAATGTGGTTGGTATACACATCGTCTTGTGCATTCAAGACTGGCAAGCCTTTGAGCAATCGCCCGCGGGGCGTGCCCCCCTCCCGGTCGGGCGCGTAAATACCGGGAATACGCAGCACCTGCACCCGCAGACCACTGTGCTGGCCAAAGTGCAGCAAGCGCTGCTCGGCATCGACACGCCGGCGTGCACGATCGGTTGTGGGGTTCAGCGTGCGCGTTTCATCCACCCATGCCCCGTCGCAATTGCCGTAAACACCCGTGGTAGAGCCATATACCAGCGCCTTGGGCAAGCGCCCCTGGCGCAGTACACGCACCACATGCGCACTGCGCGTATCAAAGGCCCCCTGCCCCGGCGGAGGTGCCATGTGAATGACACGATCCGCCAGCCCGCGCAAACGGCGCAGGCTGGACAGATCATCCAGATTCCCGACCAGCGGCGTTATGCCCAGCTGGCGCAATGCCGCTGCTTTCTCGGGCGACGACGTCAACGCCAGCACCTTGGGACCGTGCTGGCGCGTCTGCGCAGCCACCAGCTGCAGCGCCTGTGCAATACGCTGGCCCACATCCCCACAGCCAATGATGAGCACACGCGTTCGGCGAAACCTTGCTGGCAAAGCACCGCGCGGGATTTGGATTGAAGGCAAAATCGGGTATCCCCATTGAATACTGTTGTGCAACGGGCCACTTTGTGCAGCCCATTGCCTGTGCTGCGCCACGCCTGCCCTGCAGGTCAGCGCACATTGAGAAACCGCCAAGGATAGCTAGAAGATGACCGCCCCCGCATTCCAGATCACCGTTGAACCCAGTGGTCGCCAGTTTTCCGCCAGCAGCAGCGAGACCATTTTGGCTGCAGCCATCACTGCCGGCGTTGGCCTGCCCTACGGCTGCAAAGACGGAGCCTGTGGCTCATGCAAATGCAAGAAACTCAGCGGAGAAGTCACGCACGAGAGCCACTCCGACAAGGCTTTGACACCCGCTGAGCTGGAGGCTGGCTTTATTTTGACCTGCCGCGCAACAGCACACACCGATGTGGTGCTGGAGTCGCGCCAAGTCACCGACGCCCACGCTTTCCCCATCAAAAAAATGCCAGTGCGCGTGGCCGCTTTCGAAAAGCTCTCGCACGACGTCATGCGCGTTCAGCTGCAATTGCCCGCCAACACCGTGTTCCAGTATTTTGCGGGCCAGTACATTGAATTTATCTTGCGCGACGGAACACGCCGCGCCTACTCCATCGCCACAGCGCCCCATGTGCAGGAAACGGCTCCCGGTATTGAACTGCACATCCGCCACATGCCCGGCGGGGTGTTCACCGACCATGTGTTCGGTGCGATGAAGGAAAAGGAAATTTTGCGCACTGAGGGCCCTTTTGGCAGCTTCTTCCTGCGCGAAGACTCCGACAAGCCCATGGTGTTCCTGGCCTCTGGCACCGGCTTTGCCCCCATCCAGGGTTTGCTGACACACATGCAGCACAAGGGCATTACCCGTTCTGTCAGCCTGTACTGGGGCGGTCGCCGTCCAGAAGATCTGTACCAGGATGCATGGGTCAAGCAACTGGCTGCGCTCATGCCCAATCTGCGCTACGTGCCTGTCGTGTCAGATGCTCAGCCCACCGACAACTGGACAGGCCGCAGTGGCTATGTGCACCAGGCGGTGCTGGATGACTTTGCTGATCTGTCGGGCCATGAGGTCTACGCCTGCGGCGCTCCCGTCATGGTGGATTCGGCCCGTACCAGCTACACCAGCCAGCGCGCTCTGCCAGAAGAAGCGTTCTTTGCCGACGCATTCACCAGCGCAGCAGACAAGTAAACGCGGCACTGCCCGCACGAGGCCGCCTTGCGCGGCCTTTTTTACGGCTGCTTACAAAGCCCTGTACTGGACAAAAAAATCTCTTGGGTGTACCACGCACAAAAAATGCGCACTCGCAACAGACACGCCGCATTCTTCAACGAACAAAGCGAATCACGCTGCAAATACCTCGAACTCAGCGCATACCCAAGTCCATCCAGACGAATCTTGCACAATACTTGCCATGAACCGTCGAAACATCTTGCTGTCCTCCGTTGTCTGTGCCGTGGCACTGGCATCTCCTTTGGCTCAAGCTGCTGAGCAGCCCATCCGCCTGATCGTGCCTTATGCACCTGGCGGCCCGCTGGATGTCACATCCCGCATACTGGCTGAGCGCGTGCGCGATAGCCTGGGCACCGTGATTGTGGAGAACAAGCCCGGAGCGGGCGGCAACATTGGAGTAGATGCCATTGCCAAGGCGGCTCCAGATGGCAAGACCATCGGACTGGCCGCTGTAGCCACCCACGCCGTCAATCCATGGCTGTACAAGAAGCTGCCTTTCGATGCTGATAAGGACTTTGCGGCCATCACACAGATGGTGCGCGTGCCCAACGTGCTGGTGCTCAATACGCAAAAGGCCAAAGAGCTGAACATCAACTCGGTCGCAGACCTGGCTGCCTACGGCAAGGCCCACCCCGGCAAGCTCAGCTATGGCAGCGGCGGCAATGGCAGTGCGGGTCATCTGGCTGGTGAAATGCTGCAGCAGGGTCTGGGCTTTACAGCCGTACATATCCCTTACCGCGGTGCAAGCCCAGCCCAGTTGGCGCTGCTGGCCGGTGAGGTTGATTTCAACATCGACAACCTGGCTGCTGCATCCAGCAACATTCAATCGGGCAAGCTCAAGGCTCTGGCCGTCACCACCCCCGACGAAAGCAAGCTGCTGCCCGGCGTGCCTCCACTGTCCAAGAACATCAAGGGCTTTGCCATTGATACATGGTGGGGCCTGGTCGCACCAGCGGGCACACCTGCCGATGTACTCGAAAAACTCAACAAGGCATTCACTGACGCCCTCAAGGACCCCGAAACGCAAAAACGTTTTGCCTCTTTGATGGCCGAACCCGTGCCCACTACGCCCAAAGAGTTCCAGGCATTCATGGCTGCAGAACGCAACAAATACGGCCCTGTGGTCAAGGCCTCAGGCGCCAGCGTTGATTGATATCACGGCATGCCGCATGCTGTTTTAAAAGGCACCTTCGGGTGCCTTTTTCATGTGCAAGCACAAATCGCCGTCGCTTTCAGGCTGCCCGCCAATCCCCTGCACACAGACAGTCAGTACTTACCCGCAGCCGCTACGTGCAAAGAACAGCTGCGCTACAAACAAGTGGCCATGCATTGAGATAACTGCGCTTGACGCAGGTTTGTGATTGACCCCGGGAGGAGACCACCATGCCCAAAATCCGCTGCAGCTACCAGCTTCACATCCAGTTGAACGAAAGCAAGCCCGCCATCTGGCGCCGCCTAGTCGTGGCAGACAGCACCAGCCTTGCCCAATTGCATCGCACCATTCAGGCAGCCATGGGCTGGGAAAACCGCCACGGCTACGCTTTTGAAATTGCGGGACAGCGCTACGGCCAGCCCAATGCCGACTTGCCCGAAGACCCCACCATGGATGCACGCCGCTACACCCTGAGCCAGCTGCTGCAAGGCCAGGCCCTGGCAGTGCGCTACCTGTATGACTTGAACGCAGGCTGGCAACTGCGCATCAAACTGGAGGCCTGCACCCCCATTGGCAGCCCTGAAGCCTTGCACAGCCTGCCCATTTGCCTGGGCGGGCGCAACGCATGTCCACCAGAAAACTGGAGCGGCGGCATGTCCGCATTTACAGATTTTGTGCAGGCTATTCAAGACAAGCAGCACCCGGGCCACCATGCAGCATTGCGCCTGCACCCAGCTGATTTCGATGCCAAGCTTTTTGATCTGCCAGCAGCACAAGCCCGCATTCACGCCTTGCAGTTACTGCGGCCAAGCACATCGGCAGCAGTTAAGCCAGAAACCGCATTTCTATAGAGACTTTTCAAAATAAAGAGCAGCTAGCGCAGGCGATTAAAGGCTTTCGAAGGCCAATGACTTCAAAGGTGCCAAAAACAAAGCGCCATCTGCTCTTTTTTCAATCATTTCAAACGGTTATCCAGCGCAATTGCACATGTTTTATTGATCCGCGTCATGCCTGAATACAAAATGCTCTCCGTTAGCTCGGAGAAAGTTTGAATTTCACAAAAGTCTGAAAGTTCAGGATCACAATATCGGCCAACTGGACAGTTAGACCCGTTCTAAGGTTCGTGACTGCCGAGCAACTCTCTCTTCACAACGATTTGTTTCGTAAGGATTTGCGCTATGAAAAAAACTCTGATGACGCTCGCCCTGCTGGCTGCTGGTGGCATTGCTGCTCCAGCTATGGCTGCTGACTGCGCTATTACCGTTGAAGGTAATGACCAAATGCAATTCAGTGTGAAGAACATTGAAGTGCCCAAGTCCTGCAAGAACTACACCGTTACCCTCAAGCACGTGGGCAAGATGCCCAAGTCCTCGATGGGCCACAACCTGGTACTGACCACCGCAGCTGACGCCACCGCCGCTGCTGCAGATGGCATGAAGGCAGGCGCAGCTGCTGACTATGTCAAGGCTGGCGACACCCGCGTCATCGCACACACCAAGGTCATTGGTGGTGGTGAATCGACCCAGGTTGTGATCGATGTGGCCAAGCTCAAGGCTGGCACTGACTACACCTACTTTTGCTCTTTCCCCGGTCACTCCTTCATCATGAAGGGTGCGCTGAAGCTGGGCGCTTAATCCACGCTGACCGCCGGTGCATGCGCCGGCATCTCTTCAAAAAGCCCCGGGCATTGCGCCCCGGGGCTTTTTTGTTGCCTGCCTGGCTCCAAGACTTCTGTGTTCGATAAACACCTGTGACCTGCGCACATGCAATCTCTCGACAGCTCACCGCTAGCATGCGGCAGCGATCACCCAACAACACACCGAGGAGCCAGCGCATGGACCACACAGCACACCAGACCCCACACCCCGAAGAAGGCGCCGTTCGCCAGCCTCTGGAAATGTACATGCGCGGCCATGCAGAAGACAACGCCGAGCACATGCGCGCTGCCTTCCTGCCCACTGCCCGCCTGGAAAGCGTGCGCGAAGGTCCTCTGACGTCCTGGGATCTGGACTTTTACTGCCTGCGTTTTACCAATACACCTGCACCCGACGAGTCCACGCGCCGCCGCAGCATTGACTGGCTGGACATCACCGGCACCTCGGCCATGGCAAAAGTTACGCTGGTCCATGGCAGCGTCACCTTCACAGACTATTTTGTGCTGCTCAAAACAGAACAGGGCTGGAAGATAGCAAACAAAGCATTTCACGCACAGCCGCAATAAGCGGCCTCTTTTGATACCCCCAAGCCCAGCCATGCTGGGCTTGCTTGTTTGGGAGTAAAAATTACTGGCCATGTCTGCTTAAAGTCTTTTCAGCACAGCGCACAATGCCCTCTTTTTCATAGCACTCAAAAACGCTCCAGACCATGACTCAGCAAAGCATTGCAACCTCGTTTTTCACCATCGGCGAATTCCATGCTCTGAGTGGTGACGAGATCACACGCACCGCCCATATCGATGTGCCAGCCGAGTGCCTGCAGGTTGCGACCACCTTGCAATCGGCACGCCAATGGCTCAATGAGCAGCACGCAGGCATCGATATGGAATGCGCTGCCGAGCTGCCTTTGCGCGGTTATTTCTCGTTCCAAAGTGAACAATCCACGCAAGGCTTTCACGTAGAAAGTGCGCAGTTGATTGCCATGGATGAAGGCTTTGTTGTGCGCGCCAGTCTGGACAACGGCGTGTGCGTAGAAAGCGACTGGCTTGCCATTGCGTTGTAAAAAATCATAAAAGCTAACGCTCTAACGCACACCCAGAAATCGTTAAAAGCTATATTTTTAAAACCACGCACCAGCACTTCACACCACAGCACAGCCCGCGGACATGCGGGCTTTTTAATGTCTGTCCCTTGTTGCTGCACGCTCATTCGCTGCGCTCTGACACGTTTGCTTGCTTTGTTCTGGCTTGCAAGCGGGTGTAGATCGCCCAATATGGGAGCCATGTACTACGGTGAACGCTTTAACGCCTGGACGCATCTGGTTGGCGCCCTGTTTGCGCTGACGGGCGCGACATGGCTGATCGTGGTCACCAGCCTGCGCGCCGACGCACAGGCCATCACCAGCGTCAGCATCTATGGCGTTGCCATGGTGTTGCTGTATGCCACCTCAACCCTCTATCACAGCGTGCGCGGCCCGGCCAAACGCATCCTGCAAAAGTTCGACCACCTGAGCATCTATCTGATGATTGCAGGCAGTTACACGCCGTTTTGCCTGATCAGCCTGCGCGGTGCATGGGGCTGGAGCTTGTTTGGTGTCGTCTGGGGCCTGGCCCTAGTGGGCATGCTGCAAGAGATCAAGCCCCGCAATGAGGCACGTGTGCTTTCGCTCATCATTTATGCGGTGATGGGCTGGGTGGTGGTGGTGGCTACAGGGCCGCTGCTTGAGGCACTGGGCACTGCTGGCTTTATCTGGCTGGCTGCAGGCGGCCTGCTCTATAGCGTAGGTATCGTGTTCTTTGTGCTGGATGGCCGTGTGCGCCATTTTCACGGCATCTGGCATCTGTTTGTGATTGCAGGCAGCTTGCTGCATTACGTCACCATCATGCGCTACGTCTTGCCCAGCGCTGTGGTTTGATGAAGGCTTCCCCGACGTCCCACCAGCCCTGCGCTCACAGCAGGTCTTGCTGAACGGGCAAGGTCTGGGGACTCTCTTCAGGCGCATCTGTGGTGTTAGTCAATGGCGGTGGAGCCAGCACTTCATCCCATGTCACGCCCGCCAGCGGCTCCCAGTGCGCAACCATGATCCAGCGCAGTATTTGCGGCGCACTGGCCAGCTCTTCACCCAGAGCATCCAGGGCCTGACAAAGATAGCGAATGCTGCTGCGATCCAAGGCCGCAACGGGCTCTTCAATGAGCGTCAGGCGTGCACCGCTGGCCAAGGCAGCGGCGATGCCCAGCTTGCGCAGGCACCCGGTAGACAAATGCCACAGGGGTTTGGACAAATGCTCTTGCAGGCCAAAGCCCTGGCAATGGCGGCTCCAGGCGGCCTCGCTCCAGGTGGGCCAACGCTGCGCGACTTCTTGCACCCATTGCTGGGCAGACATTTCACGCTCGTGCATTGCCGCACGTGGATGGTGCCAGTACACCTGCGCCACGTACGCCGCACTGTCTGCCTGACTGCACAGACCCGCACACTGCACACGACCACGCCCCGCAACAGCATGCCCGGCCAGCACCGCCAGCCATTGCTGCGCTTCTTCGCCAGATTCATCGACCACCACGCAGATGCCAGGCTTCAACTGCTCGCTCCAACCTTTGGCTGGAAACTGGATGCCTTGTGGCCACAAATCGGCCCAGACCATCAGTGGTTTGTGCAACTCCTCGCGTTCATGTATGGCATTGGGCACAGGCCACCTTTTCCTTTCTTGTAACCAGCTTCATCACACCAGGGCTGACATCCCAGCCAGCAACTGTCAGCAGCGGCCTGCACAAGGCAAGCACATTCAGTGCCTGCTCGCGCACGGGGTAAGCCGGCAAATCAGACTTTGTTTGCCGGGGGTGACCATAAACCGCTATACATTTTGCATGTTTGTTACAGGGAGAGAACATTGCAAATCAAAACTACGGCCGTCTTGACACTCACCGCTGCTCTGGCTTTGACTGGCTGCGAAACCATGACCGAAACCCAGCGCAACACAGCCCTTGGCGTGGGCGTAGGTGCTTTGGCAGGAGCAGGCATTGCCAAAGCCACAGGGGGAAAAGCCGGTAAAGGGGCTTTGATTGGTGCAGCAGTAGGCGGCGTGGGCACCTATGTCTGGTCGGCCAGCATGGAGCGTCAGCGTCAGGAATTAGAAGCTGCAACCCGTGGCACGGGTGTGACAGTGTCGCGTACCAGCGACAACCAGCTCAAGCTGGCCATACCGTCGGACATTTCGTTTGACAGCAACAGCGCCTACATCAAGAGCCAGTTTCGCCCCGTGCTTGACAGCTTTGTAACCAGTCTGCGTCGCAACCCTAACACCCACGTCATCATCGTGGGACACACCGACAGCACGGGTGGTGCGCACATCAATGACCCCCTGTCGCTGAGCCGCGCCAACGCCACACGCGACTACATCTTCAGCCAAGTGCGTGGCCCGCGCATCCAGACCGAAGGCCGTGGCGCACGTGAACCTGTTGCCTCCAACGACAGCGCCTGGGGCCGCGCTAAAAACCGTCGCGTTGAAGTGTTTGTGGCCGCCGCACAGTAAAAATAAAGCAGCACCTTCAATAACAGAAACGCAATCCACGCCTGGATCACAAGCGCTGGCTGCGTTTCTGTCGTGCCCTGCTTCAGTGTCAGGGCCGCCATGCAGACAGTGGCCTGCGTGTTCACCTACACAGGGTTGAGGACTTCTACCACTCGATGCCAATTGACACATTTGGTAATGACTTCTATCTTTTTGCAAGCGTCCCAATGTGCCGCTTTGCAGCCACGGTCGTAACGTCAGCGCAGCACCCTTGTCTTGCCGACGTCTTCAGCGAACGGAGGGGCACATGCCCGACCTCACGACCATCGCTTTAATGATTGCCCTGTCGTCTGGCTCCTCGGCGATCAGCGTGATATTGACCGGCCGCACCCACTGGCGCGAGGGCAGCCTGCTCATGGCCATGACGATGACGTGCTACGGCCTGTCCTATGTGTGCATCAGCTTCATGGCATCGCCCAACCCCACGCAGTGGTTCATGGCGGCCTACGCAGTGTTTGCATGCGGGCAAAGCTGCTGGCTCGCCACCATCTATCGCTTCTACCAAATTCGCCCGCCTTGGTGGCTGCTGCTGTGCCTGCCTCTTTGGGCATTGCTGCTGTTTACGCTAGCCATCAACCAGCCTGAACTGCGCGTGCGCCTGGTCAGCGGGCTGTTTCTTTGCAGCGAGATCTGGGGGCTGCTGCTGCTGGCACGCCGCCGCAGCGAGCCTTTGAATAAAGGCAGCGTCGTGCTGGTGGTGGGCGTGCTGATGTTCTGTAGCGCCATGCTGCTAAGGGTGTTTCTGCCCAACGCTTCACTCACGCTGCGCGACCCGGCCTCATCCAGCACGCACCTGCTCCTTTCATTCACCATTTTGTTCATCGCCATGCACCTGAAATCGACCGGTTTCTTGCTGCTTTGCTCAGGCCGCCAGCACAACCGGTTGCAGTACATGGCCAATATGGACGTACTGACCGAGTTGCCCAACCGCAGAGCCTTGATGCAATCGCTGGAAATAATGTGCGGACAGGCGCAGCTGTACCAGACCCCTTTCAGTCTGCTGATGATTGATGTGGACCATTTCAAGCGCGTCAACGATGCATGCGGCCATCAGGAGGGAGACAGGGTACTGACTCAGATCGCCCATTTGCTGCAAACCCATGTACGCCCTCACGACATTGTCGGGCGCTATGGAGGAGAAGAATTTGTCATTGCATGCCCCAACACCGACACGCTGAACGCCAGCTTGCTGGCTGACCGGATGTGCCATGCGGTGCGCAGCGCAGTAGCCGCTCACCACGCACAGGAAACATGGCCCGTGACCATCAGTGTTGGGCTGCATGTGTGCTATCCCGCAGAGGCTCAGACGCTGGATCACGCCTTGCTGTGTGCCGATCAGGCCCTGTACCAGGCCAAAACCAACGGGCGCAACCGGGTCTGGCAGCAAGACTCCACGCATGCTTCGCCCGCAGCCACGGCGTCCGTTGACGCATAAGACCACACGCACCGAAACCATGGCTCCAGCCACCCGGGATGGTCCAAGCGGGACTGGAAAACTTTCTCAGGTACTGCGCTGCACTGAACAAGCCCCTGCCCCAGCACGGTGGTAGCAATTGCGCATCAAGACGCCTGCGTACTTGCCCAAATACACAGCCTCTGGAGACAATGCCCCATTTCCCCGGTATTGAAGAGAAAGAACCACATCATGATCGTTTTAATCACTGGCGCATCGGCGGGTTTCGGTGCGGCCATGGCGCGCAGTTTTGTACAGGCAGGTCACCACGTCATTGCCACCGCTCGCCGCAAAGACAAGCTGGCGGCTCTGGCTGCCGAACTGGGTGAGCGCCTGCTGCCTGTGGAGCTGGATGTGACAGATCGCGCAGCAGTTCAGGCGTTGCCCTCCCAACTGCCTGCCGCCTTTGCTGAAGTGGACGTACTCATCAACAACGCCGGCCTTGCTCTGGGTCTGGAGCCAGCACAGCGTGCCGATCTGGACCAGTGGCAAACCATGATCGACACCAACTGCACCGGTCTGGTCACCATGAGCCGCACCTTCCTGCCAGGCATGGTGGAGCGCAAGCGCGGTCATGTCATCAATTTGGGGTCGGTGGCTGGCAACTGGCCTTATGCGGGCGGCAACGTCTATGGCGCTACCAAGGCCTTCGTGCAGCAGTTCAGCCGCAACCTGCGTGCCGACCTCAGTGGTACCGCCGTGCGTGTGACCAATGTTGAGCCGGGCATGTGCGGCGGCACCGAGTTTTCCAATGTGCGTTTTGGCGATGCAGAAAAAGCTGCCAAAGTCTACGAAGGCGTGCAATTTCTCACCCCCGAAGACATCGCTTCCACCGTGCTGTGGATTGCCCAAAGCCCCAAGCACATGAACATCAACGCCATCGAAATCATGCCTGTACAGCAAAGCTTTGCCGGCCTGTCCGTGCACCGCCAGTCGGTCTGGTAAATGCCCGTTGCGCAGTGACTCAGCCGACTGCGCAAAGCCGTGTTGCCTATGGTCTATCCCCCTGCGCCTTGCCCGCAAGCGCGGGGGGTGGGGGCACTTGACGCACAGCCAACCTCGCACAAAGCCAAGTCAGCGCCCCAAATAAAATTGCAAGACCATTGATCACTAAATCACCAATCTAGCGGCTCTTTCCTACAAGAAGCTGCGCTAGACATACTGACCGCATCCTCAGCCACTGCGGCACAGGCCGCCATGTGATTGTTTCGCTACCCATCAGCGCGCATGTTTTTGCGCGTCGTTCCATGCGTTATCTGTCAGAGAGGCTTGCAACATGTCACCCTGCCACCATGCTCTCCAATGGTTTTGTGTATGGATTGCCGCGTTGCTACTGAGCGCTCCCTTCGCTTTGGCGGCCACCCCGCCAACTGCTGTCCCATGGAAAATAGTGGCCTCTCCCTTCCCGCTGGCGCAGGTCTACATTGATTCTTTACGCAGCCAACTGCAAGAACAGCTGCAAGCCCCGGTGCAATTGCAGTTTGATGACCCTAGCGAAGGGCTGGTGCCCCCCAAGCCCGGCAGCGATCCCAAGCTGGCACAGCGCGCCATCTGGCTGGTCTCTGAAGGCAATAGCAGCCTGACCGGCAACCCCGCACAAAACCCCAGGCATCTGGCTAACTTTGAGCCACTGGTCATCTTCATGGAGATACCGTGGTGCCTGTTTGCCCTCAAAACCTCGCCCGCACATGAGCAAAAAGATCTGCTCGCCTGGCTGTCCAGCCTGGGGCGGCCCGCCCAGATTGGCGTAGGGGCTTACAGCGGCAGCCCCATCATGTGGGTGCATGCACTGGCCAGCAGGGCTAAAAACAAAAGAAAAACAGCAGATCAGCGGCCACTACAGGTGCAGGCCCAGCCGTTTCAGGGTGCTGAAATGCTCACGCCCATGCTGGAGAAAAGCGTCGATCTGGCCATTTCGCGCTGCTCACACATGCGCAAAATTGGCAACGATGTGGCCGTGGTGGCCAAATCGCACAACGAAACCATTCGCTACGTGCCAACTGTGCCCACCTTTACCGAACTGGGCCTGCCACCGCTGGGCCGCGGCTGGCACGGTGCGTTTGTGCCACGCAACATGGCGCAAGCCGACAAGCAAAAGCTGATTGCAGCTTTTGAAACCATCACCACGTCGGCAGAAACCCAGAAAGCCATCCTCGACATATGGCAAATCCCGTTGCGCATAGATCACGCAACATCGCAGCGCTACATCCACCACTATATCCAGACATGGCAAGCCATCTTTGAGCTCATGGAGCGCAATACACAGGAAGAGACTACTGCGGCAAAAACCAGCAAATAGCCCGCAAACACCGTGTTGACCCCCATCTAATTCGCGGTGATCAGCGCACCAGTCACGATGACTTCAATCAGGTACTTGGGGTTGATGGCCGGGCCAATCACCGTCGCACGCGGTGGCGTGTGTCCGGGCACTACCCACGCATCCCACACCTCGTTCATCACCACAATGTCAGCCGCACTGCGAATAAAGATCTGGCACGACAGAATGTGCGCCTTGCTGCTGCCTGCGGCGCTCAGCAGCCGCTCCACATGGCCCAGCACCTCCTGCGTTTGCGTGCGCATGTCGCCGTCTGGGTTGTTCTCAGGAATCTGCCCGGCCAGATAGACCGTACCGTTGTGGATAGCCACTTCCGACAGGCGCTTGCCCACATGGTGACGGGTGATGGAGTCAGAGGTCGAGATGGTCATAAATCAATGCACCGGAGCAAGTGCTGAAAGCTTTTGGCGAACAGTCCAAGCGTAAAGCGCTTAGGCTGGCATTTTTTAATTGTGAGTGTTTTTGGCCTGTAACGCTTGTGCAGTCAGCGCATACAGCTACTTTTTATGCAGGGATGAACGACCTTGCGCAGCACTTCGCCCCAAGTACGCAGGGACAACGCCCATTCCTCTCGTGCAGCCGGGCTCCTACCATTTATCCATCTCCCATTTGACTTGCCCCCTCAGAGCCTGCATGCAGATCATCTCCCAGCCCAGCACCGAACAACACCTTCCCTTCTCCACCCTTTTGCCCGCCTTGGAGCGCATGTTCATTGACGGTTGCCAGGTACCGCTGCGCCACAACCACGCCATCCCCGGCAGCACGGACGATGACAACGGCATCATGCTGCTGATGCCAGCCTGGCAAACCGGCCAGCATCTGGGCGTCAAAACCGTCTCGATCTTCCCCGGCAACCACCGCAAGGGCTTGCCCGGACTGCACTCGGTCTACATCCTGTACGACGCCAGCACGGGCCAGCCTCTTGCCGTGCTGGATGGCGACACCATCACCTCGCGCCGCACTGCTGCCGCGTCAGCGCTGGCTGCCCGCTGGCTCAGCCGCCCTGATGCCAAAAAGCTGCTGGTGGTGGGCACCGGCCGCGTCGCCAGCCTGCTGCCCCACGCCTACCGCTGCGTGCGCGAGCTGCAAACGGTGGAGGTGTGGAACCGCAACCCCGCCAGTGCCCACGCACTGGTCGAACGCCTGAACGCCCAAGGTATTGCCGCAAAGCACGCTCCTGACCTGGAAGCCGCCGTGCGCCGTGCCGACATCGTCAGTTGCGCCACGCTGGCCACTGCCCCACTCATTCGCGGTGAATGGCTGCAGCCCGGCACGCACCTGGACTTGATCGGCAGCTTCACCCCCGCCATGCGCGAGAGCGACGGCGACTGTCTGCGCAAAGCCAGCGTGTTTGTAGACACCACCGAAGCCCTGCTCAAAGCGGGCGACCTGCTAGGCGCCATCGACGAAGGCGCATGGGCCAAAGAGCAACTGACTGCCACGCTGGAGCAACTGTGCCGTGGCCAGCACGCAGGCCGCCGCAGCGCGCAGGAAATTACGCTTTTCAAATCAGTAGGCAGCGCGCTGGAGGATTTGGCTGCTGCGTCGCTGGCATATGGTGCATGGGAAGGGGCGGCTGCTGTGAATGGGCAGGGGTAAGGCACTGGATGGCAGAGCTGCGCCATACAAGTGCTTATGTTTTCTGTTTATATGGGTTTTGGCTATTAGCGCTTATGGGGTGCCCGTTGGTAGCTATTTATTTTTTATGCTGCACTGGCTTTGAGGGCAGGGGTCGGTTTGTCGCACCGACGGGCGAGTCGCTTTCTTGTTCGCGACAAGAAAGTGACCAAAGAAGCGCGTCTGCCGACGGCTTCCGGCGGAACTCGCTACGCGCTGGCAGCGCTGCGCTCAGACAGCCGCCGGAAGTTTGAGGGACTTCCTTTGCTCAACATCCACGGGCACGCCAGTCCTTCGGCTGGCGTGCATTGCCAGTATTGCGCCTCTTGATGCGGGGAAGTAGGTGGCACTGCCGTGTTTACGTCTTTGAATGATTCATAGTGTTTTCGGCTGGCAGCTCTTATGGAATTTGCGTTAGTAGCTATTCATTTTTTAGGCTGCACTGGCTTTGAGGGCAGAGGTCGGTTTGTCGCACCGACGGGTGAGTAACTTTCTGGCTTCGTCCAGAAAGTCACCAAAGATACGACTCTGCCGAGGGCTGTCCGGCGGAACTCGCTACGCGCTGGCAGCGCTGCGCTCAGACAGCCGCCGGAAGTTTGGGGGACTTCTTTTTCTGAACAGCCACGGGCACACCAGTCCTGCGGCTGGTGTGCATTGCCAGCATTACGCCTCTTGATGCAGGTAAGTAGGTGGCACTGCCGTGTTTACGTCCTTGAATTATTCATAGGGTTTTGGGCTCAAAGCGCTTTCAAAAACATGAAGCACAAATTAAAAAGTCTGCTAACTCCAACTAAAGAGTTAACAGCCTTTTCAGCCTCTAGCGCTTACCCAGCAAGCGCTAAAAGCTATCAAACCCTCAAAGCATCACTCCACGCGGAACACACCATTGGGCTTAAACGTCCA
Source organism: Comamonas avium (assembly GCF_014836675.1). Taxonomy (GTDB): domain Bacteria; phylum Pseudomonadota; class Gammaproteobacteria; order Burkholderiales; family Burkholderiaceae_C; genus Comamonas; species Comamonas avium. Next base: position 166,819 of record NZ_JACSQK010000004.1, read on the forward strand.
CCCTGTCGTCTTCCCCTTGGACGCCCGTTTACCCAAAGCAGCATTCAAAGACCGAATCTCCAGCGATTCTTCCTTGACCTTGCCACCGCGCCCCACACCCGTGATGCGTACCGAGTGGGTATAGGCCGCAGCGCCTGCCAGCGCATCGCCCTCGTCAATCTTCATCAGTTGCAGGCCACGCCCACCGGACATGAGCTTGAGCTCTGACAAGGCATAGCTCAAAACATTGCCACTGGTGCTCACGCACGCCACGTGCGTGGCTTCAGGCAGATCCACGCTGCCGTTGGTGCCACCAATCACCGATGGTGCGCACAGGGTTTCGCCGTCTTGGATGGTGACAAAAGCCTTGCCCGCCTTGTTGCGGGCGCACATGGATTCCAGCTTGGCAATAAAGCCGTAGCCGCCGCTGCCACTCATCAGCAGTTGCGCGGTCAGGGGGCCAGCAAAGTAGCTGGCAATGGTGGTACCGGCTTCCAGATCAATCAGGGTGTTGATGGGCTGACCATCACCACGGCCACCGGGCAGGCTGGCCACCGCCACGCTGTACACACGGCCGTTGTTGCCAAAGACGATGAGCTGATCGACCGTGCGGCACTCGAACGTGCCCCACAGCGCGTCACCCGCCTTGAAACTGAAGTTGCCCGCCTCATGACCATGGCCCTTGTGGGTGCGCACCCAGCCCTTGTCAGAGACGATGACGGTGACGGGTTCGTCCGGCACCTTGATCTCGGCGGTGACTTTCTTTTCCTCCTGGATGAGCGTGCGGCGCTCGTCGGCAAAGGTCTTGGCGTCGGCTTCAATCTCTTTGACCATCAGGCGCTGCAGGCTCTTGGGGTTGGCCAGAATGTCTTGCAGCTTGCCTTCTTCTTCGCGCAGCTCTTTGAGCTCTTTCTCGATCTTGATGGCTTCCAGCCGGGCAAGTTGGCGCAGGCGGATTTCCAGAATGTCTTCGGCCTGCCGATCTGAAAGATCAAAGCGCTCAATCAGCGCGGCCTTGGGCTCGTCGCTGCCCCGGATGATGGCAATCACCTCGTCGATATTGAGCAGAACGATCTGGCGGCCTTCCAGAATGTGGATGCGGGCCTGCACCTTCTCCAGACGGTGCTGCGAGCGGCGGGTAATGGTGCTCTGGCGGAAATCAATCCACTCTTCCAGCATGCGGCGCAGCGACTTTTGCACGGGCTTGCCGTCCAGACCGATCATGGTCAGGTTGATGCTGGCGCTGGTCTCCAGGCTGGTGTGGGCCAGCAAGGCGGTAATCAGGTCTTGCTGTGGCGTTTTGCCGGTCTTGGGCTCTATCACCAGGCGCACGGCGGCGTCTTTGCTGGATTCGTCGCGCACACCGTCCAGCACCGAGAGGATGGTGGCCTTGAGTTGCTGCTGGTCCTGCGTGAGCGCTTTCTTGCCGGTCTTGACCTTGGGGTTGGAGAGTTCTTCGATCTCTTCCAGAATTTTTTGCGACGACACACCGGGCGGCAGCTCGTTGACCACCATTTGCCACTGGCCGCGCGCCAGCTCTTCAATGCTCCAGCGGGCGCGCACCTTCAGGCTGCCGCGGCCCGTGGTGTAGGCGTTGCGAATGTCTTGCGCGCTGCTGATGATCTGACCGCCGCCGGGGTAGTCGGGGCCGGTGATCAGGGTGTACAGCTCGTCATCGCTCAGCGTGGGTTTTTTGACCAGCGCCACGCAGGCATCGGCCACTTCGCGCAGGTTGTGGCTGGGGATTTCGGTGGCCAGACCCACGGCAATGCCGCTGGCGCCGTTGAGCAGCGAAAACGGCAATCGGGCGGGCAACTGCTGTGGCTCTTGCGTGCTGCCGTCGTAATTGGGCACAAAGTTGACCGTGCCTTCGTCAATCTCATCGAGCAGCAGCGTGGTGATTTTGGACAGCCGCGCTTCGGTGTAACGCATGGCGGCTGCGCCGTCACCGTCGCGGCTGCCGAAGTTGCCTTGCCCATCCACCAGCGGGTAGCGCTGCGAAAAATCTTGCGCCATCCGCACCAGCGCGTCGTAGGCTGACTGGTCACCGTGGGGGTGAAAACGACCAAGCACATCACCCACCACACGGGCTGATTTGACGGGTTTGGGGGCGGTGTTGTTGTTAGGGCCGCTAAAGCTCAGGCCCATGCGATCCATGGCGTACAGAATGCGGCGCTGCACGGGTTTCATGCCGTCGGCCACATCGGGCAGGGCGCGGCCCTTGACCACGCTCAGTGCGTATTCCAGATAGGCACGCTGGGCGTACTGGCCCAGCTCCAGGGCGTCCCCTGACGCCTGGGTGGCTAAATCCAACAAAGGGGCTGCGGGCTGCTGGCCAGGTACTTCGACTTCGGGTTGATCGCTCATGGTTTCTTAGTTTTTGACAGCAGTGGCGGGCGTCTCCTCCAACGCGTACGCCCTGCTGGATTGTTGTGCGGCAGGCGATGTCAGTTGTTCACATCATCAGCGGCCGGAATGGTCATGCGAAAACGGTTGCTGTCCGTAGGGCTGCGTGTCAGTTGTGCACTGCCCCCATACAGGCCCATACCGTTGTTGGCAATCAAATTGGGTTGCAGGCTAGCGTACAAGGTCATCACCGTTTTGACGTAGTTCTGGGTTTCTTTGTAAGGCGGAATTTTGTTGCCATAGCGCTGCACCGCGCCTTCACCCGCGTTGTAGGCGGCCACAACCAGGTCGGTACGCCCCGGAAATAGACCCTGCAGGTAGCGCACATAACGTGCACTGACAGGCACGTTGATGGCCGGGTCCTTGAGCTTTTGCACGATGGAGCGCTGCTTGTCGCCCTCCAACCCAAAGCGGGCTGCCGTATCTGGAATCACCTGCATCAGGCCAATCGCACCCTTGGGCGATACCGCCGTGGCGTTAAAGCCCGACTCTGCTGTGGCAATGGCCTTGAGCAGTTGCTCATCAACACCCAATTTCGAGGCCGCCGCACGGATGTGCTTGGCGTGGAGTTTGTAGCCACTGCTATTGGCAAAGTACCGGGTGGCGGCGCTACGATCTTTTTCGGAGGCTTCTGCTAGCCGGTAGGCTGCAGCGCGTATATCGACAAACAGGGGGCCATCGCCGGGCTCCAGGTCATTCATTGAAAAGCGGTGATAGCGCTCGTCCACGCGTTCATTGGCGTAGTGCAAAACACCGTTGTCCTCGACGAAAAACCAGGTATCAGCATGGGCCAGTGACACGCTGAACAAACCCACAGCTGCACTCACGGCGCGCAACCAGTTGCTGTGCAGGCACGCTGACGCAGACTGGGTGCCATTGCGCTTGGCTATAGGAGACTGAATCGTGTTAGTCATCACTCACATTTAACACGGGGCTGGCGATGTCTCCAAGCCCCATGCGTTAAAACCGCGTGGGGATGTCGCCCATCGCGCCCCTGTGCTGAAGATGCCGTCAGACGAATGCGCATGCACATGGCAGACGTTAAATATCCACCTCGACCGCATCACCGTGCAGCTCCATCAGCTCTCGGCGGGCAGCCGCTTCTCCTTTACCCATAAGCTGGCCAAAGATGTGGGCAGATGCCTCAGCGTTCAGACTTTGAACCTGCACCGGCAGCAGACGCCGGGTGTCGGGGTTGAGCGTGGTTTCCCACAATTGCTCAGCGTTCATCTCGCCCAGGCCCTTAAAGCGGCTGATCTGACATTTCTCGCGCGGAACGCCTTCTTTGGCGGCCTTGTCGAGAATGGCGTGCAGCTCGCCATCATCCAGCGCATACACCTTGGTCGCTGGTTTTTTGCCACGCGCAGGCACATCCACCCGGAACAAGGGAGGCAGCGCAATGTGAACGTGGCCCGCTTCGATCAGCTTGGGGAAATGCTTGAAGAACAAGGTCAGCAGCAGCACCTGAATGTGCGAGCCGTCCACATCGGCATCACTCAAGATGCAAATCTTGCCGTAACGCAGGCCAGACAGATCAGGCGTGTCATTCGGGCCGTGGGGGTCCACGCCGATGGCCACTGAAATGTCATGAATTTCGTTGTTGGCAAACAGGCGGTCGCGATCCACCTCCCAGGTGTTGAGCACCTTGCCGCGCAAAGGCAGCACGGCCTGCGTCGCTTTGTTGCGCCCCATTTTGGCGGAGCCACCGGCAGAGTCACCCTCCACCAGAAACACTTCGTTGTCGGCCAGATCACGGCTTTCGCAGTCGGTCAGCTTGCCGGGCAGCACGGCCACGCCAGAGCCTTTGCGCTTTTCAATCTTCTGACCAGCCTTCTGGCGAATTTGCGCAGCCTTGATGGCCAGTTCGGCCAGCTTCTTGCCATGTTCAACATTGGCGTTGAGCCACAGCTCCATGGCGGGCTTCACAAAACCCGAAACCAGACGCACGGCATCACGGCTGTTGAGCTTTTCTTTGACCTGACCCTGAAACTGCGGATCAAGCACCTTGGCGCTCAAGACAAAGCTGGCACGCGCAAATACGTCGTCCGGCATGAGCTTGACGCCCTTGGGCAGCAGCGCATGCAGCTCGATAAAGCCTTTGACGGCCTGAAACAAGCCATCGCGCAGGCCGCTTTCGTGCGTACCACCCGCCGTGGTGGGAATCAGGTTGACGTAGCTCTCGCGCACGGGGGCACCCAGCTCCGTAAAGGCCAGGCACCAAGCGGCACCCTCACCTTCGCTGAACGTATCGCTGTGCTTGTCAGCAAAGCCTTCGCCTTCAAGCAGCGGAATGACGGGGTCAGCCACCAGCGTTTGCGAAAGGTAGTCTTTAAGACCGCCCTTGTACTGCCACTGCTGAACGTCTTTGTTCTTTTCGTTGGTCAGTGTCACGCTGACACCGGGCATGAGCACGGCTTTGGAGCGCAGCAGGTGCACCAGCTCGCCCATGGGCAAGTGGGGGCTGTCAAAGTATTTGGCATCTGGCCAAGCGCGAACGGTGGTGCCCTGCTTGCGGTCACCACTGGCCATGGGGCGTACGCTCAAAGGCTCGATCACATCGCCGCCCGAGAAAGTCAGACTGGCGACTTTCCCGTCGCGAAACACGGTCACTTCCAGCCGCGTGGACAGCGCATTGGTCACCGAGACGCCCACGCCATGCAAGCCACCAGAAAAGCTGTACGCTCCTCCGTTGCCCTTGTCGAACTTGCCGCCCGCATGCAGGCGGGTAAAGACCAGCTCGACCACAGGGGCACCCTCTTCAGGATGCAGGCCAAAAGGAATGCCACGGCCATCGTCTTCCACACTGACGGAGCCGTCGGTGTGCAAGGTGAGTTTGATTTTTTTGCCGAATCCGGCCAAAGCCTCGTCGGCGGCGTTGTCAATCACCTCTTGCAGGATGTGCAAGGGGTTGTCGGTACGGGTGTACATGCCGGGACGCTGCTTGACGGGCTCCAGGCCCTTGAGCACGCGGATTGAGCCTTCCGAATAAGCGGATGCAGGAGTAGAGGGTTTAGCTGCCATGGGGGCGGATTGTAATTCCGGCCACAGCTCAGTGCTGGATAAATTCACAGTAACCAAGACTAGACTCCGTGTAGCGAAGGCGGCATCGTGCCATCCGAAGGCTGGAATATGCAATCCATATCGCACATGTTGCAGCTTTTACCGACGCATTTCGCTACATTGTTTGGCATGCAAAACAACACACAACAATCATCCACCCAGCAATTGCCCATGCTGCAAGTGCTGCTGTGCGGGGGCATGGTCGTCACACTGGCCATGGGCATACGCCATGGTTTTGGGCTGTGGTTGCTGCCCATCACCCAGGACATGGGCTGGACGCGAGAGAGTTTTTCGCTGGCCATTGCGATTCAGAACCTGTCGTGGGGCATTTTTGGCATCTTCGTGGGCATGATTGCCGATCGCATTGGCGCCTTCAAGGTGCTCATTTGCGGCTCCGTCCTGTATGCACTGGGGCTGATTGGCATGGCCCTGTCGCCCAGCACCCTGATGTTTGCACTGACGACCGGCGTGGTTATTGGCGCAGCACAGGCAGGCACAACGTATGCGGTGATTTATGGCGTGCTGGGGCGGCAAATTCCTGCGGCACGGCGCAGCTGGGCCATGGGGGTTACGGCTGCAGCCGGATCATTTGGTCAGTTTTTCATGGTGCCAGTGGAAGGCACGCTGATTGCGCAGTTTGGCTGGAGCAATGCGCTGCTGATTCTGGCTGCCATGGCACTCATTATTTGCGTGCTTGCGTTTGGCCTGCGCGAACCGGGCTTCACGGGAGGCGCCGCACCCAAGCGCGAACAGACCATTGGACATGCCCTGAAAGAGGCATGGACCAACCCCAGCTTTGTGCTGCTGCTGGCGGGCTACTTTGTCTGCGGCTTTCAGGTGATGTTCATTGGCGTGCACATGCCCAGCTACCTCAAAGACTTTGGCATGGCACCTCACGTGGCCAGCATTGGTCTGGCGCTGGTAGGACTGTTCAACATTTTTGGCACCTATCTGGCAGGCAATCTGGGGCAAAAATACCCCATGCACAAGCGCTATGTGCTGTCGGGCATTTACGGCATGCGCTCGGTAATCACCGTGCTTTTCTTGCTGATACCGCTGACCGAATGGTCGGTGTACATCTTCACTGCTGCCATGGGCTTTCTGTGGCTGTCCACCGTGCCGCTGACCAATGCCACGATTGCACAAATCTTTGGCGTGCAGCATCTGTCCATGCTGGGGGGCTTTGTATTTTTCAGCCACCAGATTGGCAGCTTCATGGGCGTATGGCTGGGTGGCTATCTGTATGACATGAACGGCAATTACGACATGGTGTGGTATCTGTCGATTGCCTTGGGCATCTTTGCTGCGCTGGTCAATCTGCCGGTGCGTGAAACCGCTTTGGTGCGCCAGCCGACGGCATCAGCGTAATATTGACCACCATGCATACCCAAACCACGCCCACACCACCAGCGCTGCCTTTGTGGCTGCGAGCGTTGATCTGGGCGGGGGTTCTAGCGATCTTGCTGGCGGTGTTTGCCCTGTACACACGCCCAGAATTCATGCTCACACTGGCAGATCAGGTTTGGGCCTGCTTCTAAGCTGAGGAAACACTCCCGGCGGCATGGCCGGGAGACTGCTTTGCCTCGCATCATCATCACAGGCGCTTCGGACGGCATTGGCGCTGAAATGGCACGCCAGCTGGCGCACACCCACCACGAACAATTGCAACTGGTACTGGCGGCCCGCGACGCTGCCAAGCTGCAAGCCGTCGCATTAGAGTGCCGGGCCGCCAAAGCCCAGGTACTGGTGGTACGCACCGATGTAGCAGACCAAGCGCAGTGCCGCGCGTTGATTGCACAAACGGTGCAGGCCTTTGGCGGGATTGACTGTCTGATCAACAACGCAGGCATCTCTGCCCACGCCATGCTGGCTGATGTGAGCGCAGAGCATTTGCAATGGTACGAACAGCTGATGCGCGTGAACCTGTGGGGCAGTGTGTGGTGCACGCATGCTGCGTTGCCGCATTTGCAGGCTTCGCGCGGGCGCATCGTGGCGGTGTCTTCACTGGCAGGGCTGGTGGGTGTGCCGGCGCGTACTGCCTACAGTGCCAGCAAATTTGCCATGGTGGGCTTTTTTGAAGCCCTGAGGGCCGAGCTCAAACCCAGCGGCGTGAGCGTCACGCTGGCCTACCCCGGCGTGGTGGACACGCGCATCCGTTACCACGGCTACAACGCCCAAGGACAGGCCGCAGGTGTGAGCGGCCTCAAAGAAGACAACGCCATGCCTGTGTCAGAGTGCGCGCATCTGATCATCCGCGCCATGCACGCCCGCCAGCGTGAAGTGGTGATGACCACCAAAGGCAAGCTGGGCCGGTGGATCAAACTGATAGCGCCGGGCTGGGTAGAAAACATGGCCCTGGCAGCTGTGAAACAAGACAGTCGCCCGCATTAAAACCCTGCACTGCAGCGCATATAGTGGGCTGCATATGTTTTGCCCTTCTCCTTTGCCCCTCAGTATGCTTGCCACGGCCGCTGCACCTTCCGAATGGATTCAACGCTTTAGTCACGTCATTCCCCCTGCTTCGCAGGTGCTCGATGTGGCCTGTGGCAGGGGCCGCCACGCGGCGTTTCTGGCTGAACTGGGCCATCAGCTGACAGGGGTTGATCGTGATGCACAGGCCTTGGCGCACTTGCCCGCCAGCGTACGCGCCCTGCACGCCGATATAGAAAATGCCCCATGGCCCTTGCCCGAGCAGCAATTTGATGCGGTGGTTGTCACCCACTATCTGTGGCGCCCCTTGTGGCCCCAGATTCTGGGCAGCGTGCGCGATGGCGGCGTACTGATCTACGAAACCTTTGCGCAGGGCAATGCAGCTTTCGGCAAACCGTCGCGCCCTGACTTCTTGCTCGCGCCCGGTGAATTGCTGCAGGTCTGCAATGGCTGGCAGGTAGTGGCCTACGAGCATGGCCTGCGCAGCCAGCCTGACCGTGTGGTGCAGCGCATCGTGGCCATCAAGCCCGGTGCTGCGCACAGCGCACCCGTGCCGCTTACGGCCTGAAGACTGACGCCCCTACCTCAAGCCGCCGCCGCTGCGCGCAGGGCACTACCGCCTTTTAGTTTTTCTGCAATTTCATGCCTGCTTACGCCCTGCTGCTTGCCCACGATGAATTCCCCAGTTCCAGCACCCATTGGCCTGTCGAGCCCGGTGGCGTTTGCGATGGCTGGGCCGAATGGTTCGACACCACGCCCCTGCTGTTTAGCGTACTCATGGGCGACGCCCAACAGTTGCCAAAACAGGTGCCCTGCAGTGCCTACGAAGATAAAGATGCGCTGTCTGCACTGGTGGCGCCCATGGCACAGGTCAAGGCGCGCTGGCAATGGCTCAAGGCCTGCATGGAGCCGCTGCCCAGCCACTGGTCGGCATCGATGTGCGCGCAGTGGCAAGCCATGGACAGCACCATCACCACCAGCCAGCGCCAATGGCTGCTGCTCGATAGCGCCATGCTGTGCCCGCATGATTTTGACGAGCCAGAGTTCGCCCACTTTCTGCATGCTCAGCGCGATGTGTGCCGGCAATGGGATGGACACACACCTGTTTTGCCAGAAGCACTTCAAATTTTGAAGCAAGACCCGCACGCACAACTGGGCTGGTGGAGCCCTGCAGTCATTGCCCGCACCGCAGCGATTGAGCAAGACGATGAACAAGACTGGCCCGCTTGGCTGGTCGAGCATTACACGCTGCGCCACTTTGGTGCCTGGGATGAGCAGACGCAGACTTATTGCGTCGTGCCCAAGCGCCACCCCAGCACGGGGCTGCCGCCCCACAGCGAAGATGAGCGCATGAGTTTGCCCGTGGGCATGGTCACGCCCTATGGTCGCTGGCTACAGCACCCGGATGACGGTGCGCATCTGGTGTTTGCGTCCCACGGCTACATCAGCGTATGGCAGCCCGAAAGTGTGCCGGGTGCAGGGGCTGTATCGGGTCTGAAAGATTTCAATGGCTTGTGGGTACTACCACCTACTGCGGGCTATCTGAACGCCATGGCCCTCACCCCGCACGTGATGCAATGCAAGTCACCACAAGCGCCTGACGCCTACGATCTTTACAGCCTGCCCGGCTTGGTGCCGCTGCACACAGCCGTTACCGACGCCAGTTACAGCGCTGACACCGATGGTGTGATGCGCATCAGCTGCCAAGCAGCCGATGGCAACACCACCATGCAGGTCCTCAATCCACAGGGCCAGCCGCTTTTTGACAGCACGTATGCGCACATCGGGGAGTTCAACCTTAAGACTGGCTTGGCCGTGGCCTGGCGCCGCATCGCACCCTCCGATGACAAAGACCAGACAAACAGCCGCTTTGGTGAAGGTGTGGTGCACCTCTGCGGCAAAGAAATCATGGCCTGCACTTACGAGCGGATTGAACGCGGCTTTAACGATTCGCCCCCCAAAGTTTTGCCTGGCAGCAAGCTGCTGGCCTTTACGCACCAGGGCCAGCCCCACATCTACAACACCCAGGGCAAGCTGCTGAGCAGCCCCGACATCTGGTGTTCGCACCTGCACCGCAAGCTGCAAAAAAATGCGCTGATGGCGTTCATGGGTGAACGCCCCGGGGCACAAATGGGCATGTTTTCCATCAAAGACTTCAGCTTCACGCCCACGGGTGAAACATGGCAAGACTATGACGACGCATTGCAAGGCGTGATCCAGCGCCTCAGGCAAGCACCTTTGCCCGCAACCACCGAAACCATCACACGCGCAGCGCTGATCAAGGCACAAGACGCCGACTGGATGCAGCGCATGGCGACCATCGTGTGTCTGGGCCAGCCCACTGCCAGCGCACAACTGCTGCAAGACTGGCGCGACTGCGTGGCGCATCCAGATGCTCAAGTTCTCAGCGGGGAATCAGAAGACGAAGAGGCTGCGGCACCGGGCGAGCAAGACATCAAGTTGCCTGATGGCGACAACTTTTACACCTTGTACTGGTTGCACCTGCAGGCGATTGCCGCGCAGTTTGCGCATATCGACTGGAAAGACACCGACGCCCTGCGCAGCAGCACCTGGCTGTCAGGCGCGCACGACTGGCACTGGGACAAAGACCTTCAAGGTGATGCCATCAGCGATGGCTTTGCCAGCCTGGCCCAGCATCTGGCGCCCCAGGGCCTGGCATTGCTGCACTTGCCCTGCAGCGACGACGCCTGGCGCTATGCCGTCGTGCGCAGCCAAGATGCGCCTGAATTGATCACGATGCTGGGGCAAGCGGCGCGGCATGCCTGGGTAGAAACCACCAGCGAGCCATGGACCGAAGACTGACCTTCATCACTAAAAAAAGAGCAGCTAGCGACCATGGTCTGGAACTTTCAAAGTCTTAACTACCCCAATGACATATAAATCAAGCGCTAGTAGCTCTTTTTTTACAAGCATCTGACCCGTATACCGTCAAATGTGTGCCTGCTTTAGGGTCTCCCTGCACAAAACGCATGCGGCGCACGCAGGCGCAGTCGTTAGAATGTCCTTTTCCCGATTTCTCTCGCGGTCATGACCACACCTACAGTCGCCCTGAAGGGCAGCATCGTTGCCCTAGTCACCCCCATGTATGAGGACGGTAGCGTCGACTACCCCAGCCTGCGCAAACTGATCGACTGGCACATCGCCGAAGGCACGAACTGCATCGGCGTAGTGGGCACCACGGGCGAATCCCCCACCGTGAATGTGCAAGAGCACTGCGAGATTATTCGTGTGTCTGTGGAACAGGCCGCAGGCCGCGTGCCAGTGATGGCCGGCTGTGGTGCCAATAGCACCCACGAGGCGATCGAACTAGCCAAGTTTGCCAAGAGCGTAGGTGCCGACAGCCAGCTGCAGGTGGTGCCCTACTACAACAAGCCCACGCAAGAAGGCCAGTACCAGCACTTCAAGACCATTGCCGAAGCCGTGGGCGACCTGCCCATGATGCTCTACAACGTTCCCGGACGCTCCGTTGCTGACATGCAGCACGACACCGTCCTGCGTCTGGCCCAGATCGACAGCATCTTTGGTATCAAGGAAGCCACCGGCAACATCGAACGTGCTCAGTGGCTGATCCGCGATGTGCCACAGGGTTTTGGCGTGTACTCTGGTGATGACCCCACCGCCGTTGCACTGATGCTGTGTGGTGGCCACGGCAACGTGTCCGTCACCGCCAACGTGGCACCCCGCTTGATGAGCGAGCTGTGCGCTGCTGCGCTGGCTGGCAACGTCCAGCGCGCCATGCAAATCCAGTTCCAGCTGATGCCCCTGCACAAACAACTGTTTGTAGAAGCCAATCCAATTCCCGTGAAATGGGCAGTCTCGCGCATGGGCCACTGTGGCGGCACTTTGCGCTTGCCCATGACAGCGTTGTCTGCCAGCAATCAGCCTGTGGTAGAAACCGCGCTGCGCAATGCTGGCTTGATTTAATCCAGAACTGTTTTTTCCGTTTTTTGCACCATCCGAGGAAATTCCGCGTGAAAGTGACCCAATACACCACCCGTTTGAGCCTGATCGGCTTGGCTGTTGCACTGTCTGCTTGCTCTGTCATTGAAGAAAGCAAGATCGACTACAAGAGCGCCAAGAAGGCCAGCACGCTGGAAGTACCTCCAGATCTGACGCAGCTGACCAAAGACACCCGCTACAGCGCTGCGCCTGACCGTTCTGTGTCGGCCGTTGCACTGCAGGCGGGCCAGGCACAAGTGCCCACCATTGAACGCGCAGCGCCTTTGCAAGTCGGTGACGTGCAAATCATGCGTGACGGCGACAAGCGCTGGCTGGTGGTAGACCGCCCGGCAGACCAGCTGTGGGAGCCCACCCGCGAGTTCTGGCTGGACCACGGCTTTAACCTGTCGCAAGAAAAAGCCGATCTGGGCATCATCGAAACCGACTGGGCCGAAAACCGCGCCAAGCTGCCGCAGGACATCATCCGCTCCACACTGGGCAAGGTGTTTGACTCGCTGTACTCCACCAGCGAGCGCGATCGTTTCCGCACCCGTCTTGAGCGACGCACCGATGGCAAGACCGAGATCTACATCACGCACCGCGGCATGGAAGAGGTCTACAGCAACAGCAACAAAGACTCCACCATCTGGCAACCCCGCGCTGCAGACCCTGAGCTGGAAACTGAATTCCTGCGCCGTCTGATGATCAAGCTGGGCACGACTGAAGAGCAGTCACGTGCTCTGGTCGCAGCCGACAAGACCACTGTTGCATCTTCTGCAGCGGCTTCGGCACAAATCACTACCGTCAACGGTCAGCCTGCTGTGCAGCTGGACGAGCCTTTTGACCGTGCATGGCGCCGCGTGGGTGTGGCGCTGGACCGCACCGGCTTTACCGTTGAAGACCGCGACCGCTCCAAGGGCGTGTACTTTGTGCGCTACGTAGCGCCCAATGCCAACATGGAGACCAAGAAGGGCTGGTTCAGCGGCTGGTTCAGCAGCAAGCCTGAGAACAAGCCTGGTCAGTACCAGATTACAGTACGCAGTGAAGGCAACAAAACCCAGGTCACCGTGCTGGATGACAAGGGACAGCCAGAAAAACAGGCAGCCCAACGCATCGTGCGCGTGATTGCTGACGACTTGAAGTAATTCGCCTCAGCGCCAAGCTACAAAAAAACCGCTCGCCGCAAGGTGGAGCGGTTTTTTTGTACTGCACAAGGATGCACAGCCTTAAGCTCAAAGCTCAAAGCTCAAAGCTCAAAGCTCAAAGCTCAAAGCTCAAAGCTCAAAGCTCAAAGCTCATGGCCTCTTAAGAATCAGGCAAAGAAAAACCCGCTGTGCATGCACACAGCGGGTTTTAAGCATTTCAACCCCTGCACTGGGCAGAGGTTGCTGCTGGGCCAATTACTTGGCAGCTTCGATAGCAGACTTGGCAGCTTCAGCAGCCTTGTCAGCTTCAGCCTTAGCAGCTTCAACAGCCTTGTCAGCTTCAGCCTTGGCAGCGTCCACAGCGTTTTCAACTTGTGTTTGAGCAGCGTCAGCAGCTTGCTCAATCTTTTCCACAGCAGGAGCTTCAGCAGCAGGAGCCACTTCAGCAGCAGGAGCTGGAGCTTCTACAGCAGGTGCTGCGGGAGCAACAGGAGCTTCTTCCTTTTTGCCGCAAGCGACCAAAGCAGCAGAAGCAATCACGGTAGCCAAGATCAGAGCTTTTTTCATATCAATACCTCGAAGGGTGAAAAATGGGTTGAGGCTGCGCATTAGTTGATGCAGCGATTCCTACCTCCCGCAACACCGCCACACTGTATTCAATGGACGCTGATTGCGGGATTCCTTTGTCTAACGGGGCAGTTACAAATTTGGTTTACAGGGTTTCGCGACTAAATTTGTAACAAAAAGACAATTACTTGGCCACGCTGTCTGCCCAGCCCGCATCGACCCAGGAAGAAAGCAGCTCCAGCGCGTCATCACTCAATTGCTGCACCTCGCGGTGCGAGAGCTGGCGCTCATCGGCCAGCTTTTGCATCAGCTTGGCATCCTTGCCAGCAGCCAGATAGCTCTCGCCGTTGATAAAGATGTGCTTTTCGTCATACAGCATGCGGGTGCGGCGATTCAGACGCACACCCTCGAGCAGCGCAAAGTCTTGGGCAGGCTCAAACCAGACGTTCTGCTTGGGGTCGCTCATGTACTCGCCCAGCGCACGCTCCAGCGCCAAAGGCTCTGCCAGAGCCTTGGCCAGTGCTTGCCGCGCAAACTCATACATCTGCACAGGAATTTCGCCAGGATTGCTCACCGCTGCCTGCTTGGGGTCCTTGTAGACCACATCTTTAGGGCATTCATCGGGTGCATCGGACATGCGCAGGAAAATCTCGCGCGCCATCTCATCTTGCTTGGGCGAGCGAAAGCCAATCGAGTACGTCATGCACTCGCCTTGTGCAATGCCGTCGTGCGCCCACTTGGGTGGCAGGTACAGCATGTCGCCGGGCTCCAGCACAAACTCTTCTTCAGGCTCGAAGTTGGTCAAGATCTTCAGCGGCACGCCTTGCTGCAGCGTGAAGTCTTTCTGACGACCAATGCGCCAGCGGCGCTTGCCGTGGGCTTGCAGCAAAAATACGTCGTAGTTATCAAAGTGCGGACCTACGCCACCTTGGTCGGTGGCGAAGCTGATCATCAGATCGTCCATGCGCGCATCGGGAACAAAGCGGAACTGCTGCAGCAGCTCATGCGCTTGTTCATTGTGCAAATCAACACCTTGCACCAGCGCTGTCCAGCCTGGCTTGCTCAAAGAAGGCAGCGAGCGGCGCGAGAAGGGGCCATGCGACAGCTTCCACTCACCACCACCCAGCTGTTCAATCAGGCGTGCCTCCACGCCTTCTTCACCCGCCATGGCCAGCAGCTGGGCGCGGTTCAAAAATGGCTTGAAGCCCGGGATGGCCTGGCGAATCAAGAGGGGTTTCTTGTGCCAGTAGGTGCGCATGAATTTCTCGGGCGAGATGCCGCCCAGCAGCGTCAGAGGAGCTTTGGTGTCCATATGCTTTGTCTGTTGTGGGGCACAGGCCAACACCCGGTGCCAACATAAAGAAATCGCCAGCAGCACTGGCGATGAATGGTGCTATTTTCCTATGGAGCGCAGCCGCACTGTTTGCGCCGACGCAATGCCAGTGCTTGAATCAGGCCGATGCTATCGCCATGCACTACATGCGGCTGGCGGTGCGCCAGTACAATTTGGGGCTTTTTTGGCAGCCTGCGCCACTGCTGGCTGACCACTCATCACAAGGTATGGATATGGAAATCACCGAACAATGCGTGGTCGCACTGACCTGGACCCTCAAAGACACTCTGGGCGATGAACTGGATGTGCTGGAAGAGCCGGTGGACTTCCTGGTTGGCGGCGACGACCTGCTCAAGCGGATTGAAGAAGCGCTGCAAGGCCACGTGGTGGGCGATACGCTGCAACTGCACCTGGAACCTGAGGATGCATTTGGCGACTACATCGACAAATTGATTTTTCTGGAACCCCGCAAGCTGTTCCCCGCCGAACTGGAAGAAGGCATGACCTTTGAAGGCAGTGCCCTGCCCCAAGGCTGCAACCCCGAAGCCCCCAAGGACGCGCTGTACACCGTGACCGATATCTACCCGGAACACGTGGTGCTGGACGGCAATCACCCCCTGGCGGGCATCGCCTTGCGCATCGAGATCAAGGTTGAAGCCGTGCGCGAAGCCACGGAAGATGAAATTGGCCGCGGCAGTGCGGGTACTGGATTTTTCCGCATTCAGCCCCAGGCACCTGGCAGCAACCTGCTGCATTAAATACAGGCTGCGCACACCGGCGCACACCACGCCAAGCCCACCTGAAGGTGGGCTTTTTTGATGCCACGGCACCCACACCACACCTGTAAAGTCCAGCCGATTGCGCGCGGGCACCGGCAATAGCCGTGCAGCACGCGCAATCCACGCCAGGTCATCAGCACTCAGCGCATCTGAAACGCCTCTTGATGGACATGCCAGCCACGCTGCTGGCGCGCCTGCCGGTGTATGACCTGCCCGAGTCCTGCGGGGCCGCACACCCAGATATCCAGCGCTGCGCCATGCTCCAGCAGATGTGCCGGCCGCAGATACTGGCCTTGCGCCGCGTCATGCACCTGCAGTGTCACGGCGGGCTGTGCGCTGGCGCACAGAGACTGCAGCCGCGCCAGCAGCGGGTCTTGCGCCGCGTTGCGCGTGCAATAGTGCAAATGGGCTGGCTGCAAGTTTTCCGGTTTGATCACACCTTTCTGGCGTGCCTCCAGCAGCGCTAAAAAAGGCGTGATGCCTACCCCGCCAGCCACCCATATCTGTGCACGGGCACAAGCGCCCTGTCCATCAAATTGACCATACGGACCTTCAATACGCACCTGCTGCCCCGGCTGCAAAGCCGCATGCAGAGCACGCGTGTAATCGCCCAAAGGTTTGATGACCAGCCGCAGCAGCGCTCGTCCATCCGGGGCTGCTCCACAACTGCCGGGCGCGCTGGCAATGGTGAACGGGTGCGGCCCCTCCAGCCCGTCAAAACTGGCAAACACAAACTGACCTGGATGGTGCCCTTTCCAGCTCGCAGGCATGGCACACAGCACCTCCAGCGGGTCCTGCCCAGCTTCGGCTCCCAGAAGCTGTACAGCGTGCACCTGCGCCTTATGGCTGTTCCCCCCTTTACCGATGCGCCCGGCCAGCGACCACAGCGCAGCCGCAGTGCCCAGCGTCAGCAGCACGGCCATCAAGGCCCCCATAGGGAGCTGCCACAACGACAGCGGCATCAAAGCCAAAGAGTGAAATGCCAGCAGCACATACAACACAGGCATCACGCGGTGCACACGCCGCCAGGGCTTGTAAGGCAGCAGCCGCTGCCACAGCGTCAGTATGACCAGCACCAGCAGTGCGTAAAACGCCCATTCACCGAAATCTTTGGCAACTCCACGCCAATCTACGGCCCAGCTCAAAACGGCATCCCGCGCTGGCCGTGCGGCAGTCCCCCAGATATCTTTGATCCAGCCACTGGACTCCTTGGCGCCCCAGTGCAGTACAGCCGCCACGGCTGCCGCAATACCTGCCCACTTATGCAGGCGATAGACCTGATCCATTCCTCCCAGTGGGCGCTCCATCCACGGACGGCGCAGCGACAGCACCATGACCAGTGACATCATGCCAATGCTCCAGACACCACTGAGGTACAGCGCGTGCTGGCGCAACTGCCACCACAATGCAGGCTCCGTGCTGCTGGTCACCTCTGCAAAAGGGCCCGCCACAGCCACCCATGCAAGGGTCAGCAGCAGCCCCCAGATTCCCAACGCGACAGGCACTCGCATACATCCTCCTTATTGCTTTTGTACGAAACAGCAGCGCCAGCCCTGAACTGGCTGGCCCTGCTTCCTGGGGGTCAATGCTTGATGCGGTTGCGCAGCACTGCGCCCGTATTGCCGTCTATTTCAAGCTTCACACGCGCACCCTGGGCATTGCGGGCCTTGACCTCATAGCGGCCATCCGACCACTCAATCTCACGCAGATCCCGATAGCCTGCTGCCTCAAGGCGGTCATAGACATCCCGGATCGTCAACTGCGGCACCTGCACTGCATGCGCTGTGGCAGCGGACATGGACGTTGGCGGGGTAGCCACCGGTGCGCTGGGCGCCGTAGACTGGGCCATAGCGCCTGTAGCCAGGCCAGCCAGCAATGACGCTGCTGCCATACGGCGAACCCAGCGTGATGTCAGAGGTTGGTGCATTTTCATGGTGATGAGCTCCTTGCTGATGGTGTTGATGACCAGCACCGCGCTGGTCTGAATGCATTGTTCAAAACCCTCGGTGAACCCAAGCTGAAGCGAATGTTCATGTTCCATTCATCTGCATCCCGGTATAAAACAACGATGTCTACCTCTTTCAGGAGCCTGTGCCATGGCTGCTCAACGCGCACTTTCAAGGACTCGCACCCGCCTGCTGGCTGTGCTGGGCAGCCTCACGCTGGGCAGTGCCCTGTGGGCTGGCGCTGTGCTGGGGTTCCCTGCCGCGCACTCTGATGAAAGCGACCATGAGCTGGCGCGTCAGGCATTGCAGCAGGGCAAGGTGCTGCCACTGCGCACCGTGCTGGACCAGGTGGAGCGTCAGTACCAGGGCCAGGTCGTCAAGGTGGAGTTTGAACACGAGGATGGCCGCTTCATCTACGAAATGCGCCTGCTGCAGGCCAATGGCCAGCTGACCAAGCTCAAGATCGACGCCGTTGACGGACGCATCCTTAAAGCACGTCGCAAAGGACAGGACTGATGCGCATCCTCGTAGTTGAAGACGAACCCACTTTGCAGGCCCAGCTGATGCAGGCGATTGAAGCTGCAGGGCACACCGTAGAAACCGCCGCTGACGGCGCCACTGCGCGCTATCTGGGGGAAGTTGAAGATTTTGACGCCGTGGTGCTCGACCTGGGCCTGCCAGTGGTCGATGGGCTGAGCGTGCTGCGCCACTGGCGTGCGCAGGGGCGCCAGATGCCCGTACTGATTTTGACGGCGCGCAGCGCCTGGCATGAAAAAGTCTCAGGCATGGACGCCGGTGCCGACGACTATCTGGCCAAGCCTTTTCACATGGAAGAGCTGCTGGCCCGGCTGCGGGCATTGCTGCGAAGGCTGTCCCCGCACAGCAGTGCACTGTGGCAATGCGGCAGTATCGTGCTGGACACACGTCAGGCCACCGCCTCAGTCGATGGCTTGCCACTGGCACTGACCAGCCACGAATTCAAGATCTTGTCCCTGCTCATGCAGCGCGCCGGAGAAGTGCTCTCGCGCACCGAGCTGTCCGAGCACCTGTACCCGCACGACAGCGAGCGAGACTCCAACACCATCGAGGTCTTTGTGGGCCGCCTGCGCAAGAAACTGCCCCCCGGCAGCATTGAAACTGTACGCGGGCTGGGCTACCGCCTGCACCCCGCTGGAGGAGTCCAGTGAGACTGCCCGCCTCTTTGTCCCTGCGCCACGGCTCTCTGCGCAGGCGGCTGCTGCTGGGCACCTTCGTCTGGATTGCCGTAGCCATTGTGGTGGCCGGCTGGGGGCTGCGAGGTCTGTTTCAGGAACACGTCAACCAGCAACTGCAAGATCAGCTGGTGGGACAGCTGAATCAGCTCAGCGCAGCCGTCAACTTCGATGCCAGCAACCGGCTGGAGGTTCAGCCCCTGACTGGTGACGCACGCTGGAACACCCCGCTGTCCGGCCTGTACTGGCAAGTGGATGTGCTGCCCCCAGACGGCCCAGCCCAGCTGGGCGCAGTGCGCTCACGCTCACTGTGGGACCAGGTCTTGCCGCTGCCTGCAGATACCGCCTTTCCCGGCACCTCACGCAGCGGTTACGCCGTGCTGCATCTGCAAGATCCGCAGCACCATGAGCTGCTGGCTGTCAGCCGCCCGGTGCAATTGCCCGAGGCCCAAGCCCCCTTGCTGCGTCTGACTGTGGCCGCCGACCAGGCATTGGTGGCCGAGCCCATACAGCGCTTTACCACCATGCTGCTGGCCGCACTGGGCAGCTTGGCAGCAGGCTTGCTGCTGGCCGTAGCGGTGCAACTGCAGCTGGCACTGCGCCCGCTGGATGTGTTGCGCCAGCGCCTGACTGCCGTGCGCACCGGCGCAGCCACGCAACTGGACGGCCAGTTTCCCGATGAGCTGCAACCCCTCATCAACGAGTTCAACCACGTGCTGGGGGCCAACGCCGACATCGTGCAGCGCGCCCGCACCCAGGCTGGCAATCTGGCCCATGCCGTGCACACCCCGCTGAGCATTCTGGGCAACGCTGCCGCACAGGAAAACAGCCCGCTTGCGCAACTGGTGCAAGAACAAGTGGCCACCGCCCAGCGCCAGGTGGACTACCACCTGGCCCGTGCGCGAGCAGCCGCTGCCATTCGCGCCACAGGTTTGCGCACACCCGTGCAAGGCCCTGTGCAAGCCCTGCTTCGCACCATGCAGCGGTTGCATGCGGCACGCGATGTGCAATTTGAACAAACGGGCAACGCCAGCGATCTGGCTTTTCGCGGTGAAGCACAAGACCTGTTCGAAATGCTGGGCAACCTGCTGGACAACGCCGGCAAATGGGCGCGCAGCCGCGTGCAGCTGCATGTTGAGCGCGACGGTGTGCAACTGTGCTTTACCGTGGATGACGATGGCCCCGGTATCCCTGCCGACCAGCGCCAGCAGATTTTTGCGCGCGGCCAGCGGCTCGATGAGCAGCGCCCTGGCGCAGGGCTGGGCCTGGACATCGTGCGCGAACTGGCGCATACCTACAGCGGAACGGTTTCGGCAGATGCCTCGCCGCTGGGCGGGCTGCGCATGCGGCTGTGCCTGCCCGCTGCGCTGGACGATACTGTGCAAGAGGCGAATGCACCAGAGCCCACGTGATTTTAAAAGTGAGCTGTCAGCGCTTTATACACAAGCAATTTCGCATCAAATAATGCTGAAATCCTTTACCTATAAGCGCTACCAGCTATAAAAACAACAGCCTGCGGCACCGTGCAGATGCGGCAGGCTGTGTGCTGTCACGCATGGAGCGTGAGAGCGTGACTAAAGTGACAAATTACTGCTTGCCCGTCGATCCGTAGCCGCCTTCGCCGCGCTCAGAAGCTGCTTCAAACTCATCGACCAGATTGAACGATGGCTGCACCACCGGCACGATCACCAGCTGGGCCAGGCGGTCCATGGGCTGCAGCGTGAAAGCTGTGGGCGAACGGTTCCACGCACTCACCATCAACTGCCCCTGGTAGTCAGAGTCAATCAGGCCCACCAGGTTACCCAGCACGATGCCGTGCTTGTGGCCCATGCCCGAGCGGGGCAGGATCATGGCGGCATAGCCGGGGTCTTTGAGGTACATGGCCATGCCGGTGGGAACCAGCTGCCACTGGCCGGGCTCCAGCGTCACTGGCGCGTCAATGCAGGCGCGCAAATCCAGCCCTGCGCTGCCTGGGGTGGCGTAGGCGGGCATGTTCTGGCGCAGGCGCGCATCCAAAATTTTGATATCTACTTGCATGGGCAGCGATGGTAATGGGCAAATGAACGCTTCAGGATTTGCCTGAACGAGAAGCCGTGCGCACAGCACTGATCACGCTGTACACCACCCACGCCAAAAGCACCAAAGGCGTCAGGCTGGGTGCCACAATACTGGTCAGCACAAAGCCTGCAAAGACGGCCAGCAGCTTAAAGCCTTTGACTTTGCCAAATGGCTTGTTCTCCGCCGCAGGCTGCTGCGTACCCGATGTTTTTTTCTGCGCCTGCTGCTGCAGCTTCGCCGCTTGTGCCTGGGCTTTGCGCTTGAAGCGATCTACCGCGCTGTCCACACTGCCAGGCTGGGCCATCGGTTGATTCACGATGCTGCTCTTGTCGTGCCCCCG
The DNA here is from genome assembly GCF_014836675.1 of Comamonas avium. GTDB lineage: Bacteria > Pseudomonadota > Gammaproteobacteria > Burkholderiales > Burkholderiaceae_C > Comamonas > Comamonas avium. The sequence continues at coordinate 188,033 of NZ_JACSQK010000004.1, forward strand.
GCCCCAGGTACTGTCTGACACGCGCGCCTTGTCGCTCACGTTCTTGAGGCGCTGGGTTTCCTGCTCCTGCGCAGTCCATGCCATCAGCTCGTCCACATAACGCGCATAGTCGCCATTGGGTGGGCCGCTGAAGTCTTTGTAATTGGGCTTGCGTGCCGAAAACAAGCGCGATTTGTTGGGTGTGTGATTCGCCGGTGCAAAAGCCATCCCTGCCCTCTTTTCTTTCTAGATATTGGTGTCGTTCACGCTTTGGTTTGCGCACCGGGCAAACGGCGGGCCAGCTCGGTCACCAGCTGGCGGCCCAGGTGCGCCTTGCTGGCGCGTGGCAACTCGCGGTAGCCATTGGCGTCTACCAGCAGCAGCGCATTATCATCCTGCCCAAAAGTGGCGGGGCCGATATTACCCACCAGCAGCGGCACCCCCTTGCGCACACGCTTGACGGTGGCGTGCTGGAGCAAATCATGGCTTTCTGCAGCAAAGCCCACGCAATACAGCTCACCATTTTGCGCACGTGGCAGCTTGGCCACCGTGGCAAGGATATCGGGGTTTTCTACAAAGGCCAGCGCAGGCACATCGCCAGAGCCGTCTTTTTTGATCTTCTCGTCCGCCGAACTGGCAGGGCGCCAGTCGGCCACAGCGGCCGTGGCGATAAAAATGCTGGCGTGCTCTATCTGGCTTTGCACAGCCTGCAGCATTTGCTCGGCCGACTGTACGTTGATACGCCGCACACCACGCGGTGTCGCCAAGTGCACGGGGCCAGCCACCAAGGTAACGTTAGCACCTGCAGCCCTGGCCGCTGATGCAATGGCAAAACCCATCTTGCCGCTCGACAGATTGGTAATGCCGCGCACCGGGTCAATCGCTTCAAATGTGGGGCCTGCAGTGATCAGCACGCTTTGCCCAGCCAGTACTTTGGGGGCAAAAAAGGCGGCAATATCTTCCAGCAGCTCTTCGGGCTCCAGCATGCGGCCATCGCCAGTCTCGCCACAGGCTTGATCGCCCACGCCAACGCCCAGCACATGGGCACCGTCGGCGCTAGCCTGCGAGAAATTACGCTGCGTGGCGGGGTGAGCCCACATTTCGCGGTTCATGGCCGGGGCCAGCAGCAAGGGCACACGGTCAATGGGGCGAGCCACACACATCAGGCTGAGCAACTCATCGGCACGGCCCTGAGCCAGTTTGGCCACAAAATCGGCACTGCACGGGGCAATGACAATGGCATCGGCCTCGCGGCTGAGGTTGATGTGGGGCATGTTGTTGCCCTCGCGCGCATCCCATTGCGAGGTATAGACCGTGCGGCCCGACAGGGCCTGCATGGTGACCGGGGTGATGAACTGCTCGGCAGCCTCCGTCATCACCACTTGCACAGTGGCCCCTGCCTTGGTCAGCAGACGGCACAAATGTGCCGTCTTATAACAAGCGACGCCTCCTGAGAGGCCCAAAACGATGTGTTTGCCAGCGAGTTCTTGCATGGCGCGAATGTAGCAGAGGGACACGGGCCAGCGGCGCTTATGACCGCACTACCCCTGGTTGCACAGCCCGCTTGCCAGGCCAGATGGCGACACGGGCAGCCATCGCTGCCGAACTTCAGGGCCGGCAGCAACAAAGTTGGGCGCCCAAAAGCTTCGTCTTTACGGGGGGTAAGGACTAGGACTTACAATCTCGGATTCAAACTACCTGAGAACGGTGTTGTGTTTGAGCCAGATGCGATGAAAGTCGAAAGTTCAGCTCTTAGGGTGTGGTCAGATTCAGCAATGAACAAGGCCGCCTCTCCCACCACCAAGCAAATAAGATGACCAAATTCGTCTTCGTCACAGGCGGTGTGGTGTCTTCCCTGGGCAAGGGAATCGCCTCTGCCTCCCTTGCTGCGCTGCTCGAATCGCGCGGCCTTAAGGTTACCCTCATCAAGCTGGACCCGTACATCAACGTGGACCCCGGCACGATGTCTCCCTTCCAGCACGGTGAAGTGTTCGTGACGGACGACGGCGCCGAGACCGATCTGGACCTGGGCCACTACGAGCGTTTCATTGAAACGCGCATGAAGCAGTCCAACAACTTCACCACAGGTCGCATCTACCAGACCGTGCTGGAGAAGGAACGTCGCGGCGACTATCTGGGCAAGACCGTGCAGGTCATCCCCCACATCACCAACGAAATTCAGGAATACGTCAAGCGTGGCGCAGGTATCGGCACCGATGACGCTGTGGACGTGGCCATTTGCGAAATCGGCGGTACTGTCGGTGACATTGAATCGCTGCCGTTCCTGGAAGCCGTGCGCCAGCTGGCACTGAAACTGGGCCAGAACAACGCCGCCTTCGTACACCTGAGCTACCTGCCGTTCATTGCTGCGGCAGGCGAGCTCAAGACCAAGCCCACACAGCACACTGTGCAAAAGATGCGCGAAATCGGTATCCAGCCCGATGCACTGCTGTGCCGCGCCCAGTACGCAGTGCCTGCTGAAGAGCGCGAGAAAATTTCGCTCTTCACCAACGTGCAAGAGTGGGGCGTGATTTCCATGTGGGATGTGGACACTATCTACAAGGTGCCCCGCATGCTGCACGAGCAAGGTCTGGACGGCCTGATCTGCGACAAGCTGCGCCTGAACACGGCTCCTGCCAACCTCAAGCGCTGGGACGATCTGGTCTACGAAACCGAGCACCCCGAGGGCGAAGTCAACGTGGCCATGGTGGGCAAATACGTGGAGCTGTCGGACGCCTACAAATCGGTCAACGAAGCCTTGAAACACGCTGGTCTGCGCAACCACACCCGCGTCAAGATCACCCACATCGACTCTGAAACCATCACCGACGACAACGCCAAGCAAGAGCTGTCCAAGTACGACGCTATCTTGGTGCCCGGCGGTTTTGGTTCGCGCGGCGTGGAAGGCAAGATCTCGACTGCCAAGTTTGCCCGCGAAAACAAGGTGCCCTATCTGGGTATCTGTCTGGGCATGCAGGTTGCAACCATCGAGTACGCACGCCACATGGCTGGCCTCAAGGGCGCCAACTCCACCGAGTTTGACCCCCACACCCCCAACCCCGTGATCGCCTTGATCAACGAGTGGAAGGACGAGGACGGCACCATCAAGACCCGTGACGAAAACTCTGACCTGGGCGGCACCATGCGCCTGGGTGCGCAGTCTTCAGACGTACAGCCCGGCACACTGGCCCACAGCATCTACGGCGACGTGGTCACTGAGCGCCACCGCCACCGCTACGAAGCCAATGTGCAGTATCTGGACAAGCTGCGCGAAGCAGGTCTGGTGATCTCTGCGCTGACACAGCGTGAGCAGCTGACTGAAATTGTCGAGCTGCCCGCCAAGGTGCACCCTTGGTTCATCGGTGTGCAATTTCACCCCGAGTTCAAGTCCACACCCTGGAATGGCCACCCTCTGTTCAACGCCTTTATCAAGGCGGCCATGGACGGCCAGAAAAAATCGGGCAAGAAGGCTTAATTTTTCGTTTATCGAAACAAGCCAGAAAAAGGAGCTGCCAGCGCTTGAAAAATAAAGACAACAGCATCAGATGGATGTGCAAGTCTTTAAAAAATCAACGCTAGCAGCTTCAGTTTTTGAAGCATGCGCGCATGCAATGAAGGAACACCATGAAACTCTGCGGCTTTGACATCGGTCTGGACAAGCGCTTTTTCTTGATTGCTGGCCCCTGTGTGGTCGAGTCTGAACAACTGCAGATGGACGTGGCCGGCCAGCTCAAGGAAATCACTTCCGAGCTGGGCATCAACTTCATCTTCAAAAGCAGCTTTGACAAGGCCAACCGCTCCTCGGGCACCAGCTTTCGCGGCCCCGGCATGGAAAAGGGCCTGGAGATTTTGGCCAAGGTGCGCAAAGAGCTGAACGTGCCCATCCTGACCGACGTGCACACCGTGGAAGAAGTGCCTTACGTGGCCTCCATCGTGGACATGCTGCAAACGCCCGCCTTCCTGTGCCGCCAGACGGATTTCATCCGCGCTGTGGCCCAGTCGGGCAAGCCGGTAAATATCAAGAAAGGCCAGTTCCTGGCACCGCATGACATGAAAAATGTCATCGACAAGGCACGCGCTGCCGCCAAGGAAGTGGGCCTGCCCGAAGACAGCTTTACCGCCTGCGAGCGCGGTGTCAGCTTTGGCTACAACAACCTGGTCAGCGACATGCGCTCGCTGGCCATCATGCGCGAGACCGGTGCCCCCGTAGTGTTTGATGCCACGCACAGCGTGCAGTTGCCCGGCGGCAACGGCACCAGCAGTGGCGGCATGCGCGAGATGGTGCCCGTGCTCTCGCGTGCGGCTGTGGCCGTGGGCGTGGGTGGACTGTTCATGGAAACCCACCCCGATCCCTGCAATGCACTGAGTGACGGCCCCAATGCCGTGCCCCTCAAGCACATGAAGACCTTGCTGGAAACTCTGGTGGCGCTGGACGATGTGACCAAGCGCAACGGTTTCCTTGAAAACAGTTTTTCAGCCTAAGTTTGCGTAAGATGCGCAGCGCGCGACCTGTGAACCCGCTTTAATGCCAAACAAGCACGCTCCGTGGGGCGTGCTTTTTCACATGTGTGCAAAAGATGCCCGGCAACCTGAGCAACAACACAACCAAACCGCTTGCGTTGCCCACCCGTTTTAAAAAACCTTCATAGGAAACACCATGAGTGCAATCGTTGACATCGTCGGACGTGAAATTCTGGACAGCCGTGGCAACCCTACCGTCGAATGCGACGTACTGCTGGAGTCGGGCGTAATGGGCCGTGCAGCCGTGCCATCAGGCGCATCGACCGGTTCGCGCGAAGCCATTGAGCTGCGTGACGGCGACAAGAGCCGCTATCTGGGCAAGGGCGTGCTCAAGGCCGTGGACCACATCAACGGCGAAATCGCCCAAGCGGTGATTGGCCTGGACGCTGCTGAGCAAGCGTTCCTGGACAAGACCATGATTGATCTGGACGGCACCGACAACAAGAGCCGCCTGGGTGCCAACTCCATGCTGGCTGTATCGATGGCCGTAGCCCGCGCCGCTGCTGAAGAAGCCGGCCTGCCTCTGTACCGCTACTTTGGCGGCATGGGCGGCGTGCAGCTGCCCGTGCCCATGATGAACGTGATCAACGGTGGCGCCCACGCGAACAACTCGCTGGACCTGCAAGAGTTCATGATCATCCCCGTAGGGGCACCCACCTTCCGCGAAGCCGTGCGCTGGGGCGCAGAAGTGTTCCATGCACTCAAGGCCATCATCCACCACAAGGGCATGTCCACAGCTGTGGGCGACGAAGGCGGTTTTGCACCTTCCGTTGAAAACCACGAAGCAGCCATTCAGCTGATCATCGAAGCGATCGAAAAGGCTGGCTACAAGCCCGGCGAGCAAATCGCTCTGGGTCTGGACTGCGCCGCTTCCGAGTTCTACAAGGATGGCATGTACGTGCTGGAAGGCGAAGGCAACATGACGCTCAACGCCGTTCAGTGGACCGACATGCTGGCTGGCTGGTGCGACAAGTACCCCATCATCTCCATCGAAGACGGCATGCACGAAGGCGACTGGGATGGCTGGAAAGTGCTGACTGAGCGCCTGGGCGACAAGGTGCAGCTGGTGGGTGACGATCTGTTCGTGACCAACACCAAGATCTTGAAGGAAGGCATCGACAAGCGCATTGCCAACTCCATCCTGATCAAGATCAACCAGATCGGCACCTTGACCGAAACGTTTGCCGCCATCGAAATGGCCAAGCGCGCTGGCTACACCGCCGTGATTTCGCACCGCTCGGGCGAAACCGAAGATTCGACCATTGCTGACATTGCCGTGGGTTTGAATGCTGGTCAAATCAAAACCGGTTCGATGAGCCGCTCTGACCGTATCGCCAAGTACAACCAGCTGCTGCGCATCGAAGAAGACCTGGGCGAAGTGGCCGTGTACCCGGGCCGCGACGCGTTTTACAACCTGCGTTAATCTTCTGGCTCGCGCCTTGAACAAAAACCGGGGCTTGATTGCCCCGGTTTTTTAAATCTCAGTCATGGTTTCTCGCATCGTCACCGTCGTTTTGCTTTGTCTGCTGGCCATCACGCATGCCCAGCTGTGGCTGGGTGCAGGCAGCATGGACCGCGTGGCAGAGCTGCACGGACAAATCAATGAACTGCACGCGGCCAATGATGCTGCGCGCAAAGAAAATGAGCGCATGTCCTCCGAGATCAACGACCTGCGCGAAGGCAAGGACACGGTCCAGGAAAAAGCACGCAGCGAGCTGGGCATGCTCAGACCCAATGAGATTTACGTGCAAATCATGCGCCGCTGATCACTGATCTGCGCACACACCCGTTTTTTGCACTCTCTTGCGCAGCACGCACCATGCTGAACCATTGCCGCATCTTGCTGTGCGCCAGCCCCGGGCACTGCGCCCAGATCCTGCAGGCAGCCGCCCAGAGCCGCGTGAACTTGCACGGCTTGCAGCCGAGCACCCAGTGGCCGCAAGGTGACACGGCCCACAACGCTATCGTGCTTTGGGCCTTGCTGCCCCCCCAAGCCCAAGCCGTTGAATCCGCCCTGGAGCTACGCTGGCGCGAGCAATGGCTGCAAAACTCCGGCCCTTTGACCATTCAGATGCTGTACGGCAGCGCCACCCAGCAGGCCGAGCAATTGAAGCCATGGATTGCGCAAAAAAGGGGCAGTGAAAGTGCAGACATCGGCTCTGATTGCTTCGAATGCCTGGATGCCTCCAGCGAGCAAAAGCTTTTCCAGCACTTGCTGCAGCGCGCATAAAAAATGAGCTGCCAGCGCTTATCTGGCCTTGATTTCAAATAGAAAACACTTTGAAATCAAGCAACCATCAGCGCTAACAGCTCTATTTATAAGAGCACAGGTACGCGATTACTGTACCGATGACGACCCAGGTGCCTGGCTTGGCGCATCCGTAAACAGCTGGGCAGCATCCACCGCATCAAAGCGGTATTGCGCCCCGCAGTAGTCGCACCCCACTTCCACACGGCCTTGCTCTTCGATCACGTGCGCCACTTCTTTTTGTCCCAGATTGCGCAGCATGTCTTGCACACGGGTGCGGCTGCAGGTGCAGGCAAAGTGCGGGCCATTATCGCCATCCTGCGGCACAAAGCGCAGCAGCTTTTCTTCCCAGAACAGGCGGCGCAAGATGGTATCCACATCCAGCGTCAGCAACTCATCGCGCTTGAGGCTGGAGGCCAGTGTGGCAATCCGGTTGTACTCTTCGTTCAACCCGATGTGGTCGTGCTCGTCCTGCGCGCTTTCGGTCGCGCCGGCCAGATTGTCCTGTCCCTTCAGCGGCATGCGCTGAATCATCAGGCCCGCTGCAATCTCGTCATTGGCCGCCAGCACAATGCAGGTATCGAGCTGCTCTGACTGGCGCATGTAGTGCTGCAGGACCTGAGAAATCTTGCTCAGCGGCTCGCCCTCTTCATCATTGAGTGGCACCACGCCCTGGTAAGGCTGCTGGCCGGGCAGGCGGTCTTTAGGGTCCAAGGTGATGGCGCAGCGCCCCAATCCATTGGTGTTCACCAGCTCTGCCAGCGTTGCACCTGCAGGCACCTCGCCATGCACAGACGCCGTGGCGCGCAAGCCCAGATCGGCCTGCACTTCTGCCACGATGACCTTGACAGGGCCTTCGCCAAAAATCTGAAACACCAGCGCACCATTGAACTTGATGTTGGACTGCATCAGCACACTGGCAGCGGTCATCTCGCCCAGCAATTCGCGCACAGCGGCCGGGTAGGCCCCCGTGTCGGTGTTGCTGGCACGGCGCTGAAGAATGTCTTTCCAGGCATCGGTCAGTCGCACGATCATGCCGCGCACAGGCAGGCCATCGAAAAGGAATTTATGGAGTTCAGACACGCTGTGTGTATCCCAGTCAGTGATTGCTAAATGCCGGGCAATCAACCCAGCTTGCGCAAACCCGCTTTGAAGCGGTGCGCGTTATCGATGTAGTGCTGCGCACTCTGGCGCAAGCCTTGCATCTGCTCAGGAGTCAGCTGCTTGACCACGCGGGCAGGGCTGCCGATGATCATGGAACCATCAGGGAACTCTTTGCCCTCGGTCACCAGTGCCCCTGCACCCACCAAACAGTTTTTACCAATTTTCGCCCCGTTCAGCACAATCGCACCAATGCCAATCAAGCTTTCATCACCGATCGTGCACCCATGCAGCATGACCTGATGCCCTACTGTGACGTGTCGGCCAATGACCAAAGGCATGCCCAGATCGGCGTGCAAAACGCTGGCGTCTTGCACATTGCTGCCCTCACCAATGGTGATGCTGGATGTATCACCGCGCACAACCGTGCCAAACCAGATGCTTGCATCGCCGCCAATCTTCACCTCACCCATTACCTGGGCACTGTCCGCAACCCATGCGCTTGCGGCAATTTCAGGGGAAATGCCATCTAACTCATACACGGCCATCTTGTCTCCTTTCTTTGTGCGTTCGGGAAAATACAATTGTAAATATGGAGCTACGACAACGCGCCCTTGAGGTTTTATGCCTCTGCGATCCCATTCATAAAGCCACCGCAGCCATGCAGATGTACCAGCAAGCTGCACAGTTTGCCATTGCGCCTTGCGCTCCCGTCCTGGAGGCAGGCATTGAGCTGCCTGGGCATCCTCAACGCCCTGCGCTGCTGCGCCACTCCGAAGTGGCCCGCCGCTCTCCGGCAACCCTGCAAGGGCGCATCATCTTGATGCACGCCATTGCGCACATCGAATTTAACGCCATCAACCTGGCACTGGATGCCATCTGGCGCTTTGACGATATGCCCGCGCAGTACTACCTGGACTGGCTGCAGGTGGCAGGTGAAGAAGGCAAGCACTTCCTGCTGATTCGCGACTGGCTTTTAGCCCAGAACCATGACTATGGAGACTTTCCTGCGCACCAGGGGTTGTGGACCATGTGTGAAAAAACGGCACAAGATGTCACAGCACGTATGGCCCTTGTACCCAGAACCCTGGAAGCGCGCGGACTGGACGCCACACCGCAGATCCAATCCAAGCTGCGTCAGGTCGGCACGCCAGATGCTTTATCTGCCGTCGATATCCTTGACATCATCTTGCGCGAAGAAGTGGGGCATGTAGCAATTGGAAACCTTTGGTACCGCTTCTTATGCCAGCGCAATAATCTGGAACCACAATCGCACTACACTGCACTTGCACACAAATATGAAGCACCACGCCCGCGCCCGCCTTTCAACACACGGGCTCGCCAGGCAGCAGGTTTCACGGAAGAAGAAATAGCCTGGCTGGAACAGCACTGACTTTCTCGTACTGATTCCACCGACAACGCACATCCCCAGACGCTCCGCAGACATGCTCGCTAATTTACCCACTTTGTCCTCCGTCACACCTGCAGCAAACGCGGCCAGCTCCATGATTGCGCGCCAAGCCATCGTGGACGTAGACAAAGAGGTCATTGGCTATGAGCTGTTCAACCGCTCCCGGGCCCCTGCCGAGCACACAGCAGCCACAGATGTCATTTTGCTGTTCACTGCGCTGTCTCACGCTGGCAGCGAAGACCTGGTGGGCACCAAGCTGCTTTTTGTCAACAGCACCCATGAAAGTCTGGCGGGCGGGCACCTGGAGCTATTGAACCCTGAAAAGGTCGTGCTGGAAGTGGAGTCTCTGGGTCACGTTGCAAGCACCGAAGCTGTCGCACGCCTGCCCATCTTGCGCGCGCTGCGTGAGCGCGGTTTCAAGCTGTCGTTCAACCACACTGTTTTGGAGTCGGCCTATGCCACGTGGATGCCGCTGGCGGACTACATCAAGCTGGACCTGACCGTCCTGCGCCCTGAGCAGCTTGCCGTGCTGGTCAGCTACGCAGCGCGCCACACCAAAGCACAGCTGATTGCCACCAAGGTAGAGACGCAGCAGCAGTTTGACATGCTCAAAAGCATTGGAATTTCTCTGTTCCAAGGCTACTGGTTCTCTCGCCCATCGGTGGTGGAAGCGAAATTGCTGGCCCCCAACCAGGCCAGCATCATTCAGCTCATTAATCTGCTGCGCCGACAGGCCAGTACCGATGAAATTGAAGAGGTACTCAAAAAAGATGCAGGTCTGGCCTTCAATCTGATGCGCCTGATCAACTCTGCCGGGTTTGCCACCTCGCGCGAAGTCACCTCATTTCGCCAGGCCGTGATGATCATGGGCCTGAAGAAACTCTTTCGCTGGGCAGCCTTGCTGCTGACAGCATCCAAATTTGGCACCACCAGCGCAGCCATCGGGCACACCGCCGTCATTCGCGGACGCCTGATGGAATTACTGGCTCGGGAGTTCATGAGCGAGGACGATGCCGACCAGGCCTTTGTGGTCGGTATTTTTTCGCTGCTCGATTCCATGCTCAGCATCCCCATGGAAGATGCACTGCACCTTATCAACGTTCCCACGCCAGTGCGGCTTGCCCTGGTGGAGCACGAAGGGGTCTTTGGTGAATTACTGCGTCTGGCTGAAGCCTGTGAAAACAGCAATGACCAGGCATTTGACCATTCGGCTTCTGCGCTGCAGCTGACCAGCCAGCAAATCAACTGGGCACACCTGCAAGCCCTCGCCTGGTGTGACCAAATCACGCAATAGCTCGACAGGTTTCACCACCAAAGAGACAGCTGGGCAGATTCGCTGACCCAAAGGGTACATGTGTATAGCGCGCATCACGTTACATTTACACACCTGCAGACTGCCCCGCGATCGCCTACATGAATTCTGTCAACAAAACCGCTACCTCCGCCCCCAGCTTGCCTGAAGGGATTCCCGACGCATCGGTTTCCATGATTGGGCGACAAGCCATCTTGAACGAGAGGCGCGAGGTCTATGGCTATGAACTCTTTGACCGTTCAACGGCCATCGATGCGCATACGGCGGCCAGTGATGCAGCCATGCTTTTCAATGCCTTGTCTTATGCAGGTACGGAAGCGCTGGTTGGCCGCAAGCTCGTGTTTATCAACTGCACCCACGAAAGCCTGGCAGGCGGTCATCTGGAATTGATTCACCCAGACAAAGTGGTGCTGGAAATCTCTACCTTGGGTGAAAACGTAACACCCAACGAAATTGCGGCATGCATTCCTATTTTCGAAAGCTTGCGCCAGCGGGGGTTTCGCCTGGCTTTTGACCAGAATCTGCTGCGCCGTGCCTATGTGAACTGGCTGCCCATGGCCAGCTATATCAAGCTGGACATGCTCACCTTCCCGATAGACAACGCACAAGCCTTGGTGAAGTTTGCACGCACCCACACCATTGCCCAGATCATTGCGGAAAAAGTAGAGACCCAGGCACAGTTTGAACATATGCACGCGCTGGGCGTCAAACTCTTTCAGGGTTTTTGGTTTGCCAGGCCTGATGTCGTGCAGGCAAAAATGGTGCGCCCCTCGCAGGCGACCATCATGCAACTGCTCAATCTGGTTCGCAGCCAAAGCTCCACCGCTGAAATTGAAGAGCTGCTCAAGAAAGACCCCACGCTGTCTTTTAACCTGCTGCGCTTCATCAACTCTTCGGGGTTTGGACTGTCGTGCGAAATCACATCGTTTCGCCATGCCGTGATGATCCTGGGCCTGAAAAAGCTGTTTCGCTGGGCGGCGCTCTTGATGACCACATCACGGGCTGGTGGCAGCGCTCCAGCCGTGGGTCAGACCGCCGTGGTCCGGGGCCGCCTGATGGAGCTTTTGGCAACAGAAATGCTGCCACCCGAAGAGTCTGACAACGCTTTCGTGGTGGGGGTGTTTTCGTTGCTGGATGTCATTTTGGGCATTCCCATGGAAAAGGCGCTGGAGTCCATCGCTCTGCCGCAATCGGTCGCTGAAGCGCTCTTGCACCGAACTGGGCCCTATGCCCCGTTTCTGGAGCTGGTGCTGGCCTGCGAGACAGGCGATGAAGTGACATTTGCCCGCAACTCTGATGCACTGCACCTGTCCAACCACCAGGTCAACTGGGCGCATTTACAAGCACTGGCGTGGGCTGACAACCTCAGCAGCGATAACGGATAAGCGCGTGCGGTGCCTCTGTCACCAGAGGCTGAGTAGTACGCTGCGCAGCGACACCTGATAGCCGCGCCTTACTGGCTGGCAGCAAACGCCGCTGCTATGCGCTGCTATGTGCTGCTAGCCTGCCCAATGCCCCCATCAATGCGGCTATCCACGCGGATGGTGCTGGGCATGCAGCTGCTGCAGGCGCTCCCTGGCAACATGGGTGTAAATGGTGGTGGTGGAAATGTCTGCATGACCCAGCAGCATCTGCACGACGCGCAAGTCCGCTCCGTGATTGAGCAGGTGCGTCGCAAATGCATGGCGCAATGTGTGCGGCGACAAGGGCGCTGTCACGCCGGCCAGCGTGGCGTATTTTTTCACCAGCATCCAGAACATCACCCGCGTCATGCCGCTGCCGCGCTGCGTGACAAACAAATCATCCGTTGACTGCCCTGCCAAGATGGCTGGACGCGCTTCTTGCAAAAAGCGAATCAGCCATGACTGCGCCTCCTCGCCAAACGGCACCAGGCGCTCCTTGCGGCCTTTGCCTTCGGTACGCAGCACACCGCTTTTAATGTCCAGCTGGTGCACCTTCAAACTGACCAGCTCGCTCACGCGCAAGCCACTGGCATACATCAGCTCCAGCATGGCACGATCGCGCAGCCCCAGCAGGCAGCTGTCATCAGGTGCCTGCAGCAAAGCTTCAACCTGTGCCTGCGTCAATGTGTGCGGCACCCGCAGCGGGCGCTTGGCTGCCAGCAATCGAACAGTGGGGTCGTGCTCTACACGTTTTTCGCGCAGCGCCCAGTGATAAAAACGTCGCAAAACACTGAGGCTGCGGTTGCTGGAAACCGCTTTCACGCCTTGCTCATGGCGCTGCTGGCCATACGTCTGAAGTTGCAGCTCCTGCGCGCTGAGCAGCGAACAGCCCTCCTCGTAGCCGGCAAGAAACTGGGCGCAGCCTGACATATCACGCCGGTAGGCCTGCAAGGTATTGGCAGACAGGCCGTCTTCCAGAAACAAGGTTTCAATGAAGTCATCAATGGCCGAAAGGCTGCTGTGTAGTGCTGCGTCATTCATAGATGGATTGTTGCCATAAAAAAGGCGCTGCACCTTGCGATGCAGCGCCTTTTTGAGGCCACGGGCCAATTACTCCAGCGTCAGCTTCTGCTCCATCACGACCTTGCGGTAGACGTCATATTCAGCCTTGATCTGCTGCGCAAACTCTTCGGGCGAATTGCCGATCACCAGGGAGCCCGTGTCCTCGATGCGCTTGCGCACGGCAGGGTCCTGCAAGACCTTCTTCACCGCCGCGTTCAGCTTGTCCACGACCTCTTTGGGCATGCCTTTGGGGCCCAAAATGCCATAGAAGGCCATGCGGTTGACGGGCTCCAGGCCCACTTCCTTGAACGTGGGCACGTCAGGCAGAACTTCCAGACGCTGAGGCGCTGCCACCGCAATTGCCAGCAGACGCTTGTCTTTGATAAACGGCAGTGCCGAGGGCAGGTTGTCCAAAATAATCGGCACCTGACCAGCCACCGTGTCATTGAGCGCCGGGCCAGCACCGCGATAAGGAATATGGGTGATGAAAGTGCCGGTCAGGTTTTTGTACAGCTCCATCAGCATGTGCTGGATACCGCCGGTACCCGACGATGCATAGGAGTACTTGCCTTGCGATGCCTTGAGCATGGCCAGAAAGCTTTTGTGGTCTGTCGGTCCAAATTTAGGATTGATGGCCAGCACATTGGGGGTGGCAGCCACATTGATCACCGGGGTGAAATCCGTCAATGTGTTGTAGGGAATCTTGGGATTGATGGCGGGGTTGGTGGCCGTCGAAGAGACGGTGGCAATACCCAGGCTATAGCCATCTGGTGCAGCGCGTGACGTCTCCAGAGCACCCACAATGCCGCCGCCACCGCCCTTGTTTTCCACAATCACGGACTGCCCCAGCTCGCGCCCTAAAGGCTCTGCAATCACGCGAGCGATGATGTCCGTCGTGCCGCCCGGAGCAAAAGGCACAAGCAACTTGATGGGTTTGGTGGGATAGCTCTGTGCAAAAGCAGTAGAGCCGACGATGGCAAAAGCAAGACCCAGGCAGATACGACGTTTCATGCTGAATTGATCCCTTGTCAATTGTAAGTTTTAGTACAGAAATCGATGCTAATGGCGAAGCGCTTTTTCTGCGCCGCCCATTTCACGCTTTTTTCTCAGTGCATTCCCTATGCATAGAAATTTCTCAAAACGTGTCGCTAGGGTGCCAATTTCGTGACTAGCACGCCGCAAACGCGGGAAAAAAGGCAGTAGCCTCTGCACCCGTGAACTACGCCCAGCTCCTTTTTCCAGACTTCGCCCTGATCCTTCTGGGCTATCTGCTCTGCCGCTTCAGCCCACTCAACCGCCCAGTCTGGCAAGGCGCAGAAGCCTTGGTGTACTACCTGCTGTTTCCAGTCCTGCTGTTTCACTCCATCGTCAAAAGCCCGCTGGACTGGGCAGCCACCTCCAGCCTGATTGCAGCGGGTGTCACTTCAGGCCTTGCAGGCATTGCACTGGCCTACAGCTTGCCCTGGTGGCCAGGCTTGCGCAAAAACGTGGCGGCACGTGACCACGCCAGCGCTGCACAGGTGGCCTTTCGCTTTAACTCGTTCATTGGTCTGGCACTGGCAGACCGGCTGGCTGGCGCTCAAGGGCTGTTTTTCATCTCGGTGCTCATCGGCTTTTGCGTTCCGATGTTCAACATTGCCGCAGTGTGGCCAATGGCACGTGAGAGCAAGCAAAGCTTTTTGGGTCAGCTGGTACGCAACCCCTTGATCGTGGCCACCGTGTGTGGCCTGACGGCCAACTTGCTGGGCTTTCGCATGCCGTCCTGGCTGGAGCCACCCGTGGCACGCATCGGTGCAGCATCGATTGCGCTGGGCCTGATGTCTGCAGGCGCAGGCATGCAACTGGGCCTGCTGACACAGGCCAAACGCCTGAGCGTGGGTGTGCTGGGTATTCGCCACCTGATTCAGCCACTGATTGCGCTGGGCGCAATCCATGTGTTTGGCCTGCAGGGTGACCAGGCGCTCATCTTGCTGCTGTTTTCTGCGCTGCCCACGGCATCAACTTGCTATGTGCTGGCCGCACGCATGGGCTATAACGGGCCCTATGTGGCAGGGCTGGTCACGCTGTCCACGCTGCTGGGCATTGTCAGCCTGCCCTACGCCCTTTCCCTGGTACCTTGAATTCACATCCACATGATTAATCGCCGCGCTGGTTTGCTTGCCCTGCTCTGCCTGCCATTGTTTACAGCATGTGGCGGCAAAACACCGGCTGCGCAACCGGTTGCGGCAGGCTCTGTGGTTGTCGCTCTGGGCGATTCACTCACTTCAGGCGTAGGTGCCAAGCCGGGTGAGGATTGGCCCAGCCTGCTTGCCGAGCTGACCGAGTGGGACGTCATCAATGGCGGCATCTCGGGCAATACCAGCGCACAAGGCGCGCAGCGCTTGCCAGAGCTGCTGAGCGAACACGCCCCCAGCCTCGTGATTGTGGGTTTAGGAGGCAATGACTTCTTGCGCAGGCAATCTCCTGACATGACCCGGCAATCGCTCACACAGAGTGTGCGCAACGCACAAGCTGCGGGGGCTCAGGTGGTCTTGGTGGCTATTCCAGAACCCAGCTTGATGGCTGCCGCCGGTGCCGTGCCCAGTGATCACCCGCTGTATGCAAGCCTGGCCAAAGAGCTGAACGTGCCGCTGATATCGGGTTTGTGGGGGCCTATCCTGGGCAATCCAGACTTGCGTGCCGACACCGTCCATGCCAACGCACAGGGCTATGCGGCATTTGCGCAGACCTTAGTACAAGCGTTGCGCAGCGCAGGTTTTTTGCCGCACTGAAATATAAAGATAGCTACCAGCGCTTTCCACTAAACACTTTCAACATCTTTTCATATTGAAAGTGTTTAAAACAAAGCGTTAATAGCTCTCTTTTTAATTGGCCTGGCCTTGCGCCAGAGCCCATTGCACATGTTCACGCACCACTTCGTGACTGTGCGCCGCCTGCCCCTGCAAGGCCGCTCGAATGGACGCATGCATGTGCGTATCTGCCAGATTGTTAAGCGCATTGCCCATGGCCACCGCAATGTTGCGCAACCAGCGCACATGCCCAATGCGGCGAATCGGACTGCCCTCGGTACAGCGCAAAAATGTGGCCTCATCCCAGCTGAACAGCTGCACCAGCGTGCTGCCTGCCAGACCGGCGCGCGCATCAAAGTCCGGCAAGGTGCTGCTTTGCGCAAACTTGTTCCAGGGGCAGGCCAGCTGACAGTCATCACAGCCATAGATGCGGTTGGCCAGCAGCGGGCGCATCTCCAGCGGAATGGCGCCATCGTGCTCAATGGTCAAATACGAAATACAGCGGCGTGCATCTACGCGGTACGGCGCAACAATGGCCCCCGTGGGACAGGCATCCATGCAACTGGAGCAACTGCCGCAGTGCGCAGTCACCGGCGCGGTCTCCGGCAAGGCCATGTCGATATAAATCTCGCCCAGAAAGAACATGGAGCCCGCATCGCGGTTGAGCACCAGCGTGTGCTTGCCGCGCCAGCCCTGACCGCTGCGCCGTGCCAGCTCGGCCTCCATCACCGGGGCTGAATCGGTAAATGCACGGTGGCCCAGAGCCCCTACTTCCTGGGCAATGCGCTCGGCCAGTTTTTGCAGACGGCTGCGCAGCACCTTGTGGTAATCGCGCCCACGGGCATACACCGAAATAATGCCTTCCTGCGGCCGCTGCAAACGCGCCCATTCCACGCACTGCCAGTCTTGCGGGGTGCTGCGCGGCAAATAATCCATGCGCACCGTGATCACACTCACCGTGCCCGGCACCAGCTCCGCCGGGCGCGCACGCTTGAGGCCATGTGCCTCCATGTAATGCATTTGCCCATGGAAACCCTGAGCCAGCCACTGCAGCAGCCCGTCCTCACAAGACGACAAATCCACACCGGATACGCCAATTTGGGAAAATCCCAATTCGCGGGCCCAGTCCTGCATCGAAAGAACCAATTGACTGCTGCAAACCATAACCCCCCGATTGTAGAAAGCGCAGGCGCTGCGCAACGTGTGCTGACCTGGCAAGACGAGTCAGACACTGAGGCCTTTGCAGCACAGCTGGCCGCTATGGCTGAAACACGCAACGCCTACATCACCCTGCACGGGGATTTGGGCGCTGGAAAAACCACCTTCGTGCGCCACCTGCTGCGCACTCTGGGGGTGCAAGGGCGTATCAAAAGCCCCACATATGCCGTGGTCGAGCCCCACGAAGTGCCGGGTCTGACGGTGTGGCACTTTGACTTTTACCGCTTCGAAGACCCCCGAGAGTGGGAAGATGCAGGTTTTCGTGACATTTTTGCCAGTGAAGGGTTGAAACTGGCAGAATGGCCGGAAAAGGCCGCTGCGTTGACTCCACCTGCGGACTTAGCTATTCATATTGAAGCAATTGACGAAACCCAGCGCCACGTCACTCTGCGCGCCAGCACAGAGCGAGGTCGGCGCATGCTGCAGCACTGGCCACAATGAGCGACGACGCCCCGTCCCCTATCTTTACCGCTTACCGTCCCAACCGCCGCACTTTGCTACAAGCAGGTAGCTTGGCCCTGCTGTTGGCTGGCAAACACCAGATTGCGTATGGCGCCTCCATCATGGCAGTGCGTGTGTGGCCCGCTGAAGATTACTCGCGCGTCACTCTGGAGTCTGACGTTCCGCTGGTTGCCAAGCAAACCCTGATCGAGTCCCCTCCCCGTCTGGCTGTGGACATTGAAGGCCTGCAACTGAACGACGCACTCAAGGAGCTGGTCGCCAAAGTACGGCCAGATGACCCCAATATTGCGGCCATCCGTGTCGGACAAAACGCGCCCAACGTGGTGCGTCTGGTCATCGACCTCAAGCGCGATGCCGTGCCCCAGGTCTTTACGCTCAAGCCCGTGGCGGCCTACCAGCACCGTCTGGTGTTTGACCTCTACCCGGCAAAAACAGTAGATCCACTGGAAGCGCTGATCCAGGACCGCTTGCGCGATGCCACCAGCAACCCGGACATTCCCGCAGCGCTGACGCCGCCCACACAGCAGGCCACGGCACCGCACGATCCTCTGGGCGATCTGATTGCCAAACACAGCAGCACAGCGCCCTCTGCCCCAGCAGTCTCGCCACCTGCTGCCACCCCTGCGCCACCCCAGACTGCTTCAAAAACGCCGGGCCCGCGCACAGAGGCATCAGCGCCCAAACGCACCGACCGCATCATCATCGTGGCGCTGGACCCCGGCCACGGCGGAGAAGATCCGGGCGCGATTGGCCCCAGGGGCACGTACGAAAAAAACGTGGTGCTCAAAATTGCCCAGTTGCTGCGCGACCGCATCAACAAAAGCTCCATCAACGGCAGCCCCATGCGTGCCTATCTCACGCGCGATGGCGACTATTTCGTCCCCTTGGGCCAGCGTGTGGCCAAAGCCCGGCGCGTACAGGCAGACCTGTTCATCAGTATTCACGCCGATGCGTTCACCAGGCCCTCCGCCAATGGCGCCAGCGTGTTTGCGTTGAGCCAAAAAGGAGCATCCAGCACCGCAGCGCGCTGGCTGGCTGACAAGGAAAATCAGGCCGACCTGGTCGGTGGTATCAATGTGCGCAGCCAGGATGCCGGCGTACAAAGCATGCTGCTGGACATGAGCACAACGGCCCAAATCAATGACAGCCTCAAGCTGGGCACAGCGCTGCTCACACAGATCGGCAGCTTTGCCAAGTTGCACAAGCCACGGGTCGAGCAAGCGGGTTTTGCGGTGCTCAAAGCCCCCGATATTCCCAGCGTCTTGGTCGAAACTGCCTTCATCAGCAACCCGCAGGAAGAGCAAAACCTGCGCAGCGCGGCCTACCAGACCAAACTGGCAGACGCCATGATGGAAGGCATCCGCCAGTACTTCATCAAGAACCCGCCGCTGGCACGCTCGCGCACCGTTTAAAAACCTCACTGTAAGTTTTCACAACTACTGAGAGGTTTTGCAAACGCCCCCTGCACCTACAAGGGCACACTGGCCTCCCCGACGCGGGATCTTGCTCAGCCTTTGCATACTGCAAGTACTTCCAACCACTGGAGCAAAGGACTGGAGCAACGTATGAAAAAAGCAAACACCTATATTGCGGCAACCGTACTGGCCGCCACATTCGTATTGACAGGATGCGCCAACAATCAGCAACTGGGTACCGGTGTCGGTGCCGTTGCAGGTGGTGTCATCGGCGATGCGGTGCTGGGCGGAACCTTGGGCACACTGGGTGGTGCAGCAGCCGGGGCGGTGATTGGTAACCAGGTTGGTAAAAGCCAAGACCGCAAATAACGCATGCTTTCACACAAAAAAATGCCAGCAACTGCTGGCATTTTTTTATGCTCAAAAGCTTCGCACTCAGCGATCAGCGATCTCAATCTGCTGGTCTTTACGGCCCGTTTTCCAGCCCCCATAGATCGCCAGCAATCCCGGCACCAGAATCAATGCCCAGATGATTTTTTCCAGGTGCTCTTTCACCCAGGGCAGGTTGCCGAAGAAATAGCCCGCTGACACGATGCCCAGCACCCAAAGAATGGCCCCGCCCACGTTAAACATCGTGAATTTTCCGCGTGACATGTGGGCAACACCCGCAACGAACGGCGCAAAGGTACGAATAAAAGGCATGAAGCGCGCCAAGATGATCGTCACCCCGCCATAGCGTTCATAGAAGGCATGCGCCTTATCGAAAGCACGCCGGTTGAACCAGCGTGAATCGTCCCACTGAAACACCTTGGGCCCTATGTAGCGACCAATCGCGTAGTTGCACTGGTCGCCCGCAATGGCAGCCACCAGCAGCACCACACAAGCCAGCGAAAAGTCCATCATGCCGACACCGCACATGGCACCCACAATGAAGAGCAATGAATCACCGGGCAAAAACGGCATGACAACCACGCCGGTTTCCACAAACACAATAATGAACAGCAACGCGTAAACCCAGGGGCCATATGCCACGACAAACGCCTGCAGGTGCTTGTCAATATTCAAAATGAAGTCGATCAAAAACGTGACGATTTCCAAAACCCAGCCCCTTGCAAATAAAACTTGCTGCACCACACACCAGCGCAGCCAGCAATTAATGTAGCGCCACAGACAGCAGCGTTTTTGCAGCGCTGAAGCCGGACAACACCTTTCTTCTCACATTCCGCAACACCGCCAACAAAAACCGGGTTTCACCAACAATTGCTTTCAAAGTCATGAACAACTTTGCACGCAATTCATCTGCCACCCGCTGCAGTGCAGGCACAGTCACCCCCGTCTTACTACATAGATATAAGCAGGTACATATGACACGAACACGCAGCACACTTTTGATAGCAACACTCTTGGGTAGCGCCCTCATGCTGGGTGGTTGCGCCCACCGCCCCAACAATGCCCAGCTGGGCACTGGCGTGGGCGCCGTCGCCGGCGGATTGCTGGGCGATGCCCTGTTCGGCTCTACGCTGGGGACTGTGGGCGGTGCTGCCGCTGGTGCCTTGATTGGCAACCAAATGGGGCAAAACAGTGACGGCAACCGCCGAGGACACCGCCACCACCGTTAATTGGTTTGTTGTGCCACCTCCCGCAGTGGCATGAACGGCTGCATACAATGAGGTCGATGACCTCTTTCGCACCAGCGCCGCAGCGCCGCGCCATCCAAGACCTTCCTGATGAACTGATTAGCCAGATTGCTGCTGGCGAGGTGGTGGAACGCCCTGCCTCGGTCGTGCGTGAGCTGGTCGATAACGCGCTGGACGCCGGCGCAACACAGATTACCGTGCGCCTGCTGGCAGGCGGGGTGCGCCTGATCAGCGTCGAAGACGACGGCTGCGGTATTCCCCGCGAAGAGCTGCCCGTGGCGCTGCGCCGCCATGCCACCAGCAAAATCAGAGACTTGCAAGAGCTGGAGCACGTGGGCACCATGGGCTTTCGTGGTGAAGCGCTGGCGGCCATTGCATCGGTTTCTGAAACAGCCATCCTCTCGCGCCTGGATGGTGAAGACAATGGCTGGCTGCTGGAAGCGCGCAGTGGCGAGCTGCGCCCCGCAGCGCGCAACCGTGGCACCACGCTGGAAGTCAAAGAGCTTTTTTTCAGCACCCCCGCACGCCGCAAATTTCTGAAAAGTGATGCCACAGAACTGGCGCACTGCATTGAATCTGTGCGCCGCCACGCTCTGGCGCGGCCCGATGTGGGGTTTTCCATCTGGCACGAAGGCAAGCTGGTTGAACAGTGGCGTGCAGTTCCCATGGGTGAAGGCACCGACCGCAACGAAGCACTGGCCCGCCGCCTCAGCGATGTACTGGGCGCTGACTTTGTCGCCAGCTCCATTGCCGTGCTGCGTACCTCGGCCTCCAGCGGCATCACGGTCTATGGCCGCGCCGGCCTGCCCGATGCTGCGCGCAGCCGGCCAGATCAGCAGTACTGCTACGTCAATGGCCGCTTTGTGCGTGACAAGGTGCTCACCCATGCGGCCAAGAGTGCCTATGAAGATGTGCTGCATGGCCACAAGCAACCCATCTACGCGCTGTACATGGAGATCGATCCTGCGCGGGTGGACGTGAACGTACACCCCACCAAGATCGAAGTGCGCTTTCGCGACAGCCGCGAAGTGCATCAGGCCATCAAGCATGCCGTCGAAGATGCGTTAGCTGCCCCGCGTGCAGCCCTGCTGGCGCAGGCCGCCGGGCACACGGGCGCAGGCACGGCAGAGTCTGTGCCACTGCCATCTTCTGGCCATCCACTGCCCAGTTCAGCAACCAGCACAGGCTGGCAACCCGCAGTCAGCGCGCCGCGTCCGGCAATGCCAGCGCAAGTGCAATTTGCAATGCCACTGCAAGAAGCCGCGGGCCACAAGGTCAGCGACATGCAGGCACTGTGGGCACCCATGCGTGACAGTCAGGTTGCAGCAGCAACGCCACCGTCGACACCCGGCAACCCCGCAACTGCCAGCACATCGCCGCAGGGCCAGAGCGCACCGCCCGTAACCCCAGATTCGTCCGTTGATGCTGCCGCCACCTGGCCCTTGGGCCGTGCCGTAGCGCAAGTGCATGGCGTCTACATACTGGCTGAAAACGCTCAGGGCATGGTGATTGTGGACATGCATGCCGCGCATGAACGCATCGTGTATGAGCGACTGAAAGACCAGCTGGGCAATGACCAGCCGATTGCCAGCCAGCCTCTGCTGATTCCGGCCACTTTTGCTGCTACCCCGCAAGAAGTCGCCACTGCCGAAGCACATGCAGACACTCTGCGCGTGCTGGGACTGGAGATCTCGCCGTTTTCACCCAAAACGCTGGCCGTGCGCGCAGTGCCTGCCACCTTGGCACAAGGCGATGCCGTTGAGCTGGCACGCAGCGTGCTGGCAGAGCTGGAGCAACAAGATGCCTCCGGCGTGATTCAGCGTGCACGCAATGAGATTTTGGCCACCATGGCCTGCCATGGTGCCGTGCGTGCCAACCGCCGCCTGACCATTGACGAGATGAACGCCTTGTTGCGCCAGATGGAAACCACCGAACGCTCTGACCAGTGCAACCATGGTCGCCCTACCTGGCGCCAGCTCAGCATGAAAGAGCTGGACGCCCTGTTCCTGCGAGGTCGCTAATCCATGGCCAGCGCCACCCCACCAGACAAAACCATGTCCGTACCTTTTTTTGCCCGCGTGCGCGCCGCGCTGGATACGTTCTCTCCCACTGAGCGCAAGCTTGGCCAAGTGGTACTGGACTACCCCATCAACCTTGCCGGCTACAGCGCCAGCGAACTGGCGCAACTGACAGGCGTGTCCAACGCCACGGTCACACGCTTTATTCGCCGTCTGGGCTATGACAGCTACGAAGAAGCGCGCCGCACCGCGCGCATGGAAGCCAGCACCTCGGGCCTGCCACTGCCCGGGGCTGGCATTGCCATCTCTTCCAGCACACCCAATTGCGCGCTGCTGTGGCAGCAATTGCAAGACAACCTGACGGCCACGCTGGCACAAATTCCGCCCAGCACCATGGATGCCATGGCCTCAGCGCTGCACCAGGCCCCGGCTATCTTTTGCGTGGGCCTGCAGCACAACCACATGCTGGCTCGTTCGCTGCGCGGACACCTGATGAGTGGGCTGGATAAACCCATCTACGGCGCACCCGCCGCCGGTGAAACCATTGAAGACGTGCTGGCACGCATTGCGCCGCGTGACATGGTGGTGCTGTTTGCGCTGGGCGGTATCCGCAGTGACATGGCCGACCTGTCAGAGCGTGCACGCAAACTGGGGGCCAAGCTCATTTGCATCACCGACCCTGCCAGCCACGCCCCCCCATCTGACTGGTTGCTGCGCTGCCACACCACGCCCCATGCTGCTGACGTACGCCACCTGTGCGATACCAGCGCCGCGCAGGCACTGGCCTATGGCCTGGCGGCCCACACCATCCAGTGGGGAGCCATTCCGTTTGAGCTGATCTAGCCCAATCATTTTTTTATAGCTGCTAGCGCCTGAGGTTATTGAACTTCAGGCGCTTTTTTACTTGAAAACAAGCATACACAAGCGCAAGTCGCTATCAATCATGCAACCTTCATGTTGCGCCCAACCTCGCAAGACACCACCACCAGCATCTCCGCATACGACGTCGGTTTTACGAGACGCCACACACGCTATCAATTCACAAGCAACCAAAGCTTGAACAGCACTGCACCAAATACAAACAGAGCAAACCTCTTTTTGGTGCGCAATAGCACCAAGCCAAGGCATCTATGCACCAATCTTCTACAAGTCATGCTCAATTTGGTGCATACAGGTATACATTTTTGGCATAATTGTGAACATGCGCTGCGGCGCTTTTGTTTTGTGCCCTTGAAAGACTAGCCCTCCATGAAGTACGCCAACCTCGACCAATTTCTGCAAGACGTTGCTGCCCGCAACCCTGGCCAACCTGAATTTTTGCAAGCCGTCACTGAAGTGATGGAGTCGTTGTGGCCCTTCATCGAGAAAAACCCCAAGTACGCCGACAACGCGCTGCTGGAACGCCTGGTCGAGCCTGAGCGCATCATCCAGTTCCGCGTCAGCTGGATGGACGACAAGGGCCAGGTACAGGTGAACCGGGGCTTCCGCATTCAGCACAGCATGGCGATTGGCCCCTACAAGGGCGGCCTGCGCTTTCACCCCTCGGTCAACCAGTCGGTACTGAAGTTCCTGGCTTTTGAGCAGACCTTCAAGAACGCCTTGACCACACTGCCCATGGGCGGCGGCAAGGGTGGCTCTGACTTTGACCCCAAGGGCAAGAGCCCAGCCGAAGTCATGCGCTTTTGCCAGGCTTTCATTCAAGAGCTGTTCCGCCATGTGGGCCCAGATACCGACGTACCTGCTGGTGACATCGGCGTGGGTGGCCGTGAAGTGGGCTTCATGGCAGGCATGTACAAAAAGCTGTCGAACAACGCCGCCTGCGTGTTCACTGGCAAGGGCCTGACCTTCGGTGGCTCGCTGATCCGCCCTGAAGCCACTGGCTACGGCACCGTGTACTTTGCCCAGGAAATGCTGGCCACTCGCGGCCAGACTTTTGAAGGCAAGACCGTATCGGTTTCCGGCTCTGGCAACGTGGCGCAATACGCCGTAGAAAAAGCCATGCAACTGGGTGCCAAAGTGGTGTCGGTATCTGACTCTTCGGGCACCGTGTATGACAAAGATGGCTTCACCACAGAGAAGCTGGCCATCCTCATGGACATCAAGAACCACAAGTATGGCCGCGTCAACGAATACGCCCAGCTGGTGGGTGCCGAGTTCTTTGCTGGTCAGACACCTTGGCACATCAAGGTAGATGTGGCCCTGCCTTGCGCCACACAGAACGAATTGAACCTGGACGATGCCAAGACCCTGATCGCCAACGGCGTGCTGTGCGTGGCAGAAGGTGCCAACATGCCTTCCACCATCGAAGCGGCCAAGGCGTTCGAAGCCGCTGGCGTGCTGTACGCACCGGGCAAGGCCTCCAACGCAGGTGGCGTGGCCACCTCCGGTCTGGAAATGTCGCAAAACGCTGCCCGCCTGAGCTGGCCTGCTGAAGAAGTGGACGCCCGCCTGCTGCAAATCATGCAAGGCATCCACGCCGCCTGCGTCAAGCACGGCAAGCGCGACAACGGCTCCGTCAGCTACATCGACGGTGCCAACATTGCTGGTTTTGTGAAGGTGGCAGAAGCCATGCAGGCTCAGGGCGTGATCTAAATCGGCCGCAATCAGCCGCTTTAAGCTGCACATCAAAAAAGGAACCTCCGGGTTCCTTTTTTTGTTTCGGGCAATGAAAAGCCCAACCTCCTTGAGTGCTTGAATCGCCTTGCTGGAGCGCTACCAATGTCCTAGCAACAGCAAGGACTGCCACAGGGCGCTATAACTGCGCCCCCCGGAATGCATGGGCATTCCAAAGCAAGTGCCAACCTGTGGTGGTGCTTACTGGCGCAACCCAAAAGGCTGTGCTTGCAGCGTAGCGACCTTCTTTGACAGCGCTTTTGACAGCGCTTTGAACGTGAAATTTTCTCTGAACAACATAGTGGCCGCTCTCGGCCTGCTCGGCGTTTGTGCCACCGCTGCAGCTGCTGACTCCAGCGTGACGATGTACGGCCGTATCGATACCGCCATCGAATCCGTCAAGACGGGCAATGACCGCATCAACGGCGTAAACAACAGCAACTCTTACTTTGGCTTCAAGGGTCAGGAACACCTGGGCAATGGCCTGAAGATGGGCTTCATCCTGGAAAGCGCCATCAACTCCGATGACGGCAGCATCAGCAACACCGAGTTTTTCAGCAACCGCAGCGAGCTGAATCTGGAAGGTGCCTTCGGTACTGTGCGCATGGGCCGCTTTTTAAACCCCTCGTACTACGCTGTGGCTGACCGCACCAGCCTGCACAACGAGGACTACGGCATCACCGCCGATGCGCTGTACGCAGGTGTTGAAAACGCCAACAACCGCCTGGCTTACAAGTCACCCGCCATGGGCAGCCTGACCGTGGAGTCCTCCGTCAGCTTCCACGAACGCTCCGCTGACAATCTGGGCAAGAACGCGTATGACCTGGCCGCCAACTATGACCATGGCAACTGGTCGTTCGGTGCTGGTTACGGCGAATGGGCGCAAGCCAGGCAATACGCACTGCGTGCAACATGGTCAGAAGGTGGCTGGACGGTCTCCGGCTACCACCAGCGCAGCCAGGACTTGGTGGCTGGCGTGACACAAAAGGCCAACGCAAGCCGCATCGCCGTGGCATATGGGGTGGGCGCGGGCGACATTCAGGCCAACTTTGGCCATGCCAATGGTGCAGGCCCGGCACAAGCGCAGCAATGGACCGTGGGCTACAACCACCACCTGAGCAAGCGCACCAAGCTGTACGCCTTCTACACCGTGCTGCAAAACAGGCACGGTGCCAGCTTTGGCTCTGACGACATGGTGGCCAACGAAGACCGCAAGGCTGTGTCCGCGGGCATTCGCCACAGCTTCTAAAGCCCGGGCTTGCAAAGCACACAAAAAAAAGCAGCCCTCGGGCTGCTTTTTTCATGGCCATTGAGTGCCCTTTGGCCTAGCCCTTGGCCCGCATTACTGCCGCATCACACCAGCGCTGTGCCACTTTGGGCGTGGTGATGCACACCGCCTCGTGCGTCACCGTTGTGACCGCACGCTCCAGCAACTGAATGTCGGCCTCGTGCTGACGGGCCACGTGCGGGTCTTCAAAGAAGATGGCCCGCTGGCAGCGGCGCTCCAGCACCAGATCCGCAATCTGCGCATCACCGCCCAAGGGGCCGCTGTTGTAGCGATCCACCCAGGGCTTATCGGCCGGCCAGCCCTTGCTCCACGCCATTTCATTGAGTTTCTGGCCCGTAGTACCCGTGCCCACCCGGCGCTTGAAGCGCGAGAGCAGCTCAAAGTTGTGTGCCGCAAAATCCAGCATGGCGGGCTTCATGGCATCGTGGGCAATCAGTGCCAGCGTGTGGCTGGCATAGTCATGAAAGCGGTCTGCATGCCGGTCGCGCACCAGGCCTGCATGAATGCGCTCCATCTCTATCCAGTCGCGTGCACTGGCTACGGTCGACAAAAAGGGCTTGCCATGAATGACGCACTGGCGCTTCAAGGCCAGCGCTTCCGGAAAAATAGAAGACGGGTCGACCGGGTCTGTCAGGTAAATGGCACCATCGAGCGTGCGCCCCTCACCCATTCCGACCACCTCGGCCACCAGCTTCATCAAGCCGCCCTCGCGGCCATAGGGGTAGCGCACCAGCCCCGGGTAGCGGTGCATCATGTCTGCCGCAGCAATGGCATCGTAAGTGCGCCCCACAGCGTGCAGGCCCAGGTTCAATTCACGAATGCCTGACTCACACGCCCGCAGCAAATCAAACAGGGCGGCGTCTTCGGTCTGGTGATGGAGCCGGTTGGCGGCAAGGCCTAAAAGCATGGTCTGATTCATCCTTAACAACACAGGCACTTGGTCGTGCACACTTGCCGGCAAGCATAGACCCAAAATACCAACCTATGAAACTGTCCGGGATGACTTCGCCTCCAGCACTGCGCACCTTGGCGTGGACTTGCGCTGTTGCGCTGGCACTGACGATTGCTGGCTGCACGGCCCTCGATGCCAAGCAGCGCGAGATGATCTTTCAGCCCAGCGACCGCATCTGGCAACGCGCCAATATGCAGGGCATGGACGATGTGTGGATCAGCTTTCGCAGCCAGCACGCACAGCAGGATGTGCGCCTGCATGGTTTGTGGCTCCCCCACCGCAACCCCGAAGCACCCGTGATGCTCTATCTGCACGGTGCCCGCTGGAACGTCACAGGCTCTACGCTGCGCATGCGCAATATGCACAGCTTGGGCTTTTCGGTGCTGGCCATTGATTACCGGGGCTTTGGCCAGACCGAGCCCAAAGAACTCCCCTCTGAAATCACCGCACGCGAAGATGCCTTGGCCGCATGGCAATGGCTAGCGCAGCATCACCCCGATCAGCCTCGCGTTATCTTTGGCCACTCGCTCGGTGGCGCCATTGCGATTGACCTGGCCACGCGCGTCAACGATGAGCAAGCGCTGATTGTGGAAGCCACTTTCACCAACATTCGTGACATGGCGCGTGGTTTTCAATGGGGCTGGCTGCCTGTGGGGCCGCTGATCACGCAAAAGTTCGACTCGCTGTCCAAAATCAAGCAAGTGGGCAGCCCCGTGGTCGTGGTGCATGGCAGTGCCGACGCCCTGATACCGCAGGCGCAAGGGCAGCAGCTGTATGAAGCCGCCATCGGGCCCAAGCAATGGGTTTTAGTAGATGGCGGCACCCACCACAGCACCAACAGCGCAGGCCTGCCCCAGTACCGCGCTGCATTAAGCCAGCTGCAAGGCTTAAAAAATCCATAGCTGCTGGTGCTTGCCAGACAAGCATCAACAGCATTTTTGGCATCTGTTCTATCCAAGCGACACCACGCCCAGGTGGTTCTGCTAGCCTGCGCAAGACCGTTGGTCGACGGTCTTTTGTTTGCTACCTGGTACGTGTCTCTGTGTCATCTTCTCCTGCTTCGGTTACCGCATCTACTGCGGCCATGTCCCCGCTTTTCATCATCGGTTTGCTGGCCCTGCTGCTGGGCTTTCAGCCGCTGACCACCGATTTGTACCTGCCCGCCATGCCACTGCTGGCGCAGCAGCTCGATGCCTCCGTGTCACAGACACAAACCACGTTTTATGCACTGATTTTGGCCTTTGGCTGCTCACAGCTGGCATGGGGCCCTGCGTCTGACCGCTGGGGCCGTCGCCCCATCTTGCTGGCAGGCATTGGCTTGTATGTGCTGGCAGCTCTGGGCTGTGTTTTCGCCCCCGACATGGATGCCTTGATCGCTTTTCGCGCACTGCAGGGCGCGGCCATGGGGGCGGTTGTCATGGCCGCACGCGCCATCGTGCGTGATCTGTACCAGCCTGTGCAAGGCGCTCAGGTCATGTCCAAAGCCTTGTCTGGCCTTGGCGTGCTGGCCTGCTGCAGCCCTTTGATTGGCAGCTGGCTGGCCATTCATGTGGGCTGGCGCTCCACCATGGCGGTGCTGGCTGTGGTGGGTATTGCCACCTGGCTGCTGGTGTGGCTGCGCTTTCAGGAAAGCATGCAGCACTTCAATCCACACGCACTGCAGCCACAGCGGCTGTGGCACAACTGGAGCGCCATTGTGCGCAACCGCACCTTTTTGGCCTACACCGCCACCACCACCTGCTCCTATGCAGGGCTGGTCGTCTTTCTCACCGGCTCGCCCTTCACGTTCATCGATGCACTGGGCTGGACAGCCACCGCCGTAGGCTGGCTGCTGGCTGCCAATGGCGTGATCTATATCGGCGGCACCATGCTGTGCCGCAAACTGCTGCCACGCATGGGCGTGCGCAATACCGTAGCTGTGGCCGGTGCGCTGGCCATGCTGTGCGCCGTGCTGCTCATCGCGCTGGCTTTGGCCGATGTACGCAACGGCATGGCCTACGCCTGCGTGTGCCTGCTGTTTCCGATTGCCCACGGCATTCAGCAGCCCTGCGGGCAAAGCGGTGCTGTCAGCACCTTCCCCAAAGCTGCAGGCATGGCCTCTGCCCTGAACGGCTGCATCATGATGCTGTTTGCCTTTGCCACCGGGCAAATTCTGGGACGCAGCTTCAATGGCACTGTGTACCCCTTGGTTTTCGGACTGGGATTCTGGTGTTTGGCCGCAGCCTTGGCATCATGGACGCTGGTGCGCCGCCACGGTGCCCCCAGCGCGCATTAAGGCACGCTGGTTTGGTTTGAACCGCTTTTCGTTTGCTGATCTTGACTGCCTCCACCCACACACTGCCCTGCATTGCCATTGCAGGCCCGACCGCCTCTGGCAAAACCAATGCTGCACTGGCGCTGGCCGCCGTTCTTGCTCAACGCGGCCAGGCCAGCGAAATCATCAGTGTGGACTCTGCACTGGTCTATCGCACCATGGACATCGGCACTGCCAAGCCCTCCGCCCAAGAGCAGGCGGCGGTGCCCCACCACCTGATTGATATTCTGGACCCCCTGCAGTCCTACAGCGCTGCGGAGTTTGTTCAAGACACCCAGCGTCTGGCTGGTGAAATCCGTGCACGCGGCGCAATTCCAGTGCTGGTAGGTGGCACCATGCTGTACTTCAAAGCCTTGCTCGATGGCATAGATGACATGCCTGCCGCAGACCCCGAAGTACGCGCCCAGCTGGATGCGCAGGCTGCAGAAATAGGCTGGCCAGCCATGCATGCACAGCTGGCCAAGGTAGACCCGGAGACTGCAGCACGCCTGGCCCCAGCAGACAGCCAGCGCATTCAGCGTGCGCTGGAGGTGTGGCATGTCTCCGGTCAACCGCTGTCCAGCTTTCATCAATCCAAAAAAAGAGCTGAAAACGCACAGCCTGCGTTCGATTGCACCCTCTTTTCTTTAGAACCCAATAACCGCGCCTGGCTGCACGAGCGGATTGCCCAGCGCTTTGACGACATGCTGCAAGTCGGCTTTCTGGACGAGGTCAAGGCTCTGCGCGCACGCGGCGACCTGCACCTTGATGTCTCCAGCATGCGCTGCGTGGGCTACCGCCAGGTGTGGGAAGAGCTGGACTGGCAAGAACGTCAGGGCAAGCCGAGCATCAACATGCATCTGGTACGTGAAAAAGGCATTGCCGCCACCCGTCAGCTGGCCAAGCGCCAGATCACCTGGCTGCGCAGCATGCCCCAGCGCCACACCATTGCCTGCGATGACCCCATGGCCACCATGCATCTGGTGCAAGCAGCCTTGTCTGTGGTGCAGGCTGCCCAGGCACCCTCCAAAGCCTGAATGACCTCATTTGCAGGGTGCTCAACCTACGTTCTGACACACGGCTGCGCCTTGTGCAGGCCTAGGATGCATGTATTTGCTTGATCAAGGAGCCGCCCATGCCAAGCCCCCGCTTTTCGTTATTGCCGCGCTGTCTCAGCTATGCAGCGCTGGCTGCCAGCCTGCTGATCTTGTCTGGCTGCGCGCAGGACCATTACTACCAGCCCTCTGAAACATCAGCCAGCCAGAAAAGTGGCGTAACGGTGTACGGTGAGATTGACACCAGCGTAGTGCGTACACGCTAGCTAGCCCTAGAGCCTGCAGCTACAGGCCGTCAGCATTGCGCTGCGACGGTTACCAAACGCTACGTTATCATTCACTAACTGCTCCCAATAGGGAGCAGTTTTTACGTGATCGGTGCCCACAAGCTGTTCTAGCAAGGGTTAAACGGGAAACAGGTGCGCTACACCCACTGGTGCCAGCCATGCCTGTGCTGCCCCCGCAACGGTAAATGCGATTAACTGCGTCATCAAACCACTGGAGCCCTGGCTCTGGGAAGGGGACGCAGCTGCCTGACCAGACAACGCATGAGCCCGGAGACCGGCCGAAACGTACTTGAGCGGATGTGCTGCGGGGTAGCTCAGACGCGCACAGCATGCGCTGTGCGCTGAGCACCGGCCACGCAGCCCATCCATGTGCGACACACCACATCTTGCGGGGACGCAAGCCGTGGTCAGATGGGTCTTCTTCATGTCATTCCGTTTTTCCCGGTGCTCACTGGCTGTGAGCGCCGCCTTGTCCGTGCTTGCGCACGGTGCCAGCGCCCAAGAAACTTTCAACACCCCGGTGACCGTGTCTGCTACCCGCATAGACATGAGCGACCAAGATGCGCCCTACGCCTCTGAAGTCCACACCCGCAGCGATATTGAACGCTCTGGCGCCAGCTCGCTGTTTGATTATCTGGCCCAGCAAACCTCGCTGCAGGTCACACCCAGCTACGGCAACCGCTACGCCCCCCAAATCAGCATGCGTGGCTACGGCAACGATGGCTTTCAGAACCTCGTCATCTCCGTCAATGGCCGCCGTCTGAACAATATCGACATGGCACCGCAGCTCATCGGATCGATTTCCCTGAGCGACATTGAACGCATTGAAATCACCAAGGGCAGCGGCGCTGTCATGTTCGGCGATGGTGCTACTGCCGGCACCATTCAGATTTACACCAAACCCCACAACGGCGTCAGTCTGGAGACCTATGCAGGCAATTACGGCAACCGTGGCGCGATTGCCACTGCAGGCCTGGTGCGTGAAAAGTTTGACCTCTCAGCCACGCTGGACCACAGCAAGGCCGGCGGCTTCAGCGACAAAGATCCTTCGGGCCACAAAGACCAGTCAGAAGCCAACACCTGGCGTTTCGCCGCTGGTGTCAAGCCCGTCGACAACCTGCGCTTGGACTTTGAAGCTGGCTCCTCGCACATTGATACGCGCTACCCCAGCTCACTGACACTCAAAGAGTTCAATGCCACGCCGGGCATGAACAAAAACAGCCTCTATACCCAGCAAAAACTGCAAACTGACCACTGGAGCCTGGGCGCTGACTACCAGCTCAACACGCAATGGAAGCTCTCTGCGCGCCACCACGACGAGGACAAGTCTTCGCTGTACCCAGCCTCTAAGTTCGCCTCAGACTACCGCTACATCTCCAACGAGCTGGCCTTGCAATACCAAAATGATGCCGTGGTCATCAATGCAGGTTTTCAGGATTTTGATGGCGTGCGCTCACAAGTGGACAACCGCACGACCAAAGACAATCGCGCACTCTTCCTGCAGGGCCAGTACATGCTGGATGCGCTCACGCTGTCGGCGGGTGTTCGCCGGGAACAGGTCACATACCGCTACAACCCAATCGCAGGCCAGTCCATTGAATCCGACAAACGCCTGACCTCTTGGGAGCTGGGCGCCAACCACCGCCTGTCGCCCCAGCTGGCCTTGTTCGCCAACTACAGCGATGCCTTTGTCACTCCCGATGTGGATCGCTTTTTCACCACAGACTGGATGACCGGCATCACATCCTTTAATGGTTTCATTGAGCCAGCCAAGGTACGAACGCTGACCGTGGGCGCCAACCACAACACCGAGCGCAACCGTCTGAAGTTGTCTGCTTTTTACGCGAAGCTTTCCGATGAAATCTATCTGGAACCCTTCTCGTTCAAAAACACCAACATCGACAAATCGCACAAATACGGTATTGAGCTGCAAGACCGCCTGCAAATCTCGCCCCGCGTGACTGGCCATATCAACTACGCATGGACGCGCGCCATCATTGACCGCGAGAACGATGGCGCCGGTGCATTCAACGGCAAGGAGCTGCCTGGCGTCTCCCGCCACAGCATCGTTGTGGGCCTGAATGTGCGTGTGGCAGAGCACGGCAACCTGCACCTGTCGCATACCTGGCGCAGCAGCACATGGGCAGCGGGTGACTTTGACAACAACAACGTGCAAAAACAGCGTGCGTTTCAAAGCACTGATGTCACCTACCGCCACCAGCTGGCCAAACACTTTGAGATGTACGCAGGCATCAGCAATCTGTTCGATCGCAGCAACGGCATCTGGGTGCGTGACGACGCCATTTACCCAGTGAACTTTGAACGCACCTGGAAACTGGGTGCGCGCATTCAGTTTTAAGCACCTTCACACAGGCTGATGTGCATGGTGCAATCCATGCAACATGCATAAAAACAGCTGCCAGCGCTTATGAAAAAAAGCACTGGCAGCTGTTTTTTTTAGCTCATTGCTTTGCCAGAGAAACTTCTGGGCAACGCAGCAGGCCTGCCTGCCAAAGCGGTCTCACTGCCCGTGCAGCGCCACTTCCTGCTCCACCTCGGCATGCATTTGCTGCATGCGGCTCGAAGGGGCTTTGCCCAGCAGGCTGAACACCACCACCGAAATCGATGACAGCACAAAGCCGGGGATGATTTCGTACATGCGAAAGATCGGATACACCTCTTTGTGGGGCACGCCATACATCTTCCACAGCAGCACCGTGACGGCGCCCACAATCATGCCGGCCAACGCGCCATTACGCGTCATCCGGCTCCACAGCAGCGACAGCAGCACAATCGGGCCAAACGCGGCACCAAAACCGGCCCATGCATAGCTCACCATGCCCAGCACCATGGACTTGGGGTCTTGCGCAATCACAATCGCAATCACCGCAATCGCAAACACCATGGCACGGCCAAACCACACCAGCTGCTTGTCACTGGCTGTCTTGTGCAAAAAGGTTTTGTAGATGTCTTGCGTGAGGGCGCTGGAGCACACCAGCAGCTGGCACGACAAGGTAGACATCACCGCCGCCAGCACAGCAGCCAGCAGCACGCCCGCAATCCACGGGTTAAACAGCAGCTTCACGGCCTCCAGAAACACCGTCTCTTCATTGGCATTCACCATGCCCGCCACATCAGGGCGCTGGCCAAAAAAGGCAATGCCAAAAAAGCCCACTGCCACCGCACCGCCCAGGCACAGCATCATCCACGACATGCCAATGCGGCGCGCCTTGGGAATGGTCTTGATCGACTCAGCGGCCATAAAGCGCACCAGGATGTGCGGCTGACCAAAGTAGCCCAGCCCCCACGCCAGCAACGAGACAATCGCCACCACGTCCAGCTTGCCCACCATGTCAAACGCACCGGGGCGTGTGACCTCAATCACCGCTGCCGATGCTGCCACGCCGCCATCGGCGTAAATCACCATCAGCGGGGCCAAAATCAGCGCCGTAATCATCAGCGCAGCCTGAATCGTGTCTGTCCAGCTCACGGCCAGAAAGCCACCAATGAACACATAGGCCATGGTGGCCAGCGCCCCCACCCACAGCGCAGTCTGGTAATCCATGCCAAACATCGACTCAAACAGCCGCGCCCCAGCCACCACACCGGAGGCGCAGTAAATGGTGAAGAACACCAAAATCACCACAGCAGTGACGATGCGCAGCAAGCTGCTGGTGTCTTCAAAACGGTTGGTAAAGTAGTCGGGCAAAGTCAGCGCATTGCCCACCTTCTCGGTGTACACCCGCAGCCGGGCCGCCACAAAGCGCCAGTTCAGCCACGCCCCCATACACAGGCCTACGGCAATCCAGGCTTCTGACAGGCCTGACAGGAACACCGCACCGGGCAAGCCCATCAGCAGCCAGCCACTCATGTCAGATGCACCGGCCGACAAGGCCGTCACCACACTGCCCAGGCTGCGCCCGCCCAGAATGTAATCCGAAAGATTGGTGGTAGCGCGGTAGCCCATCCAGCCGATCAGCAACATGCCAATCAGATAGATGGCAAACGTCACCAGCGTCGGTAAGTTGGCTGTCATTCGAATCTCTCCTCCAAGTCTTATCAATGGCGACAGGGCTGCCGCACACGTTCACAGGCACTGCAACCGTGCTGACACCCAGATACAGCCATCCAACCGGCACAAGGAATCCGAACGGGCGCTCACCACAGCCCCGTGCACCAGGCATTCAAACCTAGTGCAAACCCTTAATTTAAACAGGTGTTGCCACCGCCCGACGAATGGTCACTCCTATGCCGTCCGTCGCTGGTGGACATTGCTGCGACAGTCAACTCCCCATTGCCAAAGCACCCTTGCTGCACCTCAGCTTGCCGATTTGGGTACAGTAACCCCCCTTGCCAAGCCCGGCCCGCGCATCCGCGCATGCACACAAGAACACCATGACCCAAGATAACGACCGCATCAAAGAACTCAAAAAAATTGAAATGTGCGATGCCTGCGCAGGTATCCAGCGCAACTGGCGCAAGACCCCCGGCCATGTGGAACTGGCTCAGGGCACCAACTACACGCGCGAGCGTGAAACCGGCAAAGTCACCGTCACCCGCTATGTGTGCGAGCGCTGCGGCACCAACTGGGAATACGAAAACGACAAGAAGAACCAGCACGCAGGCTGGTCGCTCACCGGTCGCCGTGCCACCAAGAACTAAAAGCTATGGCTGCTCGCGCTGACTGCATCAGCGCCCAGCGCCAAAAGCCAAAAGCACCTTGAAAGCTGCCCTGCACACGCCAAGGCAGCTTTTTTTGCGCGCTGGCGCACCCAGCGGCAGTCACTCAGCCCACTCAACCTGCTTGGCAGGCTTTGACGGCGGCAGCCAGCCCTGCACAGGCACTGCTCAAAGGGCGTGGCCCGGCAGTCACCAACTGCGCCGCGCCCCCCATTGACGCCTGTGCCAGCACCACCTGCGCTGCCCCCTGCGCATACGCTGCATCTGCGGCACGGGCCACACAAACCCAGTAGGCTGACAGTTGCCCTGCTTTGAACAAGGCCCAGGCCCCCTCCACCAGGCGCACATCCACTACCGCCAGGGGGTGATGGGCCGCAGCGTGCAAAAACAGCTCTGTGGTGGGCTGCACGGTGGTGGCCACTGCACACAGAACCACTACACGACCATTCACACGGGCCGCCGCTTGCGCCAAGGCAGCATCGGTGCGCAATACCGGCACCCGCGTTTGCGACAGCATGGTATGGGCCACCGGCCCCAGCGTAGAACACGTCAGCAGCACTGCGTCGGCTGAAAAAGCCAGCTCCATCAAGGCACGCTGCGTGGCATCCTCAATCTGAGCTGTCACCCCGCCAGCCGCTTCGGCATCTGCCAATAAATCGGGGCGCACGCCATGGCAAAGCACCCCGGCTGGCAGGCCCAGTTGCAGGGCCGCATCTTCAAAAACAGCCACATTGCTGTGTGCAGTATGCAGGCAGGCAATACGCATGAATGTTTCCTGTTTTCTTCTTAACAGCAGACATAAAAAAGCTGCCGTGCCACATGGCACAGGCAGCCTTGGTGCAGACCTGTCTTCAGTGCTTAAAAACCTGCGCCCGGCTGGCTCAGGTATTCTTTTTCTGCAGGGGTGCTTGCACGGCCCAAAATGCTGTTGCGGTGCGGAAAGCGTCCAAACTGCTCAATCACCACCTGGTGCTTGCGCGCGTAATCCAGCGTCATGCCAAAGAACTCCTGCAGCTCAGGGCTGGCCTCCAGTGCCAGTTGCTCAAACGCCACGACACTGTTTTCCTGCATGCCCGCATCTTCAGCATGCTCCAGCGGCAGGTACAAAAAGATGCGTGCCACGGTTGGAATGCTGTCATCCACATCCCAGCCCCGGTCAATCCCCTTCAAGGTCAATTGCAGCGCCTTGGCATCGCCTGCAAAGCTCTTGGGCGTGCCGCGATAGGCATTGCGCGTGAACTGGTCCAGCACAATCAGCACCGAAAGCAGCCCCAATGGCGACTCCATCGCCTCACCATCGAGTTTGCCCGCCAGCGCCTCCTGCAGCACTGCGCCAAACAGGTGGCGGATCTCTTCATCCGTGGTTTCCGACTTGGTGAACCACAACGATTTGCGCGACAGCGCACTCTCGTTGGTCGGCATTTCTGCGCCCAACCAGTACTCCAGCACCTGCGACAGGCGCGGGTCCAGCGCGTGTGCAATCGGCAAAGACAGTGGCTTGGGGGTGTCAGACATGGGCAATCCCTTTTCTCAGTAACTCAACCTATCTACTACGCCGACTGAGCAATCACAGTACGGCAGCCTGTGCGGGCATGGTGCATGGCTGTGTCACAAATGGCAAGGCAAGCAACCCATAGGCGCACCCCAGCCAGGGGTTGAAGGGCCTGGCATCACAAGTCCCTTGCCACCTGTCTTTCCCATGCGCCAACGTATTTTGCAAAAGCAAAAGCAAAAGCAATAGCTAGTAGTGAAGACTGCACCTGCGTTGCGTTGTTGCATAAAGCGCAATGCAACGGGCTGCAGGCTTGCAGCAAGCGTCAGTCCCTAAATGCCACTGCCCACCATGCATTGATGCAACAACGCTCTTCACTATTAAAAAAGTTTGCTGTAGCTCACCGATAGCCCCATATTGAACTCGCTGGAAAACGCATCCCGCTCAGCGCCAATGTCAACGGCCACGGCACTGGCAGCGTCCAGGTGGTAAACGTATCCGGCAGAGACGTATGGGCGCAGCGCTTTGCGCTTCAAAGCACTTTCCAGATTAAAGGTCTCGGCCCCTGGCACATCTGAGGTGCCAGCAAACTTCATGCGCTGAACGCTCAGGTCCTGCTCAAGCCCCGCCGCCAGCCGAAGCTGTGTCTTACTGCCCACGGCCTTTTGCGCCGTCACACCCAGCCCCAGCACCGTGGCCTTGAGGCTGGCTTTTTGATAAGAGGCCCGGAAATCACCATGGGCATCGTCATAGGCTGCCAGCTTGCTGCGCTGCTGCGTCAGGGCCACTTGTGGCGTGACCAGCCAGCCGCTGGAATGGCTTATCCCAAAACCCACTGCCACGCGGGCCGCAAGCGCATTCAAGCTGGCGGTACCGCTCACCAGCTCAACGTTGCTCAGCCCCTGTCCCCGCGTGATGGTGTTGTTTTGCTGGCTGTATCCCACGGCAGCTTGGATCTGCCAGCCGTTGCCCGCCTGCCCAGACTGGCTATAGGCCAGCCAGCCGCTAAGGCCATAAGTGCTATCAGGGTCTACAGCACTATGGCGCAAGCTGGCGTGCCCCAGCAGCAGGTTGCCGCCCCAGGTCCACTGCTCACTCAGGCCGTAGCCCAGCGTCACCACCCCCTGTGTCTGCTGACGGCGGCCAATGCCTGCGTCAGCGCCCACCGCATCAAAAGAGCCAGTCACTTTAAAACAGCTCACCCCGGGCTTGCCAGTGGCGCACTGCGTTTGCAGCAGCCGAGCCATGCGCATTTGTTGCTGGGCTGCGGCCAGCTCTTTATCTGCCGCAAGCTTTGGCAGCGAAGACAGCAAATTATTGAAATCTTGCATGCTCGTGCGGTAGATAAAGGCACGAGTTACCCCTTGGTCAGTGCTCGCACTACCCACCACCGTGCGGCCATCGGCACTGACCCCATAGGCCGAACTCCAGCCCATGCCATCGGCTGTGAAATCGCCCAAGTCTTGCATGCCACTCTCACTGCTCCAACGAAAGGCGTGCGCATTTGCACCGGAGCCGTAGTCAGCCAGTCCCACCACAGCACTACCATCGGCGCTGACTGCACGGGCCGCACTCCAGCCCGTGCCGCTGGCTGTTAAATCGCCCAGATCCTGCATGCCGCCATCGCTGGTCCAACGGTAGGCGTGCGACCACCAGCTAGAGCCGTAGTTCGCTTCTCCCACCACGACACTGCCATCGGCACTAACCGCACTGGCCTCACTCCAGCCCGTGCCGCTGGCTGTTAAATCGCCCAGATCCTGCATGCCTCCATCACTGGTCCAGCGGTAGGCATGCGACCACCAGCCAGAGTCGTAGCTAGCCTCCCCCACCACCACGCTGCCATCAGCACTGATCGCAATGGCATTACTGCTCCCCGTACCACTGGCAGTTAAATCACCCAGGTCCTGCATGCCACCAGCGCTGGTCCAGCGAAAGGCATGCGCATTTGCACCGGTGCCGTAATCTGCACCACCCACCACAGCACTACCATCGGCACTGATCGCATTGGTATAACTTGTCCCTGTGCCGCTGGCCGTTAAATCACCCAGGTCCTGCATGCCCCCCTCACTGGTCCAGCGAAAGGCGTGATACTTCCCGTAAAGGACGTAGTCAGCCTGCCCCGCCACAACGCTGCCATCGGCGCTGGCCGAATAGGCAACGCTCCAGCCCGTGCCATTGGCTGTTAAATCGCCCAGGTCTTGCATGCCGCCATCACTGGTCCAGCGAAAGGCATGGTACTTTCCACCAGAGCCGTAGCCCACCTGCCCCACCACCACGCTGCCATCGGCACTCACGGCATTGGCATTACTCCCCGTGTCGCTAGATGTGAGGCCACCCAAATCTTGCATGCGGTTTAAACCTGCGGCATATACCTGCGCATGGGCAGTTGCCGCCAGCAGCGGTAAAAGCAGATTGGATAAAGTTAGTTTTTTCATATGAAATAAACCTTTTCTCAATGAGATCGGTATTTATAAAAATCTCTCTCAAATGTGTATTGCTGCTACGGCAGCCATTAGCAGGAGAGAGAAAATAAAAATTCAAAGAGGCAGCAGGGCATCAATCAAATTTGAGGTGAACGCCCTCAAAAAACCCAGCGGTTGCTAAGCAACGGCTGGGTCAGGGTGGCGGCATAAATCACTGAATGAATTCAATATGACTGCTCCAGCAGCAACTGGCGATGCATGCATCACGCCATCAATGCCCACACAGCGCATGGAGTGGCGCAATAGTCGTCAATGTCTTAATGAATCAGGACG
Source organism: Comamonas avium (assembly GCF_014836675.1). Classification (GTDB taxonomy): domain Bacteria; phylum Pseudomonadota; class Gammaproteobacteria; order Burkholderiales; family Burkholderiaceae_C; genus Comamonas; species Comamonas avium. The sequence goes on from NZ_JACSQK010000004.1 coordinate 228,025, forward strand.
TTGTAGCTACTCGCTTTTATCAGAGAGCTAAAATTCTACGAACATGAAGACAACGAATAAACAAGAAATTTCTTGATAACTAGCAAGACTCTTCTTGAATGCAAAAAATAAATATTTATTTCAAATATTCACTTTTCAAAACCGCTGCTGCATCAATCTGCAGATAATTGCAAATTATAAAAATACATGTTTATCAAAGATAAAACACCGAATAATGTGCAGATCAAATAACCTCAAAAAATAAAAAATAAAAAATAAAAAATAAAAAATAAAAAATATCTGATATGCATGCAACATGCATTGAAATGCAGGGTAGCAAGTAGCAAAATCAATCAAATGTTTTGGCTTTTACGATGCATCAGCGGCATCTCAAATGCTCTCCAGAAATTTTCAGAAGTAACGTACCCATGCTCTCCCACCTCCTTCTAGGCACCAACAACCTCCACGCCAGCCGCCAGTTCTATGACGCCATGCTGGGCATCTTGGGCGCAGCACCCAGCACACATACCAACGTAAACGGCTATGAACGCCATGTGTGGGACCACGATGGCACGCGCCTGATGATTGCCACGCCGCGTGATGGAGAAGCTTGCACCCACTACAACGGCTTTACGCTGGGTTTCAAAACCACGTCAATTGCGCAGTTGCACCAGGCACTGGACGCTGCGCTGGCCCATGGCGGCGTGGCCGTGGAAGATGCCCCGGGCTGGCGCAGAGCGCCGGGCAATGACCGCTATCTGGCCTATGTGCGTGACCCGGCAGGCCACAAGCTGTGCCTGATGTTCCGCGAGGCATGGGCAAAGTCTGCATAAAGCACAGCTGCTAGCGCTTGCTGCATAAGGGCTAAGGGCCAATTTCGCTTTGCATCCAAAACTCTGCAGCAAGTGTTGACAACAGCAGGCAGCAAACCCCACCCCACCTGCGCGCGTAAGCGTCGCGCAGGCCACGGGCAGTTCTTCATTTCTCCGGCAGCTGTTTGAACGTAGCGGCCAAGCCGCGCAGTGAGTTTTGCCGGACAGCCGTCGGCGACGCGCTTTTTGGTTCCTTTTTGTCGCGCACAAAAAGGAACTCGCCCGCCGGTGCGACCAACCGGCTCCTGTCTGCAGCACAGGCGTGAGGCTGTTCAGAGACCCATCGCCAAATCAACCTCCAGCACAGTGACAGCCATCGCTGCTAGCTATGAAATCAGCACCCATCCATCACCTGCGCGACGCAGTTACGCCAATTGCGCCACTAGCATGTTGCACGGGCAGCAGCCTTTAAAAAACCAAAGGAGACAGACACCATGTTCAGCCACATCATGCTCGGCGCCAATGACCTTGATGCATCCGTGAAGTTCTACAACGCGCTGCTGGGCGCAGTGGGCGGCAAGCCCGGCGTGCAAGACCGCCACCGCTATTTCTGGCGCCATGCGGGCAGCACCTTTAGCGTGACCACGCCCATCAACGGCGAGCCCGCTACGGTATCCAACGGCTTTACGCTGGGTTTTTCCGCTGATTCGGTCGAGCAAGCAACGAAAGCCTATGAAGCAGCACTGGCCGCTGGCGGCACCGCCATTGAAGACGCCCCAGGCTGGCGCGGCGATGAGCGCATGAAACTGTATCTGGCTTATCTGCGCGACCCATCGGGCAACAAGGTGTGCCTGATGCACCGCCCACCTAAACCTCAATAAATCAAAGCGCCCAAGCACCTGCTGCACCACGCAGCTTGTGCCCCAGGCCACTGCCCAGCAGTGGCCTTTTTTGACTGAGCAACCAATGCCTCCTGACCATCGGCACTGGACCTCAGGCAGCGGCATGTCACATGCACGGCACCCTTTAAGACGTATCGCGCACAGCAAGCACTGCGCATGCACGCCAGATGCCCTATGGGCCAGTGGTTGCGCCGCAGGGGGTGGCTTCTCCTTAGCGCATTCAGAACAAACGACAGGAATTTTTATAAATCAAACTGTCAGTTTCTAAAAATTATCGAAATATCATTTCTATCTGCCATCACAGATATTTATCTGAAGCTATGGCTTTGCTGAGTTTTTGCAATTTATAAATGAACATTTTGTTTTTTTGATTGCAAAATGTGCCAGTTCGCCAGTGCAATACCCGCACAACCGGGCACTGTCACAGCGATGAGAGGCTTGCGTGGATTGGCGCCATCCACGGCATTTCATTAATCGCAACCCCTTTGGTGGGCATTTATGAATGAAATCGTAGTCACCGCTTACAACCCCTTCTATGTGGCGCTCTCTTTCTTTTGTGCATTCATGGGGGCCTATACCGCCTTGGCCTGTGTGTACAAATTGCTGGCCTACCAGAAGGCGCACATCAATCACCGCCTGGATCAGCTGACCGGCAAGCGCACGCAGCTAGCGGCGGTGCCCACCCCCAAGATGTACTTTGCCACCTTGCTGGTGGCGGGCATTGCATTTGGTGGGCTGGGGGTGTGGTCGATGCACTTCATTGGCACGCTGGCTTTGCGCATGCCGATTGCAATCGATTACTCGATCGGTATCACCTTGCTGTCATTGCTGGCCGCCGTAGCTGCGGCCACATGGGGGCTGGGCATTGTGGCCGAGAACCCGCACAGCAAAACCCGGCTGGTACTGGCCGGTGCTATTTTGGGGCTAGGGGTGAGCGCCATGCACTATCTGGGCATGTACAGCATGAACTTTGATGGGTTCTTTTTATGGAATCTGGGCATGGTGGCGCTGTCGTGCCTGATTGCGTTTGTAGCGGCAACGACTGCCTTGTGGATGGCTTTTGCCGCTTCATCCAACTACGCACGCTTGTTTGCGGCGGCGTTGATGGGTGTGGCCGTGTGCGCCATGCACTACACAGGCATGGCTGCGGCCGATGTGGTGTGCACCACCAGCACACCGCTGCTGCCACTGAACAGCGCCCGCGCCATTAGCGTGCCGCAACTGCCTGTGCTGCTGGTGATGCTGATTGTGGTGATCACCTTTATCGTTGCGCTGAACCGCATGTATACACGCCAGTTCAAGACTTAGCGCCGCGCATGCAGGCTGGCAGCCACGCACAGACAATAAAAAAGCCCGCTACGTAAGCAGCGGGCTTTTTTATTTGGAATTGGACGGCGATTCTTACGCGATCACCGTGTTACGGCAGAACGTCTCTGCAGCTGTCACTTTAATTTTTTTCGTCGAAGTGCACGACGTACTGGCGTGAGATACAGCATTGTTTGCGCAAACAACCTCGAAATTATAACTTAATTCTCAAAATTAAGCAATCGTACTAACTTTCAGTGCTAAAGAGCGCTGTCTGTTGTGCAGCGGCCAGGCGGCCAGGCATGCAAGCTGGCTCAGCCTTCGGCCTTAAAGCCAGTACTTTTCACGACCGGGCCCCACTTTTCAATATCAGCTTTAAGCATTTGGGCAAATGCATCACGCGAAGATGGAGTGACGCCGAATGCCATTTCGGCCAAAGCTTTTTGTACTTTGGCACCCGAAAAGCTGTGGGTGGCCGCCGTATGCAAGCGAGCCAGCACTTCCGGTTTGGTGCCCCTGGGGGCCAGCAAGCCAAACCACTCCTGTGATGTCATGTCACCCATGCCCAGCTCTGCAAAGGTGGGCACATTCGGAAGCTGGGCGATGCGCTTGGCGCTGCTGACTGCCAGTGTGCGAACCTTGGGGCTGTCTGCGTAGGGGATGGCTTCACTCACGACATTAAAGCTGGATGAAAGCTGCCCACCCATGACATCTTGCAGGGCCAAGGCTCCGCCTTTATAAGGCGCATGCACATAGTTAGCACCCACTCTTGAAGCAAACATGGCACCCAGAAAGTGCGGCGTAGTACCTGCACCGGGTGAACCATAGGAGGCTTGCTGCGGATTGGCCACCAGCCACGCGCCAAACTCTTTGAGTGAGCGAACACTGTCTGGCACCAGAGAGCCAACATTCACGCTATAGGGCAAAGCGCACAAGGAGGCAATGGGGGCCAAATCGGTCAGCGGGTTGTAGCTGAGCTTGTCGTACACATGGGGGTAGATGGTGAGGATGGAGCCGGGGGTGAGCAGCAGGGTCAGCCCATCGGGTTTGGCGTTCTTGACGGTATCCACGGCAATGCGCCCGCCTGCGCCGGGGCGGTTGTCTACCAGCACAGGCTGGTCAATTTCATCGGCAAGGTATTGCGCCAGCTGGCGCGCCACGTAATCGGCAGAACCCCCAGCTGCAAAGCCCACGACAAGACGAACCGCTTGTTTGGCATGGCTGGTGTTGAGCATCCAGGGAGAAACGCTGAGCGCTGAGGCAGAGGCAGCAAGAAAATGGCGGCGCGAAGTCATGGTGAATGCTTTGTCTGGAATTATTCAAAATGCAATGAGAATTAAATGCAGAGAAATGGCATCGGACTGATGGCATTGCATCGGTGGCAGAAAAACATGCCCGGTGAAGCCCCCCATCACCGCCCTGCCCCATTTTTAGCTTCTCATTGTGATTGGGCGCGATTTTAGAAAGCGTTCTCGCACGTTCTTGCTCAATGAGGTCCAAGAGCAGCTAGGGATTACCAGCTTGCGGCATTGACATGAATAGATTAGGGTTAACCATTAATGCGCCATTAATACTGCATTCAGTTAAAACCTGCACCAGCCTCTGTCCGCGCAACGATTTCATGCTTCATCAGGGCCAACCCACACGCAGGAAAAATGCACCAAATTCATCAAAAGCCCCTGAATTAGTCAAATATTGCGCAGCTGCTCACGCCACATTCAAATAAAAATCAAAGAAATTGGCTCGCACAGCCCATGAATAAAACGATATTCGCTATCTTTTAAATAGCACCTGCGCTACCCATATCCCCGCTGTGTTCAGCCGCGCCCGGTGGGCAGTGCTATGCCGCACTGCTGCATGCCGAAAAAGACTGTGCCCCATACTTGGGCCGTCTTTCAACCCTCGCCTGCCTGTTGAGCAGGTGGCGCACACAGGAGAATGCGTGCAATCAGCAAGCGACCAATGGTTCGACGAGGCGTACTACCAGCGCTTTTACTTTGACAAAAAGACCAGCGTGGTGGACCCCGAGCACATTGAGCGTCTGGGCACTTTTGTGTGCAGCTATTTGAAGTATTTGCGGGTTCCCGTTGCACGCGTACTGGATGTGGGCTGTGGCATTGGCCTGTGGAAGGATGTGGTGCAAAAGCAGTTCCCCGGCTGCAGCTACCAGGGAGTGGAGTTCAGCGAGTACCTGTGTGGCCGCTTTGGCTGGGAGCGCGGCTCTGTGGTGAATTACAAGTCCAGCGAACCCTTCGATCTGGTCATTTGCCAAGGCGTACTGCCCTACCTGAGCCCTGCCGATCTCAAGCTGGCACTGCACAACCTGGGCCAGCTCTCGCGGGGGGCGCTGTATCTGGAGGCAGTGGCACGCGAGGACTATGAGCGCGACATCATCGATGAAGACCTGACGGACCCCCGCCTCTTTCGCCACCGTGCAGCGCTGTACCGCCAGGGGCTGGCGCAGAACTTCAATGAACTGGGCGGCGGGCTGTGGCTCAGCCGCAAGGCGGCAGTGCCTGTGTTCGAGCTGGAGTGCGCAGGCGGCGGGCACTAAGACCTGCAAACGCCACCCTGAATACGTCGCTGCTTGGCCTTGTCGCACGCCTGTACTGCCTGCGGTTTCGCGCATCGTCTTCAAGGAAAATCAAAGATTTGTTCGATGGTGTGAACGGCTCTAAACGCTGCAGCCCCCACCCAGCAAGCCGCTGACTGGCGTTTGAGGCAAAGCAGCAATGCATCAGCTCCAAGCAGAGCAAGCACTTTGCCCTGCACCCCTGTGGGTAAGCAGCGACAATCCATCGCTTGCCCATGTCTGCTTTACCCCCACTCTTTCCTCATGCTGTTGCGCGTTTGCGTGCCGCACGCCTTGCGCTCAGTACACGGCCATTCTTGGCCCGTGGCGGCCCCAAAGGTGAGCGCTGTGACGGCTGCCGCCTGCGCCCCAGCCATTGCCTCTGTGCTCTGCGCCCTGACTTGAACACCCACGCAGGCATGTGCCTGCTGATGCACGATGCCGAGCCCATGAAGCCCAGCAACACGGGCTGGCTGATTGCCGACGTTGTGCGCAGCACCTTTGCCTTTGGCTGGAGCCGCACCGAAGTCAGCGAAGAGTTGATGGCTTTGCTGCAAGACCCGCAATGGCAGCCGTATGTGGTCTTTCCCGGAGAATTTGTAGACCCCCCAGAGCGCGTGATGCACGCACTGCCTGCAGCCTCTGTGGCGTCTGTGGCGTCTGTGGCGTCTGTGGCATCTGCGGGCTACGCTCGACGCCCTTTGTTTATCTTGCTGGACGGCACATGGTCTGAGGCCCGCAAGATGTTCCGCAAAAGCCCATATCTGGACGGTCTTCCGGTGCTGAGCCTCAAGCCTGAACAGATTTCGCGCTACCGCCTGCGACGCTCCAAACGCGAAGACCACTTTTGCACCAGCGAAGTGGCTGCACTGTGCCTGGAGCTGACGCAGCATCCGCAGGATATGCACGCAGGCCATGTGCTGGAGCACTACCTTGAGGTGTACACCCACCACTATCTGCAGGCTAAAAATCAGCTGCTGCCAGATACCAACAGCGTGGCACACACCGCTTTTCGCGCAGCACAGCAGCCATCGTGAATACAGCGGGCAGGCATGCCCGTGACCATAATTTGCATAACACCGGGATGTCTTAAGCCAGTGGGACAATTTGCAGCAACGGCTGCTGGATGTGCATGGCGGCCCATGTGAATGCGAACCCCCATGAAGTCTGTTGCGAAGTTCTCCCTGACATCGGTGGCTGTTTCTGCCGCCTTTTTTGCGTCTGCTTTAACGGCTGTGGCTGCCACGCCTGACTCCCCCACGCTGCAGCGCTGGCAAGCCGGTGGCACCGTAGTGCTGGGTGTTCGTGAAAGCGCAGCGCCCATGTCGTATGCGCTGGGGGCCAATGAAAAGTTTGTGGGCTATCACACGGAGTTGTGCGAAAAAGTGGTGCATGCCATTGCGCCCAAGGCCAAGCTGAAATACATGGTGCTGACGGCGCAGAACACCATGCCCTTGATCCACAACGGCACGGCAGACTTCAATTGCGCCAGCATGACCAACAGCCTCAAGCGCCAGGATCAGGTAGCGTTTGGACTCACCACTTATGTCAGCGAAGTGCGCATGGCTGTGGCCAAGAGCAACCCCATCAGCAGTTTCAAGCAACTGGATGGCAAAAAGGTGGCAGCGATTACCGGCACCACGGCCGTACAGATTTTGCGCCGTTATGCGGCGGACAACGGCATTCAGTTTCAGACTTTGATGGCCAAGGACCACTTTGAAGCCTTCTTGCTGCTTGAGTCTGGCCGCGTGGACGCTTTTGTGCTGGACGACAACATGCTGGCCGGTGTGATTGCGCAAAGCAAAAACCCGCAAGACTACAAAATTGCGGGTGAAGTCATTGGCGCAGAGCCGATTGCCATTCAATTTAGCAAGAGCGACCCGGCAATCAAGCAGGCCGTGGACGATGTGATCCGCCAGTTGATTGCCAATGGTGAGATAGAGCGCCTGTACGCCAAGTGGTTTACGCAGCCAATTGCCCCCAAGAACATGAACTTGAATTTGCCGATGGGCATTACGCTCAAGAAGATGCTGGCTCAGCCCAATGATGTGCCGGTGGAGCAATTTGACAGCGTGCGATAAGCCAGTCTCTTGCAACGCAGTGGCCCGCAGTGCCCGCATTGCAGGCTCACAGTGCCACAACAAAAAACCGCCTGCAAGGCGGTTTTTTGTTGCTTATTGCGCAGCCTTACAGAGACTTGCCACTGCCTCTTCGACGCGCCAGCCAGGCAATGATTTCGCCCATCACACCACGGCGGAATGCCAGCACACAGACGACGAAGATAAAGCCGGTGACGATGGTCACAGACTCGCCCAGCGTGCTGAACCACTCCACGCCAGTGAGCTTGGACAGGAAGCTGCCAAAGTCGCCAATCTTGTTTTCCAGCGCCACCACAATGGCTGAGCCCACGATAGGACCCGACAAGGTACCCATGCCGCCCATCAAGGTCATCAACACCACGTGACCTGACGATGTCCAGTGCACATCCGAGAGCGTGGCAAAGCCCAGAACCACGGTTTTGAGCGAACCGGCCAAGCCTGTGATGGCGGCAGACAGCACAAACACCAGCAGCTTGAAACGGTTCACGTCATAGCCCAAAGAGATGGCACGTGGCTCGTTCTCTTTGATGGCCTTGAGCACCTGACCAAATGGCGAGTGCACGGTGCGCACGATGACCAAAAAGCCCAGCACGCAGATGACGAGCGCCACGTAATACATGGTCAGGTCGCTGCTCAAATCAATCACGCCAAACAGCTTGCCACGCGGCACTCCCTGCAAACCATCTTCACCACCGGTAAACGGAGCCTGCAGCGCCACAAAGAACAGCATTTGCGCCAGTGCCAGCGTGATCATGGAAAAGTAAATGCCCTGGCGGCGAATGGCCAGCCAGCCTGCGAGCAAGCCCAGGGCTGCACCACCCAAGGTGCCCAGCAGCATGCCCAGCTCTGGCGTAAAGCTCCACACCTTGATGGCATGGCCCGCCATGTAGGCCGCACCACCCAGAAAGGCAGCATGGCCAAAAGAGAGCAGCCCGGTGTAGCCCAGCAGCAAATTGAAGGCTGAAGCAAACAGTGCAAAGCACATGAGCTTCATGACGAACACAGGATAAGCGCCAAAGAAGGGGGCGAAAATCAGAGCCAGCAGCAACAAGCCGTAGCCAAAGAATGCAAGTTTCTTGGAAGTCATGGTGTGTGCCCCTTCTTATTTCTCTTTGCCGAACAAGCCGGCGGGGCGAATCAGGAGAACGATGACCATGATGACAAACACCACGGTGGACGAAGCTTCGGGGTAGAACACCTTGGTCAGGCCTTCAATCACACCCAGACCAAGGCCCGTGAGGATGGAGCCCATGATGGAGCCCATGCCGCCAATGACCACCACAGCAAACACCACGATGATCAGGTTCTGCCCCATGAGCGGTGTCACCTGGTACACCGGCGCTGCCAGCACGCCAGCAAAAGCGGCCAGCGCCACGCCAAACGCGTACGTCAGGGTGACCATCAGAGGCACGTTGATACCAAAGGCTTCAACCAGACGCGGGTTCTCGGTGCCTGCGCGCAGGTAGGCTCCCAGACGGGTTTTCTCAATCACGTACCAGGTGGCAAAACACACCACCAGCGATGCCACTACAACCCATGCACGGTAGTTGGGCAGGATCATGAAACCAAGGTTGGTCGCCCCCTCCAGCAGCTCGGGGGTGTCATACCCAAGGCCCGAAACACCGTAGATCGAGCGAAACACACCTTCAATCAGCAGCGACAGCCCAAGCGTGAGCAACAGGCCGTAGAGGTGGTCGAGTTTGTAGATCCAGCGCAGCAAGAACCGCTCAATCAAAACCCCAAATGCCCCCACAACGAGCGGAGCCAATATCAGCATGGCCCAGTAGTTGATACCCAAATAGCTCAAGCCCATCCAGGTGACCATGGCCCCCAGCATGAACAGTGCGCCATGCGCAAAGTTGATGACGTTGAGCAAGCCAAAGATGACGGCCAGCCCAAGGCTCAATATTGCATAAAACGAGCCATTGACCAGCCCCAGCAATAGCTGGCTGAGCAGGCCCGGCAATGAGACACCGAAGATTTCCATGAGAGAGACGCTAGTGATTGGACAGGTGTGCCCTGGTAGATGTGGAGCGCACGCCTGCGCAATGCAGGCGTGCTGCGGTCACATCACTTCCAGAGCGCGCATTTGGTGTCGGCCTTGGTCGTCCAGACAGTGTCTGCAGGCAATGTCTGCAGCACTTTCAGGTAGTCCCAGGGTTTTTTGGATTCGGCAGGTGACTTGGCTTCCACCAGGTACATGTCGTGGGCGTAGGTGCCATCAGGGCGAATGACACCCTTGCCGTAAAAGTCTGACAGCGGCGTGCTCTTGAGGTAGGCCATGACCTTCTCAGAGTCGGTGCTCTTGACTGCATCAACGGCCTTGAGGTATTGCATGACTGCGGAGTAATCCGCAGCCTGTACATCTGTAGGCATGCGCTTGGTCTTGGCAAAGAACTTGTCAGCGAACTTGCGTGACTCGTCATTCATGTCCCAGTACCAGCTGGTGGTGTGCAGCAGGCCTGCCGTGTTCTTGAGGCCCAGCGAGTGAATATCTGTCAGGAAGACGAGCAAACCAGCGGTCTTCATGCTCTTGTCGATACCGAATTCTTTGGCCGCCTTGATGGCATTGATGGTGTCGCCACCTGCATTGGCCAGCCCCAGAATGTGCGCTTTGGAGCTTTGTGCCTGCAGCAGGAAGCTGGAGAAGTCCGAAGCATTGAGCGGATGGCGCACGCTGCCCTTGACGGTGCCGCCCTTGGCCTTGATCACGGCAGTGGTGTCGGTTTCCAGTGCCTGACCAAATGCATAGTCCGCCGTCAGAAAGAACCAGTCTTTGCCACCACGGTCCACCACAGCACCACCCGTACCTTTGGCCAGCGCCACGGTGTCATATGCATAGTGAATGGTGTAGGGGTTGCACTGCTCATTGGTCAGTGCAGAGCTACCCGCACCATTGTTGATGTGCAGGCGTTTTTTCTCATTGGCCACTTGCGAGACCGCCAGTGCGGTGCCGGAGTTGGTGCCACTGAAGATCAGGCTGATGCCTTGCGTATCAATCCACTCACGCGCCTTGCTGGCGGCAATGTCAGCCTTGTTCTGGTGATCGGCAGACAGCAGCTCAATGGGCTTGCCCAGCACCTTGCCACCAAAATCATCAATCGCCATCTGCATGGCCACTGCGCCGTTCTTGCCCTCTACGTCTGCGTACAGACTGGACATGTCCGTCACAAACCCGATGCGCACCTTGTCTTGGGGCTGCGCATGCGCCGTTGCAGCCATCAGGCCTGCGGCCCCCAGCATTAAAGCCAGTTGGGTGAAATTGCGTTGCTTGCTCATTGCCTTGTCTCCTTGGTGGATGTGGTGGCTTACGCCTTATGAAAACCATGCCCTGACACACTGCGTATACGGGCGGCAAACACTTGAGAACGCGAAACATTTGCGGCAAGGCGCAGATCCAGCCAGATCAGCACCCTGCCAGCATTCAGAGGGTTACTTCCACAGAGCGCACTTGCTCTCTTCCTTGGTGGTCCAGACCTGATCGGCCGACAGCTTGCTCACTACCTTGTAGTAGTCCCATGCTTCCTTGGATTCGGCCGGTGCCTTCACCTGCATCAGGTACATGTCGTGCGCGAAACGGCCGTCCGGGCGAATCACGCCCTGGGCGTAGAAGTCCTTGATCGGGGTGCTCTTGAGTACAGCCATCACCTTGTCTGCATCGGTGGTGCCGGCCTTTTCAATGGCTTTCAGATACTGCGTTGTGGCCGAGTAGTTGGCGGCCTGAATATCGGTAGGCATGCGCTTGGTCTTGGCCTGGAACTTGCGGCCAAAGGCGCGCGTTTCGTCATTGAGGTTCCAGTCCCAGCTGGTGGTCAGCAGCAAGCCTTCGGTGTTCTTGAGGCCCAGGCTGTGCACGTCGGTAATGAACACCAGCAAACCAGCCATCTTCATGGTCTTGTTGATGCCGAATTCACGCGCAGCCTTGATGGCGTTGATGGTGTCGCCACCGGCATTGGCCAGACCCAGAATCTGAGCTTTGGAGCTTTGCGCCTGCAGCAGGAAGCTGGAGAAATCCGATGCGTTGAGCGGATGGCGCACGCTGCCCTTGACGGTGCCGCCCTTGGCTTTGACGACCTTGGCGGTATCTGCCTCCAGGGCGTGACCAAAGGCGTAGTCTGCTGTCAGAAAGAACCAGTCTTTGCCACCGTTTGCCACCACCGCTGTGCCTGTGCCCTTGGCCAGAGCCACGGTGTCATAGGCGTAGTGCACGGTATAGGGGCTGCATTGTTCATTGGTCAGCTGCGATGCACCGGCACCATTGACAAAGTACACACGCTTTTTCTCTTGCGCGACCTTGGCGAGCGCCAGGCCCACGCCAGAGTTGGTGCCACCAAACAGCATGGTGAGGTTTTGCGTATCGATCCATTCACGCGCTTTGGTCGCAGCAATGTCTGGCTTGTGCTGGTGATCTTGTGTCAGCAGTTCGACGGGCTTGCCCAGCACCTTGCCACCAAAGTCATCAATGGCCATCTGAATGGCCAGTGCACCGTTCTTGCCATCCACATCCGCGTAGTTGCTGGACATGTCAGTGATGAAGCCAATCTTGACCTTGTCAGGCTCTTGCGCATGGGCCATGCCGGCCATGGTCAAAGACAGGGCCAAGGCGGTCAAGGGGGAAGTCATTGCGTGCATGTTGTCTCTTTGTCTTTATGAATGGGAGCAGGAAAAGCGAGCGTCTTGGTGCGGTTACACACCCAAGAGTTCATTGAGCACCGGCATCTTTGCGTCGAGCTGGGATGCAGAGAAAGTTTCCACAATGCGGCCGTGTTCCATGACGTAGAAACGGTCGGCCAGGGGCGCTGCAAAACGGAAGTTCTGCTCCACCATGACAATGGTGTAACCCTTGGCACGCAGTGTGTGAATCATGCGAGCCAGCGCTTGCACGATCACCGGGGCCAAGCCCTCGGAGATTTCATCAAGCAGCAGCAAACGCGCGCCTGTGCGCAAAATGCGCGCTACGGCCAGCATTTGCTGCTCACCGCCGGACAAGCGTGTGCCCTGACTGTGGCGCCGTTCGGCCAGATTGGGGAACATGGCGTAAATTTCTTCAACGCTCATGCCTTCATGGCCAGTCTTCAGCTGTGGGGGCAGCAGCAGATTTTCTTCGCACGAAAGGCTGGAGAAAATGCCGCGTTCTTCAGGACAGTAGCCCACGCCAAAATGCGCGATCTTGTGAGTGGGCAAGCCGATGGTCTCTTGGCCATGGAGCTTGACGGAACCTTTGCGCGCACCCGTCAGCCCCATGACGGCACGCATGGTGGAAGTGCGCCCTGCACCGTTGCGCCCCAGCAGCGTCACAACTTCACCCGGCTGCACCACCATGTCGACGCCATGCAGGACGTGCGATTCACCGTACCAAGCTTGCAGATTGCTAATTTCCAGCGCTGGGGCCGTGTTGTTCTGTTCGGCCATGGTTAGTGCGCTCCCTGCAGTTGACCGTCGGTGGTGCCCATATAGGCTTCCATCACCTGTGCATTGCTGGAGACTTCGGCGTAATTGCCCTCTGCCAGCACTGCACCGCGTTGCAGCACGGTGATGCGGTCAGCAATGGTGGAGATGACTTTCATGTTGTGCTCCACCATCAAAATGGTGCGGCCTGCCGAGACTTTTTTGATGAGCTGGGTGACGCGGTCCACATCCTCGTGGCCCATGCCTTGCGTGGGTTCGTCCAGCAGCATCAGCTCAGGCTCCATCGCCAGCGTGGTGGCAATTTCCAGCGCACGTTTGCGGCCATAAGGCAGGTTGACGGTGACTTCGTCTGCCATGTCAGCCAGCCCTACCTCATGCAGCAACTCCATCGCACGGCCATTGAGCTGGTTCAGCGAGCTCTCGCTCTTCCAGAAATGGAACGCTGTGCCCAGCTTGCGCTGCAGCCCCACGCGTACGTTCTCCATCAATGTCAGGTGGGGAAATACGGCAGAAATCTGAAACGAACGAATCACACCACGGCGGGCGATCTGGGCCGGTGCCTCACGGGTGATGTCATGGCCGTTAAAGCGGATTTCACCCGACGTTGGCTCCAGAAACTTGGTCAGCAAGTTGAAACAGGTGGTTTTACCCGCGCCGTTTGGGCCGATGAGCGCATGGATGCTGCCGCGCTGCACCGAGAGATTCACATGGCTGACTGCCGTGAACCCTTTGAACTCTTTGGTGAGATTGGTGGTTTGAAGAATAACGTCGCTCATTGCGCCCAAGCTGCTCCGTGGTGGAGGTGCGGCGCTGGCAGGCTTTTGGCCTGTTCCAAGCATGCACCGAGTTCTATGTTGCGGTGCATCGTATGTGGGAGATTTCCGGCAACACACTAGGAGTTGTGCCTAAGCCTTACAACCTAAGCACTTACCCTATTGGGTGCGTATTGAGCATTAAATTCTTTTAAATCAAGGACATAAGCATTGACCATCGCGGCGGTCGAGGTCTCGCATGCTGTCGTCCTAGAACCTTCTCGGCAGCTTTTTGTCAGCTTCAGCGGTGCTGAAATGACCTGCATCAACCGGCATTCAATAAAAATAGCTATCAACGCTTACCAGTAAACGATTTCAGATATAAAACTATCTGAAATACTTACTATATAAGCGCTAAGTGCTCATTTTTTAAATTAACTTATTGCAATGTTTCTTTACTGCCCTGGGGCAAGGCCAAAGGCATGACAGGCACGCCCTCTTCCAGCAGTTCCATCGCTTGCCTGGGTGTGGCTTGACCACGGATGGGCCGCTGCGGCTCTTCACCCTTGTGCATGCGCAGGGCTTCGTCGGCAAAACGATCGCCCACATCTTCGGTTTTTTGCGCAATCTCGCGCGAGGCTTGCAGCCATGCAGCTTGCAAGGCTTGCTGCTTGCGGCGATCGTCAGCGTTGACCACAGGCGTTGGCGCTGGAGCAGTTGCCCCCACCACCGCGTTCGCTGTCGCTGCCGGTGCGCTGGCAGGTGCTTTGGCACCAAAATTCAAGCGCGGAGCACTCAGCCCTTTGCGCAGCTGCTGGCTGCCGCACATGGGGCATTGCACCAGACCCTTGTCCATCTGGTTGCGAAAATCAGCTTCAGAGCCAAACCAGCCTTCAAATACGTGGTCCAGCGGGCAGTGCAGGTCAAACACCTTCATGGCATCAAATCAAAAGGAGACGTTCAGGAGGAGACGTAAAAAAAGCAGAGACTAAGCTCTGCTTGATAGAAATGCACGCCAAGTTTAGCGGCTGCGGCGCTTGGTCAGGTAGCGCCAGACAAAGCCCGGAAAGGCCAACGTCACAAACAGCGTTGCTGTAATGGCGTAGAACTCCCAGCCTTGCGGATAGATCTGACCCAGGCGGCGCTCCAGCGCCAAAGCCAGCAGGCCGACCAGAAAGTACAACAGCACCAGCTCAGCCAGCCTGCCCCACATAGGCTTCTCTTTAGAAGATGCCATGGGGCCAGCAGCAAGCCAGCGTTCATTCATAAAAGGCAAATTGGCGGCCACAAGGGCCACCAAAATTACAAGCCAGATGGAAGCGGTTTGAGTCACGCTTCACATTATGGGTCAGGATGCCAGGGCGCGGACAATGGCATCCGCGCACAGCGACATCAAACCACCAGGAACAATGCCCAAGATCAAGACCAGTGCACCATTGACGGTCAGTACGGCACGCACATCCCATGGTGCCGAGATGGTGGCAGCGGTCACAGGCTTGTCAAAGTACATGACCTTGACCACGCGCAGGTAGTAGAAGGCGCCAATCAGCGACATCACCACGGCAAAGATGGCCAGACCAATGTAGAAGGTCTCACCCGAAGCAATCAGCGCTTGCAGCACGGACAGCTTGGCGTAGAAACCCACCAGCGGTGGAATACCTGCCATGGAGAACAGGCACGCGGCCATGATGCCGGCGTACAGGGGGCTGCGCTGGTTCAAGCCTGCCAGATCCGAGATTTCTTCGCTCTCAAAGCCTTCGCGTGACAGCAGCAACACCACGCCGAACGATGCCAGCGTTGTGAGCACGTAGGTCACTACGTAGAACATGGAAGAGCTGTATGCATTGGCAGCGCGTGCAGGATCAATCTCGCCGTCAATCACACCCGACAGCAGACCCAGCAGCACAAAGCCCATCTGCGCAATGGTGGAGTAGGCCAGCATGCGCTTGAGGTTGGTCTGCGCAATGGCGGCAAAGTTACCCACCAGCAAGGAAGCAATCGCCAGCACAGCCAGCATTTGCTGCCAGTCAAACGCCAGCGGCAGCATGCCATCCACCAGCAGACGGATCACGATGGCAAACGCTGCCAGCTTGGGCGCGCCACCAATGAGCAGCGTCACGGCAGTTGGAGCGCCGTGGTAGACGTCCGGAATCCACATGTGAAACGGTGCAGCACCGAGCTTGAAGGCCAGACCAGCCACGACAAAGACCAGACCAAATACCAGAATCTGGTGCTTGATTTCGCCGGAGCTGATGGCCTTGAAGATTTCACCGATGTCCAGCGAGCCGGTTGCACCGTAAACCATGGACAGGCCGTACAGCAAGAAGCCGGACGCCATCGAACCGAGCACAAAGTACTTCATGGCCGCTTCTGTGGCCAGCGTATGGTCACGGCGCAGCGCCACCAGTGCGTAGCTCGACAGGGTCAGCAGCTCCAGACCCAGGTAGATCAGCAGCAGGTTGTTGGCACTGATCATGATGAACATGCCAAGCAACGCAAAAGTGGACAGGCTGAACAGCTCGCCGCCGCGCAGCATGTCACGATCCGCGGCATAAGGGCGGGCGTAAACCAGCGTCACCATCATGGCCACGGTGGCAAAGCACTTGAGCCAGTTGCCCATGGCGTCAGAGACGACCATGTTGCCCCAGCCATAGAAGGTATTGCCGCTGAGCGCATAGTTGGCCTGCAAAACAGCCACCACTGCCAGTGTCAACATGGTCAGCACATAGGTGCCGGTGCGGCGGGCGCTTTTCACGCCCAGGTCCACCAAGGTAATCACGCATCCCATGACCAGGAGCACGATCTCAGGGTAGATCGAAAGCCAGCTGATGTTGTCAATCATCTCAATCTCTCAGTTCAGTCTGGTCAAGGAAGCTTGGATTGGGCGACGTGCTTGAGCAGCTCGGTCACCGAAGGATCCATCACATCCGTGAACGGCTTGGGATAGATACCCATGGCCAGCACGGCAATCGCCAAAATGCCCAACACCAAAAACTCACGGCAACCGATGTCGTCCAGGTTCTTCACGTTGTCGTTGCCAATGGGGCCCAGATACACGCGCTTGTACATCCACAGGGTGTAAGCCGCGCCAAAGATCAGCGCAGTTGCAGCCAGCAGGCCCACCCAGAAGTTAAATTGCACGGCACCCAAAATCACCATCCACTCGCCCACGAAACCAGCGGTAGCAGGCAGGCCGCAATTGGCCATGGCAAACAGCAGCGCAAACGCAGCAAACTTGGGCATGGTGTTGACCACGCCGCCGTAAGCGGCAATTTCGCGCGAGTGCACACGGTCATACAGCACGCCAATGCACAGGAACATGGCACCTGAGACAAAGCCGTGGGCAATCATTTGCACAATGCCGCCCGAGACACCCAGATCGTTGAAGATGAAGAAGCCCAGTGTGACAAAGCCCATGTGCGCTACCGACGAGTACGCCACCAGCTTTTTCATGTCCTTTTGCACCAAGGCCACCATGCCCACATAGACCACAGCGATCAGTGACAGGGCAATCATCAGCCATGCGTATTCACGCGCAGCATCCGGGGCGATAGGCATGGAAAAACGCAGGAAACCGTAAGCGCCCAGCTTGAGCATGATGGCCGCCAGCACTGCAGAGCCGCCTGTAGGCGCTTCCACGTGCACATCGGGCAACCATGTATGGAATGGGAACATGGGTACCTTCACTGCAAACGCAGCAAAGAACGCAAAGAACACCAAGGTCTGAGGCAGCATGCCCAGTGGCAGCTTGTGCCATGTCAGGATGTCAAAGCTGCCACCCGACTGGTTGTACAAGTAGATGATGGCCACCAGGGTGAGCAGCGAGCCCAACAAGGTGTACAGGAAAAACTTGAACGCAGCGTAGATCTTGTTGGGGCCGCCCCAGATACCAATGATCAGGTACATGGGGATCAAGGTGGCTTCAAAGAACACGTAGAACAGCAAGCCGTCCAGCGCACAAAAGACACCAATCATCAGACCCGACAGCACCAGGAACGCACCCATGTACTGGTTAACGCGCTCGGTGATGTTTTCCCACGATGCAAGCACCACGATCACCGTGATGAAAGCCGTCAAAGGCACGAACCACATGGACAAACCGTCCAGGCCCAGGTGGTACTGAATGCTAAATCGCTCAATCCACATGAACTTCTCTACGAACTGCATGTTCGCGGAGGTGGTATCAAAACCCGTAATCAACGGCACCGTGACCAGCAAGCCCAAGATGGAGCCAATCAACGCTACCCAGCGCACGCCACGTGCGCAGCTGTCCTTGCCAAAGGCCAGCAGGAGGACACCAAAGATGATGGGTGTCCAAATGGCAAGACTCAACAAACCCATTTTTGTTCTTCCTTACTTGTTGAGCCACACGAAGTAGGTCATGAGCAAGAAGATGCCCAAAATCATGACCAACGCATAGTGGTAGATGTAGCCCGACTGGAACCAGCGGATCACCGATGCGATCTTGCCTACCAGCTTCCAGGAACCGTTCACAACGAGACCGTCGATCACAGCCTGGTCACCTGCCTTCCAGAACACCGTGCCCAAGACACGCGAACCGCGGGCAAAGATGTTTTCATACACCCAGTCCACGCCGTACTTGCCTTCCAGCACTTGGTACAGACCAATCTTCTTGGAGAACGCCATGATGGCAGCAGGAATCTGTGGCTTGACCATGTAAAACACATAGGACACCACCACACCCGCCAGCGCCAGCCAGAACGGAGCAGTCTGGAAACCGTGCAGCGCCATGGGCAGCCAGCCGTGAATCTTCTCAGCCAGCTCAGTCATTGCGCCGTGCTTGGCATGGTCAATAAAGATCACACCATTGAAGAAGTCACCAAACAACATGGGCATCAGCGCAATCGCGCCAATCACCACCGAAGGAATGGCCAGCAGCACCAGCGGAGCAGTCACCACCCAAGGCGACTCATGCGGCTTGGCATCGTGACCATGACCGTGGTCGTCGTGACCGTGGTGGTCATCGTGGTGCGCATCCGGATTCTGGTCGTAGCGCTCTTTACCGTGGAACACGAGGAAGTACAGACGGAAAGAGTAGAACGCCGTAATGAACACACCCGCGAGCACTGCAAAATTTGCAAAGCCAGACGCTGGCAGGTTCGATGCGTGAACCGCCTCGATGATGGCGTCCTTGGAGTAAAAACCCGAGAAGAACGGCGTGCCGATCAGCGCCAGATTACCCAGCAAGAACGTGATCCAGGTGATGGGCATGTACTTGCGCACGCCACCCATCCAGCGAATGTCTTGGTTGTGGTGCATGCCCATGATCACAGAACCGGCCCCGAGGAACAGCAACGCTTTGAAGAAAGCGTGCGTCATCAGGTGGAACGTTGCCACGGAGTAAGCAGACACGCCCAGTGCAATCGTCATGTAACCCAGCTGCGACAGCGTGGAGTATGCAATCACGCGCTTGATGTCGTTCTGGATGATGCCCAGGATGCCCATGAACAAGGCAGTAATGGAGCCGATCACCAAGATGAAGTTCAACGCCACATCCGACAGCTCATACAGCGGAGACATGCGCGAAACCATGAAGATACCGGCCGTCACCATCGTTGCCGCGTGAATCAGCGCAGAAATAGGTGTGGGGCCTTCCATGGAGTCTGGCAACCAGGCATGCAGCGGAAACTGCGCCGACTTGCCCATCGCACCGATGAACAAGCAAATGGCAGTCACCGTGACCAGCAACCAGTCAGTCCCAGGCAAAGTGGTCGCCTGGATCTCTGGCAGCTTGGCAAAGATTTCGCTGTAGTTCAGCGTGCCTGTGTAAGCAGCAATCAAGCCAATGCCCAGGATAAAACCGAAGTCACCCACACGGTTGACCAAAAAGGCCTTCATGTTGGCAAACGTGGCCGAGGGCTTCTTGTAATAGAAACCAATCAGCAGGTACGACACCAGGCCCACCGCTTCCCAGCCGAAGAACAGCTGCAGCAGGTTGTTACTCATCACCAGCATCAGCATGGAGAAAGTGAACAGCGAGATGTACGAGAAGAAACGGTTGTAGCCGTCATCTTCTTCCATGTAACCCATGGTGTAGATGTGCACCATCAGCGACACAAAGGTCACCACGCACATCATCATGGCGGTGATGGAATCGATCAGAAAACCGATTTCCATCTTCAGGCTGCCCACGGTCATCCACTCATAGATAGTGGCATTGAAGGTTGCACCTTCAAACACCACGGCCTGGAATGTCAGCGCCGACAAAATGAAAGAAACCACCACGCCCAAGATGGTGAGCGAATGGCTCACCCCACGGCCGAATTTGTTGCCACCAAAAGCGGTGCCAAATATGCCCGCCAAAACAGAACCTGCCAGCGGAGCCAGAGGTACTGCCAGGAGCATGGATGCAGAAAGTGTTTGACTCATTCTTCAGAACCTTGCAAATACCGGCGACTCAACCCTTGAGGGTATTGAGATCTTCCGCATTGATACTGGACTTGTTACGGAACAGCAGCACCAGAATGGCCAAGCCAATCGCTGATTCTGCGGCCGCAACCGTCAGGATGAAGAACACAAACACTTGACCATGCATATCTCCCAGATAGTGAGAGAAAGCGACAAAGTTGGTGTTAACCGCCAAAAGCATCAGTTCAATGCACATCAACAGAACGATCAGATTTTTCCGGTTCAGAAAAATACCAATCACCGAGATGGCGAACAGCATGGCTCCCAGCGTTAGGAAGTGCCCGAGTGTGAGCGTCATTTTTTCTCCTCCACGGCAACCTCACCCTCAGCTGCTGGTGCAACTGCTGTTTGTGTTGGCGCCATCTTGACCAGACTCACACGGTCTTTAGCACGCACACGAACCTGAATGGCTGGGTTGATTGCCTTTGTGTCTTTGCGTTTGCGCATCGTCAGCGCAATGGCTGTGATCATCGCTACCAGCAACAAGATGGCTGCGATTTCAACGGGGTACAAATACTCTGTGTACAGCAGGCGACCCAAAGCCAGGGTGTTGGAATAAGGGATCACTTCACCGTGCTTATTCAACAACTCTGCCACCGGACGCGCTTCGTCCACCGAGCCAAAGCCTGCCATCAGCACCAGCGCCATCTCCAGTGCAACAACAGCACCCACAAAGGCAGCCACTGGAAAATGCTTCCAGAAACCCTGGCGAACGCGGTCAATGCGGATGTCCAACATCATGACCACGAACATGAAGAGCACCATCACAGCACCCAGATACACCACCACCAGGGCGATGCCCAGGAACTCGGCTTTGAGCAGCAACCAAATACCTGCGGCTTGTGAGAACGCAAGAATCAGGTTCAACACTGCGTGGACGGGGTTACGCGATGTGATGACTCGGAAGGCTGCAAAAAGCATCACCGCCGAGAAAAGATAAAAGAAACCAGTTTTGGCATCCATGATTCGAATCTTTCTGGATCAGGAGCCGCTTTAGCGGTACTTGGCATCCGCAGCCTTGGCTGCAGCGATGTCGGTTTCGTAGCGGTCACCCACAGCCAGCAACATGTCCTTCGTGAAGTACAAGTCGCCACGCTTTTCGCCGTGGTACTCAAAGATGTGCGTTTCCACAATCGAATCGACCGGGCAGCTTTCTTCGCAGAAACCGCAAAAAATGCACTTGGTCAAGTCGATGTCATAGCGCGTCGTACGGCGTGAGCCGTCATCGCGCACATCTGACTCGATGGTGATGGCCATCGCAGGGCAAACGGCTTCACACAGCTTGCAGGCAATGCAACGCTCTTCGCCGTTTTCATACCGACGCAGCGCATGCAGACCACGAAAACGTGGAGACAGAGGTGTTTTTTCTTCAGGAAACTGAATCGTCACATGCGGCGCAAACGCCTTGCGACCTGTCAGGGCCATGCCCTTGAACAGTTCCACGAGCATGAAGCTCTTGAAGAAATCCTTGATCGAAAAAGGTGTAGCAGCAACAGCAGCCATTGGTGTCCCCGCTTAATTCCAAATGTTCCAAGGCGAGTGCAACCAAGCACCCACGATGACCAGCCACACCAAGGTGACAGGGATAAAGATCTTCCAGCCCAGACGCATGATTTGGTCATAGCGAAAGCGTGGGAAGGTCGCTCGAATCCAGATAAACAAGCTGACCACGAAAGCTGTCTTTGCAGCCAGCCAGATCCAGCCGGGAATAAAGGACAAGGCTTCCACCGGTGGCAACCAGCCGCCCAAGAACATGGTGACGGCCAAAATGGACACCAACCACATGCTGGCGTATTCAGCCAGGAAGAAGATCGCAAAGCCCATGCCCGAGTACTCGACCATGTGACCCGCCACAATTTCCGACTCGCCTTCCACCACGTCAAACGGGTGACGGTTGGTTTCGGCAACGCCCGAGATCAGGTACACAAAGAAAATCGGCAGCAGCGGCAGCCAGTTCCAAGACAGGAAGCTCAGGCCCAGGTCTGCAAACTGCCCTTGACCCTGGCTCAGCACAATCTGTGTCAGATTCATGCTGCCAGTCACCATGATGACCACCAAGAAGCAAAAGCCCATGGCAATTTCATAGCTGATCATTTGTGCCGAGGCACGCAGCGCGCCCAAGAAGGCGTACTTGGAGTTGGAAGCCCAGCCCGCAATGATCACGCCATACACTTCAATAGAAGTAATCGCCATGACCAGCAGCAAACCTGCGTTCACGTTGGCCAGTGCGACTTCGGGGCCGAAAGGCACAGCCACCCATGCCGCCAGAGCCGGCATGATTGCCATCACGGGACCGACATAGAACAGTCCCTTGGATGCCACTGTGGGCATGATCAACTCTTTGGTCAACAGCTTCAAGCCATCAGCCATAGGTTGCAGCAAGCCCCACGGACCCACGCGATTAGGGCCTGGACGCACCTGCATCCAACCAAGGAACTTGCGCTCCCACAGCGTGAGGTAAGCCACCGCAATCATCAGCGGGGCAACAATCGCGATGATGCCCAGCAGCACCCAGATAACGGGCCAAGCAGCCTCTGTCCACCAGGCAGCGTCCACCAGGCCAGCGCCTGAAATTTTGAGTGCATCAATCATGCTGCACCTCCCACTTGTGCCTGGCGCGCATCTGCCGTCAGTTGCAGCGAAGTTGCACGACGGACAAGGCTGTCCAGTTGATAAATGCTAGCCACGGCAGGTTCAGCCACGACTTCGCTGGGCACTTGCACTGCCACCTTGGTCACGTTGCTCAGTGCCTGGGCAGGCACCACCTGGGTGTCTGCACCAATCGCCATTGCCAGCACGTCTTGTGAAGACTCGTAATCGACGCCTTGCACGCCCAGCAGGTTGGCCAGTACACGCAGCACTTTCCAAGCTGGACGAGTTTCCGCCAAAGGCTTGACCACGGCATGGAAGCTTTGCACACGGCCCTCAGCGTTCACAAACGTACCTGAAGTCTCGGAGAAAGGCGCGATCGGCAGCAGCACGTCGCTGATTTCCATGTTGGCCTTGAAGGGGCTGAGTGTCACGACCATCTCGGACTTGTTCAGACCCTGAAGTGCTTGCTGGCCAGCAGCCGAATCAAAAGCAGGCTCAGTGTTCAGCAAAATCGCAGCTTTGAGTCCGCCAGCAATCATCTGTGCAGCATTCAAACCGCTGGTCTGAGGCTGCGCCTTGACCCATTGCGCACCGACGGTGTTGGCCGCCTCGCTCAGATAGCCAACGCTGGCTCCTGTCTGCTCACCGATCCAGTTGGCCAGGGCCAAAAGCTCATCAGCGTGCGCATGGTGGGCTGCAGCATTACCCAGCAAAACGGCTTTACGCTCGCCAGCCAAAAGTGCATGTGCAATGGCGTCAGCTTCCACGTTGCTCTGCGCTGCTGCTGGTGCTTGCACACCCTTGATTTGCGCCACAGCTGCCGCAATGTCAGCCAAAGCTTGCGCCCAATCCTGAGCAGCCACGACAGATGCTTTAACGGGCATGGCCCAGTCATAGACCTTGCTGTTCAGTGCGAAGACCTGGGCACCCTTTTTCGCAGCTTGGCGAATACGTTGTGCAAACAGTGGGTGGTCTTTACGCAGATTGGAGCCGACAACCAAAACGGCCTGAAGCTCAGACAGCGATGCAATCGATGTGCCCAACCAGCGCACACCTTCTGCCGCGTTGAACTGCGCATTACGCAAACGCCAGTCAATGTTGTCGCTGCCCATGCCGCGCAACAGCTGACCCGTCAAGAACAGCTCTTCCAATGTGCTGTGCGGGCTCACCAAAGCACCAATGCTCTGCGCACCGTGCTGGTCTTTCACTTGCTTGAGGCCGTTGGCAACGTACTCCAGCGCAGTTTGCCAATCCACCGTCTTCCATTCGCCACCCTGCTTGATCATGGGCTGCGTCAGGCGCTCTTCACTGTTGAGCGCTTCATAAGAAAAACGATCACGGTCAGCAATCCAGCATTCGTTGATCGCCTCGTTCTCAAAAGGAACGACACGCATCACCTTGTGGTTCTTGACCTGAACAATCAGGTTCGAACCGGTCGAATCATGCGGAGACACCGACTTGCGGCGTGAAAGCTCCCAAGTACGAGCGCTGTAGCGGAAAGGCTTGCTGGTCAAAGCGCCCACAGGGCACAAATCGATCATGTTGCCCGACAGCTCGGAATCAACGGTGTCACCAATCACAGTTGTGATTTCGGAATGCTCACCGCGGTTCACCATGCCCAGCTCCATCACCCCGGCCACCTCTTGGCCAAAGCGCACGCAGCGGGTGCAATGAATACAGCGGGTCATCTCCTCCATGGAGATCAGTGGCCCGATATCCTTGTGAGCGACAACACGCTTTTCCTCTTCATAGCGTGAACCAGTACCGCCATAACCCACGGCCAAGTCTTGCAACTGGCACTCACCACCCTGATCGCAGATAGGGCAATCGAGCGGGTGATTGATGAGCAAAAACTCCATGACTGACTGCTGCGCCTTGATAGCTTTTTCGCTCTTGGTGCGCACAATCATGCCTTGCGTCACTGGCGTGGCACAGGCAGGCATGGGTTTAGGGGCCTTCTCCACTTCTACCAAGCACATACGGCAATTGGCAGCGATGGAAAGTTTCTTGTGGTAACAGAAATGCGGAATGTAAGTGCCGGCCTTCTCCGCAGCATGCATCACCATGCTGCCAGGAGCGACCTCCACTTTCTTGCCGTCTAGTTCAATTTCAACCATATGTCTCTCGCGATCAGGCGACTGTGGAGTCGGTCTTTGTAGCCGCGGCAATCTTGGCTTCAAATTCGTGGCGGAAATGCTTGATCATGGCGCGCACAGGCATTGCTGCTGCATCACCCAGCGCACAAATCGTGCGGCCCATGATGTTGACGGACACGGAGTCCAGCAACTCGATATCTTCGGGACGTCCTTCGCCTTCCTGGATGCGTTTAACCACGCGCCATAACCAGCCCGTGCCTTCACGGCAAGGCGTGCACTGACCGCACGACTCGTGCTGGTAGAAATAGGACAAACGCAACAGACTCTCAACCATGTCGCGCGAATCGTCCATCACGATCACAGCCCCGGAGCCAAGCATGGAGCCTGCCTTGGAGATGGAGTCGTAATCCATCGTGCATTCCATCATGATGTCCGCCGGCAGCACAGGCGAGGACGATCCACCAGGAATCACAGCCTTAAGCTTGCGCCCAGTGCGCACACCACCGGCCAGCTCCAGCAACTTGCTGAAAGGTGTACCCATCGGAACTTCATAATTCCCGGGCAGGTTCACATCACCGCTGACCGAATAGATCTTGGTGCCGCCATTGTTCGGCTTGCCACACGCCAGATACGCTGCACCGCCATTGCGAATGATCCAGGGTACAGCAGCAAAAGTCTCTGTGTTGTTAATGGTCGTAGGCTTTCCATACAGACCAAAACTTGCAGGAAATGGTGGCTTGAAACGGGGTTGACCCTTCTTGCCTTCCAAAGACTCCAGCAAAGCAGTTTCTTCGCCGCAGATGTAAGCGCCAAAACCATGGTGAGCATGCAGCTGGAAACTGAAGTTGCTGCCCAAGATGTTGTCACCCAAATAGCCAGCAGCACGAGCCTCTTGCAGTGCTTCTTCAAACCGCTCATAGGCCTGGAAGATTTCACCGTGGATATAGTTGTAACCCACATTGATGCCCATCGCGAAAGCGGCAATCGCCATGCCTTCAATCACGATGTGGGGGTTATGCACCAAGATCTCACGGTCTTTGCACGTACCCGGTTCGCCCTCATCTGAATTACAGACCAAATACTTTTGACCGGGGAATTGGCGAGGCATGAAGCTCCACTTGAGCCCCGTAGGAAAACCTGCGCCGCCACGACCACGCAAGCCCGACTCTTTCAGCGTAGCAATGACTTCATCTTGCGTCAGGCCATTGCCACCATCCATACCCAGCAATTTGCGCAGCGCTTGGTATCCACCGCGTGCTTCATAGTCCTTGATAGACCAGTTGCTGCCATTGAGGCCCGCATAGATTTGAGGATCAATGTGACGGTCATGGAAACAGGTTTCCTTGCCCGAGGCCACGAACTTGGCCAAGACGTCTTGTGCAGAGATAGTCATGCTTGTCCCTCCGCAGCGCGCAAACCGTCAACCAGCTCGTCCAGCTTGTCATTGCTCATCAAGCTGCACATGCATCGGTCATTGACCAGCATCACTGGAGAGTCAGCGCAGGCGCCCAGGCACTCAGACTGCTGCAATGTGAACATGCCATCTGCTGTGGTCTCACCCATCTTGATGCCCAGCTTGGACTCAAGGTGATGCAAGGCTTTATAGCCATCACGCAACTGGCAAGGCAAGTTGGTGCAGACATTCAGCTTGTACTTGCCCACAGGCTTTTGGTTGTACATGTTGTAGAACGTAGTGACTTCGTGCACTGCGATCTCAGGCATGTCCAACACGTCGGCGATCACCGCCTCGCTTTCAGGGCTTACCCAACCCAGCTCTTGCTGCACGATAGTCAAACATGCCATCACTGCAGATTGCTTCTGGTCAGCCGGGTACTTGGCCACTTCACGCGCAAAACGCGCTTTGGTCGCTTCAGTAATCATCGGTCAATCTCTCCGAACACGATATCCATGGTGCCAATGATGGCCACCACGTCGGACAGCATGTGGCCACTGACCACTTCGTCCATCATCGCCAAGTGGGCGAACCCAGGGGCGCGAATTTTCAAGCGATAAGGCTTGTTTGCGCCATCACTTACCATGTAAATACCGAATTCACCCTTGGGATGCTCAACCGCAGCATAAGCCTCGCCTTCCGGTACACGGAAGCCTTCGGTAAACAGCTTGAAGTGGTGAATCAACGACTCCATGTTGGACTTCATGTCCTCGCGGGCTGGAGGCGCAATCTTGTGATTTTCAGTAATCACCGGCCCGGGGTTGGCACGCAGCCACTTGATACATTGCTTGATCAGTTCATTGGATTGGCGCATTTCTGCGACACGCACCAAATAGCGGTCATAGCAGTCACCGGTTTTACCCACCGGAATGTCGAAGTCCAGCTCGCTGTACACCTCATAGGGCTGCTTCTTGCGCAGATCCCAGGCAACGCCAGAACCACGCAGCATGGGTCCTGTGAAGCCCATGTTCAAGGCGCGCTCAGGCGTCACTACCCCAATCCCAACCATACGCTGCTTCCAGATACGGTTGTCAGTGAGCAACGACTCGTACTCATCCACGCACGCGGGAAAGCGATTGGTAAAGTCTTCAATGAAATCCAGCAACGAACCTTGGCGGTTGGCATTGAGTTTTTCAATTCCCTTGGCATTGCGCACCTTGCTCGCTTTGAACTGCGGCATGGTGTCAGGCAAATCGCGATACACGCCACCCGGACGGAAGTAAGCTGCATGCATGCGTGCGCCAGAAACCGCCTCATACATGTCAAACAGGTCTTCACGCTCACGGAATGTCCACATCAGCACCGTCGAAGCACCGCAGTCCATGCCGTTTGAGCCCAGCCACATGAGGTGATTGAGCAAGCGTGTGATTTCGCTGAACATCACTCGGATGTACTGCGCACGCTTGGGCACTTCCAGGCCCAGCATCTTTTCGATAGCCAGGCAATATGCATGCTCATTGCACATCATGGACACATAGTCCAGCCGGTCCATATAAGGCAGCGACTGGATATACGTTTTGTGCTCAGCCAGTTTTTCAGTACCGCGGTGCAGCAGACCCACGTGCGGATCCGCGCGCTGTACCACTTCGCCGTCGAGCTCGAGAACCAGACGCAGCACACCGTGGGCTGCCGGGTGCTGAGGACCGAAGTTGATGGAATAGTTTTTAATTTCAGCCATGATCGTCAACCAACAGGCGCAATGCGCTTGTTAGTGCAGTCCTCCGTAGTTCTCTTCACGGATGATGCGTGGAGTGATCTCGCGCGGCTCAATCGTGACAGGTTGGTAGACCACACGTCGCTGCACAGTGTCATACGTCATTTCAACGTGACCCGACAGCGGGAAGTCCTTGCGAAATGGATGACCGATGAAACCGTAGTCTGTCAAAATTCGACGCAGATCCAGGTGGCCTTCGAAAATGATGCCAAACAGGTCGAAAGCTTCACGCTCAAACCAGTTAGCACTGCTCCACAGATCACACATAGAAGCGACCACAGGCATGTCATCGTCTGGACACATGACGCGCACTCGCACGCGCTGGTTCAAACTTACAGACAGCAAATGGCAGACCACGGCAAAACGAGCGCCGTCACGACCTGTTTCTTGGTAGGCAGAATAATCCACACCGCACAGATCAATCAATTGTTCAAATTGGCAGCCGGGAGCATCACGCAATGTGCGCATGACATCCAAATAATTGGCTGCGTTCACTTCAACAGTGACCTCATCCAACGTTACAGCGATGCTGCGAACCCGGTCGCCCAAAGCGGCAGACAGCAAACCCCGAAGCTCTTCGGGCTGAATAGCAAAAGCGGACATCCTCTCGGCTCCTTAAACGCGGGCGATGGTGTTCGTGCGGCGAATTTTCTGCTGCAACTGAATGATGCCGTAGATCAGCGCTTCCGCTGTGGGGGGGCACCCAGGCACATAGACGTCTACCGGAACGATACGATCACAACCACGCACCACAGAGTAGCTGTAGTGATAGTAGCCACCACCGTTGGCGCAAGAGCCCATAGAGAGCACCCAGCGAGGCTCTGACATCTGGTCATATACCTTGCGCAGCGCCGGAGCCATCTTGTTGCACAACGTGCCCGCCACAATCATCAAGTCAGACTGGCGGGGCGACGGGCGAAACACCTCTGCTCCAAAGCGCGCCAAATCGTAGCGAGCGGCCGCTGAATGCATCATCTCTACAGCACAACAGGCCAGACCAAAAGTCATGGGCCAAATCGAGCCAGTCTTTGCCCAGTTCACCACAGCGTCATAGCTGGTGGTGACAAAGCCTTCTTTCATCACGCCTTCAATCATCGTGTGTCCTTATTTGAGGAGTGCGTGTACTTATTCCCAATCCAGGGCGCCCTTTTTCCATTCGTAAGCAAAACCTACGACAAGAACGGTCAGGAAAATGAGAACAGCGACGAAACCAGCCATGCCGACGTCTTGCAGCGCAACGGCCCAAGGCAACAGGAAAGCGATTTCCAGATCAAACAAGATAAACAGAATGGCGATGAGATAGAAGCGCACATCGAACTTCATGCGCGCATCTTCAAAGGCTTCAAAGCCGCATTCGTATGGGGAGTTTTTGGCGGCATCAGGGCGATTTGGGCCCAGTACATAGCCAAGAATAAGTGGAACGACTCCCACAGCGATGCCTACTAAGATGAAAAGCAGGACCGGGAGATATTGCTCGAGGTTCATGTGAGGTCGCGTTTTCCGCTTGTTGACCTTGCCCTCGACCACTGCCTGATCATGGGCAGGCTGTATTTTGATGGTGCCGTCGGCGAGACTCGAACTCGCACAGCTTTCGCCACTACCCCCTCAAGATAGCGTGTCTACCAATTCCACCACGACGGCATTTTTAAGTCTCAAATCACTTGGATAGCATGAGGAGCCCCCTCTAACAGGGCTATCGCTTTCCAAGCAACCTTTGGATTCTAGCCTGAAAAATGCTGCGCCACAGCATTCATCAGGCGTTTGATCCAATTATTTAGCAGGAACCTGTTCCGCACCTTGCACGGGAGCAACAGGTATCGTGCTGTCCACCGCGGGCGCTGCAGGAGCAGTCACCGCAGGAACTGGAACACTTTCCAAAACACTGCCAGTGCTCACAGGGCGAGCGTTGCCCAGATAGGCCAGCGCAAGTGTCGACACAAAGAATACTGTCGCCAGAACACCTGTACTGCGCGACAGGAAGTTGGCACTGCCGCTAGCACCAAACAAGCTGCCCGATGTGCCGCTGCCAAACGCAGCCCCCATATCCGCACCCTTGCCGTGCTGAATCAAGATCAAGCCAATCATGGCCAAGGCTGTCAACATCTGCACAGCCAAAATCAATGTCGCAAACGCGCTCATTTTTACTCCTCAGTTAAACGCACTCAGCACGCCAATCAGTTGGCGGCCGCAATTATCTGCAAAAAGTCAGCGGCCTTCAGTGAGGCGCCGCCCACCAAACCACCATCAATGTCCGCCTGCGAAAGCAGCTGTGCGGCGTTGGCTGCATTCATGCTGCCGCCGTAAAGCAGCGGCATGCGCGCAGCGTGTTCAGTCGCTGCAGCAAGCTGCGCACGCAACACCGCATGCACGGCCTGCGCCTGCTCTGGCGTTGCTGTCTTGCCAGTACCAATCGCCCACACAGGCTCGTAGGCTACAACCAACTCACTGGTGCAATGGCCTACATGGTGAATGACCGCGGCCAGCTGACGCTTGACCACTTGCTCGGTTTGCCCGGCCTCACGCTCGTCCAGGGTTTCACCCACGCACACAATGGGCGTCACACCCTTCGCTAGCGCAGCCTGGGCCTTGGCCGCAACCATGGCATCCGTCTCGCCATGATATTGGCGGCGCTCAGAGTGCCCGACCAAGACATAACGAACCCCTACATCCTGCAGCATGCTGGCGGACGTTTCACCCGTATAGGCGCCCTTTTCATGCTGCGAGACATCTTGCGCCGCCAACGCCACACCGGTGCCCTGGACCAGTGCTTGCACTTGCGCCAAATAGACGGCCGGGACCGCCACACCAACACCACAGCTCAAGGGCGAGGGCAGCCCCTGAAGCACTGCCGAAACCAAGTCTGCATTAGCCTGCAGACTGCCATTCATTTTCCAATTGCCAACAATCAGTTTCTTCATGGAGTCACAACATCATCAAGATGGATTGATCACAGTATCAGGCAGCAAGCCCATGCACCTTGCACAAAAAGGATTTAAACCAAGTACGGCTTAAATCCTTTTCAGAAAGCACTAGAGGCTCACTGTCCAACAGCACTGCTACAGATTACAAACATTGCCTGTAACCATGTAGCAATTGCGCACTAAAGCCTAGACTTTATTGCTGCTGCTGTTGCTGCTGGTCAACTTCGTCACCACCGTTTTGCTCGGCACGGGGCGCGCGCTGCTCGCGTGGCTGACGTGGTTCACGGAACTGACGCTCTGCAGGTGCAGGACGATCACCGCGCTGCTGCTGCTCGCCAGCTGGGCGCTCGATCAAAGCCTTCATGGACAGCTTGACACGGCCCTTGTCGTCAGTCTCCAGCACCTTAACCTTGACCACTTGGCCTTCTTGCAGGTAGTCGGTAACCTTCTCTACACGTTCGTGGGCGATCTGGCTGATATGCAGCAGACCATCCTTGCCGGGCAGCAGATTCACCAGAGCACCGAATTCCAAGATCTTGACGATCGGGCCTTCGTAGATCTTGCCGATCTCCACTTCAGCGGTGATCTGCTCGATACGCAGCTTGGCAGCTTCAGCCTTGGCACCGTCTGTAGCAGCAATAGTGATCGTGCCGTCTTCAGCGATATTGATTTGCGTGCCGGTTTCTTCGGTCAGCGCACGGATAGTGGCACCGCCCTTACCGATCACATCACGAATCTTCTCTGGGTTGATCTTCATGGTGAACAACTTAGGAGCAAAGTCAGAAACTTCGGTCTTGGCTTCACCCATAGCTTCTTGCATCTTGCCCAGGATGTGCATGCGCGCTTCCTTGGCCTGCGCCAGCGCCACTTGCATGATCTCCTTGGTGATACCTTGGATCTTGATGTCCATCTGCAGAGCTGTAATACCGTTGGTAGTACCTGCCACCTTGAAGTCCATGTCACCCAGATGATCTTCGTCGCCCAGAATGTCGGTCAGCACGGCAAATCGATTGCCATCCTTGATCAGACCCATGGCGATACCAGCCACGTGCGCCTTCATGGGCACGCCCGCATCCATCATGGACAAGCAGCCGCCACACACCGATGCCATCGACGATGAGCCGTTGGATTCAGTGATTTCCGACACCACGCGGATGGTGTAGGGAAACTCTTCCTTGCTAGGCAAGCAAGCGGCCAAAGCGCGCTTGGCCAGACGACCATGGCCGATTTCGCGGCGCTTGGTCGACCCCATGCGACCCACCTCACCAGTGGCAAAGGGAGGCATGTTGTAGTGGAACAAGAAGGTATCTTCAAACTCACCTGCCAGCGCATCAATACGCTGTGCGTCGCGCTCGGTACCCAGTGTGGAGATCACCAGGGCCTGGGTTTCGCCACGCGTAAACAGGGCCGAACCATGGGTACGGGGCAGCACCGAGTTACGAATTTCGATAGGACGCACCGTGCGTGTATCACGACCGTCAATACGAGGCTCACCAGCCAAAATCTGCGAACGCACAATGTTGGCTTCGATGTCGAACAGCATGCTCTCGACCTTGACGCCATCAAATGCCACACCTTGCTCAGTCAGGCCAGCCTTCACTTCAGCATAAGCCAGACGACAAGCGTGCGTGCGCACTTGCTTGTTGCGCTCTTGGTACGCGGCGCGCAGCTTGGCTTCACCCAGTTCAGCCACCTTGGCAATCAGTGCATCATCCTTGGCGGGAGCAGTCCACTCCCAGACGGGCTTTCCGCCTTCACGCACCAGGTCGTGAATGGCGTTGATGGCAATCTGGCTTTGCTCGTGGCCATAAACCACAGCACCCAGCATCACTTCTTCAGGCAGCTGCTGCGCTTCGGATTCCACCATCAGCACGGCAGACTCAGTACCTGCGACAACCAGATCCATCAGCGAATCCTTGCGCTGGGTCTGACCGGGGTTCAGTACGTATTCGCCATTGATGCAACCCACGCGGGCTGCACCAATAGGACCATTGAAGGGCAGACCCGACACAGACAGTGCAGCAGACACAGCGATCATTGCAGCAATGTCGGCATCCACCTCGGGGTTCAACGAGATGGTGTGGATGACCACATGCACGTCGTTATAGAAACCTTCCGGGAACAGAGGGCGAATAGGACGATCGATCAAACGCGAAGTCAGCGTCTCCAGCTCCGAAGGCTTGGCTTCGCGCTTAAAGAAGCTACCGGGGATCTTGCCGGCGGCGTATGTCTTTTCGATGTAGTCAACCGTCAGGGGGAAGAAGTCCTGGCCCGACTTGGCAATCTTGGAACCCACAACAGTAGCCAGCACCACGGTGTCGTCAATATTGACCAACACAGCGCCGGAGGCTTGGCGAGCGATTTCACCTGTTTCCATCGTGACCGTGTGCTGGCCCCACTGGAATGTCTTTGTTACTTTATTGAACATTGTCATGTGTTTACTCCTAATGGAATAGCTGGCAGCGTATGTCCAGCAATGTTTTGGAGGTTAAACAGAACACGATGCCATTCCAGAAGCGCGTTTATAGCTACAAATAACATAGCATTCATATTTAAAAACGCTTCTGGAATGACACAGCTTCGCTCTGTTTTAACAAACTCCAAAGTAAAAAACGCCTGAGCTAGGTGTACTAACTCAGGCGTTTTGATCTTGCACCGTGCTTACTTACGCAGGCCCAGCTTAGCGATCAAAGCAGTGTAACGATCTGCGTCCTTACCCTTCAGGTAGTCCAGCAGCTTGCGACGACGGCTCACCATGCGCAGCAGACCGCGACGACCGTGGTGGTCTTTAGCGTTAGCCTTGAAGTGGGGAGTCAGTTCGTTGATGCGGGCTGTCAGCAGTGCAACTTGCACTTCTGGGCTACCAGTGTCGTTTTCGGAACGAGCGTTGGCTTTAACAACTTCAGCCTTGATAGAGGCAGCGATCATTTTGATTTCCTTATCTGTGGTGGTATCTGAACCCGTCAGAACCACCTAGGTGACTTGCGCCGTGGGCTGGAACGGCCTGCGGCGTGCGTCTTGCACCATGCAAAACTCTTTTATTGTAGCCGATTCCATATTCACTACTGCCCCAGTGAATTGCTTATGCTCTCGCCGGGCCCCTCAGGCCAGGCATACACCGCATGCTTTTTGACCGCTCATCTCCTTGCATGCATCCATCAGTCTGCTGGCGGGCATTTTTTTTCTTTCAACAGCTAACCTTCCAACCATGTTCACACCCTTGAAGCGCCCCCGCGCGAGAAAAAAGTGCTTGCCGCAATTGGGCTTCACGCTTGTGGAGCTCATTGTGTGCATTGCTTTTGTCGCCATATTAATGGGGCTTGCGCTTCCCAGCTTTACGCCATTAATTGAACGCTGGCGCGCCAGCCAAGCAACCTCTGACCTGGAATCGGTACTACTGTTTGCCCGCAACGAAAGCATTCGCAGAGGCGGTGGCATCTCTTTGATTCGCAATGCGCCAGATGAAAACTGCCCCGCGGCTGACAATGAATGGCAATGCGGCTGGGTACTGACTCTTGATAGCGATCAAGACGGCATCACCGACACAGGAAGCGAGCCACTTCAAATAGTTAATGCCTTAAGCAATCTCACTGTCACAGCCTCCGCAGAAAGCTCCGCCATCATCGTGGACCGCTGGGGCGGCATGCAGCTTCTTGGTGACAGCAATAGTTTCAATCTGGCTGTCCGGCCATCTTCTCAGCCTGAGACGCAAAGCCAAATACTCTGTATCAAGCCAGGCGGCCACCTGCAAAAAATCAAACCTTCTTCCAACTGTTAAAGCCAACCAGCAGCCACCAATCAAAAAACACGTTTGCTATAGATAAAGGATCTGACATGAATTTCGACCTCGTCATGACAAATTCCTACGCATCTGCATTGCGCGGTGTGACCATGGTTGAGATTCTTACTATTTTATCGATCACATCGATATTAATCGGATTAGGAGCTCCTCAGTTTTTTGAGCTTTACGAACGCTGGCAAGTATTGGAAGCAGCCCGCAGCCTGAAATCAACGTTACTGTTTGCACGCACCGAAGCCATTCAGCGCGGAGGCAATATTGGCATTCGCAAAAGAAATAACACTACCCAAGGTTGCCAAAATGCCAGCACCAATCAAGCATGGGGCTGCGGATGGTTCGTTTATGCCGATCTCAATGGCAACGGTTCCTGGAATGCAAAAGAACCAAAGCTCTCAGAAGTTTCACTCACCGGAAATATCAACGTCATGCACACATCAGGCGGCATCAACATCAAAGTAGACCGTTATGGCATGGCCAGTGGGTTGAATACCAAGAGTTTTACTTTCTCTCCCAAAGACTCAGGAGTTAGCTCTTCCAACACCTATACGCTGTGCATGAGCTCAGGGGGTCGAATCCGTATCATTAATGAAGTCAGTTGCCAGAAATAATGAAAAAGACAACTTTACCCCCTGTCCAACGTGGCTTTGCGCTGCTTGAGTCGCTGATTGCGATTGTGGTTATGGCATTGGGCATCTTAGGCATCTTGGGCCTGCAAATGCGCACACTGACCAATACTCAAACCAGCCTGTATCGAGCGCAAGCGATTCGTCTGACTGAAGACCTTAACGAACGGTTAATGGCCAACCCCAACGCTTTTCTTAGCGCAAATGACTACCTCACAGGGTGGGAAAACACACCCACATCCCAGATCGACTGCAACACTACCGCGTGTGGACATACTGAACTTGCCGGCTTTGATATCGAACAATGGAAAGCACAAGTGCGCAACACGCTGCCAAATGGTGACGCAAGCGTTTTTTACACAGAAGACGAAGTCCTGGCAGATAACCGCCGACAGTTAGGCGTCATGATCAGTTGGCGTGAAAACGAAAGTATCGATAAAGAAAGCGAAGATGCAGACGGTTATCTCAACCCCTTAAATGCAAGCACAGGCAGCGGTAAAGCCATGAGCTGCCCGGTCAATCAAACATGTCATCTGCAATTTATACCCGTGGTAGCCCGTTGCGCCCCCTATTTCGCGGGCACCAATGTACAAATATTCTGCCCTGGTTCTTAAATATTCACAATATCAGCCTCTAAAAAGCATTTTTATGTCAATCTCGCTTGTTTCACTGCCCCAGCAATACCGG
The DNA here is from genome assembly GCF_014836675.1 of Comamonas avium. Classification (GTDB taxonomy): domain Bacteria; phylum Pseudomonadota; class Gammaproteobacteria; order Burkholderiales; family Burkholderiaceae_C; genus Comamonas; species Comamonas avium. The sequence goes on from NZ_JACSQK010000004.1 coordinate 264,169, forward strand.
CACATTGAACGACGCAAGCAAAGCGGCCTGTCTCTGATTGAGCTGCTAGTTGGTCTATCTATTGGTCTTTTGACCATCGCTGTGGCAATGGGGGCATTAATGACTTCGCGCAGTGTGACTGCCACGGTCACAGACTCAAGCCAGTTGCAGCAGCAGTCAGCTTACGCTTTTCGTGTTTTCGCTCAGCAATTAAGGCAAACAGGCTCAATGCGCCTTAATCTTGCTGCGCAAAAAACTGAAGATGCTGTCATCGATATTACGGACCCGGTGGCCTTTGAAACCAAGGCTGAAGGGTTCGATCCAATGATCGATATTTTGAGTGGTAAAGATTCACCAAACGAGAACGAATTCAGCCTTTCAGTCGGCTACCGCAATTACACAGAACAGCTTCACACCGCAACTGCAGCGAACAAACGCGCATCCTTGCTACGCAACTGTCTTGGAGAGAATGGTAGTGCCACCCTAATTCAAAGTCACTTCGTTTTGCGTAACAACGAATTACTCTGTGCAGGGCAAGGGGATGCTCAACCTATTGTGGATAACGTAGCTAATTTTCAAACACGCTACCTGCTGCAGACAACCCCACACGGGGATCCAAAAATGCAATATGTCAACGCAGCCACTGTTGGCAGCCAATGGAACAACGTATTTGCCATTGAAGTGTGTTTGGTGCTTTATGGCAATGAAGTCATTGATATGCCTGCAGGCAGTTCTTATTCAGACTGCCCTGCCGCTGATGGCTCTATTGCCGAAATCGACATGACGACGCTGGATGCTCCGCGCACACGCCGCATTCACAAGACTTTCCGCACCGTGTTTCAGCTGCGTAGCCAAGGGCTATTACAGGCAAGCAACTAACCCTCGCATCACCATGCGCCATATGCATTCCCCACCTCCTTCACAGCAGCGCGGCGTAGCCCTGTTTATTGTGATCATTTTTGTCATGCTTTCGATGCTTTTGGCACTTTGGGCATCACGCACGGCATGGTTTAACGAAATGATTGTTGGAAACGATGCAGATTACCAGCGTGCTTTTGAAGCAGCACAAGCATTATTACAAGACGCAGAATTAGATATTCGCCGAGAGCAAGCCAATGGAAGTGCATGCGAGAGTAATACAGATCAACCCACGCTCTGCCGCAAAGGCGATGAAGTTACAAAGATTCCCTCTGAAGAGCAAGACATCGGCATTTTGCTTGCGCAACTAGACAGCAATGGTGGCGCAATGAAATGCCGCTATGCACTGTGCGCCAAACGCACAGCGGAACAAGACTTCTGGAACAACACCGATGAAAAGAAGGGCATCACCCTGGCGCAAATGGAAAGTTTGCACAGCGACGGAACGCCTATTGGTGCGCGCTATGGCCAGTACACCGGCGCTGCTACCGGTGACGCAAGCAACCCCATTCTTGCTGAAAAAGCTGCAGGGCGTGGCGGCTGGTACTGGATTGAAGTTTTGCCCTACTTACAAGGCGCAGGCGGCTCCGGACTCCTTCCAAATGAAGCCAATAACCTTTTAGACCTGAGCCTCGATATCTATGTGGTGTACCGCATCACTGCCTTGGCACATGGGCTCAAGCCTAATACCTTGGTAGTACTGCAGCAAACCTATGCGCGCCAGAGGCGAAAAGATTAGTTCCACTGCTTTCTTTATCTGCCTATATTCATCGATCAATTATTTAATTTATAAAAAATTAACAGGAAAGTGCCATGTCCCGTCAGCATATCAACAGAAAAAAATTTCAAAAAACGCTGCTGGCTTTGGCTGCAACCCCCTGCAGTGTGTTTGCACTGGATTTAGCTCAATCTCCCCCTGGAACCATCGACCCTTATGTCGCGCCGAATGTCATTATTTCAATCGATGACTCAGGGAGTATGGGTTTTCGTTTAGATTCAGGAAGTACCAGTGGCGCAATCAATGATACAACGCCAAAAAGTGATGGGTCCTGGGATACAAAAAGCCGGCGCATGAATGTTTTGAAATATGCATTAAAGCAAGTTTTCAATGACACATCTCTTTTGCCAGACAAAAAAATTCGTCTCTCATGGCAAGCCATGTGGAACAATGGAGACTCCATTAACAAATATAATGAACTTTCTTACTGGTATGGAGGAAATACTGCCAATCCAGGAAAAGGAAAAACACCGGGCGCCACCGATGTAGGTAGTACCACATCAGGGCGTAAAAATAATATGAAGGTATTGGATGCTACACATCGAAAAAACTTCATTGAATTTATTGATTATTTACTCCCAAGCGGCGGAACACCTTCTCATGGTATGTTCAAAAATGCAGATGCTTATCTGCGCGCACAAAGCAACGGCAAGCCTGTAGATGGAGGTCCCTGGGCCACAAACCCCGGTGGAACAGACAAGTTAAGCAAAGAATTTCTAGGCTGCCGCCGCAATTATCACATCATGATGACGGATGGCCGCTGGAATGGAACGGCTTCTGGCGGGAACCTTGTCAGCACATCATTTACGCTCCCAGATGGCACAGCATATACCGCCAACTCTGCCCAGACTCGTGTTTATTACGACAACTACAAAAACACACTTGCAGACTGGGCATTTTACAGCTGGGCGACGAATTTGCAGCCATCCATCTACAGCGCCACCGACTCAAAAAAACAAATATCATTGACCAGTGAATACCGCAAAGCTCCAGAAAGCGAAACTATAGGCGGCACTTCCATCAATAAATATTGGAATCCAAAATATAACCCAGCCAACTGGCCACACCTTGTTACTTACACGATTGGCTTCAGTGATGAAGCGGTTACATGGCCCGGCGCATCGAGTATACAAAAGCCAACTGCAACGACTCCATTTGGTTATGACGGCAGTTTTCCGGACTTTGTTTCTGGAAACAAAAAATGGCCAACAATGGATAATGAAAACAAACGCGCACTGGATTTGTGGCATGCTGCCATTAATGGCCGTGGAAGTTTTTATGCCGTAACCAAAGGCGAAGACCTGGAAAAAGCCTTTAGAGAAATTATTGGCGTAATTAACTCACAAGCAGAGCCTGACCGCAGCTCAGCGGCCGTGAGCGGTACATCCTACGAAGACAAGCCTGTTGGACTTTACATTACATACAATGAACCCAAAGAAGCATGGAAAGGTGAAGTCAAAAGTTATCAAGTAACGAATAAAGGCCAAACTCCATTGTGGGATGGAAAAAGCACGGCCAGCATACTGGATGCAACGCAACCCACCAGCCGGGTGATTTTGACTTGGCATGATGGCGTTAAACAGGGAAGACCATTTCGCTGGACTAGCACAGAAGCCAACCTCAGCACTGCACAAAAATCATGCTTCAATATAAAACCTGATAGCGCGACAACCGCAGATTGTGCAAGCAATACATCGACCGACAAATTAGGCGAAGACCGTTTAAATTACATTCGAGGTGAAAGAGGCAAGGAATTATCCTCAGGAGGTACTTTCCGCAACCGCCAAAGCAGACAGGGTGATATCGTCAACTCTAATGTCTGGTATGTGAAAGCCCCTGTCAGTAACTATGCATTGAAAGGTTATGCAAAATTTACACTGGATAATAAAGAAAGATTACCGATTATTTATGTTGGCGGCAATGACGGCATGCTGCATGGCTTCTCAGCTGACGATGGTAAAGAAAAAATAGCTTATATACCAAGAGGAACCATTCCCAATTTAACGCGGTTAACCTGGCCGTCTTTTGACGACAATCACCGTTACTTTGTAGATGGTTCGCCCATGACCGGAGATGTTGACGTCAGTGACCGCAGCAGCGCGCAATACACACCCGACTGGCGCACGATGCTGGTTGGCACTCTGGGCGGCGGTGGAAAAGGTTACTTTGTGCTGGATGTCACCAACCCCGACACAGATTTTGCGGAATCCAAGGCTTCCAAGCTGGTGGTTATGGACCAAACGCTGCACAGTAGCGAAACCATTAACTGCATAACCACCACACCCAAAAAGGGAGAGACCTCCTGCCTTGATCACGCACCAGCAGATCTTGGGCATATCTTTGCCACCCCTAGCACAGACGACAGCAACCCTTTGCGCAGCGGCCAAATTACGCTGTTGAATAACAATCGCTGGGCGGTTGTCATGGGCAATGGCTATAACAGCAAGAACGGACGTCCAGTTTTATTGATTCAATATCTGGACGGCGCCAAAGAGCTGTTGCGTCTGTCTGCAACCAGCGCCACAGCCACTGGCGACAACGTGAATGACAACGGCCTGTCCGCGCCACGTTTGGTCGATATCAATAGCGACGGACGCCCTGATGTTGTCTACGCCGGTGACATCAAAGGCAATATGTGGAAGTTTCTGATTAGCTCTAAAAATGCCACTGAGTGGCACACTGCGTTTAACGGGCAGCCTCTCTTTACGGCAAAGGGCGGCACTGCGGGCTCTCCAGAGACTCGCACGCTTGCGCAATCAATCACAGCACCTCCTACCGTACGCGCGAATGACCGGACCAAAGTTACCGGCACAGGCACTTCTCAGAAAGTACAGGCAGTTGGAGGCATGATGGTGGCCTTTGGTACAGGTCGCAACATCACCACCTCAGACCCCGAAAGTACTGACACACAAACTTTGTATTCGGTGCTGGACAACACGCGTTACACCGTCCAGTTTGATACGGATACTAACCAGCGCTATGTTGAAGTGCACCCAGGAGACGCCAGCAAGTCGATTCCAGCGCCAACCCCTCTTGGCACAGGACTTGACGCGAAGTCCAAACAAAGCCAACTTGCACAGCAAAAGGTTGGCAAACAATTCAACGGTGAAAACAACAGCGAAGGGCGCGAGTATTGGCAAATCGACCAAACTACAGCCGCCAATGCGCCTTCCGTCGACTGGAATACCAAGAGCGGCTGGTACTTAGATCTGCCAGCCACTGGTGAACGCCTGCTTAAACAGATGAACTTGTACGATGGCAGCAATATTTTGGCCGCCTATACCCAAGTACCGGCCAAGGGCTCAGACATCAATTCCGCCTTGGAAAGCTGTGAATCGTCTGCCGTTGATGAGGAGCGTCAATACCTGACCATGCTCAACATCATGGATGGCATGCGCCCCTCGGTGCAGTTGATGGACCTCAATGGCGACGGTTTTTATGACCTTGCGGCCGATCATGGCGTTTCGCGCATGCGTATTGTCAAAGGTGCTCACCGCATTGTTGGCGACACCAAGCACTCCACTGATTTCGGCAAGGGAGACTCTTTTAACCTTGCGCGCATGCCAGAACAATCAATGCGCCCCAGCTGGCGCCAGCTTAAATAAATGCAACTCCTAGCGATATGAAAAAAAACAAAGGTTTCACTCTGATTGAGATGATGATTGTGGTGGCAATCATCGGTATCTTGGCTGCTGTTGCCTACCCCAGCTACACCGAATACGTCATGCGTGGGCATCGTGCAGATGCACGCGCCGGGCTACTTCAAACTCAGCTTTGGCTGGAGCGTGCTGCAACTGCCAATGGGGTCTACCCCACAGAACTGCCAGCTGCGCTGACCTGGGCCAATGACAACAACAAGCGCTACACCATTGGCTTTGGGGCAAACAACACCAACGCGACGTTCACTCTCACAGCAACGCCTAAAGCTGGGGCCCAGAGCACTGACCGCTGTGGAACACTGACGTTGTCACACGCTGGGGCGCGCGACGTCATCAATCTACCGACGGGAAGCACAATGACTGCTGCTGACTGCTGGAGCCGTTAAGACTCCCCCGTGCGTTACCATTCAGTCGCCATGACTGAAGTAATGCAACCTACTAGCTATATGCAACAAGCGCTTGACCTGGCCCGTCAGGCGCTTTTTATTTCCAACCCCAACCCGCGCGTAGGCTGCGTTCTGGTATCGGCCTGCGGGCACATTATTGGACAAGGTTTCACCCAGCAAGCGGGTGGGCCGCACGCGGAAGTGATGGCGCTGCGTGATGCAGCCGCTCGTGGCAGCAGCACCCAGGGTGCAACGGCCTATGTGACGCTGGAGCCTTGCTCGCACACTGGCCGCACCGGCCCTTGCTGCAATGCATTGATTGAAGCAGGCATTACGAAGGTGGTTGCAGCCACGAGCGACCCGAACCCTCAGGTTGCAGGACAAGGTTTTGCCAGACTGCGTGCGGCCGGCATTGAGGTGCAAGTGGGTGAAGGGGCCAGCGCTTCAAGGGAGCTGAATATCGGTTTCTTCAGCCGCATGGTGCGTGGTACGCCATGGGTACGCATGAAGGCGGCTACCTCACTGGACGGCGCCACAGCCCTGCACAACGGGCAAAGCCAATGGATTACAGGGCCTGCGGCCCGTGCCGACGGACACGCATGGCGCGCTCAGGCATGCGCCGTCCTCACTGGGATAGGTACGGTGCTGCAAGACAACCCCCGGCTGAATGTGCGAGATGTTGAAACACCACGCCAGCCCAAAGTGGTGGTGATCGACAGCAAGCTGGATATGCCACTGGATGCTCATGTTTTAAAAGCACATAGCGGCTGCACCATATACACTTCAAGCACAAATATATCTAAAACCCAATCACTGCAAGCGCTTGGCGCTACAGTTATTGCGATACCTAACGCACATGGCAAGGTGGATCTGGCGGCCATGCTGCGCGACTTGGGTACACGGGGTACCAACGAACTGCATGTTGAAGCGGGGTTCAAACTCAACGGTTCTTTCATGCGTGAAGGCTTGGTGGACGAGCTGCTGCTTTATATGGCCCCCAAACTCCTGGGTGCAGGCACCATGGGCTTGGCCAGTTTTGGGCCGTTAGAGCAGTTGTCCCAAGCCATCTCCTTGCAGGTACACGATGTCAGCCGCCTGGGTGAGGATGTGCGCCTTGTGGCACGCGTAGCTGGACGTGACCAGTTTTAGCCGCTTGCCGCAGCCTAAACCCTCTGGCGTCTGACACCTTTACTCCATTCGTTTCGCTATACCCAGGTTATGCCCAATTTCACGCAGGCACACACTCCTTCGCGCCAGCCTAGTTATGGGCTGCGGGCACTGCTGTGTGCCACCTTGCTGGCATTGAGCGCTTGCGGCAGCTTGCCTCCGCTGCCACCACGCACCGCCAGCACCGCATTGAGCACACCGCAGGAAACTGATCTGGGCCGCATGGTGCAGAGCCAGCGCAAGGCGGCCAATACGGCTTATGTCTCTGGCTTTACGCTGCTGGGCGGCGCACAGGCTGCGTTCACCAGCCGTCTGGCGCTGGTGCATGCAGCGACAAAGACATTGGACTTGCAGTACTACGCCATCCACGCAGATGCCAGCACGGCGCGCCTGCTGGAAGCTGTAGTGCAAGCCGCACAGCGCGGGGTACGTGTACGCGTACTGCTGGATGACTTTCATGGTGCCGGCAAAAACGCCCAAGTCATGCGACTGGCTTTTGTGCCCGGCATTGAAATGCGCATGTTCAACCCCTTGACCGGACCACGGGGATCTACAGTTTTGCGGGCGCTGTCTACCCTGACTGATTTTCAGCGCACGCAGCAGCGCATGCACAACAAACTGTTTATTGCCGATAACAGTGTTGGCATTACCGGCGGTCGCAATCTGGGCGATGCCTACTTTGATGCACTGGACAGCGACAACTTCATTGATCTGGACATCATGGCTGCAGGTGCATCGGTACGCCAGCTGTCTGCCAGCTTTGACCGATATTGGAATGACTCACGTGCCTACCCGGTCAGTGCACTGATCTCAGAACAAGAGCTGCTGCGCCTGCGCGCCCACACCTCAGCACCAAAAAACGAGAGCGAACTGGTTCAGGACGCCATAGCAGCCAGCAAGACCGCGCAACTGGCGCCCATGGATTTGCAGTCTATTGACTGGATTTGGGCACCCGCGCTGGTGCTGGCGGATGCGCCTGGCAAGATTCCACCCCCACCTGAAGATGACATTGCATCGAGCATGGAGACCTTGGAAACACCTGCGGATGCCAAACCGGGTGAAGACATTCCTCATTTGCTGAGCATGCGTTTGCCTTCCAGCTTGAACGCAGCCTCACCACGCCCCAGCAACTCAGCAAACCAGCAGGCTTTGCGCAACGTACTGATGCCGGTCGTAGAGCAAGACAATGTGGTCAGCGGCCTGCTGGCACTGATTGACCAGGCCACCACTGATGTGCTCATTGTCTCCCCCTACTTTGTGCCCGGCGATGACATGAAACAGGCTTTTGCCCGTGCCCGGGCACGCCATGTGCGTCTGCGCATTCTGACCAACTCGCTGGCATCCAACGACGCGCCGCTGGCCCATGCCGGTTACGCACGCCACCGCAAAGAGCTGCTGCAGCAAGGCATTGAGCTGTTCGAGCTGCGCAGCCTGCAAGACGGCAAAGCTGACACCGGCACGCTGCGCAGCACAGCGGGAAGCATCACGGGTTCCCAAGGTGGTTCGCGTGCCATGCTGCACTCCAAGATGCTGGTGCTGGACCACAAACTCACGGTGGTTGGCTCCATGAATCTGGACATGCGCTCGCAGCTGCAAAATACAGAAATTGCCCTGCTGATTGCATCTCGGCAACTGGCGCAGGAAGCCACCGACAACATTGAAGCCAGCCTGCGCGAAGCGGCGTGGCTGGTGGAGGACACCCCCAGCGGTTTGGTATGGCGCGCCCCTCAGGGCAGTGACTGGGGTGACCGCACCACTGAGCCAGATGCCAGTGTGCCACTACGCCTGATGATTCACATCATTGGCCCGTTCGCTCCCGATCACTTGCTTTGAAGCGCCGAATGCACTGAGACAATTCGCTCTGACAAAGAGAGCTGCTCGCGCACTGCTACGCTTTAATCCAAGATGCAAGCACCTTCAGGCATCCGGTTTTCATACGCCAGTAGCTCATCTTTGTGCAGCACAAATGCAGCACCATAACGCTCGCACTCCTGCTCCAGCCAGTCCACCACCAGGCCTTGCTGCGTAAGCACACGCACGCATTGAAAGGCAGTTTCAGCCTCGGGATAGCGGCGGCGCATCAAATTCAACCACTGCTTCAAACGCCCGGCGCGCTGGTTGGGCGTTAAATCACGGCACACCAGCAACCAAAAACGCTGCAGATGCGGCAACATCTGCGCCCATGTCACCACCGGTGTTAACTCTGCCTGCACATCATCCGGACGCGGTGTGCCGCGTGCCATGGCAGCGCGCAAGGCCAGCGCCAGACCTGGGTCGGCCACGCTGCCGCGCCCCAGCATCAGATCGCTGCAGCCCGATTGCTCGCGGCAGCGCAGCGCTTCTTGCACAGTCCAAATCTCGCCATTGGCCACCACGGGCACATTGACCACCGATGCGATGTCCGGAATCAGCTCCCAGTAGGCGGGTGGCCGATAGCCTTCCACCTTGGTGCGCGCATGCACCACCAGCTCACAGGCACCGTTTTCCACCATGGCCAGCGCACATTCGCGCATCAGGCTTTTGTCGTTAAAACCCATGCGCATCTTGGCAGACACAGGCAAATGTGCAGGCACCGCCTTGCGCACAGCAGCCACCAGCCTGGCAATCGATTCGGGGTCTTGCAGCATGGAGGCCCCGCCGCCATGGCGGTTCACTGTTTTGGCGGGGCAGCCAAAGTTCAGGTCAATACCTTCGGGGTTCAGCCGCGCCAGATTGGCCGCATTCTCAGCCATGCAGGCGGGGTCAGAGCCCAGTAACTGCGCTCGCACAGGCACGCCCGACAAGGTTTTACTGCCATTGAGCAGCTCCGGCATGTAACCCAGAAACACGCGATCTGGCAGCACCGTGCCGCTGACACGGATGAATTCCGAGACACAGCGGTCCACTCCGCCCACACGGGTCAGAACATCGCGCAGCACAAAATCGAGCAAGCCCTCCATTGGGGCCAAAAGCAATCGCATGAAATGTTTACCGAGCCAGTCGCTGGCGCATTGAATGGAAAAAACGGTTTTAGTACTGCTGCGCATAACTTTGCAGCAATGCCGGGTCTGTGATTGTCGCAAGGCTGCTGCGTTTTTGCACAGGCTTCACAGGGCTGTCACACGTTTTGTGTGCAATGCCTGCCATGTACCTGTACCGAACGCCCAAAGCCCTGCTTGAGCTAGCGCCTGGTCAGCGTCAGCTGGGCTTGCGTGAGCGCTCTGTACTCCTGCTGGCAGAAAACACCCCGGCCTCCACACTGCACGCCATGTACCACGGTCAAGGCCAGGCGCTGGTGCAGCAACTACTCAATGACGGCTATTTGCAGCATCACACTGCGCACTCCCAGTGTGAGCCGTGCCCTGCTGGGCCTGACAACGTCAGTCTGGCTGGCGTGCGCATGCACCTGTTTGACCTGTGCGAGCGCTTGTTTGCCAACCGCCTGCACGACACTTGCGCACACCTGCGCCACTTGCTGCGCGAGGCCCGCGACGCTGACAGCATGCTGCACGCCAGCGAGCAGCTGCTGCAAGCGGTACACCGGCATGCAGGCCTGGAGCGGGCCGAAGTCTTGCGCCGGCAGCTGGCGCTGATGCTGCCGGAGCGCAGCCTTGAAAACGGCGATGAAAGCGCGCTTTCGTAACCAGCTCAAGCAAGCTCAGACCTTGGCCTTCAAGCGCCACAGGGAAGTGACTTCAGCCGAACGCGCAGCGTGCAGCGGGTCGGAACTGTCTTGCGCCTTGCCATGGGTGGGCTCAGCATCCATGCGGTAGACCACGTACAGACCGGCTGCATCAATCCAGCCCATCAGCTCATCCCGGCTACGCAGACCCAGGTGCTCCGCCAAGTCCGACAGCACCAGCCAGCCTTCGCCATCAGGCGAAAGATGTTCACGCAAGCCGCTCAGAAAGCCGCGCAGCATGGTGCTGTTTTCGTCGTACACCGCTTGTTCCAGCGTGGTCACGGCTCGTGCTGGCACCCATGGCGGGTTGCAGACAATCAAAGGCGCCTGACCTTCTGGGAACAGGCTGGTTTGTTGCAGTTCAACCTTGTCACTGACACCCAGACGTTCAATATTTTCTTGGGCACAGGCCAGAGCCCGGCTGGATGTATCGGTAGCCACCACCCGCTTGACACCACGCTTGGCCAGCAAAGCGGCCAGCACACCAGTGCCCGTGCCGATATCGAATGCCAGCTCGCGCATGCCGAAAGCCAGAGGTGCTTCATGCACCATGGCTACATACTCGCCGCGCACGGGCGAAAACACGCCGTAGTGCGGGTGAATGCGCGCATTCTTGCCCAGCAAAGGCATGTCCACGCCCTTTTTGCGCCATTCATGGGCACCCACCACCCCTGTCAACTCACGCAGCGTCAGCACCTGCACGCCAGCATCTGCAGCTGGAGCGCCCCATGCTTGGGTGCAAGCTTCACGCCAGTCCGGAGCGCGCCGCAGCTTGATGGAGTAATCAGGCTGCAAAGCCACCAGCACGCTGTTGAGCACACGGGCCCGCTGGCCCTGTGCCATGCGGTGCATGTGAAAAGCCTCTGCTGCAGTCGGTGCAGGCTTGTTGCTGGACGAGCGCAACTGCTTGCGCGCCTTGGCAGTGCTTTTGCCTGCAGGCTTGTCCAGACGGCGCTTGAGCGCATCAATGAGCAAGCGCGCGTTGTGAAAATCGCCCTGCCAGAGCAATGCCGTACCTTCACACGCCAGACGGTAGGCGGTGTCGGCGGGCATGGTGTCATCTGCCACTACCACACGGCGTGGCGCGGGCAGGCCGCTTTCGCTGCGCCATGCAGCTTGGTGGTCAGTGCCTTGGTGTTGCCATTGCAGCATGTGGAATTCCTGAGAGATGGAGAGACAAAAAAATCGGCCCGCCGAAGCGGGCCGTTGGGCAGTAGTTAGTTTAAGGGACGCTTTAAGCGCACTTCCTCAATCTTGATACCGCCAATGAGGGAAGTTTTGGCTGTGGACATTTCACGCTTGAAACCTGCCAGCTCATGAAAGCGCAAAGCGCGCTCATTACGCAGAGGCACCCAAACAGTGACGTTGTTACAACCCTCTTCCTGCAGGCCTTCACGGGCTGCATCCCATAGCGTCACGCCGACACCCTTGTTCCAGTGCGAAGGGGCTGCATAAATAGCCCATACCTCACCAGTGGTTTGGCGAGACTTCTCATCACGGGAACGGTCAAAACCAACAAAGCCTACGATCTTGTCGCCATCGAGTGCAACTTGCACTTGTGGCTCACAGTATTCAATGGCTTCACGCCAGTAAGCTTGACGCTTCTCGACGGAGGACATGGCTTTCAATTGGTCGTCAGGCACGATGCCACGGTAGGCGTCCAAGGCGGAAGCGGTGTGGATTTGTGCAATCGCCTTCGCATCGCGAAGGGTTGCAGGACGAACCTGGTAATTGGACATGGGAAAACCGAAACTGAAAACGAGGTGTTGAAAACGAAAGTCGGCAATTGTCAGTGAAATCGCGTTTTCCGCTTACGCCTAGTCTGTGTAGCCATTTAGGCAAGTACGGCTGTCAAAGGTTTCTTGCCCGCAGAAAAAGGATGTGCTAGGCCATTGAAATGGCCTGAAAAGATTGCTTATTGCAAGCAAATTAATAGCAGCAAGCGCTTAGCCCAAGCGCTTGATCAGCGACATGATGCGCTGAAATTTGGCTCCGTACGGTGGGTACAGCCAAGAGGCAGGGCTCCATTTTGCTTGCAAAAACACCGCCTTTTGATGAGAAAAGCGTAAAAAACCATGCTTGCCGTGGTACGCCCCCCAGCCACTGGGGCCAACCCCACCAAAGGGCAAATTGTCATGCGCCACATGCATCAGGGTGTCATTCACCGTAACGCCACCACTGACAGTACGGCGCAACACACTGTCGCGCAGCTTGTCATCATGGCCAAACCAGTACAGCGCCAGCGGGCGCTCCCCGGCATTGATGGCATGAATGACATCATCCAGGCGGTCATAAGTAATCACTGGCAGCAGCGGGCCAAAAATCTCTTCTTGCATGATGGCCATGCCTGAGTGCACGTTCCACACCAAGGCGGGTGTCATCTGGCGCTGTACCGCATCGCCCCAGCCGGGTGCGGCGGAGCTGCTAGGTTGCGCTGCCGATTCCAGCCATTGCACCTGTGCGCCTTCAGCTTCGGCCTGCTGGGCCAAATTGCGCAAACGGTTGAAATGTTTCTGGTTGATGATGGCTGCGTAATCGGGGTTCCCAGAAAGCGTGGGAAACAGCTGCGCAACGGCTTTGCGAAAGGCTTGCTCAAACGCCTGCTCTTGCCCGCGCGGCAACAGCAGATAGTCCGGGGCAATACACGTCTGTCCCGCATTGAGGAGCTTGCCATGCGCTATGCGCAAGGCTGCAGCGTCCAGGTCGCAGTCATTGCTGATGATGCAGGGTGATTTCCCCCCCAGCTCCAGCGTGGTAGGTGTCAAATGCTGTGCAGCAGCCATGGCCACTTTGCGGCCTACGGCTGTAGAGCCGGTAAACACCAGGTGGTCGAACGGCAGACCAGAGAAATGACTGGCGACCTGCGTATCGCCCTGAATCACACAAAATTCTTCCGGGGCAAAGAATTGACCAATGACATGGGCCAACTGCGCCGAAGTGTGCGGGGTGAGTTCACTGGGCTTGAGCATGACGCGGTTGCCGGCGGCAATGGCCGCAATCGCTGGCCCCAGAGCCAGCTGCAAAGGGTAATTCCAGGGGGAGATGATGCCCACCACGCCCAAAGGCTGGTACTCAATGCGCCCGGTTCCCGGCAAAAGATGCACAGGTGTCCATACCCGCTGCGGACGCATCCATTGATTCAGATTGCGCAGCGTATGGCTGAGCATGGTGCGCAGCACCATGAGGTCAGCCATCTCCGTGAGCTGCGGCGATCGCACTCCGAAGTCTGCCTGCACTGCAGCCGCCAAGGTGGTGCCGTGTTCGTGCAGGATTTTCTGGATGCGCAACAAGCGCTCTTTGCGCACCAAAGCAGGCACATCGACCTGCTGGCGGCTGGCCTGGTGCTGCAGATCAAACACTTGTTGTAACGTGGAAGGCAGGTGCATGCTGAGTGGATCTCCTCGGTGTATTTTTTGTCGTCTGCCCCTCCTGCCCTGCTTGGGCAGGCACGCTGTCAGCGCTCGTGCACTTCTCGGGGCTGTACGTCACTCACCTCAGCAGCAACCGCAGACAAAATACCTCCGCGCTTGCTTCCTGCTGCGGGGGTAAAGGGAGCGGCATTGTCCTGCGCTGCAGTTGCGGTGCTGGCCATGCCACCACCAAAGCCACCAGAGCGCTGGTACATGCTGGCCCAGCTACTGGCTGCACGCATGGGCATTACCCACGGTATGACGGGTTGCCCGGTGAGCTTGGCCCACAGCATGCGCACTGCCCACACAGCGGCCAGTACACACGCGACGGCCAGCAAGCTCAGGAAGAACACGGCGCCGATGGCGAGCATCACAATACGCACCATCCAGCGGGTCATCCAGTTTAAAAACTCGTTCAAAGCAATGCCTTTCTCAGTGCTGCCAGCACAAAGGCTGGCAGCCCGGACTTAAGCTGCGCTGGCTGCGCTACCCAAGTCAAAGTTAAAGACTCCAGGGGCCTGCACAGGGTCCACCGAAACCTCAATGCGGCTCTTTGGCGGGAACTTGCCCTCCAGCAACGCCCGAGACAATGGATTCTCGATACGCTGCTGGATAGCCCGCTTGAGCGGACGTGCGCCAAAGACCGGATCAAACCCTACTTTAGCCAACTCTGCCAAAGCAGGTTCGCTCACGTGCAATTCCAAGTCCATCTTTTCGAGACGACGTTGCAACAATTGCAACTGAATCCTTGCGATCGACTCGATTTGCGCCGCATCCAGACCATGGAAGACCACGGTTTCGTCGATACGGTTCAAGAATTCGGGGCGGAAATGTGCTTTTAGTTCCCCCCACACCGCTTCTTTGATGTCCTCGCTGTCCTGGCCCACCATCGCCTGAATGAGGTGCGAGCCCATATTGCTGGTCATCACGATCACAGTGTTCTTGAAGTCCACGGTGCGGCCCTGGCCATCAGTGAGGCGGCCATCGTCCAGCACTTGCAACAGCACGTTGAACACGTCCGGGTGGGCTTTTTCCACCTCGTCAAGCAGCAGCACGCTGTAAGGCTTGCGACGCACAGCCTCAGTCAGATACCCACCTTCTTCGTAGCCCACATACCCTGGAGGGGCGCCAATGAGGCGCGCCACAGAGTGCTTTTCCATGAATTCGCTCATGTCAATGCGAATCAGGTGGTCTTCGCTGTCAAACAAGAAACCAGCCAGCGCCTTGCACAGCTCAGTCTTACCCACACCGGTGGGGCCCAGGAACAAGAAACTACCCAGTGGCTTGTTCGGATCGGACAGACCCGAGCGCGAGCGTCGGATGGCGTTGGCCACCGCAGCAATGGCTTCATCCTGCCCCACCACGCGCTGGTGCAATTTGCCTTCCATTTGCAGCAGCTTGTCTTTTTCACCCTGCATCATCTTGGACACAGGAATGCCCGTGGCCCGGCTGACAACCTCGGCAATCTCTTCGGCACCCACGTGAGTGCGCAGCAGCTTGTGCTTGGGTGCGGCACCATCGGCTTCGCTGTCTTGCGCTTCTTTGAGCTGTTTTTCCAGAGCAGGCAGCTTGCCGTACTGCAACTCGGCCACCTTGTTGAAGTCGCCCTTGCGTTTCAAGTCTTCAATCTGTGTACGGATGCTGTCCACTTCCTTGCGGATTTGCTCCGAGCCCTGGGCGCTGGCTTTTTCAGCCTTCCAGATTTCTTCCAAATCGGCGTACTCGCGCTCCAGCTCGCCCAGCTCATCTTCAATCAGCTGCAAGCGTTTTTGCGAAGCCTCGTCCTTTTCCTTCTTCATGGCTTCACGCTCAATCTTGAGCTGAATCATCCGGCGCTCCAGCTTGTCCATGACCTCGGGCTTGGAGTCGATTTCGATCTTGATCTTGGCCGCAGCCTCGTCGATCAGGTCAATAGCCTTGTCGGGCAGGAAACGGTCCGTGATGTAGCGGTGGCTCAACTCTGCTGCGGCAACGATAGCGGGGTCGGTAATGTCCACCCCGTGGTGTGCCTCATAACGCACTTGCAAACCGCGCAAGATAGCGATGGTGTCTTCCACCGATGGTTCATTGACCAGTACCTTCTGGAATCGACGCTCCAACGCCGCATCTTTTTCAATGTACTTGCGGTATTCATCCAGTGTGGTGGCGCCAATGCAGTGCAGCTCGCCCCGCGCCAAAGCAGGTTTGAGCATGTTGCCGGCGTCCATGGCACCTTCGGCCTTGCCGGCACCCACCATGGTGTGGATTTCGTCAATGAACAAGATGATGCGGCCTTCTTCCTTGGCTACATCGTTGAGCACGGCTTTGAGGCGCTCTTCAAATTCACCCCGATATTTGGCACCTGCCAGCAAGCCAGCCATGTCCAGCACCAGCACGCGCTTGTCCTTGAGGGTTTCGGGTACTTCACCTTCCACAATGCGCTGGGCCAGGCCTTCCACAATGGCGGTCTTACCCACACCGGGCTCACCGATGAGTACAGGGTTGTTCTTGCTGCGGCGTTGCAGCACCTGAATGGCGCGGCGGATTTCATCGTCGCGGCCAATCACTGGGTCCAGCTTGCCCATGCGGGCACGCTCGGTCAGATCCATCGTGTATTTTTTCAGGGCTTCGCGCTGGCTTTCACCTTCTGCGCTGTCCATGGTCTGTCCACCGCGCACGGCGTTGATGGCAGATTCCATCGCCTTGCGGGTCAGGCCATGTTCCTTGGCAATTTTGGCCGCCTTGGTGTCGCTGTCAGCCAATGCCAGCAGGAACAGTTCGCTGGCGATGAACTGGTCACCACGTTTGATGGCTTCCTTTTCAGTGGCTTGCAGCAGCTTGCCCAGATCCGGGCCAATGGTGACCTGATCTTGGCCCTGCACTTCGGGCAATTGCTTGACCGCGTTTTCAGCGGCAGCCGCCATGGCAGCCACATTGGTACCCGCACGCTGCAACAGCGCTTTGGGCCCATCACTTTGGCGCAGCATGGCGGTCAGCAGGTGCAACGGGTCGATATAAGCGTGGTCATTGCCCAACGCAAGACTTTGGGCGTCTGCCAAGGCTTCTTGGAATTTTGTTGTGAGCTTGTCTATGCGCATGAATTTTTTCCCTTCAACGGCAAATCTATAACTGCTTCACACATAAGGGCTTTGGGCCATTTTTCAAGAGTTCGCAGCACATATACAACCGTCTGGGCAACAGCCGGTATCTGAGCGATGCGCTGTGTGGTGCAAAGTTCCTTGCAATCTTTTGAATCTTGTCATCAAGCGGATTGAACGAAATGTCGGATGAGCGCTCCTAGACTGAGTACTTTTGCCGCGTTCACTCCCTTTTTCTATGTCTGTTACACCTTCCCCGCGCTACACCACCACCGCCATCGCCTTGCATTGGCTACTTGCCGTGGCCTTGCTGGGGCTGCTGGCCTTTGGCTGGTACATGGTCGGGCTGCCGTTTTCACCCACCAAACTCAAGTACTACAACTGGCACAAGTGGGCGGGCGTCACCATTTTGGTGCTGAGCGCACTGCGCCTGCTGTGGCGCCTCACCCACCGTCCTCCCGCTTTGCCAGCACGCATGGCGGCAGCCATGCCCCGCGGGCAGCATGTGGCGCACCACGGCGTGCACCATCTGCTGTACGTGCTGTTTTTTGCCGTTCCCCTGCTGGGCTGGGCCTATAGCTCGGCGGCTGGTTTTCCGATTGTCTGGCTGGGTATGTGGCAGTTGCCAGACTTTGTGTCACCCAGCCCTGAGCTGGCAGAAGCCCTCAAACCCTGGCACATGATTGCGGCCTACACCCTGGCTGCTCTGGTGGCCCTGCACATTGCCGCTGCGCTCAAGCACCAGTTGATTGACCGCGATGCACTGCTGCGCCGCATGTGGCCCGGGCGCACCGCCTGATTTTTTATTTGTACGCTGACAAGGACCTTGACCATGACGACCTTCACCACCACCTTGCGTTGCGCCGTTCTGGCCAGCGCTGCCTTGCTGGGCAACGCAGCCATGGCCGCTCAGGCTTTGGTGCCTGCACAAAGCAGCATCCAGTTCACTGCCAAGCAGCTGGGCGTGCCACTCAGTGGCCACTTCAAACAGTTTGATGCGCAGGTGCAGTTTGATACGGCCAAGCCCGAGACCAGCAAAATCCACTTCACCGTGGACACGGGCAGCGCCACCATGGGCTCAAAAGAAACCGACAGCAATCTGGTGAACGCCGACTGGTTCAACGTTGCCAAGTTTCCCAAGGCCACGTTTGACTCCACCGCCGTCAAGGCGCTGGGCGGTGGCAAATACCAGGTAGATGGCACACTGACCATCAAGGGCAACACCCAGAAGGTGTCTGTGCCCGTGCAACTGACGCAATCGGGCACCACCACCTTGGCCAGCGGCAGCTTGCCGCTCAAACGCCTGCCTTTCAAAATTGGCGATGGTGACTGGGCCGACACGTCGATGGTGGCCGACGAAGTGACCGTGCAATTCAAGCTGGCGCTGACGGGCGTGGGCAAGCTGTAAAGCCATTAACCTTTTTAGAAGCAGCTTGCGCTCATGCATCAAAGGTTTTAATAACTTTTCATTTGCAAATGCTTATTGCATAAGCGCTAACCGCTCCTTATTTGTTCAACCCTGCAAACTCTTTTCACTTCACTCTGGAGATTTTCCCCATGCGCACTACCTTGTTTGCTCTGGCCGCCGCAGGCCTTCTGGCCACTACTGCCCACGCTGCACCCGCCGCTTACACCATCGACCCGACCCACACGTTTGCCACGTTTGAGATCGATCACTTTGGTGCCTCTACCAACCGCGTGCGTTTTGACAAGAAAAGCGGCACTGTCCAATTCGACAAGGCTGCAAAGACTGGCAAAGTGGAAGTGACGCTGGACATGAACTCCGTGAACTCCGGCACCGCTGGTTTTGACAAGCACCTCAAGAGCGCAGACATCTTCAACACCGAAAAGCACCCTGAAGCCAAGTTCGTTTCCGACAAGTTCGTGTTCGACGGCGACAAGCTCAAGGAAGTGACAGGCCAGCTGACCATGAACGGCCAGACGCACCCCATCACCATCAAGTCCAACAAGTTCACTTGCTACGAAAGCCCCATGCTCAAGCGTGAAGTGTGCGGCGGCGACTTTGAAGCCACGATTGACCGCACCCAGTGGGGTGTGAATTACGGCGTGGACTGGGGTTTTGCCAAGAACGTGCGCCTGGTACTGCAAATGGAAGCAGTCAAGCAGTAAATCTGCCTTGGTGTGCTTAAAAAAACGGGCCTAGTGCCCGTTTTTGCATGGGCCGCCGCCTTTTGCAGCTTACGCCCAGCGCGCCAGCGCCTGCTCGTCGCTCACACGGGCATCCACCCAGCGTGCCCCTTGGGGGGTTTGTTCTTTCTTCCAGAACGGTGCTTCGGACTTGAGAAAGTCCATGATGAATTCACAGGCCTGAAAGCTCATGCCACGGTGGGCCGAGGTCACCGCCACCAGCACAATCTGATCCATGGGCTGCAGCGGCCCCACACGGTGAATCACCTTGGCCGCATAAATGCCAAAGCGCTCAGTGGCACGGTCAATGATGGCTTCGATGCTTTTTTCCGTCATGCCCGGGTAGTGTTCCAGCTCCATGGCAGATATATCAGCGCCTTCATTGCGGTCACGCACTGTGCCCACAAAGCTGCACACCGCGCCCACCCGCGCATCACCGTGGCGCAAAGCGGCCAGTTCGGTAGAAACATCAAAATCTTGGGTCTGGATCAAAACGCGTGCAGTGGTCATAGCGATGATTGTCGCAGCCCGTGATAGCCCAGATGTCCACACACGTGCGAAAACCGCCCCCTCCGCGTTAGCATTGCTCCCCGCTTGACATTGCACCTACCCACAGCACCCAGCATGGCCACCCTCACCATTGACACCACGGAGTACATGCTCTACCCATCGCCACGCAACGAGCACCGCGTGGTTTTTGAGCACCAGTGCTTTGTGCCCTATCCCTATTCCATCATCCATCTGCCGGATTACGACTTTGAAGGCCCAGCCACACTGTTCTCGGCCCGCCGCAAGGCGGACGACAAAAACGGTCAGCTGGTGACTTGCGAGCTGGAAACCGACATTCTGCGTTTTGAGCGCCTGTTCGACCCCGAATAAGATCGCCGCGCCATGGATGACACCAGCCAGATTCAGCCCCCCAGCAGTTTTGCCGAGCTGTTTCGCAGCCGTGCGGGCATTTTGAAAACCCCGATTGCTGAGGTGGTAGCGCGTTACGAACTGTGCGAAGACCTGGCCTGCCACCTGGTGGAGCAGGCGCAAACCATCTACCACTCGGGCAACGCGTCTGAAGAAGGCGTGCTGCTGGGTTTTTACGCAGCCATCTCGGGTGAGGCGTCGGCGGTCACCCCCCGCGAAGCGGGCTGGATCATTCAGCGGCTGGCCGAATTGCTGGAGTGGAAAGCCCCCAAGCTTCCCGACGCACCAGAACAGACCTGAAATCAGTGGCCGGCAACTTGCAGGCAAAGCGCCAGCAGCTCACCCCAAAAAAAGCCGTGACTGCTTGACGCATCACGGCTTTTTGCTGACCTTCCATTGCCCCCCGGTTTTACGTGGCTGCTTTCGCGGCATCCGCATAGCGGTTCAAGATGCGTTGCACTTGCCCATGTGTCCATGGCCCGCCCTTGGCCGCAGTAATGCCGCGCTCATTGAGCACTTGAGCCATCTTGCGGTGCGTCAGGCCCAGGGCAACCAGCTCGGCAAACAGTGCCTCGTGCTGCTTGGCAAAGCTATCGGCTGCACTTTTCCGCTTTTCCACCGTAGCGCGAATATTGTCCGCCCCGGCCTTGCCCAGCTGCACGCCACGTGCCTTGGCCTCGCTCAAGGCCAAGCGCGTGCGAGCGCTGATGGCAGCGTCTACCTCAGGTTTGTCTGTGCTCATGGCAAGCCCTAACCACCAGTGACAGGGGGAAAGAAAGCCACTTCGTCACCCGCCTTCAGCAGGGCATCACTCTGGCACATATCCTGATTGAGCGCCATGCGCACGGCTTTGCCATGGGCCAAGGCAGCAGCAGCTGCTGCACTGCGTGCCATCAATTCTTCGCGCAGCACCCCTACGCTGGTCGCACTGGTTTGCAGTGTTTCGCTGCCCTGCCCCATGGCTTCACGGATCGAGGCGAAATAACGCACGCTGATATTCATAGATGTACTCATGGCGGCACTCACATCAATTCACTGAACGGGATAAAGCGCACGGTGTCACCCGGCTGGATGGGCGTAAGGGGCGGGTTGTCAATGATGCCATCGCCCCATACCGTCGAAGTCAGCACACCCGAGCCCTGGTTACCAAACAGTGCCAGCCCCCCTTGCCCATCATGCCGGGCGCGCAAGAATTCACGCCGTTTTTCCAGCTTGGGCCAGTCAAACTGTGCGGTTACGCTGATGGCCTTGGGAGCCACATCATCCATGCCTTGCAGGCGCAGCACAAACGGGCGCACCAGCAGCAAGAAGGTAATGAAGCTGGAGACCGGGTTGCCCGGCAGCCCCATGAAGTGCGCCACACCATGGGAGGCATCTTTTCCATTGCGAAACACCTTGCCGTAGGCAAAGGGTTTGCCAGGCTTCATGGCAATCATCCACAGGTTCAGCGCGCCCTGCTGCTCTACCGCAGGCTTGACGTGGTCTTCCTCGCCCACAGACACGCCAGCGCTGGAAAGCACCAGATCGCAGTCCTGCGCCACACGATGGATGGCCTGGGCCGTTTGCTCCAGGTTGTCGGGCAGGATGCCGCCATCCACCACTTCGCAGCCCAGGCGCTGCAGCAGCGCACGCAAGAAGTAGCGGTTGCTGTTGTAGATGCTGCCAGCAGGCATGTCTTGAGGGGCCACGGTTCCGGGCAGTACGAGCTCATCGCCCGTTGAGAACAGTGCCACGCGGGGCTTGCGCCCCACTGGCAGTTCGGGCATACCAATGCTGGCGGCCAAGCCAATGGCTGCTGGCGTCAGGCGCATGCCCTGGGCCAGCACGGTGCTGTTCAAGGCGATGTCTTCACCACCGCGGCGAATGTTTTGCCCATGCTTGGGCACGGCGTTAAAACGCACCGTACCGTCTTGCAGCACCTGGGTGTCTTCCTGCATCAGCACGGCATCGGCACCAGAAGGCACAGGCGCACCAGTGAAGATGCGGGCCACAGTGCCTGGCTGCAATGGCGTGCCCACATGCCCGGCGGGAATGCGCTGACTCACAGCCAGCGCCACACCGGCAGTGGTGATCTCTGCCGCACGGACGGCATAGCCGTCCATGGCGGAGTTGTCTTGGGGAGGCACTTGCAGCGCCGAGATGCAATCGGCACGCAGCACACGGCCATCCGCATTGAACAGATCTACGTGCTCTACACCCAAGGGCTGGGCCTGGGCCAGCACGTGCTGCAGGGCTTCATCCAAAGAGGTCATCATCAGGTGTTACTCCTCGTGGCCCTGTGGGCCTTGGTATTCAAAACGTGCGGCGTTCGCCAGCATCCAGTGCGCAATCTGCGCGGGCTGATTCAAGTTAAGCAACTGCACATGGGCAGGCAGCGCCTCGGGCAGGCCACCGGCATCGTCAGTGGCCAGTGCTACGACATGGCTGTCTGTCATAAAGCGCAGGGGCCTGGCCGTCTGGCCTGATGCAGGCTGGCGCCAGATTTCTACCTTGGGCAGGTCTTCGTGCTTGAAGCCTTCCACCAGCACCCAGTCCACGCGCGCATCCAGCTCAGACAGCATGGCATGTACATCCAGCTCTTGCTCGCACGCGAACTCGCGCACCAGTGCCAGACGTTTGTCGCACACCAGCAGTACCTCTGAAGCGCCTGCCTGGCGATGGCGCCAGCTGTCTTTGCCCGGAATGTCGATGTCCACATCGTGGTGGGCGTGCTTGACAGTAGACACACGCTGACCCTGCGCGCGCAAAGCGGCAATCAATTGCTCCAGCAACGTGGTCTTACCCGCGCCGGAGTAAGCGACAAAGCCCAAAACCTTCATGCGTTTTACTCTCTTGCAAATAGCAATCGGCGCTTGGTAGACAAGCGCCGATTGCCAATTTCACCCATCAACCAGAGGCGGCGCGTTAGTCGCAGTGCTTTTGAATATAGGCCTTGACCTGCTCTACATCCGATGCCATTACGACCACACGCTTGGGCAAATCTTCAATGCCTTCAAACTTGGCCGGGCGCTCGGGCTGGCGGTTCAGCGCTTCTTCAATCGTGGCCGCAAACTTGATGGGCAAGGCGGTTTCCAGCACGATCATGGGCTCTGCACGCAAGTGCTCGCGCGCCACCTTCACGCCGTCGGCGGTGTGCGTGTCGATCATCTGGCCAAAGCGTTCAAACGTGTCTTTGATGGTTGCCAGACGGTCTGCGTGTGTGCTTTTTCCGCTGACAAAGCCGTACTTGGTGGCCGCGTCCTGAAAGCAGACGTCCGCGCTTAAATCAAACTTGCCTTGCTGGCCCACACCTTGCGTAAACAGCAGCTTGGTGCGCTGGCCATCGCGGCCCACCAGATCAAATACAAAGCGCTCAAAGTTGCTCGCCTTGGAGATGTCCATCGAAGGGCTGGACGTCTCGTAGGTATGGGCTGCGCCACGCACCTGGTAGACGCCTGTGCGGAAGAACTCGTCCAGCACATCATTTTCATTGGTGGCCACCACCAGCTTGGCAATTGGCAGGCCCATCTGGCGCGCCACATGGCCTGCGCAGATATTGCCAAAGTTACCGCTGGGCACGGTAAAGCTCACCTTTTCTTCGTTGCGCGAGGTGGCTTGCAGATAGCCGGCGAAGTAATACACCACCTGGGCCAGCAGCCGCGCCCAGTTGATGGAGTTGACGGTACCAATCTTATACTCGGCCTTGAAAGCGTGGTCGTTGCTCACCGCCTTGACGATGTCCTGGCAGTCATCAAACACGCCTTCAATAGCGATGTTGTGGATGTTTTCATCCTGCAGACTGAACATTTGTGCCTGCTGGAAGGGGCTCATGCGCCCGTTCGGGCTGGTCATGAACACGCGTACACCCTTTTTGCCGCGCATGGCGTATTCCGCCGCGCTGCCGGTGTCACCGCTGGTGGCACCCAGAATGTTCAGTTCTGCGCCACGGCGAGCCAGCTCGTATTCAAACAGGTTGCCCAGCAGTTGCATCGCCATGTCCTTGAAGGCCAGCGTGGGGCCATTGGACAGGGCTTCAATCAGCAAATTACCGTCGAGCGTGCGCACAGGCACGATGGCTTTCGTGCCAAACACTTCTTCGGTGTACGTCTTGGCGCACAGCGCACGCAGATCATCAGCGGGAATATCGTCGATGTACAGCGACAGAATTTCAAACGCCAGCGCAGCGTAGCCTTGAGAGGCCAGAACTTCGCGCAACTGGGTCAGTTTGGCATCGTTGATCTGGGGGTACTCGACAGGCAGGTACAGGCCACCATCAGGGGCCAGTCCTTCGAGCAAGATGTCGCAAAAGCGTTTGCGGTCTGCATGACCACGGGTGGACAAATACAACATAAAAATTCCTTGTCAGTTGCCACAAAGCGCTGCACATGAAACCGGCGCGCTGCAACTCAAAGACACCGCGCAAGGGCTGCCCCACAGCGCTGATGTCGTCCCCCTCGCGCACAGCGAGAGAGGGGTGAAGCGGCAAAGCCGCTCAGGGGGTGCAATCAGTTCAACTCTTCTTTGCGAATCCGCGTGATGGGTGTCAGCACCGTGGACAACGCCTGGATCTCCGCCAGTGCCTTGTCCATATCGCCTTCACGGGTGTCATGCGTCAAGATGATCAGATCCGTCTGGGTTGAGCCCTCACCACCGACTTCATCGGCTTCGCGCTGAATCACAGCATCAATGCTGATACCGGCATTTGCCAGCAGCGTTGTGATTTTGGCCAGTACACCGGCCTCGTCCGCCACGCGGATACGCAGGTAATAGCTGGTCACCACATCGGCCATTGCCAGCACAGGCAGTTCGTGGCCAGCAGCGGCCAAGGTATGGCTCTGGAAAGCCAGTGCAGGCACGCTGTAGGCTGGATCAGCACCGTGCAGGCGGGCAATATCCACCAAGTCCGCAATCACGGCCGAGGCCGTGGGCTCGGAGCCCGCGCCCTTGCCGTAGTACAGCGTGGTGCCCACAGCATCACCATTGACCACCACAGCGTTCATCGCGCCTTCAACATTGGCGATCAGGCGCTTGGCTGGAATCAGCGAAGGGTGAACACGCAGCTCAACCCCCTTGTCGGTGCGCTTGGTGATGCCCAGCAGCTTGATGCGATAGCCCAGTTGCTCGGCGTACTTGATGTCTGCACCAGCCAGCTTGGTGATGCCTTCCACGTAAGCCTTGTCAAACTGCACCGGAATGCCAAAGGCAATGGCGCTCATCAGCGTGACCTTGTGCGCTGCATCGACCCCTTCGATGTCGAAGGTGGGGTCCGCTTCGGCGTAGCCCAGACGCTGTGCTTCCTTGAGCACCACGTCAAAGTCCAGACCCTTGTCACGCATTTCGGACAGGATGAAGTTGGTTGTGCCGTTGATGATGCCAGCCACCCACTGGATGGAATTGGCAGTCAAGCCTTCGCGCAGCGCCTTGATGATCGGAATGCCACCGGCCACAGCCGCTTCGTAGGCCACGATCACACCCTTGTCGGCCGCAGCCTTGAAAATTTCTGTGCCGTGTACGGCCAGCAGCGCCTTGTTGGCCGTTACCACGTGCTTGCCAGCGGCAATTGCTTCCAGCACCAGTGCCTTGGCAATGCCATAGCCACCAATGAGCTCCACTACCACGTCAATTTCAGGGTTGGCAATGACTTCACGGGCGTCGCCCACCACTTTGACAGCATCACCCACGACTTGCTTGGCGCGCGTCGTGTCCAAGTCGGCCACCATGGCAATCTCAATGCCGCGACCCGCACGGCGGCGGATCTCTTCCTGGTTGCGCTGCAGCACGTTGAAAGTGCCACTGCCTACGGTGCCAATGCCCAGAAGGCCTACTTGGATCGGTTTCATAAGTCTCTTACGCTTGTACGTCAAAAAGGGCTGTAGCGCTTATGGAGTCTGCGCTTACAGCTATCAGAAAAATTTAGGCAGCCACTTGCAGTTTGGCTTTGCCTTTGCTTGCCGCTGCTGTTGCACTGACCACCAGCTTGTCGGTGTCGTGACGCTGGCGGTATTTGGCCAAGAAGGCGGCCAGGCGATTGATCGCCTCGCGCAGATCGGCCTCATGCGGCAGGAACACAATGCGAAAGTGGTCTGGATTGGGCCAGTTAAAGCCGGTGCCCTGCACCAGCATGACCTTGGTTTCCTGCAGTACTTCCAGGAAAAACTCCTGGTCGTTCTTGATCGGATAAATCTCAGGGTCCAGCCGCGGGAACATGTACAGCGCGCCCTGTGGCTTCACGCAGCTCACCCCGGGAATCGCGTTGATCAACTCCCACGCCAGGTCACGCTGCACGCGCAGGCGGCCGCCTTCGCACACCAAGTCGTCAATACTCTGGTGACCGCCCAGTGCCGTCTGCACAGCCCACTGACCGGGCACGTTGGCGCACAGACGCATGTTGGAGAGCATGTTCAGGCCCTCGATGTAGTCCTTGGCAGGCTTCTTGTCACCCGAGACCACCATCCAGCCTGCACGGTAGCCGCAGCTGCGGTAGGCCTTGGACAGGGAGTTGAAGGTCAGCGTCAGCACGTCTTGCGACAAGCTGGCCAGCGGGGTGTGCTTGGCGCCGTCATACAAAACCTTGTCATAGACCTCGTCGGCAAAAATCACCAGCCCGTGCTCACGCGCCAGCGCCACAATCTCAAGCAGCAACTCGGTGGAATACAGCGCACCCGTGGGGTTATTGGGGTTGATCACCACAATGCCCTTGGTGCGGGGTGTGATCTTGGCGCGGATATCTGCCATGCTGGGCATCCAGCCATTGGCTTCATCGCACATGTAATGCACAGGAGTGCCGCCCGACAGGCTGGTAGCCGCCGTCCACAGTGGGTAATCGGGTGCAGGCAGCAGCATTTCATCGCCGTTGTCCAGCAAGGCATTGGTGGCCATGCTGATCAGCTCAGAGGCCCCATTGCCCAGGTAAATATCATCCAGCGTCACGCCTTTGATGCCCTGGTGCTGGGTTTCATGCATGACAGCCTTGCGTGCGGCAAAAATACCTTTGCTGTCCGTATAACCGGCCGAGTTGGGCAGGTTGCGAATCATGTCCTGCTGGATTTCTTCTGGCGCATCAAAACCGAACACGGCCAAATTACCAATGTTCAGCTTGATAATTTTGTGCCCGTCTTCTTCCATCTGTTTGGCCGCATCCATGATCGGCCCTCGAATGTCATAACAAACGTTTGCCAGCTTTGCAGATTTTTGGACAGTCTTCATGGAAATATGCCACCTATATGCTTTAACAGCGCCAAGGCACGCCCGCGCCTCGGTGAAACCTATAATTTGACCACACTTCGGGCCCACGCCCTCCCCGCATAATACGGTGCCATGCTGCTGGTATTCAGAGCCATCGCTGCGGGGTAGTTCAAGCACAAGGAACAAGCCCCATGAAACTCCACGCTGATCCCTCTGACGTTCAAATGGTGACCGCTTATGGCCCGGGCTGGATAACGATCAACAAGCAAGAGCACAAAGGCAATCTGCTGGTGGGCTCCACCGGCTTTCTGCGCCCCTGGAACTGTGCCAATTTCGAGTCGCTCACGGCCGAGCACTTTGCAGAGCTTGCGCAGTTGAATGCAGAGCTCATCATCTTTGGCAGCGGCAGCAAATTGCGCTTTGTTCACCCCTCATGGCTGCAGCCCCTGATGCAAAAGCGCATAGGCCTGGAAACCATGGATACCCATGCAGCCTGCCGCACTTACAACGTTTTGGCAGGAGAAGGCCGCATCGTGATAGCCGCACTCATGTTGGAGTAATATCCGCATGGGGGTCGTCAAATTTTACGTTTCAGGGTAAAATCTCAGGTTGCGGTCGGGGGCGTACTTATCCATAAAAGCAATACTCCTACACCCCTCGGCATTCCAACGACTACTCCCGAGAGATAAAAGCGCATGGCGATCGTTGTCAATAAAGCCCTTCCCGAATTTGAAGCCAATGCTACAGGTGGCGTGAAGGTATCCAACACCTCGCATACAGGCCAGATTCTGATCTTGTACTTCTACCCGAAGGACAACACCCCTGGATGCACTACCGAAGCCATGCAGTTCCGTGACAAGTTCAAGGACTTCGAAAAGGCAGGCGCTGTGGTGTTCGGCGTTTCTCGCGACAACATGAACTCGCACAACGACTTCAAGACCAAGCTCGAGTTGCCGTTTGAGCTGATCGCAGACACCGAAGAAAAGATGTGCCACATGTTTGGCGTAGTCAAGAACAAGATCATGTACGGCAAGAAGGTCAAGGGCATTGAGCGCTCAACTTTCCTGGTCGACACCAATGGTCTTTTGGCCCAGGAGTGGCGTGGTCTGAAAGTACCCGGTCACGTGGACGAAGTACTCAAGGCCGTCAAGGGCCTGAAGGCTGCAGCCAAGAAGGCAGCTTAAACCCCACACACTTGGTGCCGCCTCCTTGGCGCGCACCAAGACATGCATAATGGGCCGCATGCCTTTGCGCGTTTTCACCCAGCATTGCAATTCTTATCTCCAAAGCCGCTCGGGCCTGTGCCCAGCGGCTTTGTGTTTTTTACAGCCCTAAAAACAAGGACTGAATCACGTATGCCACTGCCTCCAGCCCCCACCAAGCGTGCTGCACGCGTTGCCAAAGAAGCTTTTGATGTGACCGCCCGCGCCAGCAAGCGCGCCGCCGCAGCCAAGCCACCTGTGATTGAGCTGGACGATGAGCCCGTTGCAATCAGCAGCGCCTCCATGGTCGATACCAGCACCCCAAAAGCCTCACGCAGCAACAAGAAGACAAGCGCTGCACCGTTGGCCAGTGCCGCAACCACGGCAGCAGCCCAAAGTCTGGCCCGTCAACGCGCTGCGGTTCAGGCCAGCGCACCCCAGCCTCTGCCCAAAACCGCACGCCAGCAACCAGCAGCACCCGCTCCTGTTGCGGCTGTCGCAGCAACTCAGTTGCCTGCAGCCACAGCACCTGCAGCGCCTAAACACGCGCGCAAAGCATCTGCCGCCACCACTCCTGCCGCAACACCAACAGCGGCGCCAGTGCGCAGCAGTAAAAAACGCAGCGCCCAGTCGTGCCTGTTTGTGCTGGACACCAATGTGCTGCTGCACGACCCCACCAGCATCTTCCGCTTTCAAGAGCACGACATCTTCCTGCCTATGGTGGTTCTGGAAGAGTTGGATGCTCACAAGCGCGGCATGACCGAAGTGGCCCGCAATGGCCGTCAAGTCAGCCGCACGCTGGATGCCCTGGTTGATGCCCAGCAAGAAGCTGATCTGGCTGCAGGTTTGCGCTTGGATGCCAGTGGACACAAGGGCGCGACGGGTCATTTGTTTTTCCAGACCGTGCCACTGGACTACAAATTGCCCTCCAGCTTGCCGCAAGGCAAGGCTGACAACCAGATTCTGGGCGTGGTGCAGGCGCTGCGCGAAGCCAAGAAAAACCAGCAAGAAGTGATTTTGGTGTCCAAAGACATCAATATGCGCGTCAAGGCGCGCGCTCTGGGTTTGCCTGCCGAGGACTACCGCAACGACAAGACGCTGGACGATGGCGACCTGCTGTACACCGGCAGCCTGGCATTGCCCGCAGATTTTTGGCGCAAGGCCAAGAATGTTGAAAGCTGGCAAGAGGCTGGCCGCAGCTTCTACCGCTTGAGCGGCGCCATCACCAACCAGATGCTGGTGAACCAGTATGTCTATTTTGAAGCGCCCAGCGAGACCAGCCTGCACGCACGTGTTGCCGAAATCCGCGATACCACCGTGGTACTGGAGACGCTGCGCGACTACAGCAGCAGCAAGCACAGCGTGTGGGGGGTGAGTGCACGCAACCGCGAACAGAACTTTGCCCTGAACCTGCTGATGGACCCTGATGTGGACTTTGTCACGCTGACAGGCACCGCCGGCACTGGCAAGACCTTGATGGCCCTGGCTGCCGGTCTGTCTCAGGTACTGGACGAGCGCCGCTACACCGAAATCATCATGACCCGGGCCACCGTCAGTGTGGGCGAAGACATCGGCTTTCTGCCCGGCACGGAAGAAGAGAAGATGGGGCCCTGGATGGGCGCGCTGGATGACAACCTGGAGTTTCTGGCCAAGGGCGACGGCGGCAACCCCGGTGAATGGGGCCGCTCAGCCACCAATGAGCTGATTCGCAGCCGCATCAAAATCAAGAGCATGAACTTCATGCGAGGCCGTACGTTCTTGAACAAGTACGTCATCATCGATGAAGCGCAGAACTTGACACCCAAACAGATGAAGACACTCATCACACGCGCGGGCCCGGGCACCAAGATCATCTGCATGGGCAACCTGGCACAGATCGATACGCCGTATCTGACGGAAGGCAGCTCAGGTTTGACGTTTGCGGTGGACCGCTTCAAGGGCTGGCAGCATGGCGGCCATATCCAGCTGGCACGCGGCGAGCGTTCGCGTCTGGCTGACTTTGCCAGCGAGGTGCTGTAAATGGCGATCAGCTGGGTTACTGCCCTCAAACTGGTGCCCTGGGGGGATGTCATTCAAGCGGCACCCTCAGTGCTCAAGGCCGCCAAGGGCCTGATGAAAAAGAGCCCTGAAGAGGAAGCCGCCTACATTCACGCCACAACGCCTGCACCGAACGCACAAGCCCTGCCGGGCAGCGCCGGTGAGCTGGCGCTGCAGCAGGTAGCACAGCTGGAGGCACGCATCCAGCAGCTGGAGAATGCGCAACGCGCCTCTGCCCTGGTGCTGGAAAAGATGGCCGAGCAGCAGGCGCAAATCGTCAAGACCGTGGGCTTGCTGCGCACGGGTGCCACACGCCTGGCATGGGCCTGCGGCATTCTCAGCGTTTTGGTGGTGGGTTTGCTGATTGCCGTTATTCGCATGTAAATAAAAAAAGAAGCTACCAACGCAAGTGCAGCAACGATTTCAGATACAAAATTATCTGAAATCTATGAACAGCAAGCGTTAGCAGCTCACTTTAAAATCACTAAACAAAAAAGGCCTTGTCATGCAGACAAGGCCTTTTTTCTTTTTCGCACTCAGATCTGTGCGCAGCAAACACCACCGACCTGCCCCCCCACAGGAACACCTTGGCGACTAGACACGAAGCCCACCCCTGGGCAACGGTGCAACAAAGCCCGGCACGGCATATCCACCGCCGCCTGGGCAGTGTTAGTAATCGTCGCCCGCGCCCATGGCCAGGTTTTCAAAGCGTGTCTGGTTCTTCTGGAAGTACAGCTTGACCGAGCCTGTGGGGCCATTACGCTGCTTGCCGATGATGACTTCGGCCACATTGGGCTCTTTGGAGTCTTTGTTGTAGTAGTCGTCGCGATAGATGAACATGATGATGTCGGCATCCTGCTCGATAGCGCCTGATTCGCGCAAGTCGGACATCATGGGTCGCTTGTCGGTGCGCTGCTCCACCGAGCGATTGAGCTGCGACAGTGCAATCACTGGGCACTGCAGCTCCTTGGCCAGCATCTTCAAGCCCCGGGAAATTTCACCCAGTTCGGTGGCACGGTTGTCACCGCCACCGCCGCTGGAGCCACTCATCAACTGCAAGTAGTCGACCACAATCAAGCCTAGCTTGCCGCAGGTGCGCGACAGACGGCGTGCATTGGCCCGCAGCTCTGACGGTGTCAGACCCGGGGTTTCATCAATGTGCAGCGAAATCTGGCTGAGCTTCTCCACAGCTTCGGTCAGGCGGGCCCACTCATCGTGCTCCAGCTTGCCGGTACGCAGGTTCGCCTGATTGACACGCCCGATCGAGCCCACGATACGAACCGCCAGCTGGGCGGCACCCATTTCCATCGAGAAGATGGCGACTGGCAGGCCTTCGTTGAGCGCCACGTGCTCGGCAATATTCACCGCAAACGAGGTCTTGCCCATGGAAGGTCGCGCCGCCAGCACCACCAGGTCACCCGCCTGCAGGCCCGATGTCATGCGATCCAGATCGGCAAAGCCAGTGGGCACGCCCGTCACATCCATGGGGTTGTCAGCCATCTCTTGCACGCGGTCCAGCAAGTCCCCCACCAGGGTGTCCATGCTCTGGAAACCCTGCTTCATGCGCGAGCCTTCTTCGCCAATGGCAAAGATTTTTTGCTCGGCCTCGTCCAGGATGCGCTCCACCGGGCGCCCCTGCGGGTTCAGCGCATTGGTGGCGATTTCATCGCTCACCGTCAGCAGCTTGCGCAAGATGCCCTTCTCGCGCACGATTTCCGCATACCGGCGAATGTTGGTCGCACTGGGTACGTACTGCGCCAGCTGATTCAGGTAAAGAATGCCCCCTACCTCGTCCGCCTTGCCCATGCCCTGCAAATGCTCAAACACCGTGATCACGTCAGCCGGCTTGCTTTCGTTGATCAGCTTGCCAATCGCGGTGTAGATCAACTGGTGTTCGTGGCGATAAAAATCCCGGTCAGTGAGCAAATCCCCCACACGGTCCCAGGCGTTGTTGTCCATCAACAACCCACCCAGCACGCTGGATTCCGACTCCATGGAGTACTGCGGCAAACGCAGATTGGCAACCTGCTGATCTTGCGCAGCGGGCATGCCAAAAACATCATCATCCAACGGAGGCATCACTGAAGACATGGTCGACCTACAAAAAGACAAGCCCATGATCGTAGCGTCGTCGCTGCACGCCGTCATCCATAGATGCACGCAGCCAGCCGCCAGCAAGGGCATCGCAACACAGGCTTGAGGCCTTATGTTGCTTCAATAAAAAGAGCTAAAAGCACAGACTCAAAGAACGATAGAGCCTGTTTTTATGCATAAAACACAAAAGCCGCCCTAAGGCGGCTTTTGGGGTGTCGGAAATTTTCCGAGAAGGGCTTAGGCAGCTTCGCCAGCCACTTCCACAGACACTTCGATCACAACGTCAGTGTGCAGAGCCACTTCCACGGTGGAAGCAGACACAGTCTTGATAGGACCGTTAGGCATGCGCACTTGTGCCTTGGACACTGTGAAGCCTTGAGCCTTCAGAGCTTCAGCGATGTCAGCATTGGTCACGGAACCAAACAGACGGCCATCCACACCAGCTTTTTGCGACAGCTTCAGGGTCAGACCGTTCAGCTTAGCGCCTTCAGCCTGGGCTTCTGCCAACTTGGCAGCAGCAGCCTTTTCCAGTTCAGCACGCTTGGCTTCGAACTCAGCCTTGGCAGTTGCAGTAGCACGACGTGCTTGACCCGAAGGGATCAAGAAGTTACGTGCGTAGCCGTCCTTAACCTTGACGATATCGCCCAGGTTACCCAGGTTCACAACCTTTTCGAGCAGGATAATTTGCATGGTTGTGGCTCCTTAGATCTTGTGCTGGTCGGTGTACGGCAGCATGGCCAGGAAGCGAGCACGCTTGATGGCAGTGTTCAGCTGACGCTGGTAAATGGCGCGCGTGCCGGTCAGGCGTGCGGGGATGATCTTGCCGTTTTCGGCGATGAAGTCACGCAGAGTGTCAACATCCTTGTAGTCGATTTCGACAACGTTAGCGACTGTGAAGCGGCAGAAACGCTTGCGCTTGAACAGCAGCGACTGGGTGTTGCGCTTTGGGCGCTTGTCTTTGTTGAATTTCTTGAACGTGGCCATTGCTGGACCTCTTGAAAATTAATTTTGTTGAACATCCTGGATGTGCAGCACCACGGTTTTGCTGTTACGCGGTGTGGCCAGAAAACCTTGGAACGTCCAAGTGCTTCCTGGTGCCTGGCGGGCTAAACGCTCAGCCAACGCACCAAATGCCACCGCTTTCACAGCTGCCGAGACTTTGCGTGAGCTACCTGCTTCCGTTTGGGAGGATTCGTGCACGAGGCGCAAATCCAAGGCAGGCAGTCCAGCGGGCGTGTATCTCAAGGGTTGAAGCTCTTCGATACAGGCAGTCAGGACAACGTGGTTTTCCACTCCAAGCGAAGTCTATGAATTAGGCTTCAGCAGCTTGGTTGGCCTTGCGGGCTTCTTCACGCTCGACAGTCTTCATCATGGAAGAAGGTGTAGTGTCAGCCTTCTTCTTTTGAACTGTCAGGTGACGCAGCACTGCATCGTTGAACTTGAACGCGTGTTCCAGTTCAGCCATCACAGCCTGGTCGGCTTCGATGTTCAGGCAGATGTAGTGAGCCTTGGCGAGCTTGTTGATCATGTAAGCCAGCTGACGACGGCCCCAGTCTTCTTCACGGTGCACTGCACCACCGCCGGCGGTGATCATGCCCTTGTAGCGCTCCAGCATGGCTGGAACTTGCTCGCTTTGATCCGGATGGATCAACAAAATGATTTCGTAATGACGCATGAAAACTCCCTTTTGGGTTAGGCCCCCCGCTGCGCCTGTAGCGGTGGAGCAAGGCAAAACGCAAGATTATAGACACTCCCTCAGGCCCTGTACACTCTGGGCTCTGCAATAACCCTTATCAAGACAGCCCTTGAAAGGGGCCAAGCTGCCCCCATGTGAACTGGCAAGGTTCATTCTTTAGAGACGCTATCCACATGACAGAACAAACAAATATGCCCCACGCAGCCCCTATCGACGCTTCGCCCGAAGAAGTCGAAGCTGCAATGGCCGCTAATGTGGCCGACGAAATCTCTCGCTTGCAAAACGAGTTGAACGAGCTCAAGGCCAAGAACGCCGAGATGGCAGACCAGTATCTGCGCGCCAAGGCAGACACGGAAAACATGCGCCGTCGTGCGGAGGAAGAAGTCAGCAAGGCTCGCAAATTCGGCATCGAAAACTTTGCCGAAAGTCTGCTGCCCGTCTGCGACAGCCTGGACGCAGCCCTGGCCATCCAGAACGCCACTGCCGAGCAGTTGCGTGAAGGCTCTGACGCCACATTGCGCCAGCTGCAACATGCCCTGGAGCGCAACAAGGTGATCATCGTCAACCCTGCTGCCAACGACAAGTTCGATCCGCACCAGCACCAGGCCATTGCTGTGGTGCCTGCCGAGCAAGAGGCGAACACCATCGTTTCCGTGCTGCAAAAGGGTTACCTGATTGCTGACCGTGTATTGCGCCCGGCCCTGGTGACCGTTGCGGCACCAAAGTAAATCTAAAAAATATCGACCACTTGGCTTGAAACTCTAATAAACACCCTGACTTACAAGCCAATCAAACAAACATTATTCGGAGAATTCAAATGGGAAAAATCATTGGTATTGACTTGGGTACAACCAACAGCTGTGTCGCCATCATGGAAGGCAACACAACACGCGTGATTGAAAACAGCGAAGGTGCACGCACTACGCCTTCGATCATTGCGTACCAAGAAGATGGAGAAATCCTGGTGGGCGCTTCTGCCAAGCGCCAGGCTGTAACCAACCCCAAGAACACCATCTACGCGGCCAAGCGCCTGATCGGACGCAAGTTCGACGAAAAGGAAGTACAAAAAGACATCGACCTGATGCCTTTCACCATCACCAAGGCTGACAACGGCGACGCCTGGGTAGAAGTGCGCGGCCAAAAGCTGGCACCTCCTCAAATCTCCGCAGAAGTGCTGCGCAAGATGAAGAAGACCGCCGAAGACTTCCTGGGCGAAGAAGTGACCGAGGCCGTGATTACCGTGCCTGCGTACTTCAATGACGCTCAGCGCCAAGCCACCAAGGACGCTGGCCGTATTGCTGGCCTGGACGTCAAGCGCATCATCAACGAACCCACTGCTGCTGCACTGGCTTTTGGCCTGGACAAGGTTGAAAAGGGTCAGGACCGCAAGATTGCCGTGTATGACCTGGGTGGCGGTACGTTTGACGTATCCATCATCGACATTGCTGACGTGGACGGCGAAAAGCAGTTCGAAGTGCTGTCGACCAACGGTGACACGTTCCTGGGCGGCGAAGACTTCGACCAGCGCATCATCGACTACATCATTGCCGAGTTCAAGAAAGAGCAAGGCGTGGATCTGGGCAAAGACGTGCTGGCTCTGCAGCGCCTGAAGGAAGCGGCAGAAAAGGCCAAGATTGAACTGTCGAACTCTGCACAGACCGACATCAACTTGCCCTACATCACTGCTGACGCATCGGGCCCCAAGCACCTGAACATCAAGCTGACACGCTCCAAGCTGGAAGCTTTGGTGGAAGACCTGATCGAGCGCACGATTGCGCCTTGCCGCACGGCCATCAAGGACGCAGGCATCTCCGTGTCTGACATTCAGGACGTCATCTTGGTTGGCGGTATGAGCCGCATGCCCAAGGTGCAGGAAAAGGTCAAGGAATTCTTTGGCAAGGAACCCCGCAAGGACGTCAACCCTGACGAAGCCGTGGCCGTAGGCGCTGCCGTTCAAGGTCAGGTTCTGGGCGGTGACCGCACCGACGTGCTGCTGCTGGACGTGACACCGCTGTCTCTGGGCATTGAAACCCTGGGTGGCGTGATGACCAAGATGATCGCCAAGAACACGACCATCCCGACCAAGTTCGCACAGACCTACTCGACCGCTGAAGACAACCAGCCTGCCGTGACCATCAAGGTATTCCAGGGCGAGCGCGAGATGGCTTCTGGCAACAAGTTGCTCGGTGAGTTCAACCTGGAAGGCATTCCTGCCGCTCCTCGCGGTGTGCCTCAGATTGAAGTGGCCTTTGACATTGATGCCAACGGTATCTTGAATGTGTCGGCCAAGGACAAGGGCACCGGCAAGGAAAACAAGATCACCATCAAGGCGAACTCGGGTCTGTCGGAAGAGGAAATCCAGCAGATGGTCAAGGATGCGGAACTGAACGCAGCCGACGACAAGAAGAAGCTGGAACTGGTGCAAGCGCGCAACCAGGGTGAAGCCGCGGTGCACAGCGTCAAGAAGAGCCTGGGTGAGCACGGCGACAAGCTGGACGCTGCCGAGAAGGAAGCGATTGAAGCTGCCGCCAAAGACCTGGAAGAAGCGCTCAAGGGCGAGGACAAGGACGCCATCGAAGCCAAGACCACGGCTTTGATGACTGCCAGCCAGAAGCTGGGCGAGAAGGTGTATGCCGAATCGCAAGCTGCAGCGGCAGCCGCAGGCGGCGCTGCTGAAGGTGGTGCAGAGACTGCACAAACCCAGTCCAAGCCCGCAGGCTCCAGTGACGACGACATCGTTGACGCTGAAGTCAAGGAAGTGAAGAAGTAATTTGGGTGCAGCGGCATTCGTGACCGCTTGCCGCCGCGCTGCCCCCTGCAAAGGGGTCTTGCGCGGCGTTCCTGTTTATTACTGGCACTAAATACCAATGTCCAAACGCGACTTTTACGAAGTCCTCGGCGTCTCCAAGACAGCCTCGGACGATGAGATTAAAAAAGCCTACCGCAAGCTGGCTATGAAGCACCACCCTGACCGCAATCAGGGGGAAAAGTCCAAAGAAGCTGAAGAGAAATTCAAGGAGGCCAAAGAAGCCTACGAGATGCTCTCGGACAGCCAAAAACGCGCTGCCTATGACCAGTATGGCCATGCAGGTGTTGACCCCAATATGCGCGGCGGCATGGGTGGTGGCGATATGGGCGGCGGCTTTGCCGAAGCCTTTGGTGATATTTTTGGCGACATGTTTGGCGGCCAGCGTGGCGGCCAGCGCGGCGGTCGCCAGGTGTACCGTGGCAATGACCTGAGCTATTCCATGGAGATCACCCTGGAAGAAGCGGCCAAGGGCAAGGATGCGCAAAT
Source organism: Comamonas avium (assembly GCF_014836675.1). GTDB lineage: Bacteria > Pseudomonadota > Gammaproteobacteria > Burkholderiales > Burkholderiaceae_C > Comamonas > Comamonas avium. The sequence goes on from NZ_JACSQK010000004.1 coordinate 301,758, forward strand.
CCGCATCCCCAGCTGGGATGCGTGCGACACCTGCCACGGCAGTGGCGCCAAGCCTGGCACCAGCCCCAAAACATGTACCACCTGTGGTGGCCAGGGCTCGGTTCAGATGCGCCAAGGCTTTTTCAGTGTGCAGCAAACCTGCCCGCACTGCCGCGGCACAGGCAAGATCATTCCCGAACCCTGCACCACTTGCAGCGGCCAAGGCAAGATCAAGCGCCAAAAAACGCTGGAAGTAAAAATCCCTGCCGGTATCGACGACGGCATGCGCATTCGCTCTACCGGCAACGGTGAGCCCGGCATGAATGGTGGCCCTCCCGGCGACCTGTACATTGAAATTCGCATCAAAGAGCACGACATCTTTGAGCGCGAAGGCGATGACCTGCACTGTCAGGTGCCCGTGAGCTTCATCACTGCGGCGCTGGGTGGCGAAATTGAAGTTCCCACGCTGCAGGGCAAAGCGGCCATTGATATTCCTGAAGGCACACAAGCGGGCAAACAATTCCGCTTGCGAGGCAAAGGCATCAAGGGTGTGCGCTCCAGCTATCCTGGCGACTTGTACTGCCACATCGTGGTGGAAACACCCGTGAAGCTGACGGAGTACCAGCGCAAGCTGCTGCGTGAGCTGGAAGAATCGCTCAAAAAAGGTGGCGGCAAGCATTCGCCCAGCGGAGAAAGCTGGACCGACAAGCTCAAGCGCTTTTTCAGCTAAGCCGCCTTCGGCCTAAGCACCAAAGCCCTGCCATGCAGGGCTTTTTTTATGTCCTGACATGAAAAAACGGAAGCATCTTCAACCTTTTCTTTATAAGGTTTTAGCGCCTTTACTGAACATTCAGCCATTACAGAATAATGGATTAAATTTATAAAACAACAGCTTACAAGAATACATAAATGCATTCAAACGCAAAATAAGGACAGCAGCAAAAAAAGAATATTGCGTTCAACTCATACACAAGAGTCAAAAGTTGAAAAAAACGTTACAGCCTAAAATTTGACTTGCTTCAATCCGAATCTGTGTATGGATATGTCAACCTCTCACGCATCTACTCCCACGCCAGTGTGGACACGCATTTATGGCGTGATCCTGGCTCTGGTGGGCCTGGCCCTGCTCGTCGGCGGTATCCGCCTGGCTTCGCTGGGCGGCTCCTGGTATTACCTTTTGGCGGGCGCTGCAACGTTGGTCGCCGGTGCTTTGCTAGCCCGCGCCAAGATTCAGGGCGCGCAGCTGTATCTGGCCGTTGTCGTTGGCACCGTGATATGGGCGCTGGCTGAAGCTGGTACCAGCTTCTGGGCTCTGGTTCCCCGCCTGGCCCCTGTGCTGGTGCTGGGTCTGGTTGCAGCCTTGGCGATGCGCGCCCTGCGCCCTGCCTCCAAAAAGATTGCAATGCCTGCCGCGGCCATTCAAGCGCTTGTGTTGCTTGCAGGCGCGGCCTCCATCTTCACCCCCCACGGCGTGGTTGAGAACACGGCCAACAAGGGCACTGAGATCGTCAACGACATTGCCGTTGTCACCGATGCCAAAAGTGAAGCCAACAGCTGGACCCATTACGGCCGTGACGCTGACAGCACCCGCTTTGCCCCCTTTGACCAGATCAATGCAGGCAACGTCAACAAGCTGGAAGTGGCCTGGACTTACCGCACCGGCGCACAAACCGGTGGTGGCAACGAAGACCAGAACACCCCCATTCAGGTGGGTGACTCGGTCTACCTGTGCACTCCGCAAAACAAGGTCATTGCACTGAACGCTGAAACCGGCGAAGAAAAGTGGGTGTTTGATCCCAAAACCCGCGAAAACAAGTGGTGGAGCCGCTGCCGTGGCGTGGCTTACTACGAAGTGCCCGCATTCAAGGCTGCCAAGTCTGAAGGCAAGGCACCGGCCAAGTGCGAAGCTCGCATCATCACCACCGACAAAGACGCACGCCTGTGGGCGCTGGATGCGCAGACGGGTGAAGTCTGCGATGGTTTTGGCGATACCGGCAAAGGCTATACCGACCTGAGTGTGGGTATGGGCCAATATCAGGATTTCTACTACATGCCCACATCGCAGCCACTCGTGGCTGGCGAGCGTGTCGTCATCGGTGGCTGGGTCTGGGACGGCAAAAAGACTGAACAGCCTTCTGGCGTGGTTCGTGCCTACAGCCTCAAAGATGGTTCGCTGGACTGGGCATGGGATCTGGGCAACGCAGACATCACCAAGCTGCCACCTGAAGGCGAGACTTACACCAAGGGCACGCCCAACTTCTGGTCGCATGGGGCCTACGACGCCAAGCTGGATCTGATTTACCTGCCTTTGGGCAATGCCACGCCTGACTTCTGGGGTGCACACCGCACCGAAGCCATGAACAAGTACGCGACCACTGTCGTGGCCTTGAAGGGCGCAACTGGCCGTGAAGCCTGGAACTACCAGACGCTGCACATGGACACCTGGGACTACGACAACGGCACCCCTCCCACCTTGGTAGATGTGCCTGACGACAAGGGCGGGGTCACTCCAGGCCTGGTGCTGGCCACCAAAACACACCAGCTGTTCCTGCTGGACCGCACCAACGGCAAGCCTTTGGCCAGCGTACAAGAGCGTGCCGCGCCTCAGAACGTCATGCCTGGCGATGCCCCCGCATCTGCCACACAGCCTTGGTCGGTGGGCATGCCCCAAGTGGCCAAGATGGACATGACTGAAAAGGACATGTGGGGCGCCACCATGTTCGACCAGCTGTACTGCCGCATCAAGTTCAAGCAACTGGCGTATGACGGCCCGTTCACCAAGCTGACCGACAAGATGACCCTGATCTACCCCGGCTACTACGGTGGCTTTAACTGGGGTGGCCACACTTACGACAAGCGTACCGGCATGCTGATCGTCAACGACATGATCATGCCGCAGATCGGTTTCCTGCACCCCCAGGAAGGCGCAGCGCAAAAGCTGGCTGAACTCAAGGAAAACGACATCACCAACGCATCGTGGGCCACCCACCTGCAAGAAGGCACGGGCTACCAAGCCATCCGTGGTGCATTCAACTCTTTCCTGGGTCTGCCTTGCCACCAGCCATCATGGGGCAACCTGACTGCGATTGACCTGAACACCAAGACCATTGCCTGGCAAGTTCCGGTCGGCACCGTAGAAGACAGCAAGCTTAAGGGCATCCGCGCCAGCTTGCCTGTGCCTGTGGGCATGCCATCGCTGTCGGGCCCATTCTCGACTGCTGGCGGCTTGACGTTCTTTGCAGGTACACAGGATTACTACCTGCGTGCTTTTGACAACAAGTCCGGCAAGGAACTGTGGAAGGGCCGTCTGCCCGTGGGTGCACAAGCCACCCCCATGACGTACCTGTCACCAGAAACTGGTCGCCAGTTTGTCGTGGTGTCTGCCGGTGGTGCACGCATGACGGCTGACAAGGGCGACTACGTGATCGCCTACGCTTTACCTAAAAAGTAAAGCAGACCGACAAAAGGTGGCCCAGGCCACCTTTTTAGTTTGCTAGTCACAAAGCAACGGTCAGCGCATGGACTCTTTCTGTTGCTTTGTCATTGATCGCTTGCAAACACATAGCATTTAGCACTGATCAATTCTGAACCTTGTCGTATTTTGACTGCCGGATTTCGCATGCCTGTTTTTACCCATTCCGCCCAGAGCCAAGCCATTGCTGTACTGCTCAGCACCATCGTTTTTGCCGCACACGCCCAAACAGCCACTCCCACACTGAACACCATTGAAGTGCGCTCGGCCACCGGCTCGCCCAGCCTGCAGGCGCTGCCCGCCTCGGCCACCGTGCTGGATGGCGAGCAAGTGCGCGACCGTCAGATGCAGGTCAACCTGTCTGAGAGCCTGGGCGGCGTGCCCGGCCTGCAAATTAAAAACCGCCAGAACTACGCCCAGGATTTGCAGCTGTCCATCCGTGGCTACGGTGCACGCTCCACCTTCGGCCTGCGCGGCGTACGCCTGTATGTGGATGGCATTCCCGCCACCATGCCGGATGGACAGGGTTCCCTGTCACACATCGACATCAGCAGCATTGACCGCGTAGAAGTGCTGCGCGGACCTTACTCGGCCCTGCATGGCAACTCCGCTGGCGGCGTGGTCAGTGTATTTACAGAAACACCTGAGGGTCGCCCCTTTGCCGAAGGCGGCGTGTCATTCGGTAGCGATGGCCAGCAGCGTTTTGCGGCCAAAGCCGGCGGACAGACAGCGCAGGGCCTGAGCTACGTGGTCAGCGCCAGCCGCTTCCTGACCGATGGCTACCGCGACCACAGTGCAGCCGACCGCAACGTGGCCAATGCCAAGCTGAGCACGGCCATAGGAGAGGACGCGCGCCTGACCATCACCGCCAACACCATGAAGACGGATGCACAAGACCCCCAAGGGCTGACTTGGGCGCAATACCAGGCCAACCCACGGCAGTCTTCAGGCGTGGCAGAGCAGTACAACACCCGCAAATCACTAGAGCAGACGCAGGTTGGCGCTACGTACGAGCGCCGCCTGAACGCCAACCACAGCGTGGCGTTGACGGCCTATGCAGGCCACCGCTCGATGGAGCAGTACCAGTCCATTCCCCCCGGCCCGCAAGCAGCGGCCAGCCACGCGGGTGGTGTGATTGATATGTCGCGCGATTACGCAGGCCTGGATGCACGCTGGACCGGCAAGTTTGACGGTGCGGCGGTTCCCGTCACCGTCACTGCGGGTCTGGCGCTGGACACCGTGCAAGAAGATCGCAAAGGGTACAAAAACTTTATTGGCAGCCAGCTGGGAGTCAAAGGTAGTTTGACCCGCGATGAAAAAAACACCATCACCAACACCGATCCCTATGTGCAAGCCACCTGGAAACTGGCCCCCACATGGACGCTGGACACTGGCCTGCGCTACAGCCGCGTGAAGTTCAAGGTGGAAGATGACTTCATCAAGGGCCCCACCAACCCTGATGACTCCGGCACGGCAACGCACCACCAGTTTTTGCCCGTTGTTGCACTGTCACACCAGCTGACCAGCAATGACACGGTGTACGCCAGCGCAGGCCGTGGCTTTGAAACCCCCACCCTGGCTGAAATGTCTTACCGCGCAGATGGTGGCAGCGGCATGAACACGGCACTGCAACCCAGCGTCAGCACCCAGTACGAGCTGGGCTACCGCCAGCGCCTGACCGGCGACATCAAGGGCATGTGGAGCGCAGCGGTGTTCCATTCGAGCACCGACGACGAAATCGTCAGCGACACCAGCGGTGGTGGCCGCACCACCTACCGCAACGCAGGCAAAACCCGCCGCTACGGCGCAGAGCTGCAAGCCGACATCCAGCTGTCGCGACAGTGGGATGTACAGGCTGCCTACACCTACCTGAATGCCACATTCCGGCAGGAATCGGGCAAGGCAACGGCAGGCAATATGCTGCCCGGCCTGTCCAAGCAAAACCTGTTTGTGGGCGTGAACTACCGCCCCACCGCTGCATGGCGTTTGGGCATATCGGCCCAGCACGCAGGCAAGGTCTATGTCAACGATGCCAACAGCGAAGCTGCACCGTCTTTTGCCATTGCCTCGGCCAGCGTCGGTTACACCAAAAATCTGGGTGACTGGACGCTCAACGCCTTTGCCCGCGTGGACAACCTGTTTGACCGCCAGTACGTCGGCTCTGTCATCGTCAACGATGGCAACAACCGCTATTACGAAAGTGCCCCCGGCCGCAACTGGAGCACAGGCGTCAACCTGCGCTACAACTTCTAAAGCAGCGTTCACCCGTTCAGCTTTACGCAAAAGCGGCACCCGCTTCTATAAAAGGAGCTGGTGCCGCTTTTGCTATCTGGCTTTACAAGTTAAAAGCATTGCAAATGCCTTAAAAAATGGGCGACATGCACTCATATTTTCTTTAAATCCACCCGAACCATCGTGAAAAACGATGGCTGGGTTGGTGCTTAGATACCCTGAGACTTCGCATTGCACGATGACAAGCAGGTGAACATGGTGGGAAAATCCATTTAACTTCTCAAAACGAGAAGACTGAAAAACGATCCCCCGCCATGAAGAATTCCGAGCGCAGTTTTGCACGCCGTATCGATTTAACCTCTTTGCAGCTGTTTGTAGCTGTGTGCGAGCTGGGTAGCATTGGCCGCGCTGCCGAGCGTGAGTACATTGCCGCCTCTGCAGTGAGCAAACGCTTGTCCGATCTGGAAGCTGCAGTAGACACCGCCCTGCTGTACCGCCACAGCCGCGGCGTCACGCTGACGCCCGCCGGCGAGAGCCTGCTGCACCACGCACGCAACGTGCTGTACGGACTGGAGCGCATGCAGGGCGAGCTGTCGGAATACGCAGACGGGGTGCGCGGACATGTGCGTGTACACGCCACCATCTCTGCCATCGTGCAGTTTCTGCCTGAAGACCTGGGCGCTTTCAGCAAGGAACACCCGCAAATCAAGATTGACCTGCAAGAGCACCTGTCTGCCGACGTGCTGCAGGCCGTGCAGGAAGGCACGGCAGATATCGGTATTTGCAACATGGGCCAAGCCAGCTCCAACGGCTTGCAGATTCGCCCCTACCGCACCGACAACCTGGTGCTGGTCGTGCCACAAGAGCACCCGCTGGCCACACGCGAATCGATTGCGTTTGAAGAGGTGCTGGAGTGGGACATCGTGGGCCTGCACGGCGGCAGCTCCATCAGCCTGGCCATGCGCGGTGCAGCAGCACGCTCAGGCCACCCCTTACATCAGCGCATTCAGGTCACAAGCCTGGATGCCATGTGCCGCATGATCGACAACGGCCTGGGCGTTGGCCTGATCCCCGATCGTGCGTTTGAGCTCATGCACGGCGTGGGCAATTTGAAGAGTGTGCCTTTAACAGACGCCTGGGCGCAGCGTTCGCTCAGTCTGGTTGCCCGTGACTTTGACGCGCTGCCCGTGACATCGCGGTTGCTTGTGGAACACCTCGGCAAAGGCTGGGAGCAGACCCCCAAGGCGTCTGCCTAAAATTTCAAGAGACAACTTCCCACCCCACAAAGAAGAGAACACCATGGGACGCACCCTTTACGACAAGATTTTTGATGAGCACGTCATCCACACCGAGGAAGACGGCACCTCCATTTTGTACATTGACCGCCACCTCGTGCATGAGGTGACCAGCCCACAGGCCTTTGAAGGTCTGCGGGCGGCGGGCCGCAAGCTGTGGCGCATCAGCTCTGTGGTGGCCACTGCCGACCACAACACGCCCACCACCGGCTGGGAACATGGCTACGACGGCATTGCCGACCCCATCAGCAAAGAGCAGATCGTCACGCTCAACACCAACATTGCCGAGTTTGGTGCCGCGGCCTTCTTTCCCTTCATGGACAAGGGCCAGGGCATTGTTCATGTGATGGGCCCTGAGCAAGGCGCCACTCTGCCCGGCATGACGGTGGTGTGCGGCGACAGCCACACCTCTACCCACGGAGCATTCGGTGCGCTGGCGCACGGTATTGGCACCTCCGAGGTCGAACACGTCATGGCAACGCAAACGCTGCTGGCCAAAAAGGCCAAGAACATGCTGGTGCAAGTCAATGGCAAAGTGGCACCCGGTGTAACCGCCAAAGACATTGTGCTGGCCATCATTGGCAAGATTGGCACCGCTGGCGGCACGGGCTACACCATTGAGTTTGCTGGGCAGGCCATCCGTGACCTGAGCATTGAAGGCCGCATGACCGTGTGCAACATGGCCATCGAAGGCGGTGCGCGTGCTGGCCTTGTGGCTGTGGACGACAAAACCATCAACTACGTCAAGGGTCGCCCTCTGGCACCCACGGGTGCTGAGTGGGATGCCGCCGTCGCCTACTGGAAGACGCTGCACTCAGACGCAGGCGCCAAGTTTGACGCCGTGGTTGAGCTCAACGCTGCCGACATCGTGCCGCAAGTGACATGGGGCACCTCCCCCGAAATGGTGCTGGGCGTGGATGACAGCGTGCCCGATCCCGACAAGGAAAAAGACAGCAACAAGCGCGGAGCCATCGAGCGCGCGCTGACCTATATGGCGCTGGAGCCGGGCAAACCTTTGAGCGATATTTTTGTCGACAAGGTGTTCATTGGCTCATGCACCAACAGCCGCATTGAAGACATGCGCGAAGCCGCAGCCGTGGTGAAAAAGCTGGGCCAGAAAGTGGCCAAGAACATCAAGCTGGCCATGGTCGTGCCCGGTTCTGGCCTCGTAAAAGAGCAGGCCGAGCGCGAAGGCCTGGACGTCATCTTCAAGGCCGCAGGCTTCGAGTGGCGCGAACCGGGCTGCTCCATGTGCCTGGCCATGAACGCTGACCGGCTGGAGCCCGGCGAGCGCTGCGCCTCCACCTCCAACCGCAACTTCGAAGGCCGTCAGGGCGCGGGTGGCCGCACGCACTTGGTCAGCCCCGCCATGGCAGCGGCTGCCGCCATCCACGGCCACTTTGTGGACATCCGCAAGTTCACTTAACCCACCATTGACGCAACAGACCGAGAGACCCTCATGAAGCCTTCCTTCTCGATTCTTTTGATTGGCCTGGCCTTTACCCTGGGCGCTTGCAACACTGTCCAGGGCATTGGCCAGGACGTGCAAAAAGCCGGCAACGCCATTGAACGCGCCGCGCGATGACTTGCTCGTCTAACCGTTAAAAAAGGACTGCGCCATGATCGACCACCTGGGTATTTCTGTAAGCCACTTCGCAAACAGCAAAGCCTTCTACCAAAAGGCTTTGGCGCCGATTGGTTATGAACTCGTCATGGTTCTGTCTGCCGCCGAAACCGGCCACACCGATACGGCAGGCTTTGGCCCAGCGCCCAAACCGTACTTCTGGATCTCCGCGGGCACACCCAACGTGCCACCGATTCACGTGGCCTTTGCTGTGGATAGCCGCCAAAAAGTGGATGACTTCTACGCGGCAGCCATCGCCGCAGGTGGGCGCGACAACGGAGCCCCCGGCCTGCGCCCGCACTACCACCCCAACTATTACGGCGCGTTCGTGCTGGATTTAGACGGCCACAATATTGAAGCCGTTTGCCATGCTGCCGCCTAACTTTTGAACACGCCTGCCATGCAAAAATTCACCATACACAAGGGCCTCGTGGCCCCCATGGACCGCGAAAACGTCGACACCGACGCCATCATTCCCAAGCAGTTTCTGAAGTCGATCAAAAAGACCGGCTTTGGCGCCAACGCCTTTGATGAATGGCGCTATCTGGACCAGCCCGGTGAGCCCGGCGTGCCCGAGTCCGCACGCAAGCCCAACCCTAACTTTGTGCTGAACCAGCCACGCTACAAAGGCGCCAGCATTTTGCTCACGCGCAAGAACTTTGGCTGCGGCTCCAGCCGCGAGCATGCGCCATGGGCACTGGACCAATACGGCTTTCGCGCCATTTTGGCCCCCAGCTTTGCTGACATCTTCTTTAACAACAGCTTCAAGAACGGCCTGCTGCCCATCGTGCTGCCCGAGGCCACGATCGAGCAGCTGTTCCACGAAGTTCAAGCCTTCCCCGGTTACGAGTTGACGATTGACCTGGAGCGCCAGGTCATCGTGCGCCCACAAGGCCAAGAAATACCTTTTGACGTCATTGCGTTTCGCAAGTACTGCCTGCTCAACGGTTTTGACGACATTGGCCTGACCATGCGCCACGCCGACAAGATCAAGGCCTTTGAAGCCGAGCGTCTGACACAAAAGCCCTGGCTGTCACGTTCGCTGGTGCAAGCCTGAGTCATTTACACAAATCTATAAATAAATGAGCTACTAGCGCTTACTGCACATACATTTCAAATAGTTTTCTATCTGAAACGTAAGCACAGCAAGCGTTGATAGCTATTAAAAAGTCTAGGAACAACATGAAAATCGCAGTCTTGCCCGGCGACGGCATTGGCCCAGAAATCGTTGCAGAAGCCGTCAAAGTGCTCAACGCACTGGAGCTGAACTTTGAGATGGAAACCGCTCCCGTAGGCGGCGCCGCCTACGAAGCAGACGGCCACCCCTTGCCCGAGTCCACCTTGAAGCTGGCGATGGAATCCGACGCCGTACTGTTTGGCGCAGTGGGCGACTGGAAGTACGACACACTGGATCGCCCTCTGCGCCCCGAGCAGGCTATTCTTGGCCTGCGCAAGCACATGGGCCTGTTCGCCAACTTCCGCCCAGCCATTTGCTACAAAGAGCTGGTAGATGCCTCCAGCCTCAAGCCCGAGTTGATCTCGGGTCTGGACATTCTGATCATCCGCGAGCTGACTGGCGACATCTATTTTGGCCAGCCCCGTGGCCGCCGCGTGGCCACTGACGGCCACTTTCCCGGTGCAGAAGAAGCGTTTGACACCATGCGCTACTCCAAGCCCGAGATCGAGCGCATTGCCCACGTAGCCTTTCAGGCTGCGCAAAAACGCAGCAAGCGCGTGACCAGCGTTGACAAGGCCAACGTGCTGGAAACCTTCCAGTTCTGGAAAGACGTCGTCACCGAAGTGGGCAAGCAGTACCCTGATGTGGCGCTGGACCACATGTACGTGGACAACGCCGCCATGCAACTGGTCAAAGAGCCCAAGCGCTTTGACGTGGTGGTCACCGGTAATATGTTTGGCGACATTCTGTCCGACGAAGCCTCCATGCTGACCGGCTCCATTGGCATGCTGCCTTCGGCATCGCTCAACAGCAAGGGCCAGGGCCTGTATGAGCCCAGCCACGGCTCGGCCCCTGACATTGCTGGCAAAGGCATTGCCAACCCACTGGCCACCATTTTGTCGGCCGCCATGATGCTGCGCTTCTCGCTCAACCAGGAAGCCGCCGCACAGAAAATTGAAGCTGCCGTGCAAAAAGTGCTGGCCGATGGCCTGCGCACCGCCGACATCTACAGCGCTGGCACCACCAAGGTCACCACCCGTGAAATGGGTGATGCCGTCGTGGCCGCACTGGCTGCGGTGTAAACCAGCTTCAGCCGCGTGTGCCTCAGCGCCACGCGGCTGGCATCAAGCTGGCTGAAGCCAGCCAAGCAACTTTCATGTGCAACGTCGCGCATTCAGCGCCACAATGCAACTTTGCAATCCATGTGGTGATTGGAGATTAGATTCTCTAACGCCGCATTAGTTAAGCTACAATCCATCTCCATGTTTGCCGCCCGCCCCCACACCGTCCCCATGACAACTGCCTTGCCGGCAGCCGTGGCCGCGTGCGCGACAACCATTACGACGATTAAAGGCTGACCCAGCCCGGTTCGTCGCGCGCCCTTTCCCGGCCAGACGAGCCGGGTGCAAGAAGCCAGATTGAGCACATTCACATCTGTTTTTCGCAACTTCGTTAAGGGCGTTTCAAAATGAGCAAGCAATTGGTAGGTTTGGTTGGCTGGCGCGGTATGGTCGGCTCGGTGCTGATGGACCGCATGCAGGCCGAAGGTGACTTCGCACTGATCGAGCCCGTGTTCTTCTCCACCTCCAACGCAGGCGGCAAAGCCCCCGCAATGGCCACCGTGCACACCACCCTCAAAGACGCCAACGACGTTGCCGAGCTGTCCAAGTGCGACATCATCATCACCTGCCAAGGCGGCGACTACACCAAGGAAGTGTTCCCCAAGCTGCGCGCAGCAGGCTGGAGCGGCCACTGGATTGATGCCGCATCCTCGCTGCGCATGGAAGACGACGCCGTCATCGTGCTGGACCCTGTCAACAACGACCTGATCCAGACCAAGCTGGCCGCCGGCGGCAAGAACTGGATTGGCGGCAACTGCACCAACTCCATCTTGCTGATGGGCCTGGGCGGCTTGTTCAAGGCTGGCCTGGTGGAGTGGGTGTCTTCCATGACTTACCAGGCGGCATCGGGCGGTGGTGCCAACCACATGCGCGAACTGCTCAAGGGCATGGGCGTAGTGCACGCAGCCGTGGCTGACGAGCTGGCCACCCCCGCATCGGCTATTTTGGAAATCGACCGCAAAGTGGCCCAGACCATTCGCACCGATGTGCCCACCGAATTCTTCGGTGCGCCGCTGGCTGGCGGCCTGATCCCCTGGATCGATGCGCAGCTGCCCAACGGCCAGTCCAAGGAAGAGTGGAAGGGCCAGGCTGAAGTCAACAAGATCCTTGGCACCGAAGCCACCATTCCAGTCGACGGCCTGTGCGTGCGCATTGGCGCCATGCGCTGCCACTCACTGGCTTTGACTTTGAAGCTCAAGAAAGATCTGCCGCTTGCTGAAATCGAAGCACTGATCAAGGGCGGCAACAACTGGGTCAAGTTCGTAGCCAATGACCGCGCAGAAACCGTCAAGGAACTGACCCCTGCAGCCACCACCGGCGGTCTGCAAGTGGCCGTGGGACGCGTGCGCAAGCTGAACATGGGCCCCGAGTACCTGTCGGCCTTCGTCATTGGTGACCAGTTGCTGTGGGGCGCAGCCGAGCCACTGCGCCGCATGCTGCGCATCTTGCTGGCCAAGTAAGCACTCATTCTTCGCTCAAAGGAGGAAGCTTAGGCTTCCTCTTTTTTTTTGGCCGGGTCTGCACCGCAGCAGGCTTGTCGTTCAGCGGCAACGCCGCAGCCCCACTGTGCGCAAAGAACTATCACACTCCTGTACAGCTAGAAATTTCCCCCTGCGTAGTCAATGGATGCGCTCAGTTGCAAGTTCAGCACTTTGGCTTGTCATAATCTCCCCCATCCAGCTCCCAGCACGGCACAACACGTCCTTTTCGTGTTTTAAGCTTGCTTGTCACCCCCTGGCAATGCTGCTATGGTCTTTATCAGTGCCTTGCCAGCGGGAGAGACTGGTCTTGCCATACCGAAAAGACACTCACCGCAAGCTATGCGGTGCAACATTATTTTGAACGTGACCGCAAACATGCATCGTTGGAAACTTTCAGCTCTGGCCGCAGCCGCCTTCGTCTCTGCTGCACTGACACCCACCGATGCCGCCGCCTTGGCACTAGGCTCTATCCGGGTGCAATCTGCCTTGGGTGAAACACTGCGTGCCGAGATTGCCATTCCACAAGCCACCACCGCTGAGCTCAATAGCTTGGCGGCTCAGATTGCATCGCCTGAAATTTTCCGTGCACAAGGCATGGACTACAGCAACGCTGCACGCTCCATCCAGGTACAGCTGCACCGTAACGCCGATGGCACTGCCAGCCTGCGCCTGAGCAGCAACACACCGCTTCAGGATCCGTTTATTGATCTGGTGCTTGAGACACAGTGGAGTACCGGGCACTTGGTGCGCAGCTACACCGTACTGCTCGACCCGCCTTCCAGCCAGCGTACCGCCGCTGCCCCTGCGCAGGCTGCGCAGATCGCGGCCCCGGCACCTGCTTCAGTTGCGGGCCGCAGCTATGCATCCAGCAGCACAGCCCCTCAGCGGGCCACACGCCCTGCACCCGCCCCAGCGGTCAGCGCGCCAGCAGCAGAGCCCGCTGAAAAATCAACGCGCGTGCGCTCTGGCGATACCGCAGGCCAGATTGCCAACGCCAACCGCCCCACAGGGGTTTCGCTGGACCAGATGCTGGTGGCCATGCTGCAAAGCAACCCCAATGCCTTTATCAATGGCAACGTGAACCGCATCCGTGCAGGCGCTGTGGTGCAAATGCCCAGCCGCGAGCAGGCGCTGCAAACGTCTGCAACAGAAGCACGCAAGATCGTCGCTGCACAAAGCCGTGACTTCAATGCCTACCGCCGCAGCCTGGCCTCCAAGGCTCCACAGGCCGCCGTCCAGGCCGCCGATCGCAGCTCTGGTGGGCAGGTCCAGACCCATGTCGAAGATGCCAGCCCCGCAGCCGGCACACCTGACAAGCTGACTTTATCCAAGAGTTCCGTACAAAGCGCTGCAGCTTCAGACGAAAAACTGGCCGCGCAAAAGCAAGCCAATGACCAGAGCAATCGTCTCAATGAATTGCAGCGCAATTTGGCAGAACTCAATGAACTGACACAAAACACCAGCACCACGGCTGCCAGCACGCCACCGACCTCTGCTGCAGACAGTGCACCAGCACCTGCCACACCCCCAGCACAAGCAGACGCTGCCGATTCTGCGTCTGCTGCGCCCACCATCGAAGTGGCCACCCCTTCGGTCACTGAGCCATCCAGCTCGGCAACTGATAGAACTGATAGCCCCACAGAGGCCACAGCGCAAGCTGAGCCTCAAGCTCCAGTGGCAGCCGCTGACAGCGCAGCAAAGCCTGCTGTGCAAAAGAAACCCGCTCCGGCCATCACTCCCGCACCGGCTGCACCGTCTTTCGTTGACGATTTGCTGGACAACCCGCTGATCCCCGCAGGCGGTGGCCTGATCGCCTTGTTGCTGGGCTTTTTGGGCTACAGCGCCTGGAAGCGCCGTCGTGCTGCGCAAGCTGCTGCAGACCCAAGCATGGGCGATAGCCAGTTGCACCCGGATTCTTTTTTCGGTAGCAGCGGTGGACAGCAGGTAGACACCAACAATGCCGACACAGGCGCCTCTACCATGGCCTACGCCCCGAGCCAGCTGGATGGCGGCGGAGATGTTGATGCCGTGGCTGAAGCGGATGTTTATTTGGCTTATGGCCGCGACGTTCAAGCAGAAGAAATTCTGAAAGAGGCCTTGCGCAACCAGCCTGAACGCTTGTCTATCCATGTCAAGCTGGCAGAAATCTACGTCAAACGCAACGACATCAAAGCACTGGAAAGCATCGCGCAGACCATGCAGCATGTCAGCCAGAGCCACGATCCAGAGTGGCAACGCGTGGTTGAGATGGGCCGCAACATGGACCCGACCAACCCATTCTTTGCAGCCGCCAGCTCTGCTGCGGGCACTGCGGCCAGCAAGCCAACGTCTGCATTCGCGGCTGCCTTGAACACCATCAAGCCAGATACCGCAGGCAGCGCAGTTGCCACCACTGCGGTGGCCGCTGCCGCTGCAAACACGATCCCTGATATTGATCTGAATCTGGACCTGCCTGATGACGGTTTGACCAGCCAGACCAGCGCAGCAGACATACCTGCTGCCGCGCCTTTGCCCTCTGATGATGACTTTGCTGCGCTGGATCGTCCAAACACCTTGGACAGCCAGCTGGATGTAACTGATCTCACCGATTTGGAGCCGCCCACCCTGGTGCAAGATACCCTGATGGCTGAGGACAATACGGCGCAAGAGCTGGGTGATCTGGATCTGGACTTGTCCGGCTTCGAAATACCTCCTGCATCCACCACCACCCCTGCAGCAGATACGCACCAGGACGACGGCCTGGATTTTGATCTTGACAGCCCTGCTGCCGCCAAAGACCCCCAGGCTCCTGCCACACCAGTGGCTGAAGTACCTGCCGCTGCCGCTGTCGCAGGCGATGAATTTGACCTTGGCTCTCTGGATCTGGACCTGGGTGCAACCCCTGAATCTGCAGCACAAGCCGAGCCGGTGCACAATCTCGCCGATGACCCCCTGTCCACCAAGCTCGACTTGGCTCAGGAATTCAACGCTATCGGCGACAGCGAAGGTGCGAGATCTCTGATTGAGGAAGTTCTGGCAGAAGCCAGCAGCCCGCTCAAGGAACGCGCACAGAAGATGCTGTCTGAAATTGATTGAACTACTGTATTTTTTCTGAAGCGGCACAGCCGCTTGCCCAGGAGCCGCCATGCGCATAGCCCTAGGGGTAAGCTACAACGGCCAGACCTACAACGGCTGGCAAAGCCAAACGAACGGCAAAACCGTTCAAGACAAACTCGAAGCGGCCCTAGGCCGCTTTGCTACGCATGCTGTGTCTACTTTGTGCGCAGGGCGCACGGACTCAGGGGTGCACGGACTTATGCAAGTCGTGCACTTTGATACGGAGCTACAGCGCCCTGAAAGCTCGTGGGTGCGCGGCACCAACACCTTTTTGCCACCTGACATTGCCGTGCAGTGGGCGCGCGAGGTGCCTGCAGCTTTCCACAGCCGCGCATGCGCTACCTCTCGCCGCTACGCCTATGTGCTGCTGCAGTCGCCTGTTCGCCCCAGCGTAGAAGCGGGCCGCGTGGGCTGGGTGTTCAATGAGCTCAATGGCGATGCCATGCGCCAAGCCGCCTCTTACTTGATCGGCGAGCACGATTTTTCTTCCTTCCGTGCCGCAGCCTGTCAGGCCTTAACGCCCGTCAAAACCCTCCACCGTATTGATATCACGCGCCGTTCCGTGGTGTCATCCCTGCACCGCGAGATGGAATGCTGCTATTGGCATTTTGAGTTTGAGGGCACAGCGTTCTTGCATCACATGGTGCGCAACATCATGGGCTGCCTGATTGCTGTGGGCGAGGGCTCTTATCGGCCTGAATGGATGTTAGAAGTACTGGCAGCCCGCTCACGTGATGCGGCAGCACCCACCTTCTCGCCCCATGGCCTTTATTTCATGGGCCCCGTGTACGATTCGAAGTGGAATCTGCCTGACCGCGTCCCCGGCTTTGACTGGCTACCTTAAGCAAAAAACTGCCCCAATCGCATATGCATCAAGCGCTAAACGCTCCTATTTCTCGCACGCGCATCAAAATCTGCGGTCTCACCCGCGCATGCGATGTGGATGCAGCAGTTGCCGCTGGCGCAGATGCTGTGGGTTTTGTGCTGTATGCACCCAGCCCTAGGGCCGTCAATCTGCAGCAGGCTGTCCAATTGGCACAGCGGTTGCCACCGTTCGTCACCCCTGTGCTGCTTTTTGTCAACGCAGCCATCACCGAAGTTAATGCCGCGTTAAACGCTATTCCCCATGCTTTACTGCAATTTCACGGGGACGAAACGCCACAAAGCTGCGCCACAGCCACACAAAATGGACGCCATCGCTTTGTGCGCGCAGCACGCATTCCCCTAGGCGACGACGCCAAGGGCTTTGACCTCGTAAAATACGCAGATCAATACTCTCAGGCCCAGGCCATTTTGTTAGACGCCCATGTGGACGGCTACGGTGGTGCAGGCAAAGCATTCAATTGGTCACTGCTTCCAACAAGCGTCAACGCTCACCTCGTTTTGTCTGGTGGGCTTACGCCTGCAAACGTGACCGATGGCATCCGTCAAGTACGACCCCGCTGCCTGTCTTTGGCAGTTGATGTCAGCTCCGGCGTAGAAGCCACCAGCCCTGACGGACTACCGCTCAAGGGCATCAAGGATGCTGAAAAAATCCAACGCTTCGTTGCTGCCGTACGTGCCGCCGATGCTCAAATTGCCCCCTAATCCTGATGTTCGAATATTCCTACCCCGATGCCAACGGCCATTTCGGCTCCTATGGCGGCAGCTTTGCCAGCGAAACACTGACCCATGCTCTGGTCGAGTTGCGCCAAGCCTATGCCAAGTACCAAAACGATCCTGAATTCGTTGCTGAATTCAAATCAGAGCTGGCCCACTTTGTGGGTCGCCCATCACCGGTCTATCACGCAGCCCGCATGTCCCGTGAGATGGGCGGTGCGCAGATCTACCTCAAGCGCGAAGACCTCAACCACACCGGCGCGCACAAGATCAATAACGTAATTGGTCAGGCCATGCTAGCCAAGCGCATGGGCAAGCCCCGCATCATTGCGGAGACAGGCGCTGGCCAGCACGGAGTTGCAACAGCCACCATCTGCGCCCGCTACGGCCTGGAATGCGTGGTGTACATGGGAGCCGAAGACGTCAAGCGCCAAAGCCCCAATGTCTACCGCATGAAGTTGCTGGGAGCCACCGTGATTCCTGTGGAATCCGGCTCCAAGACACTCAAAGACGCACTCAACGAAGCCATGCGCGACTGGGTGGCCAACGTGGACAGCACTTTCTACATCATCGGCACGGTGGCTGGCCCTGCGCCCTACCCGGCCATGGTGCGAGATTTTCAAAGCGTGATTGGCACCGAGTGCCTCACGCAGATGCCTGAAATCTTCCAGGAATTGAAGATGGCCAACGAGCAGCCTGACGTCGTGGTCGCCTGCGTCGGTGGTGGCTCTAACGCCATGGGCATCTTCTACCCCTACATTCCGTTTGAAAACACCCAGCTCATTGGTGTGGAAGCGGCAGGCGAGGGGCTGGACACCGGCAAGCATTCGGCCTCCTTGCAAAAAGGCAGCTCTGGCGTGCTGCACGGCAACCGCACGTTCATCATGCAAGATGACAATGGGCAGATTCTGGAGACACACTCCATCAGTGCTGGTCTGGACTACCCCGGCGTAGGCCCCGAGCATGCATGGCTGCAAGAACTTGGTCGCGCCACCTATGTGGGCATTACCGACCAGGAAGCGCTGGAAGCGTTCCACTACCTGTGCCGCGCTGAAGGCATCATTCCTGCGCTGGAATCGAGCCACGCAGTGGCTTATGCCATGAAGCTGGCAAAAACCATGAAGCCCGAGCAGTCCATCCTGGTCAACCTGTCTGGTCGTGGTGACAAGGACATTGGCACCGTGGCAGACCTGTCAGGTGAAGATTTTTATGACCGCCCCTCCATGCGCGGTCTGACCGTGAAGGGAGGGCCAACAGCATGAGCCCGAACACAGGCCGTATTGCCGCCACCTTTGAAAAACTGAATGAAGAAGGCCGCAAGGCATTGATTCCTTTTGTGACTGCGGGCTTTCCGTTTGCAGCCATTACCCCTTCCCTCATGCACGGCATGGTGGAAGCTGGCTCAGACATCATTGAGCTGGGCGTTCCCTTTTCCGACCCCATGGCTGACGGCCCTGTCATCCAAAAGGCCGGAGATCGTGCAATTGCCAATGGCGTAGGTCTCAAGCACGTACTGGGTTATGTGCGTGAGTTCCGTCAAAAGAACCACACCACACCTGTGGTGCTGATGGGCTACGCCAACCCTATCGAGCGCTACGACCAGGTACACGGAGATGAAGCTTTCATCAACGATGCATCTGAAGCTGGCGTAGATGGCATCTTGGTGGTGGACTACCCCCCCGAAGAAAGCGAAGTATTTGCAGCCAAACTGCGTGCCAAGCAGATGGATCAAATCTTCTTGCTGGCTCCAACCAGCACGGATGAGCGCATCCAGCAAGTGGCGCGTATTGCCAGCGGCTATGTTTATTACGTCTCGCTCAAAGGCGTAACAGGCTCTAATGCTCTGGACATTGAGGCTGTGGCTGAAATGATGCCTCGCATCAAAAAGCATGTGGCTTTGCCTGTTGGTGTTGGCTTTGGCATCCGTGATGCCCAGACAGCCCATGCAGTGGCCCAAATCGCCGATGCTGCCATCATTGGCAGCAAGATCATCCAGTTGCTGGAAGATCAACCCCACGAAAAAATTGTCCCGCTTGCCATTGATTTCTTGCGCGGTGTGCGCAAAACGATGGACGCATAATGCGACCCTTGGCTGCGCGTGCCCTTCTCGCGCAGTCTGATCGCCTTGAAGAGGAAACCGTATGTCCTGGCTCGAAAAACTTCTGCCTGCCAAAATTCAGCAAACCGAACCCAAGGATCGCATCCAGCAGATCCCTGAAGGCCTGTGGGTCAAGTGCCCCAGCTGTGAGTCGGTGCTCTACAAGACCGATCTGGAAAGCAACCAGAACGTATGCCCCACCTGTGGCCATCACCACCGCATTGGTGCGCGCGCCCGCTTGAACCATTTCCTGGACGGCGAAGGCCGCTATGAAATTGGTCAAGAAGTCATTCCCGTTGACCCATTGAAGTTTCAAGACAGCCGCAAGTACCCCCAGCGCCTGAAAGAAGCGCTGGAAAACACAGGCGAAACCGATGCTCTGATCGTCATGGGTGGCGCAGTCAAGGGCATTGAAGTGGTTGCAGCCTGCTTTGAGTTCGACTTCATGGGCGGCTCTATGGGTTCTGTCGTTGGCGAGCGTTTTGTGCGCGGTGTAGAGACTGCCATTGAGCAAAAAGTGCCTTTCCTGTGCTTTACCGCCACCGGTGGTGCGCGCATGCAGGAAGGCCTGTTGTCGCTGATGCAAATGGCCAAAACCAATGCAGCGCTGACACGTCTGGCCAAAAAGGGCCTGCCCTATATCTCCGTGCTGACCGACCCCACCATGGGTGGTGTGTCTGCCGGTTTTGCGTTTGTTGGTGACATCGTGATTGCAGAGCCCAAAGCACTGATCGGCTTTGCAGGCCCTCGTGTGATTGAAACCACCGTACGCGTCAAGCTGCCCGAAGGCTTCCAGCGCTCAGAATTCCTCAAGGACAAGGGTGCCGTGGACATGATCGTGGATCGCCGCGAGCTGCGCAGTACCATTGCCAGCAGCCTGGCCATGCTGCAACGTCTGCCTGCCGATGCAGTCGTGCAAGACTAAATAGTTCCTCTACAAAAAAAGGCTCCTTGTCAGGAGCCTTTTTTATTGCCTGCTTTCAGGCTCGCGCCTGCACTGCAGGCGCATGGAGCTTAAAAAGCGCTCAGACCCGCCAGCGCGCTGAACTGCAGATTACCGAGAATCATCAACAGCACCTGCAGCGCGATGATGGCCACCAGTGCCGAAAGGTCAACGCCTCCCAGCAAAGGAATCACTTTGCGCAATGGTCGCAGCAAAGGCTCGCTCAGACGGTGCAACACACCTGCAATGGGCGAATGCGGCTGCACCCACGACAAGATGGCGTACACAATCAAAATCACGATCAGACCGGTCAGCACCATGCGCAGCAAGCCAAACAAGGCCAGCAATGGCACCACAGCAACATTGCCGCCAGCTCCCATCAGCAACCACAGCAGCACGTATTGCACCAGCACGACCACCACAGCAGCGATCAGGCTGGACAGATCGTATCTACTGCGATTGGGTATGACTTTGCGCAACGGCATCACGATCCAGTCGGACAGCGCAAAAACCAGCTGTCCCACGGGGTTGTTAAATGGTATGCGCTGTGCCTGCATATACACCCGCAACAGGCATGCACCTGCAATCAAACCGCTGATGACTTCCAGCAAAAATTGAAGAATTTGAACAATCATGTAGATCGATAAGGTTGAAGAACTACGTGGATAAAAACACCCCACATGCAAGTGCGCGCGGCGTCAACCTACGCAACCCCATGTGCACTGCAAGTCATCATAGCCAGCGTACAGGTATCTGAAACCATGACCTCTTCGCTCACACTCGTTTCTCTGCCACTTTTTCCGCTGCATACGGTGTTGTTTCCTGGTGGCTATCTGCCGTTGCGAGTGTTTGAGCTACGTTACCGCATGATGGTGCGCTGCTGTCGTGAGCAAGGTGCGCCATTTGGTGTCGTCACACTGCGCAGTGGCCATGAAACGCGCCTGCACGATCAGCCGCTGGAGACATTTCACGCTGTGGGCACCATTGCCCATATTGATTCGGTAACACACCTCAGCAGCGGTCTGGAGCTGATTGAATGCTCTGGCAAAGACCGGTTTCGCCTGACCCAGGCCCGTCCCCTGCCCAGTGGCCTGTGGGTGGCAGATGTGCAGCTGCTGGCCGCCGATGTCCCCGTGCCCATTCCAGCAGACCTGCGCCACGCAGCCACGGCGCTTGAGCAAGTGCTGCACAAGCTGGAGCAACCCCATTTAGACAATGTGAGCGAACAGCATTTTCTCGATTGCGGGTGGGTGGCCAACCGCTGGTGTGAGTTGCTGCCCATGAATGACCATTTACAGCTGCAGATGCTGGAGCTTGACAGCCCGCTGTTGCGGCTGGAGCTGGTGACAGATGCACTGGAGCGGGCTGGCATTGCCTCTCAATGACTTATTAAAAATATAGCTACCAGCGCATACACAGCAGCACTTATAGATACATTTATTGCTAAAACCTTTTAAATACAAGCGCTTACAGCTATACATTTAATAAACAACACCATGTCACAACGTGCTTTCACAAAGAAAGTGCCGAGATTGTGGCAACGGCATGCTGAAACAGCGCAAAAAAACTAAAATCATTGGTTTTGGCTTGCCTCCTCAGCCTTAGCGCTGCGCTCATCCATGTCTGAACATCCAAACACTCCCGAGGCAGAAGTTACTGCCCCCCAAGACGAAAACAAACTGATCGCTGAGCGCCGCGAAAAACTCAAAGCCTTGCGCGAGTCTTCCAAGGCCAGCGGTAGCGTGGCGTTCCCCAACGATTTCAAGCCTGCCAACCGCGCACTGCCTTTGGTTCAAACCTATGGCGACAAAGATGCTCAAGCGCTGGACGCCGAAGCGGTCACCGTCTCCGTAGGCGGGCGCATGATGCTCAAGCGCGTCATGGGTAAAGCCAGTTTTGCCACCGTGCAAGATGCCACAGGCCGTATTCAGGCCTACATCACCCGCGATGCCGTAGGTGAAGACATATACGCCGACTTCAAGAAGTGGGATCTGGGCGACATCATTGCCGTTGAAGGCGTGCTGATGAAAACCAAGACCGGCGAGCTGTCGATCAAGGCCACCAAGATTCGCATGCTCACCAAGAGCCTGCGCCCCATGCCCGACAAGTTCCACGGCATGGCAGACCCCGAGCAAAAGGTGCGCCAGCGCTACGTGGATTTGATGATGAACGAAGAAGCGCGCAACCGCTTCATGGCCCGCAGCAAGGCGGTGGCCGGTATTCGTGACTTCATGGTGCAGCACGGTTTCCTGGAAGTGGAAACCCCCATGCTGCACCCTATCCCCGGCGGCGCCAATGCCAAGCCCTTCGTCACGCACCACAATGCGCTGGACCAGGAGATGTACCTGCGCATTGCGCCCGAGCTGTACTTGAAGCGCCTGATCGTTGGTGGCTTTGAGCGCGTGTTCGAGATCAACCGCAACTTCCGTAACGAAGGTATCTCGGTGCGTCACAACCCCGAGTTCACCATGATGGAGTTCTATGCGGCCTACTGGAACTATCAGGACCTGATGGACTACACCGAGCAACTGGTACGCGACGCAGCCATGAAGGCAGTGGGCACACTGGAATGCACGTACGGCGGCAAGCCTGTCGATCTGGCCAAGCCTTTCGAGCGCTTGACCATCCCTGAAGCCATCGTCAAGTTCACCGAAGCCGGCGACAACGTCACCAGTCGCGAATGGCTGACCAATGCCCTCAAGAAGCTGGGCATGAGCGAAGACAAGGACAAGCTATCGACCCGATCGCTGGCCAGCCTGCAGGTGTTTTACTTCGAAGAAGTGGTCGAAGAGAAGCTGTGGAACCCCACCTTCATCATGGAGCACCCCACAGAAATTTCACCACTGGCCCGCGCCAACGATGAGCGCCCCGAAGTGACCGAACGCTTTGAGCTATACATCACAGGCCGTGAATTTGGTAATGGCTTCTCGGAGCTGAATGACGCCGAAGATCAGGCTGCCCGTTTCAACGCCCAGGTGGAAGCCAAGGACAGCGGTGACGACGAAGCCATGTATTTCGACCACGACTTTGTGCGCGCCTTGGAATATGGCATGCCCCCTACCGGCGGCTGCGGTATCGGTATTGACCGCCTGCTGATGCTGCTGACCGACAGCGCCAGCATCCGTGATGTCATCCTGTTTCCCGCACTGCGCCGCGAGCAAGTCTGACGCTGACGCGGTACAAGATGTAACGGTATACCCGGCCTCGGCTGGGTATACTTTTTTTTACACCTTGTTTTTCAACGCAACCAGAGCGTGACAGGCCTTTTTCTCTGCGCAGCCCATGAATACCCCGACTATCCCTCCACCGGCAATCCTTGGTTCAAAAGGTCTGGCTCCTGGAACTATCCACATTGCCGGGCAAGGAATATCCAACATTCGTGTGCTGGTGGTAGATGATCAAAACTCTGTGCGCCAACTGATTGCGTACGAGCTCAAGCGCAGCGGTGCCACCGAGGTCTACCAGGCCAACGATGCAGACAGCGCTTTGGAGTTGTTTCAAAAACACCGTCCCGATCTGGTGTTGCTGGATATACGTCTGCCAGGCAAAGATGGCTACTGGGTGGCAAGGCGACTGCGTGAAAGCGAGAACGGGGACTGGACACCTATCATCTTTCTGTCAGGTCTGGACAGTGATCTGGACGTCTGGCAAGGCATTGAATCCGGTGGCGACGATTACCTCGTCAAACCTGTCAAACCGATTGTCTTGATGGCCAAACTGCGTGCCATGCAGCGGCTGCTGGATATGCGCCGCCGCCTGGTCAGCATGTCTGCCGAGCTGCGCCAGGCCAACCAGCGCCTGAATCACATGGTGGAGATAGATCCGCTCACCGGTCTGGTCAACCGCCGGGGACTGGAGCGCATCTTGCACTCTGAAATTGATGCAGCGCGCCGGGAGCAGCAACCCATGACGTTGATGCTGTGTGATCTGGATTTTTTCAAAACCTACAACGACAGTCTGGGCCACCTGAAGGGTGATGACTGCCTGCGTGAAGTGGGCCGTTTGCTGCAGGACGTCTGTGTGCGCCCGCGCGATGTGGCGTTTCGCTATGGCGGGGAAGAGTTTGCTCTGCTACTGCCCAGTACCCCGCGCTCTGGTGCGATGACTTTTGCCCGGGCTCTGGGCAACGTCTTGCGCAAACGGACCATTCCGCATCCGGCCAGTTCGGTTTCGGAGTTCCTGACGATCTCCGGTGGTATCACCACCTGCATCCCAGACAGCAACACCGACCAGGAAAGCCTGATCATGCGCGCAGACCAGGCGCTCTACACCGCTAAAGCCCAAGGCAGAGACCGGTTTTTTAGCTTTGAAATGCAGATGGATACCATTGAGCAATTGCGTACGCGCTAGCCTCAGGCGCATGCTGTCCACCCAGGGCACCCCAAGGTGCCCTTTGCTTTTATTGAATTTGGAATTTTTGTTGTGACTTTGATTGATCGTTTTGCCACTTTGCGTGCCCACCTTCCGGTATGGATGCAAGACTGGCTGGAGGTTGCCATCCCCGTGCTGCAAATGCTGCTGATCATTGTTGTGGCCTGGGTATTGCATCGCCTGTTCAGGCGTGTGATCAAGCGTGCCAGTGACCACTATGAATTCCCGCATGAGCTGCTCATGCCCATCAACACCGTGGTGCGCTGGCTCATTATTGCCGGCTCGGTGCTGTTGATCTTGGAGCGACTGGGCGTTTCGGCCAGTGTGCTGTGGTCAGCCTTTACGGGGTTTGCCACTGTTGGTGCCGTTGCCTTCTTCGCCGCATGGAGCGTGCTGTCCAACCTGTTTTGCGCTTTCCTGATTTTTACGGTGGGGCCTTTTCGCGTCGGCGACCACATTGAAGTGCTGGACACAGCAGAAAAACCGGGGGCACTGGGCCGCGTGGTAGACATCAATCTGCTCTACACCACGCTGGAAGACGCGACGGTGGCCGACCCCGGCACACTGATTCAAATCCCCAATTCGCTGATCTTCCAGCGCGTGGTGCGACGCTGGCGCATGGGCACTCCCGTGCCAGCCGACAAACTGCATCAACCAGCACCTGCGGCGAACAATGCGGCTTCTGAACCTTCACCCGCCCCAAAAAGCGCCACCTTTCCTTAAGAACTAACAATCGGTCATCCACACCCAAGGCCCTGTTGCACTACGACAGGGCCTTTTTGCATGCTGCCGTGAATGCTCGTATGCATGCGCGCGTCCATGTGCGCATGCACTCATCTGTTTGGCAATCTGAAAAACAAGCCAGAAGACACCTCTCTTGGCTTGGCTTGGCTTGGCTTGGCTTGGCTTGGCCTGGTCTGTTTCACCAGCAAACGCTGCACACACAAGGTGGTCTTGAGCGCCCACCAGAGCCTTTTGACTTAACTGTTTTTTGCAGAAGCTCATCTGTTTTCCTTCGTTGGAAAGCCGTTGCACCTGGCTCACCATGACTGCTATCGCCATCAATCTTTGAAGCAAAGACTGGAACCTAGCAGCATGACTGACACCGCAATCCCAACGCTGCCCCCCGCCCTGCAGCAAGCCCAAGCACTGGCACAGCAACACAACCTGCCGTATGCAGGTTCAGTCCCTCCCCAGCAGGCCTGGCAACTGGTGCAGCAAGGTCTGGCCCTGCTGGTTGATGTGCGCACCACCGAAGAGCGTCAATTCGTAGGCCGTGTGCCTGATAGCTTGCACGTGGCATGGGCTACCGGCACCGCGCTGAATCGCAACCCCCGGTTTGCACGTGAACTGGCGGCTTTGCAGTTGCGTCAGGCGGCTGCGCCCGATCAGTTACCTGCCGTGCTCTTGCTGTGCCGCAGCGGTAAACGCTCTGCCCTTGCTGCGCAAGAGGCGGCTAAAGCCGGCATTGCCCACATCTTCAATGTCAGCGAAGGGTTCGAAGGCGATCTCGACGATGTGCAACAGCGCGGCCACTTCAATGGCTGGCGTTTTTACGGACTGCCCTGGGTGCAGGACTGAGCCCCTCAATCCTTGAAGACCCCATCATGAGCACTTACAACATTTCTGAAATCGTTCAGCAACTGCGCCAGGTTCGGGATCAATGGCGTGAACAGCAAAACCGCACGGACCAAAGCCACCGCGAGTTTCCCTCGCGCGATGCCATAGCTCACGCTGTCGATGCCCTCAAGGGCGCCCTTTACCCGCTACGTCTGGGGCCACCCGATCTGCGCCACGCGGGGGAAGACTTTTATGTCGGCCACACACTGGACACCGCCTTGCAGGCTTTGCAGACGCAGGCGCTGACCGAGCTGCAATATCGCCAGCGCGGCGAAGGCCAGCCCGCCCATGAGATTGCGGCACAGGCCCAGCAAGCTGTGCTCACCTTTGCGCGCAACTTACCCAGTCTGCGCCGCTTGCTGGATACCGACGTGCTGGCTGCATTCCAGGGTGACCCGGCAGCACGCAGTGTGGATGAAGTGGTGCTCAGCTACCCCGGCGTGCTGGCTTTGATTCACCACCGCATTGCCCATGTTTTCTACCAGCTCCAGCTGCCGCTGCTGGCACGCATCATCTCTGAGCTGGCACATGGGCAAACGGGCATCGACATTCACCCCGGTGCACAGATTGATGCAGGCTTTTTTATCGACCACGGCACCGGCGTTGTGATTGGGGAGACCACTGTCATTGGCCGCAATGTGCGTCTGTATCAGGCCGTGACGCTGGGGGCCAAACGTTTTCCCAAAGATGCACAAGGCCACCTGCAAAAGGGCTGGGCACGCCATCCCATCGTGCAGGACGACGTGGTGATCTACGCCGGAGCCACCATTTTGGGCCGGGTCACTATTGGCCAAGGCGCAGTGATTGGCGGCAATGTCTGGGTCACGGACGATGTGCCTGCCGGTGCCCACGTCAGCCAGGCCAGCTTGCAGCAGGCCCACCATGTGGCCCATGTGCAAACGGCCACTGCCCACGCAGTGGTGTAAGCATGCTGTCCCAGCACTTTGTCCAAGACTTTGGCATGGCGGTGCGCCAGTTGCGCGAGGTGCGCAACTGGTCGCAGGAGCAGCTGGCCGGGCACTCCGACCTCAACCGCTCTTACCTGGGCGAGATTGAACGTGGCCAGGTCAGCCCCTCCCTGATCACCCTGCACAAATTGGCGCAAGCCTTTCAGATGAGCGCCACCGAACTGATTGTGCAGACCGAGCGCATCAGCCTGTTGCGCGAAAGCCAACGCTTGCGCTTGGCGGCTATAGCAGGTTGAGGCCACGCGCCACCCATTGAAAACTCTGGCTTTCTCCCCGACATCCATCCCTCAGGAGCTTCGTTCATGACAGCAACCGTTGGCGGTACTACCGCTTTGGGCGACAACGCCGCCCGTCAGCTAGCCAATGCCACCAAGACGGCCCCCCAGCTGTCCACCATCACTCCCCGTTGGCTCACTCACCTGCTGCAATGGGTACCTGTGGAGGCGGGCATCTATCGCGTCAACCAGGTCAAGAACCCGGAGGACATCAAAGTCACCTGCACCGCCAAGCAGCATGAAAACCAGCTGCCACGCACCTATGTTGACTATGACGCCAAGCCACGCGAGTACTTTCTGAACGCTGTCTCTACGGTACTGGATGTGCACACCCGCATCTCTGACCTGTACAGCAGCCCGCACGACCAGATCAAAGAGCAGCTGCGCCTGACGATTGAGACCATCAAGGAAAACCAGGAAAGCGAGCTAATCAACAACCCCGACTACGGCCTGCTGGCTCAGGTGGGTGACGAGCAGCGTATTTTCCCCTTGACCGGAGCGCCCACACCCGACGATCTGGACGAATTGCTGACCAAAGTCTGGAAAGAGCCCGCCTTCTTTCTGGCCCACCCGTTGACCATTGCCGCTTTTGGCCGCGAAGCTACGCGCCGTGGCACACCGCCGCCTACGGTGAGCCTGTTTGGCAGCCAGTTCATTACCTGGCGCGGTGTGCCGCTCATTCCGTCTGACAAAGTGCCAGTGGCCGATGGAAAAAGCAAAATTTTGCTGCTGCGCGTGGGCGACCGCCGACAGGGCGTGGTCGGCCTGTTCCAGCCCGGTTTGCCCGGTGAGCAAAGCCCCGGTCTGTCGGTGCGCTTCATGGGCATCAATAACCACGCCATTGCGTCCTACCTGATCTCGCTGTACTGCTCGCTGGCCGTCCTGACACCCGATGCAGTGGCCGTGCTGGACGATGTAGAGATCAATAAGTACCACGACTATTCGGCGCTGGATACCTACAAATAAGCCACAGGCAGCAGTCATTAATAGAGCCGCTCACACCAACAGCCTTAATACGTCGTCGCCTTGCCTTGTCGTACCTCTGTACTGCCAGCGGCTTTGCGCTTCGCATCCCGTGCACATCTTCGGTTGGCAGGGCCACTCGAGCAGCTCTTTCAAACAATGACCGCTGATGCAGATAAAACTGCGCAGTCAGCTACTTACTCAATAGCTGCACGCACAACAGGAGATGGGGTTTTGAGCACCACTACCGCGCAAGCGCATACCCAACCGGCAGCCTTGCCCGCCGGCCCACCACCACCGCTGGACACGGGGGCGCTGGCACGCATTGCCAGTGAGCTGTTTCGCAGCCTGCCTGGCGCAACCGCACCCGCTTTTGGTGCACAACCGCCTGTCAGCTTGGCACCGGGTGGCTCGCCACTGGCCGGCCCTTCCGGCCTGTCGCCCAATGTTCCAGGCACACCGATTGCGCAAGGGCAGATTCCGGGTGCCAACTTCACTCCCAGCAGCCCCAGCTATGTGCTGTCGCTGGGCAACCGTGTGGGCGTCGTCATTCCGCACGCCAGTGCCGGCAACGGCGTGCCCGACAAGGCATTCACTGCACTGCCCGCCTATGAACCGCGTCTGGCAGGCGCAACTGACGGTGCCCCACAAGCCCCCGCAGCGGTGGCTGTTCCTGCATTCATTGACCAGCCACCATCCAGCACATCTGGCGCAGTCCCCATCCGCACGGGCGAAGGTCTGGATGCCTTGAGCCATCAGGCACTGGTAGCTCTGGGCACCCCGCAATCAGGAGCAGCTGCCTTTCCTGATGTACCGCCCCGCCTTGGCGCTGCGCCTGTCACCGGTACTGTCCCAGACGCAACGATCACAGCTGACGCCCCAGCAGCCCCCCAGTTTTATTTTGTGGATTCCGTCACGCTGCCCAGCGGTTTTGTCACCCCGGCCAAACCGCATCCACACGGTACCCATGCTGCCCCCACAGCGGGCCAGCAAGACCGCCATCCCGGATTTGACGTACAGGCCGTGCGTCGTGATTTCCCCATCCTGCAAGAGCGCATCAACGGCAAACAACTGGTGTGGCTGGACAACGCCGCCACAACCCACAAGCCACGCCAGGTGATTGAGCGCATCAGCCACTTCTACCAGCACGAGAACTCCAACATCCACCGTGCGGCGCATGAACTGGCTGCCCGCGCCACCGATGCCTACGAGCATGCGCGCGAGGTGGTGCGCCGCTTTATCAACGCACCCGATGTGCGCGAAGTGATCTTTGTGCGCGGCACCACCGAAGCCATCAATCTGGTGGCCAAAAGCTGGGGCGGCAAGCATGTGGGCGAAGGAGACGAAATCATCGTCAGCCACCTGGAGCACCATGCCAACATCGTGCCGTGGCAGCAGCTGGCTGCGGCCAAGGGCGCTAAGCTGCGCGTGATTCCGGTTGATGACCAGGGACAGATTCGCCTGGATGCCTACGAACAACTCATCAACGACCGCACCAAGATTGTCGCGATTGGCCATGTCTCCAACGTGCTGGGCACGGTCGTGCCTGTCAAGCAGGTGGTGGAGATTGCCAGACGCCGCGGCATCACCACGCTGGTAGATGGCGCGCAGTCGATTGCGCACACTCCCGTAGATGTGCAAGACATTGGCGCAGACTTTTTTGTCTTCTCGGGCCACAAGATTTTTGCCCCCACCGGCATCGGTGCGCTGTGGGGCCGCCGCCAAGTGCTCGAAGACATGCCGCCCTGGCAAGGTGGCGGCAACATGATTGCCGATGTGACGTTTGAGAAAACCGTGTTCCAGCCGCTGCCCAACACCTTTGAGGCTGGCACCGGCAATATTGCCGATGCCGTGGGCCTGGGTGCGGCGCTGGAGTATGTAGAGCACTTGGGCATTGCCAACATCAGCCGCTATGAGCATGCCTTGGTGGACTACGGCATGCAGCAACTGGCGAGCATCCCCGGTTTGCGCCTGATTGGCACCGTACCGGGCAAGGCCAGCGTGCTGTCTTTCACTCTGGAGGGTTACACCACCGAAGAGGTAGGCAAGGCACTGAATGCCGAAGGCATTGCCGTGCGCACCGGCCACCACTGCGCCCAGCCTATCTTGCGCCGATTTGGCGTGGAAACCGCCGTGCGCCCTTCGCTGGCGTTCTACAACACGTTCGAAGAAATCGACCAACTGGTGACAGTGGTGCGCAGACTGGCCGGGCAGCGACGCTGAGCACACCCGTTCAAAAAAAGCGACGCCCATGAGCACATGGCCGTCGCTTTTTTATAGTCTTTTCGGCCTCCAGCGCTTACTGGCTCAGCGCTGTCAGCTATTTTTTATCAAGGCTTGCGCGGTTTGACCTTGCTGGCGGCCAGCTTGGCGGTGGTACGGGCTTGCTGCACATCGGCAGCACGTGCAAGTGCCACACCCATGCGGCGTTTCACAAAACTCTCAGGCTTGCCAAACAAACGCAGGTCTGTACCGGGCAGAGCCAGCGCTTCGTCCACGCCGTCAAAAACCAAGCCTTCAGCATCTTGGCCGCCATAGATCACCGCGCTGGCACCGGGATTGCGCAGGCTGGCATCCACCGGCAACCCCAGAATGGCGCGGGCGTGCAGCTCAAACTCGCTTTGCCACTGTGTGGCCAGCGTGACCAGACCCGTGTCGTGCGGGCGTGGCGAGACTTCACTGAACCACACCTGCTCGCCCTTGACAAACAGCTCCACGCCAAACAGGCCCAGTCCGCCCAGATCATCGGTCACGGCCTTGGAGATTTGGCGGGCTTTGTCCAGCGCAGCGGGATGCATGGGATGGGGCTGCCAGCTTTCCACATAATCACCCGCTTGCTGGATGTGGCCGATGGGGTCACAAAAATGGGTTTCAAACTGACCGTCCTTGCCCTTGGCACGCACGGTCAGCTGGGTGATTTCGTAGTCAAAATCAATAAAACCTTCAACAATCACACGGCCCTTTGCCACACGACCCCCAGCCATGGCGTAGTCCCACGCGGAGGCCACATCAGTGGCACCATCGATCTTGCTCTGGCCTTTTCCCGAGCTGCTCATTACCGGCTTGACCACGCAGGGGTAGCCAATGGCCGCTTGGCCATCTGTGCCATCAATGGCGGCCTGCAGCTCTTGCAGCGAATCACAAAAACGGTAGGGACTGGTGGGCAAACCCAAGGTTTCGGCAGCCAGCCGGCGGATGCCTTCGCGATCCATGGTCAGCCGCGTGGCACGCGCTGTAGGCACCACCGTGACAACACCTGCGGCCTCCAGCTCTTCAAGCATGGGGGTAGCGATGGCTTCAATCTCAGGCACCACCAGATCAGGCTGCATCTTCTCAATCAAGGCCTTGAGCTGGGCCGGATCGCTCATGGTGATGGTGTGCGCATGGTGTGCCACCTGGTGGCCCGGTGCGTTGTCGTAGCGGTCAACGGCTATGGTTTCAACGCCCAAGCGCTGCAGCGCAATCAAGACCTCTTTACCCAGCTCGCCACTGCCCAGCAGCATGACTTTGGTGGCGTGGGGGGTCAGAGGTGTTCCTAAGGTGGTCATACAAGCATCCAGAAAATGTGGCATCCGCACCTAGGCAGCAGCCATAAAAACGGGTTGCCATTGGTGCCGGGGTGTTGATCATAGGCCAGTGGTGGCACCCAAATGGCGCTGAAACAAGCGCCAGCGCCCTGCTTTTTTAATTCATAACCGCTATCAAGCGCCTGAGGCAACGCGCTCTTCACGCCTAGTACATCGCATGCAGCGTTTGTTGATTCAGTGTGCTCAACTGATGAAATCCATACTCACGCTGGCCATCACCCAAGCGCACAAAGGGATGCAACACCTGACAGCCCAGCAGCACGTGCTACATCTCAATCGACAATGAACAATTTAGCGCCCACGGTGGTACTTGAGCGGTGTGCCTCGGCCTGATCGGCAACCTGATAGCTCATGCCCGGGTGCAAGGTGAAAGTGCGCCCATCGTCCAGTTCCGTCTGCAGCTCTCCAGCCAGGCACAGCAGAATGTGCCCCTTGCTGCACCAGTGATCGGCCAGATAGTCCGGGCTGTACTCCACCATGCGCACACGGATAGTGCCAAACTGGCAAGTGCGCCACCACGCAACACCTGTTTCACCTCGGTGTTCTGTGGGCGCGATGCTGGCCCAATCCGTGGTGCCAAAGGGGATGTCTGTCATCTGCATGGGAATGTGCCTTGTGATTGCCAAAAATGATACGCACCATGCACAGCTTGGGCTGTGCTTAATGTGTAAGTGCAGGGCCTGACGTTGCCTCATCTTTGCGAGGAATTGCGCCTGCAGCAAAGTCTACGTCTTCGGTCCATACGCTGCTGTGCCACGTCCAGGGGCTGCTGGCTGTTTCTAGACTGAGCACATGCACCCCAGACCAGTCTTTCACACGGCCCTTGAGCCATTCGACCTGGTCGTTACGCACAAAAATCAGCAAGCCAATGCTCCAGTCGCCTTGCACCACCTTCAGTCGCTGCAATTGCTCCAGCAAGGGGGCATACCACTTTTCAATGCGCTGATTGATCCTGTCAACCAGACCCAGCGGGTAGCCAGAGGCTGAGACCTCGGCCACCCATATTTGCTTTCTGGCGGGGCGCAGCGCCACCAAGCTGGGGCACACCCATCCTGCAGCCACTTCATAGTGGGGAGCAATGAACGTGTCGCCATTGGCGGTCAAAAATTGCATCACTGCTTCTTCATGTCGATCCATGTTGAGCCTTTTAAAGATTTTTATAGCTATCTGCGCTTGCCGCATGAACGCCAGCACTTATTTTGCTGATAAAAAAAGGAGCCGCAATGGCTCCTTGGTATCTGCCCGTCACAGGGGTCAGAAAGATTCCCAGTCGTCCTCATGGCTGCTGGCAGGGGCTTTGCTGTTCAAAGGCGCGGGCTTGAGCAGCTTAGGTGCTGGTGCGGGCTGAACTGCAGGTTTGTTCACAGCAGGCTTTCTGGCCGTACTGGTGCTGACAGCCGCTACTTTGCGCACTGCTGCCGTATGAGTTGCTGCAGGTACAGCAGGTACAGCAGGTGCAGTAGCTACGGCCACCGGGCGACGCAGTGGTGATGTCAGCGCTGCAGACTGCTGACCTACATTGAACACCGCCACCACTTCAGCCAGACGCTGTGCCTGGTCATGCATGGAAGTGGCGGCTGCGCTGGACTCTTCCACCAACGCTGCGTTTTGCTGGGTCATCTGATCGAGATTACTGATGGCTTGGTTGACTTGTGCAATGCCATCGCTTTGCTCATTGGCCGATGCGGAAATCTCACCAATCAAATCAGTCACGCGGCGCACGCTGGCTACAATTTCCTGCATGCTCTCGCCGGCCTGTGCCACTTGCTCTGCTCCCAGGTCCACGTTGTTTACGCTGGTGTTGATCAAGGCTTTGATCTCTTTGGCAGCCTCGGCACTGCGCCCCGCCAAGCTGCGAACTTCTCCAGCAACTACGGCAAAACCACGGCCTTGCTCACCAGCACGCGCTGCTTCAACTGCGGCGTTCAGTGCCAGGATATTGGTCTGAAAAGCAATGCCATCAATCACCCCGATGATGTCGCTGATCTTGCGGCTGGAGGTATTGATCTGGTCCATGCTCATCACTACCTGGCTGACCACTTCACCACCACGCTCGGCAGCCTGCACCGCTGTTGCAGCCAATTGATTGGCCTGCCGGGCAGTGTCTGCGGACTGTGTCACGGTGGCGGTCAACTCTTCGATGCTGGCCGCAGTTTCTTCCAGGTTGGCCGCAGTTTGCTCGGTGCGTGCAGACAGATCCTGATTGCCCGTGGCAATCTGTGACGCAGCCGAAGAAACAGAATCTACGCCGTTGCGCACTTCACCCACCACAGTGCTGAGCTTTTGCGTCATGGCATTGAGACTGCGCAGCAACTGGCCCAGTTCATCCTTGCGATCGTCATGCACATTGCGTGTCAGGTCACCCGAGGCAATGGCATTGGCCAGATCGACAGCACGCGCCAATGGCGCTGTGAGCTGACGCACCAGCCACATAGCCAGTAGCAGACCCGCCAGCACAACCACGGCCAGCACAGTCAAGCCAACCACAAAACCTGCGGTGCGCTCAGTGCTGGCATCTTCCAAAGCTTCCGTGCGCATTTGCTCTTGCAGACGGACCAAGGCATTCAAGTCCTCCATGAAGTCATCCACGGCAGGTGCCAAATCTGCACGTACCAAACGTACGACATCACCATCGTTGCGACGCTCCATTGCGACCTGCTCAGCCAAAGCATTGAGCTTGCTACGCTTTCCCACAATCTGGTTAAACAAGGCACGTCCTGCCTCGCTTTTCAATCGAGCCTCGGTTTCGTTCATCAACGCCGTCATACGGGCTGAGCCTTGCTTATATTTGCTCTCAAAGAACTGCATTGAATCGCTGTCTTGCGCCAAATTTCCAGCAATCAAATACCCAGCGGTGGCTTCCACGCTGCCGCGCAACTCAACAACCAGCCGGATATGCTCCTCTGTGTCTCGAACCTTGTCCCGTAAATGAGATTCCAAGCTCTTCATATGGTTAGTCATGCCTAACCCCGCGAGCAACATAGCGGTCATCACCACCAGCATCAACAGCCAAATCTTTTTGGCAACCGACAAATTCTTGAACTGCATATCCACCCTGAAAAGCGAAAAGCCGCGATGAAAACATCGCGGCACCAGAATTCTACAAACAGCAACAATTACACCGGGTTTACCCGAAAAAACCAACACTACCTAACAAACAGTTACATTGAAGTTACATGCTGTCTACGGACACAAAAAAGGCCGCACAGTGCCTGCATCTGTACGGCCTTGTTTGCAACGACGCAGCGTTTTAAGCGGAACGCTCGCCCAGACAAATGCCGATATCACGCGCCATGGTCAGCAATGGGTGGTCTGGCGCAATTTTTCGCTGAGTATTGGCAACCGTGGCAATTTCTACGCTGCCAATCTGCCCGTTCTGTAGCGTTACCATTCGGCCAAACTGCCCGGCCAGCACCAATTGCGCAGCATGGTGCCCAAACTGGGTGGCCAACACCCGGTCAAATGGCGTAGGGTCTCCACCACGCTGCACATGACCAAGGACGGTGGTGCGCACTTCGCTTTTCAAATGTGGCTGCAACCGCTCTCGCAGCACATGGCCTACGCCGCCCAGGCGCACGGGGTCAGGGCTGTGTGCAATGGTTTCCCGTACTGTCAGGCTTTGCCCGCTTTCCTTGGCACCCTCACCAATGCAGATGATGGTGTAACGCTGGCGCTGCTCACGGGCCTTGCATACGTCAATGATGGCTTGCAGGTCATAGTCGATTTCAGGCAGCAAGATGATGTCGGCCGCACCGGCCACACCAGCTTCCAGAGCCAGCCACCCCGCATTGCGGCCCATGGTCTCCACAATCATCACGCGGTGGTGGCTGTTGGCCGTACTCTCGATGCGGCGCAGGGCTTCGGTAGCGGTGGCCACAGCTGTGTCAAAACCAAAGCTGCGCTCGCAGTTGGCAATGTCGTTGTCAATGGTCTTTGGCACGCCGACGCACTGCATGCCCACCGCATTCGCCAGCCCGTAGGCCAGGCTCATGGTGCCGTCGCCCCCGATAGCGACCACCACATCCAGACCCAGCGACTGCACATTGCGCTTGACCTGTGCCAGCGTCTCTGTGCTTTTGAGTGGATTGGCGCTGTTGCTGGTACCCAAAATGGTGCCGCCAATGTGCAAGATGCCAGAGACTTCATCCCAAGACAGAGGCTTTACACGGGGTGTTTCCCCCATCAGACCTTCAAAACCGTCTGCAATGCCAATAACGGCACATTGACCTTGGCTGATCAGTGATTTGGTGACCGCACGGATCACCGCATTCAAACCGGGGCAATCGCCCCCCCCAGTCAGCACACCAACGCGCATGAGCTTCTCCTCGTTCTTGCAGACTTGACCTTCAGGCTGTTTGCCTGAAACCAAAAAATCGGATCATCCCACGTTCCCTCGGGCAGATAGTTCCCCATCCATAAAAAAAGGCCAGACTCGATGTCTGGCCTTTATGAGTGGCAGCGTTACCGCTGAAGCTCATCTATCACGCGCTTGCAACAACTCAATGTGCAGCAAGCGATTGCACTTTTTGGCGCACCTTAGCCACATCGCGGGCACTGACCTGCGACGCCTGGTTGCCCCAGCCCTTGCGCAGGAAGCTTGCCAACTGAGCCACTTCGTCGTCGGTGAGACGATCGGCGTAGCCTTGCATGACCAGATGCATGGGGCGGCGATCCGTTGCAGGAGAAGAAGCACCCTTCAAAATCACCGAGATCAGCGGGCTGGCATCTTTGCCCAGCACCATGGCATTGCCTTGCAGCTCAGGAAAAATCTCAGCGGCACCCTTACCGCTGACAAAGTGGCAGGCAGCGCAATTGTCCAGATACAGGCGGGCACCCAGAGACATATCTGGTGATGCAGAGGTCAGTAGTTTGGCGGTAGCTTGACCAGCTTCGTCCGCAGGCAGTGGCGGCATGCTGTGAGGCCCGGGTGTAGCCACTTGTGCGGATACTGCTTGCACGGACTGGCCATCCATGCTCTTGAGGAACACGGCCATGGCATTCAAGTCCGCATCGCTCATGTACTGCATCGAATGTTCGACAACCAAAGCCATCTCACCATTGGCCACAGCGTGCGCATTGCGACCTGCGCCCAGATAGGCTGCAATTTCTGACGCTGGCCATGTCTGGACCCGGGCATCTTTGCCACGCAGCGCTGGGGCATTCCAGCCATCCACCATGCCGCCTGTCAGGAAGTTGGCGTCAGACACAGTAGTACCGTTTTGCGCCATGAGCGGCGTGCGTGGACTGTGGCAGGCCGCGCAGTGACCCGCACCTTCCACCAGGTACTGACCACGGATCTGCTGATCATCCCCTGCCATGGGCTTGAAGTCAGCTTGGCCAGACAGCGCCAGCCAGTTCCATGCACGGATACCAAAGCGCATGTTGAAAGGAAAGCTGAGGCTGGTGGCCTGTACTTCGTTCTTCACCGGAGCCACTTCGGTCTGCAGGTAGTCGAACAACGCTCGGATGTCGCCTTCCTTCATGAAGCGGTAGTTCTCATACGGCATGGCTGGGTACAGCTGCTGACCGTGGCCACCCACGCCATCCACCATCGCAGTGCGGAACTGCTCCAGTGTCCAGTTGCCGATACCAGTTTCTTTGTCTGGCGTGATGTTGGAAGCCCAGATGGTTCCCATGGGGCTTTCAATGCCACGCCCTCCTGCAAAAGGCTCACCGCCTTTGGCTGTGTGACAGGCAAAGCAGTCACCGGCGCGCATGACGTACTCACCGCGGCCGGCCTCTGCCTTCCAGTCAGCGGGCAAAACTTCGTTCGCGCCCGAGGGCTTGAACGGGGCATAGGCCAGCGCTAGCGCCGCGATGATGCCAAGAACAATCAATGCAATCAGAATGCTGAGGTATTTTTTCATCGTGTGCTCCCCCTCAGACCAGCGGACGTGGGTTTTTCAGATACATCGTGCGGATGGCGTGCAGCGTCCAGTACGCCAGGCCACCCACCATGCCGGTGGGGTTGTACTGGGTGTTCTGTACAAAGTTACCGGCACCAAAGACAAACACGTTGTGCTTGTCCCAGGCCTGGCAGTAACGGTTCACCACACCTTCGAGAGGGCTCTCAGACATGATGTGTCCACCAGTGTTGTGCGTGGTCTGGTAGGGGCGCACGTCAAACTTGGCACCAATGTTCTTGAAGCCCGACTGCAGCAGATCCGGCTTCATCGCATGACCGACTTCCTCGGCCTTGCTCTTTTGGTACTGGGTCATCTTCAGGTCGTTGTCCTGCCAGTTGAAGGTCATGCGCATCAGTGGACGGCCATGCGGATCCTTGTAGGTGGGGTCCAGATCCAGGTGATTGACGCGGTAGGACATGTGCGATCCGTGGGTACCGATCGACATCGAGTGGCCATACCACTCGCCAATGCCCTTCTTCCAGCCTGCACCCCAGCCCGGTGTGCCCTTGGGCAAAGGCATGGAACGGATAGGCTGACCATTCATCGCGCCAACGCGCCAGTAGGCGCCACCGATGAATCCCAGCTTGCCGAAGTCGTTCTGGTTGACACCGTAGTCATCGATGCACATACCGTTGGAGCCGTGCGCAATGAAGGGGTTGAAGTTGTCTTCCTTGAAGAACAGGGTCACACCACCATTCATCTGGTAGGCGTAATTCTTGCCAGTGACACCCTTGTTAGTCTTGGGATCGTAGGGTTCACCAATGCCGGACACCAGCATCAGGTGCACGTTGTTCAACTGGTAAGACGACAAAATCACCAGATCTGCAGGCTGGAACACTTCTTCTTGCTTGACAGCGTCAAAGTACGTCACACCGGTCGCCGTCTTGCCGTCGGCAGCGGTTTCCACACGCAGCACTTCGCAGTGCGTGCGGTAAGAAAAATTAGGCTTGCGCTTGAGGGCATCCAGCACCGCAGTCTGGGGCGATGACTTGGAGTACTGGTAGCAACCGTAGCGCTCGCAGAAACCACAAAAGTTGCAAGGCGCCATCTGCATGCCGTAAGGGTTCACATACGATGTGGATGCAATGCCTGCCGGTGCGGGAAATGGGTGCAGCCCCATGTTCTTGGCTGTGGCTGCAAACTTGCTGGAGTCATAAGTCGTACCCAGTGCAGGCATGGGGTACTCTTTGGAGCGCCAGCCTTCAAACGGATTACCGCCAGGCTGAAGCTGGCCCTTGAGATTACCTGCCGTGCCAGACACGCCTGCCACTTCGTCAAACTGGGTGAAGTAGGGCTCCAGTTCATCGTAGGTAACGGGGTAATCCATCAGATTCATACCTTCCGGAATGATGGACTCACCCCAGCGCTCCTTCACATAGGAACGCAGTCGAATCTCCTGAGGCTGCGGGCGCCACAGCAAACCGTTCCAGTGCGTACCCGCACCACCGACGCCGTTGGCAGGCAGGAAGGAGCCCATGGAACGGTAAGGCAAAGCAATTTCGCCATCGTTACGGCGCACCGTCACTGTCGCCTGACGGGGGTGCTGCATGTTCTTCAAGCGCACGCCATAGGTCAGCTCGTCAATCTGATTGGGGTACTTGAACTCAGGCACCGTGTTCTGATCGCCGCCGCGCTCCAGCGCCACGATTTCCAGGCCTTCAGCAGCCAGCTCCATCCCGGCAATCGAGCCGGTCCATCCGAGGCCAACAATGACCACGTCTTTCTTTTTTTCAATGCGTGCCATGGTTTAAGCCCTTTCGCCCTTGATCGATACCGGACCCAGTGGGTACTTTCTGTTGTGCTGATCCACCCATTCGGCATAGCTGGCGCGTGCGCCGGGAAAACCGATGTACTTCCATGACTGCATGCGGAAATTTCCGCCATGCTGCGGGTCGGCGAAATAGCCTTCCTTGGTATTGGCCAGCAGGGTGGTGAAGAAGATGCTGAGCTCTGGCTCCAGCTTGATCTCGCCCTTTTGCAGAGCAGTCAAGGCTTCGTCCTGCTGCTCAGGTGCCAGGCTCTTGAACTCCTTGCCAAAGCGCTCTTTGCATGCAGCGTTGAACGCAGGGATCGCCTTGCGATACAGCTGCGCAGGGTTGAGCGGTGTTTGCCAGCCACGATCGGCGGTGGCTTGCGGATCGTGCGGACCTTGCATGTACCAGATGTCAGCATTCCCGTAGTAACCCACCAACTGGCGGTCAATGAACACTGGCACATGGGTTTCCAGGGCACCGGGGCCATCACCTTCAGACGGAATCAGGCGCGCGGTAGCCGCAAGCACGAAGTTCCACTCCTCGGGGGTAAAAAATTCAGGCTGGTACTTGTCCAGCTGAATCGGAGCTTCTTTGGAGTTGGCGTGAAAGGTCATCGCCATGCCAGTGAGTGCCACTCCTGCACCAGACGCCATCAAGAAAGTTCTACGACTTGGTGGGGAAAAGTTAGACATTTTTCTATTCCTACATCACGTAAATATCGATCCAGCACGCCCATGTGTTTGAGGACTTCAAAATAAAAATCCCTCTTTAATTCAGTGCATTGCATCGAATCAAAAAGGGAAATACTTTAAAAAACGGACATGCATCAACACAAAGTTCAAGCTTTTATTGAGCTATCTCACAATGTCTTAATGTTTCGATGCTATGGATTTAGGTAAAGATTTGTTGGTCATCCCACACGCAACTGCAAGTGAGCCATGGTCTTTTATTGGAGCAAAAACATAGGGTTTACCATTAGATATAAGACCTAAGACTCCCGACTCCCAACTGCTTGAAAAACTTGGGAATTCAATGAACGAATAACAAAAAAAAATGCTCTATAGATTGCTACCAACCCACCACTTTTGTAGCTAGCGCTCTCTCAGATGGCTGTACAACGACACAACCTGCATGTCACACCTGTAGCAACGCAAACAAAATGCATATGCCTTGCGGACATGCACCCTTCAGTCACTGAGGCGGATTGAAACCACCCTGCCACCACGTGAGCCGCGAGCCCTGCGTACACAGAAGGGATGTAAGGCTTGCACCCACCTAGTCATGCAGACGAGCGACCAAAGTGTCCAGTCAAAGCTTTAAAAAAGCTGGGCAACATGACAAATCATAAAAAAATCCGCCAGCAAACAGTCGTTTGCGGCGGATCTTGAGGGGGCGTTTTATCCGGTGTATCAGGGCAGCATGTCCAGCGCCTGCAGGTATGCCGGCTGCAGCATCAAATCTTCCCAAGGCTGGGGGACTGTCTCAGGCAATAGCGAGACGCGGCGCGATTCAGAGTCCACATCCGGCACCCAGCGCCCAGAGCGCAGGGCGTCATCCATACCATCGAGCAATTCGTCCACATGCTCGCCAAGACCCAGGCTCTGATTGCACAGCAGCACCATATCGCAGCCAGCATCCAGCGCGCGCAAAGCGGCTTCCGTGTAGCTGATGACCTGGCCATCAATGCGGCGTGCAGCTTCCATGCTCAGGTCATCACTGAAGATAGCGCCGTCATAGCGCAGCTCGCCGCGCAAAATGTCTTGCAACCAGGTTTTAGAAAACCCCGCAGGCAAGGCATCCACCTTGGGGTAAATCACATGGGCAGGCATCACGGCGGTCAGAACGCTTGAGAGCCAGGGGTACGGCGCAGCATCTTCCGACAAAATCTTTTTGAGCTTGCGCTTGTCAACAGGCATGTCGACATGCGAGTCCGCTTTCACATGGCCATGCCCCGGAAAATGCTTGCCGCAATTTCCCATACCGGCTTGCAGCAGGCCATGCATCAGGCTTTTGGCCAAGGCCGCCACCACCCGCGGGTCACGGTGAAAACTGCGGTCACCAATGACGCTGCTTTCGCCATAGTCCAAATCCAGCACAGGAGTAAAGCTGAAATCCACGCCACAGGCGCGCAACTCGCTGCCCAGCACATAGCCAGCAGCAGTGGCAGTGTTCATGGCACGCATGGCACCACTGCCTTTACGGCGTTTTTTACCGCTGCCATCATTCATCCACGTCTCGCCAAATGCACGCATGGGTGGAATGTGTGTAAACCCATCGGTGCGAAAGCGCTGCACGCGGCCACCCTCGTGGTCCACACAGATCAGCAAGTCATCTTTGACTGCCTTGATGTCAGCACACAGCTGCACCAGTTGGCCACGATCTTCCCAGTTGCGTGCAAACAAGATGATGCCGCCGACCAATGGGTGTGCAAGGCGGCTACGGTCCACATCGGTCAGGGCCTTACCTGCGATGTCGATGATGAGAGGCGCATGAAGTGCGGTCATAGGTGCTTACCTTGTTGAAGGAGGCATTCCTGCCTCCTCAATGCTGCAAAACCACAAGTATGACCGCGATGCGTGACTCGCTATTTGTGCGATATGCACAAGCTGCCAATTTCACACACCTGCCATGTGATGCCGCGCCACTCAATCTGCCTTGCGCTCCACCACGCAAAAGCTGGCGGCATATTCGCTTTCATCGGTCATGGTGATGTGCACGCTCAAACCACGCGCTTCAAACCAGTCACGCATCGCACCGTAGAGCACGATGGTTGGCTGCCCACTGGGCAGATTGGCAATTTCGCAACTGCGCCACGTCATGGGCATTGTCATGCCCAAGCCAATCGCCTTGCTGAAGGCCTCTTTGGCAGAAAAACGGGTCGCCAAATACTTAACGCCCCGCTCAGGCCAGCGAGCACTGCGCAAGCGCCATATGGCCAGTTCGTTGGTGGTGAGCACTTTTTCAGCAAAGCGATCACCATGGCGCTCCAAGCTGGCGCGTATGCGGCGAACATCACAGATGTCGGTGCCAATACCGTAAATCATAATTACAAGCCGAATCAGGCTCTACCGCTCACACAGTAAGCGTTAGTAGCTCACCTTTTAAAATCAACCGCGTTGCGCCATGCCTTGATCAATGCACGCTTGGTAGGCTTTGACCGTAGCGGCATATCCGAGTTCCAAAGCGTCAGCAATCAACGCGTGACCAATAGAGACTTCAGCCACACCGGGCACCTGCGCAACAAAAGCAGCAAGGTTTTCGCGGTTCAAGTCATGCCCGGCATTCACCTGCAGCCCGGCATCCAAAGCCGCTTGCGCTGCCTGCGCATAGATGGACAGCTGGTGGGCTTGGTCTGCAGTGCCCCATGCGGCGGCAAAGGGTTCGGTGTACAGCTCAACACGGTCAGCGCCAATGTCTTTGGCTGCAGCCATTTGCGCAGGTATGGGGTCCATAAAAAGGCTGACACGCACGCCCAGTGCCTTGCATTCGGCAATCAGTGGCTGCAGACGCTGAGCATCTTGCGGAAAGCTCCAGCCATGGTCACTGGTGAACTGGTCTTCGCTGTCGGGCACAAACGTGGCCTGGTGAGGCTTCACATTGCGAATGAAGTCCATCAGGTTCTGCGTGGGATTGCCTTCAATATTGAACTCAGCCTGCGGCCACGCTTTCATCAGTTCGGCCAGCTCATACACGTCGGCACCACGAATGTGGCGCTCATCGGGACGGGGGTGAATGGTGATGCCCTGCGCACCCGCCTGCAGGCACAGCAGCGACGCACGCGTAACTGATGGGATCCCCAAGTGACGCGTATTGCGCACCAGGGCGACCTTATTGACATTCACGGACAGTGCCGTGCGCTGGTAGGCGTGGGAAGAAGTAGAAGCGGTCATAGCGTTTGCAAATCCATCATCAACTGTCGGGTTCGAAGCAGCGGGCTGCCGCAATGGTATTGCAGCAAATGGCGCAGCTGCGGCTTCAATGCCGATGCCACTGCAGCACAGGCACGCACAGCGGCTGGGTAAGCACCATCACTCTGATCCAGCGCATGCATCAGTTGCGT
Organism: Comamonas avium; assembly: GCF_014836675.1. Taxonomy (GTDB): domain Bacteria; phylum Pseudomonadota; class Gammaproteobacteria; order Burkholderiales; family Burkholderiaceae_C; genus Comamonas; species Comamonas avium. The sequence continues at coordinate 345,379 of NZ_JACSQK010000004.1, forward strand.
CCACTGAAGACCAGTAAGCGCAGCACGATCGACCTCCAGCGCTGGGCGAAGCCCCATCTCGGGCACCAGCACATAGCTGGCGTCAGGCTGCAAGGGCTGCAGAGTTAATGTTTCCTCATGAAGTGACGGCAGCAGGCCTAGCTCACGCAGCAAAATCAACTCAAACGCACGCAGCACAGGCTCAATCACTTCACCTTGCTGTGTGGCCAGCAGTTTGACTACGGCACCGTACACATCAAACAGGTAGGTATACGGATCATCTCTCGCCAGCAGGCGCATGAGCAATTCGTTGAGATACATGCCTGTGAGCAAGTTGTTGCCCATGGGCATGATGTGCCCGCCAGCCCACTCAGCGCCCTTGAGCACATGAATGTCTGCATTGCCATCGCCCGATAAGGTGTAAGTCACATTCAGGGGCTGCAGCGCCAGCAGCACCGGCCGAAAGTTGGACGTGTGCTTTTTTGCACCCTTGGCCACCAGCGCAACCCGCCCTCGGTGGCGTGTGAAGACTTCCAGAATCAGACTGGATTCGCTCCAGTTATATCGATGCAGGATGAAAGAGGGCTCTTCGCCCACACGCTTGGCGGCCATAGGTGCTTAAAAACGGGAAAAGGCCTCAGAGAGACCTTTTGAAAAATCACGAGGCTTGAAGTGTCGCATAGCAACTGCCAAGACGCAGCGCAAGATCACAGTCAGTGCCAGCGCCACGGCAAGACCTTGCAGCCGAGTACCGGTAATTCCAGCCGGCACGACTTCGCACTTACTCGTAGCCGAATGACTTGACGCGCGTTTCATCGTCGGCCCAACCCGACTTGACCTTGACCCACACCTCCAAGAACACCTTGGCATCAAATAACTTTTCCATCTCTTGCCGGGCTTCAGTGGAAATGCGCTTGAGGCGCTCGCCACCTTGGCCAATCACCATGGCCTTGTGACCATCGCGCTCCACAATGATGGTCGAGGACACACGCATGAAGCGCTTGTGCTGCTTGCTGGCTTCTTCCTCAAACTTATCGATCACCACTGTCGAGGTGTAGGGCAGTTCATCACCTGTAAAGCGGAACAGCTTTTCACGCACAATCTCTGCAGCCATAAAGTTTTCGCTGCGGTCAGTCAGTTCATCTTCTTTATAGAACCACGGCTGCTCAGGTAGGTACTTGGCGCAGATACCAAACAGACGCTGAATGTCGTCCCGTTTTTTGGCCGACATGGGCACAAATTCAGCAAACGGATGACGCTCTTGCATGCTTTTGAGCCACGGAGCAATCTCATGGCGGCGGCCCACCATGTCCAGCTTGTTGGCCACCAGCAGTGTCGGAATACCGGGCTTGAACAGGCTCAGCACCTTGGCATCGGCCAGCGTAAAGCTCCCAGCTTCCACCACAAACAAAATCAAATCCACATCGGTGATGGCACCCATCACCGTCTTGTTGAGCGACTTGTTCAGCGCCGTGGAGTGCTTGGTCTGGAAACCGGGCGTATCCACAAAAATGAACTGAGTCTCTTCCTTGGTACGAATGCCTGTAATGCGGTGGCGCGTGGTTTGCGACTTACGCGATGTAATGGAGATTTTTTGCCCCACCAGCGCATTCATCAGCGTGGACTTGCCCACGTTGGGCTTGCCGACAATGGCAATCAGGCCACAGCGCTGCTCCTCGGGTGCATAAATACGTACAGGAATGGCTGCTTCAGCGGCTTTTTCCGCTTCAATTTCCGCAGCACGAGCCACCAAAGAAGGGGTCGCACCCGGCTTGGCCGCTGCCAGCATGGCATCCAGCTCAGCCATGGATTGGCCTGCAGGCGTCACCTCTGGCAAAGTATTGGAATTCTTTAGGCCTTTAGCGCCCTTGGCGCCTGCGGTGCTAGCTACTTTTTTCGCAGCATCGTTCATGGGTGTTTCGCTTTCAAAATTTCGAGCATGGCCGCTGCTGCAGCCTGCTCACCTATGCGACGCGAGCCGCCTTGGCCTCGCGCGCCCAGGCGCAGTTCGGGTATTACGCACTCCACATCAAAGGTCTGTTTGTGTGCAGCACCAGTAATGTTGGCCACACTGTATTGCGGCACGTTCATGCGTCGGCCTTGCAGCCATTCTTGCAACGCAGTCTTGGGGTCTTTCTCTGCGGCGCGCATATGGGGATTGATGTCTACGCCTTCAAACAGGCGATGCACCAGCTTCTCTCCGGCAGCAAAGCCCGCGTCGAGGTACACAGCCCCCAAAATGGCTTCTACCGCATCCGCCAAAATAGAAGGGCGGTTCTTACCGCCTGATTTGGCCTCACCCTCCCCTAACCGCAGCAAATCTGACAATTGCAGCTTCACGGCGATTTGATGGAGTGTGCCTTCCTTGACCAAGTTGGAGCGCACGCGTGACAAATCACCTTCTGGTAACTCACGCAAGCGCTGGTACAACAAACTGGAAATGGCAAGGCTCAGCACTGAGTCACCCAGAAATTCCAGGCGCTCATTGTTATCTGCCGAAAAGCTGCGGTGCGTCAGCGCACGCTGCAACAAGGCAGGGTTTTGAAAATCATGCTGCAGCTGTTGCTGCAGATCTTGCAGGGTGATTGGCACCTATTTGGTCTGGTATGTAAAACGATAAACAAGGTAGGCAGGGCCTACCAACGGCAAAGAGCGCTCGTACTCAAACTCAACAACCACACGTTCATTGATTTTGGAAATTTCCAGATCTGCACCAGTGATGGTCTTGATGTCGTCAATTTGTGCGGCACGATCAAATATGGCGCGCACTTCTGGCATCGTATTGCCTTCATTGGCAGCTTTTTGTGCGGCTTTCTTTGCGGCCTGATATTCCAAAGCTATCGGCAGTGATTGTCCGCCAATCGCAAAGACCGCGATGGCCAGCAGAGCAATCAGTACAAATCCAATGAAGGACACGCCCTTTTGACGATGACGAGACGCAGAACGCATGATTTCCCTCTCTTCTTATAAAAAATGGCCGCTCAAAGCGGCCATCAGTTAAGGCGCAAAGCCCTTAGTTAAAACCGCCGATACGCTTGAGGTTACCGAAATTCATCCAAACGAAGAAGGCTTTTCCGACAATGTTTGCTTCGGGAACAAAGCCCCAGTAACGGGAATCCAGCGAGTTATCACGGTTATCGCCCATGGCGAAGTAATGCCCCTGTGGCACCTTGCACGTCACCCCTTCAACAGAGTATGTGCAGTTGTCACGGAAGGGAAACTCTGATGCACCCTGAACAAAAGCAGGCATTCCCTTGGTATTGAGCAGCTTGTGCGGCTTCTCGCCCAGCGTTTCTTCGAACTGCTCAAAGTAGCGCATCGCATCCGTATCAAAAAAGTCAGGCAACTGCTTAATTGGTACTTCTTGCCCATTGATAGTCAGGCGCTTGTTCAAATAGGCCACAGTATCACCGGGCACACCGACTACGCGCTTGATGTAATCCAACGTGGGCTGTGGCGGGTAGCGAAAGACCATCACATCACCACGCTGAGGGGCGTTGCCTTCAGTGACTTTCGTGTTGAGCACAGGCAAACGCACTCCATAAGTGAACTTGTTCACCAAGATCAGGTCACCCACCATCAGCGTCGGAATCATTGAACCCGATGGAATCTTGAACGGCTCAAACAGGAAAGAGCGCAGTACAAACACCACAAACAGCACCGGAAACAGGCCCGCCGTCCAGTCTAGCCACCATGGCTGACGCAGGATGCGGGTTTCGCCTTCCTTTGTATCTGCCATGTCATGTCGCAACCCCTGACGCTCCAGCTCAGCACGGCGTGTTGCAGCTTCGCTGTTTAAACGCTCCGCTTCCTTCTTGCGCTGCGGCCAGAAGTAAAAACGTTCCGCCAGCCAGTAGATGCCGGTGACAAAGGTGGCCAAAAACATCAGCAAGGCAAAGTTGCCTTCGATGACCCCGGTGTACCAAGCACCGATGTAACCCACAAATGCGGCCAAGATGGCCGCGGTGATCCATTGCATGGCTTGCATGGGCTCCCTCGTTTTAGTCTTCAACTTGCAAAATGGCCAGGAAGGCTTCTTGCGGCACCTCCACAGAACCAATTTGCTTCATGCGCTTCTTACCGGCCTTCTGCTTTTCCAACAGCTTGCGCTTGCGGCTCACGTCACCGCCGTAGCACTTGGCCAGCACGTTCTTGCGCATGGCTTTCACGGTCTCACGCGCAATGATGTTGCCACCAATGGCGGCCTGAATGGCTACATCAAACATCTGGCGACTGATGATTTCGCGCATCTTGGCCACCACCGCGCGACCACGGTATTGGGACTGACTGCGGTGGACGATGATGGACAGTGCATCCACCTTCTCACCATTGAGCAAAATATCTACCTTCACTACGTCTGAAGCGCGGTATTCCAGAAACTCATAATCCATCGAGGCATAACCGCGCGAGACCGATTTGAGCTTATCGAAGAAGTCGAGCACGATTTCACCCAGCGGCATCTCGTAGGTCAGCATCACCTGGCGACCGTGGTACTGCATGTTCATCTGCACGCCGCGCTTTTGGTTGGCCAGCGTCATCACAGGACCCACATATTCTTGCGGCATGTACAAGTGCACGGTCACGATGGGCTCGCGAATTTCCTCAATACGCCCGATGTCGGGCATTTTGGAAGGATTTTCCACATCAATGACTTCACCGTCACCCTGCACTACCTGGTAGACCACGCTGGGCGCGGTAGTGATCAGGTCTTGATCAAATTCACGCTCCAGGCGCTCTTGCACGATCTCCATGTGCAGCAGGCCCAAGAAGCCACAGCGAAAGCCAAAGCCCAGCGCCTGAGACACTTCGGGCTCATAACGCAAAGCAGCATCATTGAGCTGCAGCTTCTCCAGCGCATCGCGCAGCTGGTCGTATTCAGAAGCTTCCGTGGGGTACAAACCTGCAAAAACTTGGGGCTGTACTTCCTTAAAGCCAGGCAATGCCGTTTCGGCAGGGCCTAAATTGTTTGGAAGCTTTTTTTCCAAAGTGATGGTGTCACCCACCTTGGCAGCCTTGAGCTCCTTGATCCCCGCAATGATGTAGCCCACTTCACCCGCTTTAAGGCCCTCCCGCGGCGAGTTGGCAGGAGTGAACACACCGAGGTTGTTGGCTTCATAAGCCGCACCCGTTGCCATCATCTTGAAACGCTCGCCTTTTTTGAGCTGGCCGTCCACCACCCGCACCAGCATCACGACGCCGACATAAGGGTCAAACCAGCTGTCCACGATCATGGCCCGCAAGGGAGCATCGGGGTCCCCTTTCGGGGCAGGCACTTTGGCCACAATGGCTTCCAAAATGTCATCAATGCCCATGCCTGTTTTGGCCGAGCAAGGAATGGCATCGGTAGCATCGATTCCGATAACGTCTTCGATTTCTGCCTTTGCGTTGTCAGGATCTGCATTGGGCAGATCCATCTTGTTGAGCACCGCTGTGACCTCCACGCCCAAATCGAGTGCGGTGTAGCAATTGGCTACAGTCTGAGCTTCAACCCCCTGGGATGCATCAACCACCAGCAATGCGCCTTCACAGGCCGAAAGCGAGCGAGAAACCTCGTAAGAGAAGTCTACGTGGCCAGGGGTATCGATCAGATTCAGGTTGTAGACCTGCCCATCTTTTGCCCTGTAATGCAACGCGGCTGTTTGCGCCTTGATGGTGATGCCACGCTCTTTCTCGATGTCCATCGAGTCCAGCACTTGCGCCTCCATCTGGCGATCGGCCAAACCGCCACAGCGTTGGATCAGGCGATCGGCCAGCGTCGACTTGCCATGGTCAATATGCGCAATGATGGAAAAATTTCGAATGTGCTTCATCAACGATAAGCGTTTGTAATTGAAGGAAAAAGTGTGCTCAAGGCAAGAAAAAAGGGCGCGTCTACTGCGACGCGCCCCGAACCAACAATCTCTGGCAACTGCGATTGGTTGGATGCTCGATTGTAGGCAAAATCGCCCAAAAACCAAGCATCCATTTACTATGGCTCAGGCACTCGCCTAGACCGCCAAGCAACTTATCCACAAGTTAACCACAATCCGATTGAGGATTCACAGACACTACCTTCAGCACCCAGCAGCGCCGTATCTACAGCAAGTACTTGCTTGTACAAACCCGTGACCGCGCTCATCAAGCGGGCATTCTACCCAAGCCCCCAGACAAAGCCCTGCAATGCTGCAGTAGGTCATTCCTACACAAGGATTAGAGCCTTGCGCAGGAATTGTGTGCTGGCACTTTACTTGCCGTTAGGGCGAATAAGAATGTACTGCGTCCAGTCACCACGGCGTACCAGCAAGTTGACTGGCTTGCTCTTGTCAGCCTTGGCCAGAGCGGCTTCAAAGCCCTTGACATTGGTCACCTCGCTATTGGCCACCGCCAACACGACATCCCCTTCTCGCAACCCTGCACGTGCAGCAGCTTCCGTGGCCGACAAAACGCGTACACCACCTTTGATTGCCAGTGATTTCTTTTGTGCCTCAGTCAACTCGCCGACTACCAGGCCAAGCTGCTTGGCGGTTGCCGTCGCACCAGAGGCTGGTTTGCCATCTGCACGCGCCGTGGCAACCTCGTCCGGCTCCACTTCTGCGACCATGATGGACAGATCGCGTGTTTGACCACGACGGAACACCGTGATCGTGCTCTTGGTGCCAGGCTTGGTATTACCCACCTGACGAGGCAGGTCAGCCACCTTGTCGATGTCTTTTCCATCGTATTTCACGATGATGTCGCCCGGCTCGATCCCGGCCTTAGCAGCAGGTGAATCTGGCTCTACTGCAGAAACCAGGGCACCACGCACCTTGCCCAGACCAATCGACTCAGCTACTTCCTTGGTCACCTGGCCAATTTGCACGCCAATACGGCCACGTGTCACCTTACCAGTCTTGCGCAGTTGATCACTTACACGCACAGCCTCATCGATCGGGATGGCAAAAGAGATCCCCATAAATCCGCCGGAACGCGAGTAGATCTGGCTATTGATACCCACGACCTCCCCGCGCATATTCAGCAGCGGGCCCCCTGAATTTCCAGGGTTGATCGCCACGTCGGTCTGAATAAAAGGCAAATAGTCGCCTGTATCACGCTGCTTGGCTGAAACGATGCCGGCCGTCACTGAGTTCTCCAATCCAAAGGGAGAGCCGATAGCCATCACCCACTCACCCACCTTCAAGCGGCCTACATCTCCAATCTTGACTGCAGGCAGGCCCTTGGCATCAATCTTCACGACAGCCACGTCAGTGCGCTTGTCTGCGCCAATGATCTTGGCTTTGAATTCACGCTTGTCCGCCAGTGTGACGATCACGTCACTAGCCCCTTCAACCACGTGAGCGTTGGTCATGACATATCCGTCAGAGCTCAGGATAAAACCGGAACCAACACCGCTTGGACGCTCTTCACCCTCACCTTCTGGCTGGGGGCTTCCTTGGCGTGGAATATTAGGAACGGGCACACCAAAACGCCGGAAAAACTCCAGCATGTCCTCATCCATTCCACTCATCGATGGCTGGTTAGAAATTTTCTCTGTGGTACGGATATTGACCACTGCTGGACCCACCGCATCAACCAACTGGGTGAAGTCGGGCAAGCCCGTCACCAAGGGAGCACTAGGCACAGTGACAGATTGAGTTTGTGCATGCGCTGCAGGCAACACGTGCCGTGCAGCATCACTCCATCCTACGGCCGTTGCGCCTGCGGCAATGCCGAGCGCCAGAACCACGGTGTGAATGGGCTTAAATTGCATTGATGGCATTTCAACATCCTTTCCAAAATCACAGTCTGCGCACCGCGCAGTTACATATTCAGAAAAAGGAACCGTGATTTGGTTCCCTAATTTCTCATCAATGCCCATGTAAACACATGCATTCACGGGATGACGTATTGCCAAAAAAAAGAGCGCATTGCATGCGCTCCTTCTTTACTTCAAAGTGTTTTAACCATGATTGCATTGAAATGCAAGCGCTGATAGCTCACTTCTTTGACAGCCAATATCGCCAGACGATCAATGGCTACGGGCGAGCACCACCACTACTGCGAGCTTGAAAGCTGGCATTACGCAAAAAGTCTGCCGGCGTCTGCAACGATGCCCGGCTGAGGTATTGCTGATGAGAGTCCAGCAATGCATCCAAGCGTGGATCACGCAACACATCACCACTCTCCGTCGCTACCAGCACCGGCGAACTCACTGCACCCTGTACGCTGGCCATCTGCGCCCCTTGCCCACCGGCAGGATTTCCCATCAAATTCCACCCCAAAGCAGCCACAGCAGCGACCGAGGCAAAACTGGCCGCAACCTTCCAGCGAAAAACAGCGCCATTGGCGGCCGGATCGCGCAATGCCACTACAGGACCATTCGCTGACACCAATCCCGCCGTCACTTGCTTGATCTGCGCAGGCTCAAGCATCAACGCTGGCTCATTGCCCAGCTGCGCACGCAAGCCGCTGAGCAAATCATGCTGGCTATGGTGCGCCAAATCAGGTGATCGCAGCACATCTCCGACCAAATGGTAAAGCTCCCAACTGGCACAGCCTTCTGGGCCTTCGGCACACGCCAAGGCCTGCTCTAGCTCTTCGCCATGCAACTCACCATCCACCAAAGCAGACAGTAATTCCTTGTTCATCTGTTGTTTCATCATGGGTTCACCTACTCACTGGCGTTGTACCGATGCTCTTGCACATCACCACCGCTTACCGCCTTGCCGCTCTAGCAAAGGCTTCACGCGGGCCGAAATCGCTTCGCGTGCGCGAAAAATTCGTGAACGCACTGTGCCAATTGGACAATTCATGGCAGAGGCAATCTCCTCATAGCTCAAACCCTCAATTTCACGCAGCGTAACCGCTTGTCGCAAATCCTCAGGCAAAGCCTCCATGGCTGCATTCACCGCTGCAGCTATCTCTTGTGCAGCCAGCACTGTTTCAGGCGTTTCGTCAGTGATTGGTTCATGGCGGGGACGGAAAGTTTCATCCTCGTCGTCGGAAATATGTAACGCACTCTCAAACACCACCGGATCGCGTCGCATTTCCACCAAGGCCTTCTTAGCAGTGTTGACGGCAATGCGATACAGCCACGTGTAGAACTGTGCCTCGCCTCGAAATTGATGCAAAGCCCGATATGCACGCAAGAACGTCTCTTGCGCAATGTCCTGCACCAGATCCTGGTCACGCACCATCCGGCCAATCAGACGCTCTATACGGCGCTGGTACTTGATGACCAGTAATTCGTAAGCCCGCTGATCTCCAGCGACGGTACGCTCGACCAATTGCAGATCGCTGTCAGAAGAGGAAGAAGGCGCTGGGGCTGATGTCATGAAGGCGAAGGGAGCGGTGGCTCCAGACCACAGTGCATCTAAAGCTCAAAGCGCTTTAGATGAAGAACTGTTCTGTGGCGGATGAGCAGATGAATATACAGCACGCCGCAAGTCCATCCACGCATGGGGTGCCCAATTCCTTTGCAGTACAAAGTGCTGCGTACGTTTGCGCCCATCCACAAAGCCAACAATCAGCAACCGCTGCAGATCCAAAATCACCACTGGCACACCCTGCAAAGGCCTCGCCTGCCCGTTGATCTCCCACAGCCAGCCGCAACCGCTCCAATGCAGAGCACCTTGCGGCAAGCGGTGCTGGGCTTGCCAGCCCAGCACCGCACACAACAGCCAAAGCAAAGCTGCTGCACCCACGCGCAGCCATAACTCATGACCAACGCCAGCCCCTTGCCAGGTCCATAAAAGTAAAAGCAAGCCGCTGCCTACAACTACCGCTGCCCACAGAATCCGCAGTTGCCGGGAATGTCGCAGGGGGTAAAGTACTGCCGGACTATGTCGCTGTGACACATCCATCACCCAAAAAACAAAACCCGCTCACTGCATACACAGGAGCGGGTTGCGCAGCGTGAGAAGGAAGCGAACAGCCCTCTCGCTTCATGATCTAGATTCGCTTGAAAATCAGCGAGCCATTGGTTCCGCCAAAGCCAAAATTGTTCTTCAGCGCGATGTCGATCTTGGCATCACGTGCCACGTTGGCACAGTAATCCAAATCACAACCTGGGTCTTGATTGAGCAAGTTGATGGTGGGAGGGATCTTCTGATCATGAATAGCCATGACCGTAAAAATACTCTCAATTCCACCTGCACCACCCAGCAAGTGACCAGTCATGGACTTGGTTGAGCTCACTACCGTTTTATAGGCAGCGTCACCCAATGCAGCCTTGATGGCGTTGCTTTCGTTCTGGTCACCCAAAGGTGTCGATGTGCCGTGTGCATTCAGATAATTAATCTGATCTGCGTTCACGCCAGCATTGCGCATGGCATTCAACATGGCACGGCGTGGGCCATCCATATTGGGTGCAGTCATGTGCCCAGCATCAGCACTCATTCCGTAGCCTGCCAACTCTGCGTAAATCTTGGCGCCGCGTGCCTTGGCATGTTCGTACTCTTCAAGCACCATCACGCCTGCACCTTCGCCCAGTACAAAGCCATCGCGATCACGATCCCAAGGGCGCGATGCAGCCTTAGGGTCGTCATTGCGTGTCGACAATGCGCGCATGGCAGCAAAACCACCAACACCCAAAGGTGAAACGGTCGATTCAGTGCCTCCAGCAACGACGATGTCGGCGTCACCATATTCAATCATGCGCCCAGCTTCACCAATGCAGTGCAAGCCGGTAGTACAAGCAGTCACGACCGAAAGGTTCGGACCCTTGAAACCATGGCGCATGGAAACGTGACCAGCCACCATATTAATAATGGAAGCTGGTACGAAAAATGGAGTAATGCGGCGGGGGCCGCGATTGGACAGTTCGATCTGGGTGTTCTCGATCAGGGGCAAGCCCCCGATACCAGACCCGATCACGCAACCGATACGGGTAGCAAGATCATCAGACAAGGCCTCGCCCGAAGGCAGACCTGCGTCTTTGACCGCTTGTTCCGCAGCCGCAATGCCATAGTGAATGAAGGTGTCCATGGCGCGCGCATCTTTGGCGCTCATGTAATCCTCCACGTTGAATCCCTTGACTTCACCTGCAATCTGGCAGGAAAAATTCGAGGCATCAAACTTGGTGATGCGGTCAATACCGGACTGGCCGGCCAAAAGATTGGCCCAGGAATCAGCCACCGTGTTACCCACGGGGCTAATACATCCCAGGCCGGTCACGACAACGCGACGACGGCTCATGCGTTCAAACCTTATTCTTATCGCTCGGTGCGTAAAGACCTATTAGGCCTTGTGGTGGGTATTGGCGTAGTCGATGGCGTTTTGCACCGTCGTGATTTTTTCAGCATCTTCATCAGGGATTTCGATGCCGAATTCATCTTCCAGGGCCATTACCAGTTCGACCGTGTCCAGGGAGTCAGCGCCCAGGTCAGCCACGAAGGCCTTTTCGTTGGTTACTTGAGACTCTTCAACGCCGAGTTGTTCAGCAATGATTTTTTTGACACGTGCTTCGATATCGCTCATGGTTTCCCTCAGGGGGTTGTGAATGAACCCGCGATTCTAGCCGCTTCAGGGAATCCCCCTTCAATCGGCCTGCCGTCGCGAGGAAACGGCATTCATTTCTTCAAATTACATGTACATGCCGCCATTGACATGCAGCTCGTGACCGGTAATGTACCCAGCCCCTTCCGAGGCCAAGAAAGCCACGGCATTTGCAATGTCAGACGGCTGACCCAATTGGCCCAGCGGAATCTGCGCAGCCAAGGCTGCCTTCTGCTCCTCAGGCAGATCCGCTGTCATATCTGTAGCAATAAACCCAGGAGCCACGCAGTTTACAGTAATGCCTCGGCTGCCAAGTTCGCGCGCCAGCGCACGGCTCATGCCGGCAACGCCAGCCTTAGCCGCAGCATAGTTGGCTTGACCGGGGTTGCCCATGGCTCCGACCACACTGGTAACACTGATAATGCGCCCAAAACGCTGTTTCATCATGGGACGAATAGCCGCACGGCTGAGTCGGAAAACAGCCTGCAAATTCGTGTCAATCACCGCAGACCAGTCATCGTCCTTCATGCGCATTGCCAAGGTGTCACGGGTGATGCCCGCATTATTTACCAAGACATGCAGGCCACCTTCGGACTTCAAGATGCTGTCCATCAAGGCATCTACGCCCGCTGCGTCGTTCACATTCAGATTCACGCCACGCCCCCCCATAGCAGCCAATGCAGCGCTGATACGCTGTGCACCGGCATCTGTGGTGGCGGTACCAATCACGGTATAGCCGCGTTCTGCCAGGGTTTGGGCAATCGCGGCACCAATTCCGCGTGTCGCGCCAGTTACCAGCGCAATTTGTTTCTTTTGTTCGGTCATGCGAGCAATTCTTTCACTTCTACCAAGGTGACGGAGTCGTACATAGGAGCGCCAACCAAATCAGCATCAATACGCTTGGTCATTCCCGCCAGCACTTTGCCTGGGCCGCACTCTACCAAATGCGTAATGCCACGGGCCTTCATGGCCTGCACACACTCTACCCAGCGCACGGGGCCAAAGGCTTGACGATACAGCGCGTCACGAATAGCTGCAGCATCGGTTTGCACCGTCACATCAATATTGTTGATCACAGGGATCTGAGGCACGCCCAGCTGCAATGCATCCAGCGCGACCTTGAGCTTTTCAGCGGCAGGCTTCATCAGGCTGGAGTGGAAAGGCGCAGACACTGGCAGTGGCAACGCACGCTTGGCGCCAGCTTCTTTGACTGCAGAACTGGCCGCTTCCACGGCCAGCTTGGAGCCAGCAATGACCGTTTGGCCTGGATCATTAAAGTTCACCGCTTCAACCACTTCAGTGCCACCCAGTTGGGCCGTCACCACCGCGCAGACTTCCTTGACTTTGTCTGAGGACAGACCCAGTACAGCAGCCATGGCACCAACACCCACAGGCACGGCTTCTTGCATGGCAGCAGCGCGCAAGCGCACCAGAGGCGCCGCTTGGGCCAGCGTTAACACCCCGGCGGCTACCAAAGCGCTGTACTCCCCCAGCGAGTGACCAGCCACGGCATCAGGCATTGCCCCACCTTCAGCCAGCCACACACGCCACGCAGCCACCCCTGCCACCAGCATCACTGGCTGGGTGTTAGTGGTCAGTGCCAAATCTTCCTTGGGGCCGTTTTTGATCAGCGCACCAATGTCTTCGCCCAGGGCTTGAGAAGCTTCTTGCAGGGTTTGAACCACTGCTGGGTGATCACCCCAAGCATCCAACATACCGACAGACTGAGAGCCTTGTCCAGGGAAGACGAATGCGAATTTCTTCATATCACGGTCACTCGTTATTAAAAAAACTGGCTCTAGCGCTTATATAAAAACGCTAGCTGCTACATATTCAGAAGCACGGCACCCCAGGTGAAGCCACCGCCTACACCTTCAAGCATGACGGTGTCGCCCTTCTTGACTTGACCGTTGCGCACGCCATAGTCCAGAGCCAGAGGAATGGAGGCAGCCGAAGTATTGCCGTGCTGATCCACGGTCACAATTACTTTGTCCATCGACAGCTTCAACTTGCGAGCAGTACTTTGCATGATGCGAATGTTTGCCTGATGCGGGATCAGCCAATCAATATCCGCCTCGGTTTTACCTGCCTTGGCCAGAGCAGCATGCGCGGCCTTCTCAAGCACGCCCACCGCCAGCTTGAACACCGCCTGACCGTCCATGGTCAACAAAGGCGAACCCAAGACTTCACCGCCAGAGACATGTCCCGGCACGCACAAGATGCCGACATGACGGCCATCTGCATGCAAATCACACGCCAAAATTCCCGGCTCTTCCGAGGCTTCGAGCACTACAGCGCCAGCACCATCACCAAACAGGACACAGGTGGTGCGATCATTGAAATCCAGAATACGGCTAAATACCTCGGCACCCACCACCAGCGCGCGACTTGCCGCGCCCGAGCGAATCATTGAGTCCGCCACTGTCAGCGCATAGACAAAGCCACTGCACACTGCCTGCACATCAAAGGCAGGACAGCCATGGACACCCAATTTGTTTTGCAAAATGCAGGCCGTCGACGGAAAGACCATATCCGGCGTCGACGTTGCCACGATGATCAGATCGATATCTGCCGCGGTCACTCCCGCTGCCTCAATGGCTTTGCGCGAGGCTTCCAGCGCCAGGTCACTGCTGTTTGTGTGCGCATCCGCAAAGTGGCGGGCCTCAATGCCTGTGCGCTCCACAATCCATTCGTGGGAAGTTTCAACCCCACGCTCGGCCAGCTCTGCTGCCAGATCGTGGTTGGTCAATCGACGTTCAGGCAAATAGCTGCCTGTGCCTGTAATGCGTGCGTAGCGTGTCATGTAGTCTCAAGCCGCCGTGGCACCACCGGTGGAAGTACTGTCAGCAGCCACCAGCAAAGTGGCCGCCTGAGCAATTCGCCCCTGCACACGGTCTAGAAGGTTATTTCGGGCTGCATCATAAGCGCGGTTCAGGGCGTGCTCGTAACCAGTGGCATCTGCAGAGCCATGACTCTTGAACACCAAACCACGCAAACCCAGCAAGGCTGCACCGTTATAACGGCGATGATCCATACGACTCATTAGCGCTTTAAGCACTGGATAAGCCAAAATGGCTGCAAATTTAGTGAAGATGTTGCGTTTGAACTCGGTTTTCAATCCACCGACAATCATTGAAGCTACGCCCTCTGAGGCCTTGAGCGCCACGTTGCCCACGAAACCATCGCACACGACGATGTCAACGCGCCCCTTGAAAATATCATTGCCTTCAACATTGCCCACAAAGCGTATGGCATTCGAGTCACCGGCCTGGCGCAGCAACTCGCCCGTGCGCTTGATCACTTCGCTGCCTTTGATGGCTTCTTCGCCAATATTGAGCAAGCCCACCGAAGGTTCTGCGTTATGGGCATCCAGCGAAGTCACCAAGGCTGAACCCATCACCGCGAACTGCAGCAAATGTTCAGGCTGGCAATCTACATTGGCACCCAAATCCAGCACCGTGGTCGCGCCGCCTTGATCATTGGGCAATTGCGAGGCAATCGCCGGGCGATCAATACCATCCATGGTCTTCAACAAATAGCGCGAGACAGCCATCAAAGCGCCGGTATTACCCGCCGACACTGCCGCCTGCGCCTTGCCATCTTTAACCTGCTGAATAGCCACACGCATCGAAGAGTTTTTCTTGCGACGCAAAGCCACTTCCACAGGGTCGTCCATGGTGACCACTTCCAAAGCATGCACCACTTCAGCACGCTCATGCGTCTGCCAGTTCACAAAAGCCTCTGGCAGGCCTACCAGCAACAACCGGGCATCCGGGTGGGTAGAAAGAAATTGGCGACACGCAGGGAACGTGACACCGGGGCCATGGTCGCCCCCCATGCAATCAACTGCCAGTGTGATCATGAATGACTTACCGGTCCGCTGCAGACCAAAAAACTGGAAAAAGCAGCATTAAAAAAACAAAAGCCCGAGCTACAAGACTAGTAGCTACGGGCCTTAAGTCAGTTGAAGCTGATTAAGCTTCAGACTTGTTCTTCAGCACCTGGCGACCACGGTATACACCGTTGGGGCTGATGTGGTGACGCAGGTGAACTTCGCCAGAAGTGGCTTCCACAGCGATTCCGGGCACATTCAGTGCATTGTGCGAACGGTGCATACCGCGCTTGGAAGGAGATTTTTTGTTTTGCTGAACAGCCATGATGGCTCCTGAGTCTTAAAAGGGTTGGTAAAAACGCGATCAGCCCATTAAAGACACGAGGGGGTTTCGCGTGAAGCCCCCGATTATAACGCAAACTGTGAAAACAAAGAGAACCGCGCCCAACTCACTGGAATCAGCCCTGCTTGCTCAGAATGAGCGCCGTGTCTTTTCAAGGTGTGTGCAATACAGCTGCCCGTAGCACACACGCCTCAAGCCACCCAGAAGATGGCTTGCAACTAATCACTGATGGAAATCAATCTTGGCCTGCATTCTTGCGCAGCCCGGCCAACACTGCAAACGGATTGGGTTTTTCCGTACTGGCTTCTTCGAAATCATCGTCACTTGAGGCCATGGGCATGACCTCAGGACACTCATCGTGCATAGGCACCAAAGGCAGCTCCATCAGCAACTCGTCTTCAATCAGCGCACGCGCATTGAAGTCTTTGCTCATGGCCAACAAATCCTCTTCAGCCTCATCATCCATCGCTTCTGCTGCAGCCTCATCCTTCACAAAGCGGAAGGAACGGTCTACATACAACGCGATGTCTGCCATGTTCAAACAGCGCTGGCAGGTCATCGGCACATGACCTTCAGCTTGCACATGCAGCCAGTTGTGGCCTGCGCCACCGGTTTCAGGTACGTGCTCGCCTTGCGCAGACCAAACCACAGCCATACCTTCGGAAGGGGCTTGTGCTTCTTGCTGCAGACGCTCAAATGCAGATAACGGGTCTTGTCCCTCAATGAGTGCGCCTGCCTTAGCAAACGCGGCTACATCAAGGTGATCCAGAGAAAAATCCTTGCTCATGGCGGCAGTGTAAGAGAATCCCAGCATGCTTGAATCAGTCACTCCACAGCGCCCCTTGATTCTGGGGTCAACCTCCCGCTACCGCCGTGAATTGGTGGAACGTTTGAACCTGCCCTTCACCACCGCCGCCCCTGACGTGGATGAAACCCCCGCACCCGGCGAAGCCCCGGGAGATTTGGCCCTGCGTCTGGCGCTGGCCAAGGCCCACGCCGTAGCCGCACTGCACCCTGATGCCATCGTGATCGGCTCTGACCAAGTCTCAGACCTTAACGGCCAGCCCATGGGCAAGCCGCTGGTACACGAGCGGGCTGTTCAACAATTGCGATCGATGCGCGGACAGACAGTGATGTTCCACACCGCCGTGGCCGTGGTCTGCAAGGCCACAGGCTTTGAGCAGAGCGATATCGCCGTCATCAAAACCGTTTTCCGCGATCTGACGGACGATGAAATTGAACGTTATTTACGCGCTGAGCAGCCTTACGACTGTGCAGGCAGCGCCAAGAGCGAAGGCTTGGGCATCAGTTTGCTGGATGCCATCCACAGCGATGACCCTACTGCATTGATTGGCCTGCCCATGATTCGCACCTGCCGCATGGTGCGTGCCGCCGGGATTCAACTGCCATGAGCGCAAAAGGCAAACTATATTTAGTGCCCGCCCCACTGGACTTTGGCTGCGCCACCCAATCGCCCATCACCGATGTGCTGCCTGAACTGACGCTGCGCACCGCTGCACGCCTGCAGCACTGGGTGTGCGAGAACGCAAAGAGTACGCGCGCGTATCTCAAGCGTGTTGACGAGCACGTGCCACTGGCCGTACCCATTCAGCAGATGCAGCTGCAAGAGCTACCCCGTGAAGCCCATAAAAAAGGGGACCACGGCGGCAAAGGCGCTGCCGTATTTGATGCCAAGGCGCTACTGGCTGCGGCACTGGCAGGCCATGACATGGGCCTGGCGAGCGAAGCGGGTATGCCTGCGGTGGCCGACCCCGGCAGCTCCATCGTGCGTGCTGCGCACGATGCAGGTATTGCCGTCATCCCACTGGTTGGCCCGGTCTCACTGCTGATGACTTTGGCTGCCAGCGGCCTCAACGGCCAAAATTTTGCTTTTGTGGGCTACTTACCGCAAGACGCAGCGCAGCGCATACAGCGCATCAAAGAGCTCGAGCAACTGGCGCAGCGCCACAACCAGGCCCAGCTTTTTATTGAGACGCCCTACCGCAACGCTGCTCTGTGGCAGGCATTGCTGCACAGCCTGCAACCCGCAACGCGCATCGCCATGGCCAGCGGCTTGACGCTGGAGAACGCCAGCATTCAAAGCCGCAGCGCCAAAGACTGGAAGAAGCTGGGTACAGAACCCGACAACCGCACCCCCGTAGTGTTTGCCATCGGCCAATAAGCAAAAAATCACAAAAAAAGAGCGCCTTGCGCTTGATTCATCAGGAGTTCAGATACAAAAGTATCTGAAATTCAAGATGGATCAGCGCAAGACGCTCTTTTAATTGACAGCTGCTAGCGTCAATAATTAACGAATGGCAGGCAACATGCCGTGCATAGCATCTACCGCACCGCCACCAATGGCGGCGCCAAAACGCTTGGCAAAGCGCTCCGCCATGTTTTCGCTGCGCGTGTAATCAATCACCTCTTCGGCCTGCACCACATCGCGCGCCACGCTGTCCAAGGTACCAAATTTATCAGCCAAGCCCAACTCCACGGCTTGCTGCCCCGTCCAGAACAAGCCGCTGAAAGTGTCAGCATTCTCTTTTAAACGCTCACCACGGCCAGCGCGCACTACGTCAATGAACTGCTGGTGAATCTGGTTCAACATGGTCTGCGCGTGGGCACGCTGCCCCTCTTCCAGCGGACTGAACGGATCCAGCATGCCCTTGTTTGCGCCCGCAGTCAGCAGGCGGCGCTCCACACCCAGTTTTTCCATGGTGCCGGTAAAGCCAAACCCGTCCATGAGCACGCCAATGCTGCCAACGATGCTGGCCTTGTCGACAAAAATCTCGTCCGCAGCCGCGGCAATGTAGTACGCAGCAGAAGCACAGGTTTCTTCAACTACTGCGTAAATCGGTTTTTGATACTGGGCCTTCAAGCGCACGATTTCATCGTTGATCATGCCCGCCTGCACAGGGCTGCCCCCGGGCGAATTGATCAACAGCACCAAGGCGCGTGAACCTGGATCTTCCATGGCACTGCGCATGGCCGCAATCACAAACTCTGCACTGGCGTTGGCGTCCCCGGCAATCGCGCCTTTGATATCAACCACCGCAGTGTGCGGCCCGCTGGTGGCTGAACTGGCACTGTCGCGCCCCATCCACCACAAGCCAGCCACGATCAAGCTCACCCATACAAACCGCCAAAAAATGCGCCAGCGACGCGCCGAACGCTGCTCGTTCACTGTGGCGAACACCAGACGCTCCAGCACATCGCGCTCCCAGCCTGCAGCAGCGGGCTTGGCAGCATTGGGGGCTCCAGAAGCGGCACGCGCCCACAAGTCTTGGCCCGGCAGCGGCTCTGAGCCAGCGGCACCCTGATTGTCAGGAGTGGAATGGGGGTTCATAGAAGCTTTACTCTCTCAAAATCAAGCCAGTGCGCCAGTATGCCAGCGGGCCCAGCAATCAACGGTGACAAAACCATCAGGCGTTGGTGCGCAACCACTGGTGCAAATCCTCAACATCGCAAGCCACATGCAAAGGCGTACATGCAGCCAGCTCTGCACCAGCATGGGCGCCATAGGCGACGCCCACACTGGCACAACCGGCGTTTTGTGCCATTTGCAGATCGTGTGTGGTGTCACCAATCATCAGCAGCCGTTCAGGCTGCACACCCAGCTCAGCCATCAACTCTTGCAGCATCAAAGGATGCGGCTTGCCCGCCGTTTCGTCAGCCGTTCGCGAGCTGTCGAACATGCCTCGCAAATCGACGTGCTGCAGCGCTTCATTCAAGCCTCTGCGGCTTTTCCCCGTAGCCACCGCCAGCCAATGCCCGCGTTCACGCAAGCCCTCCAGCATGGGAAGCACCCCTTTGAACAAGGTAATCAACTCTTGCTGCTTGAGATAGTGATAGCGGTAACGGCTGGCCAAATCGTTGTATTTGTCTTTGGGAACATCAGGCGCCGCATGCGCCAAGGCTGGCAGCAGCGCCATGCCGATCACATACGAAGCTTGCTCGTCAGTAGGAACTGTCCCCCCAACATCGGCTACTGCCAGCTGAATGCTGCGAGCAATCGCTGCGGTGGAATCAAACAAAGTGCCATCCCAATCGAAGGCAATCAAGTCAAAGCGTCGCACAGTCACGTCAAAAGGCTTTCCAAGTAAAAGAGAGTGCAACTTCAGGCAACAAAGTCCGCCAGCTCCACAGGCAACGGCGAATGCAACTCAATGCGCTCCTGCGTGGCGGGATGGTTGAACTGCAAACGCCAGGCATGCAAGAACATGCGTTTCAAGCCCTGCTTAGGCAAGCGCTTGTTCAAATCAAAGTCACCGTACTTGTCATCGCCAGCGATTGCATGGCCCTGCGAAGACAAATGCACCCGGATCTGGTGCGTACGCCCGGTCTTGATAGTCACTTCCAGCAAGCTCATCGCAGGCAGACCCTGCATGGCACGCGGCGCAAAGTGCGACCGCACCTTGACCAAAGTCAGCGCGCGCATGGCATCAGGATCGTCCACCGTGGTGACGCGCACTCGGCGTTCGCCATCTGCCTGAAGATATTTGTGCAACGGTGTGTCAATGACCTTCTTGTTGACAGGCCACGCCCCGTTCACCAACGCCAAATAGGTCTTGCCCGTTTCACGCTCCCGAAACTGATCTTGCAGCTTGGTCAGCGCCGAACGCTTCTTGGCAACCAGCAAGATGCCAGAAGTTTCACGATCCAGCCGGTGCACCAGCTCTAAAAATTTGGCCTGAGGGCGGGCTTGGCGCAACTGCTCAATTACGCCAAAGCTCACCCCTGAGCCACCATGCACAGCCACGCCCGCAGGTTTATCCAGCGCAATCAGATGATCGTCTTCAAACAGGACAGGGAACTCACGGGCTGGAGCGGGACGTTCGGCTTTTTCTTGCACCTTGTCGGAAATACGGACAGGCGGCAGGCGCACCATATCCCCCATCTCCACCCGGGTATCGGCTTGGCAGCGCCCTTTGTTCACACGCACCTCACCACTGCGAATGATGCGGTAAACGTGTGTCTTGGGCACACCTTTGAGATGGCGCATCAAGAAGTTATCCAGGCGTTGTCCAGCGCTGTCTTCATCCACCTCGATTAACCGCACAGCCACAGCAGCGGAGTTCTGGGTAGGTTCTTGGGGCAGTTTGCCCTCTATAATGTGTTTCACCTGCGCTAATTTATGTGTAAGTGGTTGATTTGTTTGGATTTTAGTCCACCCAGCCATTTCCCCTACGCAGGCAGGTCGATGCCACAGATGCCGTGCCCAAGGAAAAACTGCCCGATTGTCGGTGCTAGCGGGGCGGAATTTGTCTGGTTGACGCATTGAAACACTGAACGGAATCTTCACGTGGATGGTGGTGTTTGGAGCCAGTTGCTCCATGCCATCCGCGCATTAGAAAAACAGCGAGCATGTGGGTACTTCTTTCTTGGTTGCTAGGTATGACGCAGAGGCCAAAGCCTCTGCTGCGTACGCCTGCGCCAAGCACCCACCCCGTAATTTCCGCTGACTCAGGCCGTCGCCATTCGGTGCCGGATCTGCCCACAGCGTCGCTCGCTCCCTGCCCCCTGCCCTTGCCCCCATTGCTGACTTAACGCAGCACGGACGCAATCAGGCCCAGGTCTCGGATTCCCTTTCTTTTTGTTTCAGCGCGACAACCCGGCATTAAAGGCTCCTACAGAGCCTGTCTTTGATCAAGAGTCAAAGGCGTGTCGGCTAGGCAGCGCTGTCGCTGCCAGCCGGTCGCCGCACAACGAAAAGGATACGCATCATGAAGCGGATGCTGATTAACGCGACACAGGCTGAAGAACGCCGTCTGGCGATTGTCGACGGCCAAAAACTGCTCGACTACGAAATCGAAATTGAAGGCCGCGAACAGCGCAAGGGCAACATTTACAAAGCCGTGGTGACACGCGTAGAGCCCTCTTTGGAAGCTTGTTTTGTGGACTACGGCGAAGACCGCCACGGTTTCCTGCCCTTCAAGGAAATCTCCAAGCAATACTTTGCCGAAGGCATTGCCCCCAGCCAGGCGCGCATCAATGATGTGATCAAGGAAGGCCAAGAGCTGCTGGTTCAGGTCGAAAAAGAAGAACGAGGCAACAAGGGCGCAGCCCTGACCACCTTCATCTCGCTGGCTGGCCGTTATGTGGTGCTGATGCCCAACAACCCCCGTGGTGGTGGCGTTTCGCGCCGCATTGAAGGTGAAGAGCGCGCAGAACTCAAAGAAGCCATGGACCAGCTGGACTACCCCAAGGGCATGTCCATCATTGCGCGCACCGCAGGCATTGGCCGCACAGCCCCTGAACTGCAATGGGACTTGAACTACCTGCTGCAACTGTGGACAGCCATTGACGGCGCTGCCAAGTCGGGCAAGGGTGCTTTCCTGATTTACCAAGAATCTAGCTTGGTGATTCGCGCTATCCGTGACTACTTCCACAATGACATCGGTGACATCCTGATCGACACCGACGACATTTACGAACAGGCCCAGCAGTTCATGGCCCACGTCATGCCGGAGCACGCCAACCGTGTGAAGCGCTACCGTGACGATGCACCGCTGTTCAGCCGCTTCCAGATCGAGCACCAGATCGAGTCGGCCTACGCACGCACCGTACAACTGCCTTCTGGCGGTGCCATCGTGATTGACCACACCGAAGCTTTGGTGTCTGTCGACGTGAACTCGGCCCGCGCCATCAAGGGCGGCGATATCGAAGAAACCGCTACCCGCACCAATTTGGAAGCCGCTGATGAAGTGGCACGCCAAATGCGTCTGCGTGACTTGGGTGGTCTGATCGTGATCGACTTCATCGACATGGAGGAATCCAAGAACCGTCGTGAAGTGGAAAACCGCCTGCGCGATGCACTGCGCCAAGACCGCGCCCGCGTGCAGTTTGGCACCATCAGCAAATTTGGTCTGATGGAGATGAGCCGCCAGCGCCTCAAGCCCGCTTTGAGCGAAGGCGCGCACATCAACTGCCCACGCTGCGGTGGCTCTGGCCATATCCGCGACACGGAGTCGTCGGCACTGCAAATTCTGCGCATCATTCAAGAAGAGTCCATGAAGGACAACACAGCCGCGGTGCACTGCCAAGTGCCAGTGGAAGTGGCCTCTTTTCTGCTCAATGAAAAGCGCACTGAAATCGCCAAGATTGAACTCAAGCAACGCGTCTCGGTGCTCATGGTTCCCAACAAGTCGCTGGAAACCCCGCACTACAAGCTTGAGCGCCTCAAGCACGACGATCCACGCCTGGAAAACCTGGATGCCAGCTACAAGCTGGCTGAAGAAGTGGAAGATGTGACCAAGGTCACACGCCGCTCGCAAGAACCCACCAACAAGCAAACACCTGTCATCAAGGGTGTGCTGCCTGATGTTCCGCCCGCACCTGAGGCACGCCCACAGCCCGCCCAGCGCCCAGCTGCCGTGGCCAAAGGCCGCAACAACAGCCAGCAGCAAGCTGCCGCACCCCGGATCGAAGTGCGAGAGCAAGGCTTCTTTGCATGGCTCAAGAGCCTGTTTGGCTTCGGCACACGCCCTGCAGCCATCGAACCTGTTGCACCTGCCAAGCCAGAAAGCGCCCGCGAAGGCCGCAGCGGTGAACGCGGTGGACGTAACGGCGAACGCAACGGTCGTGGCCGCAATGGCCGCCGTGACGAACGCAGCGAACGTGTTGAAGGCGGTGATCGCCCCAACCGCGAAACCAACGGCATCGAAAACCGTAACCGCCGTGGCGAGCGCAACGAACGCACAGAGCGCAATGAGCGTCCAAGTGAAAATGCGCGCCCGCAACGCGAGCCTCGCAATCGTGAGCGCCAGCCCCGCAACACTGAAGCTACAGAGCAGCGCAATCTGCAAACGGCCAATGCCCAAACCGGTGTGGAACAGGTGTCGCTGGTGCCGGAAACCGAGCGCGCTGAGCGTCAGCCGCGCCGTGAACGCGGTGAGCGTGGCGAGCGCCGTGAGCGCCAGCCGCGCAATGCTGAAATTCAAAATCCAGCAACCGCAGAACCCACTGCCCAATCGGTGCAAGAAGCTGTGAATGACATTCCAGCCTCGGATGCACAGAGCAATGCAGAGGACGCACCACGCAATGGCCGTCGCTCACGTGACCGCTATGGCCGTGACCGCCGCAATGGCCGCGATCGCAATGGCGCGCCACGTGATGACGAGCAAGCGATGGACACCAGTGCCTCTGAAGAACAAGGCACAGTCCAAGCTACCGTGGACAACGCTGTGGCCGCCACTCCTGCTGATGACACGACGCAAGAAGCACCACGTCGCAGCTACTTCAGTGCAGCAACTCCAGCGGCTGAAGCAGCCGCTGTAGCGAAAGTCGCACCTGTGACTGATGCTGCACCTGAGCCAAGCCAGCCCGTTGCCGTGGCCGCAGCACCTGTCGTTGCGCCAGCGCCAGTCGTCGTTGCCGCACCAGCCGTATCGGCCTCTGCCTCCCCAGCGGTTGCCCCCAAAGCGCCTGCAAGCACTGGCATGCCCCGCATTGCCAGCTACAGCCTGCCCATGGATGCGTTACAGCAGGTCGCGCACGATGCAGGCCTGGAGTGGGTGAACTCGGACGCTGACAAGATTGCAGCAGTACAAGCTGCGATTGCTGCTGAGCCCAAGCCTGTGCGCATTCCCCGCGAACGCCCCCCTGTGGTCGTTCTGGACGAAGGCCCATTGATCTTGGTTGAAACCCGCAAAGACCTCAGTGAGATGGTGCTGCCCTTTGAGCAGCCTGCCAATAACGCCTAAAGCGTAACCAAACAACCGGGGGCCTAGCGCCCCCGGTTGCATCTGTAGCCCTGTATTTCTATGACGGATCGAGCCCATGCTGTTTTTGCTCTCCCCCGCCAAATCGTTGGACTATGAGCGTCCGCTGCCCGCAGGCCTGAGCCACACCCTGCCACCGTTTATTCCACAATCCGCCGAGTTGATTGCCATCCTGCGCCAGCTGGCACCGCACGATGTGGCAGCGCTGATGACCATCAGCGACAAGTTGGCCCAACTGAACACCGCGCGTTACGCATCCTGGCGTACATCCTTCACAGCAGATAACGCACGCCAAGCCCTGTTTGCCTTCAATGGAGATGTATATGAAGGCCTGGACGCTTATTCCTTGCAGGCCCAGGACGTTGTCTGGGCACAGAGCCACCTGCTCATGCTCAGCGGCTTGTACGGTGCTTTGCGCCCGCTGGACTTGATGCAACCGTATCGTCTGGAAATGGGTACCCGCCTGGCCAATGCGCACGGCAGCAACCTGTATCAGTTCTGGGGCACGCGCATTGCCCAGTTGCTCAACGAGCGCCAGGCACAAGACACCCAGCCCGTGGTGGTCAATCTGGCCTCGCAGGAGTATTTCAAATCCGTCGACCTCAGACACCTGAAAGCCCGCGTGGTCGAATGTGTGTTTGAGGACTACAAGGCAGGCAAGTACAAAATCATCAGCTTTCACGCCAAGCGTGCACGGGGTTTGATGGCGCGTTACGCTATCCAAAACCGCCTGACACAGCCGCAACAGCTGATGACTTTTGAGGCTGACGGCTACGCCTATGCACCCGAAGCATCCAGCCTCAACCGTTTGACTTTCCGGCGCAACGCGGCGTAAAGCAGCGTTGGGTGGTACCTTTGCAACGTTGCGCTAGGAGATTGCCTTGTCACAGTCCTTGGAACAATTGTCTGCCCAGGTCCCCGGCAGCACGCCAGCATTGATGCAATGGCTGCAAACACAGCTGGCTGCAGGGCATGCACCCGCCACACTGCACAAAAGCTTGCTGAAAGCTGGCTGGGCACCTCACATTGCACAAGCGGCACTGGTGGCATGCACCCAGCCCACGCCCAACCCTGCGCGCATTGCACCCATGCCCGAACCCGACCTCAGCCAGCACAGCAACCAGATTGATGTGGGCGACCGCCAGGTACAAGTACTGCTTTCCATGCAGAAACCACGCTTGGTGCTGTTTGGCAATCTGCTCTCGGATACGGAATGTGAGCAGCTGATTGCCGATGCACGCCCTGCCATGGCACGCTCCAGAACCGTAGCCACGCAAGCCCATGGGGAAGAGATCAACCCCGACCGCACCAGCAGCGGCATGTTCTATACACGCGGGCAAACACCGGTGGTCGCACTGCTGGAAGCACGCATTGCCAAGCTGCTGCGATGGCCACTTGAAAACGGCGAGGGGTTGCAGGTACTCAGCTATCGCCCAGGTGCCGAGTACAAGCCGCACCACGACTACTTCAACCCCCAAGAGCCCAGTAGCGCAGCCATCTTGCAGCATGGTGGCCAACGCGTGGGCACACTTGTTATCTATCTGAGTGATGTGGCCGCTGGAGGCTGCACGTTTTTCCCTGAGTCTCAGCTGCGCATCCACCCTTGCAAGGGACACGCTGTGTTTTTCAGCTACCCCAGCCCTGAGATACACACCTTGACGCTGCACGGCGGCGACCCCGTGCTGCAGGGCGAAAAGTGGATTGCCACCAAGTGGCTGCGCGAAGCCCCATTTCTTTGAATTGAACTTACAAGCCAAATCAGCTTTTGACGCATATGCAGAAAACGCTGACAGCTATGAATATCTATAAATATTTATGAATACACCTGAACAATCTCAACTGGGCCAGCAATCTGCCTATGCAGACCATTACGACCCCAGCCTGCTCTTTCCGATTCCCCGCACCAGCAAGCGCGAAGAAATTGGCATCACCAGCCAATTGCCTTTTTTCGGTGCCGATTTGTGGACGGCGTTTGAGCTGTCATGGCTCAACCAGCGAGGCAAGCCCCAAGTTGCGCTGGCGCATTTCACCATCCCGTGCGAAACGCCCCACATCATTGAAAGCAAGTCGTTCAAGCTGTACCTCAACAGCTTTAACAACAGCCGCTTTGACAATCTGGAAGCGGTGCAAGAACGTCTGCGCGAAGACGTGAATGAAGCCCTGTGGCGTGGCGCACCTGCGCGCCAATCCTCCGCCGGAGTGCGCGTGATTGCGCAGGAAAGTTTTGAGCTACAAAAAGTGCAGGAACTCGATGGCCTGAATCTGGACCGCCTGGACATTGAATGCGATGACTACACACCGCGCCCCGACTTGCTCAAGGCTGACCACGACAACCCACCAGTGACAGAAATCTTGGTCAGCCACTTGCTCAAAAGCAATTGCCTGGTCACCGGCCAGCCTGACTGGGGCAGTGTGCAGATCAGCTATACGGGTGCCGCTATCGACCAGGAAAGCCTGCTGCGCTACATCGTGAGTTTCCGCAACCACAACGAATTCCATGAGCAATGCGTTGAGCGCATCTTCATGGACATCATGCGCCAGTGCACCCCCCTCAAGCTCAGTGTGTACGCGCGCTACACACGGCGAGGAGGCCTGGACATTAACCCGCTGCGCACCAGCCACCCGATGCCCATACCCGCCAATGTGCGCACCGCGCGGCAATAAAAAAGGAGCCTGATGGCTCCTTTTTTATGACTGACTTCCTTTAGCCTTCAAACGTTGCGGGATCAAAGTCCAGCACGTAATTTTGCGGGCCTTTGCTGGCTACCTTCAGCGCCCCCACACGGCTGCCCAGCGCTGCGCACTTGGTCAAAGGCCAGCCCTTTTCCAAACCAAAAAGGAATGCGCCACGCCATGCATCGCCGCAGCCAGTAGGATCGACCACGCTTAGCGCTTTGACCGACTTCACCAAAGTCGCCTGTCCTTGCTCCCAGACCTGGCATCCCTCGGCACCCAGTGTCACAACCAAGCCTTGCACCTTCATGGACAACGCGGCCAGGTCCAAGCCGGTGCGGTCACACAGCATTTTGGCTTCGTAGTCATTCACAGCAATCCACGTTGCCTGCTCCACGAAAGTCAGCAGCTCTTGGCCATTGAACATCGGCAGGCCCTGGCCTGGATCAAATACAAAAGGAATGCCTGCTGCCTTGAACTGCGCGCAATGCTCAATCATGGCGTCGCGGCCATCAGGGGAAACAATCCCCACAACAGCACCTTCGCTGCCATCAATCACATTCACATGCGCTTGAGTCATCGCACCAGGGTGAAACGCTGTGATCTGGTTGTTGTCGCTGTCCGTCATGATCATGGCCTGTGCGGTGTAGTTGTCACCCAACTGCTGCACATAACGTGTATCAATACCCATTGCCTTCATGCGACCGATATAGGAAGCGCCATCTTCTCCCACTGTCGCCATTGGCAGAGGGTTACCACCCAGCAACTTCAAGCTGTAGGCAATATTGCCTGCGCAGCCACCAAAATCGCGGCGCAGTGAGGGCACGAGGAACGACACATTCAGAATGTGCAGTTGCTCAGGCAAGATTTGGTCGGCAAATTTGCCTTCAAAACTCATGATGGTGTCAAAAGCCAAAGAGCCGCAGATCAGTGCTGCCATAGTCGAAATTCCGTTTTCTCAATAAAAATCAGGGATAAAAAGCCATCACCCGGTAGCCTGACACCTGCAGATGCAAACCCTGCGTCATGACTGGCAAACTGCCATTCCACTCACTGCGCGCAGCCAGCTCTGCCGGTGCCCCAATCTCTTCGGGGCTAAAGACCTTGCGCACCAGCACCTGATCCTGGGCATCGGTCAGCGTCAGCTCAACAGCAGGCGTGGCCACCAAAGTGGGGGCCTGATTTTGAATACTCAGCCCCAAACGATAGTGATAGGGCTGGGTATCTTGGTTAAAAGAAGAACCTGTCAGCACCACCGACGCAATGCTCTTGCGCGGGGCCAGTTCACAGCGCAAAGCCACGCACATATTCTCAAAAGCAGTGCGCCACTCAGGCTTCCAGGCCACCAAGGTGTTGCGCTCATGCATGGCAATTTGCAGCAGTAATGTGAGCGGTAAAAAAATCACCAGCATGCCCATCACAAAGCGCACTGCGGGCTGGCTCCACCATGCCTTGCGCTGCGCTTGTCTGACGAACGAAGGAATGGGGGCACCAGCGTCATCTTCTTCGTGAACATGCCCTTGCACCTCTTGCGAGGCATTCACCGCATCAAGGTCTGTATCGGCTGGCTGTTGAGGCTGTGCAAAAGGCTCTGTCAAAGGCTCTGCCAAAGGTGGCTCCCAGTCAGCCTCTGGCACCTCAGAGGCGCCTTTCAGACCGTGAGTTTCCGTGGGCTCTTCGCCTAACGAGGACTCTCGAGGCTCGATGACGCTGTGCATGCGCTGTGCGATCGAATCTGCACGCGCCTGCTGCTGCCCCGCTGCCAGTGCTGGCTGATCCAGCCACGTTTCATCCACCTCCTCAGGTGGCACCGGCAGCTCGTACCCCACCTGAGGCTCTGGCTCTGGCTCTGGCTCTGGCTCTGGCTCTGGCTCTGGCTCTGGCTCTGGCTCTGGCTCTGGCTCTGGCAAAGCTTCGCTGATTGGCGCGTGCTCCTGGCTAGAAACGTCAGGCACCTGAACGGCTTCCGCAGCACTTTGCTGTCCAGCCACTGGAGCAGCCACTGCCTGAACCTCTTGCAGGGACCGCGCAGCATCAAACACTTCCTGGCAACGGCCACAGCGCACCCACCCTTCGGAAATGCGCAATTGATCGGCCACCACTCGAAATTTGGTGCCGCAAGAAGGACAGCAGGTAATGAGGCTCATCGAGCGAAGATTGTAGGAGCAAGCCCTGCGCACTGTGCGCAGGCGTGTTGCACAAAGTGGATTAAGTACGTAATGCCGTCATCAAAATCCAGCCATCCTGGCTGTCAGCCACTTCCAGCTTCAGATAGGGGGCATAAGCCTCTTTCAGCTCATCGGCCTGCTGGGCCAAGATACCCGCCAGCACCAGATGGCCGCCTTCTTGCACATGCCCGCACAGCAGCGGTGCCAGCATTTTCAGTGGTGTCGCCAAAATGTTGGCCAGTACAGTCTGATACTGGCCTTGTGCCAGCTCGGGCAGACCGGCGTGCAGTTGTACCCCATTGGCCTGCGCATTCAGCTCGCACGATGTGACGGCATCTTCGTCAATATCCACGGCATCAATGTCCAGCGCACCAAACTTGGCTGCACCGATGGCCAAAATTCCCGAGCCACAGCCATAGTCAAGCGTGCGGCCCAAACTATTGGCCGGTTGCGTGGCAATCCAGCGCAGGCACATGCGCGTGGTGGGGTGGGTGCCCGTACCAAAGGCAAGGCCTGGATCGAGGCGGATACTGACCCTGGCCGCTTCAGGCATCTCATGCCAAGTGGGCACGATCCAAAACTCAGGCGTGATGTCCACGGGCTGAAATTGCGATTGCGTGAGCCGCACCCAGTCCTGTTGCTCAAGTGCATGAATACCCAGCACTTGGCACCCGTCAAAAAAGTCTTGCAACTGCAGCAAGGCTTGGGCTTGCTGGGCTGCGGCCTCATCCGGGAACAACGCCACAATGCGACTGCGGTTCCAGCCTTCTTTAGGCGCAGGCATACCGGGCTCACCAAACAAGGCTTGCTCCGCATCGGTTTGCGCGTCCATATCTTCGACCGATACGCTCAGCGCATCCAGGGCATCGAGCGCATCGCTCACATCTTCGACCCGCACTTCTGGGCACATCAGGCTGAGTTCATGCATGTGGCTATTCCTTCAAGCTTTTAAAAAACGAAATGCTGGCCCCCGTTTCCAAGGGCCAGCATGGCTGGTCGTCAATGACTAGAAATTAGCGCTTTTTGCGCTGCTCCAGCCAGTGTTCCAGGTAATGAATATTGGTGCCGCCTTCAGCAAACTTGGCATCCACCATCAAGTCTTGGTGCAAGGGCACATTCGTCTTGATACCTTCAACCACCACTTCAGACAAAGCCGTGCGCATACGTGCCATGGCTTGCTCGCGGGTGTCTCCATAGGTGATCAGCTTACCAATCATGGAGTCATAGTTGGGTGGCACAAAGTAGTTGTTGTACACATGGGAATCCACACGCACGCCTGGACCACCAGGCATGTGCCACATGCTCACACGGCCAGGCGAGGGCATAAAGCTGTAGGGATCTTCTGCGTTGATACGGCACTCAATGGCATGGCCGCGCATCTGGTTGTTGACTTCACGCTGGGTGAAAGGCAACTTCTCGCCAGCGGCAACCATGATTTGCGTGCGCACAATGTCCACGCCCGTGATCATTTCTGTCACAGGGTGCTCGACCTGTACACGGGTATTCATTTCAATGAAATAGAACTCACCGTTTTCGTACAAGAACTCGAACGTACCGGCACCGCGATAGTTGATTTTCTTGCATGCTGCCACACAGCGTTCGCCCACCTTCTCCACCAGACGGCGGGGAATGCCCGGTGCAGGAGCTTCTTCAATCACCTTCTGGTGGCGGCGCTGCATGGAGCAGTCGCGCTCGCCCAGATACACGGCGTTCTTGTGCTTATCGGCCAGCACTTGAATTTCGACGTGGCGCGGGTTCTGAAGAAATTTCTCCATGTAGACCGCAGGATTGCCGAAAGCAGCGCCAGCTTCAGCCTTGGTCATTTGCACAGCATTGACCAAAGCAGCTTCGGTGTGCACCACGCGCATGCCACGCCCACCACCACCGCCAGCGGCCTTGATGATGACGGGGTAGCCCACTGCCTTGGCAATGCGCTTGATTTGTGCTGGATCGTCAGGCAATTCACCGTCCGAGCCAGGCACGCAAGGCACGCCAGCCTTGATCATGGCTTGCTTGGCCGAAACCTTGTCACCCATGATGCGGATGGACTCGGCAGTTGGGCCAATAAACTGGAAACCGCTTTGTTCGACACGCTCTGCAAAGTCAGCGTTTTCAGACAAGAAGCCGTAACCCGGGTGGATCGCCTCAGCGTCTGTCACTTCTGCCGCCGAGATAATGGCTGGCATGTTCAGGTAGCTCAGGGGCGATGCCGCTGGACCGATACACACGGCCTCATCAGCCAATTTGACGTACTTGGCGTCACGGTCAGCCTCGGAGTAGACCATTACGGCCTTGATGCCCATCTCACGGCAAGCGCGCTGGATGCGCAGAGCAATTTCGCCCCGGTTGGCAACCAAAATTTTCTTAAACATGGAAGTCCTCGTTGTTCACCACCCCTTGCGGGGCGAATCGTTCAATCCGTCAAACCCGCGGCTATGGCGCAGGCTCAGGCAGATCTCACTCAATCACGAACAGCGGTTGTCCGTATTCCACGGCTTGGCCGTTGTCGGCCAGGATACGGGTTACGGTACCCGACTTGTCAGCCTCAATCTCATTCAAGATCTTCATGGCTTCGATAATGCAGATGGTGTCGCCTTCTTTGACCTGGTCACCCACTTCAACGAATGCCTTGGCGCCAGGGCTGGCAGCGCGGTAGAAGCTACCGACCATGGGGGATTTGACCTGGTGGCCTGTCACTGCGGCTGGTGCGGCAGCTTCAGCAACCGGAGCGGCAGCGGCAGGGGCGGCTTGCACGGGGGCAGCGGCTTGCATGGGAGCTGCAACAAATTGCTGCACTACGTTACCACCGCTTTTAACGATGCGGACTTTGCCCTCAGCCTCGGTGATTTCCAGCTCCGAGACATTCGATTCGGACACCAAGTCGATAAGGGTTTTGAGTTTACGCAGATCCATGGAAGCTCCAACGGCTAAAAACTAAATAAGGGCGCGAATTTAACCTAAATTCACCCTTCTGCGTGCTTCGCAGAATATTTTTCGCCATCGCCAGCACGGTTTTTTGATCCAAACACTGGCTTTTGTCTCCGTACAGTCAGGTCCATGCAGCCCACTGCTCCAGGTCTTGCTGCGAAAGTTCACCGATTTTACGCTGTTGCGCTTTTCCTTTCGCATCCAACAAGATGGTAAAGGGCAAACCACCGTTAATG
The DNA here is from genome assembly GCF_014836675.1 of Comamonas avium. Taxonomy (GTDB): domain Bacteria; phylum Pseudomonadota; class Gammaproteobacteria; order Burkholderiales; family Burkholderiaceae_C; genus Comamonas; species Comamonas avium. The sequence goes on from NZ_JACSQK010000004.1 coordinate 377,712, forward strand.
TTGCCAAGGCTGCGTGTCAACGTCACGCCACCAGCACCGGCCAGCACCACCGGAAAATCCAGAGGCTGGCGCGCCAGCCATTTGTTGACTGCCGCTGCTTGATCGACGGCAATCCCCAGCACCTGGATGGCATGCGCACCACGCGCAGCCTGCTCTTGGGCAAAGCGGTTAATCATGGGCAGCTCTCGTACGCAGGGAGGGCACCAGGTGGCCCAGAAATTCACCAGCAGTGGTTTTCCGCGCAACGACGCCAAATTCAGTGGCGCGCCATCGGGCTGTGCCAGCTGCAAGCCCCAGAAAGCGGTAATGGCTTCTTCATTGCCAGTCGCGCCTTCCAGCTGACTCCAGCCCACCCAAGCACCGCCAGCCGCGGCTGCCAGAGCCACGCCACCGGCCATCCAGCGGCGGCGGTCTTTAGAAAATACCTGCCCCTCGCTCATACCTCATCCTCCGCCAACAACAGCTGCCGCAACGCATCGATATCCCCCCGTGGGCGACGACCCTGAGCATCAGGCTTGAGTGCGCCACGCAGATCGTCATAGTCATACACCATCAGATGCACGCCCACGTTTTCACCCAAGGGCTTGCACAGACTGCTGATGCTCAGTGCATCGACCATCTCGCCATTAAAGCCCGAGGTTTGTGTCACGTCGTACTGAACGTTGCGATTGATCAGCGCAATTTCGGCAGACTTGGAATCATCGCAAAACAGCTGGATATAAATATCAGACATGCGGGTGGCCGTGCCGCGCCAGACAGCGCCGGTCAGGTGGGGGCGAAACTCTTGCACGCGCTCCATCCACACCAGCGCCAGCTCGCGCAAAGCGTGCAGCTCTTGCGGCTGGGTGTCAGCGCAAAAAATTTCAATGTATTCGCGCACAGCTTCTTCCAGCGCATCGTTGTCAGGCAGCTGCGTACGTGCTGGTAAACCCAATTGCTTGACCGCACGACGCTTGGCAGCCGCCCACTCCAAACCCTCTTCCACCACCATCCGGGCTGCGGTCTGGGCAATTTCCTGAGTTGCAGAAGATGAATACATACTTTGCTCTGTTCCTGAATCGCTCAAGCTGCCATTATGAGAACACCGCAGCCAGCGGCAGCGGCAGCAACACGTGCAGCGCACAGGTTTATTTATAACAAGAGCTGCTTGCGCTTATGCAGCAACACTCTCCAATAGATATCACTTCGAAATCCTTATAAACGCTACGTAATAAGCTCCTGTTTTTCATGAGCAGCAGTTTTGCAAATGCTTGCGTGCTGCAATACACGCCAAGCACAGGTGCCACCTTAGAATGCCCTTCCATGCATATTCATATCTTGGGCATTTGTGGCACCTTCATGGGCGGCGTGGCCGCCCTGGCACGCGAGGCAGGCCATACCGTAACTGGCTGCGACGCAGGTGTTTACCCCCCCATGAGCGATCAACTGCGCGCACTGGGCATTGAACTAATTGAGGGCTTTGGCACAGAGCAACTCAGCCTCCAGCCTGACATGTACGTGGTGGGCAATGTGGTCAGTCGCCAGCACCTGGAAGACGGTACACCCAAATTCCCGTTGATGGAAGCCATTCTTGACCAAGGCCTGCCCTACACCAGCGGCCCGCAATGGCTGAGCGAACACGTGCTCCAAGGCCGCCACGTTCTGGCTGTGGCCGGCACCCATGGCAAAACGACCACCACGTCCATGCTGGCTTGGATCCTGGAATGCACCGGCTTGACGCCCGGCTTTTTGGTCGGCGGTGTGCCACTGGACTTTGGCGTATCAGCACGACTGGGCCAGCAAGCCACAGGCCAAGAGCGCCCCTTGTTTGTGATTGAAGCCGACGAATACGACACAGCTTTCTTCGACAAGCGAAGCAAGTTCGTGCACTACCGCCCCCGCACAGCGGTGTTGAACAACCTGGAGTTCGATCACGCCGACATCTTTGCCGATCTTGCAGCGATTGAGCGTCAATTTCATCATTTGATTCGCACAGTGCCCGCATCGGGCCGCGTGGTGTTCAATGGCATCGAACAAGCGCTTGTGCGCGTACTGCACCAAGGCTGCTGGAGCGAACAGCGCAGTTTTGGCGCAGCAGTCAGTGATTTCACGGCAGAAGGCGTGCACCACGCATTCGATGTTATGCAGCAAGGCAAAAAAGTGGGCCGCGTGGAATGGGCGCTGAGTGGAGAGCACAACCAGCTCAACGCCCTGGCAGCCATTGCTGCTGCCGAACACGTAGGCGTCAGCCCCGCTGTGGCTGCTGAAGCTCTGGGCCGTTTTCACAACGTCAAACGCCGCATGGAACTGTGCGGCTCCGTCGCTGGCATTGCCGTCTATGACGATTTTGCCCACCATCCCACAGCCATTCGCACAACGCTGGACGGGCTGCGCCAGCGCGTGGGCCAGCAGCAGCGCATCCTTGCAGTGTTCGAGCCACGCAGCAACACCATGAAGCTGGGCACCATGAAGGCACAGCTTCCGTGGTCGCTCAAAGAGGCCGACCTGGCGTTTTGCCACACTGCCGGCCTGGACTGGAATGCGGCCCAGGCGCTGACCGACCTGGGCGAGGCTGCCTTTACCTCTGACAACGTGGACACCGTGGTGGCACAGGTCATGGAGCATGTTCGCCCCGGCGATCAGATCGTCTGCATGAGCAATGGCGGCTTTGCGGGCATCCACGGCAAACTGCTGGCAGCGCTGCAATACAAATTTGCGACGGCCTGACTGGGCCGTACCTCCAACAAAAAAACCGACTGCATGCAGTCGGTTTTTTGCGTAGCGCCTGAAGCGCTCTGTTCATGTTCAATAAGTCATTGTCATCGTACCGACATCGACCTTGATTACAGGGCGGCCCAGCACTGCATGGGCCGCACGTGCGTAGGCATGAAACCACGCTTCATCAGTCAGACGACGAGCCCCCGCTTCGCGTGCGACCACCAGCACCTTGTCGGCCAGCAGCACCTTGCCGCTGGGACGCAGAGGCTCACAATCCAATGCGGTGAACTGATCGTCCAGCCAGCGCCGTGCTTCCTCATTACCCATGGGTGGCAGGCGGCTGAGATCCGCCCGAAATTGCTGCTCAGCACTCAACTGCACAATGACTTCACTGATCATGTGGGACCTTTCTGCAAAGCGCGCGCTTTGATCAAAATATTGCTACAGCTTACCTACAGGCGCATGCGAAGTTAAGAGGCTATGTACCTGAAGCGCTACAAAAACTCTTAAAAAAGAAGAGCTGCCTGCGCAATACCAACAAGCGTTTGGGGCAAAAGTCACCACAAAGACAATCATTGTGCGAAGCGCGGTGCAAAAGCAGCGCTACGCACAGTGATTTCAGGCTACCAGCGCTTCTTGCTCAGCAGACTGATGACTGCGGCGCGTCTGTACTGCAGTGGACAGCTGCTCCAAGACATCCAGCGTGTCATTCCATCCAATGCAGGCATCGGTAATGCTCTGGCCATAGTTCAGACCGCTGGCTTGGTCCTTGCCGGGAGTGAATTTTTGTGCACCCGCCACCAGATGGCTCTCCAGCATCACACCAAAGATGCGCTTGGAGCCGGCTGCCATTTGTGCAGCAATATCGGCTGCCACGTCTTTTTGGCGCTCGTGCTGCTTCAGGCTGTTGGCATGGCTGCAGTCCACCATCAAGCTGGCAGGCAAGCCTGCTTTTTCCAAATCAGCGCAAGCCGCGGCGACGCTGCCTGCATCGTAGTTAGGCGTTTTCCCGCCACGCAAAATAACGTGGCAATCAGGATTGCCTGCGGTATGCACAATGGCAACCTGGCCATTTTTGTGCACTGACAGAAAGTGGTGACCATTGCTGGAAGACTGGATGGCATCGGTGGCAATGCGGATGTTGCCGTCTGTGCCGTTCTTGAAGCCAATCGGTGCCGAAATACCCGAAGCCAGCTCGCGGTGAATCTGACTCTCGGTGGTACGCGCGCCAATGGCACCCCAGCTGATCAGATCGCCAATGTACTGGGGGGAGATCACATCCAGAAACTCGCTGGCCGCAGGCACGCCCAGACGGTTGATGTCAATCAGCAACTGGCGGGCAATGCGCAGACCCTCGTCAATGCGGTAGCTGCCATCCAGATAGGGGTCGTTGATCAAGCCCTTCCAGCCCACCGTGGTGCGGGGCTTTTCGAAGTACACGCGCATCACCACTTCCAGCGTATCTTTGTACTGCTCACGCACATCAGCCAGACGGCGGGCGTAATCCAGCGCGGCAGCAGGATCATGAATGGAACACGGCCCCACGATAACCAGCAGCCGGTCATCGTCTCGCCCGTGCATGATGTTGCGAATAGCGTGGCGTGTGTCTGCCACCAGGGATTCCACAGATGTACCTTGGATGGGGAAGAAGCGGATGAGATGCTCAGGAGGGGGCAGCACGGTAATGTCCTTGATACGTTCGTCGTCGGTTTGGCCTGTTTTCTCTACCGAGCTGCGATACCAAGCTTCGCCATAAGTCTGTGCGTTCATGTCAGCCTCTTCGTCCTAAGAAATCGTGGGTATAAAAAAACCGCCGGGCTTTTCAGCTTCGGCGGTTTTTTTGGGAGGGGTGTTCGTTTGTGCGAGCGCTTGCCTCTCATCCGCCAGGGATTGAGAACCAAAAGTAAAAATAGAAAGCGCTACGTACTTGCATAGCGGATGACTTTAACACCGCGCATCATGCACTGCAACACGCCGCAACCGCAACTTTCAAGAAATCTCCAAAAAACAAAACAAAAAAGGCTGATTCACACAAATGAACCAGCCTTTTAAAATTTTCACGCAGGAAAACTGCTTGACTTGAAAAATTAAGCAGTACCACCAACGGTAAGGCCATCAATGCGCATAGTGGGCTGACCGACGCCAACCGGCACGCTCTGGCCTTCCTTGCCGCAAGTACCTACGCCGCTATCGAGGCGCATGTCATTGCCAATCAGACTGACCTTTTTCATGCACTCTGGCCCATTGCCCACGAGGGTTGCGCCCTTGACGGGGTATTGGATCTTGCCGTTTTCCACCCAGTACGCCTGGCTGGCCGAAAACACAAACTTGCCACTGGTGATGTCTACCTGGCCACCGCCGAAGTTGGTGGCGTACAAGCCCTTTTTGATGGAGGCAATGATTTCCTGCGGATCTTTGTCACCACCCAGCATGTAAGTGTTGGTCATGCGAGGCATGGGCAAGCTGGCGTAGCTTTCGCGGCGGCCATTGCCTGTTGGCTGTACACCCATCAAACGCGCATTGAGCGAGTCTTGTATATAGCCTTTCAAGATGCCGTCTTCAATCAGCACGTTGGCCTGTGTGGGGCAGCCTTCGTCGTCCACGTTCAGTGAGCCACGGCGATCTGGCAAGGTGCCATCATCCAAAATAGTGACGCCCTTGGCCGCTACGCGCTCGCCAATGCGACCACTGAATGCACTGGAACCCTTGCGGTTGAAGTCGCCCTCCAGGCCATGACCCACCGCTTCATGCAGCAGCACGCCAGGCCAGCCGGGGCCAAGCACCACGACCATTTCGCCAGCAGGTGCCGGGCGCGAATCCAGATTGATCAGCGCCTGCTCCACAGCTTCATTCACGTACTCGGCAATTTGTGCATCGCTAAAGTAAGCCAGCCCAAAACGGCCACCGCCACCAGACGAGCCCACTTCACGGCGATCACCTTGCTCAGCGATTACCGTGACAGATAAGCGCACCAGGGGGCGAACGTCTGCAGCCAGCGTGCCATCGGCACGCGCCACCATGACCACGTCGTACTCGCTGGCCAAGCCGGCCATCACTTGCACTACACGGGGGTCTTTGGCACGGGCCAGTGTTTCCACCTTGCCCAGCAGCTCCACCTTGGCGGTGCTGTCCATCGTGGCAATGGGATCGATACCGGGGTACAGCGTGCGTGAAGGCGCAATCGTGGTTTTAGGAATGCGCACTTTGCGCTGCTGACTGCTGCCAGAGATGGCGCGTACTGTGCGCGCAGCATCCAGCAGCGAAGCCTCGGAAATATCGTCGGAATACGCGAATGCGGTTTTTTCACCGCTGACGGCGCGCACACCAACCCCCTGGTCAATAGAGAAGGAGCCTGTTTTTACAATGCCTTCTTCCAGACTCCAGCCCTCAGCACGGGTGTACTGAAAGTAAAGGTCAGCATCATCCACCTGGTTGGCGCGGATTTCCGCCAGCGCACGCGACAGGTGGGATTCATCCAAGCCAAAAGGCTCAAGCAACAGTTGCCGGGCAGTGGCCAGGCGCTCGATGGTGGGTTCGCGAGAGATCATGGCAGCAATTGTAGGCAGGCTGCCATGTCCCCGTCACGAGATGGCTTGAGCGGCAGAGGCGTTACGCCGTCGCTGCGCTTTGATCGTCCAGCACGGCATCGGCCGCATTCTTCATGACAGAAGCGATACCGTTGTCGCGTGCAGCAACCGCGGTGTACATCTCGCTTTGGCCAATGACCTGTCCATTGGTGGCCTTGAGGGTGAAGTAGGGGGAGCCATCTTTGGCGTTGAGCTTGTCAAAGCGTGCTTCAACCACACCATTTTTTCGCACCGATTCAATGCCATTGAGGGCACTGGCTTTGGTTTCATACATTTCGCTGGCCAAAATGGCTTGGCCATTGGTGGCTTGGAGATTGAAAAAGAATTTACCGTTCTTGGATTTCTTCAACACGTACTTGGCTGCCATGGCAAGGACCCTTCAATAAAGATAAGAGCAAGCCACCATGGTTTGCTCCGCCCTCGTTTGTACGCCAACTCGGTCACTTCACACCAGCGCGCCAACCCGCCTGCTGCAACATTACAAGGTGTGTTTAGGCTCTGAAATGGACAGACGCTGTGAACGGGCCACTGACATGAGCACCCCCAGCGCCAGGCCCAGCGTCACCATGGCCGTGCCGCCATAGCTGAGAAACGGCAAAGGAACCCCCACCACCGGCAAGATGCCGCTGACCATGCCCATATTCACAAAGGCGTAGGTAAAGAAAATCATGGCCACTGCCGTGGCCATCAGGCGGCCAAACAAGGTCTGCGACTTCGCTGCAATGGCCAGCCCTCGCCACACGAGCAGCAAAAATCCCAGAATGAGCAACAGATTGCCCGCCAGGCCGAACTCTTCGGAGAAGGCTGCAAAAATAAAATCAGTGGTGCGCTCTGGAATAAATTCCAGGTGGGTTTGCGTGCCGGCCATAAAGCCTTTCCCCCAGAGCCCTCCAGAGCCAATGGCGATCATGCCTTGAATGATGTGAAAACCTCGCCCCAGCGGATCGCGCATGGGGTCCAGCAAGGTGCAGACACGGGTGCGCTGGTAGTCATGCAAGAAATACCAGCTCATGCCGTCCTGGCACAGCCAGGGTTCGTTCCAAATCAACCAGCCAATGGCCACCACACCCAGCAATACGGGCGGCACCACCAGCTTCCAGGGCAAGCCTGCAAAGAAAATCACCGACAGGCCTGCCGCCATCACCAGCAGCGACGTTCCCAGATCAGGCTGTTTCATGATCAGCGCCACAGGCACGATCAGCAAAGCAAACGCAATCACAAAATCCACCGCCCGCAGCGCGCTCTCTCTGCGGTGAAACCACCACGCCAGCATCAAAGGCGCAGCAATTTTCAAAATTTCTGAGGGCTGAATCACCACACCGATGTTGACCCAGCGCTGCGCGCCCTTGCGTGTAATGCCAAACAGCAGCACAGCAATCAGCAAGGCCACGCCCAATGCATACAGCGGCACAGCAATGGCCATCAGTTTTTGCGGCGGAATTTGGGCCACCACAAACAAAATTCCCACAGCCAGCAACATATTGCGCCCATGGTCTACAAACCGTGTGCCATGGTCGTATCCTGCGGAATACATAGCCATCAGCCCTATGCTTGCCAGCCAGCCGATCAGCAGCAGCAAAATAGGATCAAAGCCGCGAAACATCGGCAAGATACGTTGAAGAATGTTGGGTTTGTCAAATTCGGCGGGCATAGCGTGCAATTATCTGCTGAGCGCTCTGCCTGCTGTTATCACTGATGCACCTGCACCCAGGATTTGTGAGGAACCTCCGGAATATGCCCACCACCCATTTGCTGTATTTGCACGGTTTTCGCTCATCGCCGCAGTCCAACAAGGCGCGCACCATGGCGCACTACGTGCAGGGCCAGCACCCCAGCGTGACCTGGTATTGCCCTCAGCTGCCCCCCTCACCCAAAGCCGCGATGGACATGGTGATGGCCCACGTGCAGGACTGGCCCAGCGCGCAGATGGCCGTGATTGGCTCTTCGCTGGGGGGCTACTACGCCACCTGGGTGGCGCATCAAAAGCACTGCAAATCAGTGCTGCTCAACCCCGCGGTGTATCCAGACCATTCGCTGGAACACCACATTGGCCAGCAAACCAGCTGGCACAACCCGCAAGAAGCCTTCTTCTTCAAGCCCGAATACATTCAGCAGCTGCGCGACCTGGCGCTGCACGATCTGGCTGCCCCGGCACCACAACTGGGCATTTTTGCCAAGGGTGACGAGGTCCTGGACTGGCGCCAGATGGTGGCGCGCTATCCCGAGGCTGAACAAGTCATTTTGGAAGGCGGCGACCACGCCATCAGCGACTTTGACAGTCACATCTCGCGCATTCTGGATTTTCTGGATTTGGCCTGACATCAAAACAGAATCAAAAACCAGAGCTGCCTGCGCTTTGTACAAGGCGTTTTCAGATAGTTTTCTATCTAAAAACTAGCACTAACAAGCGCTGACAGCTTCTTTTTTAAAAGCACATACTGCCCAAGTGCCGCGTAGGATGCAAACACCCTCTGGGGGAAATCCACGGCGTGGGACAATCGACTCTATGCACGCATTGTTTGAAGATGCCGGTAAATTTTTGGCCGGCCGTATCCTGTCCGAGGCCGATGCCTCCTCCCAAATTGAGCTTGGTTCCGGCAAACGGGTCAAGGTCAAGGCCGCCAACATTCTGCTCAAGTTTGAAAAGCCCGAACCCGCAGCTCTGATGGAGCAAGCCGAAAGCGTGGCAGCCACGATTGAGCTGGACCTGGCCTGGGAGTTTGCGCCCGACGAAGAATTTGGCTTTGCCGACATTGCACGCGACTATTTCTCGGACAGTGCCCCGCTGACACAGCAAGCCGGCATGCTGTTTGCGCTCTACGGCGCGCCGCATTACTTTCGCCGTGCAGGCAAGGGCCGCTTCAAGAAAGCGCCTGCTGAAATCCTGCAGCAAGCGCTGGTGGCCATTGAAAAGAAGAAACAGCTGCAGGCGCAGATTGAAAGCTGGGCGCAAGAGCTGGTGGCAGGCACAACGCCCCAGGCCATTCGCGATGAGCTGTACAAAATTCTGTTCAAGCCCGACAAAAACGCGCCCGAATACAAGGCCGTGGTCGAGGCCAGCCGCAGCGCGCACAAAGCACCACTGGAGCTGCTGCAAGCCGCTGGTGCCATTGATTCGGCCTACCAGTTCCACTGGAAGCGCTTCCTGTTCGAGAACTTCCCCAAGGGCACGCGCTTCCCCGACGTGACTGCACCGCAGCCTCCGTCCGATTTGCCGCTGGCCGATGTGCAGGCCTACTCCATCGACGACTCCATGACCACGGAAATCGACGATGCACTGTCTGTACAAGGCCTGGGCAGTGGCACTGTCACGCTGGGCATTCACATTGCAGCGCCTGGTCTGGCCATTCAGCCCGGCTCTGACCTGGACAAGCTGGGCCGTGCTCGCCTGTCTACGGTCTACATGCCTGGCTACAAAATCACCATGCTGCCCGATGAAGTGGTGCAGATCTACACGCTGGACGAAGGCCGTGCCAATCCCGCCGTTTCGCTGTATGTGACCTACGACGAAGCCACGCTGGAAGTCAAAGACAAAGTCACCAAGCTCGAGCGCGTGCCCGTGGCGGTCAATTTCCGCCACGACAAGCTGGATCACATCGTCACCGAAGAATGGCTGGCCAACCCACAGCTGCAGGTACAAGACACTCCCGCCAATCTGCTGGAACGCCGCCAGGAGCTGATGTTCCTGCACCGTCTGGCCAAGCACCTCAAGGCGGGCCGCGAACAGGTGCGCGGCAAGCCCGAGAACTTCTCGCGCCCTGACTACACGTTCCGCCTGGAAGGCAATGACGGCGCAGAACCCCAGGGCAACGAGATTGTCAGCATCACCACGCGCAAGCGCGGTGCACCGCTGGACCTGATCGTGGCCGAGGCGGCGATTGTGGCCAACAGCACCTGGGGCAGCTGGATGGCTGAGATGGGCGTGCCCGGCATCTACCGCAGCCAGGCCAGCATGGCCCCCGGCGTCAAGGTGCGCATGTCGACCAAGGCGTTGCCCCATGCCGGTATCGGCGTCAAGAGCTACTCATGGGCCACCTCGCCCCTACGCCGTTATGTGGACTTGGTCAACCAGTGGCAAATCATTGCCTGCGCACGCCATGGCGCAACCGCAGCGCTGGCGGCTCCCTTCAAGCCCAAGGATGCCGAGTTGTTCGGCATCATCAGCAGCTTTGACGGTGCCTACAGTGCCTACAACGGTTACCAGGCCGGGATGGAACGTTTCTGGACGCTGAAGTATCTGGAGCAAAACGCCATCACCGAGATCGACGGCGCCGTCATCAAGGACAACGGCCCCAACGGGGTGCTGGTGCGCGCCGATACGCTGCCTCTGGTCATCAGCGTGGCCGGTGCCCAGGCACTGCCACGTGGAGCGCGTGTGCGTGTGAAATTGGGCGAGATTGACGAAATCACGCTCGATATTCACGGCACAGTGACCGAGAGGCTGGACGATCCCAACGATGACAGCGATGATGCGCCACTTGACGATGCCGCCGAGGACGATGATGCCGAAGCCGGCCCCATCGCCATTGCGGTGGATGTCAATGAAACCGACAGCCCCAGCGCCGATACCCCTGCACCGTGAAACTGCCCGCCGCGTTCCGCTCCATGTCCACGCTCACCCTCACTTTGGGGGTGTCGATAGCTATTCATGCCGTATTGCTGACCGTGCGCTTTGTCGCACCTGAGCAGTTCAACCGCGTTTTCCAAGACACCCCCTTGGAAGTGATTTTGGTGAATGCGCATACGCAGGAGCGACCGGAAAAAGCCCAGGCCATTGCCCAGGCGGCTTTGGCTGGCGGCGGGGATGCCGCACAGGGCCGGGCCACCAGCCCGATGCCTTATTCCGCGCTGACCGCCATTGGCGATGATTTTGAGGAGCGCCAAAAAAAGCTGGACAGCCTGCAGGAGCAGCAGGCCGTCATGCTCACGCAGGTGCGCAAGCAGCTGTCCAGCATGCCCCAGTTTGACCCGCGCGAGGCAGCCAACAAACAAGACCGCGAGCAGCAAGATGAAAAGCGCAAGCAGCTCATCAAGCTGCTGGCTGAGATTGAAAAGCGCATCAACGAAGAAAACGCGCGCCCCAAGAAACGCTACATCAGCCCGGCCACGCGCGAAGAGGTGTATGCCGTGTATTACGACGGTCTGCGCCGCAAGGTGGAAGACAAGGGCACCGAAAATTTCCCCGAGCATGCGGGTAAAAAACTGTATGGCGAGCTGGTCATGGTGCTGACCGTGAACCACGATGGCCGAGTGGTGGAAACCGAAATTGTGCAAGGCTCTGGCAACCGCCAGCTGGATACCCGTGCGCAGGCCATCGCCCGCGCAGCAGGACCGTTTGGCCACTTTGGCCCCGCCATGCGCGCCCGCGCCGATCAGATTGCCGTGGTTTCCCGCTTTAATTTCACCCGTGAGCAGACGCTGGAAACCAACGTCCGCTAAATCAGCCGCATTTTCTGCATTGCTGCGGCGCTTTTGCAGCCCTACCCTATGCCGTCTTCTATCCCCAGCACCGATTTGTACTGCGTCTTTGGCAACCCCGTGGCACACAGCCGATCGCCGTGGATCCATGCGCGCTTTGCACAGCTGACCCAGCAGCCCATCGTGTATGCGCGCCGTCTGGTGCCACTTAGTGGCTTTACCCAAGACCTGCAATGCCTGATCGATCAGGGCGGCAGAGGCTGCAACATCACGGTACCTTTCAAGCTCGATGCCGCGCAGGCCGCTCACAGCCGCAGCCCGCGCGTAGAGCTGGCTGGCGCAGCCAACACTCTGGTCATTGATGCGCAAGGCCGCATTCATGCGGACAACACCGATGGGCTGGGTCTGGTGGCCGACATCACCCGCAACGCTGGCGTAGCCATCACTGGCAAAGACATCTTGCTGATTGGCGCTGGTGGTGCCGCTGCCGGTGTGCTGGGGCCGCTGCTGGAGCAAAACCCGCGCAGCATCACCGTATGCAACCGCACGTTCAGCAAAGCCCAGGCTTTGGTCGATCAGCATGCTGATTTGGCCAAGACACAAAAAGTCGCGCTGCTTGCCCAGGAGCAGCAAGCGCTGCAAGGCGATTTCGACATCATCATCAACGCCACCGCTGCCAGCCTGCAAGGCGCAGGCATTCCTGTACCCGCCAGCGTATTGCGTGCAGGCAGTCTGGCCTACGACATGATGTACGGCCCCGCAGCCGCCGCTTTCCTGCAATGGGCACAGGCCCATGGCGCCGTAGGCCGCGACGGTCTGGGCATGCTGGTTGAACAAGCGGCGGAGTCTTTTGCACTGTGGCGTGGCGTACGCCCGCCCTCCAGCCAGGTATTGCAAGAACTGCGCGAAGTACTCGCGCAAGAAGCCCAGGCATGAAAGCCTTTGGCCGCTGGCTGGCCATTGTTCTGTGTGCCTTGCTGGCGCTGCAGGCGTTCTTTGTCGCGCGCATTGCCCTGGCCGTCTGGTGGGACCCCCAATCCACCACTTTTCAGCGCTCAGAGATGTGGCGCATCTGGCACCAGTCGGCCCAGCATCGCCCCTGGCAGCAGCAATGGGTGGACTACGCCCAGATCTCCCCCCATCTCAAGCGCGCCGTGCTCACGTCTGAAGACGATGGTTTCATGGACCACGACGGTGTGCAGTGGGATGCCATTGAGCGCGCCTGGGAGCGCAACCAAAAAGCGCTGGAACGCGCACAAACCCGGCCCAATGCCAAACCCGTGGTGATCTATGGCGGCTCCACCATCACACAGCAACTGGCAAAAAACCTGCTGCTCTCTGGTGAACGCAGCTTTTTGCGCAAAGGCCAGGAGCTGCTGCTGGCGCACACGCTGGAGCTGTTCTTGAGCAAGCAGCGTATTTTGGAGATTTACCTGAACAACGTCGAATGGGGCCAAGGCATTTTTGGTGCAGAAGCGGCGGCACGCTTTTACTTTCGCAAAAGTGCGGCGCAACTGACGGCACCCGAAGCAGCCCGTCTGGCTGTCATGCTGCCGCGCCCACGCTATTACGAGCAAAACCCCAATTCACGCTACCTGCATGCGCGCACCAGCACCATCTTGCGCCGCATGGGTGGCACGGCGTTGCCGTGATGGCACGCGTATCATGCAGGCACGTTGCACCTGCTTGCACCAGCGAACATCGCCTTCAAGACTTCAACCCCAAGCGCTGACAGCTCACTTTATTCATGCGAATTCTTGGCATTGACCCCGGCCTGCAAACCACAGGCTTTGGCGTAATTGAACGCGATGGCCAGCACCTGCGCTACGTGGCCAGCGGCACCATCCGCACCACACGCACCGAAGGGGTGGAGCTGGGCAATCTGCCTGCACGTCTGAAGATTTTGTTCGAAGGCATCAATGAAGTCGTAGAGCGCTATCAGCCCGAAACGGCTGTCATTGAAATCGTGTTTGTCAACGTGAACCCGCAATCCACGCTGCTGCTCGGCCAAGCCCGCGGCGCAGCGCTGACGGCCCTGGTCACCAACAATTTGCCCGTGGCCGAATACACGGCGCTGCAAATGAAAAAGGCCATCACCGGCCATGGCCGTGCAGCCAAGTCGCAAATTCAAGAAATGGTCAAACGCATGCTGCAGCTGCCCGGTCTGCCTGGCACCGACGCGGCAGATGCCCTGGGCCTGGCCATTACGCACGCCCACGCGGGTGCCATGCTGCACAAGCTGGGCCAGGAATCCACCCTGAACCGCAAGCAGCACGCCATGCTCAAGGGCGGCCGGGCCTATTAAGCAGCCCTGCGCCACCAAGAAAAAACGACCCGCGCGGGTCGTTTTTTGTGAAGAAATATCTATAAATAATAGCTACCTTCGCTTGTGCACCATACATTTCAGGTACAAATGCACCTGAAAACGTTTATACACCTGCGTTAACAGCTCTTATTTTTAACGTACGCCATTGATAAGCAACTGGGCAATCACACCCGAAGCAATGGCCACCAGCATGTAATCACCGCCATAGCGCACCCAGTGGTATCCACGTGGTGGCTGGTGCAGGCGGTGTCTGCGCCAATCGTTAACCACATAGCGTGAGCCACGATAGTGGGGCGGAATGCGCGAACCCTGCACCCAGTTGTACTGCGGCCCAGCACCCCGGTAGTAATGCGCCACCGGCGGTGGAGGCGGGCGGTGCCCATGGTGCATACGCGGGCCGGGGCGATGCCCGTGCTGCCAACCCGGGTGCTGCCCGTGCTTAGGTCCTTGAGCATGCGGTGGTGGCCCATGGTGGCGTGGCCCGCCGTATGGCTGAGCGTGTGCCAGCGTGCTGGTAGCCAAAGTCAAAAATGCTGCGACAGCGACGGCAAAAGTCAAACGATGGAGTTGCATGACGCGCCCTTTCTTCGAAAAAGACTGCAGCCACAAGGGCTGTTACAGGCTCCATCATGCGAGTGAAAACAAGAAGACGATGCTGCCAAAACGCGGCTTTACCGAACTTTGCGCAGCCCTGAGCAGGCTTTGCAAGCGCTTTACAGATGCAAAAACCTGCACCGCTGCGGCTTTTGGATCAGCGTCCCTACACCACCATGAAACGAGACAGGCCCAGCACGGCAAAAAATGCCAATCCAGCAATCACCGCCCATTTCAAAATGACGAGGCCCCAGCGGCGGTAATACACCCTGCCTGTGCCCAGATAAAAGACAAAGCACAGCGCAGAACTGATCAACAAAGCAAAAAGCAGCCAGCGAAAAATCAACATGGCTGCTTTATACCGTGATTCAACGGGTGAATCACTACCAGGCCAGCGTTGTCTGCGTAAAACCTGCAGGTGCCTTGCGCTCACTGTCGAAAGTGACAAATTCCCAATTGGCACCATCGGCCAGCACAGCCCTGATCAACTGGTTGTTCATGCCATGGCCTGAGCGAAAAGCGCTGTAAGCACCCAAGATGGGGTGGCCAATCACGTACAGGTCCCCGATGGCATCCAGAATTTTGTGTTTGACAAACTCATCGTCATATCGCAAACCGTCACTGTTCAGGACCTTGTAGTCATCCATCACGATGGCGTTGTCCAGACCACCCCCCAAGGCCAGTCCGTTGGTGCGAAGCATCTCTACATCGCGCGTAAAGCCAAAGGTACGGGCACGCGCGATATCGCGCATGTAGCTGCCTTCGCCCATATCGAACTCAAACGACTGCCCGGTGGAATCCACCGCAGGGTGCGAGAAATCGATCTCAAACTTGAGTTTGAAGCCGTGGTAAGGATCAAAGCGCGCCCATTTCAGGTTGGCACCTTCACCTTCCCGCACTTCGACGGGCTGCTTGATGCGGATGAACTTTTTAGCGGCATTTTGAAGCTCGATGCCCGCGCTTTGCAGCAGAAAAACGAACGATGAGGAGGAACCATCCAAAATTGGAACTTCCTCAGCCGTGATATCGATGTACAGGTTGTCAATGCCAAGGCCGCACAGAGCCGACATCAGATGCTCAATGGTGTGCACCTTGGTGCTGCCTACGCCAATGGTCGAGGCCATGCGGGTATCCACCACAGCCTGGGCCGTGATCGGAATATCCACCGGCTCGGGCAAGTCGACCCGACGGAACACAATGCCCGTGTCAGGCTGCGCCGGGCGCAGCGTCATCTCGACGCGCTGGCCGCTGTGCAGGCCCATACCGACGGCACGGGTAATAGTCTTGATCGTACGTTGCTGAAGCATGTTGCAATTTTACTGGGCGAGGGGCTTTGGGTGCCCTTTTAAGGATATGGATTTATCTATAACGCCCATTGATGTACTTTGTTGACTTCATCGAGACCGCCACCGCAGCAGACATAAAAAAACCGAGCCAAACTGGCTCGGTTTTTTGTGACAGAACGCAGTCGCCTTAGTCAGCTTGCTTGCGCAGAAACGCTGGAATTTCCAGGTCATCCATACCACCCGAAGACAGCGCATCCACACGCGCAGCTGCCTGAGTACGGTTGGTGCGCCACACGCTGGGCACGCTCACGTCGCCGTAGCCTCCGCCCATGCCACCGCTGGCAGCGCCCACCGAAGGTGCGGCACCACTTGCGTTACCCATAGCGACACCGCCCATGGCTGCCGTGGTCGCCCCTGCATATGCAAAGTTACCATCGGTACCTGTGCGCAAGCCGCCTTGCACCACCGACATGGCCTGGCGACGCGCCAAAGGACGCGACAGGCCTGTGGCCACCACGGTCACGCGGATGTCATCGCCCAGCGAGTCGTCATACGCAGCGCCGTAAATCACATGGGCCTCTTGCGAAGCATAGGCATTGATGGTGGACATGGCCAAACGAGATTCGGCCAGCTTCAGGCTGCCCTTGGCTGCGGTCACCAGCACCAGTACGCCCTTGGCACCCGACAAATCGATACCTTCCAGCAATGGGCAGGCCACCGCTTGCTCGGCAGCAATGCGTGCACGGTCAGGGCCTGAAGCACGGGCCGTACCCATCATGGCCTTGCCTGGCTCGCCCATCACGGTGCGCACGTCTTCAAAGTCGACGTTCACGTGGCCGTATTCGTTGATGATTTCAGCAATACCGCCCACGGCGTTCTTGAGCACATCGTTGGCCTGCGCGAAAGCTTCTTCCTGGGTGATGTCATCGCCCAGCACTTCCAGCAGCTTTTCGTTGAGCACCACGATCAGTGAGTCGACGTTGGCTTCCAGCTCGGTCAAGCCACCATCTGCATTGGTCATGCGACGGCCACCTTCCCATTCGAAAGGCTTGGTCACGACACCCACAGTCAGAATGCCCATTTCCTTGGCCACACGTGCAATCACAGGTGCAGCACCCGTACCTGTGCCGCCGCCCATGCCGGCAGTAATGAACAGCATGTGCGCGCCTTCAATGGCTGCACGAATGTCATCCACAGCCGCTTCTGCTGCTTCACGGCCCTTGTCAGGCTTGCTTCCTGCGCCCAGGCCGCTCAAGCCCAACTGAATGGTGCGATGTGCATTGCTGCGAATCAATGCTTGAGCGTCTGTGTTGGCGCTGACGAATTCAACGCCCTGCACATTGCTCGCAATCATGTGTTCAACGGCGTTGCTGCCGCCGCCGCCAACACCGATCACCTTGATCTGTGTGCCCTGATTGAATGTTTCGGCTTCGATCATTTCGATGGTCATGATGGTGCTCCTGGAGATTTTTTAAATAGGTTCGCTTGTGCCGTATTGGTGGCTTCTCTTCGGTGTCGAAAATCAGTGGGGGGACCCGTGATGCGCATGCGTCGAGAGTTCATGGTTAGAAGTTTCCCACAATGAAGTCTTTAAATCGACCAAAAGCCGTCTTCACAGACCCACTCTTTTGTGCCACCTTGAAACCGCGCAATCTTCCTTGTCGCGCTTCTTCCAACAAACCCATGACCGTGGCAGAGCGAGGCTGGGCCACCATATCGGCCAGTGCACTCGCATATTTCGGCACGCCCCGGCGTACAGGCTTGAGGAAAATGTCCTCACCCAACTCGACCATCCCTGGCATCACTGCACTGCCACCGGTCAGCACGATGCCCGAAGAGAGCACCTCTTCGTAGCCCGACTCACGGATGACTTGCTGTACCAACGAGAAAATTTCTTCGACACGCGGCTCAATCACACCTGCCAGCGCCTGCTTGCTGATCATGCGCGGCGCACGGTCACCCAGACCAGGCACTTCCACCTGACTGTCTGGGTCTGCCAGCATTTGCTTGGCGTAGCCGCTTTCCACCTTGATGTCTTCGGCATCCTTGGTCGGCGTGCGCAGTGCCATTGCAATATCACTGGTGATCAAATCACCGGCAATGGGAATGACGGCTGTATGGCGGATTGCACCGCCGGTGAAAATTGCCACATCGGTCGTGCCCGCGCCAATATCCACCAAAGCAACGCCCAGATCGCGTTCGTCATCGGTCAACACGGCTTGGCTGGCTGCCAAGGGATTGAGCAGCAGCTGCTCCACCTCCAGGCCACAGCGGCGCACACATTTGATGATGTTTTCCGCAGCGCTTTGCGCGCCCGTGACGATGTGCACCTTCGCTTCCAAGCGGATGCCGCTCATTCCCACGGGCTCTTTGACATCTTGGCCGTCAATCACAAACTCTTGCGGCTCAACCAGCAGCAAGCGCTGGTCCGAGGAAATGCTCACCGCCTTGGCGGTCTCAATCACACGCGCCACATCCGTGGGCGTGACTTCCTTGTCCTTGATGGCCACCATGCCACTTTGGTTCAAGCCGCGAATGTGGCTTCCGGTGATGCCGGTATACACGCGCTGAATCTTGCAATCGGCCATCAGCTCGGCTTCTTTGAGCGCCTGCTGAATGCTTTGCACAGTCGCCTCAATGTTCACCACCACACCACGCTTTAAGCCATTGCTTGGTGCAACGCCAAGACCTGCCAGCTTGAGCTCGCCGCTGGGCATGACTTCGGCGACCACGGCCATGACCTTGGCGGTGCCAATGTCCAAACCGACGACGACGTCTTTGTACTCTCTTGCCATATCAGTGCCTGCCCTCAGTAGGTCGTGTTTTTTTACTGTCCTGTTGCTGCCGCGCTGCGAGGCGCTTGGCCATCTCCAGCGCTTTCTCGCGCGACACCGTGGTCACGCCGCGCAGTCTCAAGGCATAGCCGTCTGGATAGCGCAAATCGGCATACTCCAAAGCATCGGCCGTCCGTTGGTACTGCTGTGCAATTTGCGGCAGTGTGCGTACAAAACGTTGAATACGCTGCAGCACTTCCTGCTCTTTTCCACCACCGAGCTCAATGCTGGCACCGTTTTCCAGCTGCACCAGCCAGCTGCCACGGTCTCGCAGTACCAGCGCATCAATCGGAGTGCTCATGTCTTCAAAGGCTGGCTCCAGGGCGTAGTACATGCGCAATACATCCACTGCCGAGCCCTCAGGACCAGAAAGACGAGGCAAGCCTTCACGCTCCACCTCGCCTACATTTGCCTCAAAGACTTCACCCATGGTGTTCACCATGGCGGTGCCTGTATCCGGGCCCCAATATGCCTGCGCCTCATGCTCACGCAAAATCACTCGCAGACCATTGGGGTACTCACGGCGCACCTCCGCCTCTCTCACCCAGGGCACTTGTTCGAAGGCCTTGCGCGCATCTTTCAAATCCACAGTGAAAAAATTGCCTGTGAGGTGCGGAGCCACATTCGCGCGCAGCGTGACGGCATTGTTATGGACCAGTTCACCCTCCACCACAATGCGCGCAATCGAGAAAGCGGGGTGGCGCAAAGCCCACCAGCTCACCACCGCCAGCAACAAGACAGCCACACCCGCGAACATGGCCGTTGCGGTCACATTCATGAGTTTGACGTCAAATGGTGCTGACATGGAGTAGCTCATCAGATTGCCGGCTCCTGCGGTGAAGTGTTATCCAGCGCAGCTGCTGCCAGGATCGTCAGGCACAGCTGCTCGTAGCTCATCGCCTGCGCACGCGCAGCCATCGGTACCAGCGAGTGGCTGGTCATGCCCGGAGATGTATTGATTTCCAGCAAGAAGGGCTGGCGATCGCTCTTGCGGATCATCACGTCGGCACGGCCCCAGCCACGGCAGCCCAAGGTGCGAAACGCTTTTTCCACAATCTGCTGAATGCACACTTCTTCATCTGCAGGCAGACCACTGGGGCAGTGGTACTGCGTGGTGTCAGTGAAGTACTTGTTCTGGTAATCGTAGTTGCCGCCGGGTGCCTCAATACGGATCACGGGCAAGGCCGCAGCACCGGAGCCAGAGCCCAAGACAGCGCACGTGGTCTCATCGCCGGCAATAAATTGCTCGCACAGCACTTCTTCGTCGTACTGGGCTGCCAAGGCATAGGCTTGAGCGCACTGACCGGCATCCGTCACCTTGGTCAGGCCCATGCTGGAGCCATCACGTGCGGGCTTGACGATCATGGGTGCGCCCAAGGCGGCAAACGCCTGACTGGTTTCTTGTGCGCTACCGACCATGCGCCAATCGGGCGTAGGCAAGCCTTCAAAACGCCAGATGCGCTTGGTCATGACCTTGTCCATGGCAATGCTCGACGCCATCACCCCAGAGCCGGTGTAAGGAATACCCAGCAACTCCAAAGCGCCCTGCACCGTACCGTCTTCACCGAAACGACCATGCAAAGCGATAAAGCAGCGGTCAAAACCCTGCTTTTTCAATGCATCAAGACTTTGCTGCGCAGGGTCAAATGCATGTGCATCTACACCTTGAGAGCGCAAGGCATCCAGAACACCCTGGCCTGACATGAGGGAGACCTCACGTTCGGACGAGCGCCCGCCCATCAGTACGGCAACCTTGCCCAGGGCGTGCACATCTATATTTTTCATATTCATGCTCATCACGCAGACCCTTTCTGCGCTTGTAGCTCTTTTTTCTCTAGCATTTCAACCAGTTGCGACGGCACAGCGCCGATCGATCCCGCCCCCATACAAAGCACCACATCACCTGACTGCGCATTGTCCGCAATTACTTGCGGTAAATCACCAATTTTCTCAATAAAAATTGGTTCAACTCGGCCTGCCACACGCACAGCACGCGCCAGTGCACGGCCATCTGCAGCAACCACTGGTGTTTCTCCTGCGGCATACACTTCGTTGAGCAAGACAACATCCGCGTCGCCCAAAACCTTTACAAAGTCTTCAAAGCAATCGCGTGTACGGGTGTAGCGGTGGGGTTGAAAAGCCAGCACTAGGCGATGCCCCGGGAAAGCGCCCCGTGCAGCAGCCAAAGTGGCTGCCATCTCTACAGGGTGGTGGCCATAGTCATCAATCACGGTGAAAGTGCCGCCTTGCTTGCATGGCAAATTGCCGTAGCTCTGAAAGCGCCGCCCCACACCCTTGAAACCTTCCAGGGCACGCAGCAAGGCGTCGTCGGCAATTTCCAGCTCCATGGCGATTGCGAC
Source organism: Comamonas avium (assembly GCF_014836675.1). Lineage (GTDB taxonomy): Bacteria > Pseudomonadota > Gammaproteobacteria > Burkholderiales > Burkholderiaceae_C > Comamonas > Comamonas avium. The sequence continues at coordinate 398,814 of NZ_JACSQK010000004.1, forward strand.
AGCAGCCAGCGCATTCAGGACGTTGTGCTCGCCCGCCAAACTCAGGCGGACATCCAGCTCAGGATAGGTGTGGCCGTTTTGTCGCAGCACCTTAAAGCACATTTGCCCATGCTCAGCGCGCACGTCAACAGCACGCACCTGCACATCCTCAGCAAAGCCATAGGTGGTCACTGGACGGGCCAGCGTCGGCAAGATATCGCGCACAGCCGGGCTTTCGGCGCACACGATGGCACGGCCATAGAAAGGCATGCGGTGCAGGAAATCGACGAATGCCTGCTTGAGCCTGCCGAAATCGTGACCGTAAGTCTCCATGTGGTCAGCATCAATGTTCGTGATCACCGCCATCACTGGCAGCAAATTCAGGAACGACGCATCGGACTCGTCGGCTTCCACCACGATGTAGTCGCCTTGCCCCAGCTTGGCATTGGCACCCGCACTATTGAGCTTGCCGCCAATCACAAACGTGGGGTCCAGCCCGGCCTCAGCCAGCACACTGGTCACCAGGCTGGTTGTCGTGGTCTTGCCGTGTGCACCGGCAATGGCAATGCCTTGCTTGAAGCGCATCAGCTCCGCCAGCATCAAAGCACGGGGGACAACGGGAATTTTGCGTGCGCGCGCTTGCAGCACTTCGGGGTTGTCTGCCTGCACTGCCGTCGAAGTCACCACCACATCCGCCGCTTGCACATGCGCTGCGTCGTGGCCCACAAAGGTGTGGATGCCCAGCGCCTGCAAACGCTGCAAGGTGGCACTCTGCGCTAAATCTGAGCCGGAGACGGCATAGCCGAGGTTGTGTAAAACCTCAGCAATACCACTCATCCCGGAGCCGCCCAGGCCCACAAAGTGGATGTTTTGAATGGCGTGTTTCATGCGGCGAGCTCCTCGCACGCGGCAACCACTTCACGGGTTGCATAAATCTTCTGCATCGTTTTCGCTTTAAGAGCAACGTTCAAGAGCGTTGAACGCTGCATATTCTGTAGCATTTTTGCTAGTTTTTGTGCATTCAATGCATCTTGTTGCATTAACCACCCACCACCAGCGTCCACGATGAAGCGGGCATTGGCGGTCTGGTGGTCATCCACCGCATGGGGAAACGGCACATAAATGGCCGCCGCACCAATGGCTGCAATCTCCGTGACGGTGCTGGCCCCCGCACGGCAGATCACCAAATCTGCCTCTGCAAAGGCTTGCGCGGTATCTTCAATGAACGGCGTCAGCTCTGCCTGCACACCGGCTGCGGCATAGTTGGCACGCAGCGCTTCAATTTGTTTGGCCCCGCTTTGGTGAACGACTTCAGGACGCTCTTCGGCTGGCAACAAGGCCAGAGCCTGAGGCACGATGTCATTCAATGCCTTGGCACCCAAACTGCCGCCCACTACCAATACTTTGAGCGGACCGGTGCGTCCTTCAAAACGCACCGCTGGGTCAGCCTGCTGCAAAAATGCGGGGCGCAAGGGATTGCCCACCCACTGGGCTTTGGCCAGCGCATGGGGAAATGCTTCAAACACACGGTCAGCCACGCTGGCCAGCACCTTGTTGGCAGTTCCGGCCACAGAGTTTTGCTCGTGCAAGACCAGTTTCTTGCCTGCCAGCACGCCCATCATTGCACCCGGAAAAGTGATGTACCCACCAAAACCGACCAGCACATCAGGCTGAACCCGGCGCACCACAGCCAGTGCCTGCCAAAAGGCTCGCAGCAATCGCAATGGCAGCAATGCCAAAGTCTTCAGCCCCTTGCCACGGACACCGGAGAACTCAATCGTTTCCAGTTCAAAACCCTGCACGGGCACCAAGCGCGACTCCATGCTGCCCGGGGCGCCCAGCCAGTGCACGCGCCAACCTTGCTCACGCAATGCTTGTGCCACGGCCAAGCCCGGGAAGATGTGCCCCCCCGTGCCGCCCGCCATGATCAAAGCAACTTTTTCTTTCATGACTTTCTCATCCTCGGACTGAGGAGCTTGTTCTCGTAATCAATTCGCAAAACCACCGCAATCGCGATCAAATTCATCAAGATTGCTGATCCCCCAAAACTCATCAGCGGCAAGGTCAGCCCCTTGGTAGGCAAAGCCCCCAGGTTCACACCCATGTTGATAAAAGCCTGGAAACCAAACCACAGCGCCACGCCTTGTGCAACCAGGCCTGAGAACACACGGTCCAGCGCGATGGCTTCGCGGCCAATCTCGGTGATACGTCGGGCGATCCAGACAAACGCAATGATCAAGATGAGGATGCCGACAAAGCCGAACTCCTCACCAATGACAGACAGCAGGAAGTCGGTATGCGCCTCTGGCAGCCAGTGCAGTTTTTCCACACTGCGCCCCAGACCCACGCCAAACAGCTCTCCGCGGCCGATGGCAATCAAGGCATGCGAGAGCTGGTAGCCCTTGCCCAGGGCGTGGTCGACAGAAAATGGATCCAGATAGGCAAAGATGCGCTCACGCCGCCATGGTGAAAACGCGATCATCATCACGAAGGCCCCCACCACCAGCGCAGCCATCAGGAAGAACATGCGCGCATTCACCCCGCCCAGAAACAAGATGCCCATGGATATCACGACGATCACCATGAAAGCGCCCATATCAGGCTCGGCCAGCAGCAACACCCCGACAAAGAACACGGCAGCAGCCATGGGCAGCACGGCTCGGAAAAAGCGCTCTTTCACGTCCATGCGCCGCACCATGTAGTCCGCCGCATACACCAGCACAGCAAACTTGGCCAGCTCTGACGGTTGAAAATTCATGATGCCCAGTGGCAACCAGCGCCGGGCACCATTGACCACCAGACCCACGCCGGGCACCAGCACCATCACCAGCAAGAACAGCGCCAGCAAAAACATGGGGATAGCCAGGCGCTCCCAGGTTTTCATCGACACCTGAAACGCCAGCAGTGCAGCCACAAAGCCCACGCCCAGCGCCATCGCATGGCGCAGCAAAAAGTGATAGGGCTCAATTTTGCCGAAACGCGGGTTGTCCGGCATCGCAATCGATGCGGAATACACCATCACCAGCCCCCAGGCCAGCAAGGCAATCACGACCCAGATCAAAGCCTGGTCCAGACCCAAGGCCGTGGCCGGCAAAGCACGGGTATTGCGATATTCCGTGCCCCCAACACGCACAGGCAAGACGTCGACCGGCTTGTCCGCAGCACCGCGGAACCAGCCTTGCAGACGATCGCGTACATGGGTCAGCGTATTCATCCGCCGTAGCCCTCCAGCACCTGGCCGGCTTCGTCGGCCAGTTCTTGTACCGCAGCCACAAAGGCCTGTGCGCGGTGGGCATAGTCACGGTACATGTCCATGCTGGCGCAGGCAGGTGACATGAGCACCGCATCGCCTGCCTTGGCATGGGCCGCCGCCGATTGCACGGCCTGGTCCATGTCGATGGCGTCCAGCAGCGGCACGCCTGTCTCTTGCAGCGCTTGCTTGATCAAAGGCGCATCACGGCCAATCAAGACCACGGCACGCACATAGCGCGAGACCGGAGAGGCCAAAGGCCCAAAGTCCTGGCCCTTACCCAGACCACCCAAAATCAAAACAATGCGGCGATCGGCCCCCAGCCCCGTCAGAGCGGCGACCGTGGCACCCACATTGGTGCCCTTGCTGTCGTCAAAATACTCCACGCCATGCACCATGCCAATGGGCTCAACGCGGTGGGGCTCACCCCGGTATTCACGCAAACCGTAAAGCATGGGTGCCAACGATGCCCCAGCCGCTTGCGCCAGCGCCAGTGCTGCCAAGGCATTGGTTGCGTTGTGGCGGCCACGAATGCGCAGCGCATCGGCGGGAAGTAGCCGCTGCATGACCAATTCTTCTTGCGGATCGCGTGCGCGGCGGCCGGCGTTGTCCACATCCATGGCGCGCACCAGCCAGGCCATGCCTGCCACCATCTCGATGCCAAAGTCACCAGGATTGCGCGGCATGTCAGCCCCGAACGTCAGGTGGGCACGCAGTTGAGGCTTTTGCAGCTTGACCTTGACGGGCGGCGGCAGCATGTCCATGACGACAGGGTCTTCGCGGTTGAGCACCATCAACCCGCTTTGGCCAAAAATGCGTGCCTTGGCTGCTGCGTAGCCAGCCAGACTGCCGTGCCAGTCCAAATGGTCCTGCGTGATGTTGAGCACCACAGCTGCGGTGGGCTCGAAACCTTGCACGCCATCGAGCTGAAAGCTGGACAGCTCCAGCACCCAGACCTGGGGCAAATGCTCCGCATCAATGCGGGCACTCAAGGTATCGAGCAACGTAGGGCCAATGTTGCCCGCCACGGCGGCGTGCATGCCGGCGTGCTCCAGCAGCTTGCCTGTGAGCGAAGTGACCGTGGTCTTGCCATTGGTACCCGTAATGGCCAGCACTTTGGGCTGGTAGCCGTGCGCTGTGTTCAGCCCTTGCAAGGCTGCGGCAAACAAATCCAGCTCACCGCCCACTGGCAGCCCAATGGCGCGCGCCGCATCGACGACGGGGGCGATGGTGTCGGGCGTCAGGCCGGGAGAGCGATAGACCGAGGTCAGATTCTGGCCATCGACCAAAGCGCGGCTGAGCGGACCGCCGACAAACCGCGCCTCAGGCAATTGAGTGCGCAGCAGCTCCAGCTGGGGCGGTGCTTCGCGTGTATCGGCCACCGTCACCTGTGCGCCCGCACGTGTGCACCAGCGCGCCATGGAAATGCCCGATGCGCCCAGACCCAAAATCAAGACATGCTGACCTTGCAGGTGCTGCGCCTGGCCCAGCGGCCACTGCGCAGGCACGGGGGGGCAATCTACAGCGGGCACATCGTCTACAGGCTGCGCCGTCGTGACTTCGGCATCGCCTGCATCAGACATGCTGGGGTCCGTAAAAATTTGCGCCACAAAGGCGGCTGCATCTTTGGCGGCAGTCAGTGAAGCCACATCCGGCACAGGCTCTGCCCACGCAGGCGTCACCCCCACCTCAACTTCAGGAGCTATCAGCGCTTGTCCATCTTGCGTTTCAGATACATTTATATCTAAAACCTTTGACTCATCTACGCTGATAGCTCCTAAATTTTCATTGACAACCACGGCCTCTGCCACTGCATCGGTGGTGGTCGATGTGGTGTGTGGCATATCCTGTGGATAGTCTTGGGCGTGCATGGTGCTTACCTCAGCTTCAGCGTTGTGAGGCCAATCAGGCACAGCAGCATGGTGATGATCCAGAAACGAATCACGACCTGCGTCTCTTTCCAGCCGCTCTTTTCAAAGTGGTGGTGCAGCGGTGCCATCTTGAGCAAGCGGCGGCCTTCGCCGTAGCGCTTTTTGGTGTACTTGAACCACACCACCTGCAGCATCACCGAGACGGCTTCGGCCACAAAAATGCCGCCCATGATGGCCAGCACAATCTCCTGGCGCACGATCACGGCAATGGTGCCCAGCGCAGCGCCCAGGGCCAGCGCGCCCACGTCACCCATGAATATCTGGGCCGGATGTGCGTTGAACCACAGGAAAGCCAGACCTGCGCCCGCCATGGCACCGCAAAAGATCATCAGCTCGCCCGTGCCGGGAATGCTGGGAAAGTGCAGGTATTTGGCGTAATTGGCGTTGCCTGTCACGTAAGCAAAAATGCCCAGTGCAGTGCCCACCATGATCACGGGCATGATGGCCAGACCATCCAGACCATCGGTCAGGTTGACCGCATTGCTGGCACCGACAATGACCAGATAGGTCAAGATCACAAAGCCCAGCACACCCAGTGGGTAGCTGATCTCCTTGAAGAAAGGCACTTGCAGCCCAGCCTGTGGCGGCAAATCCATCGAAAAGCCCGACTGCACCCACGTGACGAGCAGTTCAAACGAGCGGCTGTTGGAGTTTTCAGACACGCTGAAAACCAGGGCGATGGCTGCAATCAAGCCAATCACCGATTGCCAGAAATACTTCTCGCGCGAGCGCATGCCTTCCGGGTCTTTGTTGACCACCTTGCGCCAGTCATCCACCCAGCCAATCGCACCAAAGCCCAGCGTCACGATCAGCACAATCCAGACAAAGCGGTTGCTCAGGTCAAACCACAGCAAGGTCGAAACGGAGATGGCAAACAAAATCAGCACGCCCCCCATGGTGGGTGTGCCGCTTTTAACCAAATGGGTCTGCATGGCGTAGCTGCGCACGGGCTGCCCCATCTTCAGCGCGGTCAGCATGCGAATGGCTTTGGGGCCTACCCATAAACCAATGCCCAAAGCGGTCACCGCAGCCATGACCGCACGGAACGTGATGTACTGCACCACGCGCAAAAAACTGAAATCAGGCGACAAAGTCTGCAGCCACTCGGCCAAGATCAGCAGCATGTTGCGCCCTCCTTGCAAGCGCTTTCCAGCGCTTGCACCACTTGTTCCATCTTCATACTTCTCGAACCCTTGACCAGCACGCTGCCGGTCTGCCCCATACGGGCCTGCACCGCAGCAATCAGCGCGGCCATATCTTCAAAATGCGCAGCTCCATCACCAAATGCTGCAACTGCTTGCTTCATTTGAGGACCTAACGCGAGGAAACTTTCAATCCCAGCTTGCTGGGCACATGCGCCGGCTTCTGCATGAAAAGCAGGTCCCTGGTCACCCACCTCACCCATATCACCGAGCACCAGCAAACGCGGAGCGGGTAGCTCGGCCAGCACGGCAATGGCTGCCTGAACCGAGTCTGGATTGGCGTTATAGGTGTCGTCCACCACATCCACACGGCGGCCGGCACACACCACCGATGTCGAGCGAGAACGCCCCTTGACCGGCAAGAAAGCACTCAGCCCTTGGGCAATAGCAGCCAAAGGCACACCTGCTGCCAAGGCACAGGCCGTGGCCGCCAAGGCATTGCGCACGTTATGACGGCCTGCAATATGCAGCGCGCAGTCAAAGTTGCCTTGCGGTGTTTGCACCTGCACCTGCCATGCGCTGTGGGCCCAGTTGGCAGACAGCGCCGTAACATCCGCCGCGGCACCTCCAAAGGTCACCACCTTGCACGAGCCAGCCAGCTCACGCCACAAGGGCGTGAACGCATCATCAGCCGGCAATACCGCCGTGCCATCGGCTGGCAGATGCGCAAAGACGCTGGCGTTCTCTTCGGCCACGGCCTGCACGGTGTGCATGAACTCCTGGTGCTCACGCTGGGCGTTGTTCACCAGCGCCACGGTTGGTTGTGCCACACGTGCCAGCTCAGTGATTTCGCCGGGATGGTTCATGCCCAGCTCCACCACCCCAAGGCGGTGCGCTGCAGTCATGCGAAACAGAGTCAAAGGCACGCCAATGGCATTGTTGAAATTGCCTTGCGTGGCCAATGCGGCATCGCCCGCCTGTGCGGACAAAATGCTGGCGATCATCTGGGTCACCGTGGTCTTGCCATTGCTGCCAGTCACTGCAATCAAGGGCAGCTGAAACTGGCTGCGCCAGCCTGCAGCCAAGGCACCCAGTGCTACCGTGGTATCTGGCACTTCAATACCCTCAAGGCCCAGAGCCTCTAGGCCGCCATGCGCAATCACCGCTGTCGCAGCGCCTTGCGCCTTCACCTGAGGCAAGAAGTCATGGGCATCCATGCGTTCGCCCTTGAGCGCCACAAACAAATCACCAGCCTGAAGCGTTCGGCTGTCGGTATGCACACGCAGCAAAGGCGTTGTGGCACACCCCACCAGCCGCGCTTGCGGTTGGAAGGTGCGAATCCACACCAGCGCCTGTTGCAAAGTCATCATCACTTGTTCTGTCCTTCTCGCTGGGCCAAAGCCGCACGGGCTTTTTCCATGTCCGAAAACGGGTGTTTCACACCCATGATTTCCTGGTAATCCTCGTGGCCCTTGCCCGCCAGCAGCACTACGTCGCGGGCATCCGCCTTTGCAATCGCCTGCGCGATCGCCTGGCTGCGATCCACCTGCACATGCACGCCCTGCAGCTGCATGCCAGCAGTAATCTGGCCAACGATAGATTCGGGTTGCTCGCCACGCGGGTTGTCACTGGTGACCCACACCACACCTGCCTGACGCTGGGCCGCCTGCCCCATCAATGGCCGCTTGGTGGCATCGCGATTGCCACCACAACCAAACACGCAGTGCAGCTTGCCGCCACGCACTTGGGCCACCGGCTGCAAACCTTTGAGGGCTTGCTCCAAGGCGTCTGGCGTGTGGGCATAGTCCACCACCACCAGAGGCTGGTTTTGCAGCGCAATTTGCTGCATCCGCCCGGGCACAGGCTCTAGATCGCCGCAGATAGCCACCGCATCAGCCAGCGCAATACCCAGCGTACGCAACGTGGCCAGCACACCCAGCATATTGCTGACGTTGTACTGGCCGATCAGGCCGGTCTCCATCACATACGTTTGTGTGCCTTCTTGCACGTCAAACGCCAGACCACGCAAACCGTGGCGCACATTCAAGGCCCGCAGGCGGGCAGCGCCGTCGACTGCCACCGTCCAGACATCCAACTGGCCAGCAGCCTGCAGCTGCAGCGCTAAAGTCTGGCCGTAGCCATCATCGACATTGATCACCGCAGCCTTCAGCCCTGGCCACGCAAACAGCTTGGCCTTGGCCTGCCAGTAGGCATCCATGCTGCCGTGGTAGTCCAGGTGATCTTGGGTGAAGTTGGTAAAAATAGCGGTGTGAACGTCGACCCCGTCCAAGCGATGCTCTTCAATGCCAATCGAAGACGCTTCCATGGCACAAGCCGCCAGGCCTTGCTGTACATAGCTGGCCAGCGCATATTGCAGGCGCACTGGGTCAGGGGTGGTCATTCCTGTCACCACCAGATCGGGCGGCACACCGATGCCCAGCGTGCCCACCATGGCACACCCGTGGCGCACCCCGCTTTGGTACTGCGCCAAAGCATGGGCCAGCCACCATGCTGTCGTTGTCTTGCCGTTGGTGCCTGTCACTGCCAGCACTTGCAGTGCCTTGGAAGGCAGGCCATACCACTGCGCAGCAATTTCAGCCGTTGCCGCCTTCAGACCTTGGTAGCTAGCCACCGGGCCATCCAGCTCAAAGGCATGGATGCCTTCATGCTCGACCAGGCAGGCAACAGCGCCGCGCTCAATCGCAGATGCCACGTGTTGCCGGCCATCCGTCACGCCGCCAGGCCAGGCAATAAAACCATCGCCTGGCTGCACTTGCCGGCTGTCTGTTTGCAGCTGACCGGTCACTCGGGCACGCAACCAGGCCACAGCCTGCTGCACGTCATTCAAAAATGCGGGCGCTCGGCTCATAGCGACTCCTCCACAGGATTCGCAACGATTTGAGGCTGCACCGCCATGTCAGGAGCCACACCCAAGAGGCGCAGACTTTGCTGCACAACCGTACTGAAGACGGGCGCCGCCACCGTACCGCCGTAGTAGGTGCCATTGCTGGGCTCATCGACCATCACAGCCACAATCACACGGGGGTTTTCAATAGGTGCCATGCCCGTGAACCAGGCCCGGTACTTGCCTGCAGCATAGTTTTTACCCACTTGTTTGCGGGCAGTACCCGATTTTCCACCCACGGAATACCCCACAGTCTGGGCACGCTGACCGGTGCCGCCTGGGCCTGTGGCCAGTGCCAGCATCTTGCGCACCTGCTCTGCGGTACGTTCAGAGAACACAGGTACGCCCACCGGAGGCCTGTCCAGCTTCAGCATGGTGGCCGGAATCACTTTTCCACCATTCGAGAACACCGTGTATGAGCGTGTCATCTGCAGCAAGCTGGCAGACAGGCCGTAGCCATAGGACATGGTGGCCTGCTCAACAGGACGCCAGGTTTTATAGGCGCGCAAACGTCCACTTGCAGCCCCGGGGAATGCAATTTGCGGTTTTTGTCCAAAGCCGACGGCAGAGAATGTCTCCCACATTTCTTTTGCCGTTAACTGCTGCGAAATCTTGGTGGTTCCCACATTGCTGGACTTTTGAATCACACCTTCCACCGTCAGCAATCCATAATTTTTAGTGTCTGAAATGGTGGAACCCGTAACGTTGATGCGCCCGGGAGAAGTATCAATCTGCGTAGTTGGGCGAACCTTGCCACTTTCCAAAGCAATCCCGACGGTGATGGGTTTGATGGTGGAGCCTGGCTCAAACACATCCGTAATGGCGCGATTGCGCAGTTGCTCGCCCGTTAACCGCTTGCGGTTTGACGGGTTAAAGCTGGGGTAGTTGGCCAGCGCCAGCAACTCGCCCGTTTTGGCATCCATCACCACCACAGTGCCTCCCAGGGCCTTGTGCGCAATCACCTGATCCTTGAGCTTTTGATAGGCGAAAAACTGAATTTTGCTGTCAATAGACAATTGAATATCTCGGCCGTCAATGGGCGGAATTTCTTCTCCTACCCCCTCAACGACACGCCCCATCCGGTCCTTGATGACCCGGCGTGAGCCAATCTTTCCAGCCAGATCTTTTTCAAAGGCCAGCTCCATGCCTTCTTGGCCTTTGTCCTCGACATTGGTGAAGCCCACAATGTGCGCCGCAGCCTCGCCTTCAGGGTATTGGCGCTTGTATTCACGGGATTGATAAACCCCCTTGATACCCATCGCCTTGATTTTCTGCCCCACTTCCCAATCCAGCTGACGCTTGACCCAGACAAAGCTTTTGTCTTCCTCCAGCTTTTTCTTGAGCTGGTCCAAAGGCATATCCATCAACTTGGCCAGTTGCGGCAGCTTGGCCAGATCCTCTGGCGTATTCTTTTCAACGTCCTCAGGGATCGCCCAAATACTGGCTGCAGGCACGCTGGAAGCCAGAATCAAACCATTGCGATCGAGAATTCGGCCCCGGTTGGCCGAAAGCTCCAGCGTGCGTGCAAAACGCACTTCCCCCTGCCTCAAGAAGAAGTCGTTATCAATCACCTGCACCCAGGCAGCACGGCCTGCCAGACCCGTGAATGCAAACACGACGCAGGCCATGACAAACTTGCTGCGCCAGGCTGGCGTTTTGCTCGCAAGCAAGGGGCTGGAGGTGTAATTCACGCTGCGCCTCACTGTGCGCCTCCTGCTTGCTGCGAATCACGCACATAGTGCGTTATCGCCGGTGATGCGCCTTGCAGACCTTGCGCAACCGCCAGTGCCTCAATGCGGGCAGGAGTTGACTGCGCCCGCAGCTCTACCTGCAGACGCTGGTACTCTGTTTCCAGATTGCGGGACTCATTGGTGGCGCGGTGCAGCTCGGTGAACAGGCGGCGCGATTCGTACTGGGTTTGCACCAGATACAACGCACTGAGCATGACGGCGACCAGCAGCAAGAAGTTCAGGCGAAGCATGGCCCTCTCCTTGCGTGATGCAGCCGTGAGGGGGCTGTCATGCAGGCACCTCTGTACGCTGCGCCACACGCATTACGGCGCTGCGTGAACGGGGATTGCCTTCAACCTCTGCTTTACTGGGCTTGATACGCTCCAGCGCTTTCAAGCGCATGGGCTTGGGTACCGCAAATGGAGTGCGGCGGTCGAACACCTCTTTGGAGTGTTCCGCAATAAATTGCTTGACGATGCGGTCTTCCAGCGAATGAAAGCTGATGACCACCAACCGCCCGCCAGGCTTGAGTACGCGCAAGCTGGCAAGCAGCGCCTCTTCCAGCTCCACCAGCTCAGCATTGATAAAAATACGCAGCGCTTGAAAGGTGCGTGTGGCGGGGTTCTGGCCGTCACGCGTCTTCACCACCTTAGCCACCAGATCGGCCAAGTCGGTCGTGGTTTGCAAAGGGCCATGGGCCTCACGGTGCGCAACGATCGCTTTGGCAACCGGGTATGCAAGGCGCTCTTCACCGTAGTCACGAATGACATCGGTAATTTGCTGCACCTCTGCTTCGGCCAGCCATTGGGCCACGCTTTGGCCACGCGTAGTGTCCATGCGCATGTCCAGCGGACCTTCGAAACGAAAGCTGAAGCCACGGTCTGCCTGGTCAATCTGCGGCGAGCTCACACCCAAGTCCATCAAGATACCGTCGGCACTGGCTTCTGGCAGCTCGCCGATATTGCGAAAACCTTCATGGCGGATAGAAAAACGGGCGTCTTCAATACGCCCGGCTTCTGCAATTGCCAATGGGTCTTTATCGAAGGCTATAAGCCGCCCCTGCGGGCTGAGCCGGGACAAAATCAAACGCGAGTGGCCGCCACGGCCAAAGGTGCCATCCACATAGCAGCCACTGGTCGCAGACGGCGAATCCCCCAGCAAGGCGTCCACGGCCTCGTTGAGTAAAACAGTTATGTGTTGGAGGGGCTGGTTCAACGCTCGCCCTTTTCAGAAAGCAAAATCTTGGAATACATCGGGCATGGGCGCCTGCATTGCCTGCGCCTCATGGGCTTCATAAGTGGCTTTGTCCCAAAGCTCAAAGTGATTGCCCATACCGAGCAGGATCACCTCTTTGTCCAAAGCAACAGCTTGACGCAACTCAGGGGCAACCAGTACACGACCAGTTCCATCCATATCGACGTCCATGGCGTTGCCAAGAAAAATGCGTTTCCACCATTGCGCAGACATGGGCAATTGACCGATTCGGTCACGGAACAGCAGCCATTCAGAGCGTGGGAACAACATGAGACACCCGTGTGGGTGCTTGGTGATAGTGACCTGACCTTGTGCTTGCGAAATCAGGGCGTCGCGATGCCGGGTCGGTATAGATAACCGCCCCTTTCCATCGAGATTCAGCGCTGAAGCCCCTTGAAACACGATCATTCACCCCGTTTGTTTGGCCCTTGAGCACCCTTTTCCGGGAGCTTGAGGCAATTTTCACCACTTAATTGCACTTTTTTGCACTGTAGCAGCAAATTCAAGGATCGCCACTAGCAGCCCCACGTCCGCAGGCAATGAAATCAATGACTTAGAAAGAATTAATGCATTAAAAAATCACAAAAAACACTTTGAAATCATTCACTTAACCGCTCATCGGGCGCGCGCATGCGTCCTACGTTCCATTTACGATCTTTATCAAAACAAATCCCCCTTGGCGGTGAAGCACCGCCAAGGGGGATGAAGTGGCTGATTTTGAGTTACAGAATGTATCTTGATAAATCTTCGTCCTGGCTGAGTAACTGCAAGCGCTCATCCACGTAGGTAGCATCAATCGTCACTGTTTGACCGGCCAGTTTGACCGCATCAAAGCTGATCTCATCCAGCAAGCGCTCCATCACGGTTGACAGACGACGCGCACCAATATTTTCCGTACGCTCATTCACCGTAAACGCAGTGTGTGCCAGACGTGTAATGCCGTCTGGGGTGAATTCCAGCTTCACGCCTTCCGTCTCCAGCAATGCCTGATACTGCTTGACCAGCGACGCGTGGGTTTGCACCAAGATCGCCTCAAAGTCCTCCACCGAAAGTGACTGCAGCTCCACACGGATCGGGAAGCGGCCCTGCAACTCCGGGATCAAATCGCTGGGCTTGGCCAGGTGGAATGCACCCGAGGCAATGAACAAGATATGGTCAGTTTTGACCATGCCGTACTTGGTGGACACGGTCGTGCCCTCCACCAAGGGCAGCAAGTCACGCTGCACACCTTGGCGCGACACGTCAGAGCCACTGGCCTCCTGGCGGGTGGCCACCTTATCAATTTCATCGATAAAGACAATGCCGTTTTGCTCGAGATTGCTCAGCGCGCGGGTTTTGGTCTCTTCCTCGTTAACAAGCTTGGCGGCCTCTTCATCCACCAATTGCTTGAGTGCATCTTTGATTTTGAGCTTGCGGGTCTTGCGCCGCTCTTGCCCCATCTGGCTGAACATGCCGCGCAATTGCTCAGCCATCTCTTCCATGCCCTGGGGCCCCATGATTTCCAACTGAGGCTTGGCGTCCAGCAGCTCAATTTCAATCTCTTTATCGTCCAGTTGGCCTTCCCGCAACTTCTTGCGGAAAATCTGGCGTGCATTACTGCCTTCTGTTGCCACATCACCTGTGCGCGCTGGGGGCAGCAGTACATCCAAAATACGCTCTTCTGCTGCGTCTTCAGCCCGCATGCGCAGCTTTTTCACCTCGCTCTCGCGCGCTTGCTTGACCGCGATTTCTGCCAAGTCGCGGATGATGGAATCCACATCCTTGCCGACGTAGCCCACTTCAGTGAACTTGGTGGCTTCCACCTTGATGAAAGGCGCATCCGCCAGCCGCGCCAAGCGACGCGCAATCTCGGTCTTGCCGACACCTGTAGGGCCGATCATCAGGATGTTCTTGGGCGTTATTTCCTGGCGCAGTCCATCAGCCACCTGCTGGCGACGCCAGCGATTGCGCAGCGCAATCGCTACCGCACGCTTGGCGCCGGCCTGGCCCACGATGTGGTTGTCCAACTCAGAAACGATTTCCTGGGGGGTCATGGAAGACATATTCAAATATCAATCAAATCAGCGTCTAGCACATACGCAAAAAAGGGCTAGCAGCTATAAATTCTTAGAACGCAGACTTACAAAGTCTCAATGGTGTGGTTCATGTTCGTGTAGATGCACAGCTCGCCAGCGATCTCCAGCGACTTCTTAACGATCTGCTCAGCAGTCAAGTCGGTGTTGTTGAGCAGCGCCTTGGCTGCCGAGTGGGCATAGGCACCGCCAGAGCCAATGGCAACAATCCCCTGCTCGGGTTCGAGCACATCACCATTGCCCGTAATGATGAGCGAAGCGGTGTGATCAGACACTGCCAGCATGGCTTCCAGCTTGCGCAGCACGCGGTCGGTGCGCCATTCCTTGGTCAGCTCAATCGCTGCGCGAGTCAGGTGGCCCTGGTGCTTTTCCAGCTTGGCTTCAAAACGCTCGAACAGCGTGAATGCATCAGCAGTGGCGCCAGCAAAACCTGCCAGCACTTTGCCGTGGTAGAGCTTGCGCACCTTGCGTGCGGTGCCCTTGACCACAATGTGACCCAAGGTCACCTGTCCGTCGCCGCCAATAGCGACCTGAATGCCTTCGGGCGTCTCGCGACGCACGCTGATGATGGTTGTGCCGTGATACTGTTCCATAGCCTCAGCAGATGGGGTCTGCGCCTGTGAATGCAAGCGCACATTCTGCATTTTTTACCCCATCAAGCGAATGTTGCCTGCAGCGTCGCGTGCTCGTGAATGCCGATCACGTGAAAGAACGTTGCCACCAATTGGTGCAACTGCGTAAATCGCAAGGCGTAACCTTGATTTTGCATATCAGCAGCCCAGTTCAAGATGCTGCCGGCCGCTACAAAATCCAGACGAATCAGGTTGCCACAAGCGATGTCCAGCACTTGCCCGCGCTTAGCCTGCGCCGCCAGTGCATTCAACCAGTCTTGAGGGTCACCCTCGATCACGCCAGCCAGACCTTTGCTTCTATCTGGCAGCAACGCTGGCTGCGCAGCGGCACCTTGCTGCTGCAGCATGGAATGCGCTGAAGCCTCTTGCAGCACGGAGATATCGGCCTCCCCCTCTTCCTGCACAAGGCAATAGGAAGCTGGCTCCATCCAGGGCGGTGGAGATACCTCATAGGTGACACAATAGTCAAGCGCAACCTGTTCGTAGGCATCCATGCGATGCATCAAACGCAGCACCGCCAAGCGCAGCAGCCACCATGGCGCTGAGTTTGAATGGTCCTGGGCAAGGGTGTGCTGCTCCAGCACTTGCAGCAACCTGCACGCATCAGAGAACACGAACTGTCCGCGCCCATTGGCCCATTCATCCAGCAACCGGGTCAGCGCTGGCAAAGCCGCTTCATCGATGGATGCCAGGCGCGTCCAAGACATGCTCCAAGGCTGTGGAGCTTGTGCTTGCGCTGTGCGCAAGGCTGTGACAGCTCCAACGGTCAACATGGCAGGACTTCGCCATTGGAACTGGCGTTTCTGCACAGCCTGGCGTGAAGTGCAGTGCAAAGCAGGCTCACCAATGCGATCTGGAATGGATGCCCACAGGGGTGCAGAGCGGCCAAAATGCTCTGCATAGTCAATCGCCAGAGGCTCGAATGCGTCTTCATCGCCAATGGCGCGGCACAGATCCAGCACCGCATGCCAGATCACAGCGACTTTCTCTTCATCCACAGGCTGGGCACCGAGAGACTGCAGCAGTTGCTCCAGCAAACGCGTGCGGGCACCTTCCACATCCCCGTGGGCAAACAAAATCGCCGCCTCCTCCAAGTCCGGATGCGGTTTAAACGTGCGCATAGCTGCCACCACAGAGGCAGAAGCAACCGGCGGCGGTGCTGAACTTTTTGGTACAGGCTGCTTTGCAGGCTGCACAGCCGCTACAGATGGCTGCACTACGCTGTCTTCGCCCAATATGGGAAGGTCACTCAGTTGCCTGGAATTGAGCTTGTGATGGGTCAGAGGTTTGCCAACTTTGGCTGCCAGATGGGCTGGCGATCGCCACCACTGACCCGACATTTGCGCTTCGATGGCATCAATCTTTTGCAGCGTTGAGGTGCTGCGGGTCTCCTGGCCGAGCAAAGAAGACAGCGCATCTTCTGGGTGTGCCTGGGCGGCCACCGTATGGACATCTGTCTCATGCCGCTGACGCAGCAGACGCAGTTGTGCAAATTCTTTCTGGCGAATGGCTTCGTTGCGGCGCTTGCGCACCATCGCCTCTTGCAATACCTCACGGGCACTCAGACTGTCTGGGTCTGCAGTGCCTGCTGCACCGGTGGTGGCTGCGCTGCCACGCACCAAGTGCATCACCTTGTTCAAAAAACTGCCTGATTTTCCGCTGTCTGGCTGCATGTGCTGTATTTAAAGCCGTGCGTGAAGCACGGCCCTCCCTCAATCTCCGAACATTTTCTGTTTGAGCTCGCGGCGTTGCTGCGCTTCCAGCGACAAAGTGGCTGTGGGGCGTGCCAGCAAACGAGGGACACCGATTGGCTCTCCCGTCTCATCGCAGTAACCATAGTCACCTGCGTCGATTCGAGCAATCGATTGTTCGATTTTCTTGAGCAATTTGCGCTCACGGTCGCGTGTACGCAACTCCAGCGCGTGCTCTTCTTCAATCGTGGCACGGTCTGCAGGGTCTGGCACGACCACGGTGTCTTCGCGCAGGTTTTCTGCAGTTTCACCCGCGTTTTGGTGCATGTCTTGCTTGAGCTTGACCAGCTTGGCGCGGAAATACGCCAGCTGCACATCGTTCATGTATTCGTCGTCAGACATGGCCACGATTTCAGCGTCGGTCAGCTCTTCCAAAGGCTTGGTCTTCCAATTGTTGGCAAGCTTGGGATCACGTTTGGTCACGAAGGAAGTAGGCGCAGAAGTAGTCGTTGGCATAGTTGTGTTGGAAACGGCCTTGGTAGCTGCAGCAGGGGCTACAGGGGCCTTGGTGGGTTCATGGGTTACTGCACGGGGCTTGCTGCCCGCAGTGGTTTTGGCAGCAGCAGTGCTGGGCTTGGCCGCAGTTTTCTTGGCTGCTGGCTTGCCTTTCTGCTCGACGGTGGTGGCAGCCACTTTGGCTGTGGCTTTTTTCTTGCTCGTTTCGACTGCTGTCACTTCCTGTCTCCTCACAGTACTAGCACGGCCCAATCGGTTCACCCTCACGGCATGAAACTACCGGGTTCTTGTCAGGGGCGCGATTGTATCTATCAGATGCGACCTAGCCCCTAAAGTTGTACATAACGCACAAACTTACCCGGTTAAACCCGTATCAATGCGAAACATTGACCAGGTTCAACCTATTCAAACCAGGCACTGGTCCAGCCCCTGGCGCAGGATGTCTTGCGGCAGGTCAATGCCGATGAATACCATCTTGCTCTGGCGCTTTTCATCGCCCGCCCATTCTGGACCCAGATCGCTGCCCATCAACTGGTGCACGCCCTGAAAAATCACCTTGCGGTTGGTGCCATGCATGTTAAGCACACCTTTATAGCGCAGCATCTTAGGGCCATAAATATTGACGATGGCACCCAGAAAGTCTTCCAGCTTGGCAGGGTCAAAAGCTTTGTCAGCACGGTAGACGAAGCTCTTGACGTCATCGTCATGGTGGTGATGGTGTGCATGGGTGCAGTGCTCGCCATGCGCATGCTCGTGCCCACCACAGTCAGGACCATGCTCGTGGTGCTCATGCTCATGTGCATGGTCGTGATCGCAGTGACCGTGGTCATGGTCACACGCGCTGTGGTCGTGGTCGTCTTCCTTGAGGAAATCAGGATCGATGTCCAGCTTGGCATTCAGATTGAAGCCACGCAGGTCAAATACCTCGTTCAGAGGCACATCACCAAAATGCACAGCCTTGATGGGGGCACGTGGGTTCATGTGCTTGAGGCGGTGGATCAGCGCGTCCTTGTCAGCCTCTGTCACCAAATCGGTTTTGGACAGGAAGATCTGGTCTGCAAAACCCACCTGCCGACGCGCTTCCTGGCGGTCATCCAGCTGTTTGTTGGCATGCTTGGCGTCCACCAGCGTCAAGATCGAGTCGATGAGATAGGTCTCGGCAATCTCGTCGTCCATGAAGAAGGTTTGCGCCACGGGGCCGGGGTCGGCCAGACCGGTGGTTTCGATCACGATGCGGTCAAACTCCACCAAGCCCTTGCGGCGTTTGGCGGCCAGCATTTGTAGGGCTTCACGCAGGTCCTCGCGAATGGTGCAGCAAATGCAGCCATTGCTCATCTGCAGAATTTGCTCCGTCGATTCAGTGCGCAGAATGTCGGTATCGATGTTTTCTTCACCAAACTCGTTCTCGATCACGGCAATCTTCATGCCGTGCGACTCGCTGAGCACACGCTTGAGCAGCGTGGTCTTGCCCGCACCTAAAAAGCCGGTGAGGATGCTGACGGGGATGAGTGCCATAGAAATACAACCTTGTCGCAATGCGCAGGCTGCGGTGAACACAGCCTGCTTAACAGTCAAACATTGGCGCCCAGCAGCCAGTGGCTGCACGCCAGAGGCGGCAAGTGTAGCCATGCCATGAAGCACCTGACCGCACCAGGGCTAGACACGTTGAATATGCCACATATGTTTTTTGTCTTCAGCACTTATGCACAAAGCGCTGACAGCTATCAATATTCATGGCTTTACTATGCAGCTACACGGTTTTCCAGCAAGCTGGCCATGGAAGCCAGATTCAGGTCTCCCACCAAAACGCCTGCAAACCGCCTGGCAGCGCCATAAATGGGGACAGCAATCGTCAGGCAAAAATCTTCCGTCGCACTGGACAGGTAAATCGGAGAGACGAAAGGCTGGCCGCTGTCGCGCACATGGGCAAAGTACGACTGCCCACTGCGGTTGGCTCCGGCACCACCGGCACGAATCCGCCCGTACATGGCGGGGTTGATCCAGTTGGCATAGGTTTGCACGCCCTCGGCATCCAGCTCGAACAGCACCTCAAAGAAAGGATAGGCTTTGAATACATGGTCCAGCGCCCGGACATCACGCCCCCTTGGCGCTTGCAGCAGGCGCTGCAAGATGTCCAGCACATGCTCCTCCCAGCCCGCCATGCTGGGGTTGCAGCCCTCGGGCTGAATCACACGCGCAGCGCTCACCGCTTCAACCACAATGACATTGCCGCCCGCCGTTTTACCCACCTTTTTGAGCTTGGCCGCACGCGCCGAGGCTTCCACACTGTCTTGCGGCATGCCTGTGCTGCCGTTGACGCACGAGACCGACATGCTGGCCACCGGGTGCGTCTCTCCGTCTTCGGTCACAAAGTAGCCGCGCTGCAGGTCTTCCGTGTCGTACAGGTGGCGCGCCAGGGTGTAAAACTGCGCCATGGCGCGTTGCAGCTGCGGGATCAGCAAGGGGTCTGGCTGGTCAAAAAGCACGATGAAATCGTCACCGCCAATGTGCCCCAGCATGCACTCCGTGCTCATGGCGAACACGTGGCGCAAAATTTCTGCCAGCGTGCGGATCATGGCGTCACCGCGCACAAAACCATAGCGATCGTTGAAGGCCTTGAAATGGTCCAGGTCGATATAGACCAGCTCCAGACAGCCATGTTTGCGCGCAATGCGCATCTCAATGGCTTGCCGCAGCGTAGGGCCGGTGGACAACTGTGACAGCGGATGCAAGCTGGCGCCGTGCTCTTGCCGCGCCAGCAGGTGCGAGACCAGCATCATCGGCTCCAGCGTGCCGATGTAGCAGCCTTGCTCATCCACCACCGCCCACGGCGTGGCCTCTACCCGCTCCAGATACAGGCTGCGCGACAGCGCCGTCAGCCCTATGTTGAATGGCAGTGTGCGGTGCAACGGCTGCGCGCCCTGCGCCACCGTGCGAACATTGCGTGCCAGCGCCTTGCCCCGGTGCAGCACACCTACGGGGCGGTCTCCATCAGTCAGTACGCACCAGGGCAGCTCAGGCGCTTCGCGAAAAGCCTGACGTACCAGGGTCAGTGGAGCCTGTATGTCGAAAGCAGGCGGAGACTCGATCACATCGGTGATGCAAAAGCGGTCCACGCGCTGCATCTTGATTGTTTTTTCGCTGGGGGGCACCCCCAGCTTGCCCGTTAACGGTGCATACGAGGGTTTGGCCAGCAGGAAACCCTGCACCAAATTGATGCCCAGTGCACGGCAAAACGTCACGTCTTCCTGCCGCTCCAGACCTTCTGCAATGACTGTGGCACCCAGCCTCTCGGCCATGGAGACCAGTGCCTCCAGCAACACCGAGCGCACTCTGCTGCCACGTGCCTCATGCACCAGCCCGCGGTCAACCTTGATGAAGTCCGAGCGCACCATGGCCAGCACAGACAGACAGTTAAAACCCGCCCCCATGTCGTCCAGCGCAATGCGCAGGCCTTGGGAGCGCAACTCATCACAGCGCTGCGCCAGCCCACCCGGGTCGACTTTCTCGCTTTCAACCACTTCAATCACCACTTCATGGTGATCCACGCCATAGTCACTGAGCCATTGGAAAAACTGCGACGGCCATTCTGGCTGCATGAGCGTAGAGGGCAGAACGTTCAGAAACAGTGTTACGCAGGGCTCGAAGTCGCTCACCTTGCGCTGCAGCGCCTTTTGCTGCAACGCCATATCCAGCGCATCCACCCGCCCAAGATGGCGCGCCAAGGTGAAGGTTTCGTAGCCCGTGAGCAGCTGCCCTTCAGGGGTGCGCAAACGGCACAGAGCCTCATGGGCATAAATGCGCCCGCCATCTGACAGATCAATGATGGGCTGAAAGTGCACTTCCACGTACTTTTCCATGCCACTGTGCAGCCATGGATAGCGCAAACGCGTCAGCAGCACCATGAAGGGGACTGCCGTATCCAGCAGCATGGCCGCAGACTGCTGGGCCGCCACATCGACCACGGCCACCAGCGTCAGTGCCAGCACCTGTGCGTCTGTATCTTGGGCCAGCTGATGCATAAGCGGCAGCACATCATCTTTATGACCCAGCTTGAACACCCAGACATTGCGCCCCATGCGCATGCCGTGCAGGCGCTTCCAACTGACTGGAATGTGGTGACCTTCGAATTTGAGGAGTAGCTCCATGGCACCTGGCTTGCGCTGATTGACTTGTATGCATCCGTAACAAGCAATAAATGCACCATCTGCACTCGTCAAAAAAAGTAGCTATCAGCGCTTAATACATAGTGACTTCAGCATTAAAAGTATCTGAAAAGCTTATGGAATATGCGCTAGATGCTCTTATTTAAAAATCAAGCTAACCTGATTTTTTTCGCGCTCGCGGGTGTGCCAGGTCATATGCCTGCGCCAGATGCTGAAAATCCAGCCGTGTATAGATCTGGGTGGTGGCAATGTTGGCGTGCCCCAGCAACTCCTGCACGGCGCGTAAATCACCGCTGGACTGCAGCACGTGGCTGGCAAACGAATGGCGCAGTACATGCGGGTGCACGGCGGCAGGCAAGCCCGCTTGCTGACTGCGCTGGCGCAGGCGCAGCCAAATCGTCTGCGCTGTAATGCGCGCACCGCGCGTACCCACAAACAACGCAGGTTCTGCCCAATGCGCAGAAAAGCGAGTGCCACGCACTTCAATCCAGCGCTGCAGCGCCTGTTTGGCTGCGCTGCCTACAGGCACACTACGGCGTTTACCGCCTTTGCCTGTCACATGCACCAGCCCCGCCTGCAAATCCAGCCAGCCCAGGCCTGAGCCCGCCTGCACATCCAGCTGTGCCAGCTCGCTGACCCGCAGGCCACTGCTGTAGAGCAGCTCTGTCATGGCTGCATCGCGGGCTTCGTCCCAGGGGTCGGCATCAGGGTTCACAAAGGCGGCCAGTTGCACGGCCTCATCCACCCCCAGCGCTTTGGGCAGCGGTTTGGCTGTTTTGGGGGCACGAATACCCTCCACCGGATTGCGCTCTACCCAGCCCTGCCAGGCCGCCCAGCGAAAAAAACCACGCCAGCACGACAGCCACAAGGCAATGCTGCGCCCGTGCCTGCCCTGGGCATGCAAGGCAGCCACAAAGCGACGGATATGCGGGGGCTGCAGGGCCAGTACTTCATGGCCCGCTTGTGCGGCCATGGCCTGCAATTGCTGCAGACCTTCGGTGTAAATAGCTACCGTTCGCACGGCCAGCCTGCGCTCGCTGGCCACATGCTGCACATAAGCTTGCAGCGGTGGCGCTAACGCAGCGGTGTCTGGCATGCGTGCAGATTAGTTGCCCGAAGGCAGCACACGCAAGCGCCCCAGCGCTGCGCTGGCTTGCTCGGCAATGCGAGAGAGAAACTCGGTGCCCATGGTGGCGTCAAAACGCAGCGGATCGGGAGAGCCCAGCACCAGCAGCCCGAAAGCGGCGCTCTGGCTGTCGTTCTGGCCATCGCGCAGCGTCAGCAGCGCCATGGATTGCACTTCTTCGGGATTGGGCAGCCACGCTGTGGGCTCAAAGCCCAGATTGGGGCCACAAAACGGCATGGTCAACGATGTAGCAAAGGCCTTGGCATCTTCACTGACCCCCATGGTGAACAGCGAACCCATATAGGGGCCGGCCACATCCCACACACGAATACCTACCTGAGGAACATCAAACTCCGTCTGAATGCCCGTAGCAATGGCACGTGGCAGCTGACGCACGTCCTGCACCGCAGACAGGCCACAGTTCCAGCGGTGAATCTTGTGCGCAATCGCAGAGTTCTCACTGCTGTTGCGCACCATCTCCATGATGCGCTGCTCCAGACCCTTGATCTTGTCACGCAGCATTTCTGCCTGGCGCTCTTGCAGGCTCACTGCGCGCTGGCCATGGCCACTGCTCAACTGCACGCTGGACAGCATTTCAGCGTGGCGCTCAAAAAATTCCGGGTGTTGCAGCAAGTACTCGGCAATGCTGGAGTCATTCATGGCGTGTGTTTCTATGCTGTTCATAGTTCTTCAGGAATGTGAATTTGGCCTTCAAAGACCGTGGTCGCTGGCCCCGTCATCATGACGGCGTCTTGGGCGCCACCGGCCCATTCAATGGTCAGCAGGCCCCCGCGAGTATGCACGTCAACGCGGTGATCCAGCACCCCCAGAAGGATACCGGCAACCACCGCCGCACAGGCCCCGGTTCCGCAGGCCAGTGTTTCCCCCGCACCGCGCTCATACACGCGCAGCTTGATGGCCTGGCGCGACAGCACCTGCATAAAGCCTGCGTTGACGCGCTGCGTAAAACGCACATGGTTTTCAATCAGAGGCCCCACAACGGCCACCGGCGCGGCTTCTACATCAGCGACAAGCTGCACCGCATGCGGATTGCCCATGGACACGGCAACCACTTCAACCTGTGGCTGTAGTGCAGGCGCCTGCAACTCCAAAGGCCATGTCAAGGCCTGCGCCTTGCGCTGCTCTGGCAGGCCCGATGCATCAAACGGTACACGGGCAGGCTCCAGCACAGGCGCTCCCATGTTGACCGTGACACGCCCATCGTCAGTGAGCCTTGGAGCAATCACACCGGCTTGTGTCTGCACGCGAATTTCGGTTTTGGCCGTCAAGCCCTTGTCATGCACAAAACGTGCAAAACAACGCGCTCCATTGCCGCACTGCTCCACTTCGCCGCCGTCGGCGTTGTGGATCACATATTCAAAGTCCACCCCGTCGGTGGGCGCAGGGCGCACCGTCAGAATCTGATCGGCACCCACGCCAAAGTGGCGATCCGCCAGAAAACGGTAGTGCGCGGGCGTCAGACCCAGACGGCCCTGGGTTTCATCCAGCACGACAAAGTCGTTGCCAGCGCCTTGCATTTTGGTGAATCGAATTTGCATAGCAGTGCAGTTGTGGAAAAGTTGAAAGCTTAGAACTTTTTAATGAAAGCCCACTGCTTTAGTAAAAACCTACGGCTTTGCAGCGCGCAGCTTGTCCAGCGCACGCTCGACAAACATCAAACGGTCCTGCCCCCAGAAACGCTCGCCGTTGAGCACGAAGATAGGCGCGCCAAAAATGCCTTTTTCTACAGCTTCTTCGGTGTAGGCCTTGTATGCAGCCTGCACAGGGGCAGATTCTTCCAGCGCCTGCAATGCAGCGCCGTCATAGCCCGCTTCGTTGGCAATGGCGATGCGTACATCGGCATCCGAGGTTTTGCGCTCTTGCGCCCACAGGGCACGCAGCAGGGCATGCGACAGGGGCAATGCATCCAGACCTTGGAGCTGGGCCGCAATCACCATCCATCCGGGCTTCTTGTTCCAGTTCACATCGTCGGCAACGCCCTGAGGGTAGTGCGCAGGCTGCAAATTCATGGGCATGCCCAGATAGTCACGCCAGCGCGCCAGCTCCAGCGCATGGTAAGTCTTGCGAGGCTCAGGGCGGGTCTTCAGGGGAACGCCACCGGTTTGAGGCACCACCAGCTGGAAGTCATAAGGTTTGAGCACCAGCTTGACGTTGTGGCGACGCACGATGTCTTGCAGCTGGGGCCCCGCGAAATAAGCCCAGGGGGAAGAAAGGCTATAGAAACAGTCAAGTTGGGTCATAGATGGATTATCTTCGCGGCTGTGAGCTACGAAACCAATTCCCCAATCGTTGACCGGGCGCTGGCGCCAGTCCCCCTGCAAACCATCAGCAGTTCGCGCAACCATGACGCCTTGACTGCACTGAGCCAGCAAGCGCGGCGTGACCTGCAGCGGCTGAACTACCCTGCCCCCAATTGGGTCATCGCCCCCCACGCTGACAATGTGCTGGATGTCCTCATCGTCGGGGCTGGCATGTGCGGCCAGACCGCTGCGTTTGCCTTGCAGCGCGAGGGTTTGCGCAATATTCGCATCATTGATGCCGCTGCACGCGGCGGTGAAGGACCATGGGCAACCTATGCCCGCATGCTGACGCTGCGCAGCCCCAAGCAACTCACCGGTCCCGATCTGGGCGTGCCCAGCTTGACCTTCCGGGCCTGGTATGAAGCCCAGCACGGCAGTGGCGACATCTCTAATTTCGATGCCAGCGTGCCCGGTTGGGCAGCGCTGCACAAGATTGGCCGAGTAGACTGGCGCGACTACCTGCTGTGGGTGCGCGATACGGCAGACATTCCCGTGGAGAACCTCACCCGGCTGGACAGCCTGACCGACGAAGACAGCGGAGCGGTTGCCCGGATCACAGGCCCGCACGGCAGCGAGACCGTACGCGCCCGCAAAGTCATTCTGGCGCTGGGGCGCGATGGCAGCGGTGCACCGCGCTGGCCCAGCTTCCCCAGCCTGTCCATGCAAGACCCGCTGGCCAAGGGCCGCGTCTTTCACACCATGGATGAGATGGACTTCACAGCCATGCAGGGCAAAACCATTGCGGTGCTGGGTGCTGGTGCCTCTGCTTTTGACAATGCGGCTTGCGCACTGGAAGCAGGCGCCACTGTGCAGCAATTTGCACGCCGCAAGCTGATGCCGCAAATCAACAAGAGCAAGGCAGCATCATTTCCTGGATTCCTGCGCGGCTATTCGCAGCTGGACGACCAGCGCAAATGGCGTTTTTATACGTATATTTTTGACGAGCAGGTGCCACCGCCATGGGAAACCGTGCGCCGCTGTGATGCGTTTTCTACGTTCAGTCTGCAACTGGGTTGCGGCTGGAAAGATGTGCAGCCCATGCAAGACAGTGTGCGTGTCACCCTGTCTGATGGCAGCATCAAGCATTTTGATGCCGTCATTTTTGGCACCGGCTTTGATGTCGACATGCTCAACCGCCCAGAGCTGGAGCGCTACAGCGCCTACATCGACACCTGGGCACACCACGTTTCGCCCCAGCAGGCGGCCTCCAGCATCGAAGCCGCGCGTTTTCCATACCTGGCGCCCAGTTTTGCACTGCAAAGCGTGGACGGCACACACGCTGAGGCCATGGGTCGCATTCACCTGTTTAACTGGGGCGCCACCATGACGCATGCTGCCGTGGGCAGCGACATTCCTGGCCTGGGCATTGGCTCAACCCGCCTGGCCCACGCCATCTCGGCAGACCTGTTCGTCCAGGATGCGGATCTGCACTGGCAGCACCTGCAGGAGTTCGACGAATCAGAACTGCTGGAGACACGCTGGCACCAGGCTGGTGAAGCTTGAATGAAAAATAGCCAGCTGCGCCTTGTTCACTGGCGTTGAAAGCCCATTGCACATAAAAAAGACCAGCAAGCGCTGGTCTTTTTTTTGAGGCAGGGAAGTACCAATTACATCTTGATCTTGGAGATCTTTGCGCCTTGCACTGAAACGCCGGCTTCCAGGCCAGTGTTCGTCAGCACATAGCTGCTGATGGGTGCGTTGGCCGTGGCCGTATCAACACTGCCATTGGCTCCGGCCTTGCCCACCGCCACCGTGGCATCGGCGCCCACCGACCAGCCATCGCTGTTGACAAACTTGTTGTAGGCATCCTGCGTATTAAAGACATAAATGACGGCCTTGGACTGGCCACCGGCTTGCCAGCCCACCGAAGCTGCCGTGGTGCTGTAGTAACCGCGGCTGGTGCCGTTGGAGCGCAGTACACACTTGCCATGCTCAGCGCCGATCACAAAGCTGCCCCCGATCACAGCCGGGCATACCAGCACACCCTTGGACTTTGCTACCAGTTCGCGGGTGCCGGGCATGGCGCTGTACAAGCGAGTCAAAGCAGCCGTAGCTTGAGATTCCAGCTCAGCACGACTGTCTGGTGCCGAGCCCTTGCCTTGTGTATTACCCGTCGTGGTACAGCCAACCATGGCCACAGAGGCCACAACAGCGGCAGCCAGAACGGAAGAGCGCAGAGAGAAAGACTTTTGCATAGTTGGAATCCTCTTTGAATGAACCTGAAAGGGCACACTCCGTACGCGCCATCGGGCAGCCTTTGGAATGTGGCTGAAACCATCCTAGGGGGCAAATCACCACCAAGGTGCACTGTTCAGGCATGTCTCAATGCAAGCCTACAAAGGCCGCGCGCCTTGTCTGCCATATCTGCAGGATTTCTACGCACAAGCAATGGTTTACGATGGTGTTTGCCCTGTTTTACCCGCTACCATCGCGGGCAGTCACCACTTAAGCTTGACCCTATGAGCGTTTGGAAAAACTTTCACCATCCCCGAGCCGCCATGGTGCTGCTGCGCGTCACTCTGGCCATATTGGTTCTGTTTCACGGCTGGGCCAAGATCACGAATGGCATTGGCGGCATTGAAGCCATGGTCGTCAAGGCCGGACTGCCCGCCTTTGTGGCCTATGGCGTGTTCATTGGCGAAGTGATCGCCCCCCTGTTCCTGCTGGTGGGCCTGTTTGTTGTTCCCGCAGCACTGGTGATTGCCATCAACATGGTGGTGGCTCTGGTGCTGGTGCACGGCAGCCACTTTTTGCAGATCAGCAAATCTGGCGGATGGGCACTCGAGCTGCAGGCTTTTTTCCTGATTACGGCCATTGTGGTGGCCATGGGCCACAGCCGCAGCAAGTAGGCCCCGTACAAAGACAACAAAAAAGGCGCGAAATTCGCGCCTTTTTTGTTGCCTGAGCGACAGCGTTTAAAAGCGCTCCCAGGGCATGGCATAGCGCCACTGGGCTTCTTCCAGTTTGGCCATGGAGATACGGCCCACGCGCAAGCGCTTGAGACCTATCAACTGCAGCCCTACGCCACGGCACATGGCGTCAATCTCTTCCGGAAAGATACCCTTGAGGGCAAAACGCAGGCGATTGTCACTTTGCCAGCTGACCTTGATACGTGGCAGACGCTTGCCTTCAATGGATGTGCCCTCACACAAGCGCTCCAGTCCGTCCTCATCCATGGTGCCTTGGACATGGGCAATGCATTCTTGCTCTATGTACAGCGCCTCTTCAGTCAGCTTGCGCACCATGCGGCGATCTTGGGTAAAGATCGTCAATCCACTGGCCGGCACGGGAATAGGCGTCAGGCATTCCAGATTCTGAAAATGCTTTTGCAACATGCGAATGGGGGCAGGCGTATCGCCTTGATTCCAGTTCGAAGGCAGCAGCAGCTCCAGCGCATTTTTGGCCCCTCGCCCTCCAGCATGCACGGTATAGCCCGCTGGCTTGTGCAAGAAGATGGTGACAGGGGGTACGGCTTGTGCCTTGGCGCCTTGCTGGACCGTCACTTCCTGCTCGGGTCGCACGCGCGCACCCAGCGTTTCGACGGTGACGCCGTCCACTTTGACGGTGCCGTGTTCAATGTACAGCTCGGCCTCGGCGCGCGAGCATTGCAGTTGCTCTGCCAGTCGCTTGGACAGGCGGACGCTGTTGTCGTTGTTCTTGGGTTGTTCAGTCTGAGACATGGTGCAAGCCTAAAGCACGAATGCGTTCCACGTGCGCGATCAGGCTTCTTTCCGCCAGCTTCCACAGGGCTTGTGGCGTATCGGCGTAGGCCAGCGCCACCCAGTCTTGCGTGGTGCCCGCAGGTTTTTGCTGCATGGCGGCAAGCACCCTGGCCTCACGCGCCAAACGGTGGGCCTTGAGCCTGGCAATCACACCAGGGGCATCGCCCAGCGCATAGCCATGCGCAGGCAGCACGAACTCGACACCTTCTGTTGTGCACAGATGGGCCAGCTTGTCCAGGCTGGCAAGGTAGTCATGCATGTTGCCGTCTGGCACATCAATGATGGTTGTGCTTCCATTGAGGATGTGGTCGCCACTGAACAGCAACGCATCTTCCTGCAGCAGCAGGCACAGATGGTTGGCGGCATGACCGGGCGTATGCACGGCACGCAAGGTGTGCGTCTGGCCTTGCATGCTGCGGGCCTCTGGCACTTGGGGTGACAGCGTTAGCTGCTGGCCATCTTCAAGCACTGCATCAGGCACAAAATGGCTGTTGGCCCGGGCTGTCGGAGCAGAAGGCAGGCCGTAGATCAACGGTTTGACCTGGCCTTGCTGCACGCAATGCGCCTGCAGCAAGAATGCACCGGGCGAATGATCGGCATGCGAATGCGTGCAGACGATGGCACGCACATCCCGCCCAGCAGCCTCCCACAGACGGGCCACGTGCGCTGCATCGGCGGGGCCGGGATCGATAGCGATATAGCCTGTGCTGGCCTCACCTACCAGATAGCTGTTGGTGCCTGGGCCCGTCATCACATTGGCGTTGGGAGCAGTGAGCCGCAACAGGTTCTTGCGCAATGGCACGGCACATTCGCTTTGCCACGCCAGTTCATGCAGGATCTGTCCATCAGGACACACCATGGCCAATTCGCCATAAGCGCCATCGTGCTCCATGCACCGAAACTCTTTGCCCAACATACGCCCGGCGCGTGGTGCACTGATCCACAGCGGCCCCTGCGCCACCGCATCCAGCACCGACTGCGCAGTAGGAAAGCCTGACAGCCGCTCCAGCGTACGCAGTGTCGGAAAAATCATCGGCATCTGGCCCGCTTCATAACGCGCCAAGGCTTCTTGGGGGTTGACCCAGACAGGTTCAAATTGCTCTGACTCATCGGCCACCGGTGTTTGCCCCTGAGGCATTTGCGCCACAAAAAACGGGACGGCGAAGCGCTTGGGCAAATTGCGGTCAGCCGTCCAATGCGCCAGTTGCCAAACACTGCGTACATCCAGCTGCAGCCCTCTGCCCGCCAGTTGGGGCCACAAAGGGGCACACCGGTCTATGGCGTCCACATCTGCCTGGGTGGCAGCCCGGCCATCGGCATGCACAGCCAGCAGCACGCCCATTTCTTCCATTGTCTCGCGTACTGCGGCAATGGCCTCGGTCAACCCATCTGCAGGTGCGCCTGCCCGGTGCGCCACCTGTGCATGGGCCTGCGCGTCTTGCGCCTCTATGCCGCCCCCAGGGAACACATAGGCACCCGGGACAAAACTGGCCTTTTCAGAGCGGCGCGTCATCAGCACCTCCCAGCCACCTTCCGCGCGGTCTCGCAGCAGCAGCAAGGTAGAGGCATGTAACGGTGTGACAGGCACACGCTGGGGATGGAGCAATTGTTCAGGACGCAGCATGGTGCGCATTATTCCGCGCTCTTGGGCAACAGCTTGTCACCAAGCTTAATCACGCCTCATACCCAACCTGCATAAGCAAGCATATAGACATACATAAATCTTATGAAGATGCATTCACAATGCAGGTACTTGACACACATCAGAGACACCACCGCCATGTCACCCATCGCTCACCGCATCCTGCTTTGCACCGCTGC
This sequence comes from Comamonas avium, assembly GCF_014836675.1. GTDB lineage: Bacteria > Pseudomonadota > Gammaproteobacteria > Burkholderiales > Burkholderiaceae_C > Comamonas > Comamonas avium. Next base: position 429,072 of record NZ_JACSQK010000004.1, read on the forward strand.
TGCTTTTGCATTGACCGCTGCACCTGCCGCTTTCGCCCAAGGCGACTGGCCCACCCAGCCCATCACGGTGATGATGACTTTCAACGCGGGCTCTGGTGTGGATGTTGTGGCCCGCCTGATTCAAGAGCCGGTCTCAAAAATTCTGGGCCAGCCCGTGATCATTGATTACAAGCCCGGTGCCGCAGGCAATATCGCCAGCGAATACGTCTCGCGTGCCAAGCCCGATGGCTACACCCTGGTGTTTGGCACGGCCGCCACGCATGGCACCAACGCAGCGCTGTACCCCAAGCTGCCCTTTGATGTTGAAACCGACTTCGTGCCCGTCACCCCGGTGGTCACCGTCTCTAACGTCCTGACCATCAATCCTGAGGTCATCAAGGTCAACAACCTCAAAGAGTTTGTCGCCGAGATCAAGGCCAACCCCGGCAAATACAACTTTGCCTCGACCGGCAACGGCACTGGCACACACATGGCGTTTGCCGAGCTGAACTGGCGCCTGGGCCTGGACATGGTGCATGTGCCCTACAAGGGCGGCCCCGATGCGATCACCGCCGTGTTGCGTGGCGAGACCTGCTGCATCATGAATCAGGTGCAGACCGTGCTGCCACATGTCAAATCCGGCAAGCTCAAGCTGCTGGCTGGCAGCACCGCCGAGCGCATTGCTGCGGTACCTGATGTACCCCCAGTGGCTGACAGCGGCTTGCCGGGAACCAAGGGTTTTGACAGTGCCATCTGGTTTGGCATCTTTGCCCCCAAGGGCACACCCGCCCCCATCGTGGCCAAGTTCAATGCAGCGGTACAGCAAGCGCTACAGCAGCCACAAATTCGCGAACGCCTAGAAAGTACCGGCAACAGCCTGCGCCTGGAAAGCCCGGAACAATTCAAGAAGACTGTGCATGAAAACCGCAAGAATCAGGCAGAAATTGTCAAGGCCGCGCATATCGTGATTCAGTAACGAAGGATTGAATTGCGCATAAAAAAACCGCGCTACGGATCGCTCCGTACGCGGTTTTTTTATGGCCTGCTCATGGTGAGCCAGCCGCAATCAAAAGTGTGAAGTCCGCCGATAAGCCGGATTCTGTGCACATGGTTGCCCATGCGTGACTGCCATTACTCTGGACTGGGAGTCGCCCCACCAGCTCGATGCTACCTACCCGCACACTCCGGGGGCCCCGTCAACGTGTGCCTACTTGGTATTGCTGCGCGTAGAGATTGCCCGTTTCACCCCCGGTGGTTTACCTTGCGGTACGCCCCCGAGACTCGTCTCTGTTGCTCTGATCCTCACCTCACGGTGGACAGCTGTTAGCTGCTACGCTGCCCTATGCAGTCCGGACGTTCCTCCAGTGCCGTGTTTCCACGATTGCACCAGCGACAGTCTGGCGAACTTCACGGGCGCAATTATCGCTCAGGAACCCACATCTTTCAGGAGCCTGCGGAAAGCACCCGAACGTCATAGACGATCACACACATCACCGCCAGCACGCCCAACATCATGCAGCCCCCGCCCCAGCGGGTGTCGCGGTAGGAAAAACCAACCAGCAACGAGACGCAGGCGATGGACATGGCGATCATGTTGAAGTAAAGCAGAGACATGTGTGATTCCTATAAACAATGCAATCAGAAGTATCTGCGCAGTATGCGCATTTGCATTTTGCGCAGCGCATGTCCTAATCAAACAGTGCACTTATCTGCTTTGGACATATCGATATCGCTGCGGGTATGAACAAGTACGCCAGAATGTGTTTTTTAAGCTTTACCCCTCAAGGAGATGCTATGAAATTCGACAACATCTTGCAGACCATTGGCAACACCCCCGTTGTACGCATGAACCGTGTGTTTGGCAGCAGCGCAAACGTGTGGATCAAGTCGGAGCGCAGCAACCCCGGAGGGTCGATCAAAGACCGCATCGCCCTGTCGATGGTGGAAGCCGCCGAAAAATCTGGCGCTCTGGTTCCCGGGGGAACCATCATTGAGCCCACCAGTGGCAATACCGGCGTAGGTCTGGCTTTGGTGGCCGCTGTCAAAGGCTACAAGCTGATCTTGGTCATGCCTGAGAGCATGAGCATTGAACGCCGTCGACTGATGCTGGCCTACGGTGCCAGTTTTGATCTGACGCCCAAAGAAAAAGGCATGAAAGGCGCCATCGCCCGTGCTGAAGAGCTGGCCGCACAGACACCCGGCGCATGGATTCCACAGCAGTTTGAAAACCCCGCCAACGTTGAGGTGCACGAGCGCACAACGGCACAGGAAATTCTGGCTGACTTTCCCGAAGGCATTGATGCACTGATTACCGGTGTGGGCACAGGTGGCCACCTGTCTGGTGTGGCCAGAGTGCTCAAAGCCAAATTTCCCCAGCTGAAAGTCTTTGCCGTTGAGCCTGCGGCATCGCCTGTCATTTCGGGCGGCGCTCCTGCGCCCCACCCCATTCAGGGGATTGGCGCTGGTTTTGTGCCCAAGAATCTGGACACCAGCTTGCTAGACGGTGTCATCCTGGTTGAAGCAGAACCCGCGCGCGAATACGCCCGCCGTGCTGCAGCCGAAGAAGGCCTGCTGGTGGGCATTTCATCGGGAGCCACTTTGGCTGCCATTGCCCAGAAACTGCCCGAGCTGCCAGCGGGCGCCAAGGTACTGGGCTTTGCCTACGACACGGGTGAGCGTTATTTGTCGGTCGAAGGGTTTTTACCCAACGCGTAAATACTGCCACCCCCATCAAAAAAGCCGCGGCACAAAGCCAGCGGCTTTTTTTATAGCTGCTAGCGCTTACAGACAAACACTTTCAAATAGTTTTATATCTGAAAACAAGCACACATAAGCGTTAGCAGCTCTTATTTTAGAAAAGCATTCTCCTTATCCTGTCGAGGGCATGGCTGTCACCTACCATCGGCAGCACAAGGAGTAACACCATCTTGTTTGGCTTTTTCGAAAAACGCATCCCTCCCTATCCCACCGCAGAGCCTACTCTGCCCCCCACGGGCTTCGTCGCCTTTCTGTGGGCGTGCACGCGCGGCATGCGCGGCTGGATTTTGCTGCTCACGCTGACCAGCGCCGCGCTGTCCGTGTACGAAGCTTTCTTGTTCGGCGTCATGAGCCACGTGGTCAACTGGCTGTCGACCACGCCGGCAGCAGGTTTCTGGGAGCTGCAGCGCGGCAGCCTGCTGGGAATTGCCGCCATCTTGCTGTGCAGCATTGGCCTGCTGGCACTGCACACCATGGTCATGCACCAGGTGCTGGCCATCAACTTTCCGATGCGCATGCGCTGGGTGTTTCACCGGCTGATGCTGGGGCAGAGCATGTCGTTCTACGCGGACGAGTTCGCAGGCCGCATCACCACCAAAATCATGCAGACGGCACTGGCCGTGCGCGAGGTGGTATTCATCGTCGTTGACGTGCTGGTCGGCGTGGGCGTGTACTTCATCAGCATCTTGCTGCTGGCGGGCAGCTTTGATGTGCGCCTGCTGCTGCCGTTCGGGCTGTGGCTGCTCAGCTATGCGGCAGCCTGCTGGTTCTTTGTGCCCCGCCTTGGAAAGATTGGCAAGGCACAGGCCGATGCACGCTCGCTGATGACGGGCCGCGTGACCGATGCCTACACCAACATTGCTACGGTCAAGCTGTTTGCCCATACCCGCCGCGAGGCCGAGTACGCGCGCAACGCCATGGACGATTTCAAGCGCACCGGCTATGCACAGATGCGTCTGGTCAGCCTGTTTGAGCTGACCAACCACGCCATGATCACGCTGCTGATTTTGAGCAGCAGTGGCTTGTCACTGTGGCTGTGGATGCAGGGTCAGGCCGGGGCCGGTGTGGTGGCTGCCGTCATTGCCATGGCGCTGCGCATTGCAGGCTATTCGCACTGGGTGATGTGGCAGATGACGGGGCTGTTTGAAAACGTGGGCACCATCCAAGATGGCATTACAACGCTGACCAAGCCACGCACCATAACCGACATTCCGGGCGCCCAGCCTCTGCACGTGACACAAGGTGCGATTGCCTTTGAAAACGTCAGCTTTGGCTACAAGGATGGTGGCAAGAAAGTGATTGACGGGCTGAACCTGCAGATTCGCCCCGGTGAGCGCATTGGCCTGATTGGCCGCTCGGGCGCTGGCAAATCAACGCTGGTCAACCTGCTGCTGCGCTTTCACGAGGCCCAAAGCGGGCGCATCACCATCGATGGGCAAGACATCACACAGGTCACGCAAGACAGCCTGCGCGGCGCCATTGGCATGGTCACGCAAGACACGTCGCTGCTGCACCGCTCCATGCGCGAAAACATTCTGTATGGCCGCCCGGATGCGAGCGAAGAGCAGATGCGCGCTGCGGCTCAGCGGGCACAGGCGGCCGAGTTCATTGACACGCTCAGTGACCGCCATGGCCGCAGCGGCTATGACGCACAGGTGGGCGAGCGCGGGGTCAAACTCTCCGGTGGCCAGCGCCAGCGCGTAGCCATTGCGCGGGTGATGCTCAAAGACGCGCCCATCTTGCTGCTCGATGAAGCCACCAGCGCGCTGGACAGCGAGGTCGAATCAGCCATTCAGCAAAGTCTGGACAGCTTGATGGAAGGCAAAACCGTGATTGCCATCGCCCACCGACTGTCCACCATAGCCGTCATGGACCGCCTGATCGTCATGGACAAGGGCCACATTGTGGAAGAAGGCACGCACCAGCAATTGCTGCAGCTGGGCGGCATCTACGCCAAGCTGTGGGCGCACCAAAGTGGGGGGTTCCTCAGTGAGCCAGAGGAAGGCCAACTTTGAGTCATGCGCAAGAATTGATCCAACACAAACAGTGCGTAACTGACTGCTGGATTACAAGATAAACGGTTCGTCATTTAGACCGGGTCTACCTAGCATGTGAAGCCATTTTGTGCGGGCCTATCGTCCGCCCAATCAAGGATTCACACCAAGGCAAGCACCATGCACCCCACCATCGAACGCACTTCGGCCAAAAAACCCAGCGTTCCTGCAGCCCATGCTGGGACCAAGACCACCAGGCAGACACCGCCCCCCAAGCCGGTGTTTGAACCTGCGCTTCGCACCGTTGCCCCCCCTGCCATGGCCGCACTGCGTGACGAAGAATTTGTGGTGCCAGACAGCGAGCTGCTCATGTCCACCACGGACCGCACAGGCCGCATTACGCATTGCAACGCTGCCTTTACCCACGTCAGTGGCTTCAGCATGGATGAGTTGATGGGCCAGCCCCACAGCATCGTGCGCCACCCCGACATGCCTGCAGAAGCATTCAAGGACCTGTGGGCCACCATTGGCCACGGACGCGCATGGTCTGGTGTGGTAAAAAACCGCCGCAAGGATGGCCGCTACTACTGGGTGCGCGCCTATGTCACGCCCATCATTGAGGGCGGCAAGCCGGTGGGCTACATGTCGGTGCGCGTCAAGCCCTCAGAGGGCGAAGTGCGTGCCGCCAGCGCCCTCTATGCAAGCTTCAAAAACGGCGCACAGGGCAATATCTACCTGCATGCAGGACGTGTCCGTAAAAATGGCTGGCTCAACCAGCTGGGCAAGCTGCAACGCGCCAGTTTTACCCAGCGCCTGCTGGCATTGCTGGCGCCCATGTTGCTGGTGGCCATGCTGTTCCCGCTGATGGGCTGGAACGCCGGGTGGCAGCTGGGCTTGCAGGCGGGTCTGCTGGCTGCACTGACGGCGCTGACGCTCTACCGCCAGCACATCCGTGTGACCCAGCCGTTTCATGCCGTTACCTTTCTGGCACGCGATATTGCAGGCTGCAAGCTGGACGGGCCTTTGCCTGAATATCTGGGCCGCCACCCCATGGCGTTTTTGCTGGAACGGCTCAAGCAGGTGCACATCAACCTGCGCGCCGTGGTGGGCGATGCCCGCCATGAGATTGAAGGCTTCACGATGCTCTCGGGCAACCTCACGCAAGGTGCCACCAACCTGGCCCAGCGCACAGACCGCCAGGCTCAGGATCTGCAAGAAACCGCCGCCGCCATGGAAGAGCTGTCGGCCACCGTTGCCAACGCCCAGCAGGCCACGGAAGAAGTCAAGGTACACAGCGAGCAAAGCGCCAGCCTGGCCGTACAAGGCGGCAAAGCCATGGATGAGGTGGGCACGCTGGTGCAAGACATGCACAAGTCTTCGCAGCAGATGGGGCAAATCATCTCCACCATCGAAAGCATTGCCTTCCAGACCAACATCCTGGCCCTGAACGCGGCGGTTGAAGCTGCCCGTGCGGGCGAGCAGGGCCGTGGCTTTGCCGTGGTCGCCAGCGAGGTGCGGGCTCTGGCCAAGCACAGTGCGCAGGCGGCGGGAGAGATTCGCCATCTGATTGCCGAATCCAGCGAGCAAATGAACCAGAGCGCGCGCCATATGCAGCACGCGGGGCACACGATCACCCAGGCCGTGTCTTCAGTGACACAAGTGAGCGATTTGATCAGCAGCGTGGTGACTGCCACACGTGAGCAGACGCTGGGCATCTCGCAAGTCAATGATGCGCTGAACGATCTGGATGCCGTCACTCAGGACAACGCGCGCCTGGCCGAAGAATCTGCCCACTGCGCACAAGACATGAACACCAATGCCGGCATCCTGCGCCGCACTCTGGACGTGTTCCGCATGTAGTGCATGCCACCTGATCTCACACCATCTCAAGCCCCTTCAGGGGATTTGTTCTTTATAGCTACTGGCGCTTGCCAGATGGTCACTTCAAATACATTGAATGCTTAAAGCAATAGTGCATCAGCGCTAGCAGCTCTTGTTTTTGAATTCTGTTGCACGACCACGACGCAAACAGTCTCCCATCGCTGTGGTGCATCAAACAGTGTGCAGGCTGCAGTACACGCGGCCACAGACCTTGATGTGCATCGCTGGACAGGCGTGGCTGATGTTTTCTATGGTGCTGGCATTCACACCATTGGGCACACACCATGAATGCAACCCCTACCCTGCCGGAATACCTGCAAATTTTTGGCGAAGAAGGCCCGGTCACTGTAGAAGTGCACGGCCCTTGCGGCCCGCTGCCCCTGCCTGCGCGCCGCATCTGCGCCGAAGACATCGTCTGGCTGGTCAGCCTGGATGGGCAGTTGCTGCGCCAGGAGATGTGCTTTGACGGGCAGGTGATGCAGCTGCTGCGCTGCGAGCTGAACCCCACGCTGCAGTGCATCCATCTGTACGTGAAGTAACCTGCCCGTCTGCCTGGCCTTTACTCCAGGCCAATGCCCTGAACAATGTCCTTTTCCTGCGCAAACGCCTGCTTGGCGAAGGCAGCATAGGCTTTGTGGTCGCGGTAATCGGTGCGGATGCCATAGTTGGCAATCACCTGCCGAAACGCAGGATCATCCATCGCAGCCTTGATGGCGGCATCCAGCTTCTGCACCACTTCCTGCGGCATGCCTTTAGGTCCTGCAATGCCCAGCGGAGACGGCACATCAAAGCCATAGCCGGCCTCCAGGAAGGTCGGCACCTCTGCAAAAGCTGCCGGGCGTTTGTCGGCTGCCGTTGCCAAAGCGCGCACCTTGCCTGACTGCACCATGGGCAAGATGCTGTTGGCAAAAATTGCCGACTTGATGTGGTTGCCCGACAAGGCGTTGATGGCATCGGCATCGCCCTTGAACGGCGCGTGGTTCAGGGTAATGCCCGTTTTCTTCTCCAGCAGCGCCATGGCCACATGGTTGGCAGTGAATTTGCCCGGTGTGCCGTAATCCATCTCGCCCGGGTGCTTCTTGGCCCACGCCACATAGTCCTGCAGGGTTTGGATCGGTGAATTGGCCGGCACCGTGAGGATGAAGTCATACGTCATGAACGAGGCGATGTAAGTGAGATCGCGCACCGGGTCATACGAGACTTTCTGGATATAGGGCTGGCGAAAAATGCCCACGGGTGCCAGCGTCAGGCGGTAACCATCGGCCTTGGCCGTCAGCATGTCCACCACGCCCATGGCCCCGGCAGCGCCCGCTTTGTTCTCCACCACCACGGTCTGCCCCAGTGTCTTGCCCATGCCCAACCCCAGAGCCCGCGCAATCACATCCGTTACCCCGCCCGGCCCATACGGCACGATCAGCGTGATCGGCTTATTGGGAAAACTGTCACCCTGCGCATGCGCAGAACCGATGGCCATACCCATTGCCGTGGCCAGTGCGCTCAGGGCCAGAATTCGTCGCTGCATGCTTGCCTCCTTGTGATTTGCCGTAGAACATGGTTTGAATCTAAAAGGCATTGCGCAGTCCGCTGTGCGGGTCTGCCCTGAAGCGTTACAAACTAGGACAAACCACATCGTGCGCTGCAGCAGGCCGCGGGCAATGGCGTGCAAGCCGCGCCCACAGCGGCTTTGCGTGCAGGCACCCAGCCCAGCAGCGATGGTGCAGCGCCGTCTTGGCCGTCCCACGCGCGACTGTGCATGGCACATGCCGGGCGGCAATTGCATGCATCAGCGCCACCCACACCGCCCCAGCCAGTTGCACCCAAGCACCAGCACCCGGGCCAAAGGGTTGATAGCATCGCTGCTTGCTCCTTTACACCGCCGTCTGAACACCTTCCATGCGCATCCTCCATACGTCTGACTGGCACCTTGGCCAAAGCTTCATGAACCACAGCCGCGAACGTGAGCACACGGTGCTAATCGACTGGCTGCTGGATCAGGTCGATGCCCAGTCAGTGGATGCCGTGCTGATTGCCGGTGATATTTTTGACACCGGCACCCCCCCCAGCTACGCCCGCGCGCTGTACTACCGCTTGATTGCGCAACTGCACCAGCGCAAGGTGGCCCTGCTGCTGCTGGGCGGCAACCATGACTCAGTCAGTGTGCTGACCGAAAGCTCCCCGCTGATGCACCACCTCAACACCACGGTGATTGCTGCCACAGGCGATGCCGCGCAGCACGTGGTCACACTGCCCCGGCGCGGCAGCGCCACGCCCGGCTGCATCGTCTGCGCTCTGCCCTTCATCCGCCCGCGCGATGTACAGCAAAGCCAGGCGGGCCAGAGCGCGCAAGACAAGCAGCGCAGCCTGCAAACTGCCATTCAAGAGACCTATGCACAGGTGTTTGCCGCCGCCCAAGCCCAGCAGGCTGCCCATGAAAACGCACACGGCCTGCGCCTGCCCATCATTGCCACCGGCCACCTCACCACCGTTGGTGCCAGCAGCAATGAATCAGTGCGTGAAATTTATGTGGGCGCTCTGGAGGCCTTTCCCACCAACGCATTCCCCCCGGCTGACTACATTGCGCTGGGCCACATCCACAAACCGCAGAAAGTGGGTGGGCTGGAGCACATCCGCTACAGCGGCTCGCCGATTGCGCTGGGCTTTGATGAAGCCCGTCAAAACAAAGAGGTGCTGCTGGTGGATGTGAACGCCAGCGGCCTGCAAGCGGTCACGCCCCTGCCCGCACCGCTGTGCCAGGTGCTGGCCAGCGTCAGCGGCAACCTCACCAGCCTGCCTGCAGCTTTGTCAGCGCTGTCTGCGCAAGGCACACCAGAGCACCCTGTATGGCTGGAAGTGACCGTACAAGAAGATGATTATTTGCCCGACCTGGCCCCCCGCATCGAGGCCATGGTGCAAGGTTTGCCCCTGCAAGTGCTTCGCGTCAAGCGCCAGCGCAGCACGGCCATGCCCCAGTTGTTTGCTGATACGGGGGAATCACTCGACGAGCTCTCGCCCACAGAAGTCTTTGCGCGCCGACTGGCGCAAGAGACGCTGGAGCCTGCGCTGAGCCAAGCCTTGACGACGCGTTACGCACAGGTGCTGCGCCAGCTGCAAGCCGGAGATGCAGCATGAAAATTCTGAGCCTGCGCCTGAAAAACCTGAACGCACTCAAAGGTGAGTGGACGATCGATTTTCGCAAGCCACCATTTGCCGACAACGGTCTGTTTGCCATCACTGGCCCTACGGGCGCGGGCAAGTCCACGCTGCTCGATGCCATCTGCCTGGCGCTCTACCACGAGACACCGCGCCTGGGCGGCCTGAGCACCACCAGCAACGACTTGATGACCCGCCACACCAGCGACTGCCTGGCAGAGGTGGAGTTTGAGGTGCAAGGCACCACCTACCGTGCGTTCTGGAGTCAGCGCCGCGCGCACGACAAAATCGATGGTGCCCTGCAAGCCCCCAAGGTCGAGCTGGCGCAAATTCATGCAGACACCGGTGAGGGAGTCATTGTCACCACCCACCTCAAGGAAAAAACCAAACGCATCGCCGACATCTCGGGGCTGGACTTTGGCCGCTTTACCAAATCCATGCTGCTGGCCCAAGGTGGTTTTGCGGCATTCCTGAACGCCAATGCCAACGACCGCGCCGAGCTGCTGGAAGAGCTGACCGGCACCGAGATTTACGGCCAGATTTCACAAACCGTGTTCGAGCATGCACGTGCCGCACGACAAGCGCTGGAGACACAGCACGCGCAGGCCCAAGGCATGCAGCTGCTCGACGAGAGCACGCGCACCGCCCTGCAGGCACAGGCCAGCGCGTTGCAAGCCACGCTGAATGATTTGCAGGCGCAGCAGACACAGCTGCAGGCCGTGCAACGCTGGCAGGCACAAACTGCACTGACCGCGCACGAAGTCACCCAGGCCCAGAGTGCCCAGAGCAGTGCCCAGCAAGCCTTGCAAGACGCTGCAACGCACTTGCAGCGCCTGCAGGCCCATGGCCCTGCGCAGGCAATTGCCCCCCTGCACGGGCTGTGGCAACGCGCCCACAACCAGCATGCAGCACAGCTGCAGCAACTGCAGCACCTGCAAGCCCAGGCGCTGCAGACACAAAGCATGCAATGGCTGCAGCACCAGCAGCTGCAGCAACTGTCCGCACAGTCCCACCACACTGCAAAGCAGCAGCTGCAGGCCGCCTTGGCACAGCAAGATGACTTGAACACATGGCTGCACACCCATGCCAGTCACGCCCATTTGGGTGAAAGCCTCAGCGGCTGGCGTGAGCAGCTGCAACAGCACCAGCAACTGCAGCAGCAATGCCAGCAAGCCGGCAAGCTGCTCACCCAGCTGCAAGAAAGTGCCCGGCAGCTACAGCAACAAACCGCCGCACAAACCCAGCACGTCAGCCAGACTACGCAGCACACAGAACACGCCCTGCAGGCACAGCAAGCTGCGCAGCATGCCCAGCACCAGCGGCTGTCCGCCCACAGCGCTGGGCTGCCCGGACTGCGCCACCACTGGCAAGCTGCACAGCGCCAGTGGCAACACTGGCAGCAACTGCAAAGCCACGCAGCCTTGCGTTCGCCACTGGCGCAGCAGCTGCAAGACAACGCACGGGCGCTCAGCAGCATTGCCAGCCTTGTCCAGCAGCAGCTGAGCCAGCGTGAAGACCTGCGCAGCCGCTACAAGGCGCTCAAAGACAGGGTGCAGGACAAGCAAACTTTGCTGCTGCAAGAGCAGCGCATTCAAAGCCTGCAAGCGCACCGCCTGGCCCTGCAACCCGGCCAGGCCTGCCCGCTGTGTGGCGCACACGAGCACCCCGCCATCACCGCCTACGCGGCGCTGGACATCTCAGCCACCCAAACGGCCCTGCAGGAGGCACTGGCCGAGCGCGATGCCCTGCAGCAGCAAGGCGAGCAGCTCAATACGGCACTGGCCACCAGCCAAACGCAGCACGAGACGCTGCAAACACAGCGCGAGAGCCTCACCACCCAGATTGCCCAGTGGCAAACCCACTGGGAGGCCTTGCGTGCGCAATCTGCAACGCTGGTGGAGGACAGCGCCTGGCAGCAGCCCGAACAGTTGCACCTGGGTGGCCAGCAGGCCCAAGCGCAGATTGCAGCGCTGGAACAAACGCTGGCTGAGGCAGAAACCGGCGAACGCCAGTTGCAAACCTGCAAAGAGGCCTACCAGGCAGCGCTGCAAACCCAGCAACAGGCAAGCTTTGCTCTGGCTGGCACCCAGCAGGCGCTACAAGACAATGCCGGGCAGCAGCAACGCACCAGCGTCACACTGCACGACCTGCAGCAGCAAGCCAGCAACCTGCACACCAGCTTGAACAACGCCGTGCAGGCTGTGGGCTATGACTTGCCAGCCACAGCAGCAGCTACCGACTGGCTCACCGCGCGCCAGCAAGAATGGCAAACATGGCAACAGCAGCAGCGCACACTGCAAGCACTGGTGCAGCAACTGCAAGGGCTGCACCAGCATTGCCAGCAAGCGGCGCAAGATGCCGCGCATTGGCTGCAACGCAGCCAAGCCCTGCCCGCCCTGCCTGCTGACGCCCCCAGCGCCACGGGCGCTCTGCCCGCCAGCTTGGCCGAGGCAGTGGCGCAACTGGCGCAAACCGAGCAAGCACTGACATCCATACAGGGGCAGATCACCCAGGCCAAAACCAGCTTGCAGCAGTTGCAACTGGCCTGCGAACAGGCCCAGACCGTGTGGCTGCAAACCCTGCAAGCCAGCCCGTTTACCGATGCAGCCGCATACGCCGCGGCCTTGCTGCCTGAAGAGGAGCGCAGCCGCCTGCAAACGCTGAGCGAGCAGCTGCACGCCACCGCGCAGCGCACGGCCACCGTATGCACGGACGCCAGCCAGCGGCTGGCCACACTGCAGGCGCAAGCACTGAGCGAAGCCACCCCCGAGGCCGTGAACGCACACATCGCGGCACTGGAAACCGAACGCACCCAGCAGGCCGAGCAACTGGGTGCCCACCGCGCCCGACTGGCTGACGATGCGCAGCGACGTGCCGGACAGCAAACGCTGCTGGCCCAGATTGCCGAGCAGGAAAAAGACAGCGAGCTCTGGCAGCGCCTGAGCGGGCTGATCGGCTCCAAGGAAGGCGATAAATTCCGCAAGTTCGCTCAAGGGCTGACGCTGGACCATCTGCTGCATCTGGCCAATCAGCATTTGGCGCGCTTGCACGGCCGCTATCTGCTACAGCGCAAATCCACGGGCGAGCTGGAGCTGGACATTGTGGACAGCTGGCAGGGCGATGCCGCCCGCGACACGCGCACATTGTCAGGGGGCGAGTCGTTCCTGGTCAGTCTGTCGCTGGCTCTGGCTCTGTCGGACCTGGTCAGCCATAAAACGTCGATCGACTCGCTGTTTCTGGACGAAGGTTTTGGCACGCTCGATGGCGACACCCTGGAGACGGCACTGGCCGCGCTGGACAGCCTGAACGCCAGCGGCAAGATGATTGGCATCATCAGCCACGTCGAGGCACTCAAAGAGCGCATTCCCGTGCAAATTCGTGTCGATAAAGCCGGCGGCGTGGGGCATTCCAAGCTGTCCTTTTAAGCACCACCCAGCAGGCTCTGGCGCACACACAGCCTTGCTCGCAATCTCAGCAAGATAAAAGGAAAAGCAGGTGCTGTTCCGCGCCAGCCTTGCCTTCCTTAATCTGCGTGCCGACGTGCCAGTGTGCGCTCGTGCTTGAGCCACTGCTTGAGGGCGTCTGGCTCCTCGTCCAGCGCCTTGAGCAGCTGCTGCAGGTAATCGATGCCGCCTTGCAGTTGCTGCAAGCGCTCGCGCACCTGGGACATCAGCTTTGCGGGCTGTAAACGGGTGGTGGCATCCAGACCAAACTCACGGGCAAATGCCTGCATGCGTGCTTGCGCGTCGCGCTGCAGATCACTCCATTGCTCTTGCAGCATGCGGTTGTACGGTGCCAGGCGTGCATCGCTGAGCTGTGCCAGCCGTGCCGGGTCCATCTGCTCGGCTTCCCACTGCAGCTCCAGCAATTCCATCAAACGCCCTGCTTCATACGCAATGTTCACGCGCTGCATCAAGGCCGTTTTGCGCTCGCGCTCTTGCGGGTCTTGTTCGCGGTCAGGGTGCAAGCGGCTGGCCAAACGCCGGTACACCTCGCGCAGTGACTGCGTGGCCAGCTCTGCGGCTGTCGGCCCTTTGGCCTTCTGGGCTTGCTGGGCCTTGCGCTGCTGGCGCTTGGCCTGATGCTGGCCACGGGCGCGCTCAGCCTGCGCTGCACCAGCCTGGGCCTGGGCTTCCAGAAACTGCGCCACCGCTTCCATGTCTTCCCAGTCAATGTCCTGACCGGCTGACTCTGGCGCAACCGCCTGCGCAGCAGCACCGGTTGCATCGCCCGCGTCGTCGTCATCTTCTTGTTCAGGCGTATACCGCCGCACCAGCTCTTGCATGGCCGCCTGCTGGGCGGGGGTGTCACTCAAGTCCGCCACTTGCTGGGCAGACTCCAGAAGGCAGGTCTCCAGCAACTGGCGCTCTAATTTGGAGAGTTTGCGACCCGCTTGCTGATCCAGGTACTGCGCCAGATCTGCTTGCAAATCAAGATAACGGGTGCGCAGCGGCGCGCCATCGCGCGCAAAGCGCGTGCGGCAGGCTTGCACGGCCTCGTCCCAGGCTTGCAGCCAGGCAAGCTGCTGTGCAATGCGCTGCACCCAGGTGTTAAAAAGCTGCTGCTCGGCACTGAGCGGCACTTGCGAAGCGGCTGCATCAATACGCAACAAAGAAGAAGCCACAACGGGCACGAAAGAAGGTGCATTCACCCCCGCATTGTGCGCCAGGGCCCACACCCCGTGGTGAGCGGGGGCGTTAATAATTAACGATCAAATCCGTCTTTATCGCTTACGCTGATTACATCTGTCGCTCACTTTTCAAAACCGTGAAGCCCGCCCAAGCACCCCAGTCAGCCCAAGCGCTGATGGCCGCTTCACGCTAGGATGGCCGGCTTCTTCTTGCTTGATCACTACAAGCCATGATTCGCCTCGCAGAACTCAAACTCCCCCTCTCGGCACTGGAATACCACCCCGAGAACCACACCGAATTTCTTCCTGAAGCCCAGTTGCGCACCCTGGCGGCTGAACGCCTTGGCATTGCGCCTGCGGCTATTGCCCAGCTGAACGTGTTCAAGCGCAGCTTTGATGCGCGCCAAAAGGCCGAGTTGCTGGCCGTGTACATCGTGGATATTGGCCTGGCAGATGCCAACCAGGAAGCGGCCTTGCTGGCGCAGTTTGCAGAGCACTCGCATGTCAACCCCACGCCCGATATGTCGTGGACAGCCGTTGGCCAGGCACCGGCAGACTTGCAGCACCGCCCTGTGGTTGTGGGGTTTGGCCCCTGCGGCATGTTTGCAGCACTGGTGCTGGCGCAAATGGGTTTCAGGCCCATCGTGCTGGAGCGCGGAAAAACCGTGCGCGAGCGCACCAAAGACACCTGGCGTCTGTGGCGCAAGCGCGAGCTGACGCCCGAATCCAACGTGCAGTTTGGCGAAGGCGGGGCAGGTACGTTTTCAGACGGCAAGCTTTACAGCCAGATCAAAGACCCTCGCCACCTGGGCCGCAAAGTGCTGCAAGAGTTTGTGACCTATGGTGCCCCCGAAGAAATTCTGTACGCAGCCCACCCGCACATCGGCACCTTCAAGCTGGTCAAGCTGGTCGAGGGCATTCGCGCAGAAATTACCCGTCTGGGCGGCGAAATTCGCTTTGAGCAGCGCGTCACTGACATCACCGTGGCGGGCGAAGGCGATGCGCGCCACGTTACCGCGCTGCAGGTTCTGAACCAGGCCAGCGGTGAAAACTACGCGCTGCAGACCGACCAGGTGGTCATGGCGCTGGGCCACAGTGCGCGCGACACCTTCACCATGTTCTATGAGCGTGGCGTCTACATGGAGGCCAAGCCCTTCTCCGTGGGCTTTCGCATTGAGCACCCGCAAAGCGTGATCGACCAGGCGCGCTGGGGCAAGCACGCCGGCCACCCGTTGCTGGGTGCCGCCGACTACAAGCTGGTGCACCACGCCAAGAATGGCCGTGCGGTGTACAGCTTTTGCATGTGTCCCGGCGGCACCGTGGTGGCAGCCACCAGCGAGCCCGAACGCGTGGTGACCAACGGCATGAGCCAGTACTCGCGCGCCGAGCGCAATGCCAATGCCGGCATGGTCTGCGCCATTGAACCCAGCGACTACCCGCAGGATGTGAAGTCGTTTGCCTGGGCTTTTGAGGGCAAGACCTATGGCGTAGAAAACCTGCCCGCAGGCCAGTACCACCCACTGTCTGGCGTGGTGCTGCAGCGCCAGCTGGAATCCAAGGCCTATTTGCTGGGCGGGCGCAACTACAACGCCCCGGGTCAGCTGGTGGGTGACTTTATTGCCGGCACAGACTCCAGCGCCGTGGGCGATGTTCCGCCCTCCTACAAACCCGGCATTACCTGGGGCAGTCTGCACCATGCCCTGCCAGCCTATGCCATTGAAGCCATGCGTGAAGCCTTGCCGGTATTTGGCAAAAAACTGCGCGGCTACGACATGCACGAAGCGGTGCTGACGGGGGTAGAAACGCGCACCTCCTCGCCCGTCAAAATCACACGGGGTGCCGACTTTCAAAGCGTGAACACACGCGGCCTCTACCCCGCTGGTGAAGGTGCCAGCTACGCAGGAGGCATTTTGTCTGCAGGTGTCGATGGCATCAAAGTGGGTGAAGCCGTTGCCTGCGCAGTGCTGGGTCTGCCAGTGCCCTCATCGGGAGCACGCAATTCAGGCGGCATGGCCTAATCCGGATCTTCAGGTTCACCATGCGCTATCCATCTCCTACCCCATCCCAGCTGTCCGTGGCCGTACTGGCCATGGGCATGGTCGTGCTGTCATCCAACATCCTGGTGCAATACGCCATCAACGACTGGCTGACGTGGGGCGCCATCACTTATCCATTCGCTTTTTTGGTAACCGAGCTGGTCAACCGTGCCTTCGGCCCCGCACAGGCCCGCCGCGTGGCATGGGTAGGCTTTGCCGTGGCTGTAGCTGCATCAGCCATGCTGGCGCCTGTACGCATTGCTGCGGCATCCGGTTTGGCATTCTTGCTTTCGCAAATGCTCGACATTTCTGTGTTTGACCGCCTGCGTCAAAGCCGCTGGTGGCGTGCACCGCTCATCGCCACCATGCTCGCTGCTGTACTGGACACCTGCGTATTTTGGGGTGTCGGTTTTGCAGGCGAGGACCTGCCTTGGGTCACCTGGGCGCTCGGCGATCTGGGGGTCAAGCTGGTCATGGCCGTCTGTCTGCTTTTGCCTTTCCGTTTGCTGATTGGCAAACACGCAACCACCAATGCAGTTCCCCGCACCTGAGTCACAACTGCCGTGACTTTTTGATCACATGCTTGCAAGCCATCTGCAAGCATGTGTGAAAAAAATTCTTCATCATCCCTACTTGGGTATTGCCGGGCCCGTGCATGCGCACCGTGCCACTGACTAACAAATGATCGGAGACCAGCGTTGACCCCCACCACACCAAACCCTCGCTTGCGCATTGCAGTGCTGGGCTGCGGCCTGATGGGCCTGCCAATGGCACGTCGCCTGCTGGCCGCCGGCCATGAAGTACACGCATGGAACCGCACCCGCGCCAAAGCCGATGTCTTGTCCGCTGACGGGGCTTATGTGCACGACACACCGCGCCAAGCCTGTATCAAGGCGGATTACATCGTCAGCATGCTGGAGAACGGCAGCGTCGTCGGCGAAGTGCTGTTTGGCATGGGCCAAGATGGCGCCATCCATGGCATGTGCCAAGGCACGCTGGTGGTGGACATGGCCTCCATCCAGCCCCGGGAGGCACGCGACCACGCAGCACGGCTGTCGGAACGCGGCATGCGCCATCTGGATGCACCCGTCTCTGGCGGCACCGTTGGCGCAGAAGCTGGCACCTTGGCCATCATGGTCGGCGGCAAGGCCGAAGACTATGAAGCGGCACAGCCCCTGCTCGCACCTTTAGGCCGCGCCACACACGTGGGGCCGCATGGCGCAGGCCAGCTGACCAAACTGGCCAACCAGATGATTGTGGGCATCAGCATTGGTGCGGTGGCAGAAGCTTTGCTGCTGTGCGCCAAAGGTGGAGCAGACCCGGCCAAGGTGCGCGAAGCCATTACTGGCGGTTTTGCAGACAGCCGCATCTTGCAGTTGCACGGCCAGCGCATGGTGGAGCGCGACTTTGCCGCACGCGGAAAAATGACCGTTCAACTCAAGGATATGCGCAATGCCCTGGCCACCGCTGCTGAGGTTGGCTTTGATGCCCCCATCACCCAGCTGTTCGAGCAACTGTACGCCGATGGGGTCAAGCACGGCCTGGGTGAGCTGGACCACAGCGGCCTGTTTGTCGAGCTGGCCAGCCGCAACGCCATGCAATAAATTTGCAATTCCCACCAGGGAAAAAGCACGTACTTTCCCGTAGCAATAAAAAAATTGATGCATAATAGCGGTCTTGCTTGATTGCCAGGCAAGAAAAGTGGGCTCTTAGCTCAGCTGGTAGAGCAGCGGACTCTTAATCCGTTGGTCGAGTGTTCGAATCACTCAGGGCCCACCAAACATTCTTTTCATTGCCATCGCGCAATCATCTTCTGGTTACAGAAGGGCTCTTAGCTCAGCTGGTAGAGCAGCGGACTCTTAATCCGTTGGTCGAGTGTTCGAATCACTCAGGGCCCACCAA
>NZ_JACSQK010000004.1:447500-539702 GCF_014836675.1 Comamonas avium
ACAAAACCCGTCTTGTTACCAAGACGGGTTTTTTGTTGTGCGCATTGCAAATATTCATAGCTTGCAGCGCAATATATACAAGCACTTCAGAATGAAAACTATCTAAAGTTATTAGCTAACCTGCGTTAGAAGCTATATTTTTAGACAAACACACATACTCCCCACAACAAATGTGCAGTCCAGACGCAAAAAAAACCGGCCAATGGCCGGTTTTTTTACTGAGCAACTGGCAACGAATCAACGCTGCCAGCTTTGCCCATTAACGGTCGCGCGAGAAAGTCTTGCGACCACCGCCGAAACCGCCACGGTCTTCACGAGCACCGCCAAAGGACTTGCCTTCACGACGCTGACCACCACCGAAGCCGCCACGGTCGCGATCACCGCCACCAAAGCCACCGCCAGCAGGGCGCTGCTCACCACCGCCAAAGCGAGGGCGATCACCACCGAAACCACCGCGGTCACCACGGTCTGCAAATGCAGGCTTGCGGTCGCCACCACCAAAACCACCACGATCGCCGAAAGCGGGCTTACGGTCTGCACCGCCAGCAAAACCACCTTCACGACGCTGGCCGCCACCGAAACCGCCACGGTCGCGATCACCACCACCAAAGCCACCGGCAGGACGCTGCTCACCGCCGCCAAAGCGAGGGCGATCACCGCCACCAAAACCACCTTCGCGGCGCTGACCGCCACCGAAGCCGCCACGGTCACCGCCAAAGCTTGGCTTGCGACCATAACCATCACCGCCACGGCTGTTGCCACCGCCAAAGCTACGGCCACCACCACCGCCGCCGCCACGACGACCATCACGCTCGCCGGCTGCGGGGAAGCGCTGCTGGGGCTCCAGACCTGGAATCACTTCAGCAGTGAACTGCTGGCGTGTGTAGGCTTCAATATCAAAAATACGGCGACGATCGCGGAACTCACCAAACGTCACAGCAATACCGCTGCGACCAGCACGACCGGTACGGCCGATACGGTGGGTGTAGTCTTCGGCCTTCATGGGCAGGCCGTAGTTAAACACGTGAGTGATCGTGGGCACGTCAATACCGCGAGCAGCCACGTCAGTCGCTACAAGCACTTGGATTTGACCGTTACGCAACGCCATCAGACGACGGTTACGCAAGCCCTGGCTCAGCGCGCCATGCAAAGCAGCAGCAGAGAAGCCCGCTTCTTGCAAGTCGGTCGCCAGACCGTCGCACTCCACCTGGGTGGATGCAAATACGATGGCCTGGTTGATGGACTCGTCACGCAGCCAGTGGTCCAGCATCTTGCGCTTGTGCTGGGCGTTGTCAGCCCAGAACAGCACTTGCTTGATGTTGGAGTGCTTTTCCTGGGGCGAGTCGATCGTGATCTTCTTCACGCCAGCGCCGTTGTCGTGCATCACGCGCATGGCCAGCTGCTGCACGCGGGGTGCAAACGTAGCGCTGAACATCATGGTTTGCTTGCGCTGCGAAGTCATCTGATTGACTTCAGCCAGATCATCCGAGAAGCCCAGATCCAGCATGCGGTCAGCCTCATCCACCACCAAGAACTGAACCTTGTCCAGCTTGATTTGCATGGAGCGCTGCAGATCCAGCAAGCGACCTGGCGTTGCCACCACCAAGTCAGCGTTTTGCAACTTGGCAATTTGCAGCTGGTAAGGAATACCACCCACCACATTGGCAACACGCAGACCACGGCAGTGCTTGACCAGCTCGATGGCGTCATGCGCCACTTGCTGAGCCAGTTCACGTGTCGGGCACAGAATCAAAGCACCGGGTACGGCAGCCTTGAAGTTACGGGAATTGGTAGGGTCCTTACGCTTGGCACGCTTAGGCAAGGGCTCACCCTTGGCAGCAGCTTCAGCACACTGGCGATCAAACTCAGCCTTGGCTTCAGCTTCTGCCTCAGCGCGCTGCTGAAGAATCGTGTTCAGCACAGGCAGCAAGAAAGCAGCCGTCTTGCCGGAACCAGTCTGGCTAGACACCATCAGGTCGATAAAACCATTGGCATCTGCACCTTCACCCATGGCCAAAGGAATGGCCTTGAGTTGCACAGCAGTTGGCTGGGTGTAGCCTAGATCTGCAACAGCCTGCACCAGCTCAGGCGCCAGGCCCAGCTCAACAAAGCCGTTAGGTTGTACTTCAACAGCCTCTTGCTCGATTTCAGCAGCGGTGTCGAAAGATTCGATAATTTCAGCAACTGCCTCAGCAGCAACATTCAAAGTGGAAGCGTCCAAAGCAGTATCCGCAGTGGCCAGTTGGCCCTGCTCATTCAAAGAGTCGTTCATGTTTTCTCACGCGAAAAGCGGCCCATGAAAGCGGGCAACGCTTTTTTGACGGTTATGGAAACATCAACCGTCAAACGATACCAGCGGCGCGCATAAGGGCAGCTGGTGGGCCATTCATTGCTACGGCGCTAGCGAAAACCTAAGTTTTCGCAATAGCGGGTGGCGGACCCGGTGAGTGATGGGAGATGCACAATTGTTGCATCGCTACGTAAGCGCTAAGGCTTCAAACGTGCAAGACGGCAATTATCACACGTTCTTGTTTTTTCTGCTGAGCTGCAGGGTTAATACCACCAGCAAAGCCAAGGCTGCGTGTATTCAGACCACCAAAAAGCGGCTGCGATAGTGCTGCAGTTCGTCGATGGACTCAATCACATCCGCCAGCGCCGTGTGACGTTGCGCCTTCTTGAAGCTGGTCACCACCTCAGGCTTCCAGCGGCGCGCCAGCTCCTTGAGCGTGCTGACATCCACATTCCGGTAATGCAGGTAAGCCTCAAGCTTTGGCATGTAACGCGCCAAAAAACGGCGGTCTTGTCCAATGCTATTGCCGCACAGCGGCACCTTCCCCTTGGGCACATACTTGCTCAGAAACGCAGTCAAAGCAGCTTCTGCCTGCGCCTCAGAGATCTCAGAAGCCTTGACCCGCTCGATCAAGCCACTGCGGCCATGCGTACCCTTGTTCCAGGCATCCATGCCGTTGAGCAATTCATCGCTTTGGTGAATGGCAAATACCGGCCCTTCCACCCGGATGTCGAGGTTGGCATTGGTAATGACCACAGCAATTTCAATGATGCGATCGTGCTCAGGATTCAAACCAGTCATTTCGCAGTCAAGCCAAACAAGGTTCAAGTCAGACTTGGGCAACACAGGGGTTTCAGAAGAGGGGGCTAAAGACATGCTTAAATTGTCGCCTACACTCGCCGCCAATGCCGACCACGAATGAACTTTCCCCCTCGATGCTGCTGACACTGGCATTTGCCATTGCATTAGCCCTGCAACTGCTGGTGCAACTGTGGCTCAACACGCGCCAAGTGCGTTACGTGGCCCAGCACCGCCATGAGGTTCCTCAGAGCTTTGCCTCGCACATCTCCTTAGCAGCCCATCAAAAAGCAGCCGACTACACCCTGGCAAAAGCCCGCTTTGGCTTGCTGCACATGGCGTGGGGGGCAGTCATTTTGCTGGGCTGGACCCTGCTTGGCGGCTTGAATACCCTGCAAAACACCCTGCTGCAATGGATGGAGCCGGGCATGGTGCAGCAGCTGGCCTTGCTTGCCGCGTTTGCAGCTATCTCTGGCTTGCTGGATCTGCCTTTCTCGCTCTACCAGACCTTTGCGCTTGAAGCGCGCTTTGGTTTCAACAAGAGCACGCCAGGGATATGGCTGGGTGATTTGCTCAAGTCCACTTTGCTCGCTGCCATCATTGGTCTGCCGATTGCGTGGATCATCCTCTGGTTCATGGGCGCTACAGGCAGTCTGTGGTGGTTGTGGGCCTGGGGAATCTGGACGGGTTTTCAGCTGCTGCTGATGTGGATTTTCCCGACCTATATTGCCCCCCTGTTTAACAAGTTTGAGCCCTTGGCTGATGAGTCCCTCAAAGCCCGTGTCACCAGCCTGATGCAGCGCTGCGGTTTTGCAGCCAAAGGTTTGTTTGTCATGGATGGAAGCCGCCGCTCCGCCCATGCCAATGCCTACTTCACGGGTTTTGGCGCCTCTAAGCGTGTGGTGTTTTATGACACCCTGCTCAAGCAATTGAGCCCTGACGAAGTAGAGGCTGTGCTGGCCCACGAGCTGGGGCACTTCAAGCACAAGCACATTACAAAACGCATGATTGGCATGTTTGTGCTGAGCCTGATTGGCTTTGCCGTGCTGGGCTGGCTGTCACAGCAGGTTTGGTTCTACACAGGCCTGGGCGTACTCCCCAGCACTGCCCTCGCTTTTGGTCAGCCTTCGCACGATGACGCACTAGCTCTGCTGCTGTTCATGCTGGCCCTGCCCGTGTTCACCTTCTGGATCTCTCCGGTGATGGCACACTTTTCACGCCGCGATGAGTTTGAGGCCGATGCCTACGCCATGCAGCAAGCCAGTGGCGCTGCCCTGGCCAGCGCACTGCTCAAACTGTATGAGGACAATGCCTCCACCCTCACGCCCGACCCGGTGTATGCGCGCTATTACTACTCCCACCCTCCTGCGGTAGAGCGTCTGGCGCGCATGCCCCTGCCTGCAACCTCCAACCCTGTGAGTGCCACATGAGCCGCAGACATAGCAAATCCGCTGTCGCCTCGGCAGCGGCCTCCACCGAAGGCCTGATCGTTGGCAGCCACGGCCGCCACTGCATTGTGGAAACCGATGATGGCGTACGCCGCATCTGCCACCCGCGCGGCAAAAAAAGCCAAGCCGTAGTGGGCGACCGAGTGCTGTGGCAAGCACCGCCCCCCGGTCAAGGTGAAGAAGGCACCATCGAGAAAGTGCTGGAACGCCGCAACCTGCTGTATCGCCAGGACGAAATACGCACCAAAACCTTTGCAGCCAATCTGGACCAGGTGCTGATCGTGATTGCGGCTGAGCCCGTGTTCTCTGAAAGCCAACTGGCACGCGCCCTGATTGCGGCTGAAGACGCTGGCATCACCCCCATCATCGCGCTCAATAAATACGACCTGCAAGAGCCATTTGCAATGGCTTGGGAGCGCTTAGAGGCCTACCGCAATATCCTGAATGAAGACGGCAGCGACCACTACCCCATCATTCCGCTGAACCTGACCAGCGACGACCCTGAGCAAAAAGAAGCCTTGATGGCTTTGCTCGAAGGCAAGCGCACCTTTGTGCTCGGCCCTTCAGGCGTGGGAAAAAGCACGCTGATCAATCTGCTGGTACCCGGCGCACAGGCGGCCACCAACGAAATTTCGCGCGTTCTCAACACCGGCAAGCACACCACCACCACCACCAGCTGGTACTGGATGGATGCAGAGCGCACCACGGCCATCATCGACTCGCCCGGTTTCCAAGAATTTGGCCTCTATCACATCAAGGCCACCGAGCTACCCAAGTGCATGCCAGACATCGGAGCATTGGCCAACCAGTGCAAGTTCTACAACTGCACGCACCTGCATGAGCCGGGCTGCGCGGTCATGGCAGAAGTCGATAACGAAGGCAGCCCGCACTACATCCACCCCAATCGCTACCGCATCTACACCGAGCTATTTGAAGAGCTAAACACCGACTTCAAGTACTGAACCGAACCAGCCTTGCATAAAAAAACCTGCTCGATTACGGCAGGTTTTTTTACATGAAACGGGCTTAAAGCGCTGGTACTGAAAAAGCTAAAAGGTATTCAGTTAGCCCAGCAAACGCGCCAAGCTGAGCAGCGCCAGCAGCAGCATCCAGACCACCACACTGCGCCACACCAAGCCCACCACCGAACGCAAATGGCCCAACTCTGCCTCTCGCCCTGGCGTTACCCCAGGCTCTTGCCAGGCATCTTCATCGTCATAGATGGGCGCAGTTTTCAGCTCTTGTCGCATCTTCAAAGCACTGCCGCCCAGCCGTACATTGATAGCACCTGCCGTGGCCGCCAAGATCACGCCATCGTTGTCATTCGGAAAATGCTTGGTGTGAAAGCGCCAGCCATCAATGGCTTCTTCAAAGCTGCCCACAATGGCAAAGCTCAGCGCAGTCATGCGCGCAGGCAGCCAATCCACCAGCAACCACGCTTGCTTGGCCGATTGCTGCAGACGCTCACTCACCGGGGCTGCGCCTGCCACCGACTTGCGCGACCAATAGCGCGACAAGTACTCCGTCAATCGGTAGAACACGGCTCCTGCTGGCCCCAGGCCCAAAGCAGCCAGTACCGCAAACCAGAACAGCACGCCAAACACATGGCGATGGGCGCTGAGAGCGGAGTATTCAATGACATGGCGCACCACTTCGCTGCGTGGCACTTCGGTGGTTTCAACTTGCTGCCACTCGGCCAACGCTTCGCGGGCAGCATGCTCGTCACCACTTTCCAAGGCATCACGAATCCGGGTGAAGTGGTGGCTGAACTGGCGAAAGCCCAAAGTGACGTACAGCACCACCACGTTCCACAGCATGGCTGCAGGCCAGCCTACCCAGCGCATCAACAGCCAGTAAACACCCACCGTAAAAAGCACTGGGGGCACAATAGCCAGGCCCCAGGCCACCCATCCATGGTGTTCCTTACCTGCGTCAAAATTGCGGCGAACAGACACGGTCCAAGCCCGAATTCCTGCATGCACAGGGTTGTCCCGCGACAGTGGTCGGGCCTGCTCCAGCAACAGGGCAAGCATGATGGCGAAGAAACTCATGTCCAGATGATACTGGCAAGCATTCCGAATGCCACACCGATGCCGTGGACTTTGGCTCAAGCGACCATAAAACGATAGAAATTGCGCAGCATGCCAGCGGTTGCCCCCCAGATGTACCGCTCACGTCCCGCATCGTCATAAGGCATGGAATACCACTGACGCTCCATTCCCTGCCAATGCAGACGATGGCGCAGGTGATTGCGAGGATCCAGCAAAAACCGCAACGGCACTTCAAACACATCCGCCACCTCATACGGATTGGGCTGAAGCTGCATGTTCGGCTGCACCAAAGCCACCACCGGGGTCACAAAGAAAGCGGTGCCTGTTTCATAGACAGGCAAGCTGCCCAAGACCTCAACCTGATCAACTGCCAGCCCAATTTCTTCCTGTGCCTCACGCAAGGCAGTGGCAGTGGCATTGGCATCTTCGGGATCTTGTTTGCCCCCCGGAAATGCGACCTGCCCAGAGTGGGTGGACAGATGCTCGGTACGCT
Organism: Comamonas avium; assembly: GCF_014836675.1. Lineage (GTDB taxonomy): Bacteria > Pseudomonadota > Gammaproteobacteria > Burkholderiales > Burkholderiaceae_C > Comamonas > Comamonas avium. The sequence goes on from NZ_JACSQK010000004.1 coordinate 454,581, forward strand.
GCGTCAAAAGTACCGTCAGCTCATCGCGCATCACCAGAGGAATCAACACCGCTGCCTGCGTCGGTGCACGCTCACTGAAACGATCTTCACGCCGCACCTCTGGCTGCCACACAGGTGGTCGCGCAAACCGTGCGCGCAAGGCTTGCGGCGTTTGATTCGTCAACGCCACTGCAGGCAAAAGCCTGTCAACGCCAATGACTGGCACCTGGCGTGGATCAAAGTTGGGAATACTGGCGGTCAGAGACCCCGGCCGCAACTGCTCTGAATGGGAAGACAAACGACATCTCCGCAGGCATAAAAAAAGCCGCTACAGCGAACTGTAGCGGCTTTTGCCTGAAAGGCTGAACGCGAATTACGCAGCTGCGACAGCAGCCTTCTTAACGCGTTGTGGCAGCTTTTCCTTGATACGTGCCGACTTACCGCTGCGCTCACGCAGGTAGTACAGCTTGGCACGACGCACGTCACCACGGCGCTTGACTTCAACGCCAGCAATGATGGGCGAGTAAGTCTGGAACGTACGCTCCACGCCTTCACCCGAAGAGATCTTACGCACTGTAAAAGCGCTGTTCAGACCACGGTTGCGCTTAGCGATCACCACGCCTTCAAAGGCCTGCACACGCTTGCGTGCGCCTTCAACCACGTTCACAGACACGATCACTGTATCGCCAGGAGCGAAAGCAGGGATGGTCTTGTTCAGGCGAGCAATTTCTTCTTGCTCAAGAGTCTGGATCAGATTCATGATTTCATCCAACTCGATCGTGTCCGCGCCAAAATTGGCAGGCACCGGGATTGGTGCTATGGCTGCATTCAAACCGATGCAGCGGCCGGATATAGGATCGAAGAACCGGGGATTATAGCTTGCCCGCGTTTTTTGCCAAAAACCCTTCGTCTTTGACGTTCAGCAGCCCCTGCGCACGAGCCTGATCAATCAGTTCAGGACGGTGACTTGCCGTAATGCGCAAGCGCTGGTCACGACGCCAACGCTCAATGTTGGCATGGTGACCCGACAGCAGCGCGCCGGGCACCTCCTGCCCCTCCCACACTTCAGGGCGTGTGTAGTGGGGGCAATCGAGCATTCCATCCAGCGCAGGATTAAAGCTGTCCTGCTGAAAGCTGCCCTCATCGTTGAGCACGCCGGGCTGCAAGCGCGCAATGGCATCGAGCATCACCATGGCGGCCAGCTCTCCGCCAGAAAGCACAAAGTCACCCAAGCTCACCTGGTGCGTGACATGCTTATCAATAAAGCGCTGGTCAATGCCCTCGTAGCGGCCGCACAGCAAGACGGCACCTTGGCTGTCCGACCATTGCGCCACCACCTCGTGCTTGAGGGTAACGCCAATGGGTGAAAACAGCAGCACGGGTGCAGGCTGCACCTCGCCAGCTTCTGCGCGCGCAGCACGAATGGCGTCCAAGCAATGCTGCAACGGCTCCACCATCATCACCATGCCGGGGCCGCCACCAAAGGGGCGGTCATCTACACGGCGATAGTTGCCTTGCGCGTAATCACGCGGATTCCACAAATGCACCGCCACCTGCCCCGAGGCATAGGCACGGCGTGTCACGCCGCTTTCAAGGAAAGCAGCAAACATCTCGGGGAACAAGGTGATGATGTCAAAACGCATGCGCTGCACTCAATAGTCCAGCTGCCAGTCAGCAATGATGGTTTTGCCAGCCAGGTCGACCTTGTCGATATACGCATCCACAAAAGGGATCATGCGCTCGAGTTCTTTGCCATCTACTTCATAGCCCAGCACCAGCGTGGTTTGCGGCCCCGTAGCCAGCAGGTCTTTGACCACACCCAGGTTTTCACCTTCGCGGTTATGCACCTGCAAGCCCATCAGGTCGACCCAGTAAAACTCGCCGTCATCTGTCTTGGGAAAGTGCTCGCGCGAGACAAAAACGCGCGAACCGCGCAAAGCTTCGGCTCCATTACGATCCAGCACCGCTGGTGAGGTAGCCACGATGGTGTCGGAGTGAGGGCGCACCTGCTTGATCGGCAGCAGACGCGTACCCGTGAAATTCTTGGCCCCTTTTTCGGCTGGCAACAGAAACCATTGCTTGGCGGCAAACAGGGCCTCAGGGTCTGCGCTGTGCGCAATGACCTTGAACCAACCCTTGATGCCCCAAGCGTCCGCAATGCGCCCCACCTCCACGGCATCTTCAGGCAGCGCGGCAGATTCGAGTTCAGGCATGTGACTCATGGATATTTACAAATGGCAAGTGACAGAAGAAAAAGAAAAAACGGGCTCCGTCAGACTAGCCAACGGAACCCGTTTTCAATGGGGGTGCTGATTAAGCAGCAGCCTTAGCGGCAGCTTGCTTGAGCAGGCGTTCGACAGTGTCGGAAGCCTGGGCGCCAACGCCCTTCCAGTAAGCCACGCGGTCCAGCGCAACGCGCAGACCTTCTTCAGCGCCACGGGCGGTAGGGTTGTAGAAACCCACGCGCTCGATGCAGGCACCGTCGCGGCGAACGCGCTTATCGGCAACAACAATGTTGAAAAACGGACGAGCCTTAGAGCCGCCGCGGGAGAGTCGAATGACGACCATGATTTATCCTTCGGGTGGTTGCAGCGAAATTTGCTGCAATATTTTCACGACGTTTGAGACACGCGACATGGCCACCCGGCCAGCGACACGTCGAAAAACGTAGATTATATAGGCTTCTGATTTCCATGCCCATTCTTCGCGCCAGCCAGCCTTTGGATATACCGGCCATTACCGCCATTTACCGCCACCACGTGCTCAATGGCACCGGCACTTTTGAAATCGATCCCCCTTCTGTGGCAGACATGTCAGGCCGCATGCAGGACGTACTGAGCAAAAACCTGCCCTGGCTGGTGGCCGAGGGAGAAGACGGCACCATTTTGGGCTATGCCTACGCCAACTGGTTCAAACCACGCCCGGCCTACCGGTTTTCGGCGGAAGACTCGATCTACGTGGCCGAACACGCACGCGGGCAAGGCATTGGCCGCTTGCTGCTGGATGCTTTGTGCCGTGAGTGCGAGGCCCTGGGCGTGCGCAAACTGATTGCGGTCATTGGCGACAGCACCAATGCGGGTTCTGTGGGCGTGCACCGTGCGGCGGGGTTTGCCGATGTGGGCACCTTGCGCGGAGTGGGTTGGAAGTTTGACCGCTGGCTGGACGTAGTGATGATGGAGAAGTCCCTAGGTGCAGGCACCAGCACCTCGCCCGAATAATGGGTGCATGAAAAACAAAACGGTTGCTGCGTGGCTGGCATTCATCGGCGGGCCTTTGGGCTTGCACCGGTTTTACCTGTATGGTCTGGGTGACACCCTGGGCTGGCTGCTGCCCATCCCTACAGCGTTGGGGCTGTATGGCATTCAGCGTGTGCAGCAGTTTGGGCAGGACGACCAGCTCAGCTGGGTGCTGATTCCTTTGCTGGGTTTCACCATCACCGGCTGCGCCCTGGTGGCTATTCTTTATGGGCTGAGCAGCCCCGAAAGATGGAACAGCCGCTTTAACCCGCAGGCCCCGCAAAATGCAGTCCCCGGCACAACCAACTGGTTCACCATTGCTGCGATCGCGGTGTCACTGATGGTGGGTGCAGCGGTGCTGATGGCCAGCCTGGCCTATAGCTTTCAGCATTACTTCGAGTACCAGATCGAAGAAGCACGCAAGATTTCTCAATGAAACGCTTTCTTTAATAAGTGAGCATCCAGCGCTTAAACAAAAAGGACTTCAAAGTGCTTTCACCTTGAAGTCCTTTGTTTTCAAGCGCTATGCGCTCATTTATTACTCAGCGGCTTAATACAGCTGCAGGCTCACCCAGTAAGCAACAGCGGCCACAAACGCACTGGCGGGAATGGTCAAAATCCAGGCCCACACGATATTGCCCGCCACGCCCCAACGCACAGCGCTCATGCGCTGCGTTGAACCGACGCCAACAATGGCACCAGTGATGGTGTGCGTGGTTGACACAGGAACGCCCAGAAACGTTGCGAAAAACAGCGTGAACGCACCACCTGACTCGGCGCAGAAACCACCCACCGGCTTGAGCTTGGTGATCTTCTGGCCCATCGTTTTCACAATGCGCCAGCCACCCATCATGGTGCCCAGACCAATCATGGCGTAGCAGCTGACAATGACCCACATGGGGGGCGCAGCCTCTTCGCTCGACATGTAGCCAGTGGCCACCAGCAACAGCCAGATGATGCCGATGGTCTTTTGCGCATCGTTACCACCGTGGCCCAGCGAGTAGGCACCGGCAGACACCAGCTGCAAACGGCGGAACCACTTATCGACCTTACTGGGCCGCGAGCGACGGCAGATCCAGGCGACGATCACCATCATCAGCGAGCCAAACAGGAAGCCCAGCAAAGGCGAGATCAAAATGAACGCCACCACCTTCAAGATGCCGCTGGCAATCAGCGAGCTGGTGCCTGCCTTGGCAATCACAGCACCCACAATGCCGCCAATCAGCGCATGCGACGAGCTCGATGGAATGCCGTAGTACCAGGTGATCAGGTTCCAGACAATCGCGCCGGCCAGTGCGCCGAACACCACGTGGGTGTCTACCACCTCAGACTGCACAATCCCCTTGCCCACGGTGGCAGCCACACTCAGGTGAAAGACAAAAATCGCAATGACGTTAAAGAACGCGGCAAACAAAACGGCTTGCCCGGGCTTGAGCACGCCAGTAGAGACAACAGTAGCGATGGAGTTAGCAGCATCATGAAACCCGTTCATGAAGTCAAACACCAGCGCCATTGCCACCAGCAAAATGACCACCCACAGGGCGGCTTGTACGGTTTCCATGGTCAGGATTCCCAGTGCTGGTCGATCAGGAGTTCTCGAGGACGATGCCCTCGATGATGTTGGCCACGTCTTCGCACTTGTCGGTGATGGTTTCCATCAGCTCGTACACGGCCTTGAGCTTGATCAGCTCACGCACATCGTGCTCTTCGCGGAACAGCTTGCTCATTGCAGCACGCAGCACACGGTCAGCGTCCGACTCCAGACGGTCGATTTCTTCGCAAGTCTTCAGCGCCGCTTCAGCAGTGGCTTGGTCGGCAATGTGGTCAAGCAACTTGACGGCATCGCGCAGGCGTTCGCAGCACTTGAGACTCAGGTCGGCCAGACGATGGATTTCATCGTTCATGCTGCGAATGTCGTACAGGGACATGGCTTCGGCAGAGTCCTGAATCAGGTCGGCCACATCATCCATGCTGTTGATCAGGCTATGGATGTGTTCGCGGTCAATCGGCGTGATGAAGGTCTGGTGCAGTGTTTTGCTCACTTCATGCGTAACGCGGTCCGCAGCGCGCTCGGCGTTGTCCACGTCACTGTTGTATTTGTCGCGCAAGTGCGGGTCGTTGTAGTTCGCCACCAGTTGCGAGAACGCACGGGCTGCTTCAACAATGCGATCCGCGTGTTGATTGAACATTTCGAAAAAATTGCCTTCGCGCGGCAAGAGCTTGCCAAACAGCATGGGCGCCCCTTCAGAGGATATTGCTTGTGAAAGTTGAACAGCCCACACGCGAACAGCGCGCAGGCAGCAGAAAATTTTGTTTGCCAGGTCACAGTGCCAAAGCAGATTTCAATCCGCACAGGCTTGGGCTACGTCACGTATCGCCCAGACTTGCACGCAACGGCTGAACACATCAGCCGCCGCTGGCTGCCGCGATTTTCCATGACAACGGCATGAAGATTTAATTAAATTTTTATGACAGTCTCGTGACATCACTTGTAACAAAACCAATGGACGTGAGCGCACGCTCTGAATCTGGACTTTTGCAGTCAATCATCGTAAAAAAACCTTAACGTGCTGCGAACCTGCCTGCGGTTTGTTGCAGCGCAACAACAATCACGCCACCCAAAAACCCTCTAGGACTTGCGGCGCTCAGCTGCCGCCGCGTTCAACTGCCGCAAGCGCTCAAGCTTTTCTCCGATTTTGATCTCCATCCCCCGGGCTACTGGCTGATAGAAATGGGGGTTATCCATGCCATCAGGAAAGTAATCCTCGCCTGCCGCGAAGCCGCCGTCTTCATCGTGGGCGTAACGGTAGCCCTTGCCCCAGTCCATATCTTTCATCATCTTGGTGGGTGCATTGCGCAAATGCATGGGCACTGGCTGCGTGCTGCCAGACTTCACCAGGGCCTTCATCTGGTTGTAGGCCTTGTAGCCGGCATTGCTTTTGGGCGCTACGGCCAGATAAATCACGGCCTGCGCCAGGGCCAGCTCTCCCTCGGGGCTACCCAATCGCTCATAGGTGGCGGCGGCATCATTGGCCATTTGCATGGCGCGCGGATCAGCAAGACCAATGTCTTCCCATGCCATGCGCACAATGCGCCGCGCCATGTAGCGCGGATCAGCTCCACCATCGAGCATGCGCACCAGCCAATAAAGTGCAGCATCGGGGTCTGAGCCGCGCACCGATTTGTGCAGCGCGCTGATGGTGTCGTAGAACTGCTCGCCCCCTTTGTCATAGCGCCGCATGCGCTCGCCCAGCACTTGCAGCAGCCATGCATCGGTCATCACCTCGATCTTGGCCTGCTCGGCCGTAATCGACAGCGTCTCCAGCGTATTGAGCAAGCGGCGGGCATCGCCATCGGCATAGGCGATCAAACGCTCAACCGCCTCATCTTCTATCGCTGGAACCGCATGTATCGCCTGGGCTTTCGCCACAATGTTCTGCAAGTCCTCAGGCGTCAGGCTTTGCAGCACATACACAGCAGCACGAGACAGCAGCGCCGAGTTCACCTCAAACGAAGGGTTTTCGGTCGTGGCACCAATAAAGGTGAACAGCCCGCTCTCAACGTGTGGCAAGAAGGCATCTTGCTGACTTTTGTTGAAACGGTGCACCTCATCGACAAACACGATCGTGCGCTGCGGCATCAAGCCACTGCGTGCAGCTTCGGCTTTTTCTACTGCTTCACGAATATCTTTGACACCGCCCAGCACGGCGCTGATGGCAATGAACTGCGCATCAAACGCATCGGCCATCAGCCGGGCGATGGTGGTTTTGCCCACACCAGGTGGCCCCCAGAGAATGCAGCTGTGCGGGCGTCCAGACTCAAAAGCCAGCCGCAAAGGCATGCCTTCTCCCAGAACATGCTGCTGCCCAACGACCTCACCCAAAGTGCGTGGACGTAAACGCTCTGGTAACGGCTGGTGCAGTGCAGCATTGCCACCTGTATTGACGTTGGACAAATCGACTTCGCCTTTCAGGGTTGTTTGAGATTTGGTCATATAACAGAACTTCAGATGCGGCAAAATAAGTACTTCAGCGGATCTATGCTCTTCTTGTGCGATGGCTACCCCCATCGCCTTTGAGGACTGCATCACCTGACCAGCAAGCCACAAGCTTAACGGTACGATGCCCCACACCGCTTGCCAGCGCTGCAATCCACGCTTGGCAACGCTTCTAAATCCTGATTGCACTGAATTTTGTAATTAGTGAGCACCCACTAGATTCCGCAATCCCTTGATTTGCAACACACCTACCGCGTGCACTGACCTTGCTGCGGTGAATGAGGTATTTCGGTTTTTCCCATGAAGACACTCAAAACGCGGGACATTGTCGCCCTCGGTTTCATGACCTTTGCGCTCTTTTTGGGCGCAGGCAACATCATCTTTCCTCCTAGCGTGGGCCTGGCTGCTGGTGAATTTCAGTGGTCGGCAGCGCTGGGCTTTTTGCTGACCGGCGTGGGCCTTCCCCTGCTTGGCGTGGTGGCGTTGGCGCGCGTAGGCGGTGGCCTGGACACCCTGACCAGCCCCATCGGCCGTGCCGCCGGCACACTGATGGGCTTGTCCATTTACCTGACCATTGGTCCTTTCTTTGCTACGCCGCGCACAGCCACGGTTTCTTTTGAAGTGGGCATGGCCCCCTTCACCGGGAACACGCCTGAAGCACTGCTGATTTTCACCATCGGCTACTTCGCTTTAGTGATGATGCTGTCGCTCTTTCCGGGCAAGCTGATGGACAACATCGGCAAGGTCATAACACCCGCACTCATCGTCGTGCTGGCCGTTCTGGGAGGGGCAGCCGTGGTTGCACCTGCCGGAGCCATCGCGACACCCGCCGCTGAGTACGCATCATCCGGTGCAGCCTTGGCCCAAGGCTTCTTGCAGGGCTACCAGACCATGGATGCACTTGCCTCTTTGGTGTTTGGCATTGTGATTGTGGCCTCCATCAAGGCCGCAGGAGTGACCGACACCCGCCTGCACACCCGCTACACCATCATTGCCGGCACTATTGCCGCTGTCGGGTTGGGATTGGTTTACCTGTCACTGATTTATCTGGGCGCCATGAGCGGCTCCGTGATTGACCCCAACGCCAGTGGCGTGCAAATCTTGACCACCTACGTCGAGCACACTTTTGGCACCGGTGGCATTTTGCTGCTGGCCGCCGTCATTTTGCTGGCGTGCTTGACCACAGGCGTAGGCCTGGTCAGCGCCTGTTCTGCCTATTTCAGCGCGTTGCTGAATGTGCCGTACCGCACCGTGGTGATTGTGATGTCGGTGTTCAGTGCTGCCGTAGCAAACCAGGGCCTGGCACAGCTGATCGCTGTGGCTGTCCCTGTGCTGGTGTGCATTTATCCGGTAGCGATTGCCTTGATCGCTCTGGGCCTGCTGTCCAAGCTGTGGAAGCATCCATCTCGCGTATTCATTCCTGTCATGAGCGTGGCCCTGTTATTTGGCATTGTGGATGCCATCAAGGCCACAGGTTTTACCCAGATCGTGCCCGCCATGCTTGATGCAATGCCTGGCAGCGCCATGGGTCTGGGCTGGCTGCTCCCCGTGAGCATGGTTTTGGTCGTCGCTGGTACGCTGGACCGTATCCGCCCACTGCCGGCTATCGCACGCGCTTAAACGCACCTTCATAAAAAAGCCCCACTGACCTACGGCCAGCGGGGCTTTTTTAATGGAGCGCCATCGCGCTTATTGCGTCATGACATCTGCCCCCATGGGCACTTCAAATTTGAAGTTCGCAGCAGGCAGCGCAGGCAGCACTTTCAGATTTTGAAAGCGAATCACCGAACGCTGCCCAAAACCGTCCAGGATGTCCATCGCAGCCAGGCTCTCACCCTGAAACCCTACGCGTACATTCTTAAGCTGGCCATCGGCTGATTTGGGCGTTGCCTCCACCCACTGCAGACCGTCGGCATCCGCAGCTGCCTTGAGTGTGAAGTCCTTTTTCAGGCTCGCCAAGTCATTGGCTGACGCCAAAATAGCCGCAGGTGTACTACCCAGCGCCTGCGCTTGGTTACGTTGCGTCACCTGATTCAAATCCACGTCGTACAGCCACACCGTTTTGCCATCCGCCACAATGGTTTGTTCAAACGGCTTGGTATAGACAAACTTGAACTGACCCGGGCGTTGGAACGAAAAATCACCGCTGCTGGTTTTGGAGCGCACAGGCTGCCCCTCTTTGGCTGGCGCTGTTACCGTCTGCGTAAATTGCGCCTGACCCGCTTTGGCATTGCGCATGAATTGCTCCAAGCTTTGCAGCCCATCAGCCCATGCAGCCAAGGGCAAGGCCGCCAACACTGCGCAGACACCTAAAGTCTTTTTCATCCAGATATTCCTTTCAAGGCATGGACTTGCGCCCACCTCATGCTGGAGGCGCGAACTTATGTCCCGCCTCTTTACTCCGGACGCGCAGGAACCAGTACTTCTCGCTGACCACTGCTGGTGAGCGAACTCACCAAACCTGCTGCCTCCATCTGCTCGAGCAGATTGGCCGAGCGGTTGTAGCCGATGCGCAATTTGCGCTGCACATACGAAATACTCGCCTTGCGGTCCTTCAAAACAATTTCCACCGCTTGGTCGTACATCGGGTCTTTTTCGCCCCCGTCACCACCATCACCATCAGCGCCACCATCTTCCGACGTTGCCGCCTCAAGTACTCCTTCGATGTAATCGGGCTCGCCTTGTTCCTTCAAATAACTCACCACACGATGTACTTCATCGTCTGACACAAAGGCACCGTGCACACGGATCGGCAAGCCTGTGCCGCTGGCCATGTAAAGCATGTCCCCCATGCCCAGCAGGCTTTCCGCCCCCATCTGATCTAGAACGGTTCGGCTATCAATTTTGGATGACACCTGAAAAGCGATTCGTGTCGGAATGTTGGCCTTGATCAGGCCTGTAATCACATCCACGCTGGGCCGCTGGGTGGCCAAAATCAGATGAATGCCAGCAGCGCGCGCCTTTTGTGCCAGGCGGGCAATCAGCTCTTCAATCTTCTTGCCAACCACCATCATCAGGTCGGCCAGCTCATCAATCACGATAACAATATGCGGCAGGCGATCCAGCGGCTCAGGCGCTTCTGGCGTAAGGCTGAAGGGGTTACCAATAATTTCACCCTTGACCTTGGCTTCACCAATCTTCGTGTTGTAGCCCGCCAAGTTGCGCACACCCAGCTTACTCATCAGTTTGTAGCGGCGCTCCATCTCGGCCACACACCAGTTCAGGCCATTGGCAGCCTGCTTCATATCCGTCACCACAGGGCTCAGCAAGTGCGGAATGCCTTCGTAAACGGACATTTCCAGCATCTTGGGGTCAATCATCAAGAGGCGCACATCCTTGGCCTCTGCCTTGTACAGCAGCGACAAAATCATGGCGTTGATACCCACCGACTTACCTGAGCCCGTTGTTCCCGCCACCAGCACGTGGGGCATTTTGGCCAGATCGGCAACCACGGGCTTGCCTTCAATGTCTTTGCCCAGACCCATTGTCAACATGCTCTTGGCCTCGTGATAGACCTGAGAGCCCAGTACCTCTGACAGCCGGATGGACTGGCGCTTGGCGTTGGGCAATTCCAAGGCCATGTAGTTTTTCCCGGGAATGGTCTCGATCACCCGCACCGATATCAGCGACAGTGAACGCGCCAGGTCCTTACCCAGGTTCACTACCTGTGAGCCCTTCACGCCCGTGGCCGGCTCAATCTCATAGCGAGTGACCACCGGGCCCGGCGTGGCCTGCACCACACGCACTTCCACGCCAAAGTCTTTGAGTTTTTTCTCAATCAGACGGCTGGTCATCTCCAGCGTATCGGGCGAGACGCTCTCCTGCTTGGCAAGCGGTGCATCCAGCAAATCCACCTGCGGCAGCCCACTTTCGTGCATTTGAGAGTCTTGAAACAAAGGCTTTTGGCGCTCTTTCAGAACACGCTCACTGGGCACTGCAGGTGCTGCCTGCGGCGTCACGATCAGTACGGGCTCATGGTGGGTCTCTTCAATTTCAATACGCTCTTCTTCCACCACCTTGGCACGCTCTTGAGCAGCCTTGCGGCCTTGCGCCACATCTTTGCCTTTTTCACGATTTTGCTGACTAAGGCGCACCAGCCCTTCGATACGCGCACCCAGTTTTTCGGCCGCTTTGCCCCATGAAAAACGAAACACCAAGGCCATGGCCAGCACCATCAGCACAATGCCAATCAGGCCTGAGCCTGTAAAGCCCAGCCAGCGGACGCCCCCCAAACCCAGAGAGTAGCCCACCACCCCCCCGGCATGTCCGGGTAAAAACGATTCAAAGCGATACAGGCGCGACCATTCCAGTGCGCAACTCACACCCACCAGCAAAAAAACACCAGCCCACCACTGCAAGCGCTCTTTCAAAGGAGTGTCCAGCATGCTTTGGCCACGCACCCAGCGCAAAGATGAGCGCGCCAAGGTGTAGGCAGCCAGCAGCACCAGCCACCAGACAGACAGGCCGAAACCGAAGTAGCAAGCATCGGCTATCAAGGCACCCAGGCGCCCCATCCAGTTGTTCATCAGCGCCACATCGTTACTACCTGAGGTAGACCATGCAGGATCCATGCTGGAGTAACTGAGCATCGCCAGCAGCCAGAAAAACAGGCCAAGCGAGCCAGCGATCAGGCAAATTTCATGACCAAACCGTGCCAAACCATTACGGGGCACTGTTTTAGCGGAATTTGCATTCAAGGCATTCGAGGAATAAGTCATACGCAGGCGGAAGCTTACCTTAGGCCCACCACTCTCCAACAAACGGTTGCAAACACCAATGCAAGCACTTGCAACATCCGATGAGTGACAAGGGTTCCGCCAGCTTTCTACAATGATCAATCGACCCGTGCAAGCGTCGGCAGTGATTCATTGGCCGACAGAGTAGTCCACCGTACTGCCACACTGCTGTGGCAGCTTCCAAAGAAAAGCAACGATGTCCACCAACCAACACGCCAAAGTATTGATTCTGGGTTCCGGCCCTGCCGGCTACACCGCCGCCATCTACGCCGCACGCGCCAACCTCAGCCCCATGCTGGTCACAGGCATGGCCCAAGGTGGCCAGTTGATGACCACAACCGAAGTGGACAACTGGCCCGCAGACGTCAATGGCGTGCAAGGCCCGGAGTTGATGCAGCGCTTCATGGAGCATGCAGAACGCTTTAAGGCCCAGCTTGTGTTTGACCACATTCACAGTGTGGACCTGTCCAAGCGTCCGTTCACACTCACCGGTGACAGCGGCACTTACACCTGCGACAGCTTGATCATTGCCACAGGTGCTTCTGCCAAGTACTTGGGACTGCCCTCCGAAGAAGCCTTCATGGGTCGTGGCGTTTCAGGCTGCGCAACGTGCGACGGCTTCTTCTACCGTGACCAGCCCGTATGCGTCGTGGGCGGTGGTAACACTGCAGTTGAAGAAGCGCTGTACCTGTCCAACATCGCCAGCAAAGTCACTGTGGTGCACCGCCGCGACAAATTCACGGCTGAGCCCATCTTGGTCGACCGCATGATGGAAAAGGTCAAGGAAGGAAAAATTGAACTCAAGACCCATTTCACACTGGAAGAGGTCCTGGGCGATCAATCCGGCGTAACCGGCATCCGCATCAAAAGCACAAAGGACGGGCACAGTGAAGATGTGGCTCTGCAAGGCTGTTTTATTGCCATCGGCCATGCCCCCAACACAGAGATTTTCCAGGGTCAACTGACCATGGAAAACGGCTACATCGTCACGCAAGGCGGTCACAAGGGGTTTGCCACCCAAACCAGCGTACCCGGCGTATTTGCTGCTGGTGACGTACAGGACCACGTGTACCGCCAAGCCATCACCAGCGCAGGCACAGGCTGTATGGCAGCGCTGGATGCCCAGCGTTTCCTGGATCAATAAACTGCCACTGCAAGGGGTATTGGAGGCTAAAACCCTGCCATGCCCCGCCTTTTTTCACAAAGCCCGTATAATCGCGGGCTTTGCTGCAATTGGACGGTGTTTTTCACTGCGCCTGCTGTAACAAATTTGGGCTACCGCCACCCTTTATCTGGCGAGGTGAGGTTATCGACACATCTTTGTATCTGCAAAGATCCGGCGTCGGTGACCGTTTCAAATATCGGAGTGTCCAAATGGCACGCGTATGTGAAGTTACGGGCAAGAAGCCCATGGTGGGCAACAACGTTTCCCACGCCAACAACAAGACCAAGCGTCGTTTCCTGCCTAACCTGCAGTACCGTCGTTTCTGGGTTGAAACAGAAAACCGCTGGGTGCGTTTGCGCGTTTCCAGCGCTGCTCTGCGTTTGATCGACAAGAACGGCATCGACTCCGTGCTCGCAGACATGCGCGCCCGTGGCCAAGCTTAATTTCCACTGAAGGAGAATCAACATGGCTTCCAAAGGCGGACGCGAAAAGATTAAGCTGGCTTCTACTGCCGGTACAGGTCACTTCTACACCACAACCAAGAACAAGAAGACGATGCCTGAAAAGATGTCGATCACCAAGTTCGATCCCAAGGCTCGCAAGCACGTCGAGTACAAGGAAACCAAGCTGAAGTAATTCAGCCGTTTCTTCGGACAATAAAACCGCCACTGCGCAAGCTCTGGCGGTTTTTTGTTGCTCGCCGTTTAGCCCCCCTCAGGAACGCGGCGCTTGTCCCAACTGTGCGCAAGCCATGCTACCCAGCAGTTGCATGGCTTGCTCCATCACTGCATCGACCGGCTGTGTGCAGGCCAAACGCAGGCAATGCTCATAGCGTCCGGAGTTGGAAAACATGCTGCCCGGAGCAATCCGGATGCCTTGCTCCAGCGCCTGCCCAAACAAGGCAGCACTAGAGAAACCATCTGGCAGCTCAACCCACAGGCACAAACCACCAGCAGGCAAGCTCATACGGGTTCCCACAGGGAAAGTACGCGCAACCAGACGGGCCATCGACTCGCGCTGATTTTTCAGCTGCATTTTCAAACGCTCCAAACTGCGCTGGTGCGTGGGTGACCCTAACACCTCGGCCACCACCAGTTGGCCCAATGTCTGGGTGTTGCGACTTTGCGCAAATTTGAGCATTTGCACCCGGCCATGCCATTGACCACCATTCATCCAGCCCTGACGCAAGCCAGGCGCAAGGCTTTTGTTAAAGGCTTGGCAGTAAATAACCTGCCCCAGACCACTGTCCCACGCTTTCAACGGCTTGACCGGTTGCGCACCCTCTACAAACAGCCCGTAAGAGTCATCCTCAATCAAGGCTGCGCCGTAGCGCGTGCACAGCGCAACCAGCCGCGCCTTGTGCGCATCGGGCATGCGAGTACCCAAAGGCATCTGCAGCTCCGGCACCACGACCACGGCCTTCAGCCGGGGCTGGGTTTGAAAAGCCAGCTCCAGGGCCTCGATCGACAGCCCCGTGCGCGGGCTGCATGGAATCTCCAGGGTCTGCAGCTGGAGCGACTCCACCACCTGCAGCAAACCATAGTAAGTCGGCGATTCCACTGCCACCATATCTCCCGGCACCGCTACCGCAGCCAGCGCCAGGCTCACTGCCTCCGAATTGCCAGTGGTTGCCAGTACATCTGCAGGGGCCACCCGAATGCCAGTGGCCAAAGCCCGCCTTGCCATGGCCTGCTGAAACACCGGATGGTTACCCTGATTGGCCAGCAAGGAGCGCCCCTGCACCAGCAAGGTCGGCTGCTCCCGCAACAGTCGCGCCACCAGCTGGTTCAGATAACGGTGATCAAACAGCGCAGCAGGCGGTGTGCAGCCTCCAACATCCAGGTGCACCAGCGCCTGCCGTCCTCGCTCCAGCAGCAACGAAATATGCTCATTGATCCCCACGAAGTGGGCTTGAGCATTGGGCTGCACGGGCTGACTTAAATCTGGCTCACTGGTCAACGCCAGGCTGCCACTTAACGGCGTGCGTGCATCACGCACAAAGTAGCCGACTCGGGGTTTGGCCTCCAGATAGCCTTGCTCTTCCAGATAACGCAACACCTGCAAAGCAGTGGAAAGACTGACTTGATGGCGCCGCATCAATTCGCGCACCGAGGGCATCTTCTCCCCCAACTGCAGCGTCCCAAGACCCATGGCCTGCACGTATTCAGCCGCCAATCGGCGGTACAGGGGGCGCGAAGCCGTCGATACAGAAGTCAACATGGGTCTCATTGCCAAGCAAACACAGGAGGCGTCCATCATGCCCTAGGCTTCTGTTGTGCAACAGATACAGATAGATCACACAGAGACCAGAACAGGCTGCCAACTTCTTGCACTGCTGCGGTGCAACAAGGCGATCTCTGTGTCTGGTGAGACCAAAGGTTCATCCCTAAGCTAATCCGTCTGTTTTGCCTGATTGCAGCTCTGTATGAACACCCTGACACAGCACCTTCCCCTTTCCACCTCCCTGCGACTGACCACCGGTCACAGCCATGCCTTAATGCTTGCCCGTGGTGATGAACTGTTCTGCATCCACGGCCCACTACTGCTGAGCACCTCCCCCATGAGTGGCATTGAAGGCACGCCCAACCTGCAGATACGCCTGCACTCCGGTCAAAGCTGGCGTGCGCCGTGCATGCTGACTGCGCAAGTGACCGCGCTGCAAAGTTCAGGACAACTGCGTTACTACCCAGCTCCAGCAGCGATGAAAGCGGGTATTGCCAGCACCACAACCCCTTGGTGGCTCCGCCTGCACGCTGGCATCACCCGCGTCTGGCCTCGCCGCTTGTTGCGCTAACCCTTTTCATCTCTTGTCAGGCCATGGCGACTGCAGACGCACTGCCATCGTTCTACAATCTGTTTTGTCGCCTCATCGAAAGATAGGCGACATACGTTCTCAGGGCGGGGTGAAATTCCCCACCGGCGGTAAGCAGCTTTAGCTGTAAGCCCGCGAGCGCTTGGATGGCTCTGCCATCCAAGGTCAGCAGATCTGGTGCAAATCCAGAGCCGACGGTCACAGTCCGGATGAAAGAGAAACGTGAAGACCTGTTCTCCAGCCCACGGCTGGACGTGCGCCTGCACGTCCTGTTTTGTGCTGCGCCTGCCTTCGCGCGCCCTGATTCATTTGTTGCACGTCTTTGAAAGACACATCCCATGAATCAGACCATGACCAAAACTTCCTCCAATGCCGCATTGGCACAAGCCCGTATCGCCATCATCAGTGCCAACTGGCACACCGATGTGGTGCACCAGGCCCGTGACGCTGCCGCACTGCGCCTGCAGCAGCTTGGCGCCGCACCTGCCCGTATTCACCAGGTTGAAGTGCCTGGTGCCTTCGAGATCCCGCTGATGGCGCAAAAACTGGCCGCCTCCGGCAAGTTTGACGCAGTCATTGGCTGCGCAGTGATCGTCAACGGAGGCATCTACCACCACGAGTTCGTTTCAGCCGCCGTGGTCGACGGCCTGATGCGCGTGCAACTGGACACCGGTGTGCCTGTTTTCTCGGTGGCCTTGACACCCCACAACTTCCAGCCTTCCGAGGATTTACTGGGCTTTTTCCACGCGCACTTTGTCAAAAAGGGCGAGGAAGCGGCAGATTCCTGTGCGCAAACACTGGCAGCGCATGCAGCGGTAGATGCGCTGCTGGACGAAGCTGTACCCGCTTAAGTCTTTGCAGGTTTTAGGGCCCTATTACCTTCAGACGTTGTGTAAGCAACATTTAAAACCTTCTTATCCACTCTGAGCTGCAACCGAGCAATGGATGGCAGGACTTACGACATTGCTCAAACAGTCGCCAGAGATTCGAAGGTCACCCATGGCATATGCAACGCTTGCGTATGCCATGGGCACGCGAATGCGTGGCGCTGAAAAGAGTTTTACGTAATTCCTCTCTGGATACCCCCTTATTCAGCCTCCAGAGGCAAAGTCAAATCAGCCTCTAACACCCATCTTGAAAGCACTGACAGCTATCAAAAACAAAAGCCTGCTGCTAAAGCATTGCAACAGGCTTTTCTGCTTTCCAGATACAGCACGGCAGCTACAAGCGCACACGCCTGTCAAAGCAATCGGACAGCGACCACCCCCATCTATGCAGCACGCTGGCGCACCTTGCAGGCACACCAGCGCAGCGCCAGACGGGGCTGCTGCGCTAGCCGACTAACTCATCGCAGCTGTCTGAGCGAAGCGCCACAGGTGCATAGCAATGTCCATCGAAGGACTTCCACAGCGCTTCGTTGGCTACTACCTGAGCGCGATAAGAGAGTGATTCTCCAGCGGGTGCGACGAGCCGCCTCCTGCCACACAACTTGCAGCAGCAAAAAAAGAATTAAATCAACGTCTGACGCCCACTCAACAAACACCAGCAGTTATCGCAATAATCAATCCAGCCATCCCTTTGGCTTTTTATCTTGCTTGTTCTCCACCGGATTGGCCAGCATCCAGTTAGCGGGATAGGCCCGCATGAATTCGCGCGCTTTGTCTTGGCGAGCTGTCAACCAAGCGTCGTACGTGCCCTCACCCAAAATGGCCGGCATGCGCTTTTCACTGCCTTCATGGCCGTAACGGCGCATCAAGGCATGGCTGTTGGCATTAATAGTCAACAGCGCGTAGCTCATCAGCTCTTGACCTGTTTCAGGATCTTTCCAGCTATTCCACACCCCTGCCACGCCCATCGGCTGGCCATCCACGCGCGCAATACGTGTAGGAATGGCTTTTTTGCCGCTGCGCATATCGTCTTCATAAAACGCCTGCATGGGAATGATGCATCGCTGCCCCGCCAGCCACGCATCACGAAAAGCTTGCGTGGTGCTCACGGTTTCGTTGCGTGCTTCCTGCAGTTTGATGGATCGCAGCCGGGCATCGGAGAGCGATTTGGAGGCGTTCGGCACAAAGCCCCACTGGGCAGGCACCCACTCGCGAATCACACGGGGTGCAGCTTTTTTGCCCACGGGAAGCTCTTCAGTGCCCGCGTCGACTGCGGTATCCACGGCAGGCGTTACAGCATTGCTGGGCTCCAAGCTGGCAGCTTCGGCCACAGGCTCTGCCGTACCGCGGATGAACCCGCTCATGCGGCGTGCGCGCATCTGCCGCTCAGGCAGTTCATGGGGGGTAACTTTGAAAAAGTCGGTCCACAAATCCAGTGTGGCGAGGTTTTCGTATTGGGTTGTCATGCCGACATGGTACGAAGATGCAAGCCCCCCCGGAGCTTGCCAAGTATTGCCCGCAGTAAAAATTAAGAAAATGCTGGAAATCCAGGCGAGAAATGCACTTTTAACGCTGAACAGCCCGTTCTTCTTGAGAGTGTCAGCAGCTACAAAAAAGCCCCATTAGCTTGCGGCTATGGGGCTATGGACTGCTTGCAGCAGTGGCAGCGCCGGTACGCCAGCACTGTCAAAACTTTGGAAAGCCTTACTTACGTTGCCATGCGGCTGCAAAGAAACCGTCGGTTTGATGAGCATGGGGCCACAGACGCACGTACTGCGTGCCTGTTTCGCCACCGGCGCAAAGGCTGGCGGCGTTATCGACCTTGAGTTGGGCCAGCGTTTCGCCTGCATCCAGAGGCACGAAGTCGGGGTTCGCTTGCTGAAACGCTTGCGCAATCAGCTCATTTTCTTCAGGCAGCACGGAGCAGGTGGCGTACACCAAGCGACCGCCGGACTTCACCATGCGCGCAGCGCTGGCCAGGATGGCCGTTTGCTTGGCAGTCAGCTCGGCAATAGCCGTCTGGTCCTGGCGCCACTTCAAGTCAGGGTTGCGGCGCAAGGTGCCCAGGCCCGAGCAAGGGGCATCCACCAGTACCCGGTCAATCTTGCCGGACAGGCGTTTGACCCGCTCATCGCGCTCGTGCGCCAGAGCTGCGGGGTGCACGTTCGACAGACCACTGCGTGCCAGACGGGGTTTCAATGCCTCCAGACGGTGGGCGGATACGTCAAACGCATACAGGCGACCTGTGTTGCGCATTTGGGCACCAATGGCCAGCGTTTTACCGCCCGCGCCAGCACAAAAATCCACCACCATTTCGCCACGCTTGGCATCCAGCAACAAAGCCAGCAGCTGCGAGCCTTCGTCTTGCACCTCGATGCGGCCTTCCTGAAAGGCTTCCAGACGGGTCAGCGCAGGCTTTTCATCAATGCGCAGGCCCCACGGCGAGTACGGCGTGGGCACAGCCTTGATGCCAGCCTTGGCCAGCTCTTTCTGCACGGCTTCGCGCTTGGCATTCAAGGCATTGACACGCAGGTCCAGCGGGGCAATTTCCAGCATGCTGGCGGCCAATGCTTCAAATTGGTCACCCACCTGGGCTTGCAGGGCATCGGCCATCCACTGGGGCAGGTTATGGCGGTGCTGGGGCATCAGCTCTTCGGGCTTGATGGCATCGCACTCGTCCACCCACTTGATTTCTTGCTCGCTCAACGCGCTTTTCAAGAAATTGCGGGGGCCGTGAAAACCCAAGATGGCCAGACGGCGTTCTTTAGGGCCGGAGCCAGAGCGGGCCAGCGATTCAAACAAGGTCTTTTTGCGCAGCACCGTGTACGCGGTCTCAGCCAGCGTGGCGCGCTCGCGCGGCCCCAGGTTGCGATGGTCGCGAAAATAACGGGACACCACGGAGTCGGCCGGGTGTTGGAATTGGAGGGTCAGCTTGACCAGTTCGGAGCAAGCGTCCAGAAGGGCTTTGGGATGCATAGCCTGTATTGTCCCACTGCGCACAAATCCCGGTGGCGCGCTGGCTGCTGCGGCTGTGCAAAATCATTGCTGACGCACAGTGCAACCCTTGCGATCAAAGTCTTTCACGCTGCCAACTCAATGCCAACAAGCGCTGGCAGCTCTCTTTTTTACAAACCCTCTATGCCTGACAAAAATCTACCCCCCTTGATTACCACCCCGCCCGGCCTGTACCGCCACTACAAGGGCATGCTGTACGAAGTGATCGACACAGTGCGTCACAGCGAAACACTGGAGCCGCTGACGCTGTACCGCGCCCTGTATGGCGAACGCGGGCTGTGGGTGCGCCCGGCAGCCATGTTCAATGCAACGGTAGTGATAGATGGTGTGGCCCAGCCACGCTTTGCCAAGACAGATATCGCCTGACCAAGGTCTGTCTGAGACTGCTGCCAACCTGCGCTACTTTGGCATGATGAACCCGCTTGTTACCCACGAACCACTATGTACACACCTGCCCACTTTCATGCCAGCGATGCAGACGCTTTCCATCTGATTCGCACCCATCCTCTGGGTGCGCTGGTGCATGCACATGCCAGTGGTCTGGATGCAAATCACATTCCATGGGAGCTGGAAACGCCAGATCAAGCGCCTGCGCGGCTGATTGGCCATGTCGCCCGCGCCAATCCGCTATGTACACAACTGCAGGACGGTACGCAGGTGCTGGTGATTTTTCAGGCGGAACAAGGCTATATCTCGCCCAACTGGTACCCCAGCAAACACGAACACCACAAACTGGTGCCCACCTGGAATTACCGCGTGGTGCACATCCACGGAACGGTGCGCCTGCACGATGACAAAAAATGGCTACTGGCAGCCATTGGCAAGCTCACACGCACCCACGAGCAGCGCACCCACCATGCACTGCCCCATGCTGCGGGCCCATGGAAGATCAAAGACACGCCACCCGAGCACCTGGAAAGCCTGATAGCGAACATCGTCGGCATTGAGATTGCCGTGCAGCGCGTTGAGGCCAAGTTCAAACTCAGCCAAAACCGCAGTGAAGCAGACATGCACAGCGCAGCTACGCAAGTCAGTGCAGCGGGCAATCCCGCCCTGGGCACCGCCATGGGCCTGGCCTGAGCCGCTTACTCAGTGCTTTTGTAGGAAAGCTGCTACGGCGCGCGGATAGATCACATGCTCTTGTGTAAGCACGCGCGCGGCCAGTGTCTGTGCAGTATCGTCTGGCAAAACAGGAACGGCGGCCTGATCCAGAATGGGGCCCACATCCAGCTCGGCCGTCACGCCATGCACACTGCAGCCGGCAAACTTGCAGCCCGCATCAATCGCCCGCTGGTGGGTATGCAAACCAGTAAAGGCTGGCAGCAATGAGGGGTGGATGTTGACCATTCGGCCTTCAAAGTGCTGCACAAAGCCCGGCGTCAGAATACGCATGAAGCCGGCCAGCACCACCAGCGTGGGGGTGTAACGGTCTACCACCTGCGCCAGTTGGGCATCAAAAGCCTCACGGCTGTCAAACTGCTTGTGGTTCAACACCTCGGTGGCAATGCCGTGGTCCTTGGCAAAAACCAAGCCCTGTGCATCCGCCTTGTTACTCACGACAGCCGCCACACGAGCGCCATAGCGGCGCTCCCAGTCCTGCTGTTTGGCTGCCTTCACAATGGCAGCCATATTGGATCCGCCGCCAGAGATCAAAATCACGATGTTTTTCATTGCGCCGCAATTATCCCTGCCATGACCTTCGACCATCAGAACCATCCCCTGTCTCCGACTGAAGCACGTGTGCTTGCCACCCTCATGGAAAAAGCGCGCACCGTGCCAGACAGCTACCCCATGACGCTCAACAGCCTGGCCAGCGGTTGTAACCAGAAAACCAGCCGTGACCCAGTGATGCAGCTGAGCGATGCGGACATTCTGGCCACGCTGGACAGTCTGCGTGACCGCCATCTGGTGATGGAAGTCAGCGGCCAGCGCGCCATGCGCTGGGAGCACAACTTTGAACGCGTGCTGGGCGTGCCCAGCCAGGCCAGCGCCCTGCTGGGGCTGCTGATGCTGCGTGGCCCACAAACCGCAGCCGAACTGCGCACCAACGCCGAGCGCTGGCACCGTTTTGCCGACACCGGATCAGTGGAAGCTTTTCTAGAAGAGCTGCAAGAGCGCAGTGAAGAAAAAGGCGGTGCACTGGTGCAATTGCAGCCCAAGGCCCCCGGTGCCCGGGAAGCACGCTGGGCGCATTTGCTGTGCGGCACCCCCGTTGTGCCCGTACACAGTGGTAGCAATGCCACAGTAGGTCCATGCACAGATGCATCGCGCATTGAAACCCTGGAAGCGCGCGTGACCGCTCTTGAAGCACAGGTACAGCGCCTGTGCACGGCATTGGGTGATTCCGCCTAACGGAACCAGAGGCACCTAAGCGACAAGTTCTCCGCGTTCCCCCTGTTGCTGCGCAGCAGCAGGCCGCTGCAAGCTCTCTGTCATGGCGGACTGGATGTCCGTCTTGCTAACTAGGAGAGCACCTGCATGGACTTGGCATACACGCCCGAAGAACAGGCCTTCCGCGAAGAAGTACGCGCTTGGCTCAATGACCACCTCGACCCCGCACTGGCCACCAAGGTGCGCGAAGACCAACGCCTGAGCCGTGATGACATTCAAGGCTGGGCCAAGGTGCTTGGTAAAAAAGGCTGGCTGGCCTATGGCTGGCCACAGGCATTCGGTGGCCCCGGTTGGGGGGCTGTGCAAAAGCACGTATTTGCCGAAGAGCTGGCCCGCGCAGGTGCTCCCGCCATCGTGCCGTTTGGCCCCGTGATGGTGGCCCCGGTCATCATGGCATTTGGCACCCCTGAGCAGCAAAAGCGCTTCTTGCCCGGAATTGCCAGCGGTGAAGTCTGGTGGAGCCAGGGCTACAGCGAACCCGGTTCGGGCTCTGACCTGGCCAGCGTCAAAACCCGCGCCGAGCGCGTGGGCGACCACTACATTGTCAACGGCCAAAAGACCTGGACCACACTGGGCCAGCATGGCGACTGGATGTTCAATCTGGTGCGCACCAGCAACGAAGGCAAGCCGCAAACCGGCATCAGCTTCTTGCTGCTGGACATGAAAAGCCCCGGTGTAACGGTACGCCCCATCAAGTTGCTGGATGGCGAGTGCGAAGTCAACGAAGTCTTTTTTGACAACGTGAAAGTGCCCGCTGACCAGCTGATTGGCGAAGAAAACAAGGGCTGGACCTACGCCAAGCACTTGCTGGCCCACGAACGCACCAACATTGCCGATGTAAACCGCAGCAAGCGCGAGCTGGAGCGCCTCAAACGCATTGCCAAGCAAGAAGGCGTGTGGGAAGACCAGCGCTTTCGCGACCAGATCGCCCTGCTGGAAGTGGACATCGTGGCGCTGGAAATGCTGGTGCTGCGCGTGCTGTCGGCTGAGAAAAGCGGCAAGAACTCGCTGGACATTGCAGGCCTGCTCAAGATCAAGGGCAGCGAAATCCAGCAACGTTACACCGAGTTGATGATGCTGGCCGCCGGACCCTACAGCCTGCCTTTCATCCAAGAGGCCATGGCCGCAGGCTGGCAAGGTGACTTTCCCGGTGGCGAGGTGGCCAACGCGCCGCTGGCCAGCCGCTACTTCAACATGCGCAAAACCACCATTTACGGTGGCAGCAATGAAGTTCAAAGAAACATCGTCGCTCAGACGCTGCTGGGTTAAGACAGGGAGACAAGCACATGGATTTCGATTTTTCTGACGATCAGCAGCAACTGCGTGATGCTGCCCGCCGCTGGGTAGATAAGGCCTACAGTTTTGAGCACCGCCGTGCAGCGGTAGCCGCTGGCGGTTTTAGCCGCGATACCTGGAATGCCCTGGCCGAACTGGGCCTGACCGCCTTGAACGTGCCCGAAGAGCACGGTGGCATGGGCATGGGCGCCGTGGAAGCCATGGTGGTGATGGAAGAGATGGGCCGAGGCATGGTGCTGGAGCCACTGGCGCAAAGCTTGATAGCCGCCAAGGTACTGGCCAATTACGGCACCGATACCGTGCAAGCCGATTGGCTGCCCCGCATTGCCAGTGGCGAAGCGCTGGTGGTGCTGGCACACCAGGAACGCCGTGCGCGCTATCGCCTTGATAAATGCGAGTCAAAGGCAACCCAAACGCCCACTGGATATACGCTGACAGCTCACAAAAGCTTAGTTCCTGCAGGCGATCAGGCCGATGCCTTCTTGGTACCAGCCCTGCTCAATGGCACACAGGCATTGTTTCTGCTGGAGCGCAGCGCGCCGGGCGTAACCACACGCGGCTATCTCACCCAAGACGGTAGCCGCGCAGCTGAAGTCGAAGCCGAACACAGCCCCGCCACGCTGGTTACACCCGAAGGGCTGGCTGCGCTGGAGCTGGCTGTCGATATCGGCAGCGCCGCAGTCTGTGCCGAGGCTGTGGGGGTGATGGACCAGGTGATGACCATCACCGCCGACTACCTGAACCAGCGCAAGCAGTTTGGCGTGGCGATTGCCAGCTTTCAGGCCTTACGCCACCGCCTTGCCGATATGAAGATGCAGCTGGAGCTGGCACGGTCCATGAGCTACTACGCCAGCCTGCAGCTGGAGCAGCCCGCCGAACAGCGCCGCCGCGCCATTGCTCGTGCGCGCGTGCAGCTAGGCCAATCCATGCGTTTTGTCGGGCAGCAAGCCGTGCAACTGCACGGTGGCATTGGTGTAACGGATGAGTACATCGTTTCGCACCAGTTCAAAAAGCTGACACAACTGGAGATGACCTACGGTGACAGCCTGCACCATCTGGGCGAAGTCTGCGCACGTATGCAAGCCACCGCAGGCGTAGCTGATACATAACCTGCACCCACAATGAGCAAAAAGGCCACCTTGCGGTGGCCTTTTTTTCAGCTCCAGTCTGCGCTGTGCGTCTTCAGGTCAGCCTGCACTCCACAGGTTGCATGGGCGCTGGCAAATCTGGGTCGCCCAGTAATTGCAGCAGATTGATTTCCATACTGCGGCACATGGCATCGAGTGGCAGATCGTTGTTCTCTGTACCAAAAGGCTCCTCCAGTTCATCGCCCAGCGCATCCAGGCCAAAGAAGGTGTAAGCCACAATGGCCACCACAAAAGGTGTCATGAAACCTGTCACATCCACCAGCCCGAAAGGTAGCAAAAAACAGTACAGGTGGGCTGTACGGTGCAACAACAAGGTGTACGAAAACGGAATGGGGGTGTAGCGCAGGCGCTCGCACGAGGCTGCGGCAAATGTCATGTGCGTCAGCGTTTCATCCATCTTGGTGGCGGTGCAAGGGTCCATCAGCCCTTGACGCAAACACTCTGCCAGGTCATTGGCATTCGCTTGCACGATGGCATCACCTCGATAGGGCAAAGGCAGGTTGCGCACTTTGTCCCAATCTGCAGCAGTCAGCCAGCGCTCCACGGAACGGTCATCTACGTGGTCACGCAACTGAGCGCGCAAGGCATGGGCATGGGCAATCGCGCGGTGCACGATGCGCACGCGCACGTCCCCTTCGCGGTTACTCGGATCCAGTGGCTGATCCAGACCAATCAGGCTCAGACACTGGCGCGCCAAAACCCGGGCTCGAATGTTCAGATCCCCCCACAGCTTGCGCCCTTCCCAGTAACGGTCGTAAGCGGTGTTGTTCCTGAAGCCCAGAAAAATGGCCAGCGGCAAACCAATCAGTGTGAAAGGAATAGGGGTGACCGTGATCTTGATATCGAACAGGTTGCCGTGAGCCAGAGTCACCAGTGCTGCCAGCAAGATGTTGAGGCTGAGCTTCCAACGGATGCGCTGCAGAACGGACCCTCTCGAGATGAGAAATAAGGTCAGCCCATTGGGTCGCTCTTGAACAATCATGGTGGCATGTGCAATTAAGGGAAAACCCTATATTTCACCACGCAGCCAGAGCTGATTTCAGGCATCGCTGCAATTTTCAAACTCTAAAGCATGGTCTTTGCTCTGTGCCTGCCGCGATGTCTTGGGCACATGCATGCGCAAAAACTCCATTTGATCGGCCAGGATGCGGCGGTTGCGAAGAATGAAGTCCTCCCAGATGCTGGGTACATAGGGTGCATATAGCAGCGGCATGCGCGCCTGCTCAGGAGTACGAGGGCCTTTGCGGTGATTGCAGCCTTTACAGGCCGTGACCAGATTCATCCAGGTGTTCTGGCCCTGCTGACAGATGGGCAGGATGTGCTCGCGCGTCAGGTGCTCCACCGCCAGGGTCTTGCCGCAATAGGCGCACACATTGCAGTCGCGGGCGAAGAGCTTGGTATTGGTCAAGCCCGGTTTCATGCCATGGGGGTTGACACGGGGCACGCCACGCGTGCCGATGATGCTGTGCACTTCAATGCACGACTGCTGGCCTGTTGCAGCGTTATGTCCACCGTGAAATACAGCCACAGAGGATCCCATGGTCCAGCGCACATCATCTGCGGCGTAGTGCAGCACGGCATCTTCCAGCGTGATCCATGACTGGGGCAAGCCATGGGCGGACAGCTTCAAAACTCTCACGTTCGGCCTCCTTGCATAACGGCAGGCAATGCTGTGTCACCCGCAGTCGGGCTAAGCGCGCCGTCCATCTTCAGAGCAATATACTTGCTTTCGGTGACAACCTGCCACCACGACACATACGGCAGGTTTTGCAAGCTATAAAAACCCAAGCACACAATGAAGATTTTTCGCGGATTCAAGCACCCGGGATTGGCCCCACATTGCGCCGTCACGATCGGCAACTTTGACGGCGTACACCGGGGACACCAAGCCATGCTGGCATTGCTGTCCGCCGAAGCTGCGCAGCGCCATATTCCCACTTGCGTCCTGACGTTTGAGCCGCACCCGCGCGACTACTTCGCTGAAAAATTCAAGAAGCCTGAGCTGGCACCTGCCCGTGTAGGCACGCTGCGCGACAAGCTCTCGCAACTGGAGTTTTGTGGTGTGGACCAAGTGGTGGTTCTGCCCTTTAACCAAGCCTTGGCCAGCCAGTCACCAGAGGCATTTATTCAGCAAGTCCTTCTGGATGGTCTGGGTGCCCAATATATTTTGGTGGGCGATGACTTCAAGTTTGGCTCCCAGCGTGCTGGTGACTACGCCATGCTGGATGCCGCCGGTCAAAAGCTGGGGTTTGATGTGGCGCGCATGAACAGCTACGAGGTACATGGCGAGCGTGTCTCCAGCACCACCGTGCGTGCTGCCCTGGCGCAGGGAAATATGGCTTTGGCCGCGCAGATGCTGGGACACCCCTACACCATCTCCGGTCATGTGGTTCATGGCCGCAAGCTGGGGCGCCAGTTGGCCGAATCAGCCCCCGGTGCCATGGACGGATTTCGCACCTTGAACCTGCGCTTTAACCACTGGAAACCCGCTGCCAGCGGCATTTTTGCCGTACTGGTGCATGGCTTGACCGAAGCGCCGCTGCGCGGTGTCGCCAACCTGGGGGTGCGCCCTTCCATTGACCCCAACGATGTCAATGGCGGGCGCGTCTTGCTAGAGACCCATTGCCTCGATTGGCCGCCTCAACTCGGTGGCGAAGGGGGCTACGGTAAAATCATCCGCGTGGAACTTTTGCACAAACTGCACGACGAGCTGAAATACGACAGTCTGGCCGCCCTCACTGAAGGCATTGCCAGGGACTGCGATGACGCGCGCGCGTTTTTCGCAACCTATACCGAAACGCATCGCCAAACCACGCGCGACCGAATTTGACGCTCGCCTTCGTCAGCTCGGGTGCCGGCTGCGCCCGGTGCTCCTCCCCCGCTTTTTTAGCCCGGCCCTAAAGCCCGGCATGCCTTCAAGGTTCCCCCATGTCTGAATCGAAATCCAACAAGCCCGAAGCGTCCGTGTACCGCGCCACGCTGAATATGCCTGACACGCCATTCCCCATGCGCGGCGATTTGCCCAAGCGCGAGCCCCAGTGGGCCAAGGACTGGGATGAGCAAGGCGTCTACAAGAAATTGCGTGTGGCCCGTGCGGGTGCGCCCAAGTTCATCTTGCACGACGGCCCACCGTACGCCAACGGACAGATCCACATCGGACATGCAGTGAACAAGGTGCTCAAGGACATGATCGTCAAGAGCCGCCAGCTGGAAGGCTACGACGCGCTGTACGCACCCGGCTGGGATTGCCACGGCCTGCCCATCGAAAACGCCATTGAAAAGCTGCATGGCCGCAACCTGCCCCGCGACGAGATGCAGGCCAAGAGCCGCGCTTTTGCCACCGCGCAGATCGCACAGCAAATGGTGGACTTCAAGCGCCTGGGTGTCCTGGGTGAATGGGATCACCCCTACAAAACCATGAACTACGCCAACGAGGCCGCCGAGTTGCGCGCCTTGAAGAAGGTGATGGAGCGTGGCTTTGTCTACCGCGGTCTCAAGCCCGTGTACTGGTGCTTTGACTGCGCGTCGTCGCTGGCCGAGTTTGAGATCGAATACGCAGACAAGCAGTCGCAGACGCTGGATGTGATGTTCCCTGCCGCCGAGCCCGCCAAGCTGGCTGCCGCCTTTGGCCTGCCTTCGCTGAACAAAGAAGCCTTTGTGGTGATCTGGACCACCACCGCGTGGACCATTCCTGCCAACCAGGCGCTGAACGTCAACCCCGATCTGGAATACAGCCTGGTGGACACCGAACGTGGCCTGCTGGTGCTGGCCTCTGCGTTGGTTGAAAAGTGCCTGGCACGCTGGAAGATGGAAGGCGCCGTGGTGGCCACAGCCCAGGGCAAACAGCTGGACCACATGCCCTTCAAGCACCCGCTGGCGCACGTGGACAAGGGCTTTGACCGCATCTCTCCCGTGTATCTGGCCGAATACGCCACCGCCGACGACGGTACCGGTATCGTGCACTCGGCCCCCGCCTATGGTGTGGATGACTTCAACTCCTGCATCAGCAATGGCATGGAGTACAAGAACATTCTCAACCCCGTGCAAGGCAACGGCGTGTACGCAGCCGATCTGCCCATGTTTGGCGGCCAGCACATCTGGAAGGCCGTGCCCGTTATTCTTGACGCCCTGAAGGTAGCCAATCGCCTGATGGACACCACCAGCCTGACGCACAGTTACCCGCATTGCTGGCGCCACAAGACGCCGGTGATCTACCGCGCCGCTGCGCAGTGGTTCATCCGCATGGACGAAGGCGAAGGCGTGTTCACCGACCCTGCGCAAAAACCTGCGCAAACGTTGCGTCAGATTGCGCTGGATGCCATCGAGCAAACCAGCTTCTACCCCGAAAATGGCCAGGACCGCCTGCGCTCCATGATCGCAGGCCGCCCGGACTGGTGCATCTCGCGTCAGCGAAGCTGGGGTGTGCCCATACCTTTCTTCCTGCATGTGGATACGGGCGCGTTGCACCCCCGCACCATGGAGATCATCGACCAGGCGGCAGCCATGGTCGAGACCGGCGGTATCGAGGCCTGGAGCCGCGTGACCACCGAAGAAATTCTGGGCACTGAAGAAGCCAAGCACTACACCAAGAGCACCGACATTCTGGAAGTGTGGTTTGACTCTGGCTCCACCTTCTGGCACGTGCTGCGCGGCACGCACCCTGAGCATCACCACGACAAAGGCCCCGAGGCCGACCTGTATCTGGAAGGCCATGACCAGCACCGTGGCTGGTTCCACAGTTCGCTGCTGCTGTCCTCGGCCATCTTCGGCCGTGCGCCGTATCGCGGTCTGCTAACGCACGGTTTCACCGTGGACGGTCAGGGCAAGAAGATGTCCAAGTCCGTGGGCAACACCGTGGCCCCGCAGGACGTGTCCAACAAGATGGGCGCAGAAATCATCCGCCTGTGGGTGGCTTCGACCGATTACTCGGGCGATCTGGGTATCGACGACAAAATCTTGGCCCGCGTGGTGGACAGCTACCGCCGCATTCGCAACACGCTGCGCTTTTTGCTGGCCAATACCAGCGACTTCGATGCCGCCACCGAATCGGTGGCCTACGCCGACATGCTGGAGATTGACCAGTACGCACTGGCACGTGCGGCTGAGCTGCAAAAAGACATCCTGGCGCACTACAAGGTGTATGAATTCCACCCCGTGGTTGCCAAGATTCAGTTGTTCTGCTCGGAAGACCTGGGCGGCTTTTATCTGGACGTGCTAAAGGACCGCCTGTACACCAGCGCACCCAAGAGCCTGGCCCGCCGCTCGGCACAAACCGCACTGCACCAGATCACCCACGCGCTGCTGCGCTGGATGGCTCCGTTTTTGTCGTTCACCGCTGAAGAAGCGTGGAAGATTTTTGGTCACAGCGAATCCATCTTCCTGGAGCAATTTACCGATCTGCCCGAAGGCAGCGAGGCCTTGCTGGCCAAGTGGAAGCGTCTGTGCGAAATCCGCAATGTGGTCAACAAAGACATCGAAGTGGTGCGCGGCACCGGCGCTGTCGGCTCTTCTTTGCAAGCTGAAGTCACTTTGACGGCAGAGCCCGAAGACCTGGCCCTGCTGCAAAGCCTCAGGGATGACCTGAAGTTTGTCTTCATTACCTCTGCAGCGACTGCCGTGGCCGGCGACGCACTGAGCACAACTGTGAAAGCCAGCGAGCACGCCAAGTGCGAGCGTTGCTGGCACTACCGCGACGATGTGGGCGTGAACCCCGCACACCCCACACTGTGCGGCCGTTGCGACAGCAACCTGTACGGTGACGGCGAAGTGCGCACCAAGGCTTAAACATGCTGGCAAACGCTGGGATCGCTCTTACAAAAAGAGCACCCAGCGCTTGTATTCACTAGATTTCAAATATATTTCATATTGAAACCTAGCATTCACGGCGTTAAACGCTATTGTTTTAAAACGACTTCACCTTCAAAGGCACGCCATGCGCTCTTCGGCAACTCTCCCCAGTGGTGCAATCCGCAAGCCTGCTTATTGGCCCTGGCTGTTATGGGCAGCATTGCTCATTGGGGTGGATCAGTTCACCAAACAGTGGATCTTGAGCTTCTACCAATACGGTGACTGGACGCCCATCACCAGCTTCTTCAACATTGTGCGCGCGCACAACACCGGGGCAGCCTTTTCATTTCTGGCCAGTGCCGACGGCTGGCAGCGCTGGCTGTTTGTGGGCATTGGCGCGGTAGCGACCGTGCTTATCGTCTGGCAGCTGCGCAAGCACCCCGAACAAAAGTTCTTTTGCTTTGCCATCTCGTGCATTCTGGGCGGCGCCTTGGGCAATGTGATTGACCGCCTGCAGCACGGCTATGTGGTGGACTTTCTGGATTTTCACTGGCGCGGTTCGCACTACCCCGCCTTCAATGTGGCTGACATTGCCATCTGTATCGGGGCCGCCAGCCTGATTCTGGATGAAATTTTGCGCGCCAGACGCGCCAAAGCAGCCCGTTAAACACAATTCTGCCCTGCGCACCCTCTACCCGCTGATCCGTTGTGGCAGCGGGTTTTTTCTTTTTTGCACTCGACGTGTCGGCGTTTTCATGCGCCCAGCCGTTGATCAGGCTTGTGAAGCTCCATGGCTGTCGTGGCTCGTGGCATAGGCCACCGTGCCATTCACTTCGCAACCCGCAGCCGCTGCAAGACTCAGGGTATTCCCTTTAGCGTATGAAAAATTTTAGATCCAGTCTAAAAAGAACAGAAACGAAAACTATATTCACTCAATCCGCACTGAAATGTGCGTCTTGGAGCGTACCCCAGAGCCATGCATGGGCGGTCAGGGGTATATTCGATCGCTTCCTCGCTTGCCGCACATGAAGCACTTACTGAATCTTTTAGCCGCCATCGCCCTGCTTGTCTGGGGCACCCAACTAGTCCGAACCGGCGTTTTACGCGTCTTCGGGGCTAATTTGCGCCAATTTATTTCGCGCGGGGTCAGCAACCGGCTCAAAGCAGTTCTGTCCGGCGTTGGCGTGACAGCCATCGTGCAGTCAAGCACCGCCACTGCGCTCATCGTTTCATCGTTTGTCGGCCAGGGCATGATTTCGCTGACGGCTGCACTGGCGGTCATGCTGGGCGCCGATGTGGGCACCAGCGTGATGGCCGTGGTGTTCTCGCTGGACCTGTCGTGGCTGTCGCCGCTGTTTATTTTTGTTGGTGTCGTGATGTTCATCTCGCGCCAGGACAGCACCGTCGGCCGCGTGGGACGCGTATTCATCGGTCTGGGCCTGATGCTGCTGGCGCTGCGCCTGATTACCGAGTCCACGACGGTGCTGACCCAAAGCCCCACCATGCTGACGCTGCTGGAAGCCTTGACCAGCGACATCACCATGGAAGTGCTTACGGGCGCCATCATCTCCATCATTTCGTACTCCAGCCTTGCCACCGTGCTGCTGGTGGCAACCTTGGCTGCATCGGGGGGTATTCCGGTTGACGTAGCGCTGGGCCTGGTGATCGGTGCCAATCTGGGCAGCGGCTTGCTGGCCGTACTGACCACTTTGAAGGCCAATGTTCAGACCCGCCAGGTGCCTCTGGGCAACCTGATGTTCAAGATGGTGGGTGTCGTGCTGATGATTCCCTTGGTGACCCCATGGCACCAGCACATGCGCGGTATTGCGCCCGACGTAGGTACGTTGGTAGTCATGTTCCACCTGGCTTTCAACACGGTGGTTGCACTGGTGTGCATTTTGCTGACCGGCAAGGTGGCATGGCTGGTTGAAAAAATTCTGCCTGTACAAGTGGCCTCCCCGTCCACCTCGCGGCCGCACCATCTGGATGCTTCAGCCCTGAGCACCCCGTCGCTGGCAATTTCATGCGCTGCGCGCGAGGCACTGCATCAGGCTGACGTGGTGGAATCCATGCTCATGGGGTTGCAAAAAGTGTGGATGACGGATGACCAGAAACTGGCCGAGCATTTGCGCAAGCTCGATGACGAAGTGGATGACCTTTACTCCGCCATCAAGTACTACATGACCAAGATTTCACGTGCTGAGCTCGATGAAACCGAAGGCCGCCGCTGGACAGACATCATCAGCTTCACCATCAATATGGAGCAGGTGGGCGACTTGATCGAGCGCATCCTGCAGGATGTGGAAGACAAAAAGATCAAAAAAGGCCGCCAGTTCTCGCAAGCGGGCCTGGAAGAAATCAACCTTTTGCACGCGCACCTGGTCTCTAACCTGCGTTTGGCCATGAGTGTGTTTCTGAACGGCAATGTCCGTGACGCTCAGAAACTGCTGGAAGAAAAGGCACGTTTTCGCGACCTGGAGCTGGCCTACTCTGCCACCCACCTGGATCGCCTGTCTGACAACACGGTACAAAGCATTGAGACAAGCTCGCTGCATATTGACCTTATCAGCGACCTCAAGCGCATTAACTCGCTGCTGTGCTCGGTGGCCTACCCCATCCTGGAGTCGGCCGGTGCGCTGGCACACAGCCGCCTTCGTGAGCCCTCGGTCACTCGCTGAGCACGCCAGCTAGCAACACCCACGCACGAAAAAAGCCGCTGATTCAGCGGCTTTTTTCGTGCGCTCGCTTGGCTAAAGCTTGAGATAGTCAGCCAGCACCAAAGAGGCCTCTGGCGTGAACTTGCCCTGCACCAGCCACTCCATCAGCGTGGCCTGGTCAATGCACTGGAACTGCTGCACTTCCCCATCCTGGTTTTTAGGCTCCATTCCTTGCGGCACAGTGGCTGTGAACCAGTCAATACGCTCGCGCATATAGGCCACGCCACCCGAGACTTCATCGCTAGGGCAGGCAAACGTAACCTGCCCCCCATGCTGCAACTGCAGCAGCTGCGTCAAGTCCAGTCCCGCTTCTTCCTGTGTTTCACGCGCCAGCGCTTGCTCCAGCGTATCTGCGGCGGAGAGCATGCCTCCCATCAGGGTGTCCCACTTATTAGGGTGGTTGGGTTTTTTCTTGCTGCGCTGCTGCACCCACATGCGTCCATCAGGCGTCAAGCCAATCAGATGCACGGCATGCGTGTTGACGCCCAGCAAACGCACGGCCCCGCGCTCCACCGTAGCTACGCGCTGGCCCTGAGGGGTACACACGGCAATTTGCTCATTGCGCCAAGGGCCGCTGCGGCCTTTTTCACGCATCAGCTGAGCCAATGCGTTCAGACCAAAGCTGGCATCAGGTGCCGTGAAGCTCCACGTTTCACCCAGACCCGGGGTTTTCTTGTGCGTAAAGGTAATGCGTTGTCCGCGCAGAAAATCTACGTCCACACTCTCCAAAAAGCCTGGGGCCACCGTACCGATGACCTGCCCGCTCCACAGCAACAGCATGCGCGGTTGTGCGGGTGGGCGCTGTGCTTCGTCACGTAGTTTTTCCAACCAATTCATCATCTCTCCTCTGGGGCTTACACGGTCAAGATTGTTGACCCCGTGGTTTGCCGTGCTTCCAAGGCCTCGTGCGCTGTGCGCACCTGCTCCAATGCATAGCGCTGGGCAATATGAATATTGACCTTACCGCTGGAGACCACATTGAACAAGTCATCAGCCATAGCTTGTGTTGCGCTGCGGCTATGGGCATAGACAAACACGCTGGGGCGTGTCACATATAGACCTTTGGGGGCCAGCGCGGCCAAACTCAGGGGCGGCACCGGACCTGACGCATTGCCAAACGAAACCATCAGACCAAAACGACGCAAGCTGGCAATGGAGCCCTCCCAGGTGTCTTTGCCCACACTGTCATACACCACTTTCACGCCTTGCCCGCCCGTAATGGCTTTGACCTTGGCGGCAAAGTCTTCAGTTCTGTAATTGATCGCGTGTGATGCACCATTAGCTAGAGCTAGCTGACATTTCTCATCAGATCCTGCGGTGGCGATCAACTGCAGTCCCAGTGCTTTGGCCCATTGGCAGGCAATCAAGCCGACGCCACCGGCAGCGGCGTGAAACAGCACAAAATCACCAGCCTGCAAACCTTCGGCAGGCAGGCATTGCTTGAGCAGATACTGCACCGTCAGGCCCTTGAGCATCATGGCTGCACCGGTATCAAAGCTGATGCTGTCCGGCAGCTTGCACACGTGCGTGGCGGGCATTACCCGGCGCTCGCAATAACTGCCTGGAGGGTTGCTGGCATACGCCACTCGGTCACCTGTTTGGAGATGGGTCACACCGTCTCCTACGGCCTCAACCACACCGGCACCTTCCATGCCCAGCTGTAAAGGCAACGGCAGGGCATACAAACCAGAGCGCTGGTAAACGTCAATGAAATTCAAACCCACGGCGTGATGGCGCAGCAAGATTT
This sequence comes from Comamonas avium, assembly GCF_014836675.1. GTDB lineage: Bacteria > Pseudomonadota > Gammaproteobacteria > Burkholderiales > Burkholderiaceae_C > Comamonas > Comamonas avium. The sequence continues at coordinate 489,494 of NZ_JACSQK010000004.1, forward strand.
CACCAGCGCCGGGCTGTCCAACATCCCGTGTAACCAGCTCTAGAACTTCGGTGCCGCCATTGCGTGAAATTTGCACGCATTTACTCGTTGTGGTGACCATGCTTGTCCGTCTCCTTGTGTGTTTACATGCAGGCAAGTCGTCTATCGTGCCATGTCCGTGCCGCTACACAATGACACAGCCACGCTACCATTCGGGCAATGAGTTCCCCATTGACATTCGGCACAGCAGCCATGCTGACCGCAGCGCCCCTGCTCTGGGCAGGCAATGCCATTGTTGGCCGCCTAGTCCACGACTTAATCTCGCCCTTCACTCTCAATCTGATGCGCTGGGGCCTGGCCTTGCTAGTGCTGCTGCCACTGGCTGGCCATGTACTACGCAAAAACAGTGCCATCTGGCAGTGCTGGAAGCAATACGCCTTGCTGGGCGTGCTGGGCATTGGCAGCTACAACGCACTGCTGTATCTGGCGCTCAAGACCTCGTCGCCCATCAATGTGACGCTGGTGGGCTCCAGCATGCCGATCTGGATGCTGCTGATTGGCCGCTTCGTGTTTGGCAGCACAATCAGCGGGCGACAGGCAGTGGGTGCTGTGCTGTCTATGCTCGGGGTGGCCTTGGTACTCAGCCGTGGCAGCCCACAGCAGCTGCTCAGTCTGCAGCTGGTGCCTGGTGACTGGTTTATCTTGATGGCCGCCATTGTCTGGTCGCTCTACAGCTGGCTGCTGGCGCGCAGCGCGCAAACCATGCCCAGCCAGGCACAGGTACGCAGCAATTGGGCGGCATTTCTGATTGCCCAGCTTATTTTTGGTATTGGCTGGTCTGCCGTCTTGGCTGGAGGTGAAGTTGTCACCGGCCATTTTGTCTGGGTGCCCAGCGCAACGCTGGCTGCCGCCATGCTCTTCATTGTGATTGGCCCGGCCATTCTGGCCTACCGGTTCTGGGGTGAAGGCGTCAAACGCGCGGGTCCGGCAACAGCGGGCTTCTTTGCCAACCTGATGCCGCTGTTCACGGCCTTGCTGTCTATCCCCATCCTGGGTGAGATGCCTCAGCTGTACCACGCGCTGGCGTTTGCACTGATTGTGGGCGGCATTGTGGTGTCGTCACGGCGCTAAGCACCTGCACACAGTCATCAGCAGAACCATAAAAAAAAGGCAGCCGTGGGCTGCCTTTTTTCTTCAACGATGCGCCTGCTGCAGGCGGCCACTTAGAACGTACCGTTGTACAAACCGCCATCGGGCAGGATGTTTTGGCCTGTCATATAGCCTGCGTGCACACTGCACAGGAAGGCGCAAATGGCACCAAACTCATCGGCATTTCCAAAGCGCTTGGCGGGAATTTGCGCCGCTTGTGCACTTCGGATGTCGGCCACCTCTTTGCCACTTTTACTGGCCGCTGCCTGGTGGGTAGAGGCCAGACGGTCAGTGTCAAATTTACCGGGCAACAGCGAGTTGATGGTGACGCCATGACCGGCAATACCAGAGCGTGCCAAGCCTGCAACAAAGCCTGTCAGGCCACTGCGTGCACCGTTGGACAGACCCAGAATGTCGATAGGTGCCTTTACGGCGCTGGATGTGATGTTGACGATGCGGCCAAAACCACGTGCAGCCATGCCATCCACCACCGTCTTGATCAGCTCAATGGGGGTGAGCATGTTGGCGTCCACCGCCTTGATCCACGCATCGCGGTCCCAGTCGCGAAAATCGCCGGTGGGGGGGCCGCCTGCATTGGTCACCAGCATGTCAAAGGCAATGCCGGGGCCACCCGCCACGCCAAACACCGCCTCGCGCCCGGCAGGCGTGGTGATGTCGCAGGCCACCGCTAGCACTTGCGCAGGCTTTTTACCGCCAGTGCTGGCTGCATCAGCGCTGATAGATCTCAATTGTGCAGCCGCTGCTTGCAAGGCTGCATCGCCACGCGCATTGATGACCACGTTCACACCTTCCTGCACCAGGGCCTTGGCACAGCCATAACCCAAACCCTTGCTGGCGCCACATACCAGCGCCCACTTGCCCGCGATTCCCAGATCCATGGTTTCTCTCCTGCTTTTTTAGGTTGCTACTTCGCTGCGCCCGGTTTTCTGGCCCAGCGCGTGAATACAAAAATGCCCACCATGACCAGACTGGTGCCGGCCACCATCCAGACATTGAGCTGCTCATCGAGCAGCCACACCCCCATCAAGATGGTGGACAGCGGCCCAATCATTCCGGTCTGTGCCGTCATGCCCGCGCCAATGCGCTCAATGGCCATCATCACCATCAGCACGGGGGCCACAGTGCACGCAGTGGAATTGAGCAGCGACAGCCACAGCACCTGCGGTGCAACGTGCATGGCCGACAGCGGATGGGTGATCAGAAACTGCGCAATGCAAAAAAAGCACGCCACGCTGGACGCCAGACCAACCAAGCGCATGGAGCCCAGGCGTTTGACCATCTCGCCGCTGTAAACCATGTAGATGGCATAGCTGATAGCGCTGCCAAGCACCAGCAGTGCGCCCCATACGGCGTTACTGCCTTGCGCACCCACCTCATGGCCAAACACCAGCAACACGCCGCAGTAGCTCACCAGCATGCCCGCAAACTGCCCCCAGGTGATGCCGCGCTTGTAGACCACCCAGCCAAAGATCACCACCAAGGTGGGGTTGAGGTACAAGATCAAGCGCTCCAGCGCTGCCGAGATATAGGCCAGCCCGGCAAAGTCCAGATAGCTGGCAAGGTAGTAGCCCGAAAAGCCCAGCCCCACCACGCCCATCCAGTCCTTGCGTGTCAGCGCCGCTTTGCCGCGCCCCGCCCACCAGGCCATGATGAGAAACACCGGCAAGGCAAACAGCATGCGGTACATCAGCAGCGTGACCGCATCCACGCCATAACGGTAGGCCAGCTTGACAATGATGGCCTTGCCACTAAAAGCGATGGCCCCGAGCACGGCCAGCGTCAACCCAATCGCTACACCTTTCTGAGCAGCTTGCGCTGATGAATTCTTAACTTCAGACACTTTTCTCTTTCAAACCCAGCACACACAAGCGCTATGCGCTCTTATTCTTTAAGAAGCTGTTTCAATGCTTGTCGCCAAACAAGCGGTGGTGCAGACGGCGCAATGACCACCAGACGCTGAACGCCACCACCGGAATGGCAATGGCCGCAGTGACTTCTGGCGACAGCGGCCAGCCCACTTTTTGCGCACCTTTGCTCAGGTAGGCAATCAGGCCGGTGATGTAGTAAGTAATGGCAGCCACCGACAGGCCTTCCACCGTGGACTGCAATTTCAGCTGCATGCCCTGACGGTCATTCATGGTGGCTAAAATTTCCTGGTTGCTTTGCTGCTGCTCAATCTCGACACGGGTGCGCAGCAAGTTGCTCACACGCGATACGCGCTGTGACAGCGCATTCTGGCGGTGCGTGGCCCATTCGCAGGTGCTGCGTGCCGGAGACAGGCGCCGCTCCATGAACTCCTGAATCGTCAGCAGCCCCGACAGGCGCTCTTCGTGCAGATCGTGAATGCGTTTGTCCACCAGCTCAAAGTAGGCCTTGCTGGCCGAAAAGCGCGAGTGCGTGGCTGCATATTCACTCTCTACCTGCCCGGCCAGACGCGTCAGCCGGTCCAGCAGCACAGGCTCGTCTTCACGCCCGGCTTCACGAATCGCATGCGCCAGCTCGGCCAGCTCTTTCTCGGCAGAGCCCAGCACCCCGGCCGCTTTGCGCGCTGCAGGCAAACCCAGCAACGCAGCCATGCGATAGGTTTCAATCTCCAGTACCCTCTGCACCAGACGCCCCAGACGGCGTGCACTGATGCTGTCCGAGGGCTTGACCAAGATGCGCGAGTAACCATCGGCATGGATCGCAAAATCAGTGCACACCTCTGTATGGCCGATATGCACTGTCGAGCCTGCCAGCGTCTCATCATTGAGCATTTGCTGCACCAGATGCCTGATGCCATGGCCCTCGCACTGCGCGTCTTTGATGATCCACAGGTGCACGCTGCTCAGGCACAGACCGGGCAGATTTTTCAGCCACTGCTGGGGCACCTCTTCAATTGCTGTCGCAGGGGAGCGAGCATTCAAAACGCCCTCTGCGGGCAGCGGCACCATGAAAGTCCAGCACACAAACTCAGTGTGCAGCTCCCAGCGCAGGCGGAATGCGCCAAAGTCCATGCGCAAATGCGTGCAATCAGCATCCGGCCCCGTGCGGTGGTGGTCATGCATCAATGTCGCCAGATGACGCCGGCTGGCTTCGCGCTCGGCCGGGTCGGTCAGCATCACCAGATGCGTAATGGCGGCGGGCCCTTGGACGGGTTCTGCGGGACGGGCGTGCACCTCGTTGTGTAGCAAGGCGCGCAGGGGGTGCTGGGTAGGCTGGGGCAAAACGGGCATGGAGCGGTGCGGAACAACGGCAAATAGGTGCTTATTGTGGGGCTTTGTCTGCATGGGCGACAGCACAAACAAAGTGGCCCCGCATCGCGGGGCCACACCAAAGCATGACAGCACCTGCATCCACACTGCCTGACAGCACCATGCATGCGCCCTTGAAAATGCCCAGCAGCAACCAGCTAATCAGAGCTTGACAGCCAAGACGCTGTGCCAAGCAGCAGCTTGTACGACACTGCAAAGCATCAATGCCTCCACACATCAAGGGTGGTGCAGACGTTCCTTAGAAAGACTCCCATTCGTCAGTCTGGTGGGCTGCAGGCTTTGAAGCGGCAACGAATGCGGGCGCAGCCACAGGCTTTGGCACCCTGGCCGCTTGCAGGGTGCGGGTGACTGGGGATGCGGGCAGTTTCACTGAGGCTGCGGTGGGAGGCAAAGCGGGCTCAACACCCGCAGCTGCAGCAGAGGTCCATGCTGTCTGCCCCACCTTGAATACCGCCATGGCCTGAATCAGCCGCTGCGCCTGTTCACTCATGGCGTTTGCCGCTGCGCTGGACTCTTCGACCAAGGCCGCATTTTGCTGGGTCATCTGGTCCAGATTGCTCACGGCCTGATTCACCTGCACAAAACCATCACGCTGCTCATTGGTTGCCGCAGTGATTTCACCGATCAGATCAGTCACCCGGCGCACACTGGCCACAATCTCATGCATGCTGGCACCTGCTTGGCTGACCTGGGTGGAGCCAGCGTCCACATTGCTGACACTGGCTTCAATCAGGCCCTTGATTTCCTTGGCTGCTTCTGCACTGCGGCCAGCCAGACTGCGCACCTCGGCGGCCACCACCGCAAAACCGCGGCCTTGCTCACCGGCACGTGCCGCTTCAACGGCGGCGTTCAGTGCCAGGATGTTGGTCTGAAACGCAATGCCATCAATCACGCCAATGATGTCGCCTATCTTGCGGCTGGAGGTGTTGATCTGCTCCATGCTGAGCACCACCTGCTGCACCACCTGACCACCGCGCTCTGCTGCCTGCACAGCCGTTGCCGCCAGCTGATTGGCCTGGCGCGAGGTATCTGCCGACTGATTGACGGTGGCTGTCAGTTGCTCAATGCTGGCCGCTGTCTCTTCCAGATTGGCGGCTGTCTGCTCTGTGCGCGCCGACAGATCCTGGTTGCCGTTGGCAATTTCAGCAGCTGCCGTAGACACTTCATGCACACCACCACGAACGTTCAGCACCACATCCCGCAAGCGCTGTGCCATGGCATCCAGGGCCTGCATCAACTGACCAAACTCATCCTTGCGCTGACTGGCTGCGTGAATGGTCAGGTCGCCCCCACCGATGGCTTCCGTCATCTTCACCGCCTCGCGCAGCGGCACCGTAATGCTGATCACCAGCCAGCGTGCAAGCAACACGCCCAGCAACAGCAGCACTGCTGTGCTGAGCCAGCCCATCCAGATGCTGCTGCGGCGCGCGGCATCAGAGTTTTGCATCAGTGCACTGAGCTGCTGGCGCTGCGCACCAATGAAGTCTTCGATCTTGCTGCCGTAAATTTCGGACAGATTGGTGTACTCACCAAACGCATAGTTGCCCCGTGCGTTGTAGTCATCCAGATCCATGGTGTCCAGCGCCGTCTCGCGGCTGTTCTTCAAATCCTCAAAGGCTTTGAGTACGGATGCAAAGGACGCACGCTCCTGCTCGGACATCAGCGAGTTTTCCATCTCGGCCAACGCTGCCAAGGCAATGTCATGCTGCCTTTTAAAGCGCGCTTCAAACTCGTTTTGAAGGCGGTTTTCATTCGTCGCCATCAGTGCTGTTCCAGCCTCAATGCTGCGCAGTATCTTGCCGCGCATGGTCTCGGCCAGCGCAATCTTGCGCTCAATACGCTGCACGTCTTCCCGGGAAGTTTCCAGCGTCTGCATCGTGCTTTGCTGCACCCAGAAGTTCGACAAAGTCATGATGACCAGCAAACCCAAAATAGTAGTCCATAGCTTTGGAGCTACCCGAATGTTCGAAAAATTCATGATGGATATAAGACTTCACACAATTTGGCCATGCGCGCCCATCAGCAGTGGTTGCGCGCGTCAGAGGATGCCAAGATGCCTGCATGGCCTAAGCCACGGGCTCTGTGCTAGACAGGAAACAGCAAAACGTCTCCTCCAAGACGCTTACAGGCAACCCGGCGACCATGACTTGGAGAACAAGCGTTAGGCCCGTGGCTTTGCGACGCTGGCTTTCGCGCAGGTGTGCTTCGGCATAAAGCCATTATCCAGTAACTTTTATTTACAAATAATGGTTTACACCAATAACCTTGGTTGGCAACTTTCCATAAAAAAAGCGCCCCGCAGGGCGCTTTTCACAGTGCAATAGCAAGCTCTGTCACTCTTCAACAAAAGCTTCTTCGCGTTTACTTTTCACTGCTGGCAAGCATACGATCACCAGCAACACCACTGCCAGGACCAGCATCACAGCGGAGATAGGACGTGTCACGAACACAGACCAGTCACCACGCGACAGCAGCAGAGCACGGCGCAGGTTTTCTTCCATCATTGGGCCCAAGATGAAGCCCAGCAACAACGGTGCGGGTTCGGTGCCCAGCTTGTAGAACACATAGCCAATGAAACCGAAGATACCGACCATCCAGACGTCGAACTCAGAGTTCTTCGTGCCGTACACGCCCACTGCACAGAACAGCACAATGGCGGGGAACAACCAGCGGTAAGGCACTGACAGCAGCTTGATCCACATGCCAATCATGGGCAGGTTCAAGATGATCAGCATGGCGTTACCAATCCACATCGATGCGATCAGACCCCAGAACAATTCTGGGTTGCTGGTCATCACCTGAGGGCCAGGCTGGATGTTGTGAATGGTCATCGCGCCCACCATCAGTGCCATCACGGCATTCGGTGGAATGCCCAGTGTCAGCAAAGGAATGAACGATGTCTGTGAACCAGCGTTGTTGGCCGATTCAGGAGCCGTCACACCACGGATATTGCCTTGACCGAAAGGAACTTCACCAGGACGCAGCTTGGTCTTCTTTTCCAGTGTGTAGGAGGCAAAGGCCGACAGCATGGCACCACCACCGGGCAAGATACCCAGTGCAGAACCCAGCAACGTACCGCGCACCATGGCGGGGAACATCAGTTTGAAGTCCTGCTTGGTGGGCATCAGGCCCGTGACCTTGGCCGTGAACACTTCGCGCTCGTCGTCAGGCTTGGACAGGTTGGCAATGATTTCACCGTAGCCGAACACACCCATGGCGATCACGACGAAGTCGATACCGTCGGTCAACTCAGGAATGTCAAAGCTGTAACGTGCCACACCGGAGTTCACGTCCGTACCGATCATGCCGAACAGCAGACCCAGCACGATCATGCCCACAGCCTTGAGCAAGGAGCCGGAAGCCAGCACCACAGCACCGATCAGGCCCAGAATCATCAGCGAAAAGTATTCCGCAGGGCCGAACATGAAGGCGACTTCTGTCAGCGGAGGAGCAAAGGCAGCCAAGATGATCGTGCCCACGCAACCTGCAAAGAAAGAGCCAATGCCCGCAGCGGCCAGCGCAGGGCCAGCCCGCCCCTTTCGCGCCATCTGGTAGCCGTCAATCATGGTCACAACGGACGACGACTCCCCAGGCAAGTTCACCAAAATGGCCGTGGTCGAACCACCGTATTGCGCACCGTAATAGATACCGGCCAGCATGATCAGCGCAGCCACAGGAGGCAGCGAGTAAGTGGCAGGCAGCAACATGGCGATGGTCGCCACTGGGCCCAGGCCAGGCAAGATACCAATCAGCGTGCCCAAGACACAGCCGATCAGGCAGTACATGAGGTTTTGCGCTGTAAACGCAACGCCAAACCCCAGCGACAAATGTTCAATCAATTCCACGATGCAAGTCTCCTGGGGGATTAGCCAACGATGAAGGTAGGCCAGACGGGGAACTGCAGGTTCAAGGCCCACACGAACACCGCATAGCTGCCAGCTGCCAAGATCAGGGAAAGCACGAGCACTTCCTTGTAATTGACCTTGCTACCAGCAGTACTGGCGATAAACACCAGAGCAATGATGGCAACCATCAGACCCAGGCCAGGAATACCCAGAGCAGGCACGCCAACCAGCAACAGACCAAAAGCGAAGTTGGCAGCCAAGACAAAGAACACTTGTTTCCAAGCCCACTTGCCCACTGGATCACCATCGCCAGGGCCATTGACCGTTGCCTTGAATGCGATCATCAGACCGATCAGCGACAAGATCACACCCAGAATCAACGGAAAGTAACCAGGACCCATACGTGCTGCAGTGCCGACGTTGTAGTCAATAGCACCAATAGCAAAAGCAAGGCCGACAACCAGATACATCAATCCGGCGAAGAAGTCTTTTTGACTCTTAATTTTCACGAAACGTCTCCCATCAGAGGATTTGCGACTGGTGGGATTCTGTAAGCAAAGTGAAGGCAAATTCATGTGGATTCCACCTACTGAGATGCCTTTTACGCACCCTGTCAGCAGGATTACCCAGTGTTTACCCTCGAATAGCGCCCAATGCAGCGCCATCGCCCACGCATCAGTGGATGCGCGCCTGAGCTGGGCTGCGCAGCATGGATTGCACTGGAGAAAACTCCTTAGCGCAGTGGCGGTGTTGCGGCCATCACTTCAGCCAAAGTGGTCAGCCCTTCTGCCACGCGCAGTGCACCAGCCAGTCGCAGTGGTCGCATGCCGTCTTTCACGGCCTGGCGGCGCAGCGCGTCCATCGATGGACTGTGGTTAATGTGCTGCTGCAAACTCTCGCTGCCAAGCAGCAGTTCATACAAGCCCATTCGCCCTTTGTAGCCTGTCATGCGGCAAGCCTCGCACCCTACGGGCTGATAGGGTTTGAAGCTGCCACTGAATTTCCAGGGGCTCATCACCTCGGCCAGACTTTCTGGCGTCAACTGCGTATCCGGCTGCTTGCACTGAGGGCACAGCACCCGCACCAGTCGCTGCGCCAGCACCCCCAGCAAAGTTGCATTGAGCAAGTAAGGCGGCACACCCAGCTCCATCAAACGGCTCACAGCACTGGGCGCGTCATTGGTATGCAGGGTCGAGAACACCAGGTGCCCGGTCAGTGCGGCCTGCACAGCCATCTCTGCCGTGGCCGTATCGCGGATCTCACCCACCATGATGATGTCCGGGTCTTGTCGCATCAGCGCACGCAGGCCTTCGGTAAAGCCAAAGTCCAGCAACGGCTGCACCTGTGTCTGATTGAAGGCAGGCTCAATCATTTCGATGGGGTCTTCCACCGTGCTGACGTTCACCTCCTCCGTGGCCACGCGCTTGAGGGTGGAGTACAGCGTGGTGGTCTTGCCCGAGCCCGTAGGACCTGTCACCAAAATGATGCCGTGGGGGCGCTGCACCAACGCCTCCCAGCGCTGGGCATCGTGCGGCATAAAACCCAGCTGATCGAGCTGCTTGATGGTGTTGTCGGGATCAAAAATGCGCATCACCATCTTCTCGCCAAAAGCCGTGGGCAAGGTCGACAGGCGCATTTCAATTTCTTCACCACGGGGATTACGCGTTTTGATACGGCCATCCAGAGGGCGCCGTTTTTCCACGACATCCATACGCCCCAGCAGTTTGATGCGCGCAATCATGGCGTTGAGCACGCCCATAGGCATTCGGTAGACCGAGTGCAGCACACCATCAATGCGAAAACGGATCACACCCTGTTCGCGCCGTGGCTCCAGATGGATGTCGCTGGCGCGCTGGTCAAAGGCGTATTGCCACAGCCAGTCCACCACACGGATCACACCCGTGTCGTTCGCATCCAGCTGTTTGTTGGTACGCCCCAGCTCCACCAGTTGCTCAAAACTGGCGGTTGATGTCCCTCCCAGTTTTTGCGCTGAACGCACAGAATTGGCCAGTGCAAAAAATTCACTGGTGTAGCGCTGAATATCCTGCGGATTGGCCAGCACACAGCGCACTTTGCGACGAGTCTGGCGCTCAACTTCTCCCACCCATTGCATGACAAATGGCTCAGCAGTAGCCACCACAATGTCGCTGTTGCTGATCTGTACCGGCAGGACTTTATGGCGCTGTGCGTACTGGACGCTCATGGCGTCGCCCACCCGGCCCACATCGACCTTGAGCGGGTCAATGCGCAGATACGGCAAGCCCGTGCACTCTGCGACAAAGGCAGTCAATGCTTCAATATCCAGCGTCACGCCATCCGCCAATCGGGTAACGCCCACACTTGCCAGCCTGATCAGCGGGTGCTGCGTACTGTGCGCAGTAGAGCAGCGTGCGCGAATGCGTGCACATTCGGCCGTATCGACAATACCTTTGGCCTGCAGCCATTGCAGCACCTGCACCCAGTCCAAAGGGTGATCGATAGAAGCCCCGGCGGGGGAAGAAAAAGGTGCAGTAATTTCTAAAGACATAGCAGGCAAAAAAAGTCAGCAAGGCCGGTGCATTGTGCAGCTTTGCCCAGATATTGAGCGTGCGCTCAATCAGGCGTAGGTGTCCACCTGGCTACCCAATGTGCTCAGATTGCTGCGGCGCGCAGCAACGCTCTCTTCACTGCCCAGCACTGCCTTGTTCAGCGCACCGTCTTTGCTTTGGATTTGCTGCTGAGTTTGCTGCTGCTGCAAGGCCTGAATCTGCGACTGAATGGCTGCAATCTGGGCCTGCAGCATTTGCAGCATCTGGGTCTTCGCCTGCGCTTCCATGTCAGAGTCGCTCGTTGCCTTGAGCTTTTGCGTCAAGTCCTTGAGCTGGCCCTGCAACTGCGAGATCTGACCCGAAACATTAGGCTTGGAGGAACTGGCAGCGCCAGCGCTGCTGGAAACGGCAGAAATAGACATAAAAGTGCAGTGCGTTCATTGTCAGAATAAATGCCAGTGTATGCCTGCTTAATGCCGCGGGCCTGTATTAAGTACTGGGTGTAACTTCTACCTGCTTGAACACCTTGAGCCATTTACTGGCGGGCAAATCCCAGCGGGCCTGCACAGCCTCAGCCCGCACCACCAGCTCATCGCGTGTCAGTGGTGTGGACACACGCTGAGCCAGCACAATCGTGTTGCCTTCGCGCGTGGGCTTGAAGGCCCAGACATGGCCTTCACCAAACGCTTGCATGATTTTTTCCAGACTGCGCTGGTAACTGGATGCCCGTCCAAACAGGTTCACGGTCATTGCGCCTTCCGGCGTGAGCATATTGCGGCAGTCGTTATAGAACTCCACGCTGTCCAGCACAGGCGCTGCAGCATTGTGGTCATACAGATCTACCTGCAAGGCATCAACCACACCCTGCCAGCGGCTCTTGAGGATTTCCATGGATGCATCACCCAGCACGACCTCCAGCATGTCATTATCAGGCGGCAGCTTGAACCAGTTGCGACAGATGTTGACCACCAGCGGATTGATCTCAATGGCGGTGGTGTGCATCTTGAGCTTCTTGTAGTGAAACTTGGTCAGCGCAGCGGCCCCCAGGCCAAGCTGCACGGCATGCCGTTCGGCCACACTTTCTGGCTCGACAAACAACAGCCACGCCATCATGCGCTGCACGTATTCCAGATCAATCTCAAACGGTGCTTTGAGCTTCATCGAGCCTTGCACCCATGGGGTCCCCAGGTGCAGATAGCGTGAGACACCGTCGTCCGAGACACTCACCTGAGGCATCTCTTCTTCGGTAAAAGCGCTGGAGTTTTTCTTGCGTGCAGCCACGGTTTAATCTTCTTTCTTCAAAAGGCCTGCGGCCTGCATCACATCACGCCAGGCGGTGAGCTTGCGCTCAAAGCTCCACCCGGCATTGGCCGGGCTGGTCGAGGGAAGCTTGTAAGCCTGCAGACCCAGACCTTGCAGCGCGCTGGCGTGCTTGTAGCTTTCTGCGCCGTTGTGCGCAACAGCCTGCAGTTGCGGGCAATGTGCTCTCAACGCCTCAAAATTATTGACCTGCGGTGTGCGGATGGCACTGTCCAGGCTACCTTGACGTTCACAGCTGTCATAGACATCCCACAACCCCAGCCCACGTGCCAGCAGCCATTCGCACCGCGCCGCATAGTCGCTGTGCGCAGGCTGAGGGTGCTGCGGCCACAGTGTCGCCAAGATGGGCCACAGCTTGTTTTGCGGGTGTGCGTAGTACTGCTGCGCCCGCAGCGAAGCTGCACCAGGAAAACTGCCCAAGATGATCAGGCGGGTGCGTGCATCAGCCACGGGCGGCAAGCCTTGCAAACGCAGTGATTCATCCAAGGTTGGCGCAGACATGGCTGGGCATTGTGCGTGCAAACCTGTGCCGCTTGCCGCAGGTGGAGTTTTAAGAACCATAGCTTCGCCCGCAGTACTGCTGCGCACTGGTACGTTAAAGCAATGGAAATGCTGGCAGCCCTCGCAATGCGGCGCGCGCATTGCGGCCTGTCGCTTGTGCCAGCTGCTCAGGGGCAATGCCACGCAAAACGGCGATTTCAGCGGCAATACGGGGCAACTGGGCAGGGCTGTTGCGGCCCTGCGCTTTACCAGCGGCGCGTGCCTGTGCTGTGGTGTAGAGCCAATGGGGCTGAATGTCTGGCGCATCGGTTTCCACAACGATGCTCTCCAGGGGCAGCGTCGCAGCCAGTTCACGCAATTTGAGCGCGCGGTCATAGGTGACGGCACCGCCAAAGCCCAATTTAAAGCCCAGATCCATGAATGCATGAGCCTGCTGCGCGCTGCCATTGAAGGCGTGGGCAATGCCCCCCACAACAGGCCATGCACGCAAGGTTTTCAGCAAACGATCACTGCTTTTGCGTACATGCAAGATCACGGGCAGCTTGAATTGACGCGCCAGCATGATTTGCTGCTCGTAGAACCAGATTTGCTGGTCCACATCTAAATCTGGCACAAAAAAATCCAGTCCGATCTCTCCCACCGCAACCAGATGCGGGTCGTCCTGAACTTCGAGCAATAGCTCACGCAGCGCTGCGATGTCTGCTTCCTGCGCACGCGGGGTGTACAGGGGATGGATGCCCAGCGCGTAGCTGTCTCCATGGCGGTGCGCCAGCGCGATGACCTCACGCCAATGCGCACGCTGCACAGCGGGAATGACGATGTGCCCCACACCAGCTTCACTGGCTGCCGCACGCACGGCATCGCGATCCGCATTGAATTCAGCGGCATCCAGATGGCAGTGGGTATCAATCCAGCAAGTCATGCGGTCCATCATGCCACCGACTGCGCATGAAATGACCAACGGTCTCAGCTCCTTTCAGCCAATCTCCCGCGCTTATGACGACACCCCTCCTACAAACAATTACTCACACTTAATCACAATTTGTAGAAATTTTTCACCCGGCTGCAAGGAGTTTCCTATGCCGAGCTTCAATTGGTCATGGTTACGAGCAAGTGGTGGTCAACGCCAAGCCGCAGAACTGGAAGGGCAACTGGCCGCCATTCAAAAATCGCATGCGGTGATTGAGTTCGACCTGCAGGGCAACATCCTCACAGCCAATCAGAATTTTCTGGACACCATGGGCTATGAGCTGGCAGAAATTCAGGGCCAGCACCACCGCATGTTTGTGGATGAAGAAACGGCAGCTTCTGCGCAATACGCAGATTTTTGGCAACGCCTCGGACAAGGCTCTCACGATGCAGGCCGCTACAAACGCATCACCCATGACGGCACTGAGGTGTGGCTGCAGGCCAGCTACAACCCCATATTCGACCGCCGTCACCGTCCCTGCAAAGTCGTGAAGTACGCCACCGACATTACGGAGCAGCAACGTCGCAACGCCGATGCACAAGGCCAGCTGGCAGCAATTTCCAAGGTTCAGGCCATCATTGAATTTGACCTTGAGGGCTACATCCTGGCTGCCAATGACTTGTTCCTCAATGCCATGGGCTACCGCATCGATGAAATTTTAGGCAAACACCACAGCATGTTCGTTTTGCCGCAAGAGCGGCAAACCGCCGCCTATGCACAGTTTTGGCAAGCGCTCAGCCGTGGCATCAACGATTCCGGGCAGTACCTGCGCATTGGCAAAAATGGCCGCCAAGTCTGGATTGAAGCCAGCTACAACCCCATCCTGGATGCAAACGGGCACCCCTTCAAGGTCGTGAAATTCGCCACTGACATCACACGCCGCTTCACCGCAGCCCAGACCCTGCGCGTCACCGTGCAAGGGCTGACCGAAAGCGCAGAGCGTGCTGGCCACGCCAACCAGTTGGCACAAAACGCCTGCCGCGTGGCTGAAACCGGCGGCGATACCGTGCGCGAAGTCATTCACACCATGGAGAACATCTCCAGCAGCTCACGCAAGATCAGCGAAATTATTGGTGTGATGGACACTATTGCGTTTCAGACCAATATTTTGGCACTCAACGCTGCGGTTGAGGCGGCCCGCGCGGGCGAGCAAGGTCGGGGCTTTGCCGTGGTGGCTGGCGAGGTGCGCACGCTGGCACAAAACAGCGCATCGGCCGCCAAAGAAATCAAGCAGCTGATTCAGGCATCCGTCAATCAGGTCTCGCAAGGCGCTGAGCAGGTGCGCAAGGCGGGCACAACCATGGAAGACATTGTCAATTCATCCCACCAGGTGACGACCATCATGTCCGAGGTGGTGCAGTCTTCACTGACTCAGTCGGCCGAACTTCAAGCCGTCACCCAAGACCTGACCGCACAGGATGTTGCGGCTTCGCCTGCTGGCCAGCGCCACGCCACACACTCGCCGGGCCAGACACCTGCGCGTTCCATGCCTTCATTGCACAGTTCGCAGGCCGTTGCATAGCTGTTGAGCGACAAGCAGCGGGACTGTACGTGGCGTGTGCGGCAGCTGTGCTAGTCCTCTATTTCTTCAAACACTGCGGCAGATATTTGCTTCAGTATCTTTATGACCGCTTTCATCGCCGGCGTGATGGGGCGATTGCGTGCAGTGGCCATGACAGAGCGCACCCGAAAGTCATTCCCCAGCACATGCTCCACGATGGCGCCAGAAGCTAGTTCTTTATAAATAGATAGCCGGGACACAATCGCCGCCGCACGCTGCGACGCAATAATTTCCTTGGTGATTTCGATGTCGTCGATTTCGTAAACCGTATTCAGAACAATCTGCTGCTTGGCCGCCCAGATATCGATCTGCCGGCGCAGTCCCTGTCCAGGACTTGGCAGCCGCAGCGCAACACCGGAGAGTTCAGGTCGAGCCTCTGAATCAAGCAGCAGCGGAAAATCAGGGTGTCTGGCAAGCACCACTCTGGCTGAACCCAGTTCATCTAGCAGCAGCTGCGAAGACATTCCTATATCGCTCAAAACTCCAATATCCACCTGCGCATGCAGTACCCACTCGTACACATAGCGTGAATTTCCGCTGATCAGTCGCAGCTGAATGCCTGGATATTCTTTCTGGATAGCATCTAAAAGACGCAAGCCAACGGCGTGCATGAAAGAGGGAGATAGTGCGAGATCCACAGGGCCTGAAGGTTCCCGGTCTTGATCTCCGACGGTGCTCAACGCCTCTTGCAGTTGAATCAGCGCTGGACGCAGCGTGCCATGTAGCCGCTCACCTGCCAGCGTAAGGCTGACGCCTCTGCCATGGCGATAAAGCAAAGGAGCGCCACAGATTTCCTCTAGCTCCTTGATGTGCCTGCTGACTTGAGACTGAGGAATGCCCAGCACGCTCGCCGCGCTGGACAGGCCACCTGACTCGGCGACCATGAGAAATGTGTGCAAAATTTTAGTATTCATACGACGGGCAAGACAAGTCTGTACCAGCAATCCGCGGGCATGGTCCCCAACTCTTCTAACGCTCAAGAGTGCAGTATCGGCTGCAGCAGCTTATCTGCAGCAGCACTTGCTGACAGACCGCTTGAACTTGCATTTGGCGGATAGCTGTCATCTATTTTTCAGGCTTCATTAAAAGAACTGGCCTTTGAATAATTGCCTCATCAACACACAAAAAGGTGAGGCAAGCCATGAGAGATTTTTCAGCTTTGCGCAGCAATGCTCTGCGATATGGCGCATGCATTGCATTGCTTGCACCTGCACTTTCCTCGTGGAGCCCTGCGGCAGCCCAAGAGCCCAGCAAACCCATTCGCCTGCTTGTGCCATTTGCTCCCGGCGGGGCGCAAGACATCATTGGGCGCTACTTGTCAGCACAGCTAGCGGGGCGACTTTCTGGCCCCATG
Source organism: Comamonas avium (assembly GCF_014836675.1). Taxonomy (GTDB): domain Bacteria; phylum Pseudomonadota; class Gammaproteobacteria; order Burkholderiales; family Burkholderiaceae_C; genus Comamonas; species Comamonas avium. The sequence goes on from NZ_JACSQK010000004.1 coordinate 505,976, forward strand.
ATCATCGAAAACAAAAGTGGCGCTGGCGGTGTGATCGCCGCTGAAGCCGTGGCCCGAGCGCCAGCCGACGGGAGCACCTTGCTGCTGGCAACTGGGGGAGCCATATCGATTGCCCCGCATCTGATGGCAAAGATGAGCTACAAGCCGCAACAGGATTTGGTGCCAGTTGCTTTGGTAGCCGATACACCCATGGCTATTGCAGTGCGTACGCAAAGCACTTTCAAATCGCTGCCCGAGCTGCTCGCAACAGCCAAAGCCCAGCCTGGCAAGTTGACCTATGCATCCACGGGCACAGGAACCGTTTCTCATTTAACGGGAGAGTTGCTCGCTCAGGGCTCAAAGACGCAGCTCACGCATGTTCCTTACCGCGGCGCGGCCCCGGCCTTGATCGACCTGATCAGTGGCAATGTCGACGCCATCGTGACCAGCGCCGCATCACTTGAACCCATGGTTGCCAATGGCAAAGCGCGTGTACTTGGCACTTTTACCAAAGTGCCGTTGAGCAGCCTGCCCAGCACCCCCACCGTACAAGAAGCCACGGGGCTTTCAGATCTCTCAGTCCCTGTCTGGGTCGGTGTCATGGCTCCGTCCAGAACGCCGCCTTCCGTCGTGAAGCATTTGACGGATGAAATTTTGAAAGTCTGCGTACAGGCCAGCACCAAAAAACGCTTGCAAGAAGCTGGTGCGGAAGTCGTTTGCGCGGGTAGCCAGGAGCTGGCCCAGCTTATCCACGAAGACACCCAGCGCTGGGCTGGTGTGGTCAAACAGGGCAACCTCAAGAGTCAATGATGCAGCGTATGAAAGTAGGAATTATTGGAACCGGCGGCATCGCACTGGCCTGCGCCGCTTGGATATCTCAGCGCCACCATGACGTCTCGGTGTGGTCACCGCGTGGCGGAGGCGCTGAAGCGCTTCGCACCACACCGTTAACCAGCTCAGGAGTTCTGCAGGCCAGTGTCAAAGTTCATGTAGTGGACAGCCCGGGCGAGCTTGCGCGCGACGCCGACGTCTTGCTGATTGCAGTCCCCGTCAATTGGCACAAAACGGTCATGGATGCGCTGATCCCTCACCTGAGGGCCGGTCAGTTGGTCATCGTTAGCTCGATGGGCTCTCTGTCAGCGCTTTACCTTTATGAATCAGCCCTGGAACATGGCATTGCCATCGCTGTTGCCAGCTTTGGCACGACGGTACTCACGGCCAGGCGTCATGACGCCACGCATGTCAAAGTCATGACGCGGCGCACATCGCTGGGCGTTTCGTGCCTGCCTCGCTCTAGCCAGAATGCAGCATTAGCTACCTGTGAAGCACTTTTTGGCTCCGGCTTTACGATGGATGAGAACGCGCTGGCAACTGCACTGACCAACATTAACCCCGTTGCCCATGGCCCTTTGGCTTTGTTTAACTGGACCCGCATTGAGCGAGGCGAAAACTGGCCGCAATACCACTTCATGACACCCCGTGTAGCGGCAGTGATTGAGCAGCTGGACAATGAGCGCCGCGCCGTTGCCAATGCCTTTGGCCTGCAGGTGCGCACGATTGAAAAACACTTTGCCCAATCGTTCAACACAGAGTCAGAACAGCTAGCGGATATCGCTGCAGAGTTGCACCACATGCGTGGTGGCCCTCCAGGCCCTACAGATACTCAGACCCGCTTTTTATCTGAAGACGTGCCTTACGGCCTCGTTTTCACGCTGGCCCTGAGCCATGTGGCACAAATTCCGACTCCGGCCACAGAGGCGACTGCCGCAATGGCAGGCCTTATCACCGGCGAAGATTTCACGGCCATCAACAACCTCGTATTTCCCCTGCGTTTGCCAGCGGAGTCCGTCAGCGGTCTGCTCGCGCGCGTCAATGCCAGCAGATAAACCCACCGGGCTGCACCGCACAAGGCCCGGGGCCCAAAGCCACACCCCAAGCCATCCTTGTGTGCTACGCACACACCACCACGTTGTGAATGAACACCCCATGAGCACCCACAAGTTTCAAGCCATCTCATCGAGCAATGCCCCGGCTGCAATCGGCCCTTATTCACAAGCCATCGCAGCAGGTGGTTTTCTGTTTGTCTCTGGGCAACTGCCTTTGAGCGCCGACGGCACAACCATGCCTGATGACATTGGTGCACAAGCGCAAGCTTCGCTGAGCAACATCGCAGCTATTGCCCAAAGTGCTGGCTGCACGTTGAAAGACGTCGTTAAACTTACCGTCTACATGGCAGACCTCAGTGGTTTCGCCACAGTCAATGATGTGATGGCTGCCACCTTCACTGCCCCTTACCCTGCTCGTGCCACCGTTGAAGTTGCCGCTTTACCCAAAGCAGCAGGTATCGAAATCGAGGCAGTTTTAGTCCTCCCAGTCTGCCTAGGATAACCATGCATCACTCTAATTCCTGGACCTCTGCCGCTGTTAAGCGCATCTCTCGTGACTTTCATCGCTCAGCCGATACGCACATGATTCCGCTGGAGTTGCCGGGCTTTGAAGACATTCCGATGTACATCAAAGACGAGTCCACCCACCCCACTGGCAGCCTCAAGCACCGCCTGGCGCGTTCGCTGTTCTTGTACGCACTGTGCAACGGCTGGGTGCGTGAAGGCTCCACCATCATTGAAGCTTCGTCAGGCAGCACGGCGGTCTCTGAGGCCTACTTCGCACGCATGCTGGGCTTGCCTTTTATCGCAGTCATGCCACGTTCTACCTCCCCTGCCAAGGTGGACTTGATCAAGTTCTATGGCGGCCAGTGCCACTTTGTGGACCGTGGCGACCAGGTGTATGAAGAGGCTGCAAAGCTGGCCATTCAAACCGGGGGCCACTACATGGACCAGTTCACCTACGCCGAGCGGGCCACCGACTGGCGTGGCAACAACAACATTGCGGAATCCATCTTCAGTCAGCTGCAAGCAGAGCAGTACGCTGTGCCGCGCTGGATTGTCACGGGCGCTGGTACAGGCGGCACATCGGCCACGATTGGCCGCTACATCCGCTACCACGGTCATGCCACGCAGTTGTGCGTCGTTGACCCCGAGAACTCCGTTTTCCTGGATTACCACCAGTGCCGGGACAGCTCGCTGTGCAATGCACAGTCGTCAGGCGTGGAAGGCATTGGCCGCCCCCGGGTAGAGCCTTCTTTCATCCCCGATGTGATTGACCGCATGCTGCGCGTGCCGACGGTGGACTCGTACGCCGCAATGCGCTATCTGGCCGAACTCACTGGCAAACGCTTTGGGGGCTCCACGGGCACCGACTTTTACGGCGCACTGCAGCTGGCCAGCGAAATGAAGGCCGCGGGCGAGAAAGGCTCGATCGTATTTCTGGCCTGCGATGGCGGTGACCGCTATCTGGACACCTACTACGACGACGCCTGGATGGCTGCGCAAGGGCATGATCTGCAACCGCATATTGCAAAAATTGAGCACCTGTGCGCCACAGGTCAGTGAATAAAAATACGCAGCCAGGCAGCAAGTGCTGACCGCTTCAGGCGCAGTCCCCGGGGGGTGCCTGAAAGCAGCCACCCCGGCAAGGCGCTGCATGCAGGCTTTGGTTGATGGCGTCGCTGAATAATTAATCAATAAAAGTAGCACTTATCGCTTTATATGCAACGCTTTCAAATAGTTTTCACTTTGAAATGCTTTACATACAAGCGCTGGGTGCTATTTTTTTAAACCACTGCCGATTAAGGCCCCTTTACACAAACCACGCTGCAATCTTTCATTTGCGTTGGAAACGGGGCGCGAAGCCACTGGCAGTTCAGGTGTACAACAAAACCAAGCAACAGCGTATTGCACCAGGCGTGTGAGTGGGTCTAAGTCAGTTGTCCCTTGACCAGGCGCACCACGCGGTCGCACTTGGCGGCCAGCGATTCATCGTGCGTCACCATCACAAAAGCGGTACCGTTGGTGCGCGCCAGCTCCAGCATCAAGGCGAACACGGTGTCAGCGGTGGAGCGGTCCAGATTGCCGGTTGGCTCATCGGCCAGCACACACGCCGGGTGCGTGACCAGCGCACGTGCAATGGCTACGCGCTGGCGCTCGCCGCCTGACAGCTCCGCAGGGCGGTGCGCCATGCGCTCTTTCAGTCCGACGGACTCAAGCATGTGCGCAGCCTGCTCCAGCGCCTGTTCTTTGCGGTCACGGCGAATGCGCAGCGGCATGACCACATTGTCCAGTGCGCTGAACTCGGGCAAAAGATGATGAAACTGGTAGATAAAGCCCAGGTGCTGGTTGCGCAGTTCGCCCTGGCGTTTGGGACTGAGCGTATGCAGGGGCTCACCCTTCAAGTGCACGCTGCCTTGTGTGGGGGCATCCAGTCCGCCCAGCAAATGCAGCAAGGTGCTTTTGCCCGAACCCGATGCACCCACAATGGCCAGCGTCTCACCGGCATGCACCTGCAAATCCACATCGTGCAGCACCTGCACATTCAGGTGCCCATCTTCAAAGCGCTTGGAAATACCGCGCGCCTCCAAAACTACTGGATTACTCATAACGCAGCGCCTCTGCAGGATTCACGCGGCTGGCACGCCAGCTGGGGTAAATGGTGGCCACAAAAGCCAGAATCAAAGAAATGATGGCAATTGGCATGATGTCGCTGTACTGCGGCTCGCTGGGCATCTTGCTGATCAGGTAAATATCCTTGGGCAGGAAGGTGGCACCCAGTGCGTGCTCGATGGCAGGCACGATGACGTCGATATTCAGCGCCACACCCAAGCCCAGCAGCAACCCGGCGAACGTGCCTATAACGCCCACCATGGCGCCTTGCACCATGAAGATGCCCATGATGGACGCGGGCGATGCGCCCAGCGTACGCAAAATGGCAATGTCAGCACGTTTGTCTGTCACCGTCATCACCAGCGTGGAGACCAGATTGAATGCCGCAACGGCCACGATCAGCGTGAGGATGATGAACATCATGCGTTTTTCCAGCTGCACGGCCGCAAACCACGTCTTGTTTTGCTGTGTCCAGTCACGCAGGTACAAGAACTCTGTGATCATGCCCGCCAGCTCCTTGGCTACGCGTGGAGCCTCGTGCAAGTCTTTGAGCTTGAGGCGAATGCCTGTAGGGCCTTCCAGACGGAAGATGCGCTGTGCATCCTCAAAATGCAGCATGACCATGGCCGAGTCGTACTCGTAGTGGCCCGAGTCAAACGTTCCGGCCACCGTCATCTGCTTAAGGCGCGGCACCACCCCGGCAGGCGTGACCTGCCCACTGGGAGCAATCAGCGTGACCACATCGCCCACGCCCACGCCCATCTGCCGGGCCAGCTCCTGCCCCAGCACAATGTTGAAAGCACCCGGCGTCAGGCGTTGGAGCACATCGGCATTCGCCGCGGCCAGATCGGTCACTTCGCCCTCGCGCGCAGGATCAATGCCGCGCACCAAAGCCCCCTTCATGTCTTCACCGCGCGCAATCAGGCCCTGCGCAGCCACAAAGGGCGCAGCGCCAATCACTTCAGGGTGCTGCTTGGCCTGCAGCATGGTGGTGTCCACGTCCTGCATGGCCTGACCATTGGGTGCAAAAATTTCAATGTGCGAAACCACACTGAGCATGCGGTCACGCACTTCTTTCTGGAAGCCATTCATCACGCTGAGCACGATGATGAGCGCGGCCACGCCCAAGGCAATGCCCAGCATGGACACCCCAGAAATGAATGAAATAAAGCCATTGCGCCTTGTGGCGCGGCCTGCGCGCGTATAGCGCCAGCCTAGAGCGAGTTCGTAAGGAATTTGCATACTTGGGCGCCATTGTGGCACTGGCCGCAGCACTGCCATGTCATACAAGGCTGACGCGGTGCAGCGGTTTAGGGACAATACGCGCTTATGCCCACTTCTTCGCCTGTCCTGCCTTTGCCTTTTGCGGCCTCGCCGATTGCGCCAGCCCCCCACCACCATCTCGTCTTGCCTTACGCTGCCATGCAAGACGCCAGCTGCCAGCATGTGCTGCAAAACCTGTCGCTGCCGCATCTGGACCAATTGCTCCAGACACTGAGCCCAGCGCAAACCGATGAAGGACAGCAAGACCACCCCATTCCACCGCACGAACGTGCCGTCGCTGCTGCCTGGGGGCTGAACCCCCTGCAGCCTGCCTGGGCTGCACTGGCACAGGGCATGACGGACACGGCCTGCGCCTGGTTCACGCCCTGCCACTGGACGGCAGGCCCCGATCAGGTGCGCATGGATGACCCCGCTGCTTTGCAGCTGGACATGGACGACGCCCAGGCTCTGCACGCCCTGCTGCAACCGTGGTTTGCTGAAGATGGACTGACGCTGGAGATCGTGCACCCGCATCTGTGGTGCGTCAGCGGCACTGCTTTGGCGCAGTTGCAGACAGCCTCTGTGGACCGGGTCTTGCTGCGCGACGTCACGCCCTGGATGCCCTCTGCGCAAACGGCACGCAGCCTGCACCGCCTGCACAGCGAAGTGCAGATGCTGCTGTACACCGACCGTTTTAACGAGCACCGCGCCGAGCGTGGCTTGCAGCCTATCAACGCCTTCTGGCTGCACGGTGCAGGGCTGCTTGACCCGGCAGCACTGGCGCATGCCCACCAGTGCCAATCGCACATGCAGGTGCAGCTGTGGGACGAATTGCGCCAGACCGCCTTGCGCCAGGACTGGCCGGCCTGGAAGCAGGCGTGGCTGGCCGCCGACGCTGGCCCTGTGGCTGCCCTGGTGCAGCACATCGCCCAAGGCGGGAAAGCCACGCTCACGCTGTGTGGCGAGCACCATGCCCGCAGTTTTGACACCGCACCGCGCAGTCTGCGCGACAAGATCAAGAACATTTTCAGCCCCCAGCGCTTTGCGGGACTGCACCAGGCGCTATGAAGATTATTGAAAGAGACATTCCCGAAACCACGGTGCAAGCCCTGGTGCAGTCGGGCATCAGCCCACTGCTGGCACGCCTGTATGTGGCGCGTGGCGTTCAATCCTGTGAAGAGCTGGACACCGGGCTGGGTAAATTACTGCCTCCTTCGGGGCTGATGGGCATCCAGACTGCCGCCTGCGTGCTGGCCGATGCCATTGCCGCGCAAAAGCGCATCTGCATCGTGGCCGACTACGACTGCGACGGCGCCACCGCCTGCGCCGTGGGCGTGCGCGGGCTGCGAATGCTGGGCGCGCAGCATGTCACGTACGAAGTGCCTGACCGCATCACCGACGGCTATGGCCTGTCTGCCCCCATCGCCCGCCGAGTACACGACAAAGGGCACGAGCTGCTGCTGACCGTAGACAACGGCATTGGCAGCGTAGAGGGCGTGGCCGAGGCCAAGCGCCTGGGCATGACCGTGGTGGTGACCGACCACCACCTGCCTGGCGATCAACTGCCCGCGCCGGACGCCATGGTCAACCCCAACCAGCCCGGCTGCAGCTTTGCCAGCAAGCACATGGCTGGCGTGGGCGTGATGTTTTACGTGCTGCTCGTGCTGCGTGCCGAGCTGCGTGCGCGTGGCGTATTTGAGGCGGGCAACCAGCCCAAGCTCGATACGCTGCTGCCCCTGGTGGCACTGGGCACCGTGGCCGATGTGGTCAAGCTCGATGCCAACAACCGCCGTCTGGTTGCGCAAGGGCTGCAGCGCATTCGCAAGGGCCACATGCAGGCGGGCATTCGCGGCCTGTATGAGGCGGCAGGCCGCTCTTACAGCCAGGCGGCCACCTCTGACTTTGGCTTTGCACTGGGCCCGCGCATCAACGCTGCCGGGCGACTGGCCGATATGACCATTGGCATTGAGTGCCTGCTGACTGACAACGACGCCCTGGCGCTGGAGCTGGCGCGCACGCTCAACAGCATCAACCGCGAGCGCCAGGAAATTGAAGGCGGCATGCGCCTGCAAGCCTTTGCATTGGCCGATGAGCTGTTTGAAGACGGCGTCACACCGCCCGCAGCGATTAGCGTGTTTGACCCGGAGTTCCACGAGGGCGTGGTCGGCATCGTTGCCTCGCGCGTCAAAGACCGGCTGCACCGCCCCACTTTTGTGTTTGCCGCCAGCCAGGCAGAGGGCAAAGCGCACGAGCTCAAAGGTTCGGGCCGCTCCATCCCCGGGTTTCACCTACGCGATGCGCTGGATTTGGTGGCCAAGCGCCACCCCGGCGTGCTGCTGCGCTTTGGGGGCCACGCCATGGCCGCAGGTTGCACGCTGGTGGAAGAACACTTTCACACCTTTGAGCAAGCCTTTGCCCAAGTGGCGCAAGAGTGGCTGGATGCCAAAACGCTGACCCGCTGCGTAGAAACCGATGGCCCGCTGGACCCGGCCTTTCGCCACTCTGAAGTGGTCGAGCAACTGAATCTGCAGGTGTGGGGCCAGGGCTTTGCCTACCCCACCTTCAGTGAAGATGTGGAAATCCTCTCGCAGCGTCTGGTGGGTGAAAAGCACCTGAAGCTGCAACTGCGCCACCGCGGCGATGTGGTGGATGGCATCTGGTTTGGCCGCACCGAGCCACTGCCCGACTGGGTGCACATGGCGTTTCGCCTGGACATCAACGAATTCCGTGGCGAGCGCAAGGTGCAGTTTCTGGTGGAAGGCACCGAAGGCTAAACAGCAAAAACAATTAAAAAAGTAGCTACCAGCGCTTAATACACCATCACTTCAGCATGTTTTCACTTTGAAATCATTGATGGGCAAGCGCTACCAGCTATCAAAAAACAAAGGCCTGCAATGCAGGCCTTTGTTTCATGGAAACACCTCACGCGGCGTAAGCACCGCGTCTGAAACCACCCACACACCCTGTCAACCGCAGGCTTGCGCTGAAAACGCGCAGCAAGCACGCAATCAAGGGCGGTGTCAGCGGGGTTTTAAAAGCTCTCCCAGTCGTCTTCTGCGCCCTGTGCCACGGCTTTGGGGGCTGCAGCTGCAGGCTTGGCAGGTGCCACCAACTTGGTTGCTGCTGCGGGTTTTTCAGCCTGCACAGGCTGCCCTTTCGCCCGGCCCAGCGACGCGGGACTGCCCGACGGCTGTTGCGCTGGGGCTGGCTTTGCGGCTGCAAAGGTGCTGGCCACCGCCGGCGCTTTGGCGGCTGCGGCCTTGACCGCCGTAGTGCCCACGTTGAACACGGCCACCACTTGCGCCAGACGCTGTGCCTGCTCATTCATGGCCATGGCGGCCGCGCTGGATTCTTCAACCAGAGCCGCGTTTTGCTGCGTCATCTGGTCCAGATTGCTAACCGCCTGATTCACCTGCGCAAAGCCATCGTGCTGCTCGCCCGAAGCGGCGCTCAACTCACCAATCAGGTCAGTCACGCGGCGCACACTGCTCACAATCTCCTGCATGCTCTCGCCGGCCTGCGTGACCTGTGCCGAGCCGGCATCCACATTGCTCACGCTGGCGGTGATCAAGGTCTTGATTTCCTTGGCCGCCTCCGCGCTGCGCCCAGCCAGACTGCGCACCTCCCCCGCCACCACGGCAAAACCACGGCCTTGTTCGCCTGCGCGAGCGGCTTCTACCGCCGCGTTCAGCGCCAAAATATTGGTCTGGAAAGCAATGCCGTCAATCACGCCAATGATGTCGCTGATCTTGCGGCTGGAGCTGTTGATTTGCGCCATGCTCTGCACCACTTGCTGCACCACCGCGCCACCGCGTTCTGCCGCCTGTACCGCCGTGCCTGCCAGCTGATTGGCTTGCCGCGAGGTGTCTGCAGACTGTGTGACGGTGGAGGTCAGCTCTTCCAGGCTGGCAGCGGTTTCTTCCAGATTGGCAGCCGTTTGCTCGGTGCGTGCCGACAAGTCATGGTTGCCCGTAGCAATCTGGCTGGCCGCCGCAGATACAGATTCAACGCCACTGCGCACTTCGCTCACCACAGTACGCAGCTTGTGGGTCATGGCGCTCAGGCTGCGCAGCAAATGGCCCAGCTCGTCCTTGCGATCGTCATGCACATCGACCGTCAAGTCACCCGCCGCAATGGTGTCTGCCAGATCCACGGCACGGTCCAGAGGGCGCGTAATAGAGCGCACGATCATGCCCGCCAGTCCCAGCCCCATCATGACCAGCAACAGGCTGATAGCGCCCACCCACCAATACGCTTGCTGGCGTTGCACCATGGCCTGCTCGCGCATTTCATTGCGCAAGCGCTCTTGCAGCTGCAGCAAATCTTCTTGCGACTGCACATAGACCGCCACCGCCGGACGCAGCTGATTCGTGGCGACATCCATCGCCAGCAAAATGTCACCTGCCTCACGCGCCTGATTAATTTTGGCCACCGCTGCCAACGCCTGCGCCCGGTTGGCCCCGACTTTGGCCAGTTGCGCTTTTTCCTCATCGGTCTCGGCCATCGCCTCCACCTGCTTTTGCAGCTCTGTCACACCGGCAATGCCTTTGCTGCCCAGCTGCGTCATCTCATGAACCAGCGCGGCCTCCGAAGACATCGCGCTGACCACGATGCGCTCTACCGTCAGCTCCGTCAGCGCCTTCCAGCGCATCGTGGTGGCAATACGTTGATCGGCTTGCTCTGTCTTTTGGTTCACGGCGCTCGCACGCTGCTCAGCCAGCATGGTCAAGATGACCGCCAGCGTGAGCATGGATGCCATAGAGCCCAGCACCACACCCCAGAGCTTGAAAGCGACTGGCAGGTTGTTCAAACGCATGATTGCTCCCTCTTCCTTATTGTTCTTGCTGGCCTCAGCAAGTGAAATCGCTACACGGTTTTGCGCAACACAAAGATGCAAAACACCCTCTTGGTGCACTGCAACCAATAGGGTGATTGATTTTTTCACTGCTGTTGGGCGACAGTTGCTCTCGCAAACCCTTGGTCGGCAAAGGTCGCTTAAAAACTCTCCCAGTCATCTTCTGTCGCGGCTGTGGTTTTTTTTGTAACAGCACTCTCTAACTTGGCTGATACCGGCCTGGGAGCGGCCGCTTCAGGCCGGACCACCTGCCTGGCGACTGCCTTCGCTGGCGTGTTTACTGGTGTATTTGCTGGCGCAGCACTTTCACGGCTAGCAACGGGCGCCATGGCCTTGGGCTGTGCATGTGTCTGCATGGACCGCACCGGCTGCATGGCAGCCATCTGCCCGACTTTGAACACAGACACCACCTGGGCCAGACGCTGCGCCTGCTCGTTCATGGCTGTAGCTGCCGCGCTGGACTCCTCCACCAAGGCCGCGTTCTGCTGCGTCATCTGGTCCAGATTGCTCACCGCTTGATTGACTTGTACAAAGCCGTCTTGCTGCTCATGGGTTGCGGCGCTGATCTCGCCAATCAAATCCGTCACACGGCGCACGCTGGCAACAATCTCATGCATGCTTTCACCAGCCTGCGCCACCTGACCAGAGCCCGCGTCCACATTGCTCACGCTGGTGGAGATCAGCGCCTTGATCTCTTTGGCCGCTTCTGCGCTGCGCTGTGCCAAAGAACGCACCTCAGCTGCCACCACCGCAAAACCGCGGCCTTGCTCACCTGCGCGGGCAGCCTCTACCGCTGCATTGAGGGCCAGGATGTTGGTCTGAAAAGCAATGCTGTCAATAACGCCAATGATGTCGGCAATCTTGTGGCTGCTGCTGGTGATTTGCTGCATGCTGCTGACCACCTGCTGCACCACCTGGCCCCCACGCTCGGCCGCTTGCACGGCCGTGCTGGCCAGCTGGTTGGCCTGGCGCGCCGTATCCGCAGACTGGGACACCGTAGCCGTCAGCTCCTCAATGCTGGCGGCGGTCTCTTGCAGATTCGCCGCAGTCTGCTCGGTGCGCCCGGACAGGTCATGGTTGCCCGTGGCAATTTGCGATGCAGCCGAAGACACGGCATCCACACCATTGCGCACTTCAGAGACCACATCGCGCAAGCGCTGCGCCATGGCACCCAGACTGCGCAGCAGGTTGCCCAGCTCGTCCTTGCGCTCGTCTTGCACATGCACCGTCAAATCGCCTGCAGCAATTGTGTCAGCCACTGAAACGGCGCGTGCCAAAGGAATGGTGATCTGGCGCACCACAAGGATCGACAGCAAAAGCCCCACCAGCACCACCCCAGCCAGCGCCACACTGCCCCACAGCATGGCCGTAGCCCGCGCTTCAGCGCCCTCTTGCTGAGCCTGGTCACGCAGGCGCTCTTGCAGCGTCACCAAATCAGTTTGCGCCTGGTTAAAAAGCGCAACACCTGGCAGCAACTGGCTGTCCAAGAGCGCACGTACGCCGGCAAGGTCAGAATCTGCGCGCAGCTTGTTGATGGTGCCAATAATGTCCAGCACCCTGGCGCGTGCCTGTGCAATTTTTTCTAACTGCTGACGTCCTTGTGGGTCGGTCAGGGAACGCTCCAGCTGCCCTTGCAAGGCTGTCGCAGCCTCAATACCCTCTTTGGTCTTTTCCTGTGCGTACCGGCTCAGTCCATCTTCTGCCGACATCGCGCCCATCACCACGTGGGCGACCGAGTAATCCGTCACACCGCGCCACTGCACAGCCAGGCGAATGCGTTTTTCATAGTCCTGCAACGCCATCCGCTCCCGGTCTTGCACGCTGCTGATGTAGTTGGTCATGCCAAAGCCTGCCGTCAGGATCAGCACCAGCACCCCCAGCAGCAAGGCCCATATTTTTTTAGACACCGACAGGTTCTTCAATTGCATATAACTCCCTTTATCTTTCATATTTTTAATACTTCCCCCAGTGGCGCTACGTGGCGTACACGCGGGCCTGCAAAGTATCTAGAAGTGTCAAGAAATGCGAATGACAGACCCGCCGAAACTTGCGGAAACTCAAACAGGGTTAAAAAGGCCTTCTCTCTCATTGACTTTTAAAGCCTGCTGCCCACGCTCTTGCGAGCTGCCGCACATGGCTCCATTTCTTTTCTATGTCTGACACTTTCTGCGCCGATCTTCATTGCCATTCCACGTTCTCTGATGGCACGCTCTCGCCCACCGCATTGGCGCAACGTGCCCAGCGCAGCGGGGTCACGCTGTGGGCATTGACCGATCACGACGAAACGGCCGGTCTTGCTGAAGCACAGATGGCTGCCAACGCACAAGGTCTGGATTTTTTAACGGGCGTAGAAATCTCTGTCAGCTTTGCCAACACCACGGTGCATATCGTGGGCTTGGGGTTTGATGCGCAAGACCGCCAGTTGCTCGAAGGTCTGAGCAGCCTGCGCAATAGCCGTGGCCCGCGCGCGCAGGAGATGGGGCGACAGCTGGAAGCTGTCGGTATTGCACATGCCTACGAAGGGGCCCTGAAATACGTCGGCAACCCGGCCTTGATTTCACGCACCCACTTTGCACGCCATCTGGTGGAGGCTGGCATCTGCAAAGACACCTATGAAGTGTTTCGCAACTACCTGGTTGAAGGCAAACCAGGCTTCGTGCCCCAGCGCTGGGCTACGCTGGAGGAGGCTGTGCGCTGGATCAGCGCCGCCCAGGGGGTTGCCGTCATAGCCCACCCCGCGCGTTACGGGTTCACGGCCAATGAGGAGTACGCTTTTTTCAGCAGCTTCAAAGCCTATGGCGGACAGGCTGTCGAAGCCGTCACCGGCAGCCATGCCCCGCACGAGTACCTGCACTACGCGGATTTGGCCAAAGAGTTTGGTTTTGCCATCTCGCGTGGCAGCGATTTCCACAGTCCCCAGGAATCCAAGATGGACCTAGGTGCCCTGCCCAGCGACCCTGCCGGCTATGTCTGCATCCACGAACTGCTGGCCCATCGCATCCACAAAGCACCCAGCCGTTCGACATAAATTGAGCCAGTGGCTGCGTTGCGCAGCACAATGCAGGGACAGCGCAAAACAAAGGACACCCCATGGCACAGTACTTTGAAGTTCATCCGGACAACCCCCAGCCTCGATTGCTCAAGCAGGCAGTGGCCATCTTGCAAAAAGGCGGGGTACTGGCCATTCCGACGGACTCCAGCTACGCCCTGGTTTGCCAGCTGGATGATAAAAATGCCGTCGACCGCCTGCGCCGCATTCGTCAGGTCAATGACAAGCACCACCTCACGCTGCTGTGCCGTGATTTGTCAGAGCTGGCCAACTATGCCGTGGTTGACAACAAACAGTACCGCCTGATGAAGCTGGCCACCCCCGGCCCCTACACCTTCATTTTGGATGCCACCAAGGAAGTGCCACGCAGGGTCAGCCACCCTTCGCGCAAAACCATCGGCCTGCGTGTGCCTGACCGCAAAGGCACCCAGCTGCTGCTGCAGCTGCATGGCGCACCATTGCTGGCCACCACCTTGATCGCCCCGGGGGAAGACACCCCCATGAATGATCCGCAAGAGATTCGAGAGCGGTTTGAGCACGAGATCGACGCCGTGGTCGATGCAGGAGCCTGCCCGCTGGAGCCAACCACCGTGCTTGACCTCACGCCCATGGCAACGGGTGGCGAACCCAGCTTGATGCGACAGGGTGCAGGCAGCTTGCCCGCGATTGGTTTGTAGCAACTTCCCCTAGTACAAGGACAGTGGCACTGATGTTTGCGACAATCACCGGGTGAACGAACTCATACAAACTGTACTCATCTACGCCCTGCCCGTGCTTTTCGCCATCACGGTGCATGAGGCCGCGCACGGCTACGCTGCCCGCTACTTTGGCGATCACACTGCCTCCATGCTTGGTCGCATCACGCTCAACCCCCTCAAACACATTGACCCCATCGGCACAATACTGATGCCGTTGCTGCTGTACTTTTCGACCTCAGGGGCCTTCTTGTTTGGCTATGCCAAGCCCGTGCCCGTGAACTTCGGCAATCTGCGCCACCCCAAGCGCGACATGATCTGGGTGGCGCTTGCGGGCCCTGCCTCCAACTTCATTCAGGCCATTGTGTGGGCCGTCGTACTGGTGGTCTTGGTGGCCACCCGTACCGACGAACGCTTTTTTCTTGAAATGGCGCGTGCCGGCATTCTGGTCAATCTGGTCATGTGGGCCTTCAACCTGTTTCCGCTGCCGCCTCTGGATGGCGGACGCATCCTGCTCGGGCTGCTACCGACCAAAGCAGCCATGACCGTCTCACGCATAGAGCCCTATGGCTTCTTTATCGTTCTGGCGCTGGTGCTGCTGGGCATTGTCGGCACCATCTGGCTGCGCCCTCTGATGAACCTGGGCTACAGCGCCATCGATTTCATCATCACGCCACTGATGGCTGTGCTGAGATAAAGAAAAAAACACGCATTCAGGCTGCTCCAAGACGCAGTCCACCCCTTAGAACTTGGTTTGAGATATGAGCAACACCCGCTTTCTGACAGGCATTACCCCCTCCGGCACACCCCATCTGGGTAACTATGCAGGCTCCATCCGCCCCGCAATCGCTGCCAGCCAGACATCCGACGTTGAAAGCTTTTACTTTCTGGCGGACTACCACGCACTGATCAAGTGCCAGGATCCAGCACGCATACAGCGCTCCACCCTCGAAATTGCAGCCAGCTGGCTGGCTTGCGGGCTGGAGCCAGAAAAGGTGGTCTTCTATCGCCAGTCTGATATCCCCGAGATTCCTGAACTCAACTGGTTTTTGACCTGCGTGACCGGCAAAGGCGTGCTCAATCGCGCACACGCCTACAAAGCTTCGCAGGACAAGAACGCAGAATCAGGCCGTGAACTGGACGACGGCGTGACTGCCGGCCTGTTCATGTACCCCGTACTGATGGCTGCCGACATCTTGATGTTCAACGCCAACAAAGTGCCTGTGGGCCGCGACCAGATCCAGCACATAGAGATGGCGCGCGACATGGCCTCCAGCTTCAACCACCTGTATGGCGAGCACTTTGTTTTGCCTGAAGCCGCGATTGAAGAGAGCGTTGCCACCTTGCCCGGCCTGGATGGCCGCAAGATGAGCAAGAGCTACGACAACACCATTCCCCTGTTCTCTACCCGCGAGCAGCTCAAGAAGCTGATTGGCAGCATCGTCACCGACTCGCGTGCGCCAGGCGAGCCCAAGGACACCGAAGGTTCGGCCCTGTTCCAGCTCTACCAGGCCTTCTCCTCCAGCCAAGAAACCGAGACCATGCGCCAAGCCTTTGCCAGCGGCATTGGCTGGGGCGATGCCAAGCACATGCTGTTTGAGCGCATTGATGCAGAACTGGCCCCCAAACGTGCGCGCTATGAAGACCTGATGGCACACCCCGAAAAGGTAGAGGCCGCGCTGCAACTGGGTGCCCAGCGTGCACGTGCACTGACACGCCCATTCATCACCACCTTGCGTGCAGCTGTGGGCTTGCGCAGTCTGTCCAGCCAGGACAGCAGTGCCAAAAAATCCAAATCCGCCAAAATCGCGCTGCCCAGCTTCAAACAGTACCGCGAAACCGACGGCAAGTTCTACTTCAAGTTCATGGCTGCCGATGGCAGCCTGCTGCTGCAAAGCACCGCTTTTGACCAGCCCAAACTGGCCGGACAAAGCATTGCCCAGTTGCAGCAGCAAGGTGCTGATGCCCTGGCCGCTTTGGCAGCCGTGGTGCAGCCCGCCGATGGCGTGACGCAAGAAGACATCGTGCAAGCTTTGCATCTGCTGCAAGAGGCAGCCAAGGCCTAGCATTCCAAATCAATAAAAAGAGGGAGACCGCTGAATGCGCATTGCCGTTTTGGACGACGATCGACTGCAGCTGGAGCTGATGGAGCGTGTTGCCCATGAAATGGGCCACACGTGCAGCCTGCACACTACGGGCCAGTCTTTTCAGCAAGAGCTGCGGCGTGAAACTTTCGACATGCTCGTTGTGGACTGGGTATTGCCCGACACCAGCGGCCCCGAGGTGATCCAGTGGGCACGCACCAACCTGGAGCATGCCCCACCTATTTTGTTTATCACACACCGCAGTGAGGAAAGCGACATTGTCGAAGGCCTGCAGTGCGGTGCAGACGACTTCATGGTCAAGCCACTGCGCCTGGCAGAGCTCAAAGCGCGCATCCATGCACTGCTGCGCCGCGCCTACCCGCTGTGCACGGACGATGTGCAGCGTTTTGGCCCCTACACGTTCACCCGCTCAGCCCTGACCGTGGGGTTTGAAGGCCAGGAAGTGCTCCTGACCCACCGTGAATTTGCGCTGGCCATGCTGCTGTTCCAGAACGCAGGCCGCCTGATGTCTCGCGATCATTTGCGTGAATCGGTATGGGGACAAAACCCGGATGTCCTGTCCCGCTCGCTGGACACCCATGTCTCGCGCTTGCGTCAGGTTTTGCAATTGCGCCCGGGCAATCACTACTCGATTGCTGCGGTGTACGGTCTAGGCTATCGCCTGGATGCGCACGAGAACTAGCTTTTCCTCACTACTTTTTTGTGTATGCACCCTATCGCTGCGAACCATCTCCCATTGCCCAGTTTGCACGTTGCTGCCATCGCGCTGGTGACACTGGTTTGCAGCATGGCCGCCACGCCTGCAGTTGCACAGCAAATACCTTTGCACCCCACGGCAGTTACCCACCGCATCACCCCGGGCGATACGCTGGAGCAACTGGCACAGCGCTACCTCGGTGATGCCGCTTTGTGGCCCGCACTGCAAAGCCACAACAGTGTAGGCAGCCCTTACCGCTTGAAGCCGGGCTCCGTGCTGGAGATACCCCTGCAACTCATGCGTGCCGCCACAGCCTCGGTGGACTATGTCCATGGCACCGCCCATGTCAGCCGCAGTGGCGTTGCAGCCCCCGCTGCACGCGGCATGTCTTTGCAAGAAGGCGATCAGATCAAGCTGGACCCCAACGCTTTTGTGGCCGTGCGCCTGGCCGATGGCAGCACCGTACGCGTACAAGCCACCTCCCTGGTCGAGCTGAGCCAGCTGCGCCGCCGGGGCCGTTCGGGCAGCCTGCAATCGGTGCTGCAAGTGCAGCAGGGTGGCGTGCAAGTGCAAGTGCCCGGAAAACCGGATGCACAGCGTCGTCTGGACATCATCACGCCAGTGGCCTCTACCAGCGTGCGCGGCACAGAGTTTGATATGCAGCTGCTTGCCGATGGGCGCACGACCTCGGCCGTCTTGAAAGGCCGCACGACTGTGCAGGCGCTGGCAGATGCAGACAAAGCATCGCCCACTGCTGTCTTGCTGGCCCGTACGGGCATTGCCGTGAGTGCCGACGGCCATGCCGGGCCGGTGGCCCACTTGCTGCCAGCCCCTGCGGCTGGTGAGCTGCCCTCGCTCAACGAAGACGCGCAGTGGCTGAACCTGCCGCTGCCGCAATGGGACAACGCACAGGGCTGGCGCGTCAGCGTCAGTGAAGATGCGCAGGGCCACCATGTGCTGCGCAACGGCCAGTTTGCTGGCAGCGATGCACGCTTTGCAGCCCTGCCCGATGGTGCATATTTTCTGCACGTGCGCGCCATGGATACCCAAGGCATCAGTGGCATGCCTGCCGTAGCACCTTTGCGCGTTAAAGCCCATCCCGTCCCCCCACTGGCGCAGAACCCGGCGCCCGGCGGCGTGCTGGCACAAGGCGAGGCCCAGCTGCAATGCACCCCGGTGGATGGGGCCAGCAGCTATCGCCATCAGGTCATTGCGCTGGAAAGCCTGGAATCTCCTGCCCCTGCCGCAGCGTTTGCACAGGCCTTGCTGCAAAGCACCAGCCAGGCGCAGTGCGCCATGGATTTGAACGCGTTGCCACAAGGCACGTATGCGTGGCGCGCAGCCAGTGTGCGCATGGTCAAAGATCAGGAAGATCAGGGCCCATTTGCAGCAGCACAAACGTTCCGGATTGCACCCAAGCCAGCAGCACCATCGCTGGATGATCTGAAGGTGCAGACGCAAGCGGGCTTGTCCACCATCCACTGGCCTGCCGAATCCGGTCAGCGCTTTCGCTTGCAGGTTTTCTCCACCCCTGCGGGCACCGAGCCTGCACTGGACACTACGCTGGACACCCCACGCTGGACTGCCGCAGGTTTGCCTGCCGGAACGTGGCACGTTCGCATTCAGGTGCAAGACCCCTCAGGTCTGAACAGTGCGTTCTCTCCGCCTCGCAGCGTGCAGGTACTGGCTTTGCTGCACGACAGTGACGGCAACCCTGTCAGCTCGGGAACGGGCTTGGGTATTGAGTACCGCTAACGCATTCATGCACAAAAAAAAGCTGGCATGAAGCGCTCACTCTCGCTGGAATGGCTGCTGATGTCGCTGGGCCTGCTGGCCGTGGTGTTCTGGCTCTCCGGCCCCCAGCAGCTGTCGCGCGCCAATCTGTGGCTGCAAGATCTGACGCTGCCACTGCAACGCCACCAGCCCTCACCCAACGTGGTGCTGGTACTGGCTGATGAACGCAGCCTGAGCAGCATTGGCCGCTGGCCCTGGCGGCGCGCCCTGCACGCCCACCTGATCAACCACATCAGCAGCGGCCAGCCCCAATCCATCGGCCTGGATTTTTTACTCTCAGAGCCTGACCTTGATTACCCCGAAGACGACGTTGTGCTTGCGCAAAGCATGGCCCGCAGCGGCCGCGTCGTACTGCCCGTTGTGCGTGGGTTTGGCGATCAGCCCGCCAGCTTGCCTCTGCCCATGTTCACACAAGCTGCCGCACGCCTGGGCCACGTGCACCTGCCGATGGACGACGATGGCGGCGTGCGCAGCTTTTACGCCCGTGAGGGTGTCAGTGATCAGCTGTGGCTGCATCTGGGCCTTTCCATGCTGTGCATCAGCCAGCCTGAGCGCCCCGCCTGTGCAGACACCAACTCCAAACAAATACCCAGCTTCGGCACGTGGCAGCGCGATGACCGCACCTACATCGCCTTTGCTCAGGGCCGTCCGCCCTTTGCCATGTACGCCTACATCGATGTGCTGCAAGGCCGCATTCCGGCACAGGCATTTCGCAACAAGCATGTGCTGATCGGCACCGCAGCCACGGGACTGGGCACAACCCTGCCCACCCCCAGCGGGGCCAGCCAAGCGGCAACCTACAGTGTGGAGCTGGTTGCTCACATCGCCAGTGGAGCCTTGCTCAATCAGCATGCGGTCAGCGCCAGTTCCTGGGCCAACCGTGCCTTTAACCTGGTGCCTGCCGCTTTGGGCCTGGCGGCGCTGTCCGTGCTGGGCCCCTCCGCCGCTTTGCTCGCCTGCATGGGTCTGGGCCTGCTCACCCTGATTGCCAGTGCCCTGACCCCAGGATGGGCGCACACGGTTTTCAGCCCTGCTGCGGCCTTGCTGATTTTGACACTGGCCTACCCTCTGTGGAGCTGGCGACGCCTGAATGCGGCTGCACGCTTTTTGAATCAGGAAATGCAGGGGCTGCGTATTCAAGGGCTGCAGATCAACACACAGTCTCCCCACAAGCGGGGCGATTTTTTGCAGCACCGCATTGATGCTGTCGAGCAAGCCTCGCAGCAGTTGCGTCAGCTGCACCAGTTTGTGACGGAAACACTGCTGCAACTGCCATCCCCCACGCTGGCATGCAATCGCCATGGCCACATCTTGCTGGCCAACAGTGCAGCCCACCGTTATGCGCACAGTCTGGGGCGCACACTGCAGCCTCAGCAGCCCCTGGCCGACCTGCTGGACGGTGCCATGGAGCGCGGCAGCTTGCAGCCGCTGTGGGACAGCAGCTGCCCTCCGCCGCTGGATCACACCATTCAGCGTGAAGGGATTGATCTGCAAAAGAACAATCTTTTGATGCTCAGCCAGCCCTTTACCGTTGCCGATGAAATCGGCTGGCTGGTCACTCTGGTGGACATCAGCGACCTGCGTCAGGCCATGGCACAGCGCGATCAGGCCATGCATTTCATCTCGCACGACATCCGCGCACCTATTGGCGCCATCCTGACGGTGATTGAGATGGAGCAGCACTTTGGCTCAGAGCCCGTCTCTGCGCTGCTCATTGAGCGCATTCAGCGCTACGCCCGTACGGGCCTGGCTCTGGCCGATGACTTTGTGCACCTGGCACGCGCTCAAAATGCACTGGCACAGCGCACACCCGTGGAGCTTGGAGCCGTGATTGACCAGGCTCTGGATGACACTTGGGCAGCCGCACACGCGCGCTTTGTCAAGCTGGACTGGATGCCGCAGGAAGAAGAAGCCTGGGTGCTGGGCGACGCCAGCATGCTGCGCCGCGCCTGCGGCAACCTGATCGGTAACGCCATCAAGTACGGCCCGGTAGAGGGCACTGTGTTTTGCAGCCTGGCACTGCAGGATGGCCACTGGTGCATTTCTGTGCGCGATGAGGGCGATGGCATCAGCCCTCAGGAACAGGCGCGCCTGTTTGCCCCATTCACACGCCAGCACCAGCACGCGGGCAGCACCATCCCGGGCATTGGTCTGGGCCTGGCCTATGTGCATTCGGTGGCTCAGCAGCACGGCGGCAGCATTGAGGTGCAAAGCGAAGCAGGCCAAGGAGCCTGTTTTACGCTGCGGCTGCCACAGGCTGCGCCACCCCCCATGCACTAATCTGAGCACGAGCATTCACAGCTAGCAGTGATATCTAGCAGCCACCCCACGCCACGCCACGCACTGCCAGACAAAAGCAGCATAACGAAAAAGCCTCAGAACTTTTCAGTTCTGAGGCTTGTCGTTTGGTGCGGCTGGCAGGAATTGAACCCACGACCCCTTGGTTCGTAGCCAAGTACTCTATCCAACTGAGCTACAGCCGCTAAGCCACGATTATATGCACAGTTTTGGATCACTTTTTTCAAACTGCGCAAATTCCCGGAATATTTACGCCTTGCCCAAAGACACTGTAATTGCATACAGTTTATCGCAATAAAAAACGCAATATCACCTTAGAATTCATGGCTTGCATGCTATCAGCGCACTAGCAGACGGCGGCTGACCAGCATGTTCCATGGCTACGCGTAAAAAAAACAAATCCCTTCCCCCTGTCACCTGGTTGCGCCGGCTGCGCCAGCGCCTGACCAGCCGTATGGCCTGCTTTGTCTGGGGGGCCATTTTTGGCAATGCGGTATTGAGCCAGCCCATCAATCCGCTGAACCTGATTTTGCAGCCTCCAGAGAGCATGCTCAGCGCAGCCTCCAGGCAATGGCTGCAAGAGTTTCGCAGCGTAGTACGCAGCATCAGCACCCACTTCACGGGCAGCGCGCTGGATGTACTGCGCACTCAGGCCGCAGATCTGGTGCCTGTCCCGGCAGCAGCCCCTGCGCCATCAGCACAGACTGGCGGGGGGGCATTTGCAGCATGCATCGACCAGTTTCCACAGCAGCGGCCTTTGCAGGTCACCACCATCAGCAGCCAATGGGCAGCACTGCCACTGTGCTCAGACGCATTTGCGGTGCTGTACTCCGGGCTGACCAAAACGCCCATGGTGGTGGTGGAAAAACTCAATCGCCAGCGCATGCAGAAAGCGGCGGGGCTGGAGCGCACCGATAAATTCTTTGCAGACACACGCGTGCCCGAACAATGGCGCGCAGCCCTCACTGACTACCAGGACAGTGGTTTTGACCGTGGGCATCTGGCCGCAGCAGCCAACCAGCCCAGCGCACAAGCGATGGCGCAATCCTTTGCGCTGACCAACATGGTGCCGCAAAACCCCACGCACAACCGCAAGCTGTGGTCCAAGCTGGAGGCCGATACCCGCAAGTACGCACAGCGGGCTGCAGGCAATGTGTATGTGTTTTCCGGTCCTCTGCACGAAGGGCAGACACATACGCTGGGGCGCAATGCGGTCTGGATACCCAGTCACCTTTTCAAGCTGGTGTATGACGAATCACAGCAGCGTGCATGGGCCTATGTACTGCCCAACCGTGCCGATGCGCTAATCACCCGCCCCATGGATTACGCCAGCTTTGTACAGCGAACGCAGTGGCCGCTGCTGGAAGGCTCTGCCGTGCTGGGCACGATCCGCTAAGCCTCAAAAGCCAAACGCCAGACGTCAAAAAAGCACCACTGGGGTGCTTTTTAAAAACCGGACAGCCTGCCCCGGAATGTCAATGCTGCTCAGACAGTTCATCTTCAGAACGGACACGCACATGCATCCAGAAACCACGGGGCTCGCCTTGCTTGACCAGACGGGTCTCCAGCTTCATGCGGTTGAGCAGTGGTGTGGGAATCTCGTAGAGAGAGGGCGTGCGCAAAATAGCTTCTTGCGAAGGCATTTTCCAGTACTGGTCGTAGCCTGCGTGGTACGCAATCTCTTCACACCAGCCAAGGCGATGCAGGTCTGCCGTCATCTTGGCGGTCAGCTCCTGCCCAGTTGCCACACCCAGATCAGACACCAGCAGCAAGCGCTGGGTGGGGGGCTGCACATGCAGCCAAATGCTGGAAGGCCCGCCCGCAAGGCCCTGTTCCACCACAGGCTCAGGCTGGGATTCCGCACCTGAACGGCCCATGAAACGCTGACGTTTCTCGTCACCCTCAGGGGTTGGTGTCTTAGCAGGTGGCTGGGCTGGGGTCCCATCGCCACCCGTCAACGTCGAAATCAACCGGTCAAAAATGCTCACTGCGTTTTTCTTTCAGATCAGCCCGCGGCTGCAGACCATCACCACTCCATCAAAGTCGTTATTGTGGCAAAAAGCCGGGCGCTATGACTTTCTTGAAGCCTTGATAACCCTGGGTTGCCCACCCTTCTTTTTGCAATTGGACACTATGACCGCCAATCATCCCGCAAGGCTTGAGCTTGATCAATAGCGTACGGCCTTATGCCAGCAATGCCAACACCAAGGCAAATTCCGGGATGTGTACACTGACTTTTCGCCCTGCTCGCAGGCCGCTTCCAGCCGGCGCAAATCCCACCCACTGCACACCCGCGGCCATCTGCATGGCCACCTCATCGCCCATGGCACCCTGAGTCACTCGCGTGACTTTTCCCGGC
Organism: Comamonas avium; assembly: GCF_014836675.1. Lineage (GTDB taxonomy): Bacteria > Pseudomonadota > Gammaproteobacteria > Burkholderiales > Burkholderiaceae_C > Comamonas > Comamonas avium. The sequence goes on from NZ_JACSQK010000004.1 coordinate 529,569, forward strand.
CAGGTATTGGCTGCGGGCGTCTGGCTCCAAGCACGCACGTCCACCGCAGTGGCTTTGCACATGGCCAGCACCGGCATGCCAGCCTGCAGCCCCAGCAACTGCGCACTTTCCGCCGTAATACGGGCCGTCAGCTGCAAATCCCCGTGCTGACTTTGGACATGCACCAAGGCCAGCGCCCCGGCAATATCAACGCGCTGCACCTGGCACGGCCACTGATTGCGCATGCTGGTCTGAATCCCCAGGCGCTGCAGCGCAGCGGGCGACTGCAATTGCTGCATGACCGCACCACGCGCTTGCGCCATGGCCTGGGCGGCACGCAGCAGCTCCTGACCCGCAGCAGTCAGCTTGGCACCGCCGCCACCGGCACCGCCTACGGTTTTTTCCACCACCGGCACCCCCGCCAGATTGCCCAGCGTATCAATGGCCTGCCATGCGGCCTTGTAACTCACCCCCACCTCGCGGGCGGCTTGCGAGATGGAGCCACATTCACCCAAGGCCCGCAGCACCTGCAAGCGGCGGTCAGACAGCGGGTGCCCCAGCGCCTGCATCAGGGTGGGGGCAGGCTTGGACGTAACAGCTGCAGCGGCAGCAGCAGTTGCAGTTGCAGCCGCTTGGGTGGCTGCGGTGATGACATCGGAACGAGACTGGGGCATCTGCCTATCATGCCGCCAACTGCGCCACAGTTTGAGCCAGTGTGGCTATACTTTCGTTATTCACAAAAGGAATAGCGATTATGTTCACATCTCCCTCCGTGCGTGCCTGCGTCCTCATCGCCGCTCTGTTTACAGGTGCTGCCCACGCGGAAACCATTTCGGTCGCCGTCGCCTCCAACTTCACTGCACCCATGCAAAAGATTGCGGCGCAGTTTGAAAAGGACACAGGCCACAAGGCTGAACTTTCGTTTGGTGCAACGGGCAAGTTCTACGCCCAGATCAGCAACGGCGCACCCTTCGGCATCTTGCTGGCGGCTGATGACAAGACCCCCGCCCAAATTGCGCAAGAGGGCAAGGGCGATGCGGCTTCACGCTTTACCTACTCCATTGGCAAGCTGGTGTTGTGGAGCAAACAGGACGGCTATGTGGATGCCAACGGCGAAGTACTCAAGACTGGCAAGTTCCAGCACGTAGCCATTGCCAACCCCAAGCTGGCCCCTTACGGTCTGGCTGCCGAGCAGACCCTGACCAAGCTGAACCTGCTGGATGCCATCAAGCCCAAGTTTGTGCAAGGTGAAAACATTGGCCAGACCTACCAGTTCGCAGCCACTGGCAACGCAGAGCTGGGTTTTGTGGCGCTGTCGCAAGTGATGGAAGACGGCAAGATCAAGTCCGGCTCGGCCTGGGTAGTGCCCGCCGAGATGCACGAGCCCATCCGCCAGGACGCCATTGTGCTGAACAATGCCAAGGACAATGTGGCTGCCAAAGCACTGATGGATTACCTCAAAGGTGACAAGGCACGCGCCATCATTACTGCTTACGGCTATGCTTTTTAAAGCATCTAACGCTTATCTACCAAGCACTTCAGCATCAAATGATGCTGAAGTGGCCGTTTCACCTGCGCAAGCAGCTCACTCTTTCTTAGACCTTGTCCATCCTTTCCTCTGAAGACTGGGCCGCCATTGCCCTGACGCTGGAGCTGGCCGCAGTCACCACCGTACTGCTACTGGTTCTGTGCACGCCGCTGGCATGGTGGCTGGCCCACACCCGTTCACGCTGGAAAGGGCCGATTGGTGCTGTCGTGGCGCTGCCTCTGGTGCTGCCTCCCACCGTGATCGGCTTTTACCTGCTGGTCACCATGGGCCCCAATGGCCCTGTGGGGCAATTTACGCAATGGCTGGGTCTGGGCAGGCTGCCCTTTACCTTTCCTGGTCTGGTCATCGGCTCACTGATTTACTCCATGCCGTTTGCCGTGCAGCCGCTGCAGCGCGCATTCGAGAGCCTGGGCAGTCGCCCGCTGGAGGTGGCCGCCTCTTTGGGAGCCAGCCCGCTGGATCGTTTTTTCACTGTCGCCCTGCCCATGGCACGCCCCGGCTTCATCACCGCTGCGGTACTCAGCTTTGCGCATACGGTGGGTGAGTTTGGCGTGGTGCTGATGATTGGCGGCAACATCCCTGGCGTAACGCGCGTGGTATCTGTGCAGATTTACGACCACGTAGAAGCCATGGAATACGCCAACGCCCACCTGCTGGCCGGCGGCATGGTGGTGTTTAGCTTTATCGTGCTGATGCTCTTGCACTGGCTGCAACCCAAGGAGCCACGCACATGATCGAAGCCCAACTGCATGTCAAACGTGCGGACTTCACACTGAATGTCCATCTGCAACTGGCTGGCCACGGCATTACGGCACTGTTCGGGCCGTCGGGCTGCGGCAAGACCACCTGCCTGCGCGCCATTGCCGGTCTGGAGCGTGCCCAGGGCCGCGTCATGGTCAACGGCCAGATCTGGCAAGACGACGCCACCCAGCAATGGCTGCCCACGCACCAGCGCGCACTGGGCTATGTGTTTCAGGAAGCCAGCCTGTTTCCCCATCTGGGCACACGCGCCAATCTGGAATACGGCCTCAAGCGCACGCCTGTGGCGCGCCGCAAAGTGGCGCTGGAGCAAGCGGTCGAGCTGCTGGGCCTGTCTCATCTGATGGATCGCAGCGTGCAGACCCTGTCGGGGGGGGAGCGCCAGCGCGTGGCCATTGCCCGCGCTCTGGCTACCAGCCCGCAGCTGCTGCTGATGGATGAGCCTCTGTCAGCGCTGGATGCAGCACGCAAAGCTGAAGTGCTGCCCTATCTGGAACGCCTGCAGCGCAGCCTGGAGATCCCCGTGCTTTACGTGAGCCACTCGCAAGATGAAGTGGCGCGCCTGGCCCACCATGTGGTGCTGCTGCAAGCCGGCAGCGTGGTCACTCAGGGCAGTACCGCCAGCACCATGGCGCAGCGTGATCACCCCATGGGCCCTGCCGCAGATGCCGCCAGTCTGGTGCAAGGCCATATCACTGCTTATGACGCACAGGACCACCTGAGCACCGTGACCTTTGAGGGCGGCGAGCTATTCATCTCTGGAGCGTCACAGCGCACAACGGGCGAGCCTGTGCGCCTGCGCGTGCTCGCCCGCGATGTCAGTGTGGCACTGCAATCGCCCACCTGCAGCAGCATTTTGAACCGCCTGAGTGCACGCATTACTGCGCTGCGCGAAGACAGCCCTGGCCACGCCATGCTGACCTTGCAAGCGGGCAACACCACGCTGCTGGCACGCGTTTCAGCCCGCTCTGTGCGCGAGTTGAACCTGCACGAAGGTTTGAGCGTGGTAGCCCAGATCAAAAGCGTGGCCCTGCTGGATTAACGCCGCAGCCCTATCATGGCGCGCTATGACTGACGCCAGCGCCTGCTCCATGACACCCTCAACCCCAGCCGCCCTCACCACGTGTGAGGTGCGCTTTCACCACGCTGAGCGCGCTGTGGTTGCTCAATCACGCGTGCTGGCCAATGAAGTGCCCATTGCACTGGTCTTCAACGGCATCTCCCACGCCGTGATGATGGGCACGCCGCTGGATCTGGAAGATTTCGCCATCGGCTTTGCGCTCAGCGAAGGCATCATCGACCACGCCAGCGATTGCTATGGCATAGACGTACGCCCTGTCGATGCCGCTGCGGCGGGCTTGCCCGCAGGCATGAACGGCATGCAGGTGCAGGTCGACATCTCCTCGCGCTGCTTTGCACGCCTTAAAGACCACCGCCGCAGCATCAGCGGGCGCACCGGCTGCGGTGTGTGCGGCGTAGAGAGCTTTGCCGCGCTCGATCTGTCGTTTGACGCATTGCCTGCACGCGACTGGGTATCGCAAGTGGATTTACCCACCGTGCTGACTGCCATCAACAACCTGCCCGCCCTGCAAACCCTCAATGCCCAGGCTGGCGCCATCCACGCTGCAGGCTGGGCTACGCTCAATGGACAGGTGCACGAGGTCATTGAAGACGTGGGCCGCCACAACGCGCTGGACAAATTGCTAGGGCGGCTGGCACGCACAGATCGACTGGGGCAACCCGGCTTTGTCGTGCTCTCCAGCCGAGGCAGCCATGAACTGGTACGCAAATGCGCCAAGCTGGGCATTGGCGCAATGGCCACTATTTCTGCACCCACCGCCATGGGAGTACAAATGGCCCAGCTGACGGGTTTGCGCTTCTGGGGCCTGTGCCGCCCCCCACAAGCCACGCTCTACGCAGCGGGCGCAGGCTTGCCACTGGCCTAAGGCAGGTCTAACCTGAGCACAGCGCCGCACCACCCACACTTTCGTAGAATGCTGCATCTGTCAGCCCCTGGATGAACACCATGAATCGCTGCGTGCTTGCTTCTTTGATTGCTGCGCCACTGCTGGCCACCGCAGTAACCAGTGCAGCCCAAAACACATCGCCATCGACGCCCACCACGTTGCCGTCGGTGCAGACCGTGCTGCCTGTTGCACAGCCCGGTCACCGCAATTTCCCACACACCGCCCAGCTGGGTGTGCTGCGCATTGACCAAATCCCCAATGCGCAAATCAATGGCCAAGCCATCCGCACCGCGCCCGGTTTTCGCCTTTTCAGCGCAGACAACCGGCTGATATTTGCCCACACCGTTCAAAGCAAAGAGCTGCGTGTGGCCTATCTCAAAGAAGCCAGCACCCAATGGCTGCTGACAGCATGGGTCCTCACCCCTGAGGAACTGGCCAGCTTGACTGCCAAGCGCTAAAACCACTGCGCCGCAACACGACCACTGCGCCCCAGGCGCTCTGTTCTTCTTTCCCACAACGACCGTCCAGCTTGGCCTGGCAGGCGTTTTTATTGAAAGCGACCGCAACTTCAAAGCTGCGGCGCTGCGAACACGATGAGCAAAAAAGTATTTATCAAAACCTTCGGCTGCCAGATGAACGAGTACGACTCGGACAAAATGGCCGACGTGCTGGGCGCAGCCCAAGGCTACGAGCCTACCCAGAACATGGAAGAGGCCGACCTGATCCTGTTCAACACCTGCTCGGTGCGCGAAAAAGCCCAGGAGAAAGTGTTCTCTGACCTTGGCCGCGTCAAGCACCTCAAGGAAAAAGGCGTTTTGATCGGCGTAGGCGGCTGCGTGGCCAGCCAGGAAGGCGATGAAATCATCAAGCGCGCCCCCTATGTGGACGTGGTGTTTGGCCCCCAGACCTTGCACCGCCTGCCCGAGCTGCTGAACGCCCGTGCCGCCAAGGCCAAGCCCCAGGTCGACATCTCGTTTCCTGAAATCGAAAAATTTGACCACCTGCCGCCTGCGCGCGTGGAAGGCGCTTCGGCTTTCGTGTCAATCATGGAAGGCTGCTCCAAATACTGCAGCTACTGCGTAGTACCCTACACCCGGGGCGAAGAAGTCAGTCGTCCGTTTGAAGACGTGCTGGTAGAAGTGGCCGGTCTGGCCGACCAGGGCGTCAAAGAAGTCACGCTGCTGGGTCAGAACGTGAATGCCTACCAGGGCAAGATGGGCGAGACAGCCGAGATTGCCGACTTTGCCCTGCTGCTGGAATACGTGGCCGAAATCCCCGGCATCGAACGCATTCGCTACACCACCAGCCACCCCAATGAGTTCACACCGCGCCTGATCGAGGCCTACGCCAAGATCCCCAAGCTGGTCTCGCACCTGCACCTGCCTGTGCAGCACGGCTCCGACAAAATCTTGATGGCCATGAAGCGCGGCTACACCGCCATGGAATACAAGAGCACAGTGCGCAAGCTGCGCGCCATCCGCCCCGATATGGCGATGAGCTCGGACTTCATCGTGGGCTTTCCTGGCGAGACCGAAGAAGATTTCCAGAAAATGATGAAGCTCATCCACGATGTGCGCTTTGACAACTCGTTCAGCTTCATCTTCAGCCCTCGCCCTGGCACCCCGGCTGCCAATCTGCACGATGACACTCCGCATGAAGTCAAGCTGCGCCGCCTGCAAGAGCTGCAAGCGGTGATCAACCAGAACATCAAAGACATCAGCATGGAGCGCATGGGCACTGTGCAGCGCCTGCTGGTGGAAGGTTTCAGCAAACGCGACAACGGCGAGCTGATGGGCCGCACCGAATGCAACCGCGTGGTGAACTTTCCGGGCCACGAGCGCCTGCTGGGCCAGCTGGTCGACGTCAAGATCACCGAAGCCATGACCTATACCCTGCGCGGTGAAGTCCTCATCCAGAACTAAGTTTTCACACCCCCACAAAAAAGCCTGCCGTTGTTAACAACAGCAGGCTTTTTCAATGGCTTCGGCAGGCTGTGGGCTACCTGCGAAGCACTGGACGATTTTGTTGACAGAGAAAAACCTCAGTTCGCCTCTGCCCCCGAGATCTTCACGACCTTGGCCCACTTCTCGTTCTCAGACTTCACATACGCCAGAAACTCGTCGGGCTGCGATGTCTTGATGGTCACTCCGCGCTCCTCCAGCTTGGCGCGGATCTGCGGGTTGTCCAGACTCTTGGTCAGTGCGTTGTGCAGCGTTTGCACTATGGGCTTGGGCAGGTTCTGCGGAGCCATCATGCCCACCCACGCATCCACCACCATATCGGGCAGACCGGCTTCGATGGCGGTCGGCACATCGGGCAGCTGGCTGATGCGTTCGCGGGAGGTAATCGCCAGGGGGCGAAGTTTGCCGCCCTTGACCAGCCCAAGTGCAGAGGGCAGATTGTCGAACATGACGTCGATTTGACCGCCGACCAGATCCGTGAGTGCCGGGCCACTGCCCTTGTAGGGCACGTGGCTGAGATTCACGCCGGTCAGTATCTTGAAGTACTCACCCGTCAAGTGCGGCGAGGTACCTGTGCCTGGCGAGCCAAAGTTCATCGGGCGTCGGGTTTCCTTGGCATAGGCAATCCACTCGCCCAGGGTCTTCACCGGTATGCCAGGGCTCACCAGCACGAGATTGGTGTAGTAACCAATCTGGCTGATCATGGTGAAGTCCTTGATGTGGTTGAACGGCAGTTTTTTCTGCAGCACAGGGTTGATGCCATGCGTTGCCAGCGTTCCCAGGTAGATGGTGTAGCCGTCCGGGGGTGAACCCGCGACAAACTGCGACGCGATGTTGCCCCCTGCCCCAGGCTTGTTCTCCACGATGACGGGCTGCTTGAGCTCCTCAGCCATTTGCGCAGCGACAATGCGTGTCACCAGATCCGTGGAGCCTCCGGGCGGGAAACCCACAACGAATTTGATGGGACGGCTTGGATAGCTGTCCGCCATGGCTGCAGGGGCCAAGGCGCTAGCCAATGCGCCAGTAGCTACGGCTGTAAGCGCGAATCGAATCAGCGTGCGTTTTTTCATGACCATGTTGTCTCCTTAGTATTGTGCTGGTTGGTTGCCTGGGGGGTCGAAAAACAGAGAGCGCCGGCTTCAGGTCTTTCCAAACTTGCTGACGAGTTCGTCTCGCAACTGGCGCTTTTGAACTTTGCCCAGCGAATTGCGAGGCAGATCGCTGATCAGGTGAATGGCTTTGGGTGTACGCACAGCGCCCAGCTTCTCTCGGATATGAAGGCGCAATGCTTCGGGTGCAATGCTGCGCCCGCGCTTGAGCTCCACCACCGCTTCCACGCGCTCACCCCAGTGCGCGTCGGGGATGCCAAACACGACGCTTTCGGCCACGTCATCGTGTCTGGCCAGGGCCTCTTCCACATCGGATGGATAGATGTTGAACCCTCCGCTGATGATCACATCCTTGGAGCGTCCTTTGATGTACAGGTAGCCACGCTCATCAAGATAGCCCACGTCACCGGTCTTGAGCCAGCCATGGCTCATCACCTGCGCGGTCTCCTTGGGCATGTCCAGGTAGCCACTCATCAGCAAGTCACCGCGCGCCACCACTTCGCCAAGCTCGTTGGGCGCGCAGAGCATGCCCCCTTGCCCCATGATGCCAAGGCGCGTCAGCGGCCCGCAGCGGCCGGCGCTGCCCAGATTGACATCGTGCGCACTGTCGCTGCCGGGCATGCCTGCAATGATCACTGGTGCCTCAGTCAAGCCGTAGGTCACGCCAATCACAGGGCCAAGCAGGGTACGCGCCTGCAGCAGGCGCTCCATGGTGGAGCCTGCGCCGCCATACAGCAGGTTGCGCAAGCGCGGCACAGCGCGTGGTTTGACCTGCTGCGCATCCAGCATCTGATACATCAGAGTCGGGGGTACCCATATGCCCGTTACTTCTTGGGCAGACATCGCGTCCAGCAGTGGTTCGGCCCGTACACCGTCCATGATGACCAGGGCCCCGCCGCTGGCAAGAACCGGCAACACGAACGCGCCAGCACCGTGAGTCATGGGCGGGTTCAGCAGGAAGCGGTCAGTGGCAGAGAACGCATAGACCTGCTGAATGGAGGAGATCATCGTGTTCAGGCAGCGCACGGATTGCAGTACCGCCTTGGGACGCCCAGAAGAGCCACCCGTGAATTTGAGCGCGATGATGTCTTCGCCCTGCGCCTCTGGCACCTGAGGCAGGGCATCAGCAAAGCGCGTGAGCAAGGCCTCAAAAGAATCCACACCTTCCTGCGCCGCTCCAATCTGGACGACAGGCACTGAATGCCCGCTGCTCAGGCTTTGCACCGTATCGTCGATGACGATCACATCCGCCTTGGCCACGCCAATTTGCTCACGCAGTTCCGCTTCCGGGTTGTTGGGCGTGAGCGGAATCAGTACGCCACGGCACAGATAGGTAGCCAAAATGGCCGTGAGCATAGCCATGCCGTTGTGGCACACCAGCACCACCCGCGGACGTTGCTGGCCCGTCAGGTCTTGCAGCGCGGCAGCAAAACTCAGCACCTTGCGCTCAAGCTCTTTGAAGCTGGCGCGCTCAAGTACCTCGCAGTTGCCGGATAGCACCACGGCAGCCTCAGCATCTGGGTAGCGCAGTACCGCGCTCTGGAAGAAATCGAAAGGAGTCATGTCAAATTTCCCTTCAAGCCCTGTCCAGCACCGTAACCACGGCGGCGGCATCTTCAATGCGGATGAATCCCCCGCCGTTTTCTGCCACAGCGATGCGTGCTCCGTTCACCTGACGCGCGCCCGCTTCACCGCGCAATTGGGTGACCAGTTCATGCATCTGAATCAGTCCGGTTGCGGCAATGGGGTGGCCTTTGGACACCAGGCCGCCGGACACGTTGACCGGGCATTGCCCACCCAGCGAAGTGGAACCGCTGGCTGTGAAGGGGCCGCCTTCTCCGCGAGCGCACAGGCCTAAATTTTCGATCTGCAAAATTTCAGCAAAGCTGGATGCGTCATGCACTTCCACAACGTTGATCTCTTTGGCCGAAATTCCCGCTGCCGAATAGGCTCGGCTGGCCGCCAGCGCTACGCAATGCGATTCAAGCGCTTGTGCGGCGCGGTGTACGGTGCTCGAAACCCCCATGCCGCGAATGCGCACAGCGCGTGCGCGATTGAGCTGTTTGAGTCCATTTTCATTGCACAGCACGGCAGCGGCAGCACCATCTGAAATGGGCGCGCACATAGCTCGCGTGAGTGGCCAGGCAATGGTGGGGGTCTGCAGTACCTCTTGCAGCGTCATCGGCGTGTTGTACTGAGCCAGTGGATTGAGCGCAGAGTGCGTATGGTTCTTGGCAGCTGCAAAGGCAATCTGCTCTTGCGTGGTGCCGTAGAGCTTCATATGCATGCGCGCCAGTGAGGCGTATACATCCATGAAAAAGCTCTGCTGCTTCCAGTCGCCGCCAATTTCCTGCTCAGGCCCGATGCCCGCACCAATGCTCTGCAGACCATTCCAGGTGTTCTGCATCTCATGGATATCAGTGCCGCCAAAGAAGGCTTCCATCATGGCCTGGCGCTTTTCCGGATAGAACATCTTCTCCGTGCCTGCCACCAGCACAACATCAAACAGCCCGGCCTTAAGGGCTGCATAAGCCTGATACACCCCTGAGCTGCTGCTGGCACAGGCGTTTTCCACGTTGAAAATGGGCAGCCCGCCAAACCCCATGGCCGTCAGAGCACATTGCCCCCGAATGGAGTTCTGCGCCTCCATCTGGCCCTGTCGAACGTTGGAAAACCAGGCAGCGCCCACAGCATCTTGCGCTACGCCTGCATCCAGCAGCGCGCCGGTGACGGGGGGATGCGGACAAAAACTTGGACTACCAGGAGGTAGTTCATGTACTCATACGAAGACAGGATTCGTGCAGTTGAGC
>NZ_JACSQK010000005.1:0-48291 GCF_014836675.1 Comamonas avium
GTGGCGATCAACAAGGATGCGGAAGCACCGATCTTCTCGGTGGCCGACTATGGCCTGGAGGCTGACTTGTTTGTGGCTGTGCCTGAGATGGTGGGCAAGCTGTAAAGAAATTTTCAGTCTTTCAACTGCATGTGAAAAAGGAGCCTTTGAGGCTCCTTTTTTTTTCACAGTCAGCAGCGCTTGCTGACTCTGCATTCAATACCGAATTTCAGTTCTGGTGGTTGGTTTTTTATTGCGTTGTTCTTGCCAGGGAACAAAACCCCGGCGGAGATGTTTAGCGAATCCGCTGTATCGACCGCTTGAGTTCACAGACAAAAACTGTCGTCATAAGCGTTGACTAAACCGCAGTTGAACGCCGAGCGAGCAGCAGGCCCAGCCCGGCAGCTCCGAGCAATGAGGCGCATATACGGTTAAAGATTTGCTTGCTTCGGGGCTCCACAAACCACTTCCTAAGATGACTTCCGAGGCAGGCGTATGCAGCAATCGCGAGCCACTCTAAAAACAAGAAAACAGTGCCTAAAGTGAAAAATTGTGGTGTGGCGGGCTCTGCAATATCTATGAACTGAGGCAGGAAAGCCGTAAAGATAAGAATCGCCTTGGGGTTGCCTGCAGCAACCAGAAACTCCTGCCGCGCGAGGGTAAAGAGGCTGGCAGTTGCATGAGTGTTGTTTATCTCTTGACCCTGTGGCTTGGCGCGCCACAACTGAAAGGCCAGATAAAAGAGATAAGCAGCTCCAATCAGTTTGATGACATAGAACCCGGCCAGTGATGCTTGCAATACTGCAGCAAGACCAGTCGCTGAAATAGCAATCATGCCAATGAATGCAAGCAGTCGGCCGGCTCCTGCTATTGAGGCAACCCAGAATCCATGGCGAGTGGCGTTTGCCACAGATAGCAAGTTATTAGGCCCCGGAGCCATGTTGAGAGCAAAGCATGCGGGAATGAAGAAAAGCAAAGTTTCTAAAGACATCGTTGTACAGCGCCGGGAGATTTCCGGTGAAACGTTAGCAGATTCAAGTTGCTTATAGCCAGCGCCGAACCTGTTGTCGATAAGTGTCAAACGATGCTCCAAATCGCTGGCGCAAGGCATCTTCCTCGGGACGTATCTGAAAATGCTGCAAATAGGCCATGAACAGCGGCACAGCAAGTAACGCAGACAACTTGCCCAGCCACAAGGCGAAGGCCAGCAAAAGCAATGCGAAGCCGAGGTACATAGGGTTGCGCGTCCATCGATAAACCCCTCGCACCACCAGTGCGGTAGACGCTGCTGGATGGATCGGGTTGACGGTGGTCTTTGCACTGCGAAACGCTAAAAGGCCTGCAATGCACAGCATCCCCCCGATTGCCGCCAGCACCAGGGCGATGATCCATGCTTCTGGAATAGCGATCGCTAGGACGCTGGGAAGGAGCCACATTGCGATCGCGCACAAAGCGCAGAGTGCAACGGGGGGTATGCGCAGAGATAGCCAGGAATTCTTCGTCGGCGGGGATTGAGCAGGCATATGAAGGTCAAACTATTAATTTCTGTGCGAGCACCTTAAAGATTTAAGTTACTTCAATGTCAACGCCATGCATGGTGCGTGCTTTTTCTGCTGTTCCTTGAACAACAGGCATGGTCAATCTCGAGTCGGGCAGGCCCTGTTGCTGCGCGAAGGACAAGGTGGCTGCTTTCCCGGCAGTGATGCCAGCACAGATGTGCTCTAAGGCAAGCAGCTTGACCCTACCTTCATTGAAGGGATGTGCTTTCAATGCCCGCGAGCAACAGCACAGACATGGCTGAGCAAGTGGGCTGGTGTGATGGCATGCACTAACGCTCTTAGATGGCGCCCTTCAAGCCCTGAATCAAGCAGAGCTTGATACCAAAACAGCCAACTTCAGACTATTCAAATCGAGCCACTTTGGCCGAGGCTATGCGCTCAATTAGCCTTATGGCTAGCCCTTGGCTGACACGCCAGGCGTTTGTTTCGATTGAGTCATGCTGAACACTACCAGCGCGGCGCCTGCCGCGAGCGTGGCTGTAAGCCAGAGGTTGGCAGTCAAGCCCATGTCGTCAACGACCTTGCCTCCCACCCATGCGCCCAGAGCAATGCCGATGTTGAATACGGCAACATAAAGCGCTGTCACAACTTCCAACGCCTGAGGTGCCACCTTCATCATCCAGGTCATCAATCCCACGGAAACACCCCCATAGACCAGTCCCCAAATCAGCAGGACCGAGCCACCACCCATCTGCGAATCACCAACTGCCAGGAGCATCAACGGCACCCAAAGCAGGCCCAAGGTAATCACTGTCAGTGTTGGCAGCGTATGACGTGCAGCCACAGTGCCGGCGAGAAAATTGCCTGCAATGCCTGCCATGCCATACACGAACAGCAACACACCCATCCACCGCGCCTCGAATCCTGATACGGACAGAAGCAGGGGCTGTACAAAGGTAAATGCAGCAAAATGCCCAGCCACCAGCAGCAGTGTCAAGCACAGTCCCATCTGGACCGAACGAACGGTCAATAGCTTTCTAAACTGGCGCACGGTTGCCACGTTGTTTGCTGCAAGCGGTGGAAGAAAGACCATATGAAGCAGGAGCACGACTGCGCTCAGCACGGCCATGCAGACAAAAGCCCATCGCCAACCAAGCATGTCTCCGATCCACGCGCCCAGAGGCACGCCTAATACCGAAGCAGCCGCAACGCCACCAAAGATAATGGACGTGGCCAACCCAATCGATGAAGCTGGCACAAGCCGGGCGGCCAGTCCACCTGCAATCGCCCAGATGCCGCCTATGCATAGGCCCACCAGCACACGTGCGATCAGCATCCATTCAAGGCTGGGAGCCAATGCAGACGCGATGTTGGCAAGCACCAGAAGCATCAGTAAGCCGCACAGCAGCTGGCGCCGATCCATTCCAGCGGCAGCGATGACCACCATCGGCGCAAACAAGGCTGCCAGCAAAGCAGGCAGCGAAATCACCAGACCAGTGCTCCCCGTCGTGCTGCCAAGACTGCCTGCAATCGAAGTCAGCAGGCCTACAGGCAGCATTTCAGTGGTCACTACGGAGAATGTGGCAAGGGCTGCTGCACTGACGGCCAGCCAGGAGCGCGGGGCCGAAAGACCAGGCAATGAGTTCAAAGCGAGCATCAGGAATGATTCCTTTAATGGAAAGTCAGAAAGACTGTGGTCAAACGGCAGTGATTGCCGGGCTGTGCGCTGGCAGGCTCCGGCAGGCCCACAGTGCTGCTGTAGCCACCACAAGCCCAGCCGCTAAGGCAACAGAAAAACCAGCTTGAGTGCCGTTGCCATCTACCAAATGGCCAGAGCTTGCAGCGCCTAATGCCACGCCTGCATTCAGGCTTGCAAGCAGCCAGGTCATCCCCTCCGTCAGGCGTTGTGCTGGCACCAGCTTTTCGACCAGTGACATGGCAACAATCAGGGTTGGAGCGAAGCACATTCCTGCCACCAGTACGACGCAGGCCAGCGCTGCAATGTGGTTCACCCACAGCAAGGGGATGGTGGAGGCAGCCGTTGCAACCCCGCCCCACAGCAGCAGGCGATGCAAGGACACTTGTGGTCGATGGGCGCCAAAGAGCAGTCCAGCTGCACATGACCCAGCGGCATACGCCGACAGGACGAGGCTGGCCATCACTGGCTGCCCAAGCGCTGCTGCGAAGGCCACACTGACGACATCCACGGTGCCCACGATGACGCCCATGGCCCCGACCATCACTGCAAGCAGCTGCATCTTGGGGCAACGCATCACCGATTTCGTTGCACGCGTGGTGTTCGCATTCGCATCAATTGGCGGCTCTGTGTTGCGCTGTGCAATCAACGCGTACATGCCTGCCAGCAGCAATAACGCCGCCGCCAGCACACCGGCCTGTGGAAATGCAGCGACTGCAAGTCCAACAGACAAGGGCGGGCCAACAATGAAACTGACTTCGTCGAGTACGGTCTCCAATGCATAGGCCGTTTGCAGGCGTGGCTGTCCTTTGTACAAGGCAGTCCATCGTGCACGCACCATGGCTGACATGCTTGGCATGCAGCCAACCAGCACGGCACTGAGGAAAAGCGTCCAGTCTGGTGCTGCCCACCAGGACGCTGCCAGCAGGCACAGCATCCCGATGACGCAAGTAACGGTGGCATACGGCAGCACGCTTCGTTGCCCGTACCGGTCAACCATGCGAGAGACCTGTGGTGACAGCAATGCGTAGGTCAGCACGACAGTCGCTGAAACCGCTCCTGCTAGGGAGTAGCTGTCCCTGAGCTGTGCAAGCATGGTGATGATGCCAATGCCTGTCATGGGCAACGCGAGTCTGGCCAGCAGGCCTGCCAGTACAAATGCCCTGGCCTCTGGCGCTTCAAACAGTTCTCGGTATGGGTTATCCATCTCGCTCTCCTAAAAGACGCACGCTTGCCGGGAAGGTTTGGTGCGCAGACAATACATACAAGTCGTATGAATAAATCATATTTACATACGCAATGAATGTAAATAATCATCCACCTCGTATGTAAGGAGAAAGTTGATGGTTCGTCGTACCCGTGCCGACATGGAAGAAACACGTGCAACCCTGCTGGCAACTGCTCGCAAGGTATTCAGCGAATACGGCTATGCAGCCACATCGATGGACGACCTCACGGCCCAGGCGGGCCTTACGCGTGGTGCGCTCTATCACCACTTCGGCGATAAAAAAGGGTTGCTGACAGCTGTTGTCGAGCACATTGATGCAGAGATGGATGTGCGGCTTGCATCGATCTCCAATGCTGCAAAAGATCCGTGGGAAGGTTTTTGCAGTCGTTGCCGCGCTTACCTGGAAATGGCCATAGAGCCTGAGTACCAGCGGATTGTGCTGCGCGATGCCAAGGCTGTATTGGGAGGGGCCACACCCCAATCACAGCGACACTGCGTTGAATCTATGCGCGATCAGCTGGAGGAGCTGATTAGCCAAGGTGTGGTTGTTCAAGTCGATGCCCAAGTGTTGGCTTCACTGATTTATGGCAGCTTGGCGGAAGCGGCATTCTGGATTGCGGATGGGGAGCACGGTGATGATCGTCTGGACCGTGCAATCGCCGCATTGGAGCTGCTGCTGCGCGGGTTACGTGCAAAACAATAAAACGCGCAGGGCAGCGATTTGATGCCTGATAGATGTGAAATCAGTTGCGCTGCTGCGGCTGTGAACGCCAGTCTTAATGACTGCTCTGGGTTGTGAGCGAGCGTGTATCAGTGCGCAGTTCGCAGCCATGTGCAGATTTCTCCGCTGATGCACTAACGCTCTTGAAAGGCGACCTTCAAGCCCAGAGCCACGTAGATGGCTCCAATCGTTTTACCTTGCCAGCGGCTAAATCTGCCCAAACTTTTCAGTGCTCGGCTCAATGGCTTGACCGAGAGCGCCAGGAGGCTGGAATAGACGGCGCTAAGTGCCACAAATATGAGGCCTAGCACCATGAACTGAGTAAAACCAGAGCCTGAGCCTGGTTGAACAAACTGCGGCAGGAAGGCCAGGAAAAAAAGTGCGGTTTTAGGGTTCAAGACTTCAGCAGGAATTGCTTCTAGAAAAGCGCGTCCAGCCTTTATGGGTGTGACTTCGGGTAAGGTGGCACTTTGGGGCTTGGCCATGAATGTGCGCACACCCAGATAAATCAGATAAGCCGCACCCAGGTACTTCACAGCGCTGAAAGCCAGAGCGGAGGTCATCAGCAATGCAGAGAGGCCGACTGCAGCAAAAAGCGTGTGAACAAAGTCCCCTGCAGCAATGCCAAGTCCCGTCGCAATGCCGACATTGCGTCCACCTTCAAGGGTTCTACTGAAGACAAGCAGGACAGCGGGCCCTGGTATGAGGAAAAGGCCGATCACGATGGCCACGAATCCGGCTAGCGTTGACAAGTCAATCATGGTTTCTTTTGAGCCTCTAGATGGCTGCAACGGGTATCAAGTGGGGATGCCGCTTACCGCAGCGGCTTGACCATGTTCAGCCAGACCTGTGCGGCATGCACGGATGCTGATGCACCCTCGTTCACATAGCCTAAGGCCTCATAAAACGGCACACGGTCTTGCAGGCACGTCAGTGTCACCGTCTCTCGCTGTGCTGTGTGGGCAACGGTTTCCAGCTGGGACAGCAGCAGGCGGCCAATACCCAGCTTGCGGTGCGCTGGGTGTACGGCCAGACCCAGTACGGTCTGGTGACCGCCAGTTGCGGGGCTGGCGTTCAATTGTTTGAACAGCTCGTCGCGGATATAGCGTTCGGCCACTACAGGGCCGTTGATCAGTCCAATGACTTGTCCATGCAGCTGCGCCACCCAAAAACAATCGGGAATGCGTTGCAGGCGCAGGGCAAATGCGGCGGGGGTCGCAGCCTCTTGCGGGCTGAAGCAGGCGTTTTCAATGGCAATCAGTTGCGGCAAGTCCTGCGCTGTGGCGGGGCGCAGCAGCAACTGGGGTGGCCTGGCAAGGTTCAAAGTTTCAGACATGGCAGCGATTGTGCATTTGAAGGCGAAGCGGGCATATCGGGGCGGGTGGCTGCAATGAGTCAGCTGGGGGGTAGAAAAATAGCTTCTAACGCTTGTTTATGCGGCGTTAGAAGCTATGTTCATGCAGAGAAGGTGCCTCAAAAAGGCTCCCTTCCCCACCAGAAAGTCGCACCTTAGAAGGTGTGACGCAGACCCACCTGCAAGCCATGCTGCTTGCCGCTGTCGCTCAGCAGTGCTGCAGGCTCCAGACTCATGCCGCCCATCGCAGCGCTGTAGTCCTTGTTCTTCAGGAATGAGTAGGTGCCGTACAGTGCTGTGCGCTTGGACAGGTGGTGCTCATAGCCCAGAGAGAGCTGGTCGGCCTTGAGCTTGGTAGCTACCCCTACGGGCTGGTAGCGGTAGTGGTTATATGAGGCCTTCACCACACCGGCTGCCCCCACGGGCAGGGCTGTACCCAGCGAGTAAGTCTCGTTCTTGACGGTAGACAAGCCTGCTGGCGTGTTGCGTGCTTGGCGGTATGCGCCAGTCAGCTTGATGCTGCCAAAGTCATAGCTGCTGCCCAGTGCGTAGGTCCGCTGACGGATGTTGGCTCCCGTGAAGTCGACGTTGTTTTGCTGCTCCACCGCCAAGCTGGCAGACCATGGTCCCTGATCGTATGAAACGGCTGCGTCGTAGTAAGCCTTGGTTTTCCAGGTGCTGTGGTTGGTTTCACCGAAAGCGTAGTTGGCAGACAAAGTCACACCGCCAAAGCTGGGCGAGACATAACCGATCAGGTTGTCTTTGCGCTTGTCGTCGTTGTTGCCAATGCCCCAGGCTTGCGAGCCGCCGATGCCCGAGTGTTTGAAGACGTCATAGCGTTTCATGGCTTTGTAAGCTGCGGTTTCGTCTCGGCCCACGTTCACTTCACCAAAATTGCCTTTCAGCCCGATGGTGGCGCGACGCTTGAAGTCGAGGCCGTTGCCCGAGTCACCAGAGCCAGAGTCTGCGTTGATGCCGGATTCCAGCCAGAACTGTGCCTTGAGACCGCCACCCAGGTCTTCCACGCCGCGCAGGCCAAAGTAGCTGTCTTTGTTGCCACCCGATTTCAGGCCAGACCATGTGTTTTGCCCATCGATCACCGTGGCAGCAGCATCTACGTTGCCAAACAGCGTGAGGGACGATTGTGCAAATGCAGAGCCCGCTGCAGCTGCAGCCAGAAAGGGCAGGGAAGCGATGAGTTTTTTCTTCATTGTCTTCATCTGGAAACTCCAATCTGAGAGGTTAACTTGCAGATTTTTTTGTGTTTTCTGGCAAATTGAAGTTCATTGATTTAACAGATTGTTGCAGTTTTTTGCATGCTGTTAATGCCGTGATCAAGATGTTTTGAGCTCTATGGAGGCTGCAGGCAGGCATTAAAAAAGCTGCCCTCAGGCAGCTTTGGTGGGGATGCGGTTGCGCAGATTTACATCAGCAGGTGTTCACCAGCGTTGTCACCGCCCAAGATGACGTAGTTGACCTTGCGGATGTCCAGCAATTTGGTGCCGCCGGAGTAGCTGATGGACGATTGCACATCCTGCTCCATCTCGATCAGCGTATTCATCAGCGGGCCCTTGACGGGTTCCAGGATGCGCTTGCCTTCGACGTGCTTGTACTCGCCCTTGTTGAAGTCGGACGCCGAGCCGTAGTATTCCTTGAACAGCTCGCCATTCACTTCCACGGTCTTGCCGGGGGATTCCTCATGGCCTGCAAACAGCGAACCAATCATCACCATGGTGGCACCAAAGCGGATGCTCTTGGCAATGTCACCGTGGCTGCGGATGCCGCCATCAGCAATGATGGGCTTGGTGGCCACGCGTGCGCACCACTTCAGGGCCGACAGCTGCCAGCCGCCTGTGCCAAAGCCGGTCTTGAGCTTGGTGATGCACACCTTGCCGGGGCCTACGCCCACCTTGGTGGCGTCAGCGCCCCAGGCTTCCAGATCGATCACGGCTTCAGGGGTGGCCACGTTGCCAGCAATCACGAAGGCTGCGGGGATCTTGGCCTTGATGTACTGAATCATGTTCTTGACGCTGTCGGCATGGCCGTGGGCGATGTCGATGGTGATGTACTCGGGGCAGATGTCGTCGGCCACAAAGCGGTCCACGATGGCGTAGTCCGCTGCTTTGACGCCCAGAGAGATCGACGCAAACAGGCCTTGCGACTGCATGGCCTTGGTGAACAGGACGTTGTCGATGTCAAAGCGGTGCATCACGTAGAAATAGCCGTGTTGCGCCAAGAATTTGCAGATCTTCTCGTCCAACACGGTTTTCATGTTGGCGGGTACGACGGGCAGGCGGAAGGTGCGGCCACCCAGCTCAACGCTGGCATTGCATTCCGAGCGGCTTTCCACGCGGCACTTGCGGGGCAGCAGCAGTACGTTGTCGTAGTCGAAGATTTCCATGATTTCCAAGCTCCAGAAAGGTCACGGCGGGAATCTCACCCGCCTCAATTTTCAAAGTAGGCGCTTGGTCTGGAGGCCGGTTTTTTGGCAGGCAAGCAAATTGCGGCCAAAAAAAACCGGACCACAAAAACTTGGGCCCGGTGATTGATTCTATATGTGCTGGCATACCCTTGGTGCATGCATGTTCGAATGAGCGGTGTATGCGCAGGCATATACCGCTGTGCGGCGGGATGCACTTGTCCGTGCCTGGGGTGGTTCACACTTCCTACAATGCGAGGATGTTCCCAATCGACTTGCTTGACGGTGCCCATGGTGGCACGCCTTCTTCTCAGAATTCACCCCTGCTGCAAGGGCTGAATGACGAACAGCGTGCCGCTGTGACGTTGCCACAGGGCCATGCACTGGTGCTGGCAGGTGCTGGTTCGGGCAAGACCCGGGTGCTCACTACGCGCATTGCATGGCTGCTGCAAACAGGGCAGGTCTCGCCCGGCGGCATCATGGCCGTGACGTTTACAAACAAGGCAGCCAAGGAGATGACGGCACGACTGTCTGCCATGCTGCCTTACAACGTGCGCGGCATGTGGATTGGCACCTTCCACGGTCTGTGCAACCGTTTGCTGCGTGCCCACCATGTGGCCGCTGGCCTGCCAGCCACCTTCCAGATTCTGGATACACAGGACCAGCTGTCTGCGGTCAAACGCCTGTGCAAGCAGTACGGTGTAGACGATGAACGCTTTCCGCCCAAGCAACTGACGTGGTTCATTGCAGGCTGCAAGGAAGAGGGCATGCGCCCGCAGGATGTGCCGGTGGCCGATCCTGATACGAAAAAGAAGGTAGAGCTGTACGCGCTGTACGAGGCGCAATGCCAGCGCGAAGGGGTGGTGGACTTTGGTGAGCTGATGCTGCGCAGTTTTGAACTGTTACGCGATGACGCTGCGTTGCGCGCCCATTACCAGCAGCGTTTTCGGTTTTTGCTGGTCGACGAGTTTCAGGACACCAACAAGCTGCAGTACGCATGGCTCAAGCAGCTGGCGGGCGAATTTGTCAACGGCAAGATGCAATCTACCAGCAGCGTGCTGGCCGTGGGGGACGATGACCAGAGCATCTATGCCTTCCGTGGTGCGCGTGTGGGCAATATGAGCGACTTTGTGCGCGAGTTTGATGTGCAGCACCAGATCAAGCTGGAGCAGAACTACCGCAGCTACGGCAATATTCTGGACAGTGCCAATGCGCTGATCGAGCACAACAGCCAGCGCCTGGGTAAGAACCTGCGCACTGATCAGGGTGCGGGCGAGCCGGTGCGTGTGATGGAGTCACCCACCGATCTGGATGAAGCCAGCTGGATCGTGGGAGAGATCAAGGATCTGGTGCGCAACGACGGCTACAGCCGCCAGGAAATCGCCATTTTGTACCGCAGCAATGCGCAAAGCCGGGTGATTGAAAGCAAGCTGTTCAACGCAGGCATTCCTTACCGGGTGTATGGCGGCCAGCGGTTTTTTGAGCGCGCTGAAATCAAGCATGCACTCGCCTATTTGCGGCTGATTGAAAATCCGCACGACGACACCAGCTTTATGCGCGTGGTGAACTTTCCTGCGCGTGGCATTGGCGCTCGCAGCGTAGAGACGCTGCAGGAAACCGCACGTGCTGCCGGGTGCTCGCTGAACGACGCGGTAACGGCCGTAGGTGGCGCAGCAGGCACCAAGCTGCAAGGCTTTGTGGCCAAGATGGATGTGCTGCGCGAAGAAGCAGAAGGCAAGACATTGCGCCAGACCATTGAGCGGATGCTGGAAGTCAGCGGCTTGATTGACCACTACGGCACGGAAAAAGAAGGCCAGGACCGCATCGAGAACTTGAAAGAGTTGATCAACGCGGCCGAAAGCTTTGTGACGCAAGAAGGTTTTGGCAAGGATGCGGTGGCGCTGCCCATGGATGAAACGGGTGCTCCGCTGACGCAAAGCCCTGCCAGCCAAGGCTTGGATACCAGCTTGCCGGTGCTGGACCTGCCCCTGAATGGCACAGATGCAGAGACGGGCGAAACCCTCTCGCCGCTGCAAGCCTTTTTGGTGCATGCGGCGCTGGAGGCCGGCGACAACCAGGCCCAAGCTGGTCAGGATGCGGTGCAAATGATGACAGTACACGCCAGCAAGGGGCTGGAGTTTGATGTGGTGTTCATTGGTGGCCTGGAAGAAGGCTTGTTTCCGCACGAAAACGCCATGAGTGACCGTGGTGGTCTGGAAGAAGAACGCCGCCTGATGTATGTGGCTATCACCCGGGCACGCAAGCGCCTGTACCTGAGCCACTCACAAAGTCGCATGCTGCATGGGCGAACCACGTTCAATCTGCCCAGCCGGTTTATTGATGAGTTGCCCGAGAGCGCACTCAAGTGGATCAGCGCCAGGGGCGGCTTTGGCAGTTTTGCGCCTAAGAGCGCAGCGGGCAGCGGTTGGCAGTCGGGTGCCAGAGGTCAATTTGGTGCATATAGCCCCAAAGGCCCTGAAGTGTTTGCCAACCCGGTGGTGCCAGCCCAGAAGGCTGCCCCCGCGCACGGCATTGCCAAGGGCCTGACGGTGTTTCACACCAAGTTTGGCGAAGGCAAGGTACTGGCTGTGGAAGGGGCGGGTGATGATGCGCGGGCGCACATCAACTTCCCGCGCCATGGAGCCAAGTGGCTGGCGCTGGCCATTGCCAAGCTGACTATCGTGGATTAAGACCCGCTGGCCATCACCTCCAACACACACCAAAGCCTTGCTGGGTGGTGTGAGCGGCTCAAATGAAGCAGACAGATAGAGCAATAAAAAAGGGACGCTGAAGGCGTCCCTTTTTTATTGCGGCTTGTGCCGCTTATTTGTAGTCGTAGGTGACATCGTCCACGTGCAAAGTGCGCTCTTCGTCGGGTGGCGAGAAGCAGTCACGGAAGGTGAAGACGGCAGAGGTCAGGAACATGGTGACCAAGGCCATGCCCAGCATGACGGTCAAAATATTGGCTGCCAGTGCCACAGCAGAGCCCAGCAGCAAGGACAGAACCACGGTGATCAGTGACAGTGCAAGACCTGCACCAATGGCCAGACCCAGCCAGCCAATGGCATAGATGAAAAAAGCGCGGAAATTGCGTACACAGGCAACAACGCTGAAGAACACCGCTTTGACGGGAGACACGCCATGCCATTGCACCAGGGCCGGTGCATGCCACATCAGCATGGCCAGCAGGTTGTAGAGAAAAAAGCCGCCCCACAGGGCAATGTGAAAACCGGGCTGCTGCACCAGCTCTTCAGCCATTTCGGGGGTAATGGGCTCGTTGCTCAGAGACAGGCGGGCCAGACTGCCGTCGTCAAACAGCGAGGTCAGCGCCACGATCAGCATGATGCCTACGGCGTAGAAAACGCCCAGAATGGCCAGAGCCTTGGTGCGTGGGTTGTCGCCACGAAAGGGGGCAATGACCAGGCTGGGGCGTGGAATACGGTCTTGAGAGGCCTCTGCTGCGCCCAGCATCATGATCAGAAATACCGAGGGCATGAGAACGAGGGCAATGTAGGGGCCAATGACGGGCAGCATGCCAATCAGCGACACGGCTGCCATGCTGAGAAACAGCAGTGCAGTCAGTGCCATGGGCTGGCGCCAGAAGGTTTGCATGCCCAGCTTGACCCATTGCAGGCCTGTGCTGGCAGGAACGATATGAAGTTTCATGTCTGTGTGGTACGCAAGAAAAAAGCCACTCAAAGCAGCGCTTGCGATCTGCTGAACTGTACCCCACACCTCACCAGCAGAGTGTGGCGTGGGGCTGCTGTGGCTTGAGCTTACGCTGTCAGCGGGTGGGCTAGCGTTGCAGGGTAGGCCACGCGCTGGCGCAGCACCCGCTCAAAGTGGGTGGGGTCGTGAGGCACCAGCATGGCAGCTTCACGAGGCAGATAAAAGTCCCACAGACGTGAAATCCAAAACCGCAGTGCGCCAGCGCGCAGCATGGCGTTGAACAGCTGGCGCTCCGCAGCTTGCAGCGGGCGCACGGCCTGATAGGCATCCAGCATGGCCTGTGCCTTGGCGGCATCGTGTGCACCGGTGGCATGGTCAATGCACCAGTCGTTCAGACACACGCACAGGTCAAACAGGAAAGAATCTACGCCGGCAAAGTAAAAGTCAAAAAAGCCGGTGAGTGTTTCACCTTCAAACATGACGTTGTCGCGAAACAGGTCGGCGTGTACGGGGCCGCGGGGCAGGGCCTGGTAGGCGCTGGATGCGGCCGTGTGGTTCTGAAAGGCCAGCTCGGACTGCAGCAGCTCGGCAGTGGCAGGCTCCAGGTGTGGCAATACCACGGGCGCTGTCTCGTTCCACCAGGGCAGGCCGCGAAGGTTGGGTTGCTCGCGGTCGTAATTGCGCCCAGCCAGGTGCATACGCGCCAGCATGTCGCCCACTGCCGCACAGTGCACGGGCTGAGGCTGCAACTGGCTTTTGCCGCGCAGTTTTTGCACGATGGCCGCGGGCTTGCCGCAGACTTTGTGCAAGATGTCGCCACTCTTTGCATCTGCCTGTGGGTCGGGCACCGGAATGCCTGCATGCGCCAGGTGTTTCATCAGATAGAGATAAAAGGGCAACTGTTCGGCAGTCAGGCGCTCAAATAATGTGAGTACCCACTCCCCTTGATCTGTTGTCAGGAAGTAGTTGGTGTTTTCAATGCCACCTTGAATGCCACGCAGCTCGGTGAGCTGGCCCAGGGGAACGCGGCGCAGTAAATCGCGCGCGTCTTTGTCAGAAACTTCGGTAAAAACGGCCATCGCTCAGGATGAAAGAAAGAAAAAAGCCTGCTGCGGCGATTGCGCGACAGCAGGTGAGGAAAAAAGAGGGGGCTTAGAACTGCAGAGCGCGCCAGACGCGGCGGCCATTGGTGCCGTCGGCACCTTCAGCGTTCTGAGGTTGCACCTCGTAAGCAGGCAAATTACCCACCTTGGGTTGAACGGTAATGTTCTTGGTTTCGCCACCGACACGCAATTCGTCCACACGGCTGCCTTCGTCTTCGACGCGAATGCGCTCAATACGTTGATTGCGTTTATCGCCCTTTTGCTCCGTATTTTGCAGCTGCTCTGAAGCTTGTGCATTGGGTTGGGGCGAGTTTTCGCCCTTGTCCTGTGCCAGCACGGGGGCTACGGCCAGGAAGGAGGTGAGGATGATGGTGGCTGCGCGCATACCTAAATTGTAGAGGGCAGGCACAATTCCAGCTATGAGCAATTCCAAGACACTGGTGCTGGTAGACGGATCCAGCTATCTGTACCGCGCCTACCACGCTATGCCCGACCTGCGGGCTGTGCCCGGAGACCCCAGCAGCCCGGCTACGGGCGCCATCCGGGGCATGATCAATATGATGCAGGCGCTGCGCAAAGAAGTGGTGGCGGATTACGCAGTGTGCGTGTTCGACGCCAGCGGTCCCACCTTTCGCGATGCCATGTACACCGAGTACAAGGCCACACGCTCACCCATGCCAGACGATCTGCGCAGTCAGATCGAGCCCATCCACACGGTGGTGGATCTGCTGGGCTGGAAAGTGGTGGCCGTGCCGGGCGTAGAAGCTGATGATGTGATCGCCACGCTGGCGAACATGGCGGCTGCGCAGGGCATGAACGTGATCGTCTCCAGCGGCGACAAAGACCTTTCCCAGCTCGTCAATGAACGTATCACCATCATCGACACCATGAACGGCAAGCGCCGTGATGTGGCAGGGGTGACCACTGAGTTTGGTGTGCCGCCCGAGAAGATGATCGACTTTCAGGCGCTGATTGGCGACACCGTGGACAACGTGCCTGGCGTGACCAAGGTGGGCCCGAAGACCGCTGCCAAGTGGCTGGAAGAGTACGGCACGCTGGACAATCTGATTGCCCATGCCGACGCCATCAAGGGCGTGGCAGGCAACAACTTGCGCGAAGCGATTGCCAGTGGCCAGCTGGCGTTGAGCCGCCAGCTGGTGACCATGAAAACCGACTGTGATTTGGCAGAGCATGTGCCCGGCCTGCCTGCGTTTGATGACATCACGCTGGACGAGCCTGATGCCGCAGGCCTGATGCCCTTTTACGAGCAATATGGCTTCAAGGGACTGGCGCGTACGCTGGGCGTGCCGGCGCCAGAGGCGTCAGCCCCTGCCGCTGCAGCCAAGGCCAAAGCTGCTCCGCCCTCGCCCCAGGGCGATATGTTTGATGCAGATGATGCCGCCGCAACCGAAGTGGCTGTGGCGGCGCAGCAGCGTGACGTGGTCTACACCACCATCCTGACCGAGGCACAGCTGGACCAGTGGCTGGGGAAAATTCAAGCAGCCACGCTGACCGCGATTGATACGGAAACGGATTCGCTGGATGAAATGCTGGCGCAGATTGTTGGCATCTCTTTCAGCGTGCAGGTGGGCGAAGCTGCCTATATTCCGCTGCGCCACGAAGGCATGGATGTGCCTGAGCAACTGCCTTTGACCATGGTGCTGGAGCGCCTCAAGCCCTGGCTGGAAAACCCCAGCATGAAAAAGCTGGGCCAGAACGTCAAGTACGACCAGCACGTGTTTGCCAACCACGGCATCAGCGTGCGCGGCTATGCACACGACACCATGCTGCAAAGCTATGTGCTGGAAGTGCACCGCCCGCACAACCTGACCAGCCTGGCGCTGCGCCACGTGAACCGCACCGGAATGACTTACGAAGACCTGTGCGGCAAGGGCAAAGGACAAATTCCGTTTGCACAGGTGGCCGTGGACAAGGCGGCCGCGTATTCGTGTGAAGACTCTGACCAGACGCTGGATGTGCATGGCGTGCTGTGGCCGCAGCTGGAAAACGATGCCAAGCTGCGCCACATCTATGAACTGGAAATTGCGACCAGCGAAGCGCTGTTTCGCATTGAGCGCAATGGCGTACGCATTGACGCCGGTGCGCTGGCGCGCCAGAGCAATGATTTGGGCGCACGCATCTTGCAGCTGGAAAACGAGGCGTATGAGATTGCAGGCCAGACCTTCAATCTGTCCAGTCCCAAGCAACTGGGCGAAATTTTCTTTGACAAGCTGGGCATGCCCGTTGTCAAGAAAACGGCGACCGGTGCGCGCAGCACGGATGAAGAAGTGCTGGAAAAGCTGGCAGAAGACTACCCGCTGCCCGCCAAGTTGCTGGAGCACCGCTCGCTGTCCAAGCTCAAGGGCACTTACACCGACAAGCTGGCGCAAATGGCCATTGCACGCACTGGCCGTGTGCACACGCACTATGCGCAGGCCGTGGCAGTGACTGGGCGTTTGTCCAGCAATGACCCAAATTTGCAGAACATTCCGGTGCGTACCCCTGAAGGGCGGCGTGTGCGTGAAGCCTTTGTGGCCCCTGAAGGCAAGCTGATTGCCAGCGCTGATTACTCGCAAATTGAGCTGCGCATCATGGCCCACCTGTCGGGCGATGAAGCTTTGCTCAACGCCTTCAAAAATGGTCTTGACGTGCACAAGGCCACTGCAGCGGAGGTGTTTGGGGTGAACGTGGATGCCGTCAGCAGCGAGCAGCGCCGCTATGCCAAGGTGATTAACTTTGGCCTGATCTACGGCATGAGCAGCTTTGGCCTGGCCAAGAACCTGGGCATTGAAACCAAGGCCGCAGCGGCGTACATCGATAAATACTTCCAGCGCTACCCCGGCGTTAAGCGCTACATGGATGAAACCGTCGAGCTGGCGCACGCCCAAGGCTATGTGGAGACCGTCTTTGGCCGTCGCCTGTACCTGCCTGAAATTAACGGAGGCAGTGGCCCACGCAAGAAAGCGGCGGAGCGTGCGGCGATCAATGCCCCCATGCAAGGAACTGCGGCGGATCTGATCAAAAAAGCCATGGTTGCCGTGCAGGCCAAGCTGGATGCAGAAAAGCCGAATATTCAGGTCATCATGCAGGTGCACGATGAATTGGTGTTTGAGCTGCCGGCTGCGGAAGAGGGCTGGGTGCGCGCGCACATTCCGGGCGTGATGGCCAGCGTGGCTGAGCTGTCAGTGCCGCTGCTGGCAGAAGTGGGCGTGGGCGAGAACTGGGAAAAGGCTCATTGAGCCGTTGTCTCCAAAGATGCTCTGCCAGAAGGGGGCATCTGCTATAAAAAAGTCGGCCAAAGGTCGGCTTTTTTATGCGTAGATTGCTGTGTGAGCCACGAGCTGGTGGCATCGATCTGAAAATGCGTTGAATAATAAAAGAGCACCTAACGCTTACTGATAAATGTTTTCAGATACTTTTCATATGAAATCGCCCGTATAGGCTGCCTTAATAGCTATATTTTTAAATGTCTCATTTGCAAAACACATTCATAAGGCCGTCATCTCTCACGCCTGCGGTACGTATGGGGCTTTCCATATCGGTGGCTACGGGCCTGTATGGCATTTCCTTTGGTGCTCTGGCAGTCGCTGCAGGTCTGAGCATCTGGCAGACCATGGCCCTGAGTGCGCTGATGTTTACAGGGGGGTCGCAATTCGCCTTTATTGGCGTGATTGCTGGCGGGGGGGCTGGATCGGCCGCATTGGGTGCAGCCACGTTGCTGGGGGTGCGCAACGCGGTCTACGGCATGCAGATGAACCGGATGCTGCAGCCCAAGGGCTGGCGCAAATATCTGGCTGCACAGGTCACGATCGATGAATCGGCCGCAACAGCATCGGGGCAGATCGATGCTGCAGAGCAAAGCCGCGGTTTCTGGACAGCGGGTGTCGGTGTGTTTGTGCTGTGGAACGTCTTCACTTTTGTGGGTGCCTGGCTGGGCGATGCTTTGGGTGATCCGCGCCAGTGGGGCCTGGATGGTGCGGCGGTAGCGGCTTTTCTTGGCCTGCTGTGGCCCCGTTTGCAGCAGCGTGAGCCCGTGGCACTGGCTGTGCTGTGCGGAGTGCTGACGGCTTTGGCTGTGCCTTTGCTGGCACCTGGCTTGCCAATTTTGGTGGCTGCCGTGGTAGGCGCCGCATGGGGCTGGTGGCGCAGCGCGGTCGCGCAAACCGCTGGTTTGAGCACCGAGGAGGCCTTATGAGTCTGGATCTGTGGCACTGGATTGTGCTGGCAAGTGCCGCTGCCTTTGCGTTGAAGCTGGCAGGGTATGCCGTCCCTGCACGGTGGCTGCAAAGCCCCAGAATGGCGCAAGTGGCGGCATCCATG
This sequence comes from Comamonas avium, assembly GCF_014836675.1. Classification (GTDB taxonomy): domain Bacteria; phylum Pseudomonadota; class Gammaproteobacteria; order Burkholderiales; family Burkholderiaceae_C; genus Comamonas; species Comamonas avium. The sequence continues at coordinate 17,989 of NZ_JACSQK010000005.1, forward strand.
ACCGTGGCTTTGCTGGCGGCCTTGACCGTGATGAATACGTTCGCAGCAGGCACAGTGCTGGTGGCAGATGCGCGATTGGCAGCTTTGGTGGTAGCGGGCGTTGCTTTGTGGCTACGGGCTCCGTTTTTACTGGTGGTGCTGCTGGGGGCTGCCAGTGCGGGCATCACCCGCTGGCTGATGCAGGGGTAGCATCAGCGGGCAGCGCTGCCTTGTGGTGCTGCGCACCTCAACACGGTGAGGCAGGGAGTTCAAACCACGATTATGGGCGCAGCACCTGCAGCAATGGATATGATTCTCATTTGCCAGTTTCCATGACCACATCACGGCAGCAAGTGCGGTGAATGCATCGCCTTGCAGGGACGCATTTTTTCTCTGTACCCCCTTGACAGCTTGTGTAGGCTGTTTAGAGCGGGAGACTGGGGCAGTGAAAAGCACCCACTGGAACAACTCAGTCAGCAGCAAGGCGCGCAGCAAGTCTTGACCTGTTTAGAGAAAATACTGCGCAGTTGAGGCCACAGGCCTGAGAGAAAACATTTGCTATGACATTGGTCGCCATTATTTTGGCTACTCTGGCTTCCGGGATCGGAAGCGTCTGGGTGGCTAACTTTCTTCTGAAAGCCGGCTTTGGGAAAAACCAAAGTGACCGCGCTCAGCAAGGTCTATTGAGTCTTTCAGCGGGCGCGTTGCTGGCAACGGCTTTCATGCATTTATTGCCAGAAGCTTTCAACAGCGAAGCCAGTGCCCATGATTTATTCATGACGCTGCTCATTGGCGTGGTATTTTTCTTTCTACTGACCAAAGCCGAGCTTTGGCACCACGGCCATGAGCACCAGCATGAGCCGCCTGACCATGATCACGCCCATCACCACGGCGGGCATACCCACCAGCACAGTCATAAAAGCGGTGGCTGGTCTTTGCTGACAGGCGACAGCGTGCATTGCTTTGGCGATGGCATCCTGATTGCCTCTGCCTTTGTGGCGGATATGCGCCTGGGGCTGATTGCGGCCGTTTCTGTCCTGGCCCACGAAGTGCCTCACCATATTGGTGACTTGGTGGTGCTGCGCAACAGCAGCCATAAGAGCCTGGCTTTGCTGAAAGTTTCCTTGGCGGGTGCTGTGACGGCTCTGGGCGGAATTACCGGCTATTTCCTGGTGGGCCGTCTGGCCGAGTCCTTGCCGTATTTTCTGGTGGTGGCATCCAGCAGTTTTGTCTATGTGGCGCTGTCTGACTTGATCCCTCAGTTGCAAAAACGCCTGTCAGCCAAAGAAACTCTGGTGCAAGTGGTGTGGCTGGTTACCGGGATTGTGTTGGTGACAGTGGTCAGTGGCTTGGCACACGGTGGCCACGCGCACTGACAAGTGGCGTGCGGCGCATTCAAAAATGGCACCCATTGGTGCCATTTTTTTGCGCTGTACGCTTTCCAATCCGTTAGCGCGACCCTTGGTACGTGGCTGCTTCATAGCCTGGCGTACCTGTGTGCTGTAGCTGTCTGCTGCGCGGTACATGTCTTCGTCTTGCTGGGGGGCGCTCTAGTGGCGTTCAGGCAGGCTCGGCTTGCTGGGTGTGTGTGCTGTTGCGCAAGACGCCTTGAATGGCAGAGCGCACAGAAGACAGCTGACGGCGAGACACTTGCAAAATCTCTGGAACACCGTGCAGGCGCATGGCCCAGCATTCGCCTTCTTCATCGGTGTAATTTTTTTCCAGCACACGCATTTGCGCAGGGTTGACCAGGGCGTTGCGGTGAATGCGCACAAACTGATTGGGAAAGCGGTGTTCCAGCTCACTGAGTGAACTATCCAGGATGAACGTGCGTGATGCCGTGCGCACGGTGACGTACTTTTGTTCGGCCTTGAGGTACACGATCTGGTGCAATGGCACACGTTCGGCGCGGCCGCGGTCTCGAATGACCAGTGCAGGGGCGCTATCGGTTGTGTTGGTGGTGCCTTGCAAAGCACGCATGCGCCGAATTTTTGCAATGGCTTGCTGCAGTCGCTCCAGCCGCACGGGCTTGGTAAGGTAATCCACAGCATCCACTTCAAACGCGCCAGCGGCGTACATGGAATGAGCGGTGACGAAGACAATAGCCGGAGCGGGGTTCATATTGCGCAGCATTTGCGCCAGAACCATGCCGTCAGGGCCAGGCATCTGAATGTCGAGCAAGACAACATCCACAGGCAGCTCAGTGCGTTGCAGGAAGTCTTGGGCATGGGCCACATTCGCTGCTTCTTCGACGATGAATGGAGAAGAGGGGTCTTCGCATTCGCTCAACAAGACTCGCAAACGGTTACGGGCCAACAGTTCATCATCGACGATCAGCACATGCATCTCTTATCTCCGGATGGTTATGGTTATGTACTTAACTGGACGGCAGAGAGATTCGAACTTCAAAAACATCATCTTTTTGCACTGCACTGAACGTTGCCTGAACATCGTGCAATAAGCGCAAACGCCGCTCTACGTTAGCAAGGGCCATGCCCTGACCTTTGGTAGCTGCAGCCTTGTCTCCTTGGCGTCTCGATGCACTCAGTGTATTGGTGACGCATAACAAAATGGATTTTTTTCGTAAGAGTCGCGCTGAGATTGTTACTTTCGCGCCAATGATTGAGGGTTCCACCCCATGTTTGACAGCGTTTTCTACCAAGGGCTGCAGGAGAAGTGGTGGCAAACCGACATTCAGGGTAGCGGGATCTAGGTCCCACTCCACCTGCAGCCGATTGCCGAAACGAATTTGCTCGATGTCGAGATAGCGTTGGGCCAGTTCAATTTCTTCGTGCAGTGCAATAGTGCTGCGCGGGTCTTGCAGCGTGGCTCGAAATAAATCACTCAGGTCTTCCAGTAGCCGCTCTGCTTTAGCGGGGTTTTCGCGCACCAGCGCGATGGCACTGTTGAGGGCGTTGAACAGAAAGTGCGGTCGTATGTGCGCTTGCAGCGCCGTGAGCTGTGCTTTGGTGGCTGCAGGGGTGCGGCCCTCGGCGCGCAGCACCAGGTAGCCCACAATGACGGCGGCCATCAGCCCGCCTGCGACGGCATTGGCCAGCCAGTGCATGCGCCCTACATCGCCAGTGATAGCCAGCATGGCTGTGGCGTAAAGACCTGCAACCACGCCCAGCGCGATACCGGTGGCGTATTGGTGCGGACCATCCATGCGGTGCAGGGCGCGCTTAAGGCTGCAGGCCATGAGCAGCCACACTAAAGTGCCTGGCAGCCCTCCACTGGTCAGCCAGGCGGTGTGCAGAAGCCATTCCCGGGCATTCGGACTGGCGTAAAGCGACGCAACAGCCAGAGCCACTTCCACCCCCAGTACAGCGCGCAAAACTACGCCCAGATGGCAGGCGTCAAAAATTAAAACAGGTAGCGCTGCACTAGGCTGAGGGGTTGTCGTATCCGAAGATTCGAAAGAAGGCGATTGGCTCGATAAAATTTGCGGCTTGTGCATAGGGCATCCGGGTGTTCCGGGTGTCAGTCGTAATTGGAAATTCTGCCCTCCCATGTCTGATAACACCAACACACAGCCCTCCCAAAACCAGCTCGACACCAAGGCTCAGGCGTGGTCAGCGTTGTTTTCTGAGCCAATGAGCGATTTGGTCAAGCGTTATACCTCCAGCGTTTTCTTTGATCAGCGCATGTGGAAGGCTGATATCACGGGCAGCTTGGCCCATGCAGAAATGCTGGCTGCGCAAGGCGTGATTGGTCAGGACGACTATGCCTCCATCCAAAAAGGCATGGCGCAAATCAAGCAAGAAATCGAATCTGGCGCTTTTGAGTGGAAGCTGGATCTGGAAGATGTGCACTTGAACATTGAAGCGCGCCTGACGGCTTTGGTGGGCGATGCGGGCAAGCGCCTGCACACGGGCCGTAGCCGCAATGACCAGGTGGCCACCGATGTACGCCTGTGGTTGCGCGACGAGATCGATCTGATCGAAGGTCTGCTCAAAGAGCTGCAGCTGTCTCTGGTGGAAGTGGCCGAAAAGAACGTAGAAGTCATCCTGCCCGGCTTTACCCACTTGCAAGTGGCGCAGCCTGTGAGCTTTGGCCACCACATGCTGGCTTACGTTGAAATGTTCAAGCGCGACGCTGAACGCATGCTGGACGTGCGCAAGCGCGTGAACGTTTTACCTCTGGGCTCTGCCGCCTTGGCTGGTACCACTTACCCGCTGGACCGTGAGCGTGTTGCAAAGACGCTGGGGATGGAAGGCGTGTCGCAAAACTCGCTGGACGGTGTCAGTGACCGTGACTTCGCCATCGAATTCTCGGCTGCCGCTTCGCTGTGCATGGTGCACGTGAGCCGCTTGTCGGAAGAGCTGATCATCTGGATGAGCCAGAACTTTGGCTTTATCAAGATTGCCGACCGTTTCACAACGGGCTCGTCCATCATGCCCCAGAAGAAAAATCCCGATGTGCCTGAGCTGGCGCGTGGCAAAACAGGCCGCGTAGTGGGCCACCTGATGGGCTTGATTACTTTGATGAAGGGACAGCCTCTGGCCTACAACAAGGACAATCAGGAAGACAAAGAGCCGCTGTTTGACACCGTGGACACCCTGAAGGACACGCTGCGCATCTTTGCTGAAATGATGGGCGGTCAGGTCAATCCAGCCACTGGCGCCAAAGAAGGCGGTATCACCGTCAACGCGGCCAATATGCGCGCTGCTGCCTTGAAGGGCTACGCCACCGCCACCGATCTGGCGGACTACCTGGTCAAGAAGGGCCTGCCTTTCCGCGATGCCCACGAAACTGTGGCCCACGCCGTGAAGCTGGCCAGCGCCAAGGGCGTGGACTTGAGCGAGCTGCCTCTGGCGGAGCTGCAGTCCTTCAACCCCAGCGTAGAGGCTGATGTGTTTGAGGTGCTGAGCCTGGAGGGTTCACTCAACGCACGCAATACCCTGGGTGGCACTGCGCCTGCGCAAGTTCGCATTCAACTGGCCAAGCACCGCGCACGTTTGGCGGGATGACCGCGACGTTTTTGCTTGATCGAGCGGATTGAAACATCAAGAAAAAGGGACGCTGAAGGCGTCCCTTTTTCTTTGTTGGTGCCTTGCTTGCAGAGATTGTGTGCATTAAGTGGCGAATGGGTGCATCACGATTTGCTATGTTTTTTGTAGAATTTTTGCGTTTTTCGACTGATAAGCTAGCAGATGGCCGTGTATGGCTGCTTTTATTTTTAACTGCTGGAGAAATTAGTGACCCACGCTTCACGTCGTCGATTCCTTGCCCAAACTGCTGCCCAAGCAGCGCTGCTGGCTACAGCCAGCGTGGCAGGGGGCCGCTGGGCGTGGGCTGCAGACAAACCTGTGCGCATCCTGGTTGGTTTTCCACCCGGCGGGGGCACAGACGTGATTGCACGTTTGCTCCAGGAGCCGCTGAGCCAGCGCTTGGGGCGCACGGTCATCATTGAAAACAAGCCCGGTGCGGGCGGGCAGATTGCGGCGCAGCAACTCAAAGCCTCGGTGGCTGATGGCACAACGCTGTTCTTGACGCATGACCACAGCATCTCCATCTTGCCGCAGGTGGTGCGCCATGCAGGGTTTGATCCGGCACTCGATTTTGAGCCTGTGGGGGGCTTTGCCTCATTTGTGAATACGTTTGCAGTATCGGCCCTGCATCCAGCCAAGACTTTTGAGGAATATCTGGACTGGGTGCGTCAAGCTGCGGGTGGCCGCAGTGCGGTGGGTATTCCGGCACCGGCGTCCACGCCAGAGTTCTTGGTCAAGCAAATTGCCAACCGTTATCAGCTGGATCTGATTGCCATCCCATACAAGGGCAGTGCCCCCATGATCGGGGACATGCTGGGTCGCCAGATTGAAGCTGGCATTGGCTCAGTGCAAGACTTTGTGAATTACCACCAGGAAGGCAAATTGCGTGTGCTGGCAGTACTGGGTGGCAAGCGCCAGCCCATGTTGCCGCAAGTGCCCACCTTCTCGGAGCTAGGTCTCAAAGGCTTGGAAGACATGCCGTACTACGGTATTTATGCCCCCAAAGGCGTGCCTGCAGCATTCACGCAGCGGTTTTCCAAAGCCTTGGCAGACAGCGTGCGGGAGCCGCACATTCGTCAGCAGCTAGAGGCGATCGGCTTGGTGGTAGATTCAATGACACCTGCGCAATTGGCGCAGCGTGAGCGGACTTACACGGCAGTCTGGACGCGCATCATCAGCGAAAGTGGCTTCAAACCTCAGTAAATCGCCATAGCATTGTGGGTGCCAAAGCCGCAGGCCATTGCGCCGCGGCTTTTTTATTGCCTGAAAAAAGCGCCAATGTCTGATGAAACGATGCGTGCTGTCAGTGCTAGGCTTGGCGATATTCATATCAATACAAAAAATGATTAGGGGCTGCAGATGCGCTTGAATGTGTTGTGGGGGCTCATGGCCGCGGGGGCATCGCTGTCTGGAGCGGCCCATGCGGTATCTATTACCCAAGTCACGCCCAAAGGGAGCGTGAGTGATGTGCGCCAGGTGGTGGTGCAAACCGCAGCGGATGCGGTGCGCTTTGGCAATGCCCAGGCGCCAGATCCGGTGCGTGTGCAGTGTCTGCCAGAACAAGCCGGCAAAGGTACGGGCCGATGGAACGATGCACGCGAGTGGGTGTGGCAGTTTGAACAAAGCCCGCCCGCTGGAACACGTTGCAATGTGCAGATAGATAAAGCTTTCAAGTCGCCCACGGGTGAAGCCCTGGCAGGTGCTGCAAGCTATCAGTTTGAAGTGGCTGGCCCCTCGATCATTCAGACCTGGCCCAGCACCTATGAAGCAGTGGATGAGGCGCAGACCTTTGTGCTGCAGCTCAATGGCGCGGCGACACCGCAGAGCCTGCAGCAGCATGTGTACTGCCGCAGCCAGGATGTGGGAGAACGCATTCCTGTACGTGTGCTGGACGATGCAGCAACGCGAAAAATTACCCAAGCGCTCGAGCTTTCTGGCAAAGGCCACTATGCGGCGCTGGAGTGCAATCGCCGCCTGACTGCTGGCAGCAGCATGCAGCTGGTCTATGGCGCTGGCGTGCAGATGGCCAATGGTGTGGCCAATAAAAACACCAAGACCTTGGACTTCAATGTCCGTGAAGCATTCACGGCACAGCTGCAGTGCCAGCGCGAACGGGCCAATGCAGGGTGTCTGCCGATTCGTGACGTTGTGGTGTCTTTTTCTGCACCTGTGGCTGAGGCGCAGGTCAAGCAGGTGCACCTGCTGTTCAACGGAAAGAAAATACAGCCAACTCTGGATAAAGAGTCCAAGGACACGTTCAGCGAACTGCGCTTTGCTGCACCGTTTGAACCCTTGGGCAAGTACCAACTGGTGTTGCCAGAGAAGTTCCAGGATGACGCGGGGCGGGCTTTGGTGAATGCCAGCTCTTTTCCTCTCTCGTTGGTCATGGGGGACACCCCGCCACTGGTGAAGTTTGGCGCATCTCCTTTTGGCGTGCTGGAGCGTTTTGCCGAAGGTGATGAGGGCACGGCTGTGCTGCCCGTGACTGTGCGCAAAGTAGAAGCCATGGATGTGCGTGCCAGTGGCGCTGGTGCACAGGTGCGAAATTTGCGGCTGGTCAACGACGCCGACATCATTCGCTGGTGGGATCTGGTGCAGCGCTATGACCGCGGCTGGGTCAACCGCAAACAGGCGCAGCGTGAATTGAAGACACGCTTGCCCAACCCTGTGGATGAAAACGACAGCCACTCTCTGGCCACGCGCACGGTGTCTTTGCTGCAAGGGCAGCAGGGCGTGCAGTCATTGAGCTTGCCCAAGTCCAAGGACGGGGACCCCCGTCCGTTTGAAGTGGTCGGCATTCCTTTGCCGCAACCCGGTTTCCATGTGCTGGAAGTGGAGTCGCCTCTTTTGGGCGCGGCTTTGCTCGATGAGCGTTTGGGTGCTCCGCGCAGCATGTTTGTTCGTACATCTGCTCTGGTCACTAATTTGGCGGTTCACCTGAAGCTGGGGCGCGAAGGCTCTGCAGTCTGGGTGACCTCGTTGGACAAGGGGCTGCCAGTTGCCGGTGCCAAAGTGCAGGTTTCTGACTGCCGTGGCAGGCCACACCACTCGGGCCAGACCGATGCACAGGGTTTGCTGCAGCTTCCCGACTTGGGCAAAGATGCACCACGCTGCGATATGCACGAAGGCAGCGGCCAGTGGTTTGTCAGTGCCCGCTACAGTGACAAAGGCGTGGAGGACACGGCATTTGTCTGGAGTGACTGGCAGCGCGGCATCGAGCCTTGGCGATTTAATGTGCCCACCGCATGGGGCAATCAACCTGAGCGTGTAGCACACACCGTTTTCGATCGCAACCTAGTGCGGGCTGGCGAGACGGTGTCGATGAAGCACTTTGTGCGCACGCAAACCGTGCAGGGTTTGGCATTGCCCCAGGATTGGCCGGTAGAGCAGGTCATCACCCACGTAGGCAGCGGGCAGCAATACAAGCAAGCGCTGCAGTGGGCTGCGACCCAAAATGGGGGCCGCAATGCAACCAGTAGTTTTGCAGTGCCTGAAGCTGCAAAGCTGGGTATGTACACCGTTGAGCTGCGCTGGGCTGCTTCTGCACAAGGCGGGCAGCGTGTGATGGAGTCTGGGCAGTTCCGTGTCGAGGCATTCAGGCTGCCGGTCTTTCAGGGCAGTGTGCAGCCGGTAGATAAGGGCGCACTGGTACAGCCCAAAGAACCACCTGTGGCCGTGAGTTTGAACTTCATCAACGGCGGTGCTGCCAGTGGGCAGGATGTTCAGGTCAGCGCTTTGCTGCGAGATTACAGCGTTAATTTTGAGCGCTGGAGAGGCTACAACTTTAGCGCGCCACGCACGCAAGAGCAGGCAGATCGCGAGAGCGAGGATGTCAGCAGTGATGGATCGCGTTTGGTGGCCGACAAGCTGAAATTAACTTTGGATAAACAAGGTCAGGGCCAGGTCAAGCTGCCCGCACTGCCACCGGTCACTGCGCCACAGAGTCTGGTGCTGGAGGCCAGCTTTGCAGATCCCAACGGTGAAATTCAAAGTTTGCGCAGTACGCAAACGCTGTGGCCTGCAGCTGTGCTGGCAGGGATCCGTACGGAAGGCTGGATGTCTGTCGGACGCAAGATGCGCCTGCAGGCGGTGGCTGTAGATGCACAGGGCAATCCGCAGGCGGGTGTCCCGCTGAAGGTGCAAGCCGTGCAGCACACCACCACCACCACACGCAAGCGCTTGGTGGGTGGTTTCTACAGTTATGACAACCAGCGCAACAGCAAAGATCTGGGAGAAGTGTGCAGCGGTAAAAGTGATGCACGCGGCTTGCTGCTCTGTGAAGTGCAGGTCGTAGAGGCGGGCGAGGTCGAGCTGATTGCTTCTGCCCAAGACAAGCAGGGCCACACGGCGCGTGCGGCAGACACTGTCTGGGTGACAGGACAAGGTGAGCTGTGGTTTGGTGGACAGGACCACGACCGCATGGATGTCCTGGCGGAAAAGACCAGCTACGCACCGGGTGAGACGGCCAAGCTGCAAGTGCGCATGCCCTTTCGCGAGGCGACTGCCTTGGTCAGCGTGGAGCGCGAAGGCGTGCTGCACACCCAGGTGGTGCAGCTGGAGGGCAAAGACCCAACCATTGAGCTGCCTGTGCAAGCAGGCTGGGGGCCGAATGTCTATGTCACCGTGCTGGCCCTGCGTGGCCGTTTGTACGAAGTGCCCTGGTACAGCTTTTTCACATGGGGCTACAAAGCGCCTCGCCAGTGGTGGAATTCGTTTTGGTACGGCGGCAAGGAATATGTCGCCCCGACAGCCATGGTGGACTTGAGCAAGCCTGCATTCCGCCTGGGTGTTGCAGAGCTGCAAGTGCAAGACCGATCGCAGCAACTGAACGTGGCGGTGCAGGCTGACAAGTCCAGCTACCAGATTCGAGACAAAGCCAGAATCACCATCCGCGCAACGCTGCAAAATGGCAAACCTGCCGCACATGCTGAAGTGGCTGTGGCGGCAGTGGACAAGGCTTTGCTGGAGCTGTCTGCCAACGCAAGCTGGGATTTGCGCGCCGCCATGTGGCAGCGCCGCAGCTGGGCGGTAGATACCGCCACGGCCCAGATGGAAGTGGTGGGACGGCGCCATTACGGGCGCAAAGCAGCTGCGCCGGGCGGCGGCGGTGGCCAGGGTGCACCCACGCGCGAGCTGCTGGATACCTTGCTGCTTTGGCAACCCAAGCTGCAGCTCGATGCCCAGGGCCAGGCGGTACTGGAGGTGCCGCTCAACGATGCATTGACCAGCTTTACCATCGTGGCAGTGGCCGATGACGGTGTGCAGCGCTTTGGCACAGGCAGTGTGGACATCCGCACCAGCCAGGATTTGCAACTGATCAGTGGCTTGCCACCCGTGGTGCGCGAGGGCGACAAGTTCCGCGCCATGCTCACAGTGCGTAACACTACCGATCAGCCCATGCAGGTCAAGTTGCAGCCCAAGGTATCGGGCGCAGAACTGGCCGCGCAGACTGTGCAAGTACCGGCACAGGAAGCGCGTGAAGTGACCTGGGACGTGACCGTGCCCGCCAGCTTGATGCAGGCGGCGCAAGGTCAATGGCATTGGCAGATACATGCCCAGGACACCAAGACGGGTGCCCAAGACGAGTTGGCCGTGAGCCAGCGCTTGTTGCCCGCAGTGCCGCTGGCTGTGCAACAGGCCACGGTGCAGCAAATTGAGAGCCACTGGGAGCAGGCCTTGAGCTGGCCTGAGAACGCGATTCCCGGAAAAGGCGGACTGCGCCTGACGTTCAGCGACAAGCTGGCAGACAGCGAGAACGGCGCACCCGGTCTGCGAGACTGGTGGGCGGCTTACCCGTATGCATGCCTGGAACAAACCGTAGGCAAAGCCATTGGACTGAACGATGTGCAACTGTGGCAGCGCACGATGGCGCAGTTGCCCACGTACCTGGACGACGATGGTCTGGCCATGTATTTCCCTCCGCAAGACGGTCGCCGTGCGCAAGGCAGTGACAGCCTGACTGCGCATCTGCTGGCGGTGAACCACAGCCTGCAATCGGTAGACAAGCGCCTGCAATTGCCAGCGTCTGAAAAGGCCCGAATGGAGTCTGGTTTGATTGCCTTTGTCGAAGGCCGTATCGAACGCCAGCACTGGAGCCCGCGCAAGGATCTGGATGTACGCAAGCTCGCTGCCATTGCGGCCTTGGCACGCAGTGGCAAGGCACGCCCGGCCATGCTGCAAAGCATCAGCCTGGCCCCGCAAGACTGGCCAACGCATGCAGTGATTGACTGGCTCAGCATCTTGCAGCAAATGCCGCAAGTGCCTGCGCATGACCAGCGCATGGAAGAGGCGCAGCAAGTGCTGAAAACACGCCTGTCCTATCAAGGCTCTCAAGTGGGCTTTAGCACCGATGCGCAGGACCAGTGGTGGTGGCTGATGCAAAGCGCTGATGTGAACGTGGCGCGCTTGCTGCTGACCACCATGGGTGACAGTGCCTGGGATGCGGAGCGCGTTCGTCTGGTCACGGGTTTGCTGGCACGCCAGAAACTGGGTTCGTGGGGAACAACCACGGCCAATACGTGGGCGGGCTTGGCGCTGCGTGAGTTTTCGCAGCGCTTTGAGCGCGAAGAAGTCACCGGCAACACCACGGCGCTGCTGGGTACTGCCACGCAAACCGTGCACTGGAATGTGCCGCCTGCGCCAGCAGCCGTCACCGCAGCCTTGCCTGCGGGCAGCGCTGCATCGGTGGAAAATTTGCCAGACCGCACCATGTTCCTGCCTTGGGGCGAACGCCGCATGGGGCAGCTGAGCGTGCAGCACCGTGGCACCGGCAAACCGTGGGTGGCTTTGCAATCCATTGCCGCTGTGCCACGCACCCAGCCTATGAATGCCGGCTATGTGCTGAAAAAGACGGTCAGCGCTGTGCAAGGGGCCAATGCCCAGAACTGGCGGCGTGGTGATGTGGTGCGCGTGCGCCTGGAGGTCAATGCCAGCGCCGACATGACATGGGTGGCGCTGAGCGATCCCATTCCCGCAGGTGCCACCATCTTGGGCAGTGGTCTGGGGCGTGACTCTGAAGTTGCGCAGCAAGGTCAAGGCCAAGCGAGCGAAGGCGCGTGGCCTGCATTTGTGGAGCGTGGCCAGGACAGCTACCGGGTGTATTGGGACTACCTGCCCAAGGGTGTGTCGGTGGTGGAATACACCGTGCGTTTGAACAATGCCGGTGACTTTGCCCTGCCACCCACACGGGCTGAAGCGCTGTATGCACCAGAGATGTTTGGCGAGCTGCCCAACGCACGCTGGAAGGTGGCGCAGCCCTGAGCGGCGTGTTTGTCTATTGCGTGACCTGCCTTGCAGCGCCATGAAATAGACAGTCCGTCGCTCAACCTTGGGCCAGAAAGACCTTATGCACTATTTGCTGACTTACCAATACACCGACGATTACCTGGTGCGGCGTAACCTGTTTCGCAATGAACACTTGCGCCACGCATGGGCTGCACAGGCGCGTGGTGAGCTGTTGCTGGGTGGGGCGGCGGGTGATCCCCCCAGCAGCGCCGTGCTGGTTTTTAGCTGTGACAGCGCCCACACGGTCGAGCAGTTTGTGCAGGCAGATCCCTATGTCGTGCATGGGCTGGTGCGCAGCCACACCGTTCAGCCGTGGGCGACGGTGGTGGGTAAAGAAGCGAGCACACCCGTGCATCCGCAATAGTTTTTAAAATAGTAGCTATCAGCGCTTGCTGTGCAACGATTTAAGATAGTTATCTATCTGAAACCGATGTGGGGTAAGCGTTGAATGCTATTTTTATATTCAAAGTCAGCAGGCTGCGTGTTTTGTCTGACGCCCGGGGCGGGCGATGCTCTGCATACTCGCGCTGAAACACAAACTCCACAGAACGAAGATCATGGCCCATCCAGTAAATGAATCTGGCGCAGCCGCGGCGCCTAAAACGACTTTCTCCGCACCTGTGGTGGTACCTGCTCTGCTAGTGCTGGGTGCACTGCTGGTGTTGTGTGGCGCTTTCCCGGATCTGGCGGACCGGATTTTTTCCAGCGCGCAGTCATGGGTGGTGGGTCACTTTGACTGGTTTTACACCGTCATCGTCACGATGTTTCTGGTGTTCCTGATCTTGCTGGCTTGCAGCCGCTATGGCGATATCCGCCTGGGGCCTGACGATGCCAAACCGGAGTTCAGTTTTCTGTCATGGACGGCCATGCTCTTTGCCGCTGGCATGGGTATTGGCCTGATGTACTTTGGTGTGGGCGAGCCACTGCAGCATTACCTCAGCCCGCCCACGCAGCTTGCGGGTACACCAGAGGCCGCACGCGAGGCGCTGACCTCTACGTTCTTTCACTGGGGTCTGCATGCGTGGGCCATCTATGGCGTGATGGGGCTGGTGCTGGCGTATTTTGGTTTTCGCTACAACCTGCCGCTGACCATGCGTTCGGGCCTGTACCCCTTGCTGCAGCAGCGCATCAATGGGCCCATCGGGCATGGCGTAGACACCTTTGCACTGGTTGGCACGATTGCCGGTCTGGCCACCACGCTGGGCTATGGCGCTTTGCAACTGGCAGCGGGCCTGAACATTGTTACGGGCTGGGATACCAGCACAGATACATTCCGCGTGGGCTTGATTGTGGTGGTCGTCAGTCTGGCGGGGCTTTCTGCCGCATCAGGTCTGGACAAAGGCGTGCGCCGCCTGTCAGAGGTGAACCTCATCCTCACGTTCGTTTTGCTGGGCTTTGTGCTGTTCTTTGGCCCCACGGTTTTCTTGCTGCAGGCGTTCAGTGAGAACGTGGGTAACTACCTGTCTGGTCTGGTGAGCCTGTCGTTGCGCACGTTTGCATACCAGCCGGCACAAGATCCGGCCTGGTTTGGTGGCTGGACCATTCTTTACTGGGCGTGGTGGATTTCATGGTCACCATTTGTGGGCATGTTCATTGCCCGCATATCGCGCGGGCGCACGGTGCGTGAATTCATTGTGGGTGTGCTGCTGATACCTACCGCTTTCAACCTGCTGTGGATGACGGCCTTTGGCAATGGTGCAATCTGGATTGACACCCATGTGGCCCAAGGCGCTTTGGCGCAATCTGCAGGCAATGTGGACGCGTTGCTGTTCCGTTTCTTTGAATACCTGCCACTGGCCAAGGCAGTGTCATGGCTGGCGATCGTATTGATTGCCTTGTTCTTTGTGACCTCGGCCGACTCGGGTGCCTACGTGGTCGATGCGATTGCTTCGCGCGGTGACCCCCGCTCGCCGGTGTGGCAGCGTCTGTTTTGGGCTGCAGTGCTTGGTGTGACGGCTGTCGTGCTGCTTTTAGCTGGCGGCCTGAAGGCCCTGCAGGCGATGACGCTGGTGGCGGCCATGCCAGTGGCTGCCATCATGGCGGTGCTGTGCATAGGCCTGTGGCGAGGGATGAAGGCCGACGTCACGCACGCACGGCAAGACTTGTCACCTGCCACCAGCTTCTGGACTGGCCAGCATTGGCGAAAGCGGCTGGAGCAGATCGTGCACCAGCCAACGGCAAGCGATGTGAAACGGTTTTTGCAAAAAACCGTGTTGCCTGCCATGCGTGATGTGGCCGCAGAAATGCAGCGCCAGGGCATACAGGCACAGGTGCAGGACTACAGTGAGCAAGAGGCCGGTGCAGAGACGGGCACTGTGCGTCTGGTGATACCTACGCCCGAGCTGCGTGACTTTGTCTATGGCGTACGTCCCATCAAGCGCAAGCTGCCGGGTTTCATGCTGTCAGAAGTGGCCGATGAAAAGGAAAGCACGCGCCGGCATGTGGTGGAGCCCATCACCTTCTTTGCCGATGGCCGAGAAGGCTATGACATTCAATATCTGCGCCATGAGGAGCTGATTGCCGACATATTGCGCAACTACGAGCGTTATCTGTCCGTCAGTGCAGACCAGCGCACAGTGCTGCTCAATCGTGCGCCGGGGCATGCCGAAGGCGCTTAGGCTCGTTAACACCACCCTGGATCGTCGTTGGCTGGCGTTGCCGTACGCCTGCACGCCTGTATTGCCTGTGGCTTCGTCCCTTGTTGCCAAGGCCAATCAAATATTTACTGGGTGGTGTTTGCTGCGTTTAGCAAGGCCAGGTTTTCAGCTGGTAAGCGCTGTCCCAGAACATCCATTCCAGGCGCGCGGCATCGGTGTAGGCGGCGTGCATGTCTGCAATGGTCTTGGCATCGGCTTGCGCGGCCACCGCATCCACCGTGTGGCGAACGGCGCGCACATGGGCATGGAAATCTTCGCCCGCGTACGTGTCAATCCAGCTTTGGTAAGGGTGATGGGGGGCAGCCTTGGCCAGAGTGTCGCGGCCAACCTCTGCATAAATCCAAAAACATGGCAGCAGCGCCGCCAGAGCCACAGGGTATGAGCGGCCCCATGCCACGGATTGCAGAAAATGGCAGTAATGGTGGCAGGCGGGCGACAGCGGGGTGCTCTGGAACTGCTCAGGGCTGATGGCATATTCGTGCATAAAGCCATGGTGCAGCTCGCGCTCAGCCACCACCGCTTCTTGCGCCGCTGCTGCAAATTGCACCAAGCCTTGTGCATCATCGGCCTTGCCTGCGGCAATCGCCAAGGCGCGGCCAAAAGCAACCAGATAGTGCGCGTCTTGAATCATGTAATGCTGAAACACTTCGCGGGGCAATGTGCCGTTGGCCAGCGCCTGGTTAAAGGGCAGCTCCAGCGTTGCGTTGAATAAAGCGAGGTTGTTTTGCCAGGCCTGGTCACAAAAAGAGGTAGGTTGATTCATGGATGCTGAAAAAGTTAACAAAATTTCGTACAAGCTTTCGAGGGCTTCTGCCACTGCCATGCAGCAGTCATTCTGATAGCCCCGTCAAAATGCACGGACATGGTCGGTATAACACTGCTTTTAGAGAGTCAGAGAGTTTGGTATGCACTTGGTGACCTGGAATACACAGTGGTGCTGTGGCCTGGACGGAGTCGTCAGCCCCGAGCGTATTGTGCAAACCATTGAAGCAATGGGTGAATGCGATGTGCTTTGCCTGCAAGAAATTGCCATCAACTACCCCCAATTGAATGGGCACCCTCAAGACCAGCTGGCACAGCTGCAGTCTTTGTTGCCGGGCTGGACCCTTTTGTTTGGTGCAGCAGTGCATGAATGGACGGCAGCAGGCATGCAGCAGTTCGGTAATTTGATCGCCTCGCGCCTGCCTGTGTTGCAGGTGCAGCACCACCCACTGCCTTACCCTGCGCAGGGGCAAGTACGCACCATGCCGCGCATGTGTACCGTCGTGACGGTGCAAGACCCCCACCTGGGCCCTGTGCGTGTCATGACGACCCATCTGGAATACTACTCAAGCAGGCAGCGTATCGCGCAGACGCAGCATTTGCGGCAGATGCATCTGCAGGCCCTTTCTCAAGCGTTGTGCCCGCCTCAGCAGGCGCAAGACGGCTCGCCTTTTCAAAGCAAGCCACATACAGCACATGCCGTGCTGTGCGGAGACTTCAATTTTGAAGTGCACAGCGCCGAATATGACCTCTTGGGATCACCAGCCACGGCAATGGAGTGCGTGCAAGCGGGCTGGCCTGAGCGCATGGTGGGCGCTGGCTGGAGTGATGTGTGGAACTTGCTGCACCCTGGGGCGCGACGGCCCGATACCTTCAAAGTGTTTGATCGGCAATTTGGCCCTGAACCAGTGGCCTGTGATTTCGTGTGGGTCAGTGACAGCTTGCGCAGTCAAGTGCGCAGCTTGGAGGTGGATGAAAAGACGCAGGCGTCAGATCATCAGCCCGTGCGTGCAGTGATTGGCGTTTAAATTAGAGCGAATTCTTCGAATAGCCATCGTTATGCGCACCTTCTTACTGGTCACTGCTTTTTGTCTGCCGATGGTGGCCTGGTCCTTGCCCTCGCACCAGGAAGTTCGCAGTAGCTATTCATCCTCAGAGACGCATGTTCTTTCGCGCGAGGGCGAAGTCTTGCAGCGCCTGCGCACCGATAAGCAAGTGCGCCGGGGGCAATGGGTGGCGTTGCGTGATGTATCTCCTGCTTTGCGCCTGGCATTGCTGGTCAGCGAGGACCAGCGGTTTTACGCCCATAGCGGCGTGGACTGGCGGGCCGTTTCTGCTGCTGCATGGGGCAACCTGTGGAACAGTAAAACCCGGGGTGCCAGCACGATCACCATGCAGCTTGCCGGCTTGCTGGATGAAGACTGGCGCGCCAGCAACAGCGGCCGTGGAGTAGGGCAAAAACTGGGGCAGGCGCTGGCGGCGACACAGCTGGAGCGCCGCTGGCGAAAAGACCAGATTTTGGAGGCCTACCTCAATTTGCTGCCTTTTCGTGGAGAGCTGGTCGGGATTGATGCGTTAAGCCGGACATTGTTTGGCAAGGCCGCACATGGCTTGGATGAGGTGGAGTCATCAATTGCTGCGGCTTTGGTGCGTGGGCCCAATGCCAGCGTTTCGGTGGTGGCGCAGCGGGCCTGTGGTGTCTGGCAAGAACTGGTGCAGTCGCAAATGCAGCCCTCGGGCGCAGATTGCACGGCGGTGCAGTGGCGCACGGAGCAAAGCTTGCGCGCGCGTTTATGGCCGGCCAGTGAAGGGATTGCCCCGCATTGGGCGCAGCGCGTCTGGAATGCTCGTAACCCGGATGCAGCCATTCCTGCCAAAGGCATCAAGACAACCATCAGCGCCCCAGTACAGCGCCTGGCCGTTGAAAGCCTGCAGCGCCACCTGCGTGAGTTGCAGGGCCGCAACGTTGAGGATGGTGCGGCCGTGGTGCTGGACAACGAAAGTGGTGAAGTGCTGGCGTGGGTGGGGTCTTCCGGAACGCTGAGTCAGGCCAGCGAAGTGGATGGCGTATTGGCCTGGCGGCAGCCTGGCTCCACACTCAAGCCTTTCCTGTATGCGCAGGCACTGGATGAGCGGCGGCTGACGGCAGCCTCATTGCTGAATGACTCTTCTGCCCAGATCGCGACGGCGTCAGGCCTGTATATCCCGCAAAACTATGACCGAAGGTTTAAAGGCTGGGTGTCGGTGCGCATGGCATTGGCTGCATCCTTGAATGTGCCTGCGGTGCGCACTTTGGTCATGGTGACGCCCGATGCATTTTTCCACCAGCTGCGCCAGCTGGGCATGCCTTTGCGTGAGGGCGCAGGCTATTACGGCTACAGCCTGGCGCTGGGCAGCGCAGAGGTGCCTTTGCTGCATTTGACCAACGCTTACCGTGCGCTGGCCAATGGTGGGCGTTTCTCTGCCGTCGCTGCCAGTGTGCGTTCTCCAAAAGGCCGCGCAGAGTTTGTTCAAGTGCTCTCGCCACAGGCCGCTTTTATCGTGGGAGATATCTTGTCGGACGCACAGGCGCGCTCCACCACGTTTGGTCTGGATAGCGTGCTGGGCACACGGTTTTGGACGGCAGTCAAGACGGGAACCAGCAAAGACATGCGAGACAACTGGGCCGTTGGCTGGTCACAGCGCTATACCGTGGGTGTGTGGGTGGGCAATGCGTCGGGTCAAGCCATGCACAGTGTCAGTGGCAGCAGCGGGGCAGCCCCTATCTGGGCCGACATCATGGTGGGACTGAACGCACGCACGCCAAGTCGTGCTCCGGCTGTAGCGCCGGGCCTGGTGCAGCAGAAAGTAGATTTTCTCGCCACCACGCCAGGGCACACTCTGGAGCCCGCCCGTCTGGAGTGGTTCATGGCGGGCACACAGCAAGCGCAGTTCCATGAGCCTGCGTCGATCAAAACCGCCGATGCTGTCTCAGCCAAAGCGCGCATTGAGTCGCCAACCCATGGAACCATCTTGGCATTGGATCCTGATATTCCACCGCAGCGCCAGAAGCTGCAGCTCACAGCCAACCGCAGCGACGTGCGCTGGTACATGGCAGGGACACTGCTGGGACAAGGCCGTCAGGTGCAGTGGCAGCCATGGCCGGGAAGGCATGTGCTGCAGTTGCGCGATATGAAAGGCCAGCTGCTCGATGAGGCCGCACTGGAAGTGCGTGGTGCAGCGGTAAAGCCCGCCCAGCGAGGGTCTTGATCTATGGCCAAACATGGGCTGACGGCCTTCATACAATAAACGGACATGCCTAGGCCCATGATCTATCGTTTCTTTTCACACCGCATTGCTTGGTTGGCGTTGATTGTCTCGCTGGGGATTGGTGCGCTGTTCGTTCATACGATGTGGTCCATGCGCAAGGAGCATTGGGACTACCAGCTGCGTACCAATACCAACCTCAGCAGTACCCTGGCCAAGGGGCTGGAGTGGTCGCTGGATGCCGTTGATCTGTCGCTGCAAAAAACCGCCATTGCCCTGCGTGAGACACAGGTGCTGGAAAATGGCGAGGACACCACACCCAACCAGGCTTTGCTGGATGCCCTGTGGCGAGACATCAACAACAGCAACTTGCTGGTGCTGGATAACCAGGGGCGCATTGTTCACCGTGCTCAAGGCGTACAGAGTGTGGGTAAGCAGTTCTTGGCGCATGACTTTTTTCAGGCATTTCGTACCGACTCACACCACGGTGTTTTTATTGGACGGCCGACCAAAGAGTTGTTGATGGGCGAGTACGTCTTGCCCGTTGCACGGGCAGTACGCGGTAAATATGGACTGTTAACAGGCGTGGTGGTGGGTACGCTGCGCATGCAGGACATCAACGCATGGCTTTCCACCATGAACCTGGGACAGCACAGCGGCGTGAATGTCATCCGCGATGATGGCCTGGTGCTTACGCGTTTTCCATACCAAGAAATGCAGAGCCTGCAAAGCCTTGCGGGTTCTCAGAACCTGGCCCACTTTCTGGCAACACCGCAGGGCAACTTCGTGGGGACCGCAGTGATTGACGGGGTGCAGCGGCTGTATACGCACAACAAGGTTGGGCACTACCCGCTTTTGGTGAACGTGGCGCAGTCTACGCAAGCGATGTTGCACGGCTGGGCGCGCAATGCATGGCAATTGGGGGCATTTGCACTGTTGCTGATGCTCAGCTGCCTGGGCTTGGCCATTATGTTTACCCGCGAGCTTGCACGCAGAGAGTCGATGGAAGCGGATCTCTTTACAGAAAAAGAGCGCATGCGCTTGACGCTGCAATCCATCAGCGATGCGGTGATCTGCACTGATGCACAAGGCCGGATTACGTACCTGAACCCTGTGGCCAAGGAGCTGACGGGATGGACCATGGACGATGCCAGGCACCAGCCGGTGGAGATCATGCATGTCTTGCGTGATGCCACTGGGGGCTATGTCCAGGCGTCTCCACTGCGGCTGGCGCTGGAAAGTGGACAAGCCATCGAGCGCGCTCGTACGACAGTGACCCACCGTTTCAACGGAGAGCGGGTGGAGATGGAAGAATCTGCCAGCCCGGTCATATCTGCCGATGGGGTGGTGCTGGGTGCCGTTGCCGTGTTGAGAGATGTGACCGTTACTGCAGCACGCGAAGCGCGCATGCAGCGACTGGCTTTTCACGATGTACTCACGGGCTTGCCCAATCGGCTGCTGCTGCAGGACCGCGCATTGCAGGCCATTGCGCAAAGCAAGCGCACGGGCGACATGCTGGCAGTGGTGTATTTGGACCTGGATAGATTCAAGCAAATCAATGACAGTCTGGGTCACCACGCTGGTGATGCAGCGCTGGTGCATGCAGCCAAGGCTTTGCAGGCCTGTGTTCGCGAAAGTGATACGGTGTGCCGCCTCGGTGGCGACGAGTTCGTGGTGCTGTTGCCAGCGCTCACCTCTGAAGCCCATCTCATGGGGATTGCACAAAAAATTCAGCAGGCGTGCGCTCTGCCTTTCACATGGGACGGCAAGGATTACGTGCTGCACGCCAGTGGTGGCGTGGCTTTGTATCCGGTGCATGCCGTGCAGTGGGATGCGCTGCTGCATTGCGCCGATGCAGCCATGTACGCCGCAAAAAAAGCCGGGCGCCACCAAATTCGGCTGTACCAGCCACAGGCAGAGGCTTCGCTGCTGGTGTGCGCTGAGGTGCCCGAGGATGTGGTCTAGGGCATAAAGCAGCGGCGATCGCTTCAAATTTCAAGCGCCCACAAAATTCATTCACGCAGCAGGCCTGCTGCGCGCACTACGATATGCGCTGTTCCTGAATGACTGAGGGCTGAACTGTGGCTGATCTGTCCAAAATTACCTGTATCGAAGACCTGCGCATCATTGCCAAGCGCCGTGTGCCGCGCATGTTTTATGACTATGCCGACTCGGGTTCATACACCCAGGGTACGTACCGCGCCAACGAAGAAGAATTCCAGAAAATCAAGTTGCGCCAACGTGTAGCGGTCAATATGGAAGGCCGCAGCACGCGCAGCACCATGGTGGGGCAGGACGTCGCCATGCCTGTGGCTATTGCTCCCACCGGGCTAACGGGCATGCAGCATGCAGACGGAGAAATCCTCGCTGCGAAAGCGGCCAAGGCTTTTGGTATTCCATTCACGCTGTCGACCATGAGCATTTGCTCGCTGGAAGATATTGCGCAGGAAACCGATCGCCATCCCTTCTGGTTTCAGCTGTACGTCATGCGCGACAAGGGTTTCATGGAACGCCTGATTGATCGGGCCAAGGCCGCGAATTGCTCGGCGCTGCAGCTGACGCTGGATTTGCAGATTTTGGGACAGCGCCACAAGGACATCAAAAACGGTTTGTCCACGCCGCCCAAGCCCACTTTGGCGAACATGATCAATTTAGCCACCAAACCCCGCTGGTGCCTGGGCATGCTTGGCACCAAGCGCCGCAGCTTTGGCAACATCGTAGGGCACGTCGATGGCGTGGCAGATATGTCTTCGCTGTCGTCATGGACGGCCGACCAGTTCGATCCTTCTTTGAACTGGAGCGATGTGGAGTGGATCAAAAAACGCTGGGGTGGCAAGCTGATTCTCAAAGGCGTTATGGACGCTGAAGATGCCCGTCTGGCAGCACAAAGTGGCGCCGATGCGCTGATTGTCAGCAACCACGGTGGTCGCCAGCTGGATGGCGCCCCGTCTTCCATTGAAGCGCTGCCCAGCATAGTGGAGGCGGCTGGCAAAGACATTGAAGTGTGGATGGATGGCGGCATCCGCAGTGGTCAGGATGTGCTCAAAGCCCGCGCACTGGGTGCACAAGGCACCCTGATTGGCCGCAGTTTTCTGTATGGGCTGGGCGCTTTTGGCCAGGAAGGCGTGACCAAAGCGCTGCAGATTATTCAAAAAGAGCTGGATATCACCATGGCCTTTTGTGGCCATACCGATATCAACCGTGTGGGCAAAGAAATTCTCCTGCCAGGCACTTATCCCCGGCCGTTTGCCCTGGCGTAATCGGGTGGGGGCTGCGCCTGCTTGTATAGCTTTGTAAGAGAGTAGAAATTGCCAAGCTTGGGCGGGCACGTCCTACAGGGTCAGGGCGGGGTTTACTCCTAAATAGCGCTATGTCTCCATCCATCTTTGGATGGATGTTGTGGCGCAGTGCAAAGGAGTAAACACATGCTGGATACCTTGATTCGTGAGATCAGTGCGCGTTGGGGTTTGGCTGACCAAGGGCGCTCACTGGTGCAAATGCTGGTGGCCTACATCAGCAATCCGGCCACAGGCGGTCTTGCGGGCTTTCTGGATAAGTTTCGCAAGGCCGGGTGGGGCGGTATGGTCAATACATGGGTGGACAACAAGGCTCTGCCAGAAATACCGACAACGGCCCAGGTTGAAACGGTTATGGGGTCCAGCCGTGGACTGCTCGGTCAGGCGGCTTCGCTCTTGGGGCTGCCATACGACAAAGTCAGCGCAGCAGTCGCTGGCATTTTGCCTTTGCTTGTAGCTCGCATGACGCCGGACGGCACTATCCCCGCCACACTTCCCGCAGAGTTCTCTCCTTTCGTGCAGGAAGGCAAAACTTTGCTGGCGCAAGGGGCTGCGGCAACCACGAGCGGCTCGGTAAGCAGTGTTTCCTCCGGCAGCGCCGGCGTTGGAAAGTGGTGGCCTTGGGTGCTGGGTGCACTGATTGTGATTTTTGGGGTGAGCTATTGCAGCAAAACCAAAGATCCTGCGCCGGTCACGCCCATGGCTGAAACCAAGCCCATGCCTGTTGAGCCTGCCCCTGCGGTGACTGCATTACCTGCAACACCGGCCCCGGAAAGCGGCAGTGCTCCAGTGCTGTCCGCAGACCTTGCGGCCCCAGATGGTGCGGGGGTGATGGACAACATGCACAACGGCATGCCCGCTTTGCATGTGTTTTTTGATACGGGAAAAACCGATGTTGCCCCCGCTTTTGCAGAAAAGTCCAAGCCTCTGGTGGATTTTCTCAAAGCCAACGCTGATGTGACGGCGGTGATCTCTGGCTTTAACGACCCGACGGGTGATCCTGCCAGGAATGCGCAGCTGTCCAAGCAGCGTGCTGAATCAGTAAAAGCGGCACTGGAGGCGGCGGGCGTTTCTGCCGATCGTGCGGTGCTGGAGAAACCGGCAGAGACTACGGATGCTGGTGCAAGCAATGCCGCATCGCGCAGGGTTGACGTGGTGTTGCGCCGTTAAGAAAACACTTCTGATCCTTCAAAAAAAGTGCCAGGCAGTCCGGGCTGTCTGGCACTTTTGCATGGACAAGGACCACCCCGATACGTACGCAGTTTTGCCCTGGCGTGCTTTGGCGCTGGCCCTGAGCCTGTTGATGTAGCTTGACTTCGCCACAAGCCAGTGGCTTGCAGGCTGTGATGTTGGTTGTTTAATTTAGGAGCGTGTAACGCTTGTAAATAAAGCATTTCAATATACTTTGATATTGAAATACAGGTGGTTGCTTCGATAGATGCTATTTTTTTATTTTTTATCCGCTTAGGCGTACACATCTCTGACTGGCGCGGCCATCCTCGCCAATGTGCGGCGCGCAGTCCCTAAGCATTGGCTATGCTGCCCGCACAGCGGTTGTGCTGGTCTATTTGCTTTTTTGTTTTATGCCGTTGTTTCTTCAAGAATTTGCCTGGTTGTGGGTGCCCGTTACGCTGTTTGCAGCGGTGGCACAAACCGTGCGCAATACTGCTCAGCGTTCGTTGACCCAGCAACTGGGCACACTCTCTGCCACCTTGGTACGTTTTCTGTACGGCCTGCCTTTCGCTGCTGTTTTTCTGTGGCTGCTGTATGTGCTGCCAGAGCAGGCACCAGCTATGCCTAATTTCAGTCTGGCTTACGCTGGCTGGATCAGTCTGGGAGCTTTCTTTCAAGTGGCCGCGACAGCGGCCCTGCTGCTGGCGATGAAAGAGCGCAACTTTGCGGTGGCGGTGACGCTGTCGAAAACCGAGATCTTGCAGGTGGCGCTTTTTGGTGCGCTGTTCCTGCAAGAGCTGCCCACGGCCTTGGCGCTGGCGGCCATGGTGATTGCAACCGTGGGTGTGCTGCTGCTGTCCTTGCCACCACGAGGACAACTGTTGTCCCTGCAGGCGTGGCTCAGCAAATCGGCGCTCTACGGTTTGATTTGCGGAGCGTGTTTTGCGGTGGCAGTCATTGGTTTCCGGGGCGCTGCACTGGCGCTCAATGCCCAGTCGCCATGGCTGTCCGGTGGCTGGGGTGTACTGATTGCGCAAACCCTGCAAAGTATTTTTCTGGGTGCATGGGTGGCCTTCAAGACGCCGCAGGGCATCTTGCCCATTTTTCGTGCATGGCGTGTGTCGCTGCTGGCGGGATCGATGGGTGCTGCTGCATCCCTGGCCTGGTTTTCTGCCTATGCCATGCAAAGTGCTGCGGCGGTGCGCACCTTAGGTATGGTGGAGGTGGTGTTCAGCTATCTGGTCTCACGCCGTATCCTCAGCGAAAACTTGAATACTGCCGAAAAGCTGGGGATGGCGTTGATGGTGCTGGGTTTAGTGCTGATTTGTCTGCAAGGGCTGTAAAGCTTCTTTCACAATAGCGGGGTGACCGCCGCTGACTTACCCCGCCGTATCGCCCATCTGGACATGGATGCATTTTTTGCATCGGTGGAATTGCTGCGCTATCCGCAGCTCAAGGGGTTGCCAGTGGTCATTGGTGGCAGCCGCCACACGCCAGAGCATGAGGCGCAGTTGATCGCGCAGTGGGGGTCGCTGGATGCCATTCCTGTAGAGGCTTTTCCGCGCTTGGCCCGCTATGTGGGGCGGGGCGTGATCACTACCGCCACTTACCCGGCTCGGCAGTTTGGGGTGGGCTCTGCCATGGGCATGATGAAGGCGGCGAGACTGTGCCCTCAGGCAATCTTGTTGCCTATCGATTTCGTGCGCTATCGCCAGTACTCACGCACGTTCAAAGACGTTATTTTGGAGATGGCCCCGCTCATGGAAGACCGGGGCGTGGATGAGGTGTATATCGACTTTACGCTGGTACCAGACGGCCAGCATGAAGGTGGCCGTGTGCTGGCAGCCAGCATTCAGCAGCGCATTTTTGAAAAGACCGGGCTGACTTGCTCTGTGGGCGTCGCTCCCAATAAATTGCTGGCCAAGATGGCCAGCGAGTTCAACAAGCCCCAAGGTATTTCTATCGTGATGCCGCAGGATGTGGAGCATCAGATCTGGCCGTTGTCGTGTCGCAAGATCAATGGCATTGGCCCCAAGGCAGGAGCCAAGCTGCAAGGGCTGGGGATTGTCACCATCGGAGAGCTGGCGGCTAAAAGTCTGCCGTGGCTGATGCAGCACTTTGGCAAATCGTACGGTGCCTGGCTGCATGCTGCATCCCATGGACAGGACGATCGTGCTGTAGTGACCGAGAGTGAGCCCGTGAGCATGAGCCGCGAGACCACCTTTGACAGCGACTTGCACGCGGGCCACGACAAGGTGCAACTGGGTGCCATCTTCACGCGACTGTGCGAACGCGTCGCGCAAGACCTGCAACGCAAGGGGTATGCGGGGCGAACGATAGGCATCAAGCTGCGGTATGCCAATTTCAAAAGCGTGACACGCGAGATCACGGTAGACGCTTTCACACAGGATGCAGGCACGATTCGCCGCGTTGCAGGCCAATGCCTCAAGCGTGTGCCGCTGGAGCAGAGCATTCGTTTGCTGGGCGTGCGTGTGGGCTGTCTGGTGCACTGGGATGCAAGCACCCAGCAAGCCGAAGGCGCTGTGCCAGTGCTGCCGCGCAAATCTACCGGCAAGGGAGACCCGCTATCGTTGCCGTTGTTTGACTGATTTGCACCGGCTGGCCGTCGCCAAGCCGTTTTGGCCTTCTTCTTCAAAGAAGGTGTACCTCCAGGGCAGAGATGCCGTTAGAAAAATTAGTGGCATTGGAGAAGGCATGGGGAGTCTAATTGTCAGCAAATGCAAGCTGACTGTGCCATGATGGGTGGTTTACCTTGAAGTGTGCTTGCTTCAAGGGGTTGCCAGCTGGAGATATGCGTGCGAGTCAACCTCCCCGTTACCCAAAATAATTACGATTTCCCGAACGATGAATTGCTGGTCTCCGTGACCAATGCCAAAGGTGAGATCACCCATTGCAACCCCGCATTTTTGCGAGCCAGTGGCTATGCCTACGAAGAGTTGATGAGGCAGCCGCACAATCTGATTCGCCACCCGGATATGCCAGCGGCAGCATTCAAAGACATGTGGCGCACGATTGCACATGGCTACCCGTGGACGGGCATCGTCAAAAATCGCCGAAAAAATGGTGACCACTATTGGGTGCGCGCCAATGTCACCCCCATCATGGATGGTGACAAGCCAACGGGCTACTTGTCAGTGCGGACAAAGCCCAGCACGCAAGAAATACAAACGGCGCAAACCCTGTATGCCCGCATGAATGAAGAGGTGCAGCGGGGTCAAGAGACGATACGTCTGCGAGCTGGTGAAGTTCGATATCTGGGCTGGCGTGGCCTGTGGGCACAGCGCAGCGATATGGGGCTGCTGGCGCGCATGGTGGCCATGATGGTCATCATGGCGGTGGTCGTCATGCTGCCTGATGTACTGGGCTGGCAGGGGCTGCTGGCTGGTGGCGCGCGCCTGGCTGCGCTGGTGACGGGCGGTGCCTGGGTGGTGTGGCGCTTTAATTCACGTTGCGTACAAGGCATTGAAAAAGCCAACGCATGGGCGGCGCAGATGGCCAGTTGCAACCTGTCGCAATCCTGCCAGCACAATTATTCGGGCGCAGTCGGTACGTTGATGGCGCGCTTGCAGCAAATACAGATCAATTTACGCGCCGTGGTAGGCGATGTACTGACGGAGGTGCGTGGCTTCAACGTCATGTCAAAAGAAATCGCGCATGGCAGTCTCGATTTGGCCAGACGCACGGAGTCTCAGGCTTCAAGCCTGCAGCAAACGGCAGCCTCCATGGAGGAAATTGCAAGCACCGTGCTGCAGACGGCGGAAACAGCCCAGCAAATGGAGCAGGAAAGCCAGCAAACCAAGGCTATCGTCAGCCACAGTGGCCATGCAATTGAGGAGGTGGGTGAAGCCATGGAGCACATTCGCCAGTCTTCAACCCGCATGCGCGAAATCATTGGCGTGATTGAAAGCATTGCCTTTCAGACCAACTTGCTGGCCTTGAATGCGGCGGTAGAAGCGGCCCGCGCCGGCGAGCAAGGCCGTGGCTTTGCCGTGGTAGCTGCAGAAGTACGGGCGCTGGCACAACGCAGCGCAACGGCCGCCAAAGAAATCGGGGGGTTGATTAACAATACGGTAGACGGCATTGATGAAGGCAATGCCCGGATGCAGGCGGCTGGAAAAACCATTGATGGCATGGTGCAGGCCGTAGAGCGAGTAAGCAGCTTGGTGCAGCAAATCAGCCTGGCTACGCGCGAACAATCGCAAGGGATTTCGCTCGTCAATGAGGCTGTGGCATCCCTGGATACGATGACACAACAGAATGCAGCCATGTCTGAGCAGTCCACGGGTTCCGCCCAGTCACTGCATACCAATGCACAGCGTTTACAGCGCTCCGTATCTTTCTTCAATCTCTCGTCGTAGAGCGTGAAAAGAAAAAAGCAGCATACAAGCTGCTTTTTTTATGACCATTTGTACAACAACTAAGCATGTGAAAGCCAGCAGCATGGTTAGCATGCAGGTATGCAAGTCTTGTTCATTGTTTTGGCGATCATCGTGCTGCTGCTGTGGGGCATAAGAAGCTATCGTCCAAAAAAACGGATCGTACCTCCAGCATCGAAAGCGCGCTCTTTGGCAACTGCTACTGCGGCAGTGGTGCCAGCGCCGGAGCCTGAGGTTTCACCCAGCATTAATAGCGATGTGAAATTTCGCATGCAGGGTGAACGCGGCATGGGGGGGCCTATCTTTGGCGATGTGCTGTGCAGTGATGGGGTGTATTTGCCGCATGTCTGGGAGTCAGATTTCCACACCTCGTTTGATGGTCGCTGGATTCGGACAGGCTCTTACGGTGATTCCATTCCCCGCCTTCTTGACAGAAAAACGCGACGATCCTGGCTACTCAGCGTGGCCGAGGCAGGTCTGGTCGACGACTTGCATTGGCGACTGCCTCGCTGGAACGGGGAAAGCCAGGGAGGAAATGGTGTGGCCGCAGAAGCGCACAACGCGCTCAGCGATGTGGCTTTTGATGCATGGCTGGCAAAAAATGTGAACCAGAAGGCACAGCCTCTGGCTGGTGTGTGTGACTTGTGGGTTCCTGCAGACTGTGTCCCAGAAGAAGCGCAAGCGGCCCCTTTTTCCATCCCACAGCAAGACAATGCGGTGGTGCAGGTGACAACGCAGCGCCATTGGCCTGCATCATTGCGTGAGCTGGAGCGCCCGCTGGAGCCGCTGCTGGAGCCACACTGGCAATTGCAGCTCAATGGAGAGCCGCACTCCTGGATCGTTGATGGAAAAAGTCCGTTTGTGTGGCGTCCAGATGGGCAGGCATTTGCCTGCTATGGCTACCCCTCCAACGACACTTCACGCAAACCGAGTGTGCGACTGGGTGTCTGGAGCCTGACTTTTGGTGGCCAGCAATGGTCAGCATGGCTGCCAGAAGACCGCAAGCCCTGGTCGGTAGCGCTGTACTCCCCTGAAGATGCTTCTGCAGCTTTGCCCGCTTTGAGCTGGGATGATGTTGAGCTGCTGCAGCGCATGGAAATGGACACACCAGAGCTGGAGCGTCTGCACGATGGCCGTAGCCTCAGCTGTGTGATGAGTGAGTTGTATGCGGTCTCCAAGCACCGGGCAGATGGACGACCCATGCTTAAGAAAATTCCGGTGCGCCAATTCCAATGGCGTCGCGACTTGCACAATCCTTCTCGCTGGGTTGCCCAGAGCGAGGCCGTTGCAGGCCAGCCTTTGCTGTGGACTCTGGTGCATGAGGCCAAGGATGAGCTGGGAGCAACCGCTGCTTATTCTGTGCAGTGGGGTGAGCATCAGTTGCCCGGACTGTGGGAGCTGGAGCATGTGCTGGTTGATGGTCAGTGGGCTTTGTTGTGCCCCTGGGGAGAGTCGCCACTCAAAGGTGGCAGGCCTGTTCCCTGGGTGTGGGATGGCAAGCAACTCAATGCCATTGAGATGACGTTTCCAGTGCTGCGCATGCGCCCCCACGTAGTGAGCGGGCATGCACAGTTGCTGGTGGTCGTAGGGTGCGGGCCTGACAACAGCAACTTGGCCAGCACGGGCCTGTGGCGCTGGCCTTTGCAGGTGGCCGATGAAACCAACTTGACCAAAAATGGCTGGACCCCTGCCTATGAGTGGCGGGATGTCGCAGTGAATGCACAAGGTGTTTGGCAGTTGAAGCCACGCTGGCGGGAGGTGCAGCAAATTCAGCACCCATGCGCTGACGGCGACTATGTGTGGCGCCATGCACCATCGCATGATGGTCTGTGGTGGTGGGGCGGGCTGCACAACAGCATGAATAACTACTGGAACCCCAAGGCACCGCGCTGCGAAGGCGTGCTGGTGACACAGTCAGGTGCTGTGCTGTGCGGCGTTGGGCCGAGTATCTGCCCGCACCATGCGGGTGATGGCTGGCTGGTGCTGGAGTGGCTGGCCCGTGGCCAAAATGACGAAGCACACCATTGGAAGCTGCATTGGTTGCGTCCGCACAAGCATGAGCTCTGGACGCTGGAGCTGCGCGCTTATATGCCGGTACTGCAGGGCTGGGATGCGCAGCAAGGGGTGCAGTGGACAGATGTGGCAGTGCCAGGTTCAGAGGAAGGTGCACCTGTGCAAACGGCGCAGCAAATCATTGCACCAATGCGCTGGGAGAGTGCGCAACTGGACGTGCTCAAGCAAAGCCCGGTCGGCTTGTGGGTGCGCAAGCAAGATGCGGTCTACGTGGATGCAATGGCCTTGCGTGATGACTGGCCCTGGGACAAACCTGTGCCGCAGCAGCGGCCCTAAAAAAAACCGGCTCTCAAGAGGGCCGGTTTTTTTATGGCGCAGCCTTGCGCAAGGCTTATGGCTTGTTGCCTGTAGGGAAGGGCCATGCAGCTTGCGGTGCCAAAACAGTCTTGGCCACAGGTGCCGTGGTTTCTGCAGCAGGAGCAGCAGCCTTCTTGGCAGGAGCAGC
>NZ_JACSQK010000005.1:48391-342528 GCF_014836675.1 Comamonas avium
TGCGGTGCCAAAACAGTCTTGGCCACAGGTGCCGTGGTTTCTGCAGCAGGAGCAGCAGCCTTCTTGGCAGGAGCAGCAGCCTTGGCAGCAACAGCCTTCTTAGGAGCAGCGGCCTTGGCAGCAACAGCCTTCTTAGGTGCAGCGGCCTTGGCAGCAACAGCCTTCTTAGGTGCAGCGGCCTTGGCAGCAACAGCCTTCTTAGGAGCAGCAGCCTTGGCAGCAACAGCCTTCTTAGGTGCAGCGGCCTTGGCAGCAACAGCCTTCTTAGGTGCAGCAGCCTTGGCAGCAACAGCCTTCTTAGGCGCAGCGGCCTTGGCAGCGACAGCCTTCTTAGGCGCAGCGGCCTTGGCAGCAACAGCCTTCTTAGGCGCAGCGGCCTTGGCAGCAACAGCCTTCTTAGGCGCAGCAGCCTTGGCAGTCACAACCTTCTTAGGTGCTTCGGATTTAGTTACGGGGGTGGCTTTTTTATCAGCCGCTTTCTTTGCAGTTGCCATCGTTTTCTCCTTCATCAATTTGCACACAGCGTTTGAGCGATCGGACTCCAAGAGCGATCTCAAGCCATAGCGACGTGGAGTGGTTCGACGCATGGACAAACAAACGCCCCATGCCATCACCTGTAGAAATAATTTGTGATGGCATGGGGCGCATTATGAATTCCATTGCAAGAGTTTGCGAGGCTTTATCGAGACTTAATCCCAAGAAAGTGCACCACCGGATTGGTATTCGATCACACGTGTCTCAAAGAAGTTACGTTCCTTCTTCAAATCGATCATCTCGCTCATCCATGGGAACGGATTTTCTTCGCCAGGAAAGAGCTCTTCCAGGCCAATTTGTGTGGCGCGTCGATTGGCGATGTAGCGCAGGTAGCCCTTGAACATGGATGCATTCATACCCAGTACGCCACGCGGCATGGTGTCCTCGGCGTATGCGTATTCCAGGTCCACTGCCTGGCGGAATAGGGCGTTGATTTCTTCCTTGAATTCAGGTGTCCACAGGTGCGGATTTTCCAGCTTCAACTGGTTGATCAGATCGATGCCGAAATTGCAGTGCATGGACTCGTCCCGCAGGATGTACTGGTACTGCTCGGCAGCGCCCACCATCTTGTTTTGGCGACCCAGTGCCAAGATTTGCGTGAAGCCCACGTAGAAGAAAAGGCCCTCCATCAGGCAGGCAAAAACGATCAGCGATTTCAGCAGTGTCTGGTCATCTTCAGGCGTGCCCGTGTGAAAGTGCGGGTCCATGATCGACTCAATAAACGGGATCAGGAACTCATCTTTGTCGCGGATGGATTTGATCTCGTTGTAGGCGTTGAAGATCTCGCCTTCATCCAAGCCGATCGACTCCACGATGTACTGGTAGGCGTGTGTATGGATGGCTTCTTCAAACGCTTGACGCAGCATGAACTGGCGGCACTCTGGTGCGGTGATATGGCGGTAAGTCCCTAGAACAATGTTGTTGGCCGCCAACGAATCTGCCGTGGTGAAAAAGCCCAGGTTGCGTTTGACGATGCGGCGCTCATCTTCTGTCAGGCCGTTCGGGTCTTTCCACAGTGCAATATCGCGCGTCATATTCACTTCTTGCGGCATCCAGTGGTTGGCGCAAGTAGCAAGGTACTTTTCCCAGGCCCATTTGTACTTGAAGGGCACGAGCTGGTTGACGTCAGTCTTGCCGTTGATGATGCGTTTGTCTGCGGCATTCACGCGCAGATGTGCGCCGCTAGGTGCAGGTGCGGCAGCGGTGTCGGTGGTGGTGATTTCGTCGTCAAAACTCAGCATGTCGGGCTCCTGGTGTTTTGCAAAAAAGAGAGCTGGCTGCGCTTTTGAAACAAAGGTTTCAAAATGAAAATGTTCGGAAACCTTGGTTAAATGAGCGCTGGCTGCTATGAAATAAAAGTAGATGCGAAGGGGCTTTAGACCCACTTACCCCACCCGGCAAATCGAACACTTGCAATGCACACGAGGTGCGAAGCCGCAGGCCAAGCTGTACAAAGGACATGGCAAGGCCTGGGCAATAACGTATCAAGGTTGGGGTTTGCGGGTGTTGTTAGCGGCCTTACTGGCAGGCTTCGCAGCCGGGGTCATCAATCGCACAGAACTTGATGTCGGTGGCCGGGGCACCCGTGCTGGCGCGTGCTGCCGCAGCGGCGCGGTCCAGCGCGCTGCTGGTTTCAACAGCTGCAGGCGATACCGCGTTGAGCGTGCGACTTTGGATGGTGGATTTCTCTGCCGCAGTAGCGCTGGTGGTGCGCAGGTAGTAGGTGGTTTTGAGGCCTCGCACCCACGCCAGTTTGTAGGTTTCGTCCAGTTTCTTGCCCGATGCGCCTGCCATGTAGATGTTCAAGCTCTGGGCCTGGTCGATCCATTTTTGGCGGCGAGCAGCAGCTTCTACCAGCCATTCGGGTGCGACTTCAAACGCCGTGGCATACAGCTGCTTGAGGTCTTGCGGCACACGGTCAATGGCGCGCAGTGAACCGTCAAAGTGCTTGAGGTCCATGACCATCACGCTGTCCCACAGCCCGAGCTTCTTCAAGTCACGCACCAGATTCTGGTTGATGATGGTGAATTCACCCGACAGGTTGGACTTGACGGACAGGTTGCCGAACGAAGGCTCAATCGAGGCATCAACGCCCACGATGTTCGAGATGGTGGCTGTAGGAGCGATGGCCACGCAGTTGCTGTTGCGCATGCCGTCGGCCTTGATCTTGGCGCGCAGCGCATCCCAGTCCAGCCGGGTGCTGCGATCGACTTCAACATAGCCGCCGCGTTGCTGGGTCAGCAGTTCCAGCGAATCCAGCGGCAAGATGCCTTGTGACCACAGCGATCCTGGGTAGCTGCTATAGCTGCCGCGCTCTTTAGACAGCTCGGTTGAAGCCCAGTATGCGTAGTAGCAAATGGCTTCCATGGAGGTGTCTGCAAATTCCACGGCGGCATCGCTGGCGTATGGCGTGCGCATGGCATACAGCGCATCTTGAAAACCCATCAAGCCCAGGCCGACAGGGCGGTGACGCAAGTTGGAGTCACGTGCTTTGTCGACGGCGTAGTAGTTGATGTCGATGACGTTGTCGAGCATGCGCATGGCTGTGGTCACGGTCTTGCGCAGTTTGGTGTGGTCCAGTACGCCATCAGTGATGTGCTGCGCCAGATTGATGGAGCCCAGGTTGCACACCGCCGTTTCGCTGTCGCTGGTATTGAGCGTGATCTCCGTGCAAAGGTTAGATGAATGCACGACGCCCACGTGCTGCTGGGGCGAGCGGATGTTGCATGGGTCCTTGAAGGTGATCCATGGATGCCCGGTTTCAAACAGCATGGACAGCATCTTGCGCCACAGGTCTGTGGCCGGGATGGTTTTGAACAGCTGAATATCACCGCTGACAGTTTGCGCTTCATAGGCGGTATAAGCCTTGGCAAAATCTGCTCCGTACAGGTCGTGCAGGTCGGGTACATCGGACGGAGAAAACAGTGTCCACTGGCCTTTTTCCATCACGCGTTGCATGAACAGATCGGGAATCCAGTTGGCTGTATTCATGTCGTGGGTGCGACGGCGATCATCGCCAGTGTTCTTGCGCAGCTCCAGAAACTCTTCAATGTCCAGGTGCCAGCTTTCCAGATAGGCGCAGACTGCGCCTTTGCGCTTGCCGCCCTGGTTGACCGCTACGGCAGTGTCATTGACCACTTTCAGGAAAGGTACGACGCCTTGTGACTCGCCATTGGTCCCTTTGATGCGAGCACCCAGCGCACGCACTGGGGTCCAGTCATTGCCCAGTCCACCGGCAAATTTGGACAGTAAGGCGTTTTCTTTGAGTGCATCGTAGATGCCACCCAAGTCATCGGGCACCGTCGTCAGGTAGCAGCTGGACAGTTGCGAGCGCAGCGTGCCGCTGTTGAACAGCGTAGGTGTCGAGGACATGAAGTCAAACGAGGACAGCAACTCGTAAAACTCAATCGCACGCGTGTTGTGGTCTTGTTCATTGATGGCCAGGCCCATGGCCACGCGCATGAAGAACGACTGGGGCAGCTCAATGCGTGTTTTGCGCACGTGCAAGAAATAGCGGTCGTACAGGGTTTGCAGGCCCAGATAGTCAAACTGCTGGTCACGCTCAGCTTTCAGGGCTGCGCCCAGACGAGCAAGGTCAAACTTCAGCAGCTCGGGGTTGAGCAGCTCGTGATCGACGCCTTTTTGGATGAAAACAGGAAAGTTCTCTGCATAGGCCGCAGGCATGTCACAGGGCTGTACATCGCGGCCCATGACTTCGCGCACGATGGTGTGCAGCAACAGGCGGGCAGTGACGTAGGTGTAGTCGGGGTCGCGTTCAATCAGAGTGCGGGCGGCCAGTATTGAGGCTTTGTAGACTTCGGCCAATGGTACGCCGTCGTACAGATTGCGCAGGGTTTCTGCCACGATGGGGTCGGGCTTGATGTCAGCATTGAGGTTGATACAAGCTGCTGCAATCAGGGCTTCCAGACGGTCCTGGCGCAATGGAATTCGCTCCCCGTTGTCGCTCACATGCAATACGGGCTGCGGTGCAGCGGCAGCCGCGGCATCTTCCAGCGCTTTTTTCTTTGCGGCCGCACGTTCCTGGTTGCGCGCTTCGCGGTACAGCACATAGGCACGGGCCACATCTTGGTGCCCACCGCGCATCAGGGCCAATTCCACGTGGTCTTGCACATCTTCTATATGGAAGGTGCCGCCTTCAGGGCGTGAACGCAGCAACGCACGCACGACGGCGTTGGTCAATGCTTCGACCGTTTCGCGGATGCTGACAGATGCTGCGCCTTGCGGGCCACGCACGGCCAGAAAGGCTTTGGTGACGGCGATGGCGATTTTCTGCGGGGAAAAGGGAACGACATCCCCGCTGCGGCGAATGATTTGGTATTGATCGAGTACCGCTGGAACACTGCTAGCACCGGGTGTGTGGGGCGCTGAAAAATCAGAGTTCGAGCTGTTCATAGCGTGTTGCATGAGGGCCTCTTGGTACGGGTAGTGGGGCGTTGCGGTATGTGGCAAGGCCTTGAATGGTCACGTTGGGCAGGATTTATTCTCTACCAATGGTGTTTTTGATAATTTAAAACACTAGGGGTAGTGTATTGGCCTGTGGTCAAGAAAACCATTGTGTGGATGCCCGGCACTAGGCAATGTTCCTTGTTGACACGCGGCTAAGCCTTGAGGACGTTGCTTGGAGATGGAAAAAACCATGTCTGGTGCGGCTTGCAAGGCCAAAGGGGGCTTGAATGCCTTTGTTGGCAGCAATAAAAAGCGCGCAAAAATTAAAAAATCCCTGACGTGGTGATGGGATATGGACGCTAAATATATGGATGTAAATCCATGTCAAAGCACTAGATATAGTGTTTTGACGGTTTTCTCAAAAAGCAGGCGCTGAATGGCACAACGCGATGAGCACGGGCGGCTGCAGCGCTTTGTACGGATTGTTGTTGCTTGCCTTCAAGGCACTAGCGCTGGTGCTACTGCGTCTTGCTATGGAAACTGCAGTGGCAATGCTTGCAACTTTGTGTGCAGCAGGGGCCAGTCAAAACCTGCCCCCGGGTCTTGTTTGCGGCCTGGAGCAATGTGTTCATGCCCGGCAATCTGCGTGATGGGATAGTGGGCAGTCAAGGCTTGACACAACTGGCTGAGGGCTTGGTACTGAGAGGCTTCAAACGTCAAGCCTTCCAGACCCTCCAGTTCAATACCAATAGAAAAATCATTGCAGTTGTCACGCCCCCCCCACTGTGATGCCCCCGCATGCCAGGCGCGGTCATCGGCGCTGACAAATTGCCAGACCACGCCCTCACGGGTGATAAAAAAGTGCGAAGACACCTCCAGTCCCCGAATGGTTTGGAAGTAAGGGTGCGCATCCCAGTTGAGCTGGTTGCTAAAAAGCTGCTGTACGCAGCCAGTGCCATATTGACCGGGTGGCAGGCTGATGGAGTGGATCACGATCAAGTCGATGCGTGTCCCTGCCGGACGCTGGCCAAAGTTGGGTGACGGCTGATGCTGAGCGCTAGAAAGCCAGCCCTTATGCCAAGACAGGGGGGCGGCGGTTTTTTCCGTGGAATCAGTGGTGCACGTCATACAGCGCATTGTCGCTGGCTGGCTCAATATCTTCAGGTGAGATCGGAATGTTCAAGCGGGCAATGCGGTAACGGATCTGACGCAAGCTGATACCCAGCCGTGCCGCAGCTGCCGTGCGGTTGTAGCCACAGGCTTGCAGGGCACGCGTCAAAATGGCCCGCTCTTGCTGGTCCAGCCAAGCCTGCAAATCATCTGGCAGCGCGTCTGCAGGTAAGTGGCTGCTGCTGTCGCCCGCATTTTCATTCGTTGCTGGGGCTGCTGACACATTGGCCTCTTCTCCCAATGCTATT
Source organism: Comamonas avium (assembly GCF_014836675.1). Classification (GTDB taxonomy): domain Bacteria; phylum Pseudomonadota; class Gammaproteobacteria; order Burkholderiales; family Burkholderiaceae_C; genus Comamonas; species Comamonas avium. The sequence goes on from NZ_JACSQK010000005.1 coordinate 54,751, forward strand.
GCACGGTGCAGAAGGTTTTCCAGCTCGCGCACATTGCCGTGCAGTGGCTGGTGCTGCAATTGCGCCAGCACGCTGGCAGAAAGTGAGGAGGCTTCGTGTATGTGCTCGCCCGTAATGCGCCGCAGCAAGGCCGTGCATAGAGCTGGCAGGTCTTCGCGCCGTTCACGCAGAGGTTGAATCGCAATGTCGATGACGTTGAGGCGGTAATACAAATCTTGGCGAAAGCGGCCCGATTGCACATCTTCAGCCAGATTGCGGTGTGTTGCACTGACGATACGAACATCGACAGGCTCCTCCAGCGTCGCTCCCAGCGGGCGTACACAGCGCTCTTGAATGGCGCGCAGTAATTTGGCTTGCATGGACAGAGGTAATTCGCCAATTTCGTCCAGAAACAAGGTGCCCCCACGGGCTGCGCTAAAAAAACCTTCCCTGTCAGTCGTAGCTCCAGTGAATGCGCCTTTGAGGGCGCCAAAGAATTCAGCCTCCAGCAAGTGCTCGGGGATGGCGCCGCAGTTCACGGCCACCCAAGGTGCATTCGCACGGTGACTGCATGCGTGCAAAGCCCGCGCCACCAGCTCTTTGCCGGTGCCTGATTCGCCCGTAATCAGGACCGGTGCCATGCTTGGGGCCACCTTCTGGATGCGTTGCTTGACTTGCTGCATGGCCACCGAGGTGCCCACTAAACGATCCAGGGCGGCTGAAGGATTCAAGATGGCTCCCGTAGTGCTCGCTACGGTGGTGCTCGGCGTAAACATCCCGGGTGCAGACGTGACAGATTCACCATGTGCTGCAGAAGCTACGACGGTGCGAAATTGCTTGAGATCAACCGGTTTGGTGAGGTAGTCAAATGCCCCATAGCGCAGCGCCTCCACTGCATTTTCAGCAGAGCCATATGCAGTCATGACAATGGCGCGCTCCTTGCGACGTTGCTCGCGCAGTTCACGCAGCAACTCCATGCCCAGACCATCAGGCAGGCGCATGTCGGTAATCAAGACTTCAAAGCGGCACAACTGCAGCTGGGCGCGTGCTTCTGCCAGTGAACCAGCTGTTTGTACGCGGTAGCCTTCACGCAAAAGTGTGAGCTCGTAGAGCGTGCGCAAGTCTGGTTCGTCATCGACAACAAGAATAGAGGCAGTAGAAGTTCCCATGGCCTTGATCACACCACAATTGGGTCAAACAAGGAAACGTTGGCCGTGTGCAGGAGTCGACCTCTGAAGTAGACGGTAAATGCGTTACCGGTTTGCAGCCCGCGCGCGGTCATGCGCTCGCAGCGGCTGTAGTTGATGCTGCCGCCATGGCGCTGACAAAGCTCTCTGCAAATGTACAGTCCCAGACCTGAGGACCGACTTTGCGAAGAGAAGAAGGGTTCAAACAAGTGTTTCTGTACAGAGGCTTCTACGGCAGGACCCTCGCTCCATACCTGAAACCAAAATTGTTCGTCGCTGCTGGAGCCTGTGAGCAGCTGCAGCGCATCGTTGTGCTTGCCTTCACAGTAGCGGGCGGCGTTGTCCAGCAGGTTGACCACTACACGGCGCAGGTGCTCGCTGTCAAAAGCCACGTGTGCCTGCGCGCAATTGGGCGTGAAAAGACCGGGGCGCTGCATCGCATGCTGTTGCTGCCACTCTTGCCAGATGTGGCGCAGCTCTGCATCTAGCAACAAGGTGCGTGAATCGGTGTGCTGGATTTGCTGCTGCACGCGGGCAATGTCCAGTACGTCTTCGGCGATGCGCACCAGGCGCTGGGCGTTTTGTTCCACCATGTGGCTCAGGCGCTGCTGAGTGGGCTCTGTTAGTTCTTCTGCCAGCAAGGCGTTGGCTTGCACGATTGCGGCCAGTGGATTGCGAATTTCATGGGCCACAGCGGCAGACATGCGCCCCATGGCTGCCATCTTTTCAATGCGCATACGGGCTTCTACTTCGCGCAAATCATGCAAGAACATGACGCACAGCCACGGCTGCGGAGCCAGAAGGCTGTCAGGATGGGTGTCGTGCCGGAGTTCGGGAAGTGCGACATCAGCGGCGATGCTGGTGGTCAGCCAGGTGCGGACATACAGCCCCGTGGTGCTTTGGCCGGTAGCCATGAGGTGCATGTGCTGGCTCAGTGCCTGGTTGGTGGCGTAGGTCTGATCCACCATGTCGCGCAAAGGGAGCCATTCGGCATGGCATAAATCATGCAAAGCCAAAGGTGCAGGCAAGCCAAGTAACTCGCACGCCGCAGGGTTGGCCATGCGGACCTGGTAGGTGCTGTCCACGACCAAGATGCCTTCAGTCAGATTCGCGATGATCAAGCTGTTGACCTGGGCATGGGTTTGCGCCGCGTGCCGGCTGGTGCGTGCCTGACGTTCTTGATAGGCCAGTCGTTGCGCCAATTGACGGGTCAGGTAGGTGACTGCAAAAAAGCCTGCGCAGATGAGCGCAGTTTGCATGTAGTCCTCGCTTTGCAGGCGCCCCAGAACCCATGCATGAAAAATATCAGTGCCCAGCAAAATCAGGGTAATGCTGGCAGTTGTCGCCAGCGCCATGCGCATGGTGCCGAGCACCGAAACGGTCAAGATCGGCAACGCCAGCAATGGGGTGTAGTGCATCTTGCCGGTTTGCACCTCTTGCAAGATACAAATAGCCATGATGTCTGCGGCCAGCAGCAGAAGCCAGGGCCAGCGCCAGTCGCTAGCGGGAGGTTTCTGGTGCAGCAGTCCCCAGGCCAGCAGCGCAAGAACGAAGTAGCTGCCAGTCAATGCCCACGGCCAATACACATCGGGGTGCTGCACGCCGGGAGATGTCCAGGTCTGCGTAACCTGTAATGCAATCAGCAGTGTTGCAACCAGCACCCGGGCGGACAGAAAAGCCTGCCAGAGCCGGCGCGCACTTTGAAGAGGAAGTGTGGTCACGATAGGCAGCGGGCTGGGGCAACCAAACGATTAACGTGGTCCGAGGTGGCGATGCTCAGTGCTGCAGTAATACGTGCGATCAGGACTGGTGATTGCATCACTGGATGGCAAGTGCAGCCCGCAGTGCGCGCAGGTGACCATGTCTTCTGGCTGCCGCAGACGGGGCTTGGGTGGTGGCACAGCCCCCGCCTTACGGCGGTTATTGCGCCAAATGCCTATGGCAATAATCACAACCAGTGCGACCAGTAGATATTTCATGACAGACGTCCCAGCATGACGACTTCCAGTACAAAGCGTGAACCGGCATAGGCCAGCAACAAGAGCGCAGCCCCTGCATAAATCAAATGCACGGCGTGGCGCCCGCGCAGACCGAAACGAGAGCGCCCGATCAGCAGCAGGGCAAATGCCACCCAGGCCAGTAAGGAGAACACCGTTTTATGGTCCCAGACCCAGGCGCGGCCATACAGCGATTCACCAAACAGCAAGCCTGCCAGGAGTGTGGCGCTGAGGAGCACAAAACCTGCGGTGACAAAACGGAAGGTCAGGCGCTCCAGCATCAGTAAAGGCATGCCGCCTTCGTCGTTGGAGGCCGTGCGCATGCGGTGCTCGGCGCGTGACATCAGGCCCGCATGAACGACTGCTGCCGCACACAGCCCATACGAGGCAATGCCCAGCGCCAAGTGTAAAGGCAGCCATGCCGATGTTTGCAGCGCCATGGGCTTGCCGGGGAAGATCTGCGCCAGCAATACGGTCAGTGCACCCAGCACAGACAGCACGCCAACGGCGCGCATCTTGGGGTAAAGCTGCTGTTCAATGGCATAGACCGTCAGCATCAGCCAGGCCGTCATGGACAGCGCGGGTGCAAACCCAAAGCGAGCGGGGGTGGTCATCAAACCTGCCGCTACGGTCAGCAGGTGAAGAACCCAGGCACAGCGCATAGCCAGGCGTGTGTGGCTTTCGGCCATGCGCTGCACACCAAAAACTGGAATGAGATAGGACGCAATGGCAGCCATGGCCAGTGCCATGACCCAGGTGGGTGAGCCAGTGAAAATGTGGGTGGAAGACTCCATGCCTGCAATCATAGCTGCCCGCCCTATGGGCTGGGGCCGCTATTGTTTGCCATCCTTGCGCCGCGTCAGTGCTTGGGTGCTCTGTCCTTGGACAGGGCGAGTGATGTGCTCAACGGGTAGAATTGACGGCTTGTTTGTACAGGGCTGCCCGCGGCGGGCAGCACGGGCTACAGCGTAAGCTGCGCCCCCTGCCCAAAGCGCCGGGCCGTCAGGCCAAGCCGCACGCGGCGCAGCTTCTCTCTCTTCGGACACATCTGCTTATGGCATCCGCACTCACCGACAAACTCTCGCGACTCGTCAAGGAAATGCGTGGCCAGGCCCGCATTACTGAATCCAACGTACAGGACATGCTGCGCGAAGTGCGCATGGCCCTGCTGGAAGCTGACGTGGCCTTGCCCGTGGTGCGCGACTTTGTGGCCCGCGTCAAGGAAAAAGCGCTGGGTCAGGAAGTCATCAGCTCGCTGCAGCCAGGCCAGGTACTGGTTTCCATTGTCAACAAAGAGCTTTCGGCCACCATGGGCGAGGGCGTGGCGGACATCAACCTCAACGCCCAGCCACCCGCTGTCATCTTGATGGCCGGTTTGCAGGGGGCCGGTAAAACGACCACCACCGCCAAGCTGGCCAAGCACCTGATTGAAAAGCGCAAGAAAAAGGTGCTGACTGTCTCGGGTGACGTATACCGCCCTGCAGCGATTGAACAGCTCAAAACCGTGACAGCTCAGGCCGGTGCGCAGTGGTTCCCCTCTACGCCAGACCAAAAGCCCCACGATATTGCCGTGGCTGCATTGGACTACGCCAAGAAACACTACTTTGACGTGCTGCTGGTGGATACGGCCGGTCGCCTGGCCATCGACGAATTGTTGATGGCTGAGATCAAGGACTTGCACGCCACGCTCAATCCGGTTGAAACCCTGTTTGTGGTTGATGCCATGCAGGGCCAGGATGCGATCAACACGGCCAAGGCCTTCAAGGAAACGCTGCCGCTGACCGGCATCGTGCTGACCAAACTGGACGGTGACTCGCGCGGTGGTGCGGCGCTGTCCGTGCGCCAGATCACGGGTGCGCCCATCAAGTTTGCCGGTGTCTCTGAAAAGCTCGATGGCCTGGAAGTGTTTGATGCTGACCGCCATGCACAGCGCGTGCTGGGCATGGGCGACATCGTGGCGCTGGTGGAGCAAGTCACCAAGGGCGTGGACATGCAAGCGGCGCAGAAGATGGCCGAGAAGCTGAAAAGCGGCGACGGCTTTGATCTGCATGATTTCTTGGCGCAACTGCAGCAAATGAAGCAAATGGGGGGCTTGTCCAACTTGCTGGACAAATTGCCCTCCGAGATGACCGCCAAGGCGGGTGCCGTGGATATGGACAAGGCCGAGCGCGAAATCAAGCGCAAGGAAGGCATCATCTGCTCCATGACTTACAAGGAGCGCAAACGCCCTGAACTCATCAAGGCCACCCGTAAAAAACGCATTGCTGATGGCGCTGGCGTGCAGGTGCAGGACGTAAACCGCCTGCTCAAAGAATTTGAGCAGATGCAGACCATGATGAAAAAGATGAAGGGCGGCGGCCTGATGAAGATGATGAAGAAGATGGGTGGCATGAAGGGGATGAAAGGCATGATGGGCGGTGGTGGCATGCCCAAGCTGCCTTTCTGATTGCAGCCCCCTCTTTGCATTTCGGGCTCAAGCCGCATCGCTGTTAAAGCCATGCGGCTTTTTGCTGGATAGAAGCTAGAAAACAGGAGCTACTTGCACAGGCTTTATGCGTACTTCGGATAGATAACTATTGGAGTTCCTTGTTACATATGCGCTGCAAGCTCTGATTTTTGCTTTTTCTCGTAAGTTGCCCATAATGCACGGCATGCAAGCACCGTCTCATCTTTCTGCGCCGCACCCTGCAACTCGACGCATGTGGTTGCTGGCAAGCGCAGCCGCAGTGCTGGCGGGCTGCTCCAGCACACCCCGTACCCCAAGTGCATCTCGCACTGCACCTGTAGCGCGCAGCGGCGGCTCCAGCGCACGCGCGGTAGACCCTTTGCAGCTGCAATCCGATCTGCGCGAGGCCCTGCTGGCGCGCACCATGCTGGTGGTCAACACGCCCTATACCTACGGCGGAAACTCGCCTGAAGGTGGCTTTGACTGCAGTGGCTTGATTCAGTGGGCCGTGCAGGGCATTCATACCGGCAAGCTGCCGCGCACCACATCGCAATGGGCGCAGTCCAGCACACCCGTGCAAGGACGGGGGCTGCAGCGTGGTGACTTTGTGTTTTTCAACACCATGGGCAGCAACTATTCCCACATGGGTATTTTTGTGGGCAGTGGGCAATTTGTGCATGCACCTTCCAGCGGTGGCACGGTGCAGCGCGTGCGCATGGACAATCCGTATTTCGCCAAACGGTTCACTGAGGCGCGCAGCATCTTCGCATAGCAATGGCAAGGGTATTTGCCTGACAGACAGGAGTTGTCAGACAGGTCAGCATGGTGCATTTGGAGGATGTAGCCATGCCCACGACACAACCCATCCGTTTTTACGCATTGAGTGCAGTGGCTGCGCTGGCCGTGCTGACTGCCTGTGACCAGTCAGGCCCGCAAATGCGCGCAGACACTTTCCCGATGGCAGCCATTGATCGCTTTGATCAACCGCCACCAAGCAAGCCACTGTTTGGTTCTACGAACTATTTGCGCAGCCACGATGTGCTGCCTGTTGCCAAGGCAGATATCCGTGAGCCTTTGCCTGCTGCTGTGCCGCTGCCAGCGAAGGTTGAGAGCATTGAGGTCATTCAGCCGCCATCCACGGACGCTGAGGCCTCCAAGGGGCAGGGTGGGGTGACACCTGCTGCGGGCATGGCGGCGGTGATTACGGGTGCCCAGGGCGATGGTGAAAAGCACAAACTGGACGGCGGCACAGTCAAATAGCAGCGTCGTTTGGGGTGCTGCTGTGCAGGTATAAAGAAAAACCCCGCAGTACTTGCGTACTGCGGGGTTTTATATTTTGGTGGTCGTAGGTGGACTTGAACCACCGACATCAGCATTATGAATGCTGCGCTCTAACCAACTGAGCTACACGACCAAGAGAACGAAATTATATATCAATATTTAGCGGTGAATAAAATTCGCGGGGCGCTTGTTGACAAATGCATCCATGCCTTCTTTTTGGTCCTGGGTGGCAAACAGTGCGTGGAAAAGGCGGCGTTCAAACATCACGCCATCATTGAGGCTGCCTTCGAAAGCACGGTTGACCGATTCTTTGGCAGCCATGACAGCAATTTGCGAGAAGCCGCTGATGATGATGGCTGCGCCCAGTGCTTCTTCCATCATCTTGTCAAAGGGCACAACACGGCTGACCAAACCAGCTCGCTCGGCTTCGGTGGCGTCCATCATGCGGGCGGTCAGTGCCATATCCATGGCCTTGGCTTTGCCCACTGCACGGGGCAGGCGCTGTGTGCCGCCAGCGCCGGGGATCACACCCAGCTTGATTTCGGGTTGGCCAAACTTGGCGTTGTCAGCAGCAATGATGAAGTCGCACATCATGGCCAGCTCACAGCCGCCACCCAGCGCAAAGCCGCTGACTGCTGCTATGACGGGCTTGCGAATACTGCGAATGCTTTCCCAGTTGCGGGTAATGTAGTCACCCTTGTAGGCATCGGCAAAGCTGTACTTGGCCATGGCACCAATGTCTGCACCAGCAGCGAATGCGCGCTCGCTGCCTGTAATGATCATGCAGCCAATGCTTTCGTCAGCATCAAATGCCTTGAGCGCTTGGCCCAGCTCATCCATGAGCTGGTCATTCAGGGCGTTGAGTTGTTTGGGGCGGTTGAGGGTAATGATGCCCACTTTGTCCGCTTCCACGCGGACCTCGATCATTTCGTATGCCAAGGCTTATCTCCTAATAGTCATGTGTGGAAAACCCAGCACATGACTATACCCAAGCTGTCAGCAGATGGCTTATAGAGCCAGCCAGCGGTCGAGCGCCGCAGCGTCGGTGATGCTGAGCTGGAAGTTGGAGGCAGGAGCGTCAGTGACTGCTGCGGGCAAGCTCAGTGGCAAGCGAAGCAATTGACGGTCCCGAGCCACCAAGGCCGTGATGTGCAAGGTGCCACGGGCTGTGTACATATCCAGCTCTTCGAGTTTGGTGAGACGCCATGCGGGCGGTGTCTCTGCTCCAGGCAGTTCAATGCCATACCACTCATCGCCAGCCATCATGCCGGCTTGCTCGGCCAAACCACCACGCAGCACTTGCTTGATGATGACGCTGTGCGTCTCTTGCACGCGCAGCCCCAATGCCTGGGCAGGAGCAGGTTTGTCGATGTCTGCGCGCACGCCGTGGCTGCTCAGCAGTGCTTGCAGCGGCAACTCCTGCGTACCGTGTACCCATTCCTGAAGCTCTTCATGCCAGCTGCGGCCCGTCTGCTCTTGCAGTACTGCCAGTACGTCGGCCTCGGTCATGGCGCCACCCTGGCAGCGTTGCCACAATGCGCGCATGGTGTCATCCAGCGTGGTGTTGCCTTCTTGGCGCAGCTTCAAGTCCAGGCACATGGCCACCAAGGCCCCCTTGGTGTAGTAGCTGACGGTGGCGTTGGCTGTGTTTTCGTCTTGGCGGTAGTACTTCACCCAGGCATCAAAACTGGACTGGGCAACGCTTTGTACTTGTCGGCCCGGCGTTTGCTGCACCTGATTCAGTGTCTTGGTGATGAGTTTGAGGTAGGCCGTGCTGTCAATCAAACCTGCGCGTCGCAGCAGCAAGTCGTCGTAATAGCTGGTGAAGCCTTCAAAGAACCACAGCAGCTGCGTGTAGTTTTCTTGATCGTAGTTGTAGGGAACCAGTTCTGCAGGGCGCAGACGTTTGACATTCCAGGTGTGAAAGTACTCGTGGCTGATCAGACCCAGCAATTGAATGTAGCCGTCACTGGCCTTTTCTGTACCAATGCGCGGTAGATCGGGGCGGCTGCAAATCAGCGCTGTGGAGTTGCAATGCTCCAGCCCGCCATAGCCATCGTGTGTCACGTTGAGCATGAATACATAGCGGCTGTGTGGTGCTACGCCCCAGAAATTGATTTCAGCTTCACAAATTTTCTGGGTATCTTGCAGCAAACGCTGGCCGTCAAACGATGCCGGTGCTCCGGCCACCACGAAGCGGTGTGGTACACCGCAGGCTGTAAAAGTGCCACTCCAGAAATCACCCATCTCTACAGGGCAATCAACCAGTTCGTCGTAGTTGTCTGCTGCGTAGGTGCCAAAACTTTGCTCATCGACAGCGATGGCGGTCAACCCCGTTGCCAGTTGCCAGTGCGGCACTTGTGCGCAAGGCTGAATTTGAAGGCGATGGGCCTGTGCTTCTTGTCCGTGCACGCGCAGCAGCAGGCTGGTTCCGTTGAAAAAGCCCCGTCGCTGGTCCAGCCAGGCGGTGCGCACAGAGGTGTCGTAGGCGCTGACTTCGTAAGTGAGCTCCAAGGGATGCTCGGTTTGGCAGGCTACTTGCCATTGATGCTTGCTGAGCTGTTGGACAGCAATTGATTTTTCGCCTTGGCTTGCGTGCAGACCGTGCAGATTTTTGGCAAATTCACGCACCAGATAGCTGCCAGGAATCCAGACGGGCAGAGAAACGCGCTGCTGTGCACTTGGCTGTGCAATCGTCAAAGTGATGCGATACAGGTGTGCATGCAGGTCATGCAACTGAACGCGGTAATGAACGGGGGCGGTGGTGTGAGGCATGGTGCTGCTGATAGGTTCAAGCCCACGGCATGCCTGGCGGCTGTGCCGCAGATAAGGCAGGCAGCGTTTGGCTGCCTGCAGGATGTATTATTTTTTATGCGCTGCGGCCAGGTATTTTTCAACCTCGCTGGCTGGAATGGCGCCGGGCACCCGGGTATTGTCTGCAAAAATCAAAGTCGGTGTTCCCGTGATTTTGTGTTTGCGACCCAGAGCCAGATTACGCTGAATGGCATCAATGTCACAGCTGGCTGCAGCAGGTGTTTTGTCCTTCAGCATGAGTTCATGCCAAGCTTTTTTGCTGTCCTTAGCGCACCAGATGTTGCGCGATTTTTCAGCAGAGTCACGGCTCAAAATAGGATAGAGGAACAGGTAAACCGTCACGTTGTCTACGTTTTGCAGGTCACGTTCAAAACGTTTGCAATAGCCGCAGTTGGGGTCTTCAAAGACTGCCAGCTTGCGCTCGCCCTTGCCGTGCACGATCTTGATGGCATCAGCTAAGGGCAGATTCTTGAAGTCCACCGCTGTGAGCGTGTTGATACGGTCTTCCGTCAGGTTGCGCTGTGCTTTGGTGTCAATCAATTCCCCCTGAATCAGATAGTCGCCGGTTTCGTTGGAGTAAAAGACATCTGTGCCGACTCGCACTTCATACAGGCCCTTCATTGGGGTGGGCTTGACTTCGTCGACCTGCTGCAGCTGGGGAATGCGCTCTGCCAAGGTTTTGGCAATTTGGTCTTGGGGCTGTGCAGCGATCGCGCTACCCCAAGCTGCTGTGGCCAACAATGCGGCGGCTAACAATTTCATGGCAAAGATTCCCGTGAATAAAAAACGATTAAGGCTTGGTTGATAAAGGGCCCAAAAGGTTCCCTTGGTGCCAAGCACAATTAGCGGTCCAGACCCATTGCTTGGCGCGCAGTCCAGTCTTTGAGCAAGCCGCTGCGCTCAAAACTGCGCAAACCCCAGTTTCTGAGGGTTTGCAGGGGCGCTTCGGTGCGGGTAAATAGTTGCTGCAAGCCATCCATGGCCATGCCAACAGGCGCCAAGCCTGCTTTGCGCTCTCGCTCATAGCGGCGCAGCAGCTTCAAATCTCCGGTACTGCGCCAAGCATCGCGTGTTTGGAGGATACGTGCCAACGCCTGTACGTCGGCCAGCCCGATATTGAGGCCTTGGCCCGCCAGTGGGTGCACATTGTGGGCAGCATCTCCGGCCAGGACCCAGCTGGTGGGGGTACGTGCCTCAGTGGTGCCAGGAAAGGGGCCGCACCAGCGTTTGGCAACGGCCTGCTGCAAAGGCCAGGACATGCGTGGTCCGCACAGCTGCAACTGGCCCAGGCTGCTATGGCTAATTTCCATCAATGCCTGCGTGAACGATGCTTCGTCTTGCTCCAGCCAGTTGGGTGCTGCAGATTGAGGGACTGAGCATACGACAGCTACGCTGTGCCCGTCGGCGCCATCCAGGGGTAAAAAAGCCAAAATCCCTTGCGGTGAGAACCATTGGCGAGCGACTTGCCCATGAGGCAGTTCGCAGCGCAGGCGGGTGGCGATGGCGTGCTGCCCATAGGGGGTAACATCAAAATCCACGCCAAATTCTGTGCGTGTGGTGCTGGCACGACCTTCGCAGATGGCAGTCAACGGTGCATCTACAGGCGCCCCTACTATTTCGATCTGAGGCTGATAGCGCACAGCCTCGGCCAGTCGCTGCTCCAGAGCAGGAACATCGACAATCCAGGCCAAGGCTTCTACGCCTTGGGCTCCTGCATCGAAATGCACACTGCCATCCACATCGCCATGCACTTCCATGTGTTTGACTGTGGTGGCGTGGAGGGCATCTGGCCATGTTCGCAACGATTCCAGCATTTGCTTGGAGTTGGCGTTCAGTGCGTAGGCCCTGACGTCGGTCTGTGCTGGGGTTGAACGAGGGGCGTCAACAAGGGCCACTCGCAGCCGCTCTCGAGCCAGCAAAAGAGCCAAGGTGCGGCCGACAATGCCAGCTCCGCGGATACATACATCAAAGGTTTGCGCCATGCGCCACATTGTAGGAGGGCTGGAGCAAGCGTTTGGACAGGACGGTTTCCCGAAATCAACAGTGCTGCATATTTGCCTGTGCCCGTGATGCCAGATCACAATATGTGCATGACAACCAATTTTGATCAAGCAGACGTCGCAGGCACGGTTGGTGCTTTGTGGGTATTTCCTGTCAAGTCCTGTGCGGGCATCTCTGTACAGCAAGCCAAATTGTTGCCCACAGGCCTGGAGTGGGATCGTGCGTGGATGGTTGTGGATGAGCAGGGCGTGTTTGTTACACAGCGCGAGGTGGCGCACATGGCTTGGGTGCAGCCGCGCATTGATGTGGACGGTGGACAGCTGCTGCTGAGTTTTCCCGGGCAGGAGGATCTGAGCATTCCTTTGGCATTGCCATGGATGACTGAGGTACCCCAACTGCACGTGCAGGTGTGGAGCTGTCACGTCAATGCCTGGGACATGGGGCCAGAAGCGGCAAGCTGGTTCAGTCAGGCCTTAGGACGTGCTTGCCGCTTGGTCCGCTTTGACCCAGCGCAGCAGCGTCTGTCCAGCAGCAAATGGACGGGGGGTATTCGAGCGCCCAACCAGTTTGCTGACGGCTACCCCTTGCTTGTAACGACGAGCTCGGCTTTTGCTGCCCTCAATGAGCGGTTGCAGGCACAGGGGCATGCTGTTGTAGATGGTGTGCGCTTTCGTGCCAATATTGTGCTGAATGGCCTGGCTGAGCATGAAGAAGACTATATAGACACGCTGTGGGTACAAGCTGCTGAGCCCGTGGCCATTCGTATGGGCAAACCTTGCTCTCGCTGTCCGATCCCGAATATCGACCCTCGCACTGCTCAGTCCAGTCCTGAAGTTGGTGACACTATTCATCAGTACAGGCAGGATGCAAGGCTGGATGGTGCTATCACTTTTGGTATGAACGCCGTAGTCGCGCAGGGTGCCGGCCAGCTGCTGCAGGTGGGGCAGGCGGTTGGCGGGCTGCTGAAATTTGACTGAAGCCAGCCACTCTTCGTTAAGATGCTGCTCAATTTTGGAGGAGTTCACCCATGAAATTCGTAATGTTGGCAGCAACCGCTGCGCTGGCTCTTGCAGGTTGTGCGACACAGACGGACCCCATGGCAAAAGATGCAGCACCTTATGTTGCCAAGCCTGATTACGAGCATGCTTTGGTATGCGACACACGCTACGACGATCTGCAAAAATGCGAAGCAACTTTGAAGATGCTGTGCGGCGACCGTGGTTTCCTTGACCTGCGTATTCGCCCTTTGCGTGAGCCTGGCAGCAGTGTTGACAGTTCCACCCACCGTCTGCTGCAGCTGCAGTGCAAGCCGCGTCCGGCCAAGTAAGACTCTGGCCTTGATTGCAACAGCCTGCCTTTTTTGGGCGGGCTGTTTTACTTTGTATCCCCGTCACGTAGATGCGGGGCAATCTGCCCCTTGCCGTCAGAGATTCGCCGCTCATTACAATCGGCATAAATTTTTGTGACAAACCGGCACCAAACTTTGCCAAGCAAAGTGCTTTTCATCACATCTCTCCATAGAACCAGATTCGCCCAGTGCGGATCGGGCACTTCGGCCACGCTGGTGTGGTGCCGGGTAGTGCATTGATACCAAAGGAATTTCCATGAGCCTCAAATGTGGCATCGTGGGCCTGCCCAATGTCGGCAAGTCCACCCTTTTCAACGCCCTGACCAAAGCCGGCATCGCTGCCGAGAACTATCCCTTTTGATGGCGTTCTGAGGAAGTCCTTGCAAATCAATTGGATCCGATGGGTGGAAGCATCGGTCTCCTCAAAATCAGAACAAAGATGTGACTCTTTGCCGTAGAGTTTAGCTTGCTTCCACAAAAAATGGCCGTGTTTTTGGGACTTCGTATAGACGTCCGAAGACGTTGCGTGAAGTGGCTTTTGAGCCAGCAGGAGCATAGAAAAGTGTTGCTAACACACAAGCAGTTGATCTTCTGCTAGATCTAGCGGTTCCAGTGTTGCTTGGCATAATCAATTCCAACTAAACGACAGTCTGAAAAATGCCGGATCAAAGCGACCACAAGTCAGCCGCCTCCTTGTTGGATGTGGAACCATTAAAAATTGAATTGAGAAAATTCGCAGCTGACAGAAACTGGGGACAGTTTCATTCTCCCAAAAATTTAGTGATGGCCCTGACTGGAGAAGTTGGAGAGTTAACGGAATTGTTTCAATGGTTGACCGAAGACGAGTCTCGCAACGTATGCAAAGATGCGACTGCGTCAGTAAAGGTAGAGCAAGAACTGGCAGATGTGATGTTGTATCTAATTCGGTTGTCAGATGTTCTTGGTGTTGATCTCAATCGCGCCGTTTCCAGTAAGCTGAAAATCAACGCGGAAAAATATCCAGTAGGACGTGCATACGGTTCTAGCAAGAAATACGACGAACTCTGATGCAAACAGAAAAACCTACACACCTTCTCGTTTATCAATCAACCGTTGCACAGTTTCTACAAGACTGTGACGAAATTGAAATTTCTTCATTAATCCATGACCGATACGTTGCACTAACCGGTGGCAAGGTTGGGCCAAGTGAGCAAGCATCTTGGAAAAATTCACTGAGCGAGATGGCCCGAGTTCTACGTAGGTCGCAGCTCGATGAGACAGTTGGGGTGGGTATTGAGCTTTTTGCTCCTCAGGCTACGTCTCGTGTGGATTTCTCGCTGTCTGGGCTGGGAGCGGAGGGGGATAAGAAGGTGATATTAATTGAGCTCAAGCAGTGGAGCTCGGTAGATGTCACGGAAAAGGATGCGATTGTTAGAACCGTTTTGGGGGGCGGTAAACAAGATGTTCCGCATCCTTCGTATCAAGCATGGTCTTATGCCAACTTGTTTGAAGGCTTCAACGAGGCCGTCTCTTGCGGTGACATCAAAGTGGTGCCTTGTGCTTTTCTTCATAATTATGAAAGCACTCAGCGGGAGATTATTGATCAACGCTATGACGTTTATTTGCAGAAGGCACCACTGTTCCTTAAAGGTGATTTGGAGAAATTTAGGGAGTTTTTGCGTGAACATCTTCATGGAGGTGATAACGGTAAGGTTATTCACGCCCTTATTCACGCAAAAATTGGAGCCTCTAAAGCTCTCATAGAGGGACTAAACCATCTGCTGAAAGAAAACAAAGAGTTTGTTCTCATTGATCAGCAAAAATTGGTCTATGAGGCGGTCAGAGCAACGGCTAAAGCGGCAGCTCCCGGTAAGCATAGGGTCATCATCGTTGAAGGCGGGCCAGGGACTGGCAAGTCGCTTATTGCAATAAATTTGCTAGTTAAGTTACTGCACGATAATTTGGCGATACGCTACGTTTCCAAAAACTCAGCACCCCGCCATGTTTATAAATCGAAGCTGACTAAGTCGACATTACGAAGTCGTTTCGACAGTCTTTTTTGCGGGCCTGACAGCTTTCACAAGGTGCAGTCGAATACTTTTGATCTTCTGTTGGTGGATGAGGCTCATCGTTTGACTGAGAAAAGCGGGGCTTATGGCAATTTAGGTGAAAACCAAGTCAAGGAACTGATTAATGCAGCTAAGTGCACTGTATTTTTCATTGACGAAGATCAGTGTGTGACGTTTAAAGACATTGGTTCCAAAGCGCAGATAAGACGCTGGGCGCAAGTCAAAGGAGCTGTAGTCGAAGAGTATGAGTTGCAATCTCAGTTCCGTTGCAGTGGCTCTGATGGTTACATCAGCTGGCTAGACAATATATTGGGTATCCGTAGCACTGCAAATCATTTTTTAGACAGTAAGCAGTATGATTTCAGAATCTTCGACAGCCCGCAGGAGCTGCACGAAGTAATAGAGTCAAAAAACATAGAGAATAAGGCTCGTGTGGTTGCTGGGTATTGCTGGCCTTGGAGTAGTAAAAACGATATTTCCAAGATGGATATCGTTATCGGTAATTATCAGCGGCAGTGGAATCTGTCGAGCAACAGCAGTGTTTGGATCGTGACACCCGGATCGATTGACCAAGTTGGATGCATTCACACTTGTCAGGGTTTAGAGGTCGAATATGTCGGAGTGATTGTTGGACCAGATTTGATCGTGAGGGATGGTCAGGTGGTTACAGCCCCGGAAATGCGCTCTTCGATGGATCAGTCGATTCGAGGTTACAAGACCCGAGTTAAAACAAGCCCAAACGCAACCAAAGCCTTAGCTGATAAGGTTATACGAAACACTTACCGGACATTGATGACTCGTGGGCTTAAGGGGTGCTATATATATTGCACAGATGACGAAACGCGTAGCTACTTCAAGGCTAGGCTTGAAGGTCACGGTAGTGCTTCTTCAAAGGAATGAATCAGCAAACCGCAATCGGTCTCCCTAGTAAGGTCTACTCACTTCAGATGTGCCTTGTCCGAGCCTCTCGGAGGTGCCTCTGGGGTATTGAATTGAAGTTGCCCATAGGGGACGTTGCAGCTCTATGGTTACGGCCATTGACATGAAGTCCTGTTTACGGCCGCCTGTCTGGGAGGATTTTGGTCGAAGGTAAGTGGCCTTTCTTAGTCAGGAAATAACCTTCGTAGTAATGGCGCCGTAGGGCCACTACCGGTATCGACATGCCTATAAAAGGCAAGAAAACCGCTGAGAGAGCAAAGTTCCGCAGCCGCAGCATTGCCTTTCAATGACATTGTGATAGTGGGCCTTAGAAGATGTCTGGAATCTACAAGTTGGTTGCTATGACTTGGTGCCTTATGGGTGAACCATAGTCTCTCAATCAACGCCGACACCAGCCAGCACCTAGATTAGCCAAGCGCAGCGACGACCAGCCTCTGTCTCAAGCGTTCTCCGAGGCTTTAAATGGGGCGCTGTGAAGGTTTTACTAACAGGGGTGGTGCAGCTCTGGGCTAGGGACTATGGCTGAGCCATAGACCCATTTCAGCCCCTTGTCTGTAGAGCATCCTCAACCGAGGGTGCGGGAGCGTAGTGGCCGCATCCGGTAGTTACTTCAGCCCAACAACTCCCCCTTTTGATGGCGTCGCAAGGAAGTCCTTGTAAATCAACCTGATCCGATGAATGGAAGCATCGGCCTCCTCAAAATCAGAACAAAGATGTGACTCAGACCTAGAGTCTAAACACTTCCACACACCCTTGTCCGAGCTTATAAATGGGCCGCTGTGAGGCCTACTTTATTCAATGTAGGTGGGGCTTGGCTTAGGCCTGCGGCTGCGCCACAGGCCTATTCAGTCCCTGGCCGGCAGACTCCGTAACCGCGGATGAGGGAGCGTAGCGACCGCAGCCGCTAGAATTCATACTAGAACCCATTGACTCTCTTGAGGTTCGGGGGGAGCGAAGCTCCACCCCGGCGCAGCCGCGTAGCGGCGAGCACTGCCTTCCTAAAGATTTAGAGCTTTTCTGTTTCTACGGTATGTAGTTATGGCGTTTTAGTTT
This sequence comes from Comamonas avium, assembly GCF_014836675.1. Lineage (GTDB taxonomy): Bacteria > Pseudomonadota > Gammaproteobacteria > Burkholderiales > Burkholderiaceae_C > Comamonas > Comamonas avium. Next base: position 71,844 of record NZ_JACSQK010000005.1, read on the forward strand.
TTGTAATATGTTGATATTAAAGGTGAATTTCAGATTCACTGCCCGATCTTGGCCATTCTTCTGCACCTGAGTCTTCCTGCCGCCTACCCGCCGGCTTTCTTGAGAAGTGTGTCAAGCTGGCTCTTCACTGTCTTAGGATCTTTTGGGGGCACTCCGAGTGCAACGGCCAGAAGCTCGCTGAGCATTCGTCCGCTCGGCGAGGACCCAAGGGTCATGTGCAATTTCCAAAGTGCTTGGTAGGTTGGACGGTGCTTTTTTGCGCAGGCAGACTGCCTTTCCCAAGTTGACAGCTTTCGCTCAAAACTAGAGCGCGGGGAAGGAAGGCGCTGTTTCTCGCCTTTGATTGCCTTATCCAAGTGCTCAATGCGCAACTTCATCTCGGAGCTTTGCAGTGCAGCCAGTTGCACTTGCTGGAAGTCTGTCAGTCGCATGCATTCCAAGACACGGTTGTCTCGCTTCCATTTCTTTGCTGCAAACTTATCGCAAAGGGCAAAGTCGAAAGGTGAGCTGAGGTTTACAAGATCTGCAAAATCATCGTCCTTGGCGTTGATATTGACTTCCTCATTCCGGCAGTAGAGCCAATGGCAGTCGATGGCAATCTGATCACGGTAAATCTGAAAAAAGATTGGGTCGTTGTGTTTCTTCCCTGTTTGAATCTCTTTCCTAAAAGCTGGGGCTAGCTTGCCGTGCGTATTCAGCTCAAAAGAGCAGAACCGATAGCGTTCGCGGGATGATTCGTAGTCGCCGGTAACTTTTATTTGCTGACAGACGGCGTGATAGTTCTCTAAGGCTTCTTCGTATTCGAATAACGGTTCGCGGTTGGCATGACGATTGCTGATTGCGCTCGTGTGCGAATCCGCACCTGATGACATTTCAAATTTAGTGCCGTCAGCCAGAGTGAGGTCAAGCTCAACATCGTCACTGATCTCATCAAGTTCGGCAGAGGTTTGGGAAAGGCGATGCTGGTCGGATGCATTGCTGCTGGACTGTTGCATGTTGGTGCTATCAAAAGATTGTGAAAGCTCACATTTCGGATTGCCAAGGTTTGACAGATTGAAAGTGAGGGGTCACGACTCAGTATAGAAAGCGCTCTACTTAGCTTCGGTGGGTAATTGAATTATCAATCAATAATTGACATCCGATAGTCTGTGACTAATTCGTGTGTGTGGTGAGTGAATTGACTCTAAAGAGCAAACGCTGAACCTGATAAAGCGACCACTGCCCACCGCGCGGAGTTTTGATGCCAAGCTGGTTTAGCTCCGCAGCCATGGCGCGCTGCGACAGCCCGCGATCCTGCATAGAGTGCATGGTGTGGCGCAGTCGCTCAGCAAAGGCATCTGCGGCCTGCTGGCGCTCTTCAATATTAGGGCGCAGGTTGTCTATCCCCTTGCTGCCTAGAACGCGGCCACGGGCTTTAGCTGCCGCCAGTGCAGCCTTGGTGCGTTCGCTGATGCGCCGTGCTTCAAACTCAGCGAAGTTCGCCATGCTGACCAGCACCATGCGGCCTTCGGCCGTTGATGGATTGACGTCCGGCAGATCAGCGAATGCGATGCTGACTTTGCAGGTGTCGATTACTTCCAAAAAGAAACGCACGTCACGTGCCAGTCGGTCGAGCTTGCCGATGACCAATGCGCATCGGTGCTTGCGGCAAAAGGCGAGAGCCTTCTCAAGTTCTGGCCGTCCCTTCATGCCTTTGCGACCGCTCTCGACTTCTTTGAACTCTTGCACCAAGGTGCCGTAATGGTCTTGCACATATCGCACAACGGTAGCCTGTTGAGCTTCAAGGCCCAGACCGCTGTGTCCTTGCTTTTGTGTGCTGACGCGGAGGTAGCTGACGTATGGAGTGTTGCGTTCCTGTTGCATGACCAAATCTCAAGACGACCGTTTAATAGTTTGTCATTGCCAGTATAGGAAGGAGTCGGCTTAAAAATGGCTGGTCAGTGAAAAATTCTTTGTTTTTTATGAGTGCTCACTTTTTGGATTGTTGTTTTCAATATGGGGAAGGGATTGCGAGGGGGGGAATTCCTTTTGAAGCCTATGAGATGCGTATGAGATGCAACAGATTTCGCGTGTTTTTGTTGCATCGGAGTGAAGTCCTAGAAAACAAGGAAAAGCGGCTATGTGATGCATTCACAAAAATCCGCTGTCTTCAGAATGTCTTATATGTCACTAATTTTTTGGATATACCTTAAGAGAACCATGTTTCTTGGTTCTACTTATTGGTGTTTACGACCTAAAACGAACCTATTTCGAAGAACCATCTAAAACGAACCAAGCATGTTTGTCCGCGCCTACCTACGAGCCTCCACCCAAGAACAGGACGCTACCCGCGCACGCGCTGCCCTTGAGGCCTTCGCTGAAGAGCGTGGGCTGACCGTGGCTGCGTGGTATATCGAGAATGAGTCGGGGGCCAGCCTGAAGCGCCCCGAGCTGTTTCGGCTGCTGAGTGACTGCAAGGCTGGGGACGTGCTACTGATTGAGCAGGTGGATCGCCTGTCGCGTTTGAACGATGCGGACTGGTGGGAGGCTCTGAAGCGCGAGATTGGTGCGCGTGGTGTGCGTATCGTGGCGCTGGACTTGCCGACCTCATGGCAGTGCATGACAAGCACTGACGAGACTACGGCACGTATCTTGGCCGCGGTGAATGGGATGCATGCTGGACATGCTGGCTGCGATTGCTCGCAAGGACTACACAGACCGCCGCCGCCGTCAGGCTGAGGGTATAGCTAAGGCGAAGACGGAAAGGGTTTACAAGGGGCGCAGGGAGGATGCAGAGCGTAATGCCGTCATCGTGTCCATGTTGTCCAAGGGGGATGACGTGGAGCGAGATTCAAAAGGCCACAGGGTGTAGCCGGAGCACCCTCAGCAGATTACGTGAAAGGGTTTAAATTGAAAATTAGAGGTTTGTTTAATGAGAATTTCTCACTCTAAAAATATATCTCCTTCAGATCAGATTCACGAAAATTATTTTTTAATTTCGCCCAATTTTCCTCGCTAATTATTTCTCTACTCCATACCAAATCTGTAGTAAAAGAGCTGACACCTCCAGAAGAATATGGAATATGAACAGATTTAAAGTATTCAACTATCTCTAACAAATTCTTATCTCTATAAGACATCTTGTCGTAAAAACTTGCAATAAATGATCCTAAAGGAGTGTAAAATTTCGCGTAATTATTTTCTTCACCCTTATTGTTTAAGGGCGGGGCATAGAGAGTGATGAATGAACTATGAGGGCGCTCAAAAACCAGTTCTCTATAATTTCCTCTATCAATATCTAATATGCATGGGTGGCTGCTGATTTTTTTAAAATAATCAGCTTTTAATCGACGCTCTTCTTCTGTTTTTTCTTGAAAGAGGAGTTTTGATTTTAAACAATGAGCAACCCTCCACGAGGCTAAATCAGCTATGCACAATAATTCAGGAAGATCACGAGGATGTGTTGAAGTTGATTTTGCAACTTGGACTAACTTCTCATCTATTTTTTTTATTTTTTCATCAATATTACCCCTAAGGTCACTCGTATGTGCAAGCACGCCATATATAATGGGTGAAATTATTTCAGACGATGCCTTGTTATATTTGTTTGTTTCTAGCTCTGCTATTTTTTTAGAAGTTTGAAATATTTTATCAAAATGACTTAATTTGATATTTATTTTGCACTCGAATGCTGCTGCAACGCCATTAAATAAATAATATTTCTCTGTTTTTAAGAATTTAGGATAGTTCGGCTTGAGAACTATTAAATCAATTTGTGGGCTCGCTAGCCCATTTGCGCCAAGAATTCTCCCTTTCGTGACTACGGTATAGCCTTCAGGTAGCCAGTCTTCAAGTAGCTTTTGCCAAGATATTTCTCCTTGATCCCCTGCCGTTCCGGGATCTTCTTTTACCCTTTTATTAATTGCTTCATAGTCTTCAGCAATTCTTCTGGAATAACTTCTGATATATCCGTGCAACTCGTGGTCTTGCATAATTATTTCTTGATAAATTTATTAATTTTTGTGCAGCGCTGTTTTATCGGTTTAAGTGTAAGTGTGAAAAATACGTCGAAGCATAAATGCCTAAAATTACAGCGCTGCGTGTGCCACAAGGGTGTAGCATAAGCTCTAACTTGATCTGGGGTCTTAGTCTGTATGACAGGGATTTTTAGTAGCTCAAAAGTGTGTGCCACATCCCATCATTCGCTCCATCGTTTCCCTAACTTGCGGACTGCACGGCAGCCTGAATTCTCACTAGTTCTGCCGAAACTGCTGTCAACTCCACAGCAACATAGTGGCGGTTGAGTGTGTCTGACTTGGGCGGTGTGTGGTTGAGGATTCGACGCAGCACGGAATCCGGGATGCCTTGAGCCTTACCGACAGAAGCATGCAGCTTGCGAAGATCGTGAAGCATGAACTTCGGCGCTCCTGCGCGTATTGCCATCTCGGCAAGGTGTTCCACGCTGACCCCTTTGAAAAGCGTTTGTGGCGCTGCTAGACCCTTACAGCGGCGGCGCAAGATGGCATCCATCAGTGGCGTTATGGGAAGCCTATGAGGCTTGCCATTCTTGGTCATCGGTATGGTGATCAGCCCTTTCTCGAAATCGACCTGCTCACGCGTTAGTCCTGCGCATTCACTACGCCGTAGGCCGGTATACAGCAGCAGCATCAAGCAATCCCGCTGAGGCTCAGGCAAGGTATCCACTGCACTTTTCCATGCAGGTAGGTCGCTGACCTCTAGCGTTCTTGGTCTGGGCTTTGCACGTTCGGGCATCAGGCCTGCGGCGGCCAGCTTGGTGAAGGGGGTAGCCAACTCCAAGCCATGCACAGCATTTGTATATTTGATAAGCGCACCTATCACGCCACGACCGAACTCAACCAGCGCAGCCCCCTTGGTCTGTGCGAACTGATGGCAGTGCTCCGCAAAGGTGGGGTGGCGCAGGTCGTCCACAGGCCGTTGTAGCCATTCGGCAAAGTGCGTGCGGAAGAACGAGTCGTAGCGCTTACGGCTGGTCTCTTTGAGTTTCTTGGCATCACAGTAAGCGGGTAGCACCTCTGCAAGCGTAGGAAGTGCTTTGAACGCTTTATCAGGACGCTCTGGAAATACACCACGTCGGCACTCTCTTAATAGTGCCATGGCCCGATCTCGGGCTTCCTCAACGCTTATCAGGGGCCAGCGTCCCAAGGTGCATCGGAACTGCTTACCCCGCACGCTAGTAGCAACTTGAAAGGTCTTGGTGCGTGCGCCAACCTTCACACAGAACCCGCACAGCACTCGGTCACGCAGGATTACCCCGGGCCGCAATCCGTCCCTCACCAGCAGAGATTCGCTGATCATTACAATCGGCATAGATTTCAGTGACAAAACTGGCACAAAACTCTGCAAAAACAGAGCGTCTACGTCACATCTCTTCAAAAGAACCAGATTCGCTGCAATGCGGATCGGGCACTTCGGCCACGATGGTGTGGTGCTCGATAGTGCATTGATATTTAAGGAAAATCCATGAGCCTCAAATGCGGCATCGTGGGCCTGCCCAACGTCGGCAAGTCCACACTTTTTAACGCCCTGACCAAGGCGGGCATCGCCGCCGAGAACTACCCTTTTTGCACGATTGAACCCAATACCGGCGTAGTGGAAGTACCTGATCCTCGCTTGGATCAACTGTCCGAAATTGTGAAACCCGAGCGCGTGGTCCCTGCAATTGTCGAATTTGTGGATATTGCCGGTTTGGTGGCTGGCGCCTCCAAGGGCGAAGGTCTGGGCAATCAGTTTTTGGCTCACATCCGTGAAACCGATGCCATCGTCAACGTAGTGCGTTGCTTTGAAGACCCCAATGTGATCCACGTGGCCAACAAGGTGGACCCGATCGCTGACATTGAAGTCATTCAGACCGAGCTGTGCCTTGCTGATATGGCCACGGTGGAGAAAGCGATCCATCGCCACACCAAGGCTGCCCGCTCAGGCAACGACAAGGAAGCCGCCAAGCTGGTTTCGCTGCTGACGCCCATCCTGGAAGCGCTCAATGAAGGCAAGCCAGCGCGTTCGGTACCAATCTCCAAGGAAGATGCACCCCTGCTCAAGCCTTTTTGCTTGATCACGGCCAAGCCGGCCATGTTTGTGGGTAACGTCTCCGAAGACGGGTTTGAGAACAATCCCTTGCTGGACAAGCTCAAGGCCTATGCCGATGCGCAGGGTGCACCCGTGGTCGCCATTTGCGCCAAGATTGAAGCGGAAATGTCGGAGATGGAAGACGAAGACCGCGACATGTTCTTGCAAGAGCTGGGTCTGGAAGAGCCCGGTTTGAACCGCCTGATCCGTGCCGGCTTCAAGCTGCTGGGCCTGCAAACTTACTTCACCGCAGGCGTCAAGGAAGTGCGCGCCTGGACCGTGCGTGTGGGAGCTACTGCACCCCAAGCTGCCGGCGTGATTCACGGTGATTTTGAGCGCGGTTTTATCCGTGCGCAGACCATTGCGTTTGATGACTTTATTGCCTTCAAGGGCGAGCAAGGCGCCAAGGACGCGGGCAAGATGCGCGCTGAAGGCAAGGAATACATTGTCAAGGATGGCGATGTTCTGAACTTCTTGTTCAACGTCTAACGTTGATCTATTGCCTCACGGGTTCTGTGAGGCTTCTTGAAACCCAGTAAGTTAATGATTTACTGGGTTTTTTAGTTTATTTGCTGTGTTTTATTGAAGTGGTTGCGTTGGTGGGAGTGGTTGCTGTATTCCCGCATTTAAAAGTGGATACGGAGACTGGAAGGGCAGCGCCAAGTTGAATGGCTCGCAGTGCCGTACGTCCAAGTCTGGGCTTTGCTCGCTCGGGTGCATGTTGTCTCCTCAATGTGTGCAGGAGGAAAGCGATAGAAGCATTGAGGCTATTGCAGTAGCACATGCTACGAGTACGCTGACGCAAGTTGCAGCCATGGGCATCGCGGGCACCGCGATCGAATCCGCGCCGCAGAGCATGTGCTGCTGCCGAAACGCGCCGTAGGCCAGGACTGCACCTGCCGCAGTAAGCAGTATCAATCCCATGGCGGTGATCGGCATTTCCTGGTGAATCCAGCCTGATCGCAATGCAAGCAGTGCATTGGCAAAGATTGCCAAGCCTGTCCGACTCCAGGATAGTGCGGTGCGCTGCGCTTGGAGCCCCGTGTCCTGGCTTGGCGAGGGGGTGCTTGAGGTATGTCTGGCGCACCTCATTGTTATTGTGAGCAGAGGATGTATATGACTGCTGCGCCGATACAGCAAAGTGATGCGGCAAGGGTCGGGATGGCTAGGGTGCTGGGCAGCCTGCGAGAATGGCGCATTGCGATCTCATTGGCGCGCCAGCGCACGTAAGCCATGGTGCAAAGCAGTGTTGCCAGCAGGCTCAGAGCGATGGACAGGGCGACGATGAACGTGCGCGGACCGAGCTGGGTGGAGGCCTGCTCAAGCAAGAGTCCACCAGCAAGCAGCCCGAGGGCAGTGCGTATCCATGCGAGAAAAGTGCGCTCGTTGGCCAGTGAGAACCGGTAATCCGGCTCTGTGCCTTGCCTGCGCCATTGCGGTTCACGCATTGCGAGTTCCTGTTTGTGTCATCAGGGCCTGAGGTCGTAACCTGCGGCGCTGAAGGTGCGTCTGGCAATATTGAGCTGATGGATCTGGCTGGTGCCTTCGTAGAGCCTGAATAGCCGGACGTCGCGGTACAGGCGCTCGATGCTGTTATCCGTGATGTAGCCATAGCCACCCAGGGCCTGCACGCAGCGGTCGGCAACACGACCGCACATCTCAGAAGCAAAGTATTTGCAGATGGAGGCTTCCATCGTCACATCTTCACCCGCATCGCGCTTGCGCGCCGTCTCCAGCACGAGTGCGCGAGCAGCATGAATCTCTGTCTGGCAGTCCGCAATCAGTGCCTGAACCAATTGAAAGCTGCCTACAGGCTGCCCGAATTGCTTTCTAGTAGCCGTATAGGCGACAGCGTCATTGAGCATGCGGATAGCGGGACCAATGCACAGTGCGGCAAGGTGCAGGCGCTGCTTGTTTAGCACCTTCATGGCAGTTTTGAAGCCCTGACCTTCCTTGCCGATCAGATTGGCAGCCGGTACTCGGCAGTTGTCGAAGTGGACCTCGGAAACGGGTGACCCAGCCTGCCCCATCTTGGCATACGGTTTGGCAGTGCTCAGCCCAGGCGTTCCGCGCTCGACCAAAAAAGCAGACACACCGCCAGCTCCTTGGTTGTCAGTGGCAGTTCTTGCCATGACCGTGAAGAGACCTGCAATAGGTGCATTGGTGATAAAGCACTTGGTTCCGTTAAGAACATAGTGATCGCCATCACGCACGGCCGTGGTGCGCAGTGCTGTCGCATCCGAGCCGGCATCGGGCTCGGTGAGCGCGAAACAGCCAGTCAGCTTGCCACTGGCCAGGTCGGGCAGATAACGTCGCTTTTGCTCGTCCGAGCCGTCGGCAACCAGAGCTTCAGATCCTATGCCTGTGTTGGTGCCAACGCGGGCCCGAAATGCCACCGAGCATTGCGACAGCTCCATCGCCGCCATCACCAGCTCTTCAGTGGTCATGCCTGCACCGCCATACGCGGCAGGGATCGAATAACCGAACAGACCATAAGCGGCCATTTCTGCTACGACCTCGGCAGGCACCTCATCCTCTGCGGCCACACGTGCTTCGTGAGGGACGAGGCGCGTGCGTACAAAGTCGCGCAGTTCGTGGATGAAGCTTTCAAAACTTTTCGGATCTTGGATCATGTTTTTTCCTACAGACTTTGCCCGTAGCGCCGGGCTCTGAAATGAATGTAGAAAAAAACGTGGCCAAGAACGACATGTGTTTTGCTATGTTAGCCAATGCCTGGTGGCGAGGTTGTCTGAGTCACATAGCAAAACTGCTTGCATTCAATTGGAGCAATGCTTTCAAACTGGAGGCACTATGAATATCACTCCAAACCCTTCTAATTCAGGTCCGTTGAGCGGCGTGCGAATTCTTGATCTCGCCACCGTGCTTGCCGCCCCATTTGCCTCGACGCTTTGTGCAGACCTGGGAGCGAGTGTCATTAAGGTGGAATTGCCCGAGGGGGGCGATTCGCTGCGCAGTCTTGCACCCGTCACATCTGAGCACGCCTTGTTCTGGAAAGCGGCAAATCGCGGCAAGAAGGGCATTTCTCTGGATATACGCAAGCCCGAAGGCAAGGTACTGCTACTACGACTGCTAGAGAAAACGGATGTCCTCGTAGAGAACTTCCGTACGGGCACCCTGGCACGATGGGGCTTGGATTTTGAAACGCTCAAGCAGGCAAATCCTCGTCTCATCGTGCTGCGGCTGACTGGCTTCGGTCAGACCGGACCCTATGCATCACGGCCAGGTTTCGCCCGGATATTTGAGGCCATGAGTGGCTTTGCCCACATCACCGGTGAAGCCGACGGAGCACCTCAACACATGAATTTTCCGTTCGGTGATGTGGTCTGCGGCGTGTTTGGCGCGTTCACTATTGCGGCGGCCGTTGCCGAGCAGCGGGGCAGCAATACGCCTGAGCCAAGGGAAATCGATCTATCTGCGACGGAAGCGCTGCTGAGGCTACTTGATCCGTTGCCTGTGGAGTTTGAGCAGCTGGGCGTTGCACGTCGCCGCGCGGGCTCGCGTGCCACCTACACTGCACCGTCCAATATGTATTGCAGTGCGGACGGTGTCTGGATTACCTTGGTGGGCACTTCGGATGCCATTTTTCAGCGCGTGACACAGGCAATGGGCAGGCCTGAGCTCACCAGCGATCCGCGTTTTGCCACCAATCCATTGCGCGTTGAGCATCTGGAGGTCCTCGACAGAGCGATTGCAGACTGGTGCAAATCGTGCACCTTCTCGGATCTGGCTGATGTACTGAGTCGGCACCAAGTGCCGTTCAGCAAGGTCTATGACATCAAGGATGTCATGGAAGATCCACATTTCAAGGAACGGCAGGCCATCATCCGCATTCCGGACAAAGACTTGGGCAGCATTCCGGGTCCCTGCGTGGTCCCCCGTTTCAGTGGTCACACCTCAAAGATCGAAGCATCCGGTCCGGATACTGGCGAGCACAATGCCGAGGTTTACGGTCAACTTGGTCTCACGGCTGACGATCTGGGGCACTTGAAGCAAGCTGGAGTGATTTGACGCAGATGGTGATCCGAAAGGGCTTACTCGTTGTCAAGGGTGCGCATGCCAATGGCGACCTCGATATGGCGCACCATGTCGCGCAGTGCATAGCCAGCCTCGCGTGCCTTGGCAAGGCGCAGGGATTCGTCTGCAAGCAGCGAGCAGTTGAAAACAATCAGCTCGCCATGCAGCAGTTTGCACATTGGCACGGCCACTGCCACGCGGCGAGCATCATGGGCTCCCCGGTTAATGCTGAATCCATGGCGCTGCATCTGGCTCTTCGTCTTCTCGATCTCTTTTTGATTGGCCTCGAACACCGCAGGCGTTTGCAGGCGAATCTGGTTGAGAGCAGCGGTGCGCTGAGCTTCGGATACAGAGCATAGCCAGGCGCGACCTGCTGCCGAGGCGAGCAGCGGTAAGCTGGATCCGATGTCGACCGACGGAGTGTTGCTGTCTATTTTGCGTACCGAATCCAGGTAGATGATCGAGGAACGATCGCGAACGCACAGAGAGACGGTACCGTCCATATGCTCACTGAGGTTGTGCATCCATGGCCGGGCGACTTGCCGGATATGCATGCTGGCCAGCAGTGGATAGCCTAGTGTCAGTACGCCGGTGTCGAGTGAATAGCCGCCGCGCAATCCTTCGCGGCGCAGATAACCCAATTCGATCAAGGTGAACGCCAACCTGGACACCGTTGCCTTGTCCATGCCTGTCAGTGTTACCAGTTCTCCATTGGTTAAGGTGGGTTTTTCGCTGGAGAATGCCTGAAGGATTTGTACACCACGCGCGAGCGTGATGGTGAAATGCTCATCCACTTCTTGGGTCCCGTGCCGCGTCATCGTGCCGGCTCCACTTGCTGCTGTGCAAGCAATTGGTCGATTTGCTGCGCAGTCTTTCTGAGCAGTGGGCCCACCTTGCGCTCGAGCTTGGAGGAGGGCATGCGGTGCTGAAGCATGCCGCAATTGAGTATGACCAGATCGCCGCGCACCCGCTCCCGTAAAGGCAAAGCGATGGCGTTCACATCATGCACAAAATCTCCCTGCGACATGCAAAAGCCACGCTCGTGCAAATCGCGCATTGCAGTGCTGACGACGTCAAGGGCGCCAAGTGAAGAAAGACTCATGCCTGTACTACGTTGTAGCCAGGCGTAGGCATCGTCGCGCTCAAAATCATCACATGCGGCAAGCCAAGCACGTCCGGCAGCCGTGCCCAGTAGCGGCAGAGCCGCCCCGATTTCCGGGCGAAAATCCTCTGCATCGTGTTCTCGCGTGGTTTCGATGTAGATGACGGAGGCACGGTGCCGCATGCTCAGCGAGATGCTGCCGCCGGTGCGATTTGCCAGCTGCTGCATCAATGGTCTGGCTACTTGCCTGACGGCTAGGCGGGAAAGTAGTGGGTAGGCGATGGACAGGGACATGGCACCGAGCCGGTATCGGCGTGCTTCCTGGTCGAATTGCAGCAGGCCTATTAGCTCCAGGGTGTAACTCAGGCGGGATACCGTTGCCTTGGATAGCCCCGAAAGTCGAGCCAGCTCACCATTGGTTAAGCAGGGTGCGAATGGGGTAAAGCAACGTAGCAAAGCCATGCCATTTGCCAGTGTGGTGGCGAAGCGCTGATCGTTGGTGCTTCTTTCCAAGAATCTCTCCCGGCGGGATGGCTGAGTAATATGCCGAAATCTTATACCACGTCAAAAGCAGCATCGCGGATCATCTCTCCACTACAACACGGAGACATCCATGCGCCACCTGCACTGCCGTTTCGTATTGGTCGCCACCGTGGTATTGACTTGCCAGTCTGCCATGGCCAGCGACTACCCCAGCAAGCCTGTCCGCTTGGTCGTGCCATATGCAGCTGGTGGCGGCACGGATATCGTGGCGCGCCTGGTTGCGCAAAAGCTCGGTAATCGCCTGAGGCAGCCCGTCATTGTGGAGAACAAGGCAGGAGCTGCCACCCAGTCCGGTACCACGGCGGTCGCCAAGGCGGCACCTGACGGTTACACCCTGTTGATGGGTACTGCCAACCTCGCCACCAACGTACCGCTATTCAAGAAATTGCCCTACGACGCCAGCAAGGATCTGGCACCGGTTTCGTTGGTGACCAAGGTTCCTGTGTACCTGTTCGTGACGCCGAAATCCTCCATCAAGAGTGCAACGGATATCTTGAGCCAAGCCAACGCAACGAATGGCGGCCTCTCCTGGGCTTCGGCCGGTGTTGGCAGCACACCCAATTTGGTAGGTGAACTCTTTCGCATGCAGACACAGGCCAATATGACGCATATCCCCTACAAGGGAAGCTCCGAGTCCGTCATTGCGGTAGCCAGTGGGCAGACTGCATTCGCCTTTGACAACCTGCCACCTTTTGCCGGTCAGGTCGCAGCGGGCAAGGTCAAACCAATTGCAGTGGCTCTGCCGCAGCGCTCCACGTTGACACCTGACGTTCCCACGCTGCAGGAGTTGGGTATCCCGGTGGTTGGTTACTCTTGGTGGGGTGTGCTGGCGCCAGCGGGTGTGCCGACGTCCATTGTTGACAAACTCAGCCAAGAAATCGCCGCTATCGTGCAGGAACCGGATACCAAGGACCGCTTTGCACAACTCGGCATTGAAGCCGTCGGCAGCACGCCAGCAGAATTTCGTACCCACATCACGTCAGAAACAAAGAAATGGAGTGAGGTGGTGAAGGCGGCAGGTATTCAGGCCGAGTGAGCATGAAAACGCAAGCACTGGTGAATACGGTGCTGCGATTTAGCGAGCTGGCCTCTGCGTTGGGGTCTCGTCTGGGCACGCTCGAAATCAATCCGTTGATGGTGACGGTGGATGGTGTGGCAGCGGCAGATGCCGTTGTGAGTTTCGTTGAAGCTTGAAAGGAGACGGGTCTATGAAAAATTCGTGTACCTCAATGCCGAGTCGGCGCGCATTGCTGATCAGTGCTGCAACCCTGACTGCAGCACCACTGCTGGCACATGCAGCCAATACCAGAGGCAAGGCGATTCGCATCGTTGTGCCATTCCCTGCAGGAGGTGGCACGGATGTGATGGGGCGCCTGATAGCGCTGGAGCTTGGGCGGGAGCTCAATGCGACGGTGATCGTCGATAACGTGCCGGGCGCAACGGGAACGCTGGGCAGCGCGCAGGTGGCCCGCAGCGCGCCCGATGGATTCACGCTGCTGCTGGGTATTAGTGCCACCCACTCCATCGCACCGGCCTTGTTCAAGGATCTCAAATACAGCCCAGAGCGGGATTTTGTCGCTCTGGCGCGGATTGCCCACGGTGGAAATGTACTGGTTGCCAACGCCAAGTACGCGGCAGATACGCTGCCCGAGATGCTGGCCTTGGTCAAACGATCTGGTGCTCCGTTGATGTATGGGTCGTGGGGCACTGGTTCCGGCGGGCATTTGGCTGTGGAGAGTATTCGTCTGTCTACCGGCATACCCATGGAACATGTGCCTTACAAGGGAGTTGCTCCGCTATTGCAGGATTTGGCTGGTGGCCAGATAGAGGTTGCAATGGCCGATGTGGCTGGCGCTTTGCCGTTACTGCAGGCGGGCAAGATAAAGGCGCTGGCAGTGTCGGGGCGCAAGCGTTCCTCGGCATTGCCGCAGGTGCCGACTTTGGTGGAAAGCGGCGTTGCCTTTGACACCGAGATTTGGTACACCTTGTTCGCTCCAGCCAAGCTGTCTCCTGTTGACGTTCAGCGCCTAGCGCAGGCGAGCGCACAGGTGCTGCTGCAGCCACGCGTTGTGGAGAAGATCCGGAGTCTGGGAATGGAAGCAGAGCCTATCTCGCGCGAGGCTTTCGAGAAGCAGTGGCACGAGGACACTGCCGTCTGGGCACGTCTGGTGAAGGTCAGCGGCGTCACTGTGAATTGAACAAAAATAATTACAGGAGACCGCAGCATGGCATCCATTTTTTGAGCCAGAAATTTACGGTGCCTCAGGCGGTCTGGACGGCGCACAGTGCTGTGCCAGCCATCGTCGCCGGGTACCCGCTGTTGGAAGCCATCTGTACCTGCCATGTGCAGACCTTGCTTGGTGCGCAGGCCTCCGGCCAATGATCTGCTCTAAAGCAATACCTGGATCGATCTGTGCCAGGGGCCTGTTGTCATCACGGTTCCGCGACAGACCGGCCGCTGTTTTGTACTGGAGCTCATGGATGTTTACACCAATAACTTCCATAAACAAGATTCGTCGCCGCTGGAGTTTTTGCTGCAGGCCGTGACTCAAGCAGTCTTTGCAGACATATTTGAGACCTTGGTGGGAGCGGGTGTGTTTGACTGAGGCAGCAGATGGACTGGGAGCTGAAATGAAAACCGGCAAAATTCCAGCCTGGTTCAAGGAGGCATTACTGGCTAATTCTGAGCAGGGTGTTGCAGCATCAAGTGGTGCATAACGTCGATAATCACGGCTGGTGGATGGGTGTCTGTCATCGGTGAGTGCTTGCCTGATGACTGGTGGGCGGTGCGGGGACCATGCTGCAATCGTCTGAAAGCGTCTGTTTTTTTACTGGGCAAGAAAGCGGGGATGGATATGGGGCATATGACTAAGCAGCTGGTACTGGCGCGAGTTGCACCCTTGTTCTCTTTGTTGAGTGTCTAAATTGAGCAAAACTGCGGAGCAAGCTTTGCATGCTGAGTTGGTGGCTGTTTTGGCAGCTGTCAGCCAGGGGCAGCCTCGGGTACTTACCACCCGGGGAGGCGAGGCTTTACCGGCGGGGCCATTTCAAATGGTGCATCGCTCGCTGCAGGCGGGCTTGCGTGCATGGGTGGAAAACCAGACCCAGCACAGTTTGGGCTATGTTGAGCAGCTCTACACCTTTGCCGACAGAGAGCGTAGTGAGGCGGCACATGTGCTGTCCATCAGCTATCTGGGGCTGACACGCGAGCCTGAGCAGCCGCCGCAAGGGGATACCAGCTGGCAGGACTGGTACAGCTATTTCCCCTGGGAGGACTGGCGAACGGGTGCACCCGCAGTGCTGGCTGATTGCATCGTGCCGCACCTGCAAGCATGGGTCAAAGAAGCGCCAAACACGGTGCAAAAGCAATCTAGGCAAGCGAGGGCCGCGATTAACTTTGGCGTTAATGAACAAGCCTGGAACGAAGACCTGGTGCTGCAGCGCTATGAGCTGCTGTTTGAGGCTGGTCTGGTGCAAGAGGGTGCGCAGCGTGGCATGGCCGTGCGTGACCGATTGCCGGGGCGTTCCATGCAGCATGACCACCGCCGCATACTGGCCACCGGCATTGCGCGCCTGCGCGCCAAAATTAAATATCGACCTGTCGTGTTCGAGTTGATGCCGCCCGCATTCACCTTGCTGCAACTGCAGCAAACGGTCGAAGCGCTAGCGGGGCGAGGCCTGCATAAACAGAACTTTCGCCGCTTGATTGAGCAGCAGGACTTGGTAGAAGAGGCCGGGGGGGTGACCGCCGGTGGAGCTGGGCGGCCAGCCAAACTTTTTCGTTTCCGCAGCGACGTGCTTCAGGAGCGGGCAATTGCTGGCAGCAAGTTGCCACTTGCGCGTGGCACTTGAGGCTTAAATTCAGAAATCTGTCGGCCTGAGTACTTAGCCCGGCAAGGCCCACAAAATGGCCGCAGTCATGGCCAGGTAGCGAAAGAACTTGCCGATGGCCATGTAGAACACGCAGGGCCAGAACGGCAGATTGAGCCAGCCAGCCACCGCACACAGTGGGTCTCCTACAATCGGCAGCCAGCTGAGCAGGCAGGTTTTTGCACCCCATTTACGCAGCCAAATGCGGACACGGCGTTCATGGCGCGAGAGCGAGCGTGGTGGTTTCGTGCCTGGTATATCTGGCAGCCCGGCGCGGCGGCGCTGGCGGGCAGCGTGCCAGGCTTTGTGGGCTCCCAGCCCCATCCACCAACTGATTGCTCCACCAATAGTGTTGCCCGCAGTCGCGGTGAAGATGGCGGCCCAGAACAGGTGGGGATTCAGTTGTAGCAAGCCCACCACAGCCGGTTCGGACCCCATGGGCAGTAATGTGGCAGACACCAGGGCCACGACGAACAAGGTGCTCAGGCCAAATTGGGGCAGCGCCAACCATTGCAAAATTTCTTGAAACCATGCTTGCATCTGACTAAGTGTAGGTGCATGTCTGCTGGCAGCAGACAGAGGCTTAGCCTAAGCTGGGGGTATGAACATTGCATTGATCGAAAGAAAGTGTGTGACATTGCCCATGCGTGGAGTGCTCTTGGCGGGGTTAATGGCGTGCTTGCCAGTGCTAGCCAAAGACAGCGCCATACCCATGGACGAAGAAGAAAAACAGATTGCAACCGATTGCGCCGCGTTGCTGGACCAGGCAAATACGCGACGGGCGATGCATGTTGTGCGTGTGCAGTTGCAGGCACAAGGCATGAAGCTGGTGACCCAGGGCTGCCCTTTTGTGCGTACAGGAGTTGGCAACATGCAGCAGGTGCTGGATGTGCGTGTACAGGTGACTGACAGCGATGCTGCAGCTCAATTTGTGCGTGGGCCCCTGGCGGATGGCGAAGAGGTCGATATGGGGGCTGTGCACCTGGGCATGCCCGGTCAGGTTCATCAGGTTCATCACGTCGATCAGGTCCAAGAGCTGGGTGCAGCGCAGCAGGAAGAGGTTTCGCCCGATGTGCTGTTTAACCGCCAGTGGCTGGCCGGTGTCATGAAAGCGCGTGGCTTGCAGACCGTGCAGGACCACTGGTGGGCCTTTGTGCCCGCAGCCACCCGCAATTGAAGGCCGGCTTGGAGAAAGTGGGCTTGGGCTTACCTGATTCTTTGCTAGTGTCTTTGTAGCAGCAGGGTGCTGCTCATTTTTTGGGCAGATACAATACTGCCTCTTTCCCCACCGTCGATTGCTTTACCCACCCATGACTGCGCTACGCATTGGTCAGCATACGCTGGCGAACAACCTGTTTGTTGCACCCATGGCGGGTGTGACGGATCGGCCATTTCGCCAGTTGTGCAAGGCATTGGGGGCCGGTTATGCCGTCAGCGAGATGGTGACATCGCGCAAGGACTTGTGGAACAGTCTCAAGACCAGCCGCCGCGCCAACCACGCTGGAGAGCCGGGACCGATCTCGGTGCAAATTGCTGGCACCGATGCACCCATGATGGCCGAAGCGGCCATCTACAACATCGAGCGCGGTGCGCAAATCATCGACATCAACATGGGTTGCCCGGCCAAGAAGGTGTGCAACAAATGGGCAGGCTCTGCGCTGATGCAAAACGAGCCTTTGGCCGTAGAGATCGCCCAGGCCGTGGTGCAGGCTGCACGCCCCTTCAACGTGCCTGTCACGCTGAAGATGCGCACGGGTTGGTGCGATGCACAAAAAAATGCCGTCCTTTTAGCGCGGCAGTTTGAAGACGTGGGCATTCAAATGCTCACGGTACATGGCCGTACCCGCGAGCAGGGCTACAAGGGCTTTGCAGAGTACGACACGATAGCTGCGGTCAAGCAGGCTGTGCATGTGCCCGTGGTGGCCAACGGTGACATCACCAGCCCTGAAAAGGCGCGTGATGTGCTGGCCTATACCGGTGCGGATGCTGTCATGGTGGGCCGTGCAGCACAGGGCAGGCCGTGGATTTTCCGTGAGATTGGTCACTTTCTGGCCACAGGCGCGCACATGGCTCCCCCCTTGGTGGCCGAAGTACGCCGCCTGCTGCTGGACCACTTGCACGACCACTATGGCCTGTATGGTGAGCTGACCGGTGTGCGCAGTGCGCGCAAGCACATTGCATGGTACGTGCGGGCATTGCCGGGTGGGGAAGAACTTCGACAACATATCAACACCATCGACGACTGCCTGGTGCAGTGGCAAGCTGTGGCGGATTACTTTGATCAGCTGTGCTTGCAGATGGAGCGTCTGCCGCAGATCCATGCGGTCGATGCAGAGCAAGAGATTGAGGAACTGGCTGCATGAGCGCCCCACATAACAACGATAACCAAAACATTGAGGAATGCGTGCGCGCAAGCCTGGAGAGCTACTTCAGCGATCTGGGTGGCGAGACGCCCAGCAATATGTATGACATGTTGCTGCGACTGGTGGAAAAACCGCTGCTGGACGTGGTCATGCAGCAGTCTGACAACAACCAGTCACGTGCTGCGCAATGGCTGGGTTTGAACCGTAACACCCTGCGCAAAAAACTCTTAGAGCATGAAATGCTTTAAGGGCACGCATTGCCTGAACTGATAGCTGTCGACGCCTGCCAGATAGGCGCCAAGTAACGATTTCACTATTATTGAGTTGCACCATGAAAGCACTGCTCTCCGTTTCTGACAAGACCGGCATCGTTGAATTTGCCCAAGCCCTGCACGGTCTGGGTATTCAACTGCTGTCCACTGGCGGTACCGCCAAACTGCTGGCCGACAAGGGCCTGCCCGTGACCGAGGTGGCAGAAGTCACCAAGTTCCCTGAAATGCTGGATGGCCGCGTCAAAACCCTGCACCCCATGGTGCACGGTGGCCTGCTGGCTCGCCGCGAGCTGCCCGAGCACATGGCTGCGCTCAAAGAGCACGGTATTGAAACCATCGATCTGCTGGTGGTCAATCTCTACCCCTTTGAAGCCACTGTAGCCAAGGCCGGTTGCACGCTGGCTGATGCGATTGAAAACATCGACATTGGCGGCCCGGCCATGGTGCGTTCTGCCGCCAAGAACTGGGCCGATGTGGGCGTGGTCACCGCTGCTGACCAGTACGACGCCGTGCTGGCCGAGCTGAAAACTGCTGGCAAGTTGAGCAACAAGCTGCGCTTTGAGCTGTCGGTGGCTGCATTCAACCGCATTGCCCAGTACGACGGTGCCATCAGCGACTACCTGTCTAGCGTGAAGTTTGAAGATGAAAAGCTGTCCGAGGCATATGTGCCTGAGCGCGCGCAGTTCGGTGGTCAGTCCAACGGCCACTTCATCAAGGTGCAAGACCTGCGCTACGGTGAAAACAGCCACCAGCAAGCGGCCTGGTACCGTGATCTGTACCCCGCACCGGGCTCGCTGGCTACTGGCGTGCAGCTGCAAGGCAAAGAACTGAGCTACAACAACATTGCCGATGCAGATGCCGCCTGGGAATGTGTCAAGAGCTTTGAAGTGCCTGCCTGCGTGATCGTCAAGCACGCCAACCCTTGCGGTGTGGCAATTGGCAGCGATGCGCACGAGGCGTATGCCAAGGCATTTCAGACCGACCCTACCAGTGCGTTTGGCGGCATCATCGCTTTCAACCGCGTAGTCGACAAGGCTGCGGCAGAAGCCGTGTCCAAGCAGTTCGTTGAAGTGCTGATGGCCCCCGAATTCACCGCTGAAGCGCTGGACATCTTCAAGAGCAAAGTCAATGTGCGCCTGATGAAGATTGCCCTGCCTGCAGGTGGCAAGACCGACTGGGAAAATGGCCGCAATGCAGTGGAGTCCAAGCGCATTGGCTCAGGCCTGCTGCTGCAAACTTCGGACAACCACGAGCTGACACTGGCCGACCTGAAGGTGGTGACTGTCAAGCAACCTACTGCGCAAGAGCTGCAAGATTTGCTGTTTGCCTGGAACGTGGCCAAGTTCGTCAAGTCCAACGCCATTGTGTTCTGCAAGAACGGCATGACGATGGGCGTGGGCGCAGGCCAGATGTCGCGTCTGGATTCGGCCCGTATTGCTTCGATCAAGGCCGAAGCGGCCAAGCTGTCGCTGCAAAACACTGTGGTGGCGTCGGATGCTTTCTTCCCCTTCCGTGATGGACTGGATGTGGTGGTCGATGCCGGTGCAACCTGCGTGGCGCAGCCTGGCGGCTCCATGCGCGATCAGGAAGTGATTGACGCAGCGAACGAACGCGGTGTGGCCATGGTGTTTACTGGCGTGCGCCACTTCCGTCATTGATCGCCTGGGGCAGCGCATTGCACGCTTGATGCGTCGTTGCAATCTCTGGCCGTAGTATTGCTGCGGCCTTCGGGATTGATGCCTCGCCTCAGCGGCCCATCTTGCAATGGGTAGCGTGAACTGCACTGTCTGGGAAGCCCTCGCACTCATCAGGTTGAGCGAGGCAATGCAAACTCGGCATGGTTGTTTCGGCACCATGCCGATTGTTTTTTGGAAAAGGATTTTTGCATGCAGGATTACGACGACGAGCCCGTGCAGCGGCCGCGCTGGCTGGGCTGGGTCATCATCATTGGCATGATTTTGGTGGTGCTGGGTTTGCTCAACTTGGGGGCGCGCATGATCATTGGCACGTCCTCAGACCAGGCCGCTGCACAGACTGTGGCAGCGGTGGCTGAGCACAATCCGGCACTGATGGGTGGCAAGACCTTGATTGATGGCAGCGACTGCATGCGTTGTCACGGTGTGGAGCGCAAATTTGTGGGCCCGGGCTTGGTGGAGATCGCCGAGCGTTACAAGGACCGCGCAGATGCACAGACTTATCTGGCTCAAAAGATTCGGGAAGGCAGCGTGGGGGAGTGGGGCCGCACCATCATGCCGCGCCATCCGCAGGTGACCGAAGCCCAATCGCTGGAAATGGCGCAATGGATCATGGCGCTGGCGGGTAGCAAAGCTCCGTAGCGGTTGCTCACTTCGAACTTGAAGACCCGATGCATATGTTGCTTGCATCGGGTTTTTTTGCGTCTATGAATGATGTAGCGCAGCTTGAAAGCGCTTGTAGTGCTCTGCACGCACTCTTTGTGAGTGTGGTGTTTGGCTATCGCTAAAATCCAAAGTTTGCCCCATCACGCGCACTAAACAAGCGTGCACAGGGGAGTAAGTGCAGGCTTTGTGTGTGATGTACGTGCAAACCCTATGCTTGCGTTTTTGAAACGAGAGCGTTACCTGTGCCATGGGCATTCAAGGTAACCAAAAGGGATTGCATGCAGTGGTTAAAAACCAAAACCGTCGCTCAGGCATTGGCCGATGCGGATGAGCCCGGGCGCCAGCTCAAGCGCAGCTTAGGCACCTTTGACTTGATGATTCTGGGCCTGGCTGTGGCTGTGGGAGCTGGTATTTTCTCGGTCGGTGCGCGCGCTGCAGGCACGTTTGCTGGCCCAGCGGTGATCTTTTCCTTCATCATCGCGGCGTTCACCTGCGCGCTGGCCATCATGTGCTACGCGGAGTTTGCGTCCAGCGTGCCTGTGACGGGCAGCGCCTACACCTATACCTACCTCACCATGGGAGAAGGGCTAGCGTGGA
The DNA here is from genome assembly GCF_014836675.1 of Comamonas avium. Lineage (GTDB taxonomy): Bacteria > Pseudomonadota > Gammaproteobacteria > Burkholderiales > Burkholderiaceae_C > Comamonas > Comamonas avium. The sequence continues at coordinate 93,073 of NZ_JACSQK010000005.1, forward strand.
TCATTGGCTGGAATTTATTGCTGGAGATGATTTCTGCTGCCGCGGTGATTGCCAAATACTGGGGCATTTATCTGAGTACGGTGCTGTCGATTGCTGGCATTGATCTGTCATCCACCATCCAGCTCGGTGGCCTGACCATGTACTGGGGGCCGTTCTTCATCGTGGCCATATTCACCGTGCTGCTGATTGCGGGCACGCAGGTATCGGCCAAGGTGAACAACGTGTTCACCATCCTCAAGCTGGCGATCACCGTGGTTGTCATTGTGGTGGGCTTTACCTACATGAACACGGACAACTTCACGCCCTTCATTCCTCCGTCGCAGCCACCCGTGGTGGCGCATGGTGTGAGTGGTGATGTCTGGGGTCAGCCCATGCTGGCCTGGCTGTTTGGCGCGGCACCCAGCCAGTACGGCTGGCTGGGCGTGATCTCAGGCGCTTCACTGGTGTTCTTTGCATTTTTGGGGTTTGACATCGTGGCCACATCGGCCGAAGAGGTGAAAGACCCGCAGCGCACGCTGCCACGCGGCATTTTGGGCGGCTTGGCACTGGTCACCGTGCTCTACATTCTGGTCACACTGGCGTTGACGGGCATGGTGCCGTACACCGAGCTGGCCAAGGCCGAGAACCCTTCGCTGGCCACCGCGTTCATTGCTGTGGGGGCCGGCTGGGCTGCGCAAATCATCTCTGTCGGGGTGCTGGTGGGCATGACCACCGTGGTCATGGTGCTGCTGATGGGTAGCTCCCGCGTGTTGCTGGCGCTGTGCCGCGATGGCCTGCTGCCTCGCAGCTGGGGCGTTACATCGAAAAAGCGCCAAACGCCTGAGCGCCTGCAGATTGCTGTCGGGGTGGTGGTGGCTATCTTGGCAGGCTTTACTAAAGTAGAAGCGCTGGAGGAGATGATCAACATCGGCACGCTGTCAGCCTTTGTGCTGGTCAGTGTGGGCATCCTCATCCTGCGCAAGAAGAACCCGCACAGCGCAGGCTATCGCGTGCCGTTGGTGCCGTTCCTGCCCGTGCTTTCTGCGCTGCTGTGCGTGTATTTGATGATGAATCTGACCACTCTGACCTGGGTGCGCTTTCTGGCGTGGATGGCACTGGGCGTGGTGGTCTATCTGGCTTACGGCATGCGCCATTCACGTTTGGCGCAAAGTAAATAATAAAGGGAGCGCATTGCGCTTTCCAGTAAACGTTTTCAGTATGAAAACTATTTGAAGTGATTGACTGGTAAGCGTTAGCAGCTTCTTTTTTAGAAACCCAATGTCTCAAACACATTGGGTTTTTTTGTAGCCTGTTTGTTTTACAGTGGCAGGCAAGGAGAGCGCTGATGATTCCCACAGGCCTTGGCCCAGACGGCCACACACGCTGCAAATGGTGCTTGGCCACCGATCGCTATATTCACTACCATGACCATGAATGGGGTTTCCCGGTCGCGGATGACCGCCGGCTGTTTGAGAAGATCAGCTTGGAAGCCTTTCAGTCCGGGTTGAGCTGGTACACCATCTTGCAAAAGCGCGAGAACTTCCGCGCAGCCTTTGCGCAGTTCGACTTTCATGCTGTGGCCCGCTTTACCGAGGCTGATGTCCAGCGCCTGCTGCAAGACGCAGGCATTGTGCGCCATCGTGGCAAGATTGAAGCCGTCATCCACAACGCAAGCCGGGCACTGGAGATGGTGCAGCAAGAAGGTTCGCTGGCAGCCTTCTTTTGGCGCTTTGCACCAGAAAAAAGTGATGCGGGCATTGCGTTGCAAGCACAGACGCCTGAATCGCAAGCTCTGGCCAAAGCACTGAAAAAACGTGGCTGGAAGTTCGTCGGTCCCACCACGGCCTATGCCTTCATGCAATCGATGGGCATGGTCAATGACCACGCCCCTGACTGTATGACTCGCAGCCTGGTAGATGCGGCGAAACAAGCTTTTCAGGCACCACAATAAAACAAAGCCCTGCAGGCTGGGCGGCGTGCAGGGCTTGGTTGACAGCTGAAAAAGCTTTTACAGCGTCTTGAACACTTCGCTGGCCGCTTCGATGGTGCGATCGATATCGGCCTCGGTGTGAGCGGCGCTCACAAAACCGGCTTCATACAACGCTGGCGCAAAGTAATGGCCACGCTCGAGCATGCCGTGGAAGAACTTGTTGAACAACGCGCCGTCGGTTTTCATGACTTCGTGGTATGTCGCGGGCAGTTCGGGCAGCAGGTAAAAACCAAACAAGCCACCTTGCCAGTCGATGCTGAAAGGAATGCCTGCGGCATCGGCTTCGGACTTGAGGCCTTGCATCAACATGCCGGTCTTCAGGTGCAACTGCGCATGAAAGCCGGGCTGGCTGATCAGCTCCAGGGTCTTCAAGCCACAGGCTGTGGCAATGGGGTTGCCTGACAGGGTGCCCGCCTGGTAGACCGGGCCCATGGGCGAGAGCTTTTCCATAATGTCGCGGCGCCCGCCAAAGGCTGCCATGGGCATGCCGCCGCCAATGACCTTGCCAATCACCGTCAGGTCAGGCTGAAAGCCTTCAATTTGCTGCGCGTAAATGCTTTGCGCGCAGCCCAGAGCTACGCGAAAGCCGGTCATGACTTCGTCATAAATCATCAGCGCACCGTGCTCTTGGGTCAGCTCGCGGATGCGGCGCGTGAAGTCGACCGAAGCGCGAACAAAGTTCATGTTGCCGGCAATCGGCTCCATGATCACGCAGGCAACCTCGCTGCCAATCTTGGCAAAGGCTTCTTCCAACTGGGCGATGTCGTTGTACTCCAGCACGATGGTGTCTTTGACCACGTCGGCAGGCACACCCGCTGAGGACGAAGAGCCAAAGGTGGCCAAACCCGAGCCAGCCTTGACCAGCAGCGAATCAGCGTGCCCGTGGTAGCAGCCGTTGAACTTGATGATCTTGGTGCGGCCGGTGTAGCCACGCGCCAGACGCAGGGCGCTCATCCCGGCCTCAGTGCCCGAAGACACCATGCGCACCATTTCCATGGAGGGCACCAGTTCGCGGATTTTTTCCGCCAGCACCACTTCACGTTCTGTCGGAGCGCCAAAGCTGAAACCTTCAAGCACGGCGGCTTGCACGGTCTCCAGAACTTCCGGGTGACCGTGGCCCAAAATCATGGGCCCCCACGAGCCGATGTAATCCACAAACTGCTGGTCGTTGGTGTCCCAAAAGTAGGGGCCTTGGGCACGTTTGACAAAGCGGGGCACGCCGCCCACCGCGTTGAAAGCGCGCACTGGCGAGTTCACGCCGCCTGGGATCACGCCCTTGGCGCGTTCGAACAAAGGAAGATTCAAATCAGTGTTTGGTGTCATGAGAAGGCAGCACAAAGCCCTCAAGGGGCGGTTGATGCCCCTCTTGAGAGGGGCTGGTAGGCAGTGGTTCCTCGGTATCTTCGCTGCTTTCGGCGGCGTCCACACCATCTTCGGGTTGCGCCCAAAACATCCGGTCGGGTATGAGTTGACCCATGCCCGGGCGAAAACCGTTGGCAAGGCTGCGGTCCAGATACTCCAGCGCTTCCTGAGAAGCAGCGCCCAAGTCATTGCCAGCGGCCAGCAAAGCGGTCAAAGCTGCCGAAAGTGTGTCGCCAGCGCCATTGAAGCTGCCATCAAACAATTCAAACTTGCTGCTGCCAATCACGGTCTCGGTGGAGGCCAGAACGTTGTCAATATGTTGTTCAGGCAGTGGAATGCCAGTGACCAAAACAAAAGGTACGTCCAGCGCCTCGGCGGCTTTGGCGATGTCACGTGCAGTGGGGCTGCGGCTGTGGCTCCAGTCAGGAAGCAGCCAGCGGCTCAAGGTTCCGTGGTTGCCAACCAACACTGAAGTTTGAGGCATCACAAGAGCTTGAAACGCATCCAGATATTCTTCCAGACCGTCGCCTTGCCACCAAGACAAGTCAGGCATGTAGCTGACAACGGGGATATCGGGGTAGTCGCTCGCCAGCTCGGCAATGGCCGCCAAGTTGGCAGGACTGCCCGCAAAGCCCACTTTGATGGCGCGAACCGGGATGTCTTCCAGCACAGTGCGCGCTTGGTCGGACACGGCTTCATCGTCGATGCAGGTGTGCGAGAAAACATGGCTGGTGTCGCGTACCACTACGCCAGTGACGATGGCCACAGGGTGGCCGCCCACTGATGCAATGGTCGTTATGTCGGCCGTGAGGCCGCCTGCTCCACTGGGGTCGCAGGCGTTGAAACACATCACGCACATGGGCTGCGCGAGAGCGGTTTCTGTGCTGTCGGGGGTATTTTTTGCAGTTGGAACTGCTGGGGGCTGAAATGCCATGCGTTGTTCCAATGACCGTCGTTCTGTCAAGAGGGCCTTGGTAGGTGCCTAGATACAATGATTGCATTCTATTGGAAGCGACTTTAAGCTGTGACTGACCCTAAAACTTGGATGTGTTTGATTTGTGGCTGGATGTATGACGAGACGGTGGGTGATCCTGAGCACGGCATCCCAGCAGGTACTCGGTGGGAGGATGTGCCAGATGACTGGACATGCCCCGAATGTGCCGTCAGTAAATCTGAATTTGAGATGGTCGAAATTTGAGTGGACGACAGGTGCTGTGTAGCCCTGTTGGGGATTTTTTATAACCCAGGGGGCGTTTCAAATTGAGTACAGCAGGAGCATCCTTCAAAGTGCTGGTCGTAGATGACAGCAATACTATTCGCCGAAGCGCGGAAATTTTTCTCAAGCAAGGCGGCCACGAAGTGCTGTTGGCCGACGATGGATTTGATGCACTGGCCAAGGTCAATGATTTTCAGCCACAGCTGATTTTTTGCGACATCTTGATGCCTAAATTGGACGGCTATCAAACGTGCGCCATTATCAAGCGCAACCCCCATTTTTCTGGCACACCAGTTGTCATGCTTTCGTCCAAAGACGGGGTGTTTGACAAGGCTCGCGGCCGCATGGTCGGCTGCCAAGAATATCTCACCAAGCCATTTACAAAAGACCAGCTGTTGCAAGCGGTGCAGCAGTTTGGCCGTGTCGCGCCTGTTGCTGTCTGAATCTAATAAAACGAGAGGAGAGGGCCATGTCCATTCAAAAGGTATTGGTTGTGGATGACTCGAAAACCGAGTTGATGTATTTGACGGACCTGCTGCAAAAGCAAGGCTATCTAGTGCGCACTGCGGAGAATGCGCAAGAAGCGATTGCCCGTTTGGGTGAAGAAAAGCCGGATCTCATCTTGATGGATGTGGTCATGCCCGGCCAAAACGGTTTTCAGCTGACGCGCACTATTGCGCGTGACGCTAACTATGCCGACGTGCCCATCATCATGTGCACCAGCAAGAATCAAGAAACCGACCGTGTATGGGGCTTGCGACAGGGGGCACGTGACTACATCACCAAACCCGTTGACGCCACTGAGCTGCAAGCGAAGATTGCTGCGCTGAGCAACGCGTAAGCGGATAGCTATGGCTAATCGACAAGCGCTGCGTGAATTGCAGACGCGCCTGGCAGACCGTCTGCAAGCTGCGCGTACAAATACTTCCCTTGGAGCGAGCTGGCTGGCTGTCCAGATGGGGAGGCATAACTATTTACTGCCTCTTGAGCAGGCCGGCGAAATTTTTTCGTGGCCAGGTGTTCTGCGCGTGCCCTATACCAGCTCATGGTTTTGGGGAGTAGCCAACTTGCGTGGAAGTTTGGCTGGCGTCGTTGATATGTGCGCATACCTTGGGCATCCCATCGAGCGCACGGAGCAATCTTTGCATGAGGTGAGCTTGCTGACGATCAACCCAGCCTTGCAAGTGAATGCGGCTTTGGTGGTTGATCGTTTGATGGGCCTGCGCAGCGCGGATGACTTTATCTCGACGCCTGTTGAGGCAGCGCAGGAGCCAGGACGGGCGCAGCCGGGTATGGTCGGTGCTAGCAGCTACACAGATAGTGCCGGTAGCGTTTGGCAGGTTTTGCAATTGCATCAGTTGGTGCAGTCTCCGCAATTCCTGAGCATTCGCGTCTGATCTTTTGATTCTTCGAGGTTGAGCATGTCTTTATTCCAGCAGGTCAGTGGTATTTTTCGTCGTACACCCAAGGGTGAAGATGAAAAATTGGAAGCGGTAGGCGCAGATGACTCCTCGCAGCACATGCTGAGCGCGGATACGCTGCAAAGCGTCCAAGATACGAATCTGATGGACGAAATGCCTCTGGAGCAGAGCGATATCAATTTGCCTTTGCTCGGCCCTGCCCCCGCCGCTACCCATCAGCGACGTTTGCTGACCATGGTTGCGCTGGGTATTGTGCTTTTGGCCTTGGTGGCAGGTTGGGTGTTGCAGCAGGCCGATCGCTCTGCCAAGCAACTGGCCGCAACAGGCCAGTCATTGATGCAGTCACAGCGTTTGGCTAAATCGGTGACCCAAGCCTTGCTTGGCAAGGAGCAGGCATTTGTGGAGCTCAAGGACAGTGCCGCTGTTTTGGGCCGCAATGTGCGGGCTCTGGCTCAGGGGGATGCTGAACTCGGTGTTCAAAGCGTGGATTCGTCGTTTGAAGAGGTCCTGGGCTCTGTCAGCACCTTGGCGCAGCGTGCCGAAAATAATGCCAAAGCGGTGCTGGCGCAAAAGGATGTTTTGATACAGGCAGGCGATGCCTTGCGCTCTATCAATCGCCAGTCTTCCAGTTTGCTGGAGCTGGCGGAGGCGGTAGCCAATACCAAATTACAGGTCGGCGCATCTCCTGCAGAGATCGCAGCATCCAGCCAGTTACTGATGCTGACACAGCGTATTGGCAAGTCCGCCAATGAGTTTCAAACCATTGATGGTATTAGTCCCGAAGCAGTTTTTTTGCTGGGCCGCGACCTGAACTCTTTCAAGGAATTGGCTGAAGGGCTGTTCAAGGGAAGTGCAGAGCTGCGATTGCCAGCCGCACGGGACCCGCAGGTACGGGAGCAACTGGCCGCGATGCTCGAGGAGTATGAGCAAACACGCGTTCAATCCACCGCAATTTTGGGTAATTTGCAGGGGCTGGTAGCAGCGCGTGAAGCGCAAAATGCCATCATTGCAGACAGTGAGCCACTGCGTTTGCAACTGGAGAACTTGCAAACCAAGTTGTCCGGCCAAGCCGGTATTTCTGCGGGGCAGATGGCCTTGCTGGTGTTGTTGGGCTTGTTTGTATTGGCTTGTGGCGTTGGTATTTCGCGGGTGCAACTGCTGGACAGCCGCCAGCGCCAAGAGCTGGCAGAGCAGCAGCAGCGTGATGCACGGCACCAGGAACAAGAGGCCAAGCGTGTCAATGACGCCAACCAGGCCGCTATTTTGCGCTTGATGAACGAGTTGCAAAACGTGGCTGAGGGTGACTTGACCCAAGAGGCAACGGTGACGGAAGACATTACCGGGGCGATTGCTGACTCTGTGAATTACACGGTCGAAGAATTGCGATTGCTGGTAGGTAGTGTGCAGAACACCGCGACACGGGTGGCTAAAACCACTGCACAGGTAGACAGCACATCGTCTGAGCTGCTGGCCACTTCTGCAGAGCAGTTGCGTGAAATTCGTGAAACAGGTCAATCGATTCTCGATATGGCCTCGCGAATTAATACGGTGTCAGGCCAGGCCCAAGAATCAGCCACGGTGGCGCGCCAGTCCTTGCAAGCGGCTGAGCAGGGTCAGCAAGCGGTGCAAAACACGATTGGGGGTATGAATGCCATTCGTGACCAAATTCAAGAAACCTCTAAACGTATCAAACGGCTGGGTGAGTCGTCCCAGGAAATTGGCGAAATCACAGAGCTGATCTCTGACATTACCGAGCAAACCAACGTGCTGGCGCTCAATGCTGCTATTCAGGCCGCCTCTGCGGGCGAAGCGGGCCGGGGCTTCTCGGTTGTTGCGGAAGAAGTTCAGCGTCTGGCGGAGCGTTCCGCCGATGCGACACGGCAGATTTCTGCGCTGGTTAAAACCATTCAGACTGATACACAGGATGCTGTGGCTGCGATGGAGCGCTCCACCCAGGGTGTGGTGGAAGGTGCCAAACTCTCTGACTCAGCGGGTACGGCACTGACCGAAATTGATCGAGTTTCACGCCGTTTGGCCGAGCTGATCGAGCAAATTTCGTACACCGCGCAAAGTGAAGCTGCGCTGGCCAACGATGTGGCGGGCAATATTCAGCACATTTTTGCGGTGACAGAGCAAACCGGTGACAGTACACGCACCACCGCGGAGCAGGTGCGTGACCTGGCGCACATGGCCGAAGAGCTGCGTCAATCGGTATCTCGATTCAAAATCGACTGAGTCTCCCGTACATGGCGGCAATGACAATTTGCGCACGCAATCACGGCAGAGATAAGCCAAGGATGGATGATGTTACCCACTGAAGTCACTGCACCAACGGGAGGGAATACCTCTCAAGGGGATCAAGATTTAGGCCCATTGGCATGGGTGCTTGATGAGCTGCGCAAGTCGCTGGATAGTGCGGTCAAAGCCACTCGCCGTTTTGTGAGAGAGGCTCAAGAGGTTCGTGATTCAGACTTGGCTGCTTTAGACAGCAGTCCGCTGCGCATGGCCAAGCAGCAGTTGCACCAAGCTTGCGGTGCCTTGGAAATGGTCGGGATGCCACAGGTCGCTTTGCTGCTGCGGGCCATGGAAACCGCCGTGCAGCATTACGTGCAAAACCCCCGTGATTGCACCGAGGCTGTTTCGCTTACCTTAGAAAAATCCAGTTTTGCTGTGCTGGAGTTTTTAGAAGCCGTGCTAGCAGGCAAGCGCACTTCTGCGGTGTCCTTATTTCCTCAGTATCGAGATATACAGGCCTTGTACGGTAACGAAGGCAAGGTGCATCCTGCAGATCTGTGGCCGATCGAGCGCCGGTTGCGTGACCCAGACCTACCACGCCAAGTTCCGGCGCTGGGTTATGCACCAGAGCAACGCAAGATCTTGGACACAGCGGTTTTGCAAATCGTGAAGGGTCAGGACATTGCTGCAGCCAGTGCACGCGTATGTGACGTTTGTTTGGGCTTTGCGCAAGCGCAGTCCGAAATGCCCATGCGCATTTTCTGGAAGGTGGCTGCTGCTTATTTCGATGCGATGGCCCACGGGCTGCTCAACGCCGATATCTACGCCAAACGGATGGCTTCTCGTGTGTTGATGGTGTGTGCTGCTTTGGCCAAGGGCGAACCTGTTGCGCCTGAGCGGTTGTTGCAAGACATGCTTTTCTTTTGTGCCCAAGCTGGGACGGGCGCTGAAGCTGCAAAAAACGCCACGATCTGGCAGGCTGTCTATGCCAGTTTCGGGCTGCAGCGACACGCCGTTGTAGATTATGAGCGTGCACACTTTGGTCGATTTGATCCTGCTGTATTGACGCAAGCACGCAAGCGAATTGCGACGGCGACAGAAATCTGGTCGACGCTGGCTGGGGGGGATGTCAACAAGATCAAGCCGGCGGTGGATCAATTCACGCTGGTGTGTGACTCGTTGGCCAAATTGCACCCTGAGAGCCATCTTCTGGCTAAAGCCTTGATGCAGGTCATGCACAGCGTGGCAGCCAAAGGACAGCCGCCCTCTACCGAAGTTGCGATGGAAGTTGCAACTTCGGTGCTCTATTTGCAGGCCGCGTTTGCTTCTTTGGATATTGCAGATTCAGCGATGTCATTGCATGGCGAAACGCTTGCCAATCGCCTGACCTCAGTATTGGCGGGCCATGCTTCGCAGCCACTGGCGCCGTGGATGGAGCAGCTGTACCGGCAAGTGAGCGATCAGCAAACCATGGGCAGTGTGCTTGGAGAGCTGCGCGCAACTCTGGCAGAAGCCGAGAAGCTGCTGGATCAGTATTTCCGTAACCCGGCAGACACTGCCGTGCTGTCACCCGTGGCGTCACATTTGTCGCAAATGCGGGGTGTGCTGTCTGTCTTGGGGCTGGAGCCTGCGTCGCAGGCCATGGTGCGCATGCGCCAGAACGTGGAGCGTTTGCAGTCAGAGGATGTGCCCGAGGCAGAGCAGCAGGTACTGTTTGAAAAAATGGGCAATAGTCTGGGTGCTCTCGGGTTTTTGATCGACATGCTCAGCTACCAGCGCAACATGGCGCGCAAGCTGTATGAGTTCGATGAAAACGAGGGTGAACTCAAACTGTTGATGGGGCGTGTGCGCGTGCGCTCCAGTGATGAGGGGCAGAAATCCGTTTCGGAGGTGGTGCAGGCACGCGTGGAGCAAATTGTGCAGCCTGTGGTGCTGTCTCAGGGTGAACCTGCACAAGCGGAGAAAACCGCTGAAAACATCGCGCAGCCGACCATGCTCGCGCAGTCTAAGGCAGGAGAGTCTGAGGGGGCGGTACTGCCTGCTCAGGCTGACGCAGCGATAGAGGCTGCAGCCGCTTTGCAGGTGGCAGACGAAGATACTGACAGCGAATTGCTTGGCATTTTCCTGGAAGAAGCCCGCGAGGTGGTGGACAGTGGTCGAGCGGCTTTGCAGGGGCTGGCTCAAGAGCCTGCCAACTTGAGTGAGCAAACGGTTTTGCGCCGTGCCTTTCACACCTTGAAGGGCAGTTCACGCATGGTCGGGTTGGATGACTTTGGCCAGGCTGGCTGGGCCATGGAGCAAATGCTCAATGCATGGCTGGCTGAGCAAAAAGCCATGCCGCAGCCTATGCAGCAACTGGCGTTGCAGGCGTTGAATGGATTTGAAACCTGGGTCAATGCCATTGAGAAGGATGGAGCCGCGCAGTGGCAGTCAGCACCCTTCAGGGCCAGTGCAGATGCCATGCGGCTGGAGTCCCGCTTCATCACGCTGGATATGGCTGCCGTGCAAGGCGAGGCTGCAAGCGGTGTTGCTGAGCCAGTCGGCACGATTCAGTCACAACAGCACTGCGCAGCAGATGATCTGTCTTTGACAGAGACGCTGACGCAAAGTATTTCTGAGCCGGTGCTTTTGCAGGAGATTGCCACTGCTGCCATCGATGAAGAAATTCCTTTGGCGACAGCGCCGGAGACTGCAGAGTTTGCGTTGTCACTGGATCATTTCGATGATGTGGGGGCTGTAGCGCCTGTGGTCACCGAGGCGCAAGAAATCAGCTTTGATGAGTTCGATGCTTTGCTGCAGGCTGCAGGCGATGGTGTTTCAGCCCCCATCCTGTCGCCTGTCGAAGATGAGCCAGCTGCAGCATTGGCGCCGCAGGCAGATGGCGTAGAAAAAATAGCACTGGCACAAGCACAAGCACAAGCAGAAGCAGAAGCAGAAGCACAAGCAGAAGCAGAAGCAGAAGCAGAAGCAGAAGCAGAAGCAGAAGCAGAAGCAGAAGCAGAAGCAGAAGCTCAAGCCGTGGCAGCAGATGTGCTTGCAAATGTTGAGCAAGCCGAACCAGTGGTCAGTGCCCAAGCGGTGTTCGATCGCATGTCGCTTGAGGCTGAATCGTCTCCTGAGACAGTGCCTGAGCCAGTCACAGCGACCAAGCAAATTGGTGATCTGTCGATTGCGCTGCCTTTGTTCAATGTTTATCTGGGTGAGGCCGAGACATGGTCTTTCCGTTTGCTGGATGCACTGACTGCCTGGCAAGAGAACTTGGACGAACCACAGCCGGACATGGTGATTGCGTGGGCGCACTCTCTGGCAGGAAGCTCTGCAACGGTTGGGTTTTCTGCATTGTCGGGTCTGGCCCGGCAGCTGGAGCATGCGCTGCAGCACGTTCAGCCGCAGACGCATGGCGTGGCTGCACAGGTGCAGTGCTTTGTGCAGGCGGCAGAAGAAATTCGCGGACTGTTGCACCAATTTGCGGCTGGCTTTTTGCGCAGCGCCTCACCCGAGGTGCTGGCGCAGTTGCAGCAAATCGTGCAAGCACAGGTGCAACTGACTCCGCTGGCGTTGCCCAGCGCTGTTGCACAGACCGTGCAGGCGCCTGTGCTGCAGGAAGATGGCGCACGGGCTCTTGCGCCGCGTGCAGAAGTGCCGAGTGGCGGTGCTGCGCCAACTTTGGCCGTGGGTTTGACGGCACCGCAAGACGACGATATTGACGCCGTTGATGTGATTGATTCCGACCTCTTTCCTATTTTTGAAGAGGAGGCCGTTGAGTTGCTGCCGACAATGGGTGGTGCCATGCGCGACTGGGCCGCGCACCCCACCAGACTGGAGGCGCGCAGTACATTGCTGCGTGCCTTGCATACGCTTAAAGGCAGTGCACGCCTGGCAGGGGCGATGCGCATGGGCGAGATGGCGCATCGGCTTGAGTCGGCCCTGGAGGCACTGGATGTGGACGCGGCCACGACAGAGCAGATTGAGCCATTGTTTGCGAGCCTGGATGCCATTGATGCCAATTTCAATGTGCTGCGTGCAATGGATGCGCAGGCACAAGCAGCACCTTGGCAGGTGCAGCCTGAGGTGCAAGCGCAGGAGCAGGCACCTGCGGCAGCGGCTGATGCAGCACTGCCGCCGGTAGTGGCAGATCTAGCGCAACCGGTTGAGACAGCGCCAAGTCTGGCGCCCAGCCCATTGCCTGTGGCTGCAGCGTGGACCAAACCCGCATTGGTGGCCGCGCGCCAGGGTACACAGCCCACGGTGCGGGTGCGTTCCAATTTGCTGGATCGGCTGATCAATGAGGCCGGTGAAGTGCTGATCGCTCGCTCGCGCCTGGATGAGCGTGTGGGCAGTATCAAGGCATCTCTGGGTGACTTGACCCACAACCTGGATCGTCTGCGCCAGCAACTGCGTGATATTGAGGTGCAGGCCGAATCGCAGATGCAGTCGCGCATGCAGCTGTCCAAGGAAGCAGGCGCTGATTTTGATCCGCTGGAGTTCGACCGCTTTACGCGCGTGCAGGAGCTGACGCGGATGATGGCCGAATCTGTCAATGACGTGGCCACGGTGCAGCGCACTTTGCTGCGGGATGTGACGGGTGCTGAAGACGATCTGATTGCTCAGGGCCGCCAGGCCCGTGAACTGCAGCGTGACTTGCTGCGCACGCGCATGGTGGAGTTTGACTCCATCTCCGAGCGTCTGTACGCCGTGGTGCGTCTGACGTCCAAGGAAACGGGCAAGCAGGTCAAGCTGGGGCTGTCTGGCGGAACGATTGAGATGGACCGCGGTGTGCTCGATCGCATGGTGCCGGCATTTGAGCATTTGCTGCGCAACTGCGTGGACCACGGTATTGAAATGCCAGAGCAGCGCAAGGCAGCAGGCAAGAGCGTAACGGGCACGATCAACGTACAGGTGGAGCAGTCAGGCAATGACGTTGCTGTGACTTTTCAGGACGATGGTGCTGGCCTGAATGTGGCTCGTATTCGAGACAAGGCGCTGGGGCTGGGGCTGATTGCCGCAGATGAACCCATGGACGCAGCCCGCGCTGCGCAGCTGGTACTGATGCCGGGCTTTACCACGGCAGAGCAGCTGACAGGGGTGTCGGGGCGCGGCATCGGCATGGATGTGGTGCGCACAGAGGTGCAGGCGCTGGGTGGCCGTATTGAAACGCGCAGTGAGGAAGGTCAGGGCTCTTCATTTCGCTTGGTGCTGCCTTTGACGACTGCTGTGACGCAAGTGGTCATGCTGCGCGCAGGGGAGTTCTCGGTGGGCGTGCCGGCCAGCTTGGTTGAAATGGTGCGCCGTGTCAGCCTGGGTGATTTGGAGGCGGCCTATCGCAGTGGCGAACTGCTCGATGGCGATGCACGCATTCCATTCTTCTGGGCTGGTGCGGTCTGGAGCCAGTCACCGCGCAGTCTGGACGTTGCGGCGGGCAAGACGCGGCCTGTGATCATCTTCCGCAGTGCAGCACAGCGTATTGCGCTGCACGTGGATGAAGTGCTGGGCAACCAGGAAGTGGTGGTGAAAAATTTGGGCCCGCAAATGTCGCGTCTGCCGGGGTTGACGGGCATGTCTGTGCTGGCATCGGGCGCTGTGGTGCTGATTTACAACCCGGTAGCGTTGACTGCGGTGTATGGCGAGCAGATTCACCAGCTGGGTCAAGGTTTGCCAGCGCTGCTAGATGCACACACCGCCAAGCAGCTGCAGGGTGAAGCTGTGCCGCCGGGCACGGTGGCGGGTCTGGCGTCTTCCAGCCAGGTGCCTTTGGTGATGGTGGTGGATGACTCCATCACCGTGCGCCGGGTCTCTCAGCGCTTGCTGCAGCGCGAGGGATATCGGGTGGTGACGGCCGCCGATGGTCTGCAGGCGCTGGAGAAGCTGCAAGACGAAGTGCCCTGTGTGGTGTTGTCAGACATTGAAATGCCGCGCATGGATGGCTTTGACTTGCTGCGCAATATCCGCGCACAAGAGCGGTTGCAGCAGCTGCCCATCATCATGATCACTTCACGCACTGCACAAAAGCACCGTGATCACGCCATGCAGCTGGGGGCCAACCACTATCTGGGCAAACCGTACTCCGACGAAGAACTGATGGGTCTGGTGCACCATTACGCGGCGGGTCAAGGTTTGCCCGTGGCACATGCTGCGGCCACCATGGAGACCGCCAGTACCAGCTGACGACAGAGGTTGTATTGAAAAAGAGAGCTGTCAGCGCATGTGTTTATTGAGTTTTCAATGCAAAGTACATTGAAAACTAATGATTACAAGCGTTGATAGCTCTCTTTTTGTTGATTTGTGCCGTATGTGTGCAGGACCCAAGGGCTTAGCTCACAGCGTGATTGCTGGAGCGGTTCACCGTTAAAATGCACAGTTATGCCCGCTGATTCTGTGTCCATCAACCTGACGCACCATTTTCTGATCGCCATGCCCGGTCTGGAAGATGAGTCCTTTTCCCGCAGCGTGGTGTATTTGTGTGAGCACAACGAGCGCGGAGCGCTTGGTCTGATCATCAACAAGACCTCCACGCTGACTCTGCAAGCGCTGCTGCACAAAATCGATCTGCCTCTGGGTCGCCAGGATTTGCAAGATGATCTGGTCTTGCGCGGTGGCCCCGTACAAACCGACCGAGGCTTTGTGCTGCACGACCCCATCATCATTGAAGGCGCCAAGGACGACGAGTCGGCCTACGCCTCCACCATGACTATTCCTGGCGGGCTGGAGATGACCACATCCAAAGATGTGCTCGAGGCCATTGCCCATGGTGCTGGCCCACGCCGTGTGCTGGTGACGCTGGGCTATGCCTCGTGGGGCGAGGGGCAGCTGGAGTCAGAACTGGGCGAAAACACCTGGCTGACGGTGGATGCAGATCCGCAAGTCATCTTTGAGACCCCGGTTGAAGAGCGTTACAACAAGGCCATGGGCCTGCTGGGGCTGCAGCCCTGGATGCTGTCTCCCGACGCTGGACGCGCATGAATACCAGTACCTCTGACACACGGCCCAGCAACGCTGCTGCACAGGCCGTGGACATGCCTGCGCAATGTCCTGCGCACATTCAGCAGTTTCTGGCTTTTGACTTTGGCACCAAGCGCACGGGCGCTGCCTCGGGCAACCGCGTGTTTGGCGCGGCCAGCCCGCTGCCCACCATCAAGGCCGAAGGCGCCGATGCACGCTTTGCCGCGGTCGAAAAACTGATCAAGGAGTGGCAGCCACAAGCGCTGGTCATTGGCGTGCCGTATCACCCCGATGGCAATCCGCACGAAAACACGGTCAAAGCGCTGAAGTTTGGCCGCCAGCTGCGCGGTCGCTTCAACCTGCCTGTTTATGAAGTAGATGAACGCTACAGCACCACCGAAGCCTTGGCCGGCGGTGCCAAAGATGCCGATGCTGCATCGGCCTGCATCATCTTGGAGCAATTTTTGAGGAGCATTGCATGAGTCTTTCCGCTGGTTCTTTGGTGCTGGATGCCGAGGCCCTGTACCGTGAGTTGCTGCGCGGCGTGCGCAGCCTGATGGGCCCGAACACGCAACTGGTGGGCATTGCCTCCGGCGGGGCGTGGCTGGCGGAACGTTTGCACAAAGACCTGGGGCTGCAGGGCAGTGCTGGTGTGCTGTCGTCTGCGCTGCACCGCGATGATTTTGCGCAGCGAGGCATGTCGCAAAGCGTGCAAACTCAGATCGATTTTGATGTCAACGATGCCGACATTCTGGTGATGGACGATGTGCTCTACACCGGGCGCACCGTACGCGCCATCCTGAACGAGTTGTATGACTACGGCCGCCCTGCCTGTGTGCGGCTGGCCGTGCTGGTGGACCGTGGTGGCCGTGAGCTGCCTGTGGCCGCCGAATTTGCCGCCGCCCGTGTGGCGCTGCCTGCCAGCCAGTCGCTGGCGCTGGCACGCAGTGACGACGGCACCTTCCACTTCGAAGTCAAAGAGGTTTAAACGTGCTGTACAAGCGCAACCCCCAACTGAACAAGAACGGCGAGCTGATTCACCTGCTCTCCACTGAAGGTCTGACCAAAGACATTCTCACGCAGATTCTGGATACGGCCAGCAACTTCGTCAGCGTCAACGACCGCGAAGTCAAAAAAGTACCGCTGCTGCGTGGCAAGAGCGTGTTTAACCTGTTCTTTGAAAACAGCACGCGCACACGCACCACGTTTGAAATTGCGGCCAAGCGTCTGTCGGCCGATGTGTTCAATCTGGACATCGCGCGCAGCTCGGCCAGCAAGGGCGAGACGCTGCTGGACACCATTGACAACCTCTCGGCCATGGCTGCTGATGTGTTTGTGGTGCGCCACAGCGAATCGGGTGCGCCTTACCTGATTGCCCAGCATGTGGCCCCGCATGTGCACGTGGTCAACGCCGGCGACGGCCGTCATGCCCACCCGACGCAGGGCTTGCTGGACATGTACACCATCCGTCACTACAAGAAGGATTTCTCCAACTTGCGCGTGGCGATTGTGGGTGACGTGCTGCACTCGCGCGTGGCGCGCTCCGATATCCATGCGCTGACCACGCTGGGCGCTGCCGAAGTGCGCGTGGTAGGCCCACGTACGCTGGTGCCCGCCGACATGGCCAGCATGGGCGTGCGCGTCTTTCACAATCTGGAAGAAGGCATCAAGGACTGCGACGTCATCATCACGCTGCGCCTGCAAAACGAACGCATGAGCGGTGCGCTGCTGCCCTCCAGCCAAGAGTATTTCAAGAGCTTTGGTCTGACGGAAAAGCGCCTGGAGCTGGCCAAGCCTGACGCCATCGTCATGCACCCGGGCCCAATCAATCGTGGCGTGGAGATTGACTCCGCCGTGGTGGATGGACCGCAGGCCGTGATCCTCTCGCAGGTGACGTTTGGTATTGCTGTGCGCATGGCTGTGATGTCGATCGTTGCAGGCAACGAAGCCTGACATGTCAAGCCATCCTCCTGAGGCGCTGCGCGCTCTCGAGCTGCTCTTGCTGCAGGCAGCGGCAAGGGCAGTGACACCATCGCGTCCAGGGGGTGTGAAAGTGAAAAATATGTTTATCGCTGTTAGCGCTTGCTACATAAGGGCTGGCAGCCAATTTGGTGTGAATCCATGAAAATCTTGATTCAAAACGGTCGCGTGATGGATCCCGCCCGCGGGTTGGACCAAATCTGTGATGTCGCCGTAGCGGCTGGTCGTGTGGTGTCGATTGGCCAGGCACCTGCTGGCTTTGAGGCGGACCGCGTGGTGGACGCTTCGGGCCTGTGGGTTCTGCCCGGTCTGGTGGATCTGGCTGTGCGCTTGCGCGAGCCTGGCCACGAGCATGAAGGCATGCTGCAGTCTGAAATGGCGGCCAGCGTGGCTGGTGGGGTGACCAGCCTGGTGTGCCTGCCGGATACCGAGCCTGTGCTCGATGAGCAGGGCCTGGTTGAAATGCTCAAGCTGCGCGCTGAGAATTTGCACCAGTCGCGCTTGTTCCCCATGGGTGCGCTGACCAAGGGCTTGCAAGGTGAAGTGCTCACCGAGATGGCCGAGTTGACGGAATCGGGTTGCGTGGCGTTTGGTCAGGCCGATGTGCCCTTGCCCAGCATCACTACGCTCAGCCGTGCCATGAGCTATGCCAACACCTTTGGGTATGCCGTATGGTTGCGCCCGCAGGACAAAGATCTGGGCAAGGGTGTTGCCGCCAGCGGCGCGCTGGCCACGCGCATGGGTTTGTCGGGCGTGCCAGTGGCTGCCGAGACCATTGCGCTGCACACGATTTTTGAGCTGATCCGTGGCTCCCAAACCCGCGTACACCTGTGCCGCATCTCCAGCGCTGCTGGCGTGGAGCTGGTGCGCAAGGCCAAGGCTGAAGGTTTGAACATCACGGCGGATGTCTCCATCAATTCGCTGCATCTGACCGAAAACGATATTGGCTACTTTGACAGCAGCGCACGTTTGATACCGCCTTTGCGCCAGCAGCGTGACCGCGATGCATTGTCTGGCGCCTTGGCCGATGGCACCATCGATGCGCTGGTGTCTGACCATTGCCCGGTAGATGACGATGCCAAGGTGCTGCCTTTTGCCGAAGCAGAAGCGGGAGCTACCGGTGTCGAGCTGCTTTTGTCGCTGGCCGTGAAATGGTCGCAAGACGGCGCAATCCCTCTGGCACGCGCCTTGGAGGTGGTCACCGCTGCCCCGGCACGCGTGCTGGGTGGTGCTCTGGGCACTTTGCAAGCCAGTTTGGGGCAACTGGTGGAAGGTGGGGTGGCTGACTTGTGCGTGGTCAACCCGAAAGCTGCGTGGACCGTGGCAGCGCCAGAACTGGTCAGTCAGGGCAAGTGCACACCGTTTAACGGTTACGAGATGCCCGCCCGTGTTCAGCTGACGCTGGTGAACGGCCATGTGGCTTTTGAGCGCGGGTGATGTGCCAGAAGCTGGTGAAGACCGCGTCGATCAACAACCACTGAAGGAATAGGCTGGATGGCTGGAACTTGGCGTGCAACGCGGCGACTGGTGCGGATGCTGTGGCATATCGTGCAAGGCATACGCCTCGTGCGCAACGGTTTCAACCATCTGGATGCCCATGCGCAGCAGCGCCTAGTGGAGCACTGGGCCCAGGGGTTTCTTCGCAAAGCAGGCATTGCATTGCAGGTTGAAGGCCTGCCAATTGCGACCAGCCCTGTGCTCTGGGTGGCCAATCACCAGTCCTGGCTGGACATTCCTACGTTGCACGCTGCGCGTTACTGCCGTTTTGTCTCGAAGGCCGAGATTGCCCAGTGGCCTTTGGTGGGCCATTTGGCACGTGCGGTAGGAACCTTGTTTATTCAGCGTGGTTCACGCCGCGAGACCCAGCGCATTGTGCAAACCATGACAGAGGCCTTGCAGCAGGGCGACAGTCTGGCCGTTTTTCCGGAAGGCACCGTGGGCAATGGCCGTGACTTGCTGCCGTTTTACGGAAACACGCTGCAAGCGGCCATTGATGCCGATGTACCCATTCAACCTGTCGGCATGACGTTTGTGGATGCCCGCACGGGGCAAGCTTCTTACGCGCCTTGTGAGGCATGGCAGGATGAACCGATAGTGCGCAGCCTGTGGCGCACACTCAAGACAGACCATCTGGTGGCTGTGGTGCGCTATGGCACGCCAGAAAAAGCCAGTGGACGTGACCGCCGTGCATGGGCCGGTGATTTGCGTACATGTGTAGAGGCGCTGCGCCAGCCTGCCACTGAGTCTGTCGAGACCGGGGCCAAGCTGCGCTGACCACAGCACGGCAACCTTCGGTGGGCTGGGGTAAGGTGGCAGCATATTCACTACCTTGCCTGCAGCAGCGACGGTGCTTGAGTGGCCGCAGGCAATCCAGAGAGGGCAAACCATGACTTCTGACACCATCCATGTGGATGTGGCCGTGATTGGCGCAGGCACAGCAGGAATGCATGCATTCAGCACGGCTCACCGCGCTGGGGCTGACACCGTGCTGATTGACCAGGGGCCACTGGGTACGTCCTGTGCCCGTGTGGGGTGCATGCCCTCCAAGGCCGTGCTGCATGCGGGCAAGCGCTGGAGCACCTTGCAAAGTCTGCTGCCGCAAGGTGCTCCAGCGCAACTGCCTGCAGGCCACACCACCCCCCAGCAGCTGTGGCAGCAAGCCTTGGCCGTACGCGACGAGCTGGTGGATGGCAATGTGCGCAATGTGCACCAGCTGGCCGGCGAGCGTTTGCTGCAGGCATCGGCCCGCTTTGTCGCACCTGACACGCTGGCATTGAGTGATGGGCGCAAGGTACAGGCACGGGCCTTTGTGGTGGCCACTGGCTCGCAAGCCGTCAGGCCCGCAGGTCTGCAGGCTGAGCTGGGCCAGGCTTTGATTACTACCGATGAGCTTTTTTATCTTCCGCAATTGCCACGCAGCGTTGCCGTAATGGGGCTGGGTGCGATTGGTTTAGAGATGGGGCTGGCCTTGTCACGCCTGGGCGTGCAGGTAGCCGCAGCGGGGCGCTCGCCCGTTCTGGCCAAAATTGCAGACCCCGAGGTGGCGCAGGCAGCCACCGACTATTTCTCGCAACAACTGCCTCTGGCATTGAGCGAGGCGCAGATTACGGTGCACCGCGACGGCGACGGCGTACTGATGCAGGCGGGGCCTTTGCGCCACCGCGCACAGTACCTGCTGGCGGCACTGGGCCGCAAGCCACGCTGGCAGGGGCTGGATATTGCCCAAGCAGGGGTGCAGCTGGATGACAAAGGTCGTCCGCACCTGGAGGCCGACAGCTTGCGCTGTGCAGGTAGCCAGGTGTTTGTTGCGGGAGATGTTTCGGCCCACCGTGCCCTCATGCATGAGGCAGGGCATGAAGGCACGCTGGCAGCACAGCAAGCGCTGCGCGCCTTGGGTGATGGGGGCTGGAAAAATCTACCTGAGCGTCACCGTACGGTGCCGATGTCGATTGTGTTCAGCGACCCCGACATTGCTGAAGTGGGCACGCGTTTTGATCAACTGCCAGAAGATGTGGTGATAGGTACGGTGCGTGGCCCGGGCAGTGGCCGCTCCAAGCTCATGCAAGCGCCGCACCATATCTTGCGCTTGTATGCGCAGCGCAGCTCAGGGCGTTTGCTGGGTGCAAGCTTGATGTGCGCCGGCGGTGAGCACCTGGCCCACCAGCTGGCATGGGCGGTACAGCGCAAAGAAACGGTCAACACCATGCTGGAGCTGCCGTACTACCACCCGAGCATGGAAGAGATGATTGATACCGCCTTGCGCGAGATGCGCCGCAGCTTGCGCAAGGCGTGACTGCGCAGGCTGTTTTGTCAGCCTTGCGGGCACATGATTTGTGGCTTTAAAAAACAGGATGCAGCGTATGCGCAAGTTTTGGATTCCTCTGGCGGCAGTGCTGGGTATGACCGGTGTTGGCATGGCCGCCTATGCCTCGCACGGGCTGGGCTTTATTGCCGACCCGGTGCTGCGCGAAGCTACGCGCAGCACGCTGCACATGGCGGTGCAGCAGCAGCTGTTTCATGCACTGGCGTTGCTGGGGGTGGGAGTTTTAAGCATCCAGGGTCTGGGCAATCGCTGGCTTTGCGCTGCAGGCGGTTTGTTTGCATTGGGTGTGTTGCTGTTCAGCGGCCTGATTTATCTGCGCACTTTCACCGGCATAGAAGCTTTTCGTCCCTTGGTGCCTTGGGGCGGAACCAGTCTGATGCTGGCCTGGCTGGCTTTGGGCGTGGGTGGCTTTAAAGCGGCGCGCAAGGCCTAAACTTGCGCCCATGAGCGATATCACCATTTTTCACAACAACCGCTGCAGCAATTCGCGCGGTGCCCTGGACATTCTGCGCGAGCGCGGGTTCGAACCCAATATCGTGGACTACATCGCCACGCCGCTGACGGCGGCAGAACTGGCGGAACTGGTCGCGCATGTCGGCGTGCCGGTGCGGCAGCTGCTGCGCACCAAAGAAGCGGCGTACAAGGAGCTGGGTCTGGACAATCCGGCGGTGAGCGACGCCCACATCATCATGGCGCTGGCGCAGCACCCCGCATTGCTCAACCGCCCGATTGTGGTCACCCCCAAAGGGGCTGCGCTGTGCCGCCCGCCCGAGAAAGTGCTGGAGCTGCTTTAAGGTTTTTCCGCGCTTGCGCCACAGGCAACAAGCCATGCACCAGCCTTAGCAGCCGGAGCGAAATTGCCAGTCACGGGTGTTCTGGCGGTCTTCGCGCAGGCGCTCCATCAGTTTGACTGAGCCACCGCGGCGTGCCAGCTCATCAATCTTTTTGATGCGCTGCTTGGCCGCTTCACATTTGGCGGTATTGGGTCGCCCTTGGCGTTGCGTTGGCGGCGCTGCCTGTGCCTTGTCCAGCTCACGCTCTGCGCGCTGCCACTCCCGGGTTTCTTTGTCTTCCTGGCGATAGTTCTTCTGGTGTGAGCTTGCGGGCAGCATGCCGCTTGCGGCGTTGCCTGTGGTGCTGGGGTACATATTGACCGCAGGCTCGACTTCTACGGCCTGACTACCCGTACAGGGTGCACTGCTGTAGCTATTGCCACAGCGGTATGCCTGCGCCTGGCTGGCAAGTGGGTACAGGGACAAAGCAAGCCACCAAGCAAGCCACAAAACCGTGCTTTGCCAAGTCAGAGGTGTAGGGCGGGTGTGCATGGCTGCATGTTAAGCACGGTGCTCTTTGCATTCAAGCGCGCCCATCCAGAAGCAGGCATCCAGCAATCAACGCTAGAGGCCCCCCCAAAAAAATTCAAAAAATCAGGGCTTGTCTTTGGGCTTGATAGATTGCTGCAAACGCTGGGTGACTGATGTGGTGGAGTCACGCACTTGCGCGGCGGCCTGACTCAGGCTCTGGGTCGTAGCGTGCACTGCCGACTGTGTGGCTGAACCCACAGAGCGGCCAGCCTGCATGACGCTGTCTGCAGCTGCCTGTGCGGTGTGCACCACGCTGGATTTGATACGCCCATAAACGGCCTGCGTGATTTGTGTGCCGCAGTCCTTGACGATGCTGCCCAGCATCTGTGCGGCGCGGCGGGTGGCTCCTTGTTTGACAGCCTGGCGCTCTGGCGCTTGCTGAGGGGCGCAGTAAGCATCGGCAATCAAGCCTACGCGCAATGTCAAAAACGCATTGGCAGCACCGCTGGCCAGACTGTTGGTGAGCAAGTTGCCCATGCCACCCAGCCCGGGAATGCTGCCCACGGCCGCAGGTGTAGCCGATTGCACGATGGGCGCGGTCAGCTCTGCAAAATCGACGTCGTCCAGACTGCTGGCAATCAGCACGCAAGCGCCGACGTTGCTGTACAGATAGCTCATTTGTTGAAGGGATGGGCGCAGACCGTAGATGCGAGCAATGCGCCATACCAGCTGAATCTGGCTGACCAGGACGACCAAGCCATCGAGCTTTCCGTTTTGCAGCAAAGCGGTGCTGGCCAGCACACTGGCAGCTGTGCGGCGGGTTTCGACTTCCGCCGCATCACGCAAGCGGGCAAGGGCGTGCATGACTTCTTCATCGCTGTTCAGCGGCTGGCCCGCCAGATGGCTGCTGCGTGCCAGATGTGCCCGCAGGCGCTGTTGGTACTCTGTGATGGCGGCCTGATCGCCTTCTGCGGGAAAGCGCAGAGCGGCGGGCAGACGCAGCAGCCACAGCGTAGGCACCAGCACGGTAGCGGTCAGCAGGCCGAGCAGACTCCAGAAGACGGGCTGACCCGCGCCGGCATGCAAGCGGTCTGCGGCATCGGCCAGCTGGCTGACCATGGCCACGGCAAACACAGCACTCCACACCACAAAACCGGTAGCGCAGATCCAGAGCAGGCGTGAAGTGAAGCGTGTCATGGTGTCAGTTCTCTCAATCAAAACGGCATCCAGTGTGCCTGAGTGCCGTTGGCGCTGCTGACTCCGCCTTCGATACGTCGCTGTTTCATCGGGTCGTATCGCTGGTGCTATCTGGCGCTTCATTCACGCCTTATCTTCATTGAAAACCTGTACTGGGCTGGGTGCAGCTAGCGGCTCTTCGCGCGTGGTGCGGCCGGTGTGAAAAATTCAGGCGCTGTGCAGCAAACCCTGCTTTTCGATGAAAGCAATCACCGTATCCAGCCCTTCCAGTGTTTTGAGGTTGGTCATCACAAACGGCTTCATGCCTTTGGGCGTATTGCGCATGCGCTCGGTATCGCTGCGCATGATGTCCAGATTGGCGCCCACATGGGGAGCCAGATCGGTTTTGTTGATGACAAACAGATCACTTTTAGTGATGCCGGGGCCGCCCTTGCGCGGAATTTTTTCACCCGCTGCCACGTCGATGACGTAAATCGTCAGGTCTGACAGTTCGGGGCTGAAGGTGGCAGCCAGGTTGTCGCCGCCTGATTCGATAAAGATGATGTCTGCATCCGGGAACTGGCCCAGCATGCGGTTGATCGCTTCGAGGTTGATAGAGGCGTCTTCACGAATGGCCGTGTGCGGGCAGCCCCCGGTTTCAACGCCCATGATGCGCTCGGCGGGCAGCGCACCGCTGATGGTCAGCAGGCGCTGGTCTTCCTTGGTGTAGATGTCGTTGGTGATGGCGATCAGGTCCCACTTGTCGCGCATGGCCTTGCACAGCATTTCAAGAATGGTGGTTTTTCCGGAGCCAACGGGCCCACCAATACCGACGCGCAGAGGTGGCAGCTTCTTGGTACGCAGGGGAATGTGGTGCAGTGCAGAAGTCATGGCGGTTCAGGTCATCAGAAATGGGGGAAATAAAAAATCAGGCCGGGTGGTGGTCTGGGTGATGGGGGCGTGACAGCGTCTGGGCAGGCATGGCGTAGCTTTTTTAGCTGCGAAACAGCCGGGAGTACTGGTGCTCGTGCCGCGCAGAGAGGATGGCCAGCATGGGTGAGAAAGCCTGGCGCTGCCCATCAGGCAACGCCAAGGCGTGCTCGACAGCGGCAGGAATGTCTGCGGTCAGCCGCGCCAGAATGCGCTGGCCAGCGTTTTGCCCCAGGGGCACAGATTTGATGGCTGCCTGCACCATGTTCTCGGCCCAGCCAAAGGTGTAGGCCAGCAGTGCATTGCGTGCTGTTGCACCCGTCAGCGTGGCGGCCAGCGCAAATGCCATGGGGTAGCTGGCATCCTGGGCAGCCAGCCAGCTCGTTTGCTGCATGGCTGCAGCGTCATCGGCATAGCGGTTCTTGAGCCATTCGATCAGAGAGCGCCCCATTTGCTCTGTCTGCAATCGCAGCTCACTGCTTTCGCGTGTGGTCAGCACCCAGGCATTGAGTGCTGCAAGGCGCGATGTGTCATGGCTGGCCCACGCGGGCATGGCTTGCGCAATGGCCGCCATATCTGCGCGCGACTGGCTCAGGTGCAATTGCGCTACCAGCCAGCTGCAAGCTTCTGATTCCGTGGCTACCAGTGCTGCATTGACTGCAGATTCAAGAGCTTCAGAGTAGGAAAAACCACCAATGGGCAGTGCTGGCGAGGCCAGCCACATCAACTGCAAAAAGCAATCCGGGGTGAGGGGCGGTGCAGGTGTGTTCATGCACTTATTCCCCGCGCAGCGTGAGGAGTTTCAAACCCACAATACCCATGAGGATCAAACCAAAGCAGGCCATGCGTGCAACGCTGCGGTTTTCTCCCAGAGCCAGCATGCCGTAAACGGCCGTGCCAACGGCACCGATGCCTACCCATACGGCATAGGCCGTACCTACGGGAATGGTGCGCGTGGCCAGCGAGAGCAAATACATGCTGGCCGCAATGAAGGCCCCGCAAAACAGGCTGGGCCACAGCCGGGTGAAACCTTCAGTGCGTGGCATGGCGGCTGCGTAAAAGATTTCGCACAGACCGGCTGCAATCAAAAAGACCCAGCTCATCCGCAACCGCCTTTGCTGTGCACATGCGTGCCATGGGCATGGCATGCCTGCTCGTGCGGGTGGTCACAGGTGCTGTGATCGTGGGAATGTGCATGCCCGTGATCGTGATCGTGGTGATGATCTTGTGCGTGGCTGTGCCCATGTCCATGGTGGCTGTGGCCATCATGGGTCACATGGCCGCCGTAGGCACCGCCTTCAGGCTCAAAAGGCATATCAGCCTGTACCACGGTCATGTGCATGCTGCGCAGCATGTCGGCCAGCACATGGTCGGGCTCAATCTTCAGGTGATCGGGCTGCAGCTCAATCGGCACATGGCGGTTGCCCAAGTGGTAGGCGGCGCGCACCAGATCAAAAGGGCTGCCGTGCACAGCGCAGGCCGTGATGTGCAGCACTTTCTGCGGCGCTGCAATCACACGCACCATGGAGCCATCCTCGGCCACCAGCACATCACCACCGCGCACCGCCTGGCCACGGGGCAGGAAAACAGCCAGCTCACGGCCCTGGCTGTCCGTGGCTGCAAAGCGTGATTTCTGGCGGACATCCCAGTCGAGTTCCACGGTGGCTGCACGTTTGAGCAGTACGCTGGCCAGGCCATGGCCCTGGGCAAGGAGTTTGTTTGCGGTCAACATTGGTTTCTGACTTTTCAAAGAAGTGCGACAAGCTGGCGTGCTTTATGCATTCGACAGCACTTTGTTTCAATCGATAGCATGACAAACATGTCAACCCCTACTGCGCTTTCTCTTCAGAAAAAATCCGACTGGCAGCCTTGTGGCGTGGACCATGTGGCCGTGTACGGCACGCTGCGCGCCGGTGGTGTCAATGAAATAGCACGCCTGCGCCCCGGCATCATCAGCACAGGCCGTACCACCTTGACGGGTACGCTGCATGATCTGGGCTGGTACCCGGGTCTGATTTTTCAAGGCACACAGCAGGTGCTGGCCGAGGTGTATCCGCTGGATCACGCGCTGGAGCAAGTGCTGGACGGGTACGAAGGCATCTGGCCGCAAAACACGGGCGAATACACCAAACGTATCGTCACGCTGCCCGTGGCATTGACCAGTGGCAGCACGAAGATGATGGCGTTGCTGGTCTATGAAGCCTTGCCCGCCACGGTGCAGCAGGCACCGGTGATTGCAGCCAGCGACTGGCTGGCCTGGTACCAGAGCAAAGGTGTGCCACCGGGGTCTGCAGCAACCTGAAGACCGGCTGGGTGCGGCCCTGGCATGTGAGCGTGGAAGGTTAAATAACACGGCTCATAAAGCAGCTGTGGGGGTCTGGGTGGTAGCTGCCAAAAGGCGCGCAGGGCACAAAGCCATTGCGGGCATACAGGCGGCGTGCAGGCACAAAGAAGTCCTGGCTTCCCGTCTCCAGACTGATTCGCTGTGCGCCACTTAGCTGTGCCTGCGTCAGAACAAAATCCAGCAATTGCTGCGCGGCACCGGTGCCGCGGTGCTTGGCGTCGATACGCATGGTCTTGAGTTCAAGGTGTGCGCTGTCAATGGTCTTGAGTGCGCAGCTACCCACCAGCGCATCGTGCACCCATGCCGTCCAAAAGCGTATGCCAGGCAGGCGCAATTGCGCTGTATCCAGCGCATGCACGCTTTCTGGCGGCGATACGCGGTGCATATCTTCCAGGTGCGCACGCAAAAAGGCCACGACGCGAGGGTCGTGCGCTGCATCCAGTTCAAATCGAAAAGCGGTCATGGCATGCCTCAAAACAAGAAGTAGCGCTGCGCCATGGGCAGGCTGGTGGCAGGCTCGCACGTCAGCAGCTGTCCGTCAGCGCGCACAGCGTAGGTTTGCGCGTCCACCTCCATGCGGGGGGCCAGATCGTTGTGGATCATGTGCTGCTTTTGTACGCCGCGTATGCCTTTGACGGCAGACAGCGTCTTGAGCAGGCCAAACCGCTCTGCAATACCTGCGGCCAGACCAGCTTGTGACACAAAGGTCAGCGAGGTTCTGGTCAACGCACCGCCAAAACTGCCGAACATGGGGCGGTAATGCACAGGCTGTGGTGTGGGGATGGAGGCATTGGGGTCGCCCATGGCGGCCATGGCAATGAAGCCGCCCTTCATGATGACGGCAGGCTTGACGCCAAAGAACGCGGGCTTCCAGATCACGATGTCGGCCCACTTGCCCACCTCAATGCTGCCCACCTCGTGGCTGATACCGTGGGCAATGGCCGGGTTGATGGTGTATTTGGCGATGTAGCGCTTGACGCGGAAGTTGTCATTGCGTGCGCCGTCACCGCTCAATGCACCGCGCTGCTGCTTCATTTTGTGCGCGGTCTGCCAGGTGCGCAAAATCACTTCACCCACGCGGCCCATGGCCTGACTGTCAGAGCTGAACATGCTGATGGCACCGATGTCGTGCAGGATGTCTTCGGCTGCAATGGTTTCCTTGCGGATACGGCTTTCGGCAAAGGCCAGATCTTCGGCAATGCCAGCGTCCAGATGGTGGCAGACCATGAGCATGTCCACATGCTCGTCCAGCGTGTTGATGGTGTAGGGGCGTGTGGGGTTGGTGGATGAGGGCAGTACGTTGGCCTCGCCCACCACTTTCAGAATGTCGGGCGCATGGCCGCCGCCTGCGCCTTCGGTGTGAAAGGTGTGAATGGTGCGGCCCTTGAAGGCGGCCACCGTGTCTTCCACAAAACCGCTTTCATTGAGTGTGTCGGTGTGGATGGCCACCTGAGTGTCGGTCTCTTCGGCCACCGTCAGGCAGTTGTCGATGGCCGCTGGCGTGCTGCCCCAGTCTTCGTGCAGTTTCAGGCCTATGGCCCCCGCGCTGATTTGCTCGTGCAGGCCTTGCGGCAGGCTGGCATTGCCCTTGCCCAGAAAGCCCAGATTCATGGGGAAGGCATCGGCCGCCTGCAGCATGCGCTCCATGTTCCACGGACCGGGCGTGCAGGTGGTGGCAAAGGTGCCGGTGGCGGGGCCGGTGCCACCGCCAATCATGGTGGTCACGCCACTGGTCAGAGCCTCTTCAATCTGTTGCGGCGCAATGAAATGGATGTGGGTGTCGATGCCGCCTGCGGTGACGATGCTGCCCTCGCAGGAGATGATTTCTGTGCCCGGGCCAATGATGACGTCCACCCCCGGCTGGGTGTCCGGATTGCCGGCCTTGCCGATGGCAGCAATGCGCCCGCCTTTCAATCCAATGTCGGCCTTGACGATGCCCCAGTGGTCGACGATGAGGGCATTGGTGAGCACGGTGTCCATGGCCCCTTGGGCGCGTGAAAACTGGCTTTGCGCCATGCCGTCACGGATGGTTTTGCCGCCACCAAATTTCACTTCCTCACCATAGCCACCGGCGGCCAGTGTGAAGTCTTTTTCAACCTCAACGATCAGCTCGGTATCGGCCAGCCGCACGCGGTCGCCCACGGTGGGGCCAAAGGTTTCGGCGTAGGCGCGCTTGTCCATCGTGGCCATATCAAAGTGCTCCTTGAATCAGGCCTCGAAAGCCGTAAATCTGGCGGTCACCGGCCACATCGACCAGCTCTACCGTGCGCTGCTGGCCTGGCTCAAAGCGCACAGCCATGCCACTGGCAATGTTCAGACGTTTGCCGTGCGCAGCCTGCCGGTCAAACTCCAGCCCGGCATTGGTCTCTGCAAAGTGGTAGTGAGAGCCGACCTGAATGGGCCGGTCGCTGGCATTTTTGATCAGCAGCGTCGTAACCGGGCGGCCGGGGTTGAGGACATGTGCGCCTGCATCCACCAAAATTTCACCGGGAATCATGCTTTTATCCTTGGCGCAATGCCGCGCAGTGCATGGCACGGCTTATCAATAACTGGCGCTGCATCAGCGCGGAGATGGCCCACACCACCACCGTCGCCTGCCTTGCGGCAGCGCTGTACGGCGGGGCAGTGTGGCGTTTCATTTAAGCCAGGCGGGTCAGCATGAAGGCCCCCAGTGCTGCAGTCAGCCCGCCAGCCAGCTTGGCAATCACCTGGTGGCGCTGCATGACTGCGTGGCCCAGCACGATGCCCGAGAGGTGCAGCAAGGCAGAGCCAGCGGCCATGCCAGCAATGGCACCCAGTGCAGCCAGCGCACTGTCTTGGGCCAGCTCGTAGCCGTGGGCGGCACCGTGAAAGAAGGCAAATACACCGGCCAGTGCGGCCGCTGCGCCCCAGGCCATTTTCTTTTGCACCATCACCAGCAGGCCCAGCACCAGCACCGATGCGGCGATCATGGGTTCGACCGCCGGGATATGCAGTCCCGCAAAACCGGCCAGACAGCCAGCAATGAGCAGCGCAACAAAGGCCGCTGGCGCGCGCCATGCGCTGGCCATGGTCAATGCACTCCATGCGCCCACAGCGAGCATGGCCGCCAGGTGGTCTGCACCGCCAAAGGGATGGGCAAAGGCGTGGCTCAGGCTGTCCAGAAAGTTGTGGTGGCCACCGCCGTCGGTGCTGATGTGTGCCATCGCAGACAGGGGCAGGAAAGAGGCAGCCGTGATGGCGGTGGTGATCAGATATTTGGTGTTCATAGCTGTTAGCGCAGGTGAAGTAAGGGCCGGGTGCCTGAAAGGCTTGAAATTCAAATAATCGGCTCGTGCACGGTGACCAACTTGGTGCCATCGGGGAACGTAGCTTCCATCTGGATGTCTGGAATCATCTCGGGCACGCCGTCCATCACGTCTTCGCGCGTCAGCACGGTGCGACCCTCGCTCATGAGCTGGGCTACGGTCTTGCCGTCGCGAGCGCCTTCCATCACAAAAGCACTGATCAAGGCGACGGCTTCGGGGTAGTTGAGCTTGAGACCACGGGCTTTGCGCCGCTCGGCCAGCAAGGCAGCGGTAAAGATGAGCAGCTTGTCTTTTTCGCGGGGTGTCAGTTCCATGGCGTGATCGGGTGCAGTGCAAATGGGCGACAGCGCCCTGCACAGTCTTTGCAAGAGCCGTGCCAGTGCCAGCCTGGGCGCTAGCTTGGTGCAGGGGTGCTGCCTTGATTTGGTGCCAGGGTGCTGCCCGCAGCTGGCGGCCCGGTTTTTATTGGTGCGCAGTGCGGCCAAAGCAGTGCAGTCACACCGGCTATCGGTTTATGTTGCACCACCATGGGGATTACGTGGTGCGTGGCTCAAAGTGGCACATGGCTTGCAAAGGGGGCACTGAGACCGCTGGTGTGTACCAGTGGAACCCATCAACCAGCCCTTTGAGGAGCACTTTCCATGAACCAGCGTCGTTTCACTTTGAAAACCCTGGCTGCCAGCGCAGCGGTTGCCGGATTTGGTTTTGCGGGTTTGTCCGCCCAGGCTGCGGACACCATCAAGGTGGGGGTGCTGCATGCGCTGTCGGGCACGATGGCGATTTCGGAGACCGCGCTCAAGGACATGGCGCTGATGACGATTGAAGACATCAACGCCAAGGGCGGTGTTCTGGGCAAGAAGCTGGAGCCCGTGGTGATTGATACGGCCTCCAACTGGCCGCTGGCGGCGGAGCAAGCCAAGCAGTTGATCAGTCAGGACAAGGTGGCGGTCACCTTTGGCTGCTGGACTTCGGTGTGCCGCAAGTCGGTGCTGCCGGTGTATGAAGAAAGCAATGCGCTGCTGTTTTACCCAGTGCAGTACGAGGGCGAAGAGCTGAGCAAGAACGTGTTCTACACCGGTGCGGCGCCCAACCAGCAGGCCATTCCTGCGGTGGAGTACCTGATGGGTGAAGACGGTGGTTCGGCCAAGCGCTGGGTGCTGCTGGGGACCGACTATGTGTATCCCCGCACGGCCAATAAAATTTTGCGCGCCTTCCTCAAATCCAAGGGTGTGGCAG
Source organism: Comamonas avium (assembly GCF_014836675.1). GTDB lineage: Bacteria > Pseudomonadota > Gammaproteobacteria > Burkholderiales > Burkholderiaceae_C > Comamonas > Comamonas avium. Next base: position 124,295 of record NZ_JACSQK010000005.1, read on the forward strand.
ACAAGGACATCATGGAAAGCTACACCCCGTTCGGGCATAGCGACTACCAGACCATCGTGGCAGACATCAAGAAGTTTGCAGCCGGTGGCAAGACTGCCGTGATCTCCACCATCAATGGCGACTCCAACGTGCCTTTCTACAAGGAACTGGGTAACGCAGGCATCAAGGCGACCGACGTGCCCGTGGTGGCTTTCTCTGTGGGTGAAGAAGAGCTGCGTGGCCTGGACCCCAAACCGCTGGTGGGCCATCTGGCTTCGTGGAATTACTTCATGAGCGTCAAGAACCCCACCAACGAAGCGTGGATCAAGCAGTGGAGTGCCTACGCCAAGGCCAAGAAGTTGCCCGGTCAATCCACCAAACCTTTGACCAACGACCCCATGGAAGCCACCTACGTAGGCATCCACATGTGGAAGCAGGCGGTTGAAAAAGCCAAGTCGCTGGAGGTGAACAAAGTCATTGCAGCCATGGCGGGCCAGACCTTCAAGGCACCGAGCGGCTTTACGCTGACCATGGATGCCAAGAACCACCACCTGCACAAACCTGTGCTGATTGGCGAAATCAAGGCCGATGGCCAGTTCAACGTGGTGTGGAAAACCAAGGCGCCCGTCAAAGCCCAGCCCTGGAGCCCCTTCATTGAAGGCAACGACAAGAAAAAGGACGAACCAGAAAAGAAGTGACGCAGCGCTGAAATGGCAGACGCGAGGTGTGCCTCCAGAGGCTGCCATTTCAGCGAGCAGGGATGCGCGTTGTGCAACCCGGTTTCTTTTCAGGGGCCCGCCCTTGCTGAGGCGGGCCGCTGGCCGATTGGATCGCTTATGTTTTTCCTCCTTTTGCACAGACTCAGGCCATGGCTGGGGGCCGCTGTGGCTGCCATGGCGCTGAGCCAGGCCCCCGCCCATGCCCTGACGGCAGAACAAGCCTTTGCCATGGCCGACGGCGACAACAACAGCCGCATTGCCGCCATGCAAGATGCCGTTGCAACGGGAGATGTCACCCGTGTGGCCGATTTTTTGAATGCCCTGCGCGATGGGCAAGTGCAATACGGTGCAGGCCGTGCCTTCATTGTGCGCGGTGATCAAGCACTGGATCCGGTGACAGGCAAGGCCACAGAACTGCCCGAAGGTGTGGACGACGCCAGCACCAACAACCGCATGCGCCGTGAAATTGGCAACGCACAGGCAGCGCTGAATTTGTTTGTGGGCAATGACAGCGAACGCCTGAGTGCGGCCAGGGCCATGCTCCAGGGCGCAACGCCGCAGCGCCTGCCCATGCTGGACAAGGCGCTGGCCAAAGAAAGCAGCGAGGCCGTCAAGGCAGAGCTGGAAATGGCCCGCTCTGCGGCCTTGCTGGGCAGCAGCAAGGCTGCTGAACGCACGGCTGCCGCCGCCTTGCTGGCCCAGCGGGCAACGCCTGCCACACGCCTGCTGCTCAGTGAACAGCTGACCCAGGAGCAAGACGAGAAAGTGCAGGTGGCACTCAAGCGTGCGCTGGCAGAAGTCAATGACAAGCTGGCCTGGGGTGAGCGTCTGGGCGTGGCCTTTACCGGCATCAGCCTGGGCTCCATCTTGCTGCTGGTGGCGCTGGGCCTGGCCATTACCTATGGGCTGATGGGCGTCATCAACATGGCCCATGGCGAGCTGATGATGATTGGTGCCTATGCCACTTATGTGGTGCAAGGCGTTTTTCGCACCTATGTGCCAGAGTTTTTTGACTGGTACTTGCTGGCTGCTGTGCCTGCATCGTTCATGGCGGCGGCTCTGGTCGGGGCCATCATGGAGCGTGGTGTGCTGCGGTTCTTGTATGGCCGCCCGCTGGAGACACTTCTGGCCACATGGGGCATATCGCTGGTGCTGATGCAGCTGGTGCGTACCTTTTTTGGTGCGCAAAACGTGGCCGTAGAAAACCCGGTGTGGATGAGTGGCGGCTGGCAGGTGCTGCCCAACCTCACGCTGCCGCTCAACCGCTTGATCCTGATTGTTTTTGCCTTCGCCGTGCTGGCTGGGGTGGCCTACATCATTGCCAGAACACGCCTGGGCCTGTTTGTGCGGGGTGTCACGCAAAACCGCCCGATTGCGTCGTGCATGGGGGTAAATACCGCGCGGGTAGACACCATGGCGTTTGCGCTGGGCAGTGGCATTGCCGGTCTGGCCGGCTGCGCCTTGAGCCAGGTGGGCAACGTTGGACCTGACCTGGGCCAGAGCTACATCGTGGATGCGTTCATGGTGGTGGTGCTGGGCGGGGTTGGCCAGCTGGCGGGCACGGTCTACGCCGCTCTGGGGCTGGGCATTCTCAACAAGTTCCTGGAAGGCTGGACCGGTGCGGTGCTGGCCAAGATTGCGGTGCTGGTGTTCATCATTGCTTTCATCCAAAAGCGCCCCCAAGGCATTTTTGCGATGAAGGGGCGCAGTGCAGAGGCCTAGATGAAACACCCCCTGAGCCGCTTACGCGCCTTCCCCCTCAAGGGGGGCGACAGCCTCGCTGCGGGGCGGCCCTGGCTCGCTGTCTCTGGCGAAAACGGGCGTTCTCCTAAGCCCTGCGAAGGATCACAGTTATGAATGCTTCAACAACGTTGAAATCGAATGTGTTTGTGCCAGTCTTGACATTGCCCGGCCGCAAACCCTTGCTCACCAAGGCCGGCTGGTCCGCCTTCATGGTGGCGCTGATCGTGGTGTGCGCGCTGGCACCGGTGCTCAATCTGTGGGTGGCCGAAGGCAGCGTGTTTCACCTTTCGGACTACGCGGTGCGCCTGCTGGGCAAGATCATGTGCTACGCCATCTGTGCGCTGGCCATGGACCTGATCTGGGGCTACACCGGCATCCTGAGTCTGGGGCACGGGCTGTTCTTTGCTTTAGGTGGCTATGTGATGGGCATGTACCTGAGCCGCCAGTCTGCCGGGGCTGATGAGCTGCCCGCCTTTATGGTGTTTCTGGCATGGAAAGAGCTGCCCTGGTTCTGGGCCCTGTCAGACAGTTTTTTGGCCACTTTCATTCTGATCTTTGCGGTGCCGGGTGTGGTGGCCTTTGTGTTTGGCTGGTTTGCCTTTCGCTCTCGCATCAAGGGGGTGTACTTTTCCATCATCACGCAGGCCCTGACGTATGCGGCCATGCTGCTGTTCTTTCGCAACGAGACGGGCTTTGGCGGCAACAACGGCTTTACCGATTTCAAGCGCATTCTGGGCATGCCACTGGCTACGCAGGAAATGCGCATGGCGCTGTTTGTCATTACGGGCTGCACATTGCTGGGCTTTTTTCTGCTGGCGCGCTGGCTGGTGCGCAGCAAGTTTGGCCGGGTACTGCAGGCCGTGCGCGATGCGGAAACGCGTGTCATGTTCTCGGGCTACTCGCCGCTGCCCTACAAGCTGACCATCTGGGTGATCAGCGCCATGATGTGCGGCGTAGCGGGGGCGCTGTATGTGCCGCAGGTGGGCATCATCAACCCGGTGGAAATGTCGGCAGCCAGCTCGATCGAGATTGCAGTGTGGACGGCGGTGGGGGGGCGGGGCACATTGGTGGGGCCGATTGTGGGGGCCTTTGCCGTCAACGGCGCCAAGAGCTGGCTGACCGTGGCCGCGCCCGAGTTCTGGCTCTACTTTCTGGGTGGCCTGTTCATTGTGGTGACGCTGTTCATGCCCCACGGCATCGTGGGTGTGGTGCGCAAGCTGCGCAGCAAGCTGCAAGGCAATAAGAAGGCAGGTGTGGCATGACCCCGGATCTGCTGGAAGCGGGCGCAACCCGCATGCGTACCGCTGCTGTGAAGGCTGCGCAAAACACCGAATCCGGTGGCCGCAGCGCCAGCATGGCGCGCATTGCAACCCCGGGTGAAGTCGATGTCACCCACGGGCGCATCTTGTATCTGGAAGACGTGCATGTCAGCTTTGATGGTTTCAAGGCCATCAACGGCCTGAACCTGGACATTGCCCCGGGTGAGCTGCGTTGCATCATTGGCCCCAATGGTGCGGGCAAAACCACCATGATGGACATCATCACCGGCAAGACACGGCCCCAGAAGGGCTCCGTGTTCTTTGGCTCCACCATCGATTTGCTGCGCCATAACGAGCCGCAAATTGCGCAGCTGGGCATTGGCCGCAAGTTCCAGAAACCCACGGTGTTTGAGCAGCTGACGGTGTTTGAAAACCTGGAGCTTGCCCTGAAAACGCACAAGGGCGTCAAACACTCGATGTTCTTCAAGCTCAGCAGCGAACAAGGCGACCGGCTGGCACAGGTGCTGCACACCATCCATCTGGCGGGCAGTGTGAACCGCATGGCGGGTGAGCTGTCGCACGGACAAAAGCAGTGGCTGGAGATTGGCATGCTGCTGATGCAAGACCCCAAATTGCTGCTGCTGGACGAGCCCGTGGCGGGCATGACCGATGACGAAACCGCGCGCACGGCGGAGCTGTTTCTGCGCCTCAAAGGCAAGCACTCGCTGATGGTGGTGGAGCACGACATGTCCTTCATCAACACCATCAGCGAAAAAGTAACCGTGCTGTGCGAGGGCAGCGTGCTGGCTGAAGGCACGCTGGCACAGGTGCAGGCGGACGAACGCGTGATTGAGGTGTATCTGGGCAGGTAGGCCAAAGGGCTTTGCCTGTAAATAATGTAGCTTCTATCGCTTGTAAATAAACAGTTTCAGATAATTTTCATTCTGAAAACTAACGTGCATAAGCGATAACAGCTATCAAGATTGAAACAAGCGCAGCCATGGGGCTGTTTGCGCAGGCTCTAGCTGCGCTGGAGACCAGAAATGCTCAAAGTCGACAACCTGCACCAGTACTACAGTGGCTCGCACATCTTGCGGGGAGTGAGTGTGACGGCGCAGCCGGGCAAAGTCACTGTCTTGCTGGGGCGCAACGGGGTGGGCAAGACCACGCTGCTCAAAAGCCTGATGGGGCTGGTGCCCATCAAGAGTGGCGCCATCGAATGGAAGGGGCAGCCCATCCACAAACTCACGCCGTATGAGCGTGCGCGCCGAGGCATTGGCTTTGTGCCTCAGGGCCGGGAGATTTTTGGCCGCCTGACGGTGGAGGAAAACCTGCGCATGGGGCTGGCCTATCAAAGTGGCAGCACACCCATTCCGCCAGATCTGTACGAGTTGTTTCCTGTCTTGAAGCAAATGCTGCATCGCCGTGGTGGTGACCTCTCTGGCGGCCAGCAGCAGCAACTGGCCATTGCCCGTGCGCTGGCCCCCGCGCCGGGGCTGCTGATTCTGGATGAGCCCACCGAAGGCATTCAGCCCAGCATCATCAAAGACATTGGCCGTGTGGTCCGCATGCTGGCCAAAGAGCGTGGCATGGCCGTGCTGCTGTGCGAGCAGTACTACGACTTTGCCGAGGAGCTGGCGGACGCATATGTGGTGATGGAGCGTGGTGAAGTGATTGCCGCCGGGCCGGGCGCTGAGATGCAGGACAAGGGCATTCAGAAGCTGGTGGCAATTTAGCAGGCCTCATGCGGCCCTCACAGCCGTGGCGGCGCGCATCGGATTGCGCCATCCATTTTCGTTGTGCTGACCGTGCTTAGTTGGTGTGGTGCTGGCGGAAAAATGCCCACTCTTCGATCTCGCGGCCGTCTGGCAGCACGCACATTGCGTGTTCGCCCAAGGCGGTTTTCACCATGCGCAACTTGCCGCCTTGCTGTATGCAAAACACCGAAGCTGGGTTGGCCATGCCCACTTTGGGCGGCGCGCCAGCCGGGGCTGGTGAAGGGGCGGGTGGATGGCTGCAGGCGCTGACCAGCAAAGCGGTAGCAGCCAACGTTGTGCTTTTTTTCATGGGCGTATGGGCTGTGGGGTGTGCACAGCATAAAAGCAAGGCCGACACGAGCGCGTGTCAGAGGGCCTTGTCTGCCTGTCAGCATGAAGACCTTTTAACACCGCGCCCTTGATACGTCGTTGCTTGGCCTGTCGTAGCGCCTGTGCTGCTTGTACTGACTGTGCTGCCTGTACCGACTGTGGCTTCGTGCTGCGTTTCCAATGCAAATCAAGGATTTGCTGGGTGGCGTTAGCTGCGCTTAGCGCCGGGGCATGGAGGTTTTTCTTTGCGACAAAGCTTGCTGGTAAAGCGGCATGACCTTGGGGACATAAGCGTCCAGCGCTGCAATGCGATCGGCACCGGCGGGGTGGGTGCTGAGAAAAGAGCTGCCCTGGCTGCCGCCGCTGATTTGCTGCATCTTCTTCCACACCGACGATGCGTTGCGTGGGTCATAACCTGCGCGCGCCATGAGCTCCAGTCCAATGATGTCGGACTCCAGCTCCATCGCGCGTGAGTTGGGCAGGTGCACCAGCATTTGCGAGCCGGCATCCATGATCTCGCCGGGCATGCCGGTGGCGGCAGCGACGGTGCTGGTTATCAGGCTGGAGAGCGTTTTTTGCGAAGCTTGTTCGCGCGAATGCTCGCGCAATGCGTGCGCAATCTCGTGGCCCATGATGGCGGCCAGCTCATCGTCGGTGAGCTTGAGCTTTTGCACGATGCCGGTATACACCCCGATCTTGCCGCCCGGAGCGCAGAAGGCGTTGATGGCATCGGACTCAAACACATTGATTTCCCAGGCCCAGTTTTTGGCGTCAGGGCGGAACACGCCGACATGGGCAATCAAGTCATTGCCAATCCTGCGCACGCGCTGCGTCATGGCCGCATCGGTGTTGAGCTTTTTCTTGGCCTGAGCGTCAGCGGTCAGCTGCTGAAAGCCCTTGGCCGCTTGCGCGTTGATGGTGTCACTGGAGACAAGCATCAACTGGCTGCGTTGCAGCCCGATGGCCCCCGAATTGGTGGTGCTGGCACAGCCTTGCAAAACCGCTGCAGTCAGCAAAGCACTGCCAATGCGCAGCAGCCAGCGGGGAGCCATTTCAAAAGCCATGTTTAAGTTCTTCAAGATGCGTCCCTACCAGAAACAAAAAATCAAACGCAATTGAATCACAGGCGTGGTCTTGCCACAAATGTGCGGCCAGCCAGCGCCGGGACGTGAAAAAGCCGTATTGCACGGCATGCAATACGGCTTGAAGCGATGGATGAAAGAGGATTACTGGATATTCAGCGTCACTGTCTTATCGACAGGCTGAAGGCGCTGCAATGTCAGCGTCAGCACACCCAGCTCCAGTTTTGCGCTAGAGGCTGCAGCATCAATCTTGTGCGGCAACTCCCAGCTGCGGCGTACCTGGCGGGGCGCATCTTCTACGCTGCTCAAATGCACCATGTTTTCTTCAATACGCAATTGCAGTTGTTCGCGGCTCAAGCCTGGGACGTCCACCGACAGCACGGTCGCTTCGTCGCTGTGGCTGACCTGAAAGTCTGCATTGAGCTGCTTGGACGCGTGCGTGGCGGCTTTCAAAAAGCGTTGCAGCGCTTCATCGGGACGGGTGACGTTACGGATGATTGGTGTAGCGAGAAACATGCTCAAACTCCTTGTGTAAAGGGCGCTGTCTGCGCCTGGATGCTCCCTACATGTCATCGCCCAGCGATTTTTCAAGAGAATTTTTTCAAGAATAAATTTTGTCTAAAACACTTGAAAAACTGCCAACTGCCTTTATTGCGCACGCATTGGCGGTGCATGGGCAGGGGCAGGTCATTGCGGTGAATGCTGCGATCGTGGCCTCAGGCAGGCTTTGGGCAAGCAGGGCAGGGCCCGCCATCAGGCTGGGTCGGGGGTGTCACTGGCGCACTGCAGAAATTGCTGAATCCAGCGGCTGTGGGCAGACGCTCGCATCCACAGCAGGCCCACTTCGCGGCCGCTGGCTTCGCGTGAGGTGGTGTGCGCAAGTGCCAGTGCCCGTATGGACTTGCCCCGGGTGAGCGCATGGCCAATGTCAGGCACCAGGCCAACCCCCATCCCTTGCTCGACGAGCATGGCAATGGCCAGTACGGAGCTGATCTCAAACCGTTCCTGGGGAGCGATGCCCACCGCCTTCAGGTAATCATCGGCCAGTTTGCCGCCGCCCAGGCGCCGCTCATAGCGCACCAGCGGCTGCGTACGCAATAACTCCAGAGGGTCGCGGTGTGCCAGTGCTGCCGGTGCCAGCACCACCAAAGGTTCATGGCGCAGGCCGTGCCAGAGCACGGATTTGGGCAGATCAAATGCGGGTTTGAGGCACAAGGCGGCATCCAGCTCGGTTTGCAGCAGCGCGCTGTACAGCTCAGGCGTCAGCCCGGTGCGGATATGCACGCGTACGCGGGGGTGGGTGTGTGTAAAGCGGCGCAGCATGTCGGGCAAAAAACCGTGCAGTGCCGTATTGACACTGCCCAGACGCAGCACACCGGTATCTTCTTCAGACACCACGTGATCGCGTAGCTCGTGCAGGTTCACCAGGAGGCGCTGCCCCTTTTCATACAAGCGCTGGCCGGCTCCATTGGGGCGTACATTGCGCCCCTGGCGCACCAGCAGGACGCAACCCATCTCTCCTTCCAGAACCCGCATTTGCTGTGCAATGGCTGCGGGGCTGAGGTGCAGTTGCCGGGCCGCTTCGGACATGGATCCGCAGTCCACTACTTTCAAAAAATTGTAGATGTATGAGGTTTCCATTCAACACATTTTCTTAAAAATGATGAAAGTGTAGGCCAGTTGGTTTCTCGGGTGGGAACATCGAAACTGCAGGCTAATGGATAGGCACAACAAGGAGACAAGCATGAACAAGCCTCAACCCCAGAGCCTGGGTGCAATGATGAAACGCCGCCAGTGGCTGCAGTCTGCTGCAGGCATGGCAGCGTGTGCGGTGCTGCCTGCATGGTCGCAGGGGCGCAGCAGTGCCAGCGGGCGTCTGGTCGTACCTTTCGCGCCGGGTGGCGGCAATGACGTGTTTGCGCGCCAGCTTTCACATGGCCTGTCTGAAGCGTTTGGCTACAACATGATTGTGGAAAACAAGCCCGGCGCTGGTGGCAATCTGGGCACTGAAATGGTGGTGCGCGCCAGCCCTCAAAGTGAAACCTATCTGCTCGGCCATACCGGCACGGTGTCGATCAACCCCGCGCTCTACAAGGGCCTGAAATTCAACCCCACCACCGATTTGCAGCCTGTGGCCATGTTCGCTTCGTCGGCCTTGCTGCTGGTGGTGCCCGCCAGCTCTCCCGTGCGCAACGTTGCCGAGCTGGTCAAGGCCTTGCGTGAAAAGGGCGAGGCGATGAACTATGCCTCCAGCGGTTCGGGCTCTGGCGGACATCTGGCAGGTGAAATGCTGGCATTTATGCTGGGTGTGAAGGCCACGCACGTGCCTTACAAGGGAACGGCCCCGTCTCTCAACGATGTGGCAGGCGGCCTGGTGGACTTCAGCTTCAGTGTGATTCCTGCGGCACAGGCGCTGGTCAAGTCTGGCAAGCTGCGCGCACTGGCAGTGACCAGTCTGCAGCGCCATGGACAACTGCCCGATGTACCCACCGTGGCTGAATCAGGTGTGGAGGCGCTGGCCAAGTTTGAGAGCACGCTCACCTATGGCGTGCTGGCACCCAAGGGCGCTGCTGCCAGTACGGTCAAAAAACTCAGCGATGAGATTTTGCAGGTGGCTGCGCAGTCTGCTTTCCAGTCCAAACTGGGGGTGGAGGGGGCCGTGCCTTTGCTGGGTGATTCCACGGCGTATGCCAAGAAAATTCAGGAAGAAACCCGTAAATGGGATGCCGTGATCAAAGCATCGGGTGCATCGGTATAAATCTCAGCACAACAAGCGCAGCCATGGTTTTTGCATCGTCTTCTTTAATGAGTGCCTATCTGAATCCGCTGCCGCAGGTGGAGCTGTTCAGTGACAGACAGTGGATAGATGCCATGCTGCGTTTTGAAGCACAGCTTGCCATGGCACAGGCCGAATGTGGTCTGGTTCCCCAGGCGGCAGCACAGGCCATTGCTCAGGCCTGTGCATCAGTTGCGCTGCATCCAGAGGCTCTGGCTGCGCAGGCGCGCCAAACCGGAGCGCTGGGCATGGCGGTGGTTGCCCCTTTGCAGCAATGGCTGCAGCGCCATGCCCCCGAAGGGCTGCCCTGGCTGCATTGGGGCACCACCACCCAGGATGTGGTGGATACCGCCAATGCCATGCTGACGGCCCATGCCCTTGAGGCTTTGCAGCGGCAATTAAAGGGGTTGCAGCAGTCATTGCTGCACATGGCCCACGAGCATGCAGCCACGCCAGTGCTGGGACGCAGTTTGCTGCAGCCCGCGCAAATCACCAGTTTTGGCTTCAAGTGCGCACAAACCGCAGCGGCTCTGGGGCGCAGCAGCGCGCAGTTGCAGCGGCTGGCCGCACAGGCGCTGTGTGTGCAGTTGGGCGGGGCTGTGGGCAATAGCGCTGCGCTGGGTGGCGATGCCATGCGTGTGGAGCAGGCATTGGCACGCCGCCTGGGGCTGAAGGCCTGCGGCTACAGCTGGCATACCCAGCGCGATGACTGGATGCGTCTGGGCATGGAAGTAGCAGTGTGCGGTGGAAGTCTGGCCAAACTGGCCAAGGACTGGGCCTTGCATGCGCAGTATGAAGTTGGTGAGCTGTGTGAGGCTGCGCGTGGCATCACCTCCAGTGCCATGCCGCACAAGCGCAACCCCGTGCATTGCCTGCAGGCCCTGGCGCAAACCAAGGCCGTGCCGCAACTGGCGGCTACCTTGCTGGCGTGCATGGACCAGGCGCACGAACGTGCACTGGGTGAGTGGCAGGCCGAAGTGGTGCACTGGGCACAGCTATGGACGCATGTGCATGCAGCTGCGGCTGCTTTGTGTGCGGCTGCGCAGGGCATGCAGGTGCATGCACTGCGCATGCAGGCGCATATCGACAGTTTGCAGGGAGTGGTGTTTTCCGAGCAGCTGGCGCAGGTGATCTTGCCCTTGCTGGGCAAACCCGAGGCGCAGGCCGCTGTGGCACTGTGCGCGCAGCAGGCTTTGCAGCAAGGCCAGCCTTTGCCCGCACTGCTGGCGGCTTACCTCAAAGAGCAGGGCCATGTCGTCAGCGAAACGCTGCATGCTCAGCTGCATGCCGCGGCAGATGTCCAGGCTGCGGCGCAGGCCTCTGCCTTGCGCTGCCATGAATTACTGACACAGATGACCAGCGCAGGCCAGCCCGCGCCACTGAACGAAAGCATTGCATGACAACAGCACCATCGCTAGACAGTTTGCAGCAAGGGCTGCGCAATCGTCGCCAGGTTTTGGGCGATGCCTGGGTTGAGCAATCGGTCAGCAACGCCAACGCGCTCAATGTCGAGTTTCAGCGTCTGATTACGTCTTACGCCTGGGACAGCATCTGGAGCCGCCCCGGTCTGGATCGCAGAACACGCCGCATCATGGTGCTGGCCACAACGGCTGCCATGGGGCGCTGGGAAGAGTTTGAACTGCATATTCGCACCGGCTTGATGGCCAACCCCCAGCAGGCTGATGCAGCGCCGCTGGACCTTGAAACGATCAAGGAAGTGCTGCTGCAAACCGCCGTGTACGCCGGAGTGCCTGCAGGCAATACCGGCATGGCGATCACGCTGAAAGTGCTGCGCGAGCTGGGGCGCGAGCCCGAGAAAAGCAGTTTTTTCCCGGCACCCTGAGCGTTCGCCACAGGCCGTCTGCCTGTGCAGGCACTTACATTGACCAGATGCGTGGCGCTGTCCCCGGCAGTTGCCAGTGCTCTTGGCGCCAGCACACGCGCACTTGTTGCCACAGTTGCATCAAGGGTTCCACCACTGGCGCCAGGCCACGCAGTACCAGCATGTGCGCGTTGGGTGCGGTAACGCCGCACCACTGGCCCTGGGGGTGTGCATCCAGTACGGCGCGTGTGGCGTCCAGCAAGTGCTCGCGCTGTGTGCGCGTCAAGGCAGTGCCGCAGGCCAGCAGCATGCTGCCCATGCAGCGCTGGCCAGCCAGCCCCAGGGGGCTGTCCATCAGGTAGGCATCATCGGCACGCACGGTGCCGTGTTCCAGCCAGTGGCCTGGCCACTGCATGTGCTGGGTAAAACGGCCTTGCACAAAGGGCTCACTGGCGTGGGGCAGGCCAAAGGCGGTGATGTCCCAGGCCATCAGTTCAGCGCCTTCGGCCACATCCATGTGCAGCAGGTTGTGGGCATCGCAGGCGTTGTAGGCCAGTGCTTCCAGCGGCAGCCATTCCAGCCGCGCCCCGGCCTGCAGCCTGAGGTGGGTGCGCTGGGCGGCAGGTTCGCCACTGGATTTGTAAAAACGGGTGGCACCGGGCGTGGTGACCAGCGCATGGGCATGGCTGCCCACTTGCACCGTAATGTCCAGCGTGTCGCCGCTGACCAGACCGCCGGGCGGGTGCACCAGCACGTTGTGGCACACCGCGTCTCCCTCGGGGTAGAGGCTGCGCAGCACCCGCAAGGGCCCATCGTGGCGGAAGTGCACGCGCGAGCGCCCTGCACTGAGGGAGTAGTTGAGATCAAGTTGAGCAAGCCAGGCCATGCGCTCAGACAAGCAAGAAATGCGCCCAATGCACCAAGCTGGGGCGTGATGCAGTAAAAAAGGCTGCAGTTTGCGGGGGGGGCCAGCCGCTTTTCAAGGGGCAAGTGCTGCGCTTACAGATCCGTGTTGCTGGAGCTGGCGTTATCGGCAGCGGACAGCCAGCTGTCCTCATACACGGCCAGGGCTTCGTCCACCAGACAGGGGCCAGCGCATTCCACAGGCTCGGTGGCACTGGCAAAAATATCGTGGCAACTGAGGTGAATGGGTCGCAGGTCTGGCCGGATGTGCTGCAAGCGCTGCCAGTCCAGCCCATACACCACACGGCGCACACCTGCTGAGCAAATGGCGCTGGCGCACATGGCGCAGGGCTCTGCGCTGGAGTACAGCGTGGCTGCGGCAATGACGTCGGCAGGCAGGCGTGCTGTGCCAATCTGGCGCACGGCATTCATTTCTGCGTGGCCTGTGCTGTCACCTGTTTCCTGGGTGTTGCTGAAGGCCTCGGCCAGGATGCGCCCGTCCGCCGTCACGATGATGGCGCCGAAGGGGCGATTGCCCCGTATGCGCGCTGCGTTGGCCCAGACAAAAGATTGCCGTAGCCAGTGCGCGTCGAAGCTGCAGAGCGGCTGCTCGTCTTCGGGGGGCATCTGGTTGGAATGGGTGTTGGACTGAAAGAAATGGGCTTGCATGGGCGGGCCTTTCCTGCATGCTGGGTGGGGCCACAACACGCTGACCGGGTGGTACAGCGTGCGTTCGTTGATGGCAAGCTTCAATGCACAGGCCGTGCCAAAGCGGGTGGGAATTTGTAGGTCAGAGGATGGGTGATTTGTAAGTTGATGTGAGCTGGCGCGTGGGGTGGAGAAAGAAGAGGCATTGATTGCCGGCGCTGCATTCAAAAACAGGGGCTGACAACGCCGCTTGATCCAGGACCCAGCGTTTGAATGCGATGGAGAAAACCCAGATGGAGATTGGACAGAGATGGTGCAGCGCTGTATGGGCAGGGCGCAGGACATAAAAAAAGGCCTGCACAAGGCAGGCCCAAGTCGAGGATAGAGAAGATCAGCGTTGCTCCATCAGCAACGGGCGATCAGTGGTTGTGTGAGCTGCGGTGTGCCCATGCGGTGGTGCGTTTTTCTACCCAGCTGAACAGCTCGTACATGGCCATGGCCATGGCCCCCACGACCAGCAAGCCGGCAAAGGCCAGACCCATTTGCATGGATGAGCCGGCCGAGATCAGCAGGTAGCCAATACCTTCGTTGGCGGCCGTCATCTCTGAGACGGTGGTGCCCACAAAAGCCAGCGTAATGGCTACCTTGAGCGAGCCGTAGAAGTAAGGCAGCGAGCGGGGCAGGCCCACTTTGATCAGCACATCCCAGCGCTTGGCACCGAGCACGCGCAGCACATCTTCCAGCTCAGGCTCCAGCGTGGCCAGGCCGGTGGCAATGTTGACGGTGATGGGGAAAAAACTGATGAGAAACGCCGTCAAGATGGCCGGGCCTACCCCAATGCCAAACCAGACCACCAAGATGGGGACGAAAGCGGCTTTGGGCAAGGCGTTGAAAGCGGTCATCAGCGGGTAAATGGCGGCATAGGCCAGGCGTGAGCTGCCAATCAGAAAGCCCAGCAGCACGCCCACCACAATCGCAATGCCAAAGCCTGCCATGGTCACCCAGAAGGTGCGCCAGGCGTGGTCAGCAATCACGCTGTGGTATTCCATGAAGTCCTTGAGGATGAGCGCAGGACTGGGGAAGATGAAAGGTGAGACCTGAAAGGCGGAGCACACCACCTGCCACAGCACGATCACGGCGAGCAGCAAAATCCAGGGCGACCAGCGCTGCAGCTGTTTGTTGTTGAGCTTGTACATGTTCAATGGCCTGCGGCTTATTGGTTGATGACGGCGCCGACTTTGCGCATGGCACCGATGTGGCCGCGCAACTCGTGCACGATGTCGGTGAATTCCTTGGTGTACGTCAGCTCCAGGTCACGCGGACGGGCAATGTCGATATCACGGCGCACCACGAAGCGGCCGGGGCTTTTGCTCATCACATACACGGTGTCTGCCAGAAAGACCGACTCGCGCAGGTCGTGGGTAACCAAGATGACGTTGAATTTCTGTTCCGCGTGCAGGTCACGCAAGATGCACCACAGCTCTTCGCGGGTGAAGGCATCCAGCGCACCAAAGGGCTCATCGAGCAGCAGCATCTTGGGCTCGTGAATCAGCGCCCGGCAAATGCTGGCGCGCTGCTGCATGCCGCCTGAAAGCTGCCAGGGGTACTTGTCTTCGTAGCCACCCAGCCCCACTTTTTGCAGCAGATGGCGTGCGCGCTCCACGTATTCTTTGCGGCGAGCCTTGAACTGGGAGCGGTGCGGCTCCACGATCTCCAGTGGCAGCAGCACGTTGTCCACCGTGGTGCGCCAGGGCAGCAGCGACGGCGACTGAAAGGCCATGCCGGAAATCTTCAGCGGGCCGGTGACCGGCTGGCCATCAATCAAAATTTTGCCCATCGAGGGCATGCGCAGGCCTGTGGCCAGCTTCATGAAAGTCGATTTGCCGCAGCCCGATGGGCCGACGATGGCGATGAACTCGCCTTGCTTGACCTTGAGGTCAATCGATTCGACGGCAAAGTGATTCTGGGCCAGCAACTCGTCGTTGTAGGCCAGCCAGACATCACGGAAATCAACAAAATTGGGTTCGGCAGCGCTTTGCATGCGGCTCCATCAGTGGGGCAGCCAAGCGCAGGGCCTGGCTGCCGGGTTGCACAGATGCTTTACTTCTTTGGAAAAACGTCCAGCTGCGCTGCACTGGGCAGGAAGCTGGCGTTCCACACAGCGGCGGGATCGATGCGGGTCTTGGTGCCAAATGCATCAGACACTTCAGACGCCATCAGCGACAGGCGGCCCGATTCCAGCTTGCCAAAGCCTTCCTTGCGGGCATCGGCACTGGCAACGACGGTGTCAATGGCCAGCTGCAGGCGGCGTGTTTCCAGTGCCGCATTGGCGATGCCGTCGCGTGCCTTCACGTATTCAATCGATGCACCGGGATTGGCCATGACTTCCTTGGCACCCTTGGAGAAGGCGGCCAGAAACTGCTTGATGGCCTCTGGGTTTTCTTTGATCAGCTTGGGGCTGGCAATGATCACGTTGCCGTAGTGCTTGACGCCATGGTCGGCGTACTGCAGCACCACCACGTCGCTGGCCTTGGCGCCACGGGCTTCCAGATTGAGCAGGCTGGTGAAGGTAAAGCCGGTGATGGCGTCAATGTCGCCGCGCACCAGCATGGTTTCACGCAGTGGGGGGTCCATCGATGTCCAGGTCACGTTTGCAATCTTGTTGGCCTTGGCAAATACAGGGAAAGCCTTGCGACCGGAGTCAAACACGGGGGCTCCCAGCTTCTTGTCGCTCAGATCGGCGGCAGTCTTGATGCCACTCTTTTTGAGTGCCATCACGGCTGCGGGCGTGTTGTTGTAGACCACCATGACGCCCACGGGCTTGTTGGGTGCATCGGGGTTGTTGGCGTGAAACTCCATCAGCGAAGCCATGTCGGCAAAGCCCATGTCGTAGGCACCCGAGGCCACGCGCTGCACCGCGCCGCCAGAGCCATTGCCAGCGTCCACGCTCACATCCAGACCCGCTTGCTTGAAGTAGCCCTTGGCCACAGGCTGCAGGAAGAAGGCTGAAGGGCCTTCAAAGCGCCAGTCCAGCTGGAACTTGATGGGCGTGTTTTGAGCGTGGGCAATGCCAAAGCTGCTGGCCAGAGCCAGTGCGGCGGTTGCTTGCAAGAAGCGGCGTTTTTGCATGGGGACTCCTGGTGACAAGGTGGTCAGAAATTTCCGCAACCTGCTGTGTGGTGCAAGGTTGGCGACTTTCGTAACGACAGTGAGCAAAAGTTGTGCCTGCTTTTTGTATGCAGTTTTTGTATGGTGTTTTTCGCCATCTGCGCAAGCTTGGTGCGCCCCTGCGCTGCTTTGCACCAAGGTGACTGCTGTCGGGGTGCAATACGGTGAAAATGCTGCGTTGCAACAATGCACGTTGCGCCTTTTTGGACCTTGGCCATGGCCCGCATTCAGCTTTCAGACTTTGATGATTTTGTTTTTGCCACTGCGTTGCAGTGCCCCGAGGCGCTGCATCCTGGTGCACATACCGACAACGTGCAGTTGCTGCAACTGGCATCGGCAGCGCGGTTTCGGTTTTTTGAATGGCTGGGCTACCGCGAAAACAATGTCGAGGGCGTGCAGATTTTTGTGGGCGATCAGGCGGTGCAGTACAAGGCCGAAGCTTTTCCCCAGCAAATGGTGGAAGTGCACATGGCCGTGCGGGACATGGCAGCCAAGGGCTTTGATCTGGCGTACCGGCTGGTGGATGCCGAAAGTGGCGCGCTGATCACGCTGGGCAAGATTGGCGTGGTGTGCGTACACCGCGAAAGCAAGCGCCCGTGCGCCGTGCCCGAAGTGCTCAAGCAGCGCCTGGCCCAGCTGGAGCCACTGCTGGCATTGGCTGCATAAAAATAGTGGTGCCATAGCTTGCTGGGTGCGTCGTTGCTTTGCCGGCTGTTCGTCTGCACTGCCTGCACTGGCTGAGGCCTTGCGCCTGTCTTGAGCGTCAACCAGAGTTTTAACGGGCGAGCTTTGCGGCTCCTGGTGCACAAGCATTCATCGATGCAAAGGTGTGAAAACCTTGGCGGATACGCACAGGGCGCTTCTTTTTAGCTGCAGGGTGTGAGTGAGCAGCTGCAGGATGCGGTGCGTCCCAGACATGACACGTGGCATGAATACGTGCATCTACACTTATTTTCGGCATCCCATTGGTTGGGGTGCAGGAGACCATGGTGACCCTCGCCCCCAAGCCCCCCACTGCGGCAGAGCCTGCCGCTGCGCCCCCTCAGGATGTGCGCTGCACCTGCTTTATGGTGCGCAGTCTTTCGCGCAAGATTTCTCAGCTGTATGACGACACGCTTGCGCCCAGCGGGCTCAAGGGCACGCAGTTCAGCCTGCTGTCGCAAGCGCGGACCAGGCGCGGTCAGGCTCCCCTGACCGTGACCGCGCTGGCGGCGGTGCTCAATACCGACCGCACCACCATGACGCGCAATCTGCGCACGCTGGAGCAGGCTGGCCTGATTGCACTGCAAGCCGGATCAGATGCGCGCAGTCGCTGCGTGGTGGTCACCGTGCAGGGTGAGGCTGCTTTTCGCCAGGCCCTGGGGCTGTGGAAGCAGGCGCAAGTGCAGGTGCGGCAGATGTGCGGCACCGATCAGATTGCCGCGCTGGAGCAACTGGTGCACCAGCTGCTGCCGCGTCTTGCAACCGTGCCGGAGGCCGCATGAGCACGGTTGCGCCTGTGGCTGCTTCTTCGGTTGCGGCGCTGCCCGCATCCAGCCACCCCTTGCTGCGCGGTGCCATCTTTCCGACCTTACTGCGGCTTTCAGTGCCCAATATGGTGGCCATGGGCATGGCCGTACTGGTGGCCGTGGCAGAGACGTATTACGTGGGCCGTCTGGGCACCACAGCGCTGGCTGCCATGGCGCTGGTGTTTCCGCTGGCCATGCTCACGCAAATGATGAGCAATGGTGCCATGGGCAGTGGGGTGTCCTCTGCCATCAGCCGGGCTCTGGGTGGTGGAGACAAAGACAAAGCCTCTGCGCTGGCTGTGCATGCCATCGTGATCGGGGGCGTGGTGGGGGTGCTGTATTCGCTGCTGTTTGTGCTGTGCGGCGCGGTGTTTTACCGCTGGCTGGGCGGGCAGGGGCAGGTGCTGCAAGCGGCCACAGACTTTGGCAGTGTGCTGTTCAGCGGTGCGGTGCTGGTGTGGCTGTGCAATACGCTGGCATCGGTAGTGCGGGGCACGGGCAATATGAAGCTGCCATCGGCCATTTTGTTTGGGGTGTCGATGGTGCAAATCGCCATAGGCGGGGGGCTGGGCCTGGGGCTGGGGCCGTTTCCACGCTGGGGCATGCAGGGTGTGGCGCTGGGCAATATCGTGGCCATGGCGCTGGCGGTGGTGCTGCTGCTGTGGTATTTGCTGCGTGGGCAAGACAAGCTGCAGCTGCGTGGCCATGGTGCGGCGCTGTCGTGGCCCATGTTCAAAGACATCTTGCGCGTGGGTGCGTTCGCCTGCATCTCGCCTGTTCAAACCTCGCTGGCGGCATTGATCTTTACCGGCATGGTGGCACGGCTGGGGCCGCAGGCCCTGGCAGGCTATGGCATTGGGCAGCGGCTGGAGTTTTTGCTCATTCCGATTGCCTTTGGCGTGGGGGTGGCCGCCGTGCCCATGGTGGGCATGGCCATGGGCGCAGGGCAGGTGCAGCGTGCACGCAGCGTGGCGTGGATGGGGGGCTGGCTGGCCGCTGCCATTTTGGCGGTGCTGGGCTTGCTGGTGCTGATCTGGCCCAGCGCATGGTCAGGCATCTTTACGCAAGATGCCCAGGTGCTTGCCTATGCCAACCTGTATCTGCGCACCGTAGGCCCGGTGTTTGGGCTGTTTGGCATGGGGCTGGTGCTGTACTTTGCCTCGCTGGGCGCAGGCTATGTGCGTGGGCCCGTGCTGGCGGGCACCGTGCGCCTGGCGGTGGTCATGGCCGGTGGCGCCTGGTTGATGCTGGGTGGCGCAGCCAGTGTGCATGCGCTGTTCATCTTGGTGGCGGTTGCCATGGCGCTGTACGGGGTGTGCACAGCGTGGGTCGTGTGGCGCACACCTTGGCAGCGCAGCTGAGTAATAAAAATAAGAGTTAAAAATAAGAGCTGCTAGCGCTTATGAGATGGCGTTTTCCAATATAAAACATATGGAAAACGTTGCTACTCAAGCGCTGGTAGCTCTTTTTTTTTAGATAAATGCTTTTTCAGGGATTGGCGCAGGCATTGTTCAAACCGGCCATGCCCGCCATTTTTTCAAGGCTGCTGCGCTGCTTCAAACAGGTCTGCAAGCGATCTTGCGCCGTCTGCTGCTGGGCCAGTTGTGCTGCTTTCAAACGCTCTGCCTGAATGCGCGCCACTTTCTCGCGGATTTGCGGCATCACGGCCATGACGGCCTTTTCGCCTTCCACAATGGCTTGGGCGCGCTGCGTAAAGTCAGAAGGCCCGATGTCCAGCACCTGGGGGCGCACGGTCACGTCGGCACGGGCCAGTTCAGCCTGCCCCAGCCGCTGACCCATGATGGCAATCGACTGCCCCATGGTGCCCAGCAGATTGGCGGGCGTTTTACCGCGCGGCTTTTCAGAAATATCGACGGCAATCACCAGATCAGCGCCCAGTTCGCGCACGGCATCTACGGGTACGGGGCTGGCAATGCCGCCATCCACATAGTGCTGTTTGCCAATGCGTACAGGCTCGAACACACCCGGAATACTGCTGGAGGCACGCACTGCCTGCCCCGTATTGCCGCGCGCAAACACGATGCGCTTGCCATCTTCCAGCCGCGTAGCAACCGCCACAAAGGGTTTGTGCAGTTTTTCCAGCGGCAGGTTCTGCACCTGCGTATTCACATAGTCTTGGAGTTTTTGCCCTTTGACCAGACCACCTGCCGACCACTGCAGGTCGCGAATGCTGGCTTCATCCAGAGCCACGGCCTTTTGCTGCATGTCAAAGGCATCCATGCCGCTGGCATACAGGGCCCCCACCACGCTGCCTGCGCTGGTGCCCGCCACCATGTCAGGAGCCAGGCCGTTGGCTTCCAGCATCTTGATCACGCCAATGTGCGCAAAGCCCTTGGCGGCTCCGCCACCCAGCGCAATGCCGATGCGCACTGGGGCATCGGCAGTAGGTATAGATGTAGTGCTGGCGTTGGCCGCGCTGGTACTGGTGCGGGGCACCGTGCTGCCACAGGCGGCCAAACTGAGTAAACAAACGCATGCGACAGGGCGCAGCAAGGCTTTCAAACGCATGCCTTCAATCTCGGGAGCAACAGAACAATCCAGTATAGAGGTGCCCGAAAGCGCATGCACAGTGCGTGCATGTTGCATGCAGATGTAACGAGTGGCTTTCAGGCCGCCAATCTGTTGCCCAGGTGCACAGGGGGGCAGGCACCTTGGGCACAGGCTCAGCGGTGAGCGCCGGAGATGTAATGCTCCAGATGTGCAATGGTCACTTGCTGGTCTGCCAGGGTGGTTTTGATCAAATCACCAATCGAAATCAGGCCCAGAAGCTCATGGTCGGCCCCCACCACAGGCAGGTGGCGAATTTTTAACTGCGTCATCAGCGCCATGCACTCGTCGCTGGTGTTATCTGGCCCTACGCAATGCACATGGGCGGTCATGATTTCACGCACCGGGGTGTCCAGAGAGTTACGCCCCTTGAGCGCAATTTTTCGTGCGTAATCGCGCTCGGAAACAATGCCGGCAATCGTACGCTCCTGTATGACCAGCAACGCCCCAATCTCATGCTCGGCCATTTGCTGCAAAGCAGTCAGCATCGAGTCATCAGGCTTTACGGCGTGGACAGTGGCATTCCCCTTGGTGCGCAAAATATCAGCAACTTTCGTCATGAGCCTCTCCCAAGTGATTTGGAAAATTCAGTGTGGCGATGTCGAAAAACAAATGCAAGCTGGGTTTTACGGGTGCGTGTGTGAGGAAAGCGCTTGCAGCTAGGGGAGTGACTTTCAAATGCGTGGCGCTCAAACGCTGGGGCCGGCTGGATGTGCTGCCGTTTCTCCGTTCAAGAAAAGCTGGCACGGCATAAGGCAGTCTAAAAATGTAAGAAAAATGAACTAGCTGCCAAGTTTGAACACGAACAGACCTGTATCTCCCCATATCTTGCTGAATTTCAGGAGCAAGATGTTCTAAAAACCTATCAGGAGTTTGGTACCAGTGTTTGGTCGTCTGTTCTCAAAAATTGTTCTTTTCTCCACCTTGGCTTTGTCAGCGCAGTGGGTGCATGCCAGCGAATTTCGCAGTGTCAAAGGCAACTCTGCCAACATCCGTGTTGCACCCAACACCAAATCGGAAGTTGCCTGGGAGCTGACCCGGGGCTATCCGCTAGCGGTGGTGAAAAAGAAGGGCAACTGGCTGCAAGTCAAAGACATTGATGGTGTGCTGGGCTGGGTTTACAAGCCCATTACAGCCACAACCCCTCACTACCTTGTCAAAGTCAAAACTGCCAACCTGAGAGCGGGGGCAGGCACCCAGCACAAGATCGTGGCCAAGCTGGATAAATATGACGTGGTAAAGACCATCGACAAGAAAAACGGCTGGGCCAAGGTTCGCACCAGCGCAGGCACCCAGGGCTGGGTATCGCAAAAGCTAGTCTGGGGCTGGTAGCCCAGAGCAACACATCAAGGCGCTGAGGCGCCTTTTTTTGTGTGGGCGCCAACTGATGCTGTCGGCCCAGACCTCTTGAATTTGCGCTGAACCATCTGAGGGGACTAAGAAAAGCTGGGGGCATTTTTAAATGCACCCCCAATTTTTAAAAATTTACCCCCAAATGTGCCTCCAGATGCTCCCTGGTGCCCCCGGATGCTCCCAGGTGCCCCCAGGTGCCCCCAGATGCTCCCAGGTGCCCCCAGATGCTCCCAGGTGCCCCCAGATGCTCCCAGGTGCCCCCGGATTGCGGCCCACTTTGGCGGGCGATGACGCACTACAGACTGTGTTCTACAGAGGGAAAAAGAAAAAGGCCGGAAGCTGGTGCAAGCTTACGACCTTTGATGTGGTCCCCTCGGCAGGAATCGAACCTGCATCTGACCCTTAGGAGGGGCCCGTTCTATCCATTGAACTACAAGGGGACGCGGGCGTTATTGTAAGTGGTGCAGCCCCAGGTTTTGCCAAACGAGTGGCGTGCGCTGGGGCTGGCATCAGTCCTTGCTTTTTGTGTAGATCAAGTCCACCGCGGTCTGCTCTCCGGTCTGACCGCGCAAGGTCAGGCGGCGTGACAGGTCATAGAAGATATAGAGCGTGCCCATGGCTCCGGCCAAACTTTGCTCATAGGCCACATACAGGTCTTTGGACAGGCGCTTGCCCACCGTGAGTGCAGCGCCTTGTTCGCCGTCTTCGCTGGGGCCCTTGAGGCCTACCTCATCAAACCCTAGCTGGCTGGCAAAGTTGCCGCCACCCCCACCACCACTGAGCAGGGCCAGTGCAGCTTGTTGCAGCAGGGCTGTTTCAGCGCCGCCTGCGGCTGCACTGCGGCCCATGACGACCCAGGAGAGTTTTTCCGCGTCCGACATCTCGGGCTCTGAAAACAGGGTGACACGTGGGTTGTTGGCGCTGCCTGTGACTTTGACCCCGGCCTTGACGTCGATATTGGGGCGGAAGGCCACGATATCGATGGCTGGGTTGGCATAAGGGCCGTTAAAGCGGACCGTGCCCGTTTCTACATCCAGTGACTGGCCCCAGGCACGGTAGCGACCATTGACGGTATGAATCTCGCCAGTGATGCGCGGCCCATTGGCAATCTGCAGCTGGCCTTCCAGGCGCGTGGTGATGCCATAGCCTTGCAGCGCAAAGTCATTGCCCAGGTCCAGCCGTACATCAATGATGGGTGGCTGCGCAGCTTGCACAGAGCCAGCGGCTTGGGCGCGGGCGGCTTCCTTGTCGGCCTTGTCTTGTGCAAGCTTGCGGCTGGCTGCAGAGGTGACGTGCACATCGGAATCCAGCGAAGGGGCAGACGCATCGGCCAGCATGATGGCGGCACGATCGACTTTGAGGTCGCCACGCAGCGTGACTTGGCCGCTGTTCATGCTTGCCTGAAGCTTGCCACTGACGCTGAGCTGCCGGTCGGCGCGCACCAGCACCTGCAGACGTTCTGCGAGCGCTTGAATGTCCATGCGTATACCAGAGCTGCCTGCCGGTGCGTTGGGGTCAAACTCGATAAAGCCATGACCAGTCAGCGTTCCGCCGTCTTTGGGGGCAGAGGTTAGGTTGCCGCTCTGGGTCAAGATGCGTGTGCTGCTGCCTTCGCCGCCTTTGAGGAACAGCTCGGTAATGTCCAGGCGAGAGCCCTGCAGGCGTGCACGCAGACGGCCATCTTTCAGATCCACACCATCCAGCAGTGACCGCACGCTGAGTTGATCGGCACTGAGCTGCCCGCTCCATTGCGGTGCGCTGCGGGTGCCTGAGATCACCATATCTGCATTCAAGGTGCCACCCACGCGCCATCCAGGAGGTGCAAACAAGGCCCAGATACCGATATTGGGCATGCTGGCTTTGATGGTTCCAGAAATCGGTGCATTCACCGGCCAGGCCAACCCGTTGGCGCCGGACTGTATCTGGCTGCGTAAATCGGCGTTAATCTGGCCTGCACGCTCAGAGTTCCAGGTCAGCTGTGTACGTAAGTCATTGCCCTGCGCATTCATTTGCAAACGCAACTCTTGCAGCCGGGTGCGCATACCTCGATTGCTGCTGACAGCGCGTGATTGCACTTGCTTGGTTTCTGCATTCACTTCGCTGGCACCCGTACTGCGTATGACGGTGATGGGGGCTGCGTCGCTGTCTTCTGCAGACAGGCGGATGTCGCCACTCGTGCGCTCCACGACAACGTCAGCGCGCAATTGACGGCCTGTGTTGTCAATGTCCCAGCGGCCTTGCACGACCAGATCTCCGCTGATGCCAGAGCCGGCCAGCAGAGGTTGCTTGGGGTCTGGGCTGAAAGCATCAACCCAAGCGAGTGGTACACCTTGTAGCTGGCCCTTGCTTTGCAGCGCCCAGCTGCCATTGCCAGCCTGGCGCAGCAGCACAGGCTCCCAGGCTACGCTGGCTGGCTGTGTGCCTGTGCCGGCTGGTGGTGTGATGAGCAGCCGGCCTTCACTGGCCTGAATGCGGGTGGTGCGCACAGGGTTGCCTGTGGTGTGGTGGCTGGCTGTTGCAGGGCTGGCCAGTTGCACCTGCCATGTGGTGTCAGCGCTGCCTTGCGGGCTCCAGCGCGCGTTGAGATTGGCAATTCGTGCTTGCCAGTCGGTGGCAGCAGATCCCTTGCTGGTGAGCAAACCTGCTGTGACATCGGTTGTCAGTGACAAGGTCTGGCTGCCCATTTGTGCTTGACTGTCCAGCGTGACTTGCAGAGATTCGGGGCTACCTGCCAGTGATAGCTTGAGCTGCTGCAGCTGCATTTTTGTGCCATCAGGCGGCAGATAGCTCAACTGTGGCGCAGTCACTTGGGCGTTAATTTGCAAACCACTGGCTTGCACCGCTGCTGCCGGGTTTTGCAGGCGTTGCTGCAACTTGGCCCAGCCACCACGCCATTGCAAGTTGACCGTGGTGCTGCCTTGCAGTTTGGCACCTGCCAGTGGGTCACTGCCGATGGGCAGCCGTGCCATCCATTGCCCCAGCTGCTCGGCAGAGTTGACGCGAAGGTTCAGTTTGCCCGTGCCTGCCTCAGGCCCGGCATCCATGTCCAGATCAGCCTGCACTCCGGGCAGCTGCGCATTGAGCTTGCTTTGAATGTGCTGTGTTTCGGTATTCAAGCGCAGCACATCGGTTTGCAGCTTGGTCTGCAGCGCATCCAGGTACAGGTTGCGTACCTCCAGCAGCGGCGCTTTCCATGTGCCTTCTGCCCGGGCGGCTTCAATGCGCAAGGTCTGCGCGCTGCGTGCACGGCTTGATTGCAGGTTCAGTTTGAACTGGACTTGCTGCTGTGCATTCGTTTGAGCCTGTAGCGAGCCAGACAGTGGCGCAGCATCCAGCGTGCTGTACAGATCGGCGGGGTTGACATTGATGAGCTCGGCTTGGCCTTCAAGCGCCTGAGTCTGGGTGTCAAAACGCCCCTGAGCTTGCAGATAGGCGTCGTCTGATTTGCCAAAGTCGATGCGTGCGTTTTGCAGCAGCCATGTCTGCAGGCCATCAAAGCTGGCATCTGCTGTGACGGTGCGAATGGGCAAGGCCTGTTTGTCCCATGGGGCGGGCATGCTGTTGGTTAGCGCTGCATGCACCTTCCAGCCTTGGCCTTCAGGGCCGGCCTGCAGCGTACCGTTGAGATCGGTACGCGGGCCACCGGCCATGAACAGCGATGCATCCACATGGCGCAACTGAGCGTGCGCCTGCTCCAGTGGCTGTGCCAGCCATGGCCGTACAACGGCGCTGATATCGGCAGACAAGGTGCTGCTGGCATCTTGCCCTTGAGCCTCAGTGGTGCGCGCTTGCGCGGAAATGTTCAGGCTGGCAGCTTCCGTGGCCAGGGTACCTTTGACCGAAGCACTGGCCTGAATATTAAGCAGCTTGTCGGGCTGGCTGGGCAGGGGGGCTTCGATAGCACCTTTGAGTGTGGCCTGCAGTTGCATGGGAGCCGCAGCTTGCAGCTGCGTTTCAGCCTCGTACAAGCCTCCGGCGTAGCGCAGGCTGCTGACCTTGACGTCGTGGTGGCTGCCGGTATAGCGGTAGTGGCCATACAGTTCGGTAATGACGGTTTCGGGTGGGCCTTCCCACACCAGGCGTTCAATGCGCAGTGGCACATCAATGCGCACAGGCAGCACCAGCGATTGCAGTGGCTGGGTGGGGGTATCGTCTTTGGGCTCAGGGGTGCTGCGAATGCGCAGCTCGTCCATGTTCACACGGCCAAAATGCAACTCTCTGGAGAGCAGCGGCTGCAGGCGCCATTCAATGTCTGCGCCTTTGATCTCGACCTGCATGGCTGGACTGCTCCAGCGCAGCCAGCCAATGCGGCCACCGTTGCGCAGGCTGCCCTGCACGCCGTCGGCTTCGAGCTTTTGATCGGCAGGCATCCAGCTTGCCACCTGGGCCAGCGTGCGGCTGAGCGAGTCGGCCTGACCAGACCACCACCACGCCACTCCCACCAGAGAGCACAGCGCAATCAGGCACAAGGCGATGGCCATCATGAGCCAGCGCAGCCAGCGGCGACGGCGGCGCAACTGGGCTTTGGCTGCAGGGGCAGGAGAGACCGCAGAGGTCTCCATTTGCGGTTCTTGGCGTTCTTGCATGAAATTAGAAATTGAATCCCAGGCGCAGGTGCAGGCGCACCTCCTTGGTCTCTAGGCCGTAGGCCAAATCGGCTTGCAGTGGCCCGACTGGGCTGCGCCATCGAATACCAGTGCCGATACCGACAAATACGGTGTAGATATCCAGCGAGTCAGTTACCGTGCCGGCATCCACAAAGGTGGCGTGCTCCCAGTCAGTGCGATTGCCCGCAATGGTGATGGGGCGCTGCCATTCAATGCTGCCCGATGCCATGTAGCGGCCACCAATCAGCTTGCCATTGTCACTGCGTGCACCAATGCTCTGATAGCTGTAGCCGCGCACTGTGGTGTCGCCACCAGACAGGAACAATTGCGTGATAGGTACCACGGCATCGTCGCGTGCAATTACTGCGCCACCATTGGCTCTGAAGGCTAGGCGACTGCGGCGGTTGGTGGCCTCATCGGTTTTGCTCAGCGGCATGAAGTACAGCCAGCGTGCAGACAGCCGGCTAAAGGGTTCACGGGCAGGGGTGAGCGTGGTGCCGGCACCTACGTCCCAGCCCAGCCCGTAGCCACGTGTGGGATTGGTGGCATTGTTGAAATAACGCCCTGTCCAGCCATAGTTGATGGTGATGGCCGAGCTGGAGGGTGGCGCGCCTGCGCCCTGCGCCTTGGCCATGTCGTACTGCAGATAGTAGGTGCGATCAATCTTGTCTTCGCTCTTGCTGCGGCCAGCCGCCAGCGTCACGCTGTTGGCGGTGTAATCGGCCAGCTCTTCGCGAGCGGCTTTGCCACCAAAGAAGTAATTCCAGCCGCTGTAATCAGGCAATGACGCGACGCGGGTAGAAAGCAGCGGGTTCTTCTTGTCCAGCTGCAGCTTGCTTTGCGCACGCCAGTCCAGATAAGGCACGCGGTTGTGGGTGTGATCGATGGAGAAGCGAAAACCTGTGTCGGTGCTCAAGCCCACGCCGTAAATCCATTTTTGCAACTTGGCCTCGCGCACCTGGGCGATGACGGGGGCGTGCACTTCGGTGTCGCCGGGCTGGGCCGCATCCGTTGCCAGTGTCAGAAAGACCGAGTCGTAATAGCCGCTGTTGGCCAAGCGTTGCTGGGCATCGAGCAGTGTGGTCTGGCGATATTCATCACCCACCGGCAACCGCGCCAGACGAATCAGGCCCGAAGGGTTGTAGCGTTCAGCGCCTTCAATGACCAGGGGGCCAAAGTAGTAAGCAGGGCCGGGTTCATACGCCACTTTGAGCTGCGCCTCTTGGGTGTCGGCATCGATGTCTGCACGGCTTTCAGTCAGGCTGGCGGTGGGGTAGCGACGGTTTTGCAGACGGCGGACGCCATCGTTTTTGGCGCTGCTCCATGCGGACTGGCTAAAACGTTCACCGACTGGCAAAGACCAATTGCGGCGAATGCTCTCACGCATGTTCCTGCCTTTGGGATCATCGGCATTGGTGCCGGTAAAGGCGACTTCGGTTTGGGTGACCTTGGTGGGCTCTCCTGGTTCCACTTGCACCACCACCTTGCGTGGCGTGTCGGCATCCTCTGGCGTTTCAATCAACTGCAGCTCAATGGTGGGCGAGAAATAGCCCATGGTGCCCAGCAGGCTGCGGATATTGCCATCAGCTGCGCCAAGCAGGCGGCTGAGTTCATTGCGGCGCAAGTCGCTCAAGCTGCGATAGCGCTGCAACTCCATGTGCTGCAGCAATAACTCGCGCACGTCTTTGGGGGCATCCACTTCCAGCGCAAAGCTGGCGGGAGCGTCATCACCGATTTTGTCTTTGGACAGCAGACTGCAGCCGGACAGCAGCAGTGCGCTGGTTAACAAACACGCCGATTTCCAGAAGGGCTTGTTTGTAGATAAGTGCTTGGGCATGGATTTATTTTGACAGCAGCCTCATGGTTTCTTCCAGACCTTTCAAAGTCAGGGGGTACATGCGACCGCCCATCAACTGGCGAATGACGTCAATACTTTGGCGATATTCCCACACACCCTGGGGTTCTGGATTGATCCATGCATGGTGAGGGAATGCGTTAGTCAGTCTTTGCAGCCACTCAGCGCCCGGCTCATCGTTGTTGTATTCAACGCTGCCGCCTGGTTGCAAGATTTCGTAAGGGCTCATGGTGGCATCACCAATAAATATCAATTTGTAATCTTTGTTGTATTTGCGAATGATGTCCCAGGTGTCGAACTTTTCAGCAAAACGGCGGCGGTTGTTCTTCCACATGAAGTCATACACACAGTTGTGAAAGTAATAGAACTCCAGATGCTTGAACTCGCTTTTGACGGCTGAAAACAGCTCTTCCACGCGCTGAATGTGATCGTCCATGGTGCCGCCCACATCCATGAGCAGCAGCACTTTCACATTGTTGTGGCGCTCGGGCACCATCTTGATGTCCAGCCAGCCAGCGTTGGCCGCTGTGCTGCGGATGGTGTCGGGCAAATCCAGCTCCAGGTTGCTGCCCTGGCGTGCAAATTTGCGCAGGCGGCGCAGGGCCACCTTGATGTTGCGGGTGCCCAGCTCTTGCGTGTCGTCGTAATCGCGGTAGGCGCGCTGCTCCCACACCTTGACGGCGTTGCGGTTTTTACCGGGTCCGCCAATGCGCACGCCTTGCGGGTTGTAGCCGCCGTGCCCAAAGGGGCTGGTGCCACCGGTGCCAATCCATTTGTTACCGCCTTCGTGGCGGCCTTTTTGCTCTTCCAGACGCTTTTTGAGTGTTTCCATGAGCTCATCCCAGCCCATCTTCTCGATAGCGGCCCTTTGCTCAGGTGTCAGCTCTTTGTCCAGCAGCTTGCGCAGCCACTCCTCGGGCAGCTCTTTCTTGAAGTCGGCCACCATTTCCACGCCCTTGAAGTAGGCGGCAAAGGCGCGGTCAAACTTGTCGTAATGCTTTTCGTCCTTGACCAGTGTGGTGCGGGCCAGAAAGTAAAAATCGTCCAGGCTCCAGCCGTCGTCACTGAGCGGGCCGACCACGCCGGCCTGCAGCGCTTCGAGCAGCATCAGGTATTCCTTGACGGAAACGGGCAGCTTTGCAGCGCGCAAGGTGTAGAAAAAATCGATCAGCATGGCAGTGAGAGTTTAAAAACAGAAGCTACAAGCGCTTGAAATTACTTATTTTCAAAGTGATTTGATGCGCAAGTTAATTGCTGGTAAGCGCCATATGCTTCAATTTTTCAAGTAAACGATGTTCTGCGGCTGGCCACTCGGCGGCCAGCATGCTGTACATCACGGTGTCACGCACGCTGCCATCCCAGCGCAGTGCGTGGTGGCGCAATACCCCGTCTTTATGTGCACCCAGGCGCTCAATGGCTTGCTGGCTGCGGGTGTTCAGAATGTCGGTACGCCAGCCCACCACGGCGCAGGACAGTGTTTCAAATGCATGCTGCATCAGCAGCAGCTTGGCGGCAGTGTTGACATGGCTGCGCTGTGCGCTGGCGGCGTACCAGGTGTAGCCAATCTCCAGGCGCTTTACCGCAGGCACGATGTCGTGGTAGCTGCTGGTGCCCAGCAACTTGCCGCTGGCCGCATCCAGTACGGCAAACGGGCAGCGCGTACCCTGGGCTTGCATGTCCAGGGCCTTTTGGATGTAGGCCGTCGCTTCTTCGTGCCTGGGCACCCAGGTGATGCGCAGATTCCACAGTTGGCCATCAGCGGCAGCTTCTTGCAGGCCTGCGGTGTGCAGCAGGCTCAATGGTTCAAGGCAAACACCCCAGCCTTGCAATCTGACGGGGGGCACAAAGGGCGTGCTCGGTTGTGGATCATGCATAGGGGGTAGAGGTCAATCGACCTCGGCTTCTTCGAGTTTGTTTTTGGCTTGCTGGTGGCTGCGCCAGATGCGTGCAATGTGCAAGCCTGCGCCGCCACCCAGGCCGATCATCAAAATGCCGATCATGCCGGAGCCGCTGTAGCCGTCTTCAAAGATGTCGATACCCACCATCTTGCCCAGACCATAGCCAGCCAGCGCGCCGAGCATGAAGCACACCGCGTCGGAAACTCCCTCGAGCAGCATTTTTTGTGCAGAAGCCATGTTTTTTCCCTTAAGCAAAGTCATCAAAACACCGAAGCTACGACAGACGGCATCTTTGCGCATTGGGGCAAGCCTGCAACGCGGCTGTCAGCGCCGTGTCAGCGGTTGCGCTGATTCATGAACACCAGCTTTTCAAACAGGCTCATGTCCTGTTCGTTTTTCAGCAAGGCACCAACCAGTGGCGGCACGGAGACCTTTTGGTCTGGAGACTGCAAGGCCTCCAGCGGAATGTCTTCGGCTACCAGCAGCTTGAGCCAGTCGATCAGCTCGCTGGTCGAAGGTTTTTTCTTCAGGCCCGGCAGGTTGCGCACGTCGTAGAACGTTTTGAGCGCTGCACTGAGCAAGTCGCCCTTGAGTGTGGGGAAGTGCACCGCCACAATCTGGCGCATGGTGTCTGCTTCAGGAAACTTGATGTAGTGGAAAAAGCAGCGGCGCAGGAAGGCATCGGGCAGCTCTTTTTCGTTGTTGGAGGTAATGAACACCAGCGGGCGGTGCTTGGCGCGGATCATCTCGCGGGTTTCGTAGCAGTAAAACTCCATGCGGTCGATTTCGCGCAGCAAGTCGTTGGGGAACTCGATATCTGCCTTGTCAATCTCGTCGATCAGCAGGGCCACGGGCTCGTCCGCAGTAAACGCCTGCCACAGCACGCCTTTGACGATGTAGTTGCGAATGTCCTGCGTGCGGGCGTCGCCCAGCTGGCTGTCTCGCAGACGTGAGACCGCGTCATATTCGTACAAGCCCTGCTGCGCTTTGGTGGTGGACTTGATGTGCCACTGCAGCAAGGGCATGTCCAAGGCGGCTGCCACCTCTTCGGCAAGCATGGTTTTGCCTGTGCCGGGCTCGCCTTTTACCAGCAGCGGGCGCTGCAGTTTGATGGCGGCATTCACCGCCAGCATCAGATCTTGGGTGGCAACGTAATTGTCAGAACCTTGGAATTTCATGGGCGTGATATCAGCGTAAACATTGATGTGGGTGCTTGACAACTGCTCTGATAATGAATTTTCACGACCAGATCCCAGCTGAACTTTGCAAAGGATTTTGTGCACAAAATGATCAAAACATGGACCACGGTGTTTGCATTGTTTGTCGCTTGTGCGACGTCAACTGCCTCGGCACAGGCTGTGCAGGGAGATATCAAGGCAGGTGAAGGGAAAATTTCCATGTGCATTGGCTGCCATGGTATCGCTGGTTACCAGGCCAGCTTTCCTGAGGTTTACAAGGTGCCCATGATATCGGGGCAGTCTGCAGCATATATTGCTGCGGCGCTGGATGCCTACCGCAAGGGTGATCGCCATCACCCCACCATGCGTGGCGTTGCCGAGTCACTCAGCGATCAGGACATCGCGGATGTGTCTGCCTACTACGAGGCCCACAACCCCGTACGCAAAGATGCCGCACAACCGCATGACCCACCGACGCAGGTGGCCGCCTTGATTGAAAAAGGTGCCTGCTTTACCTGCCATGGTCAAAATTTCTCCAAGCCGATTGACGCAAGCTACCCGAAAGTAGCAGGCCAGCACTCGGACTATCTGCTGGCGGCGCTCAAGTCATACAAAACAGTCAACAACCCCCGGGTTGGTCGCAGCAACGGCATCATGGCGCCAATTGCCCAGCAGTTCAGCAATCAGGAGCTCAAGCTGCTGGCCAACTACATCAGCAAGCTCGATGGGGATTTGAAAACGATTCCTCCAGCGCACTTTCGCTGAGCGCTGCCCAATAACAACAAGGCCCGCTGCAAGCGGGCCTTGTTGTTATTGGGGTTGTCTAGTCGCGCGTGGCGCGGCGCTGTACGGCAGCTACGTACTGGTCACCATCGGGCGGATGGCCATTGCGCTGGCTGTCGGCCAGCATCTGGCCCAGGCATTCCATGGTTTCGTGGTGTGCGTCGTGCAGTGAGTTGCGCCGTTTGGTCAGCAGCTCCACCGCCTGACGAATGCCGCGGGGCTGGTCTACGCTGCATTGCTCACTGATGGACAGGTGCATGGACAGGTGCAAAAACGGATTGGTGCGATCGGGCTCCAGGTCGTAATTGCGCTTGATGGCCGCCTCTACGTCGTCCAGCTCGGCAAAGTATTCCGGGTGTTCGTCAATCCACAGGCTGGCCAGTGTCTCGATGGCCTCCATCGGCGCGTTATGTAGCATTTTGCTGCGTACGCTACAGAAAAAGCGTCGCACGTCAGCTTGGGTGGGGTTGAAAAGCATGATGGGCGGCAGCGTAGCATGTGCGGCGCAATCCAGTCGCCAAGGTGGCAATAGGGCGCCGGGGTCGGCGTAAGATCGCGCGCTTCAGGTTGGCAGCTCTCGGACATTGGCACATGGATTTTCATACTTGGTTGGCATTTTTCTCGGCGTGCGTTTTCATCGCCATCTCTCCGGGCTCTGGGGCAGTGCTCTCCATGAGCCATGGTCTGGCCTACGGCGTGCGCCAGACTTCGGCCACGATTGGTGGCCTGCAGCTGGGGTTGCTGCTGATTTTGCTGATAGCAGGTGGTGGCGTTGGGGCTGTGCTGATTGCCTCTGACGTTGCCTTTACCGTGGTCAAGGTGCTGGGCGCGGGCTACCTGATTTATCTGGGCTGGAGCCAGTGGCGCAGTGTTGGCAACGGAGTGGATGTGGGGTACTTGCAGGCTGCACCTATGCCTTGGAGGCAGCGTACCCTGGCCGGATTTTTGACCAACGCCACCAACCCCAAGGGCATTATTTTCATGGTGGCTGTATTGCCGCAGTTCTTGAGCCCGGAGCGCGCATTGTGGGTGCAGCTGCTAGTGATGTCTGCGACCTGTCTGGCCGTAGATACCGTGGTGATGCACGGCTACGCCGCCAGCGCCAGTGCGCTGCGCCGCTGGATGCGCAGCAGCGAGGCCATGCGCTGGCAAAACCGCATCTTTGGTGGCTTGCTCATGCTGGTGGGTTTTGGACTGTTCTTTGTGCAGCGTTCGACAAACCAAGGGTAATTCTCGGGATGCCCGGCTTGGGCTAAATCGATAGCGGTCAGCACTTTGCGCATCAGCGCTCATGCCTGATCGGGCTGTCAGTCACCTAGGGTCAACCCCTGTCACAGGACCGACTGACTGCAGCCACAGAGGTTCTTAAATTGAAGGCATGAAAACCTTCAACTCTTATGCCCAACTGCGCGCCTGTGCAGGCCAGGAAATTGCGGTGACCGACTGGATCACCATTACCCAAGAGCAAGTGAACCTGTTCGCTGACGCAACGGGTGATCACCAGTGGATCCACATCGATCCGGTCAAAGCGGCTCAAGGCCCGTTTGGTGGGCCGATTGCACATGGCTTTCTGTCACTGTCACTGCTGCCTTTGTTTTTTAGCCAGGCAGTGCACATTGAAGGTGCCACGATGGGGGTGAACTATGGCTTGAACAAGGTACGTTTTCCGGCCCCTGTGCCTGTGGGCAGCCGCGTGCGAGCCCGGGTTGGGGTGCAGGCGGTGGAGCCCGTGGGCCCAGACAGCGTGCAAATTACATGGCTGGTGACTGTCGAGCGAGAAGGTGGCGACAAGCCGGTGTGTGTGGCGGAATCGCTGTCACGCAGTTACGGCGCCCCGATGGGGGCGTCGATGCTGACTTAACGTGCAGGGTGTCCGTCAGGCGTTAAAAAACGATTCTGGCGCCAGGCTTCAAACACGGTGACAGCCACGGCGTTAGACAGGTTCAGGCTGCGCTGGCCTTCCAGCATGGGCAGGCGCAGGCGCTGTGCCGTGGGGAAAAACTCACGCACTTCGGGTGCAAGGCCGCGTGTTTCACAACCGAACACAAACCAGTCGCCCGGTTGGAGCTGCAGCGAATGGGCAGGCTGGCTGCCATGCGTGGTCATGGCAAACATGCGTTCTTGCGCAGGTTGCATGGTTTGCAGAAAATTTTGCCAGCTGGCATGGCGACGCACGCTGGTGTACTCGTGGTAGTCCAACCCAGCGCGGCGCATGTGGCGGTCTTCCATGGAAAAGCCCAGGGGCTCAATCAGGTGCAACTGGCAGCCGGTGTTGGCTGCCAGGCGAATGATGTTGCCTGTATTCGGTGGAATCTCAGGCTCTACAAGAACGATATGGAACATGGCGGCGTATTGTCCGCTTTTGGGCTTGTCCCTGGCGGTGTTTATGGTGTCCGGGCCATGCACAGTACGTGAATCTGACGGGCGCCAGCTTGCAGCAAACAGTGGCTGGCTGCGGTGAGTGTGGCGCCAGTGGTCATTACGTCATCGATCAACAGAACTTTTTTACCCTGAATGTGGTGGCGCTGCGCAGTGTCAATGGTGAAGGCGTTGCGCAAATTACGCAGACGCTGTGCGCGGGTTGAGCCACTTTGGGCCATGGCGTGGTGCGTGCGTGCCAGGCAATGGAGCTGGTGCTTGTGACTTTTGAAAGCCTGGGCCAGCAGCGCCGCCTGGTTGTAGCCGCGTTCACGCATGCGTTCTTTGGATAAGGGGATGGGGATCAGTACATCAGCGGCATCGATAGCGGCTTGAATGCGTGCGTCTTGCAGCATCCAGTGTGCTGCGTAGCGGGCCAGAGCGGGCTGCTGTCCAAATTTCCAGCGTGAAATCAAGTTGTTCCATGGATAGTG
This sequence comes from Comamonas avium, assembly GCF_014836675.1. Lineage (GTDB taxonomy): Bacteria > Pseudomonadota > Gammaproteobacteria > Burkholderiales > Burkholderiaceae_C > Comamonas > Comamonas avium. The sequence continues at coordinate 159,083 of NZ_JACSQK010000005.1, forward strand.
GTAGTCCATCCATGCGTGTGCTTCATGCCATGCAGGAGGGTGCCGCAGGCATGCGCCGCAGCGCGGCCGCTCGGGGCCAACGCCTGGCAGAGCCAATGCACAGCCTGTACAGCGAAATGGTGCATGGGTGGCAAAACGCTGCCAGCAGTCGGGGCACAGCACATCCTGGCTTGGCCATGCGTGGCATGCCAGACACTGACTGGGTAAGGCACGGAGCCATTTCACAGGATGGGATAGCCATGTTGGCCAACGCAGAGGCATGAAATCAATATACTGCCGCGGCACCTGCCGTTGCCATGCCGTGTGGCGGCGGGGTTGCTAGTTGAGTTTGCACTTCCATGTCTGAGCACTTGCCCCCCACCATTGATCCTATCGCTGCTGCACGCTGGCAACAGGCTGCACCGGCCCAGTCGCCGTGGCTGCATGAAGAGGTGGGCCGCCGGATGGAGGCGCGTTTGCAGTGGATTTGCCGCACCCCCGGTACATGGTGCGACTGGCAGCCCGTGCGCGGTGGCATGCAGGTGCATGCAGCTTTGGCACAACGCTATCCGCAGGCGCAATGCTATGTGGTCGAGCCCGTGCCGCGCATGCAGACTGTTGCCCAGGAGCAGTGGGCCAAGCCATGGTGGAGCCCCTCACGCTGGGGTGGTGCCAAGACTTTGATGGAGATGCCGGCCGCCGGTAGCGTGGATATGTTGTGGGCCAACATGCTGCTGCACAACCAGGCACAGCCTGTGCAAATGCTCAAGCAGTGGCATGAAGCTTTGGCTGTAGATGGCTTTGTGATGTTTTCGTGTCTGGGGCCAGATACCGCCAAAGAAATGCGTGCCCTGTATGAGCGCATGGGCTGGCCAGCAGCCGGGCATAGCTTTACCGATATGCACGACTGGGGAGACATGCTGGTGCAGGCAGGCTTTGCAGAGCCTGTGATGGATATGGAAACCATTACGCTGACTTTTGCCAGCCCCGAGCGCTTGCTGCAAGAGCTGCGTGAGCTGGGCTGCAACTTGCATCCCCAGCGTTTTTCGGGCTTGCGTGGCCGCGCATGGTTGGCACAGTTGCACGCTGCCATGGGCGAGCATTTGCGTGTCGATCACAGCGAGGGGCAACTGGCCTTGTCCTTTGAACTGGTTTATGGCCATGCGTTTAAACCTGTTCCACGTGTGGCAGTGGACAGTGAAAGTTCGGTCTCTTTAGACCAGATGCGCAGCATGCTCAAGCAGGGTCGGGAGCAGGGTTTGCGATAGGCGAAAAGCCTTTTTTGCTGCATTGATTTAACGCAAAGCGCACTACAATTTTTTCAAACTACTGATAGCAAGCACGGCCCTGGAGCGCGGATTTGGGCAGTGCAAAGCCAACGGCCCAGCGGTCGTCAGGGGAGAAAAAAATTGGTGTGTCGCTATGCCTTGCAGACAGGCTGGACCGCAAAGCCTGGGTCAGTCTCTCGTGTTTTTTTGTTGTTGCATCACGCGTACCAGCGTGCATGCAGTTGGCGATTTCATTCATCGTTTTTTGCGCGGCATCCTACAGGGCACCGTTGCAGCGATGTCTTCTCCTGCTTGAAACCCCTGTATGCGCTGGCGCTGCATCCCTGCAAACTGCATGCAGGGCAGTTGGGTGCAGTGTGCCAGGCACCTTGATTTTTGCTTTCTTCGCAAGACTTCGCACGGCACTGTAATGGCAGGCGGGCAACGGAATCCCGGAGGCTCAGACGCAAGTGAGAAATATGAAAAGCAGTATCTTTCAACTGGTTTCTCTGTGTACGGCTGCAACAGCATGGCTGGCCAGTACCGCGCATGCAGTGCAAGACTTGCCCGGTGGCCCAGCCGTCAAACAGCTGAACTTGCACCCGCCGGTCACGCGCATTGCCCAGGAGCAGCACTTTCTGCACTGGATGATGCTGGCCATCTGCGTAGTGATCTTTGTGGCTGTATTTGCGGTGATGTTCTATTCCATCTGGAAGCATCGCAAATCCCAGGGTGCCAAGGCTGCCAACTTCCACGAATCAGCGACGGTAGAGGTCATCTGGACGGTGATTCCCTTCATCATCGTGATCTTGATGGCGCTGCCCGCTACCAAGGTGCTGGTGGCGCAAAAAGATACCACCAACGCCGAGCTGACCATCAAGGTCACGGGCTATCAGTGGAAGTGGGGGTACGACTACCTCAAAGGCCCGGGCGAGGGGCTGAGCTTCCTGTCCACCATCGACAGCAGCCACCGTGCAATGTCCAGCAGCGGTGATGTGAGCAATGCACCCAATGATTATTTGCTGCGGGTAGACAACCCGCTGGTCGTGCCAGTAGGCAAGAAGGTGCGCATCATCACCACGGCCAATGATGTGATCCATAGTTTCATGGTGCCGGCTTTCGGTATCAAGCAAGACGCGATTCCTGGCTTTGTACGTGATACATGGTTCAAGGCAGACAAACCGGGTGATTACTACGGACAGTGCGCAGAGCTGTGCGGAAAAGAGCACGCCTACATGCCGATTCATGTGAAGGTGCTGGACAGCGGCCCTTATGCAGCATGGGTGGATGAACAGCTCAAGCTGGCAGCGGCCAAAAAAGATGACCCAACCAAAGAGTGGAAGCTCGATGAACTGGTTGCGCGTGGCGCAAAGGTTTACGCAGCCAACTGTGCGGCGTGTCATCAGGCCAGTGGCAAGGGCGCAGGGGCTATCAAGGCGCTGGATGGCAGCGCGCTGGTACGTGGCTCTCTGGCTGAACCCATGCATGTGGTGCTGGAAGGGCGTGCGAATGGGGCCATGCCATCCTGGAAGCAACTGAGCGATGTAGAGCTGGCCGCCGTGCTGACCTATGTGAAAAACAATTGGAGCAACCAGACGGGGCAATTGATTCAGCCTGCGCAGTTCACCCAGGCGCGCAAGGGCAGCTTTCCTGAAGGTGGTGCACCTGCTGCGGCTACTGAGCCAGCGCCAGCTTCTGCAGCGCCTGCGCCAGACACTGCTTTACCCGTCAGTGCGGGTGGCATGCCTTACCAGGTTTTCTTTGCCACCGGCCAAAGTGCGCTGGATGACAAATCAAAGGCGACCGTGCAGCAAGCCGTGCAGTGGCTGCAAAGCAATGACAGCGTCAAGATTGCGCTGTCAGGTTATGTCGATGCCACCGGCAGCGCTGATGTGAATGCGGAACTTGCCAAGCAGCGTGCCCAGGCAGTGGCCAAGGCGCTGACAGATGCGGGCGTGGCCGCTGAACGTATTGAGCTGCGCAAGCCGCAAACCATTACCGACAGCGCTGGTGCCAACGAGCAGGCACGCCGTGTAGATATCGTGGCTGCGCAGTGAGCGCAATGCAAAACAGAGACAGGGAGCCCCGCACATGAGCGCCATTTACCCACCTTCTCACGACCAGGCCACACATTGTGATCACCACCATGATCATCACCACGCCACGCCCACGGGCTGGCGCCGCTGGCTGTACGCCACCAACCACAAAGACATTGGCACGCTGTACCTGCTGTTCAGCTTCACCATGTTGATGATTGGTGGAGTGCTGGCGCTGTTGATCCGTGCAGAGCTGTTTCAGCCCGGCTTGCAGCTGGTCAACCCAGAGCTGTTCAATCAATTGACCACCATGCACGGTCTGATCATGGTGTTTGGCGCCATCATGCCGGCCTTTGTGGGCTTCGCCAACTGGATGCTGCCTCTGCAAATCGGCGCATCAGACATGGCTTTTGCCCGTATGAATAATTTCAGTTTCTGGCTGATGGTGCCTGCGGGCCTGATGCTGGTGGGCTCGTTCTTCATGCCCGGCGGGGCACCGGCTGCGGGCTGGACGCTGTATGCCCCCCTGACGCTGCAGATGGGGCCATCCATGGACACCAGCATCTTTGCGATGCACATCATGGGTGCCAGCTCCATCATGGGGTCGATCAACATCATCGTCACCATCTTGAACATGCGCGCGCCCGGCATGACGCTGATGAAGATGCCCATGTTCGCCTGGACATGGCTGATCACGGCCTACCTGTTGATTGCCGTCATGCCCGTGCTGGCAGGCGCTATCACCATGACGCTGACAGATCGCCACTTTGGCACCAGCTTCTTCAACCCTGCAGGGGGTGGTGACCCGGTGATGTACCAGCACATCTTCTGGTTCTTTGGCCATCCAGAGGTCTACATCATGATCTTGCCGGCCTTTGGCATCGTCAGCCAGATCGTGCCTGCATTCAGCCGTAAAAAACTGTTCGGCTATGCCTCCATGGTGTATGCCACCAGCTCGATTGCCATTTTGAGCTTCATCGTGTGGGCGCATCACATGTTCACCACGGGCATGCCGGTGACTGGCCAGCTGTTTTTCATGTATTCCACCATGTTGATCTCAGTGCCCACGGCCGTGAAGATTTTCAACTGGGTAGCCACCATGTGGCGCGGCTCCATGACGTTTGAGACGCCTATGCTGTTCTCGGTGGGCTTTATCTTTGTGTTCACCATGGGTGGCTTTACCGGGCTGATCTTGTCCATGGCCCCCATTGATATTCAGTTGCAGGACACCTACTACGTCGTCGCGCACTTTCACTATGTGCTGGTGGCTGGTTCGCTGTTTTCCATGTTTGCGGCGTATTACTACTGGTCGCCGAAATGGACGGGCGTGATGTATTCCGAGCGACGTGGGCAGATCCACTTTTGGGGTTCGCTGATCTTCTTCAACATCACTTTCTTTCCCATGCACTTCCTGGGTCTGGCCGGTATGCCACGCCGCTATGCCGACTATCCCATGCAGTTCGCCGACTTCAACGCGGTAGCTTCTATAGGCGCATTTGGATTTGGCTTGATGCAGGTGTATTTCTTCCTGGCCGTTGTAGTGCCCGCAATGCGTGGCAAAGGGGAAAAAGCACCGCAGAAACCATGGGAAGCGGCAGAAGGTCTGGAGTGGGAAGTGCCTTCGCCTGCGCCATTTCATACCTTTGAAACACCTCCTAAATTGGATAGCACCGCAACTCGCGTGATTGGATAAACCATGATTCACCCTAAACACAGCAACTCCATGCCTGGCCGTACAGAAGCCTGGCAACTGCAGCGCCAGCGCAATACGCGCATGGCCCTGGTGCTGGCGTCTATCGCCGTCGTGTTCTTTGTGGGATTTGTGGCCAAGATGGCATTGTTGGGCGGCTAAGGCACGCACAGCCATGAATCCACGCAAGCGCAGCGCCAATTTTCAAATGGTCACCAAACTGCTGGTGATCACTGTGGGAATGTTTGCCTTTGGCTATGCGTTGATTCCCATCTACAAGCATGTGTGTGAGGCGCTGGGCATCAACATTCTCACCATCTCCGAGCGGCAGGTGCCGGGCAACGGAGCGGTGGGAAAGCTGCCCACTAATACGCAGGTAGACACCACCCGCACGATCACGGTGGAGTTTGATGCCAATGCGCGAGGTCCATGGGATTTCAAACCCGAAATACGCTCTTTGCAGGTGCACCCCGGTGAGCTGGCGACGGTGATGTATGAGTTTCAAAACATCCAAAACCGTGCCATGGCAGCGCAGGCTATCCCAAGCTATGCGCCTCGGCAGGCTGCACCGCATTTTGTGAAGATGGAGTGTTTTTGCTTTAACCAGTACGAGCTGCAGCCCGGCGAGAAAAAGGAGTGGCCTGTAGCGTTTGTGATCGATCCTCGGCTGCCTAAGGACGTGACCACCATCACGCTGAGCTACACCTTCTTTGAAGTGGGTGGCAAGGTGCCTGCGGCACCGACAGCAGCGCTGCAGCAGCCAGCACAAGGAGGTGCGTCTTGAGTGAACAGCAATCCTCTCGTAAACCGTCGCTGTTGCGCACCATCAAGGCGATGGCCTGGGCCTTTTTGGGTGTGCGCAAAGGCAGCGAGTGGCGCAGTGATTCGGCGCAGATGACCCCGCTGCTGGTCGTCAGTGTGGGGCTGGTGGCAATTTTTGTATTTGTGTTGTTGTTGATCGGTATTGTCAATTGGGTGGTCTAGCGCGCAGCGCTGGATCGAAACGCTATGTTTGAGACGAGTGATGACAGGAGCTGACATGGGTACACCGCACACTGCAAGCACCCCGTACTATTTTGTACCTGCTGAATCAGGTCACCCCATCTGGGCCGCTGCCGGACTGTTTTTTGTCATTCTGGGCGCGGGCATGTGGGTCAATGGCCACCAGTGGGGCATGTGGAGTTTCTTTTTTGGCCTGACATGGTGGCTGGTGGTGCTGTTTCGCTGGTTCCGTGAAGCAGCGCAGGAGAGCGAGCGTGGCTTGTTCGGTCGCAAGATTGACCTGTCTTACCGCTGGAGCATGAGCTGGTTCATCTTCTCGGAAGTCATGTTCTTTGGCGCATTCTTTACTGCCCTGTGGTGGGGCCGTGCGCACTCTGTGCCAGCCTTGGGCAGTCTGGAAAACTCATTGCTGTGGCCCGGTTTTAGCGCCGTGTGGCCCAGCGTCATGCCGGGTGCCACGGCTGCACCTGGTGGCATGGTTGAGGCGTTTCAAACCGTAGGGCCGTTCTGGCTGCCCACCATCAACACCGCATTGCTGCTGACTTCGGGCGTTACGCTCACCATTGCCCACCATGCACTGCGGCTGGGTCAGCGGGCTAAAACGATTGGTTTCATGTGGGTGACGGTGCTGCTGGGTATCACGTTCTTGTGCGTGCAAGGCTACGAGTACTACCACCTGTATACGGATTTGAACCTCAAGCTCAACTCCGGCATCTTTGGCTCCACCTTCTACTTGCTCACAGGCTTTCACGGTTTCCACGTGTTTGTGGGCATGCTGATGCTGCTCTTTATTACCTTGCGCTTGCAAAAAGGCCACTTCACGGCAGAGCACCATTTCGGCTTTGAAGGGGCCGCCTGGTACTGGCACTTTGTAGACGTGGTGTGGCTGGGCCTGTACATACTGGTGTACTGGATGTGAATGCGGTCAGGGCCTGCGCCCTGATGGCTGGCAAGGAACGTGGTTTGAATAAAAGAGAGCTGTTAGCGCTTATCAGTACTTGTTTTCAATATGAAATCATTTTGAAAACACGTGTGTGTAAGCATTTCGAGCTCTCTTTTTTATTTCACTTGCCAACCGGCAAGCCTGTGGGCTGGATGTACCCCAGCTTCCACGCCAGCAGCAGGCACAGAAACAAAACCACCGACAGCACAATCCGCCAAGTGAGCGCACGTGCCATGTTCTTGCTGCGTGCCGCATCGTGTTCGGCATCACTTTTGCGCAGCATAAAAAATCCTGCCGCAGCAAGGCTGACAAGAATGGCCAAAAAGAAAAGGGCGATGGCGTATGTCATGCCGTCCATTATGGAGAGCTGCGTATGACGCGCAAGCGGGGCAACCTGCGGTGGTGGCTGGCGACGGTGGCTGGCGTTATCGGCGTATGTGTAGGGCTGGCTTTGGGGTTTTGGCAGCTGGAGCGCGCAGCGCAGAAAACCAGGCTGCACGATGCCATGCAAGCGCAATCGAGCACAGTCACCTTGGATGCCCGTGCCGTGCACGACCAGCTTGCGCTGGGAGATGCAACGCTGACCCACTGGCTGTATCGCCCGATTGCATTGCACGGCCAGTGGATGCCTGCACACACGGTGTATCTGGACAACCGGCAAATGCAGGGGCGGCCAGGCTTTTTTGTTTTTACGCCACTGCAACTGGCCAGCGGTGAGGTGGTACTGGTACAGCGCGGCTGGATTGCGCGCAACTTTCAGGACCGGCAATTGCTGCAAGCCATTGAAACCCCCGCGGGTACCGTAACGGTTGAAGGCCAACTGGCTGGTGCGCCCGGGCGTCTGTATGCCCTGGGTGAAGGTGATGCACCCGATGCACACAACCCTCACATTCGCCAGAACCTCAACCTGACGGCTTATGCACAAACCACAGGTTTGCCACTGTGGCCTGTCACGGTGGTACAAACCGGCGCAGCCAGCGAAGGGCTGTTGCGTGCGTGGCCACAGCCCAGCAGTGGTATTGCCACGCACCAAGGTTATGCTTTCCAATGGTTTGCCATTGCAGCCGTACTGGCTGCCATGGTGCTGTGGTTTCAATTTTTGCGGCCTGCCCGCACTGCCCGACAACGCCATGCCGCACCAAAAAGTTGATTTGCTCCCCTTGAACTTGACCGTGCACAGCACGCCCAGCATGCAAAGCTTGTCGCAAGGCGTGCAGGCCGTTGAGACCCAGCGCAAAGGGCGCTGGAAAATGTTTGCAGTGCTGCTGGTGTGTGCAGCACCGGTGATCGCTTCTTACTTCACGTATTACGTCATCCGGCCCGAAGGTCGGCGCAATTTTGGCGAGCTGATTGAGCCGCAAAAAGACATGCCTGCGTTGATGGCCAAAACGCTGGAAGGCCAAGAAGTTCCTCTGTCGCATCTCAAAGGACAGTGGCTGCTGGTCAGCACCTCGGGTGCAGCCTGTGCAGCGCAGTGCGAAACCCATCTGTATTTGCAGCGGCAACTGCGTGAAGGATTGGGCCGTGAGAAAGAGCGGCTGGACTGGGTGTGGCTGGTGACAGATGGGAAGCAGCCCGCTGCGGAGCTGAAAAAGGCTTTGCAGCCAGCCCAGGTTCTGCAAATCGATGCCACTGCGCTGCAAACATGGCTGCAACCTGCTGCAGGGCAGCAGCTTTCAGATCACTTGTACGTGATCGATCCGCTCGGGCACTGGATGCTGCGCTTTCCTGCGAATCTGGACAAAACCAGCGCACCGAAAGCCAAGCGCGACCTGGAGCGCTTGCTGCGCGCATCTTCATCCTGGGATCAGCCCGGACGTTGAGCATGCACAAGCTTGCGTGAATGAGGCATTTGCGTTTGCGGTTATGGTTATGGATTGATTGACTGAGATTGCCATGCAAAGAAGACATGCACTACAGACCTTGATGGTGGGAGCCTCTGCCATCGGTGCTGCCACCGTTTTGATGGGTTGCAAGCCCAAACCGATCAGCTTTGAAGGCGTAGACATCACTGGCGCCGAATACGGGCAAGACTTCCCGCTGCCGGATGCCTATGGCAAGCCCCGTTCAGTCAGTGAGTTCGCGGGCAAGGTGGTGGTGGTCTTTTTTGGCTATACCCAGTGTCCGGACGTCTGCCCCACTACCTTGCAAGAGCTGGTAGAGGCCAAGGCCATCCTGGGTGAGCAGGGCGATCGTTTGCAGGGCATTTTTGTTTCGCTTGATCCAGACCGCGATACGCCAGAAGTGCTGCGTGCCTACGCTGAAGCCTTTGATCCGCAAATGGTGGCGCTGACAGGCTCGCATGAGCAAATCACTGCGGTAGCCAAAAACTTCAAAGTGTTCTACAAGAAAGTAGAAGGCAAGCAGCCCGGCAGCTACACCTTGGACCACTCCGCAGGCCTGTATGTCTATGACCCACAAGGCAAACTGCGTGTGTATCAGCGTTACGGTCAGGGCGCGCAGATTTTGGCCAAAGATGCCAAGGCGCTGCTGGACGAAGCCAAGGCTTAAGCTGACGCCGAAAGGCCATCAATCGGGCTACGTAGTTTGTCGCCATGCGTCAGCGCTGCCTGCATGCAGTGCGGGAACATAAAAAAAGCCACCGAAAGGTGGCTTTTTGCTGAGGCGAAGCTGGTTACTGGTTACTGGTTACTGGTTGCTGATCTTTTGTTCTTTGATCAGTTTGCTCAATTCTTCGGTATCTTTTTTGATGCGGTTGGCCAGGCCTTCGGGTGAGGTTCCCACCGTTTGCCAGCCCTGCTGAAACAACTTTTGGCGCACCTGCGGCGTGCGCGCAATCTCTACCAGAATGCCCGCCAGTTTGGTGCGAATGGCTTCAGGCATGGCATAGGGCGCAGCAAAGGCATTCCAGATCTGTAAATCGAAATTGCTGACCCCCGCTTCTGCCAGGCTGGGTACGCCGGGTGCCAGTGCACTGCGCCCGCTGGATGTGACGCCAATCAAACGCAGCTTGCCAGCTTGTGCCTGAGCCATGGCCAGCGCGGGAGGCAGCAGCGCCATTTGCAGCTGGCCGCCCATCATGGCCGTGGCCACTTGCGGGTAGCCGCTGTAAGGCACGTGAACGGGTGCAATACCGCTGCGTGTTTTGAGCAGCTCAGTGCCCAAATGGCCGATGGTGCCCACACCAGGGGTGCCGTAGCTCCACTTATCTCCCGCCTGCTTGGCGGCAGCGAAGAAGGCTTTGGCGTCGGCGTCTTTGGCAACGCCGGGTTGTTCCAGCGGAGCCGTCAACACCAAGGGTGAAACACCAATGAGCGTCAAAGGTGCCAAGTCCTTGAGCGGGTCGTAAGTGGTAGCAGGGTTGAGGATTTTGGCAATCGTCATGTTGCCATTGATCATCAGGCCAATGGTGTGGTTGTCGCTAGCCCGTGCAACTTCTGTGGCACCAATGTTGCCGCCCGCACCGACCTTGTTTTCCACAATCACAGGTTGTCCAAGTATTTTGGACAAGGGCTCAGAGAACGTCCGGGCTGTGAGATCGGGCGAAGACCCTCCAGGAAAACCCACCACAATACGCACCGGTCTGGTGGGCCAGGTGTCCGCCGAAGGGCTTGCAAACACAGAAGTGGTGGCAGCGGCAGCAACCAGAGCTGAGCTAGCAGTCAAAACCGTACGGCGGGCAATCTGGTAGAGAGAAGTCATATCGCGTGGTGCAGAAAATAGTGAGGAGTGAAGACGCCACTTCCCAAGAAAAAAGAAAGCCCGGAAATTATCCGGGCTAGTCTGAGCAGCAATCTGGTCTTTTTCAGGCAGATAGCGCAGGAAGATGATTAAGCAAACTCCACCAGCGCTTTTTTCATCTTTTTCATAGCTGCCACTTCAATCTGGCGAATGCGTTCGGCACTGACGCCATATTCAGCAGCCAGCTCGTGCAGTGTCATGCCGCCAGAACCATCGTCGTTCACCTTGAGCCAGCGCTCTTCCACGATGCGACGGCTGCGGTCATCCAGCATTTCCAGCGCTTGGCTGATACCGTCGGTTGCAAGCATATCGCGCTGGCGTGTCTCGATCATGCTGGTAGGTTCATGCGAGGCATCTGACAAGTAGGCAATCGGGCCGAATGCATGCTCGCCATCATCGTTGGGGCTGGGGTCCAGCAAGACATCACCACCAGACAGACGTGTTTCCATCTCCATGACTTCTTCACGCTTGACGTTCAGCTTGGCGGCCATGGCGTCGATCTGCTGAGCTGTCAGCGTTTCACGCTGGATCAGTTCATCGTCCATGGCAGCATCGGCCTGCATACCCTGCTTGAGTGAGCGCAGGTTGAAGAACAGCTTGCGCTGGGCCTTGGTGGTGGCCACCTTGACCATGCGCCAGTTCTTCAGAATGTACTCATGAATTTCAGCCTTGATCCAGTGCATGGCGTAGCTGACCAAGCGCACATTCTGCTCGGGGTCAAAACGCTTGACGGCCTTCATCAGGCCAACGTTGCCTTCTTGAATCAGGTCGCCATGTGGCAAGCCATAGCCCAGGTACTGGCGCGAAATGGAGACCACCAAGCGCAAGTGCGACATGATCAGGCGCCCGGCAGCATCCAGATCGTTGTGTTCTTTGAGTTTGTGGGCGTACTCTTGCTCTTCCTCTGCGGTGAGCAGAGGCAAGCGGTTCACCGCAGTGATATAGGCATCCAGATTGCCCAGCGGCGGAACCAGCGCCCAAGGATTCGCAGGAGCCAAAGCAGAAGCAGCAAGTGTGCTAGTTTGGGTTGTCATTGCATTCCATCCTTTCATCCATCGCTTCATATTAGCACTCTCTGTGATTGAGTGCTAAATCAAAAGTTCCCCTAGATAATGGCGGTCTTCGAGAGCGCATGGGCTACCGATTGGCAGCAAATGTATAGCTGTGTGTTGCTGAGTTTTTCACGAGAACAACGCTTTTATTTTGCAAGTTGTTGAATTTTTTCGGTGAATAGGGTTTTTGTCGCGTGGTTCTGGCTGTCTTGTGTCTGGGCGCCAGCAGGCCCTTGCTGCTTGTCACAAGCACGGGTCTTCAAAAACCAAAGTGATGTTCTTTGCTGTCTGAAGACCCGCTGCTATGGCGTTCAGCGAAGGATCAACCCCATTTCATTTCGCCTTTGGCGACCTTTGCACCTATTTGCAGGGCTGGGGCCAGACCTGCGGCGGGGTAGCGTTTGCTCATGGCTGCGATCAGCGCATCGCTATGCGGCGCTTTGGCCAGTTCTTCTTCAAACGCCAGCAGGTACTCCCGGGTGTAGTTCACGGCAGAGATATCCAGCGCGCTGTTGTTGGCCATGTGGCCGGGCACCACTGTGGTGGGCTTGCGCGCAGCAATGGCATCCAGGTTCTGGATCCAGGCAGCACGTGACGCAGGTGTCGGGGTATCTGCGGTCCAGACGTGCAGGCCCGAGAAAATCAGTACACCACCGAATACGGCATTCAAAGAGGGCACCCACAGGTAGCGGCGGTTGCTCATACCCTGGGCCTTCACAATCTCGATGCTCTGGCCTTCCAGCGTCAGCGCAGGGCCATCAAAGGCTTCAGGAAAGATGATGTCGGTCAGTTTTTGCGGACCGTTCTCTTTGAGCTGGGGCGCCCATGTATCAATTTTCTTTTGTGCATTGGCGCGGATTGCGGCAATGGTTTCAGTCGCGGCAATGACTTTGGCGTTTGGAAATGCTTGCTTGATAGGCCCAAGGCTGAAGTAGTAGTCGGGGTCACTCTGGCTGATGTAGATCGTGGTCAGTGTCTTGCCTGAGGCTTGGATGGCCTCTGCCACAGCACGGCCATCAGGCAGTGAGAAACCTGCGTCGATCAGGATGGCCTCCCGGGCACCGGACAGCAGCACGGGTGCACGGAAGAAGCCTTTCTCGCCCGCAGGCAAGTGTTTCCATTGCAGTGGGGTGCTTGTGCTCGATAGGGCTGCGCAGCCTGCCATGGCGATGGTGGCGCCTGCGGCTGCAGCGGTTTGAACAAAATTTCGGCGGTTCATCAGGGTGCTCCTTTGGTCGATGTGGATAAAGAGAGAAGGCCTCAGGCTGCAGCCAGTTGGTCTACGAAGGTCTGCGGGTTGGACAGTGCTGCGTTTGAAGACATCAACTGGCGATGTCCATTCATCTCCACAATGAAGGCAGGCACACCACGTGCCCCAAATTGCGCAAGCAGTGCTTGCGCTTGTGCAATGCGGGCGCTGTTGGCTGCGATCAGGCTTGCATCTGGCTGGGCCAGCAGTTTTGCGGCGTCTTCAAGGCCAAGCGCATGGAGTAAAGATGCCAAGGTGCCAGGCTGCGTGATGTCGAGCCCGTCCACGTAACGTGCCTGCTGTATGGCTTTGAGTGCATGCCCCTCACGGCTGCGCGCTGTCAGGGCCACGGCCGTCAAAGCCAGCGTGGCAGGCGCGCTGTCAAACATCTGCTGGTTGTCGGTCAGCACTTCATGGCGGTAGCGTTCGGTGAACCGCTGGCCTGTCAGCTGCTCAATGCGCTGGTCGTTGCTCCATGCGTAGGCCGCGAAATCCTCGCTCATCGGCCGTGCGCCTTCGCCAGAGAACAGTCCGCTGGGCAGCATTTGCAGCGCTATGTCTGTGCTGTCTGCCAGAGCTTGCACTGCGCCACCAGCGCCGTAGCACCATCCACACAGCGGGTCGTAGATGTAGTACAGGGTTTTGCGCATAAAAAGGCTCCGTTTCATTCAATGCCGTGATGGTAGAAGTCCTGCATTGATGAATAAAGGGTGGTGAAATAGATGGACCGTATGTAAAAAGCAAACAATATGGAAGCAACCGATCTGAGTAACTTTGCCAATCTCAAGCGACTGGCCTATTTCGCTGCTGTGGCGGAGACCGGCAGTTTCACGGCCGCAGCAGACCGTCTTGGCATTACCAAAGCCGTGGTGAGCCAGCAGGTGGCGCGGCTGGAGAGAGAGTTCCGGACGACCTTGCTGACACGAACGACACGCAAGGTGGCACTGACAGCGGCTGGCAAAGGTTTTTATCAAAGGTGTGCGCTGATCCTCAAAGAAGCGAGCGATGCCTTTGAGGAACTGGCCGAGGTAGCGGTAGAGCCTGCTGGGACTCTGCGTTTGACCGCACCGCTGGACTACGGCATCACCACGATCGTGCCGGCCATTGCTGAATTCACACGGCGCTTTCCGCAATGCAAGGTCGATGCAGCGCTCAGCGACCAGTCCCTTGACCTCATGGCTGGGCAGGTGGAGCTGGCAATTCGCGTGGGCTGGCTGACAGACCTGCATTTGCAAGCACGGCAAATCGGGACATTTCGGCAGCTGCTGGTGGCTGCCCCTGGCTGGCTGTCGCAATCGGCACGGGTGACTGCGCCGAAAGACATTGAGGCACTGCCATTTGTGGCCAATACGGCATTGCGTGACCCCACACGCTGGAGTTTTTCGCACCCTGCGCTAGAGCCTCAGAGCGTTGTTGTTCACCCGTGCATTTATCTGGATGCAACGCTGGCCGTGCGCGAGGCCGTGCGTCAGGGGGCGGGGCTGTCCATCTTGCCGGACTACATGGTGGCGCAAGATTTGGCTGACGCAAGCTTGACCCATGTCTTGCCTGAGTGGGCGCTGCCCTCAGGGGGCATTCATGCCGTATTTCCGGCATCACGGTTTCGTCCAGCAAAGGTTCGGGCTTTTGTGGATCTTTTGCAGGAAAAGTTTTGTCATTAGCCGTGCCAGACTCGCCCGTTTCAGCCCTTTTGGTGATGCCAAGCCTTGTTCAGCAATGAATAAAATAATTTGTTGAAAGGTAGTGGATCTCTATTTAATCAACGATTTGTGTATTTTAATTATTTGTTAATACTTCCTTAATTATTATTATTTAATATCACTGGTTTTGTTAAAAAATACAATAAAAACAATAACTTATATGATTGATGTGTGTCAATTTGAATAGGGTGCGAAGCATTTGAAAATCAGGGTATTCCTTCATAAAAGGATTTTCAAATGCATGAAAACCATATTAGTCCCACACCTTCGAATACAAAGCGGAGTTTCTTGCAAGAGTTGGTCGCTTTGGCCACCGGCTTTGGCCTGGCTGGTAGCGCTAACGCTGCGCAGCCGGAACCGGACTTCCAGCCACAGCGCCGCCCCGGCATGCAGGGCAAGCGTTTTGGCATGCTGGTTGACATGCGTAAATGCATTGGCTGCCAGGCATGCACCGTCAGCTGCTCTGTAGAAAACTTGCCCCCTATTGGCCAGTTCAGAACGACAGTGCTGCAGTACGAGATCAGCCAGCCAGGGGCCAGCGCTCCTGCCATGGTGAGCTTGCCGCGCCTGTGCAACCACTGTGACAACCCTCCCTGCGTTCCTGTTTGCCCGGTGCAAGCAACCTTCCAGCGCACGGACGGCATCGTCCTGGTGGACAACGAGCGCTGCGTGGGCTGCGGGTACTGCGTGCAAGCCTGTCCTTACGACGCGCGCTTTATCAACCATGAAACGCAGACTGCCGACAAGTGCACTTTCTGTGAGCACCGGCTGGAAGCTGGGCTCTTGCCTGCATGCGTAGAGAGCTGCGTGGGCGGGGCCCGCGTGATTGGTGACCTGAACGATCAGGGCAGTGAAATCAACCAGCGCATGGCTGCACACAAGCAGGACATCAAGGTGCTCAAGCCAGACATGAAGACAGAACCACGTGTTTTCTACATTGGTTTGCCCAACGAGTTTGTCAACGGTGTTGACGGCCAAGCCAGCGTGCGCCTTCTCTCCGATCACTGAAGCCTTGGGAGTGTCTTATGCAAATCACTGAACTCTTGACCCCGCATTACGAAGTGGCCTGGCTGCCCTGGGCTGTCCAGTATTTCTTCTTGGTGGGCGTGGCCACTGGTGCCGCACTGCTGGTTTCGGTATGTGCTTTTGGTCAACGCGGTAGTGCCATGCAGCGTCTGCTGCCCGTGGCTGTGTTGACGCTGGCTGTAAGCACCTTGGCTGCACCTGTTTCGTTGCTGGCGGATTTGCACCAGCCCGCACGCTTCTGGCATTTTTATGCCCACTTCACGCCTTGGTCGTGGATGTCGCGTGGTGCGGTGCTGTTGCCACTTTTTGTGGTCATAGCGCTGGCCTTTTGTGCCGCATGGTGGCTAGGTAAAACCCGCTGGATGCGAGGACTGGTGCCATTGCTGCTGCTGTCTGCGCTGTCGATCACTGTTTATTCCGGCGCGGAGCTGATGGTCATTCGTGCACGTCCCTTGTGGAACACCCTGTGGGTGCCGGTGAACCTGGCCTTGACAGGGTGGCTGGCCGCAGTGGGCGTGATGCTGGTGGTCGAGCGCTTTTTGCCCGCCAAGCTGCGCCCCGATGCAAGTGCCCTGCAAGTGCTGCGCAGCATTGGATTAGGGGTTGCTGGCTTGCTGTTGCTGGTGGTGCTTGCGTGGGCCTTGTCTGGTGTTCTGGGCTGGAGCCCATCCTTTAACGAAGCTTTGCGACTGTTCAGTGAATTTCCTGTGTGGCGCATGACCATGCTGGGGTCGGCGGTGTTTGGCGCTGTGGTGGTGGGGGCGTTGCTTCGTGGCAGGCAGCGTTTGAACGCCAGTGGTTACACGCTGGTGCTGGGCCTGGGCCTGGCAGCTGCAGCCTGGGCATTTCGCTGGGCTTTGTTCATGGGCATTCAAGGCGTGCCTAAGTTTGGAGCAGGTCTGTACCTGTACCACATGCCTTTGGGGGGCGATGGCCTGCTGGGCATGCTGGGTGTCGCTGGCCTGTGTGTGGCTTTGGTGGCGATGGCAACTTGGGCACTGGAAGTCTTTCCTGAGCGCCACCCCCAGACCGCTTGAGCAAGCTTCATAGGTTTGAAGCCAATTCAGCCTTTAACGCAACATTGACGGGCACTTGCAGTTATTGAACTTTTGCAGGTGCCTGCCCTGAAAGGGCAGACCATGACTGATAAAAAACATTCTTCCGAACAATTCAACGAACCCGATGTAGCGCGCCGGCGCATGCTGCTACGCGGCGGTGCCGTGGCAGGCGGTCTGGCTGCTTTTGCGGCAGGCTACGGTGAAACGGTGGTTAAAACCGCCAAAGGCTTGGTGGGTGGCACCTCGGGTGTGCCCACAGCCAGTGCTACACGCGGCAACTCGCTCACCCCAGAGTTTCGTATCGATCCTTTGACTGGCCAGCTCACCACCCAGCCGGGGCAGGTGGTCAGCCCATCGTCATGTCTGGGGTGCTGGACGCAGTGCGGCGTTCGAGTGCGTATCGACACCGAAAACAACCAGATTCTCCGAATTGCTGGCAACCCTTACCACCCGCTTGCAACCACCAATCCCGCTCCCATGGAAACACCGGTGCGCGAGGTGTACGCCATGCTGGGGGGCGACCATGGTCTGGAAGGGCGCGCCACCAGCTGCGCGCGTGGCTCTGCCATGCTGGCCCACCAAACTGCTGCACATCGCGTGCTCACGCCGCTCAAACGCGTAGGGCCACGCGGCTCTGGCCAGTGGAAAAGCATTTCGCTTGAGCAGTTGGTGCAGGAAATCAGCGATGGGGGCAACCTGTTTGGCGAAGGCCATGTCGACGGTCTGCGTGCCATTCGTGATCTGGAAACACTGATCGATCCGAACAACCCGGAGTACGGCACCAAGGCCAATCAGTTGCTGGTAACAGATGCGTCGAATGAAGGTCGCACACCGCTGATCAACCGTTTTGCGCGCCAGTCATTTGGTACGGTCAATGTCTCCAATCATGGCGCTTACTGTGGTCAAAGCTACCGTGTAGGCACGGCAGCAGCCTTGGGCAATATTGCTGGCATGCCCCACGGCAAGCCCGACTGGCGCAATTCGCGGTTTGGCCTTTTCATTGGTACCGCACCGGCGCAGGCAGGCAACCCTTTCCAGCGGCAGGGGCGTGAGCTTGCAGATGCGCGCTCGCGCCAAGAGCAAACCTATACCTATGTGGTGGTCTCCCCCGTGTTGCCAACCTCATCGAGCTACGCCTCGGGTGATAACAACCGCTGGCTTCCCATCAAGCCTGCCACCGATCTGGCGCTGGTCATGGCCATGATTCGCTGGATCATTGAAAACGAGCGTTATGACGCCGATTTTCTGAGCCAGCCCGGCCCTGTGGCCATGGCTGCTGCGGGCGAAGCCTCATGGAGCAATGCCACGCACTTGCTGATCAATGATCGCAAGCACCCTCGCTATGGTCAGTTTCTGCGTGGGGCGGATATGGGCTGGCCCATGCCTGAGGCCGTTGACGAGAAGACGCCTGCTGAAGATGTGTACGTGGTTGAATTGCTGGATGGTCAACTTGCGCCACACACCAGTGCGCAGCCTGCACAGCTGTGGGTGCCTGAGCGCGTGGTCAGCCTTGCGCCAGCGCCAGACGCAGCAGAGGGCGCAGCCGCAGCGGTGCCCGTATGCACCGCCATGGTCAAGCTGCGCGAGGAGTCGCAGCAAATGACGCTGCAAGAGTATGCCGATCAGTGCGGCGTGCCTGTTGCAGACATCGAAGCGCTGGCGCAAGAGTTCACCAGCCATGGCAAGCAGGCGGTGGCCAACTCTCACGGCGGCACCATGAGTGGCGCAGGTTTTTACACAGCCTATGCCATTGCCATGCTCAACAACCTGATTGGCAACTTGAATGTCAAAGGTGGCTGGGTGCTGGATGCAGGGCCCTTTGGTCCGTTTGGCCCAGGTCCGCGTTATAACTTTGCGCAATTTCCAGGAGCGGTCAAAGCCGGCGGGGTCTCTCTGTCACGCACGCGTTTCCCGTATGAAAAGACCAGTGAGTTCAAGCGCAAAAAAGAAGCGGGTGAGAACCCCTATCCCGCCAAAGCACCTTGGTACCCAGCGCCAGGAGGGATGAGCAGTGAAATGCTGGCAGCGGGCCTGCTGGGCTACCCCTACCCCGTGAAGGCGTGGCTCAATCACATGAGCAACCCTGTGTATGCCATCTGTGGTTTTGAAAACACCCTGGTAGATGCGATCAAGGACCCGAAAAAACTGCCATTGTTCATTTCGGTAGATCCCTTCATCAATGAAACCTCGGCACTGGCGGACTACATCGTGCCTGATACGGTCACCTATGAAAGCTGGGGCATTGGCGCTCCGTGGGCCGACGTGGTGGCCAAGAGCAGTACGGTGCGCTGGCCTACTGTAGAAGCAGCAACGGCCAAGACGGTCGATGGCAAGCCCGTCAGTTTTGAGAGCTTCGTGTTTGCGCTGGCCAAGCAGCTGGCACTACCCGGTTTTGGCAAAAATGCGATGTCTACCAAAGACGGCGAACCGCTGGACCTGGAGAGTGCTGAAGACTTCTACCTGCGTGGCATGTGCAATATTGCCTACCAGGCGGGCAAGCCTGTGGCGGAAGCCAGCGATGACGATATTGCGCTGACAGGGCTAGATAAATGGATGCCTGCACTGCAGCAGCGCCTCAAACCCGAGGAAGTGCGCCGCGTTGCCATGGTCATGACCCGGGGAGGGCGCTTTGACAAGGTGGAAGATGCCTGGAAGGCTGACCACATCAAGGCGGCGCACAAATTTCCAGTACAGATCTGGCATGAAGGCCTTGCCAAGATGCGCCATTCCATGACGGGTGAAAAATACACGGGCTGCCCGACCTGGTACCCCACACGCTTTGCAGATGGAAGCAGCATGCGTGAGCATTTCTCCGAAAAGGAATGGCCGCTTTCGATGAGCAGCTATAAATCCAATCTGATGAGCTCGATGTCGATTGCCGCTGCACGCCTGCGCCAGGTGCACCCACACAATCCGATCAGCTTGAACACGGAAGATGCAGCGCGCTTTGGGATCGCCAATGGCGACCGTATTGAAGTGCGCACGCCTGGTGCCAAGCTGGAGGGGATGGCCCTGGTGCGCAGCGGCATTGCCAAAGGTGCGATTGCCATTGAGTACGGCTACGGGCATACGCAATTGGGGGCTGTTGCCCATGTTGTGGATGGCAAGCCCACACACACCAATCCACAGTACGGCAACGGAGTGAATCTCAACAGGCTGGGCTTTACCGACCCCACGCGGCCAGCCAAAGACAATGTCTGGATTGACTGGGTTTCTGGCGCTGTGGTGCGACAAGGCTTGCCAGTGAAGATCCGCCGTATCAGCTAAGCGCTGTTGGCGTACACCGCCGTTGAAAGGGCAGGCCAGTGAAGCCCAAGGGTTGCACTGGCCTGCTGTGCTTTGGATACAGTCCTTGCCATGCACGTATTAATTGTCGAAGACAACACGCTGGTTGCCCGTGGAATCAAAGCAGGTCTGGAGCTGCACGGGATGACCTGCGATATCGCCATGCACATTGCCCAGGCGCAACTGCTGATGGCTGCCTGCCAGTTTGATGCGTGTGTACTCGATCTGGGCTTGCCTGATGGCGATGGACTGCAGCTGTTGCAGCAGTGGCGCGCCCGCACCCTGGATGTGCCTGTGCTCATCTTGACGGCGCGCGGCACTGTCGAAGACAAGGTGCTTGGCTTTCAGACGGGGGGTGATGACTATCTGGCCAAACCTTTTGATTTGCCAGAACTGGTGGTGCGGCTGCAAGCTTTGCACCGCCGTGCGGCAGGCCGCGCCAGTGATTGGCAGCAGTGGCCAGCCCTGCGCTTGAACCTTGCCACGCATGAGGCTTTTGTGCACGAGCAACCGGTAGAGCTTTCACGCCGTGAATGGGCCTTGCTGGGGGCGCTGCTGCAAGCCAATGGGCGTGTGCTCACCCCTGTGCAGTTGCACGACAGGCTGTACGGCTTTGAGCAGGATGTGGGCAGCAACACCGTGAATGTGCATGTCCATAACCTGCGCAAGAAGCTAGGGGCCGAGCTCATTGATACCGTACGTGGACTTGGCTTTCGTCTGGGGGCAAGCTACTGCAAGGACATGGCATGAAAAGTTTGCGCTGGAGGCTGCTTGCCACGCTGGGCATTGCCATCTTTGTGCTGTGGAGCAGCATGGCCGCCTGGATGTTCACCAGCATCCGGCGTGAATTGATCAGTGTTCTGGATGACCGGCTGATCGCTTCGACACGCATGGTGGCCGGGATTGTTCAGCAGTTTTCACACGAACAAATACAGTCAGCGAGCGTGCCAGGCAAACATGTGGATCTGACCTCGGTGATTGCCCGAGATGGTGTGGCATGTGAGGTCAGTCTGGTGCGCGCAGAGGTGGAATTGCTGCCGCTTGCGCGCACAGAAAACAGCCCTGGTTTTGATAGCCTGCAGGGCACAGGTTTTGGGCGCATCGACAAGGGTGGAAAGCTTTGGCGCACTTACGTTCTGGAAGAAAACGGTATCCGTATTGCAACGGCAGATCGTATTGATGTGCGAGAGGGGCTGGTTCAGTCGTTTGCCTACGCCATGGTGCTGCCGTTTGCCATGGCATTGCTGGGGCTGCTGGCCATCACGTGGTGGGCATGCACGAAGGGGCTGGAGCCGTTAAGGCGTCTGCAGCACACCCTGGCCAAACGACCTCCGCAAGATGGCACGCCGATTGAAGACGGCAGAGACATTGAAGAGCTGGCGCCCATGGTCAACAGCTTGAATGCATTACTGCTGCGCATGAACGCAACCATTGAGCATGAAAGGCGCTGGACTGCCGATGCCGCCCATGAGCTGCGCACCCCCCTGACCGCCATCAAGACGCATGTGCAAGTCACGCAATTGCTGGTGCAGCGTGAATTGAAACTCATGCCAGGACAAAGCTGTCTGGCAGCCGAGCAGATACAGCAGTCGCTGGAATACACCATGTCAGGCATCACACACATGCATGACACCCTGGAGCAACTGCTGATGCTGGCGCGGGTGGAAAGTGGCAGCGCCCTGGATACGCGCAAGCTCAGCGGCATCGCCATTGTTGGTGCTTTTGAGCGCGCTTGTGAGCAATCCCAGCAGCACGCGGCAGAGCAAGGCCATACCGCCCAGCTTCAGGCGCAGGTGTCTCCTGGCGCGCCACAGGACTGGCAGTCATGGCAGGTGGCATTGCCCGCGCCATTGCTGGTGTGCGCGGTCAGCAATCTTGTCGATAACGCATTGCGCCACCACCAGGGCCAAGAGCCCGTGACAGCGCATCTGGAGCTGCAGGAGCAGGCTGGCCAGGTTTGCATCAGCATTCGTGACCATGGGCCGGGCATGTCGCAAGCCGAGTGTGAACAGGCGTTGCGACGTTTTTGGCGGAAAAACCCGTCCAGTCAGGGCAGTGGTCTGGGCCTGACGATTGTTCAGCGCATCGTGGACAGTGTGCAGGGGCACCTGACTGTGCAGCCAGCGCCGGGCGGTGGTTTGAAGGTGCACTTGCACCTGCCCGTGGTGCTTTGCCAATCCGCAGAGTGCGCAGCCTAGAGCGCCACAGAAAATGAATGTGCACAAAATAAATGCGCACAAAAGCTATCCCCGAAAAAGCAATTCCTGCAAAAGCAATTCCCTCAAGGGTCCGGCCTGCACACAGCTGCTCAGCTGGCAGTGACGGAATGGCTGCTACAGGCCAGAGTCGGGAGCAGCCCCCCTCTGTCTGGCCTGAGGCAGCAAGGCAAAGCGTTCATCAATCCCAGTCGGGCGCCAGACCTTCTGGGTTGACCTCGCGGCCATTGCGATCGAGCGTGGCAATCAGCGCCATGTCCTGTGCATCGAGCTTGAGGTCACGGGCCAGCAGGTTGCTGCTCAGATTTTCACGCTTGGTCGACGATGGAATCACCGCATAGCCCAGTTGAAGTGCCCATGCCAGTGCCACCTGTGCCACGGTAGCGTGGTGTTTTTCGGCAATCGTTGCCAGCACCGGGTCTTTGAGCACCTTGCCATACGCCAGGGTCATGTACGACGTCACAGCAATGCCTTGCTCTTTGAGATAAGCCGTCAGCTTGTGGCTCTGCAGGTAGGGGCTCAGCTCTATTTGATTGGTGGCAATTTCGTCTTTGCCCACCACGGCGATGGCCTGCTGCGTCAGCGCAATATTGAAGTTGGAAATACCGATCTGGCGTGTCAGACCCAGCGCCTTGGCTTCGGCCAGTGCTTCCATGTATTGGGGCAGTGGCACGCCATTGCCGGGCGCGGGCCAGTGAATCAGCGTCAGATCGACAGAGTCAGTACGCAGTTTCTCCAGGCTTTCACGCAGGCTGGATACCAGCTTGGTTTTGGCGTAGTTGGCTGTCCAGATTTTGGTGGTGATGAACAGTTCGCTACGGGGAACGCCGCTTTCGGCAATGGCTTGCCCAACTTCGGCTTCGTTGCCATAGATTTGTGCGGTGTCGACCGCGCGGTAGCCTACGTCCAGTGCATTGCGCACCGAGTCAATTGCGCTCTGGCCGGTCAGACGGAAAGTACCAACACCAAAGGAAGGGATGCCCATGGAAAACTCCTAAATGAGAAAAGTCAGTTGAGTGAAAAAAAAATGGCTTGAAACCAGACGCAGTGCGGCTGCGATCAATCCCGTGTTTCGCTATGAATGCCGGTGGGCCGGCTCCATAGTTGTTGATGAAGTCTGGGACTTCCTCCGTATTTTTGAAACTGCAGCCAATGCCTGCGAAGGTCTGGCACCTGCAAGAAAAGTTGTTGAGGGCATGTCCATCGGCTTATGCGCATTGCTTTGCTTCGCGGCGATGCATGCTGCCCAGCCATACCAGTGCCAGTCCGCCTGCGGCAAGTGCGGCCCCTACCCAAGGCACGGCCGCATAACCCAGGCCCTGACCAATCACCATGCCACCCAGTGCCGCACCGACTGCATTGCCCAGATTGAATGCACCGACGTTGACCGAAGAGGCCAGGCCAGGTGCCTGAGATGCTGCTTGCATCACCCGCATCTGCACGGGTGGGACGATGCCAAAAGCGGCGGCCCCCCAGAAGACCAGTCCGATAGCGGCCCCGGTATGGGTGGTCAGCAGCATGGGCAGCAAGAGCATGGTCAGTGCAAGGGAGGCAAGAATCAGCTTGGTGGCACCATCGAGTGACCAGTCAGCCAGACGGCCACCCAGGCTGTTGCCCAGCGTGAATCCAACGCCAATCAGCACCAGAGCGAAAGCCACAAAATCCGGGCTGGCCTGGGTCAGCTCAGTGAGCATGGGGGCGATGTAGGTGTAAAGCGTAAACATGGCGGCAGAACCCAGCACGGTGGTGCCCATGGCCAGCAGCACTTCTGGGCGTACCAGTACTTTGAGTTCACGGCGCACATCGGGGCGTGTACCGGGCATGCCCTTGGGCAGGGCTGCCCACAGCGCTGCCATGGTGATCAGGCCCAATATGGCCGTGCCACCAAAAGCCACCCGCCAGCCCACTTGCTGGCCGATCCAGGTTGCAGCAGGCACGCCGCCAATATTGGCAACCGTCAGGCCCATGAACATGGCGGCAATGGCTCTGGCCTGCTTGTCTTTGGGCACCACGCTGGCCGCTACCACGGCACCGATACCAAAGAAGGCACCGTGGTTCAGGCTGGTAAACAGACGTGACAACAGCAAGGTGGTATAGCTGGGGGCAAAGGCAGACAGCAAGTTGCCAATGGTGAAGATGAGCATCAGCGATATCAGCGCGGTGCGTTTTCCGAAGCGGCTGAACAGCAGCGTCATGACTGGCGCGCCCACCATGACACCGATGGCGTAGGCCGACACCAGCATGCCAGCCGTGGGAATACTGACTTGCACACCATCGGCAATGACGGGCAGCAAGCCCATGGGCGTGAATTCGGTGGTGCCAATGGCAAATGCGCCAATGGCCAGAGCGAAAAGAGCAACTGAAGATTTCATGGGGCTCAGTGTGCCCGGTTAATATTTGTAGATTAAGCCTTGTATTCAATAAATTATTTTGAATTAAATTCAACAATGAAAACTACCCTGGATGAACTGCAAGCTTTTGCTGCCGTGGTCGATACGGGTTCGATCACTGCCGCCTCAGAGTTGCTGGGGCTGACCATCTCGGCCACCAGCCGCACGCTGGGCAGGCTGGAAAAAAAGCTGCAAACCACCCTGCTGCGGCGCACGACACGGCGGCTGGAGCTGACGGAGGAGGGGGCTTTGTTTTTGCAGCGTGCGCGGGACATCATTGCAGCGGTGGACGATGCCGAAGAGCAAATGGCCGCCAGACGCATCCGTCCTGCAGGGCGGCTGCGCGTGGATGCCGCCACGCCTTTCATGCTGCATGTGCTTGTGCCGCTGCTTGAGAGTTTTCGTGACAGGTACCCCGAGGTAGAGCTGGAACTGACATCCAACGAAGGTTTTGTGGACTTGCTGGAAAAGCGCACAGATGTGGCGTTTCGCATTGGCGCACTCAAAGATTCCACGCTGCATGCACGCCCTGTCGGCATGAGCCGTTTGCGCGTGCTGGCCAGCCCCGGCTATCTACAGCGGCACGGCACGCCCACTGCACTCGATCACCTGGGACAACATATCCTGCTGGGGTTTTCTCAGCCTGAGACCTTGAACGATTGGCCTTTGCGTGATGCCGATGGCAACGTGCTGCACATTCAGCCCAGCGTTGCCTCCTCCAGTGGCGAAATACTGCGCCACATGGCACTGGCAGGGCTGGGCATTGTGTGCCTGTCAGATTTCATGACGCACCAAGATCGCAGCGCTGGCACGCTGGTGCCCCTTCTGGCGCAACAGACGCTGGATGTGTGCCAGCCGATCAATGCGGTGTACTACCGCAATACGGCGCTGGCAGCGCGCATTACCTGCTTTGTAAATCACGTGGTGGAGTCACTGGGCGAGCGCCCCTTCTGTGAGTGAAGGGCTCTTTTTGCCCGTGCGTCATCTGCGTGGCCGTATCGGTGGCATGCCCTGTTTCGCTCTACACGCGGCTGGAAGGCTCTCTGGCGTGCTGTACTGATTTTGAACTGATCTAGAGGGGGCCACGCGCCATCTATGATTGCGTAGCTTTTTTTCGAGTTTGCCTGTGAATTCTCCCTCTCGGCCTGTGGCCTACCTTTGTCTGGCGCTGAGCATGGCGCTGGTTGGCAGCTATGTGGCGCTGTCCAAGCCGCTGGCGGCATTGTTTCCGGTGCTGCTGCTGGCCTGGCTGCGTTTTGGTATCGGGGTTGTTGCGATGGCACGCTGGCTGCGCAAGCAAGCTGATGAAGCGCCACTGAACGGCCGCACCAAGCGGTTGCTGTTTCTGGAATCTTTCTTTGGCAACTTCTTATTCACGGTGTGCATGGTCACGGGCGTGAGCTTGACCAGTGCTGTTACTGCAGGCGTCACCATGGCGTCCATTCCCGTGGCGGTGGCAGTGCTGAGCTGGCTGATTTTGCGTGAGCAGATTGCCCGGCGCACCTGGGCTGCTGTGGCGCTGGCCGTGGCGGGCATTGCCTTGTACGCCGTGGCCAAGCCACAAGATGCCGCAGCAGACCAGCCTTATGCATGGCTGGGGCAACTGTTATTGCTGGCCGCCGTGCTGTGTGAGGCCATGTACGCCGTGATCGGCAAGCAGCTGACCGCCACGCTGTCCCCCAAGCGCATCAGCGCCATCATCAATCTGTGGGGTTTTTTACTGTCAACCCCGTTCGGGCTGTATCTGGCGTGGCACTTTGATTTTGGTGGTGTCAGCCTGTCCATGTGGACGCTGCTGCTGTTTTACGCCTTGGCAGCCTGTGTGTGGACGGTCTGGCTGTGGATGACCGGATTGCGTGCCGTACCGGCTGCACAGGCCGGTATTTTTACGGTCATGCTGCCCATCAGCACTGCCCTGGTCGGCATGCTGGTGCTGGGTGAACACATCAGCCAGCTGCAATTGCTGGCGCTGGGCGTTGCGCTGCTGGGCGTACTGGTGGCGACATGGCCGGTCAAGCCCCGCAAACAGCCGGTCAACCACATCTTTAAGCCATGACATTGCCCCTCTTACTCGCACCGGTTGCCATCGTGACCACCACTGTGGGTACGCAGGCCCAGGCCCAGCAACTGGCGCAAGACGCCATCCACAGCAACCTGGCCGCCTGCGCGCAACTGGAGGCAATCACTTCGCACTATCAGTGGCAGGGCCGTCTGGAGCACAGTGCCGAATGGCGCGTGGTTTTCAAAACCGTGCCCGATGCGGTGCAGGCACTGTGGCAGTGGCTGCAGGCTGCCCACCCTTATGAGGTGCCGCAACTGTTGCTGCGTACCGAGCAAGCCGATGCCGCTTATGCCGCGTGGGTGAATGCCAATGTTGTAATAAATAAGAGCTACTAACGCTTATACAACAACGATTTCAGTATTAAAACTATCTGAAAACGTTTGTGGCTGTGCGTTGGTAGCTCCTAAAAACAAGAGCCCCGCAATGCGGGGCTTTTGTTTGGACGGGCATCAGCCTTAAGCCAGCAGGGCCTGGGCAAACTCTTTGGCGCTGAAGGTTTCCAGGTCTTGCACTTTCTCGCCCACTCCGATGAAGTACACGGGAATGGGGCGCTCTTGTGCAATCGCAGCCAGCACGCCGCCCTTGGCGGTGCCGTCCAGCTTGGTCACGATCAGGCCGGTCAGGCCCAGCGCCTCGTCAAACGCCTTGACCTGGTTGAGTGCGTTCTGCCCCGTGTTGCCGTCAATCACCAGCAGCACCTCATGCGGCGCAGAGCTATCGGCCTTGCTGATCACGCGCTTGATTTTTCTCAGCTCTTCCATCAGGTGCAGCTGCGTGGGCAGGCGGCCTGCGGTATCTACCAGCACCACATCTTTCTTGCGGGCCTTGCCAGCGCTGACTGCGTCAAAGCTGACTGCAGCGGGGTCGCCACCGGCCTGGCTGATGATCTCCACGGTGTTGCGCGTGGCCCAGACACCCAGCTGTTCGCGCGCAGCTGCGCGGAACGTGTCGGCAGCAGCCAGCAGTACGGACTGATCGTTGTCGGCCAGATGTTTGGTGAGCTTGCCAATGGATGTTGTCTTACCTGCACCGTTGACGCCGGCCACCATGATCACGGTGGGCGTGTGCTTGCCGATGGTCAGAGGCCTTTCCAGGGGTTGCAGCAGATCGGCCAAGGCATCGGCGAGCAGCGCTTTCACGGCGGCAGGATCGGAGGCTTTGCTGTCTTTGACGCGATGTTTGAGGTCATCGAGCAGATGCATGGTGGCTTTCACACCGGTATCTGCCATCAAAAGGGCGTCTTCCAGCTCCTCATATAAGGCATCATCAATCTTGGTCCCGGTAAACACGGTGGTGATACTGGAGCCCGTTTTGCGCAGGCCTGCTTTGAGCCGGTCCATCCAGCCTTTGCGCTCGCCAGCCGCTTCGGGCTTGGCTTGCGGTTCAGGGGCTTGCTCAAAGACTTCAGACTCTGGTGCGACACTGGCAGGAACTTCTTCCTTGTCACCCATTCCGAAGGTATTGCGCAGCCAGCCACCGACAGCGTCGGTTTTGGCAGCGGGTGCAGATATCTCCTCGTGCGCGGGGACAGAGGTGGTAGGTGCGACGGTCTCAGACTGCGCAAGCGCAGGAGCCACGTCGGCTTGTGGGACTTTTTTCTTGAAAAAACTGAACATTGGCGGGTTCTTAGAATCCTGCATTCTATGAAACGAACTTTATCCCTCCTAGTGCTGGTGGCCAGCCTGAGTGCCGCGGCCGAGAATTCGGTGCCTGCTGGCACGTTGTCGTCATCTCTGGCCGAGTGGGCCAGCACCTCTGCGGCCAGCCCGGCCACGGCGGTGCAGCAGTTCACGCTGGGCAATGGCATGCAGCTCATCGTGCAGCCTGACCGCCGTGCGCCCACAGCCGTGCACATGCTGTGGCTGCGCGTAGGGTCCATGGATGAAGTCGATGGCACCACGGGCGTGGCGCATGTGCTGGAGCACATGATGTTCAAGGGCTCTGAAAAACTGGCTCCAGGTGAGTTTTCTCGCCGTGTGGCTGCTTTGGGCGGGCTGGAAAATGCCTTTACCAACCGGGATTACACGGGCTATTACCAGCAAATTCCCTCCAACCGTCTGCGCGACGTGATGGAACTGGAGTCCGACCGCTTTGCGCACAACCAGTGGCCCGACGAAGAGTTCGCCAAGGAAATCGAGGTGGTCAAGGAAGAGCGGCGCATGCGCACCGAAGACAACCCGCGCTCCATGCTGTTTGAGCAGTTGTCGGCCACGGTCTTTCAATCCAACCCTTACCGTCGCCCCGTGGTGGGCTGGATGAGTGACCTCAACTCCATGACGGCAGACGATGTGCGCAACTTCTACCGCCAGTGGTATGTGCCCGCCAAGGCGGCCATCGTGATTGCCGGGGATGTGGATGTGGAGCAGGTCAAAGCCTGGGCAGAAGCGACCTATGGGCAAATTCCTGCGCGAGCTGCCGTACAGAGCAAGCCACAGCAAGAGGCACAGCAACTGGGGATTCGCCGCATTGAAGTCAAGCAACCTGCTGAGCAGGCTTTTGTGGCCATGGCCTTTCGCGCGCCGTCCATTCGCAACGTAGAAAATCTGGATGCCCAGGACAAAGATGCACTGGCCTTGCTGGTGCTGTCTGCGGTGCTGGACGGCTATGACGGCGCCCGTCTGGAGCGTGCTCTGGTGCAGGGTCAAGAGCGCGTGGCAGACAGCGCCAGCAGCTCGGCCAGCATCATGGGCCGGGGTCCGTCGGTGTTTGTGCTCTCGGGGGTACCCGCCAAGGGCAAGACTGCGGCGCAGCTGGAGCAGGCCCTGCGTGCCCAGGTGCGGCGCGTGGCCAAGGATGGCGTGCAAGCGACGGAGCTGGAACGTGTCAAGACGCAGTGGATGGCTTCGCAAGTCTACGAGCGCGATTCGGTGATGGGTCAGGCGCAAGGTCTGGGCAACTACTGGGTCATGGGCATGCCCACCAATGCCGATGAATTGCTGGTCAAGGAATTGATGAAGATCACCGCAGCCGATGTGCAGCGTGTGGCCCAGCGGTACTTTGGCGATGACCAGATGACCGTGGCTACCCTGGTGCCCCAGCCGCGCGCAGCCGGCCAGGCCCCCCGTCCCGCCCAGGGCGCAGCCAGCGATACGCTTGAGCATTGAAAGTGATGACAATGAAAACAAAAACCATAGCTGCCAGCGCCTGGCTGGCTTTTACTGTTTCCGGCTTTGGCATGGGCTCTGCATGGGCCATATTGCCTATCCAGCACTGGCAGCAGCCTTCGGGTGCCAAGGTATGGCTGGTAGACAGCCCCAGCATCCCCATGGTGGACATTCAGGTGTCCTTTGACGCCGGTGCACGCCGTGACCCGCAAAGCAAGTCAGGTCTGGCTACGTCGGTCAGCCTGATGACTTCCAAAGGCATCAAGGCCGATGGCAAACAGCCTGCGCTGGATGAAAACGGCTTAGGTGAGGCCTGGGCAGATCTGGGCGCCGGCTTTGGCGCCAGCGCCGGGCAGGACAGCTTCAGCTACACGCTGCGCAGCCTGATGGTGCCCGATCTGCTCAACCGTGCAGTGGATTTGGCTTCGCGCCAGATGGCCCAGCCCAGCTGGCCTGCACAGGTATGGCTGCGCGAGCGCGCACGCTGGAGTGCGGCAATTGCCGAGTCCAATACGCGCCCCGGTACGGTTGCCCGCCGTGCCTATGTCGAAGCGGTGTATGGCGGCCACCCTTATGGCATGCAAACCACGGCTGCAACGCTCAACCATATCCAGATCAAGGATATGCAGGCTTTTCATGCCAGCGGCATTCAGGCGTGCCGCGCCAAGGTCAGTGTGGTGGGCGCTGTGGACAAGGCGCAGGCCGATGCACTGGTGACGCAATTGCTTTCGCGCTTGCCCAAGGACGATGGCAAGGGCTGCCAGCCCCTGGCGCCGGTGCCAGAAGTACCGCCGCTGAAAGAGGCCAAGCTCATCCGCATTCCTTTTCAGTCTGCCCAGGCCCAGGTTCTGATCGGCCAGCCAGGTATCAAACGCAATGATCCTGACTTCATGGCGCTATTGGTGGGTGACCACATTCTGGGCGGTGGCGGTCTGGTCTCGCGCCTGATGGAAGAGGTGCGTGAAAAGCGTGGCCTGACCTATGGTGTCTCCAGCGGCTTTTCTCCGGGGATGCATGCCGGTGCGTTCACCATCAGCTTGCAAACGCGCCCTGATCAGGCCGAGCAGGCACGCCAAGTGACACAAGAGACTTTGGCCCAGTTTGTGGCTGATGGCCCTACGGAGAAAGAACTGCGTGATGCCAAGGACAATCTGATCGGTAGCTTTGCGCTGCGCATCGACAGCAACCGCAAGCTGCTGGGCAATGTGGCCAATATCGCGTGGAATGATTTGCCACTGGACTATCTGGATCACTGGACCGCGAAGGTCGAAGCCTTGACCGTTGCCGATGTGCGCAGCGCCATCCAGCGTGTGCTCCATCCGGATCGCATGGTGACCGTGGTGTTAGGGGAAAAGAAATAATGGGTCGCAATAGTTATCGCAATATTGAACAGGCTTTGGCGGTGCAAGCCCGTCTGAAAAAACGCGAGGCGTTCAAACAGGCAGAGGCCGAAGTGCTGGCTGTGGCTGCGGGTAAAAAACCGGGCAGCAAATCCACCAAACCAGCCAAACCGGGCAGTGGTGGTTCAGGAGAGATTCGCATTATTGGTGGCCAATGGCGCCGCACGCGTCTGGCTGTGGCTCAGCGCCCGGGTTTGCGCCCAACGCCTGATCGGGTGCGCGAGACCCTGTTCAACTGGCTGGGCCAGGACATGGCGGGCTGGCGTTGCATCGATGCGTTTGCAGGCACGGGTGCATTGGGTTTTGAAGCGGCCTCGCGCGGGGCAGCCCAGGTGCGCATGGTGGAGCAAGATGCCGGCCTGTCACAGCAGTTGGAGCGTCTGAGCCAGCAGCTCAAGGCAGAAGGTGTGCATGTACAGCGCGGCGACGGTATCGGAGCACTGGGCCAGAGCACGCCTGGGCATTGGCACCTGGTGTTCATTGACCCCCCGTTTTCGGCAGAAGCCTTGTTTGCGCCGGCAGTGAAAGCGGCCGCGCTGGCCATCGCCGATGACGGCTTTATCTACCTGGAAGCGCCCAAGGCGTGGACAGATGAAGAACTGGCAGAGTTTGGTCTGCAGCAATACCGCTATCTCAAAGCGGGTGCAGTGCATGCCCATTTGCTTAAGAAGTTGCCAATTTAAACGTTGATTGGCTAAATAGCTTCTAACGCTTGGTACACAAGCGCTAGAAGCTATTTTTATGGCCAAAATCCGCGCAGGCATAATGCAGCGCAATCGTTGAAGAACATGGAGATCGCTATGGCTGAGCACGTGGTTGCTGTCTACCCCGGTACGTTTGACCCGATTACTTTGGGGCACGAAGACATGATTGGCCGCGCCAGCCAGATGTTTGGCCAGGTGATTGTGGGAGTGGCTACGGCACACCATAAAAAGACCATGTTCACGCTGGACGAGCGCCTGGCGATGGTGCGCGAGGTCTTTAGCGATGTGCCCAATGTCAGCGTGGCCAGCTTTGAGGGGCTGGTGCGTGACTTTGTGGCGCAGCAGGGTGCCAAGGTGATGGTGCGCGGCTTGCGATCAGGCACTGACTTTGACTACGAGTTTCAGCTGGCAGGCATGAACAAGCACTTGATGCCTGAAGCAGAAACGGTGTTTCTGACGCCCAGTGCAGAAACGATGTTTATCAGCAGCACCCTGGTGCGTGAAATTGCCACGCTGGGGGGAGACGAGGTGCGCAAATTTGTCTCGCCCACAGTGCTGCAGCAGTTGCTGGGCAAGTTGAAACGCTAGGTTTGCCGTAGCTTGCGCATGCGGTGGTCAGTGACCACCTCGTGAATGAACTGCAGCTTGGCAACTGCGCCGCTGGAAAGCGCGAACGGGTAGGCATCGCTTTGCCCCAGGCTGCGCGTCAGGCTGTTGAGCATGAGGGTAAGCGGCACGCACTGCTGCAGGATGTGCTCAAACGCGATGTGAATGTTGGCAAATGGATCATCTACCGGTGCGCAGCTGCTCTGGTGGCCAGGCAGGCGCAGCTGCACGTGGTAGCTCGCTGCGGTTTCCATCAAGTCCATCACATGCAGGTAATGCGCCCATGTTTCGGCCCAGTCTTCCCACGGGTGTGCGGCTGCGTATGCGCTGACATAGTGTGCTTGCCAGCCCGCAAGCCCCATCGGTCCGCGTGCGTAGTGGTTGTGCAGTGCAAGGGCGTAGTCGATGCGTTCATCGCCGAACAATTGCCTGAATGGAGCCAGCCATTGGGTGTCGCGCACCAAGGTGTCCCAGAAGAAATGCCCGGATTCGTGTCGCAAGTGGCCCAGTAAAGTGCGGTAGGGTTCAAACATGGCCAAGCGTCGGCGGGCGCGCTCGTCATCATCTGCCTCGGCCACGTTCAGGGTAATGACGCCTGCGGTGTGTCCGGTCATGATCTGAGGTTGCCCCGGCAAGTCTTCCAAGAAGTCAAAAGTTGGGGCAGCAAATCCTTGAAGTGGGGTCAGCTGCAGACAAGACAGGGTGTAGAACAGGTGTCGCTTGGCGTTTTCCACTTTGCTGGCGCGCAGCACATTCAGCGGATTGATGAAGTTGGGTAACCAGCGTGTCTGCCTGCAGGAGACGCAATACGGCTGAGACCCATCGGCATCGGTTGTGAAGTTGCATGCCGCTCCTTCGTTGCTGCGATTGCGGCACATGCGCAAGTGCTTAGACCCTTTGTCGAAGTGGCTGGATACAGGCTCCCAGATGCCTGGCTGAGTTTGCGAGGGTGCCAGCGCGGCCATGTGCATGCGCTCTGGCACAAAAGCCAGCGTAGAGCCGCAATGCACACAGGTTGTGCTTTCAAAAAACACCAGGTGCCCGCAGTGGTCGCAAGTAAAAGTACGCATGGCACCAGCTTAGCGAGGATTGCGCATAAATAGAAATGCCGGCCCATATGGGCCGGCATTGCTTGAGGCAGTGGTCAAAAGCAGCAGACAGCTGCCTGCTGCGTGATTAAGGGCGAACCACGATGCTGTTGCGAACAGCGGTTACACCTTTGACATTGCGGGCAATGGCTTCGGCGCGGTCTTTTTCAGCCTGGCTCTTGGCAAAACCGGACAGCTGTACGGTGCCTTTGAGTGTCTCCACGCTGATAGATGTGGCCGCTACGGATTTGTCTTCCGCAAATTTGGCTTTCACCGCAGTGGTGATGCCCGCGTCATCAACATACGAGCCTACGGTCTGCTGGTTGCGGGCTACGGAGCAACCTGTGGCTCCAATGATGGTGACGCCAACCAAAGTAGCAAAAGCGAGAGCACGTGTGGTTTTATTCATAGCAAGCCTTTAAGTCTTAGTTTTAGATCGGTGCGCAAAATTTAACTCCCCCTGGCATGCGCACCCTCTGCGCCATGGGTTGGTTCAATCCCGAGGTATTTAGCGGCGACGGCCCATCAAGAAGGCAGCAGCAACGGCTGCGCCAGCGGCGGCGGCCATCAAGATGGATTTACCGGGCTGCTCTACGACGTAGCGCGTCGTGCTTTGAGCAGCTTGTTGAAACTGCTTGCGGGCGCGCTCAGAGCTTTCGGCACAAAAATCAATGCTTCGATTGCAAAACTCCTGAGCGCGTAAAGACAGGTCATCAATGGCTGGGCTGAGTTCTTTTTCTACCGCTCGCATGCCATCTTGTGCTTTTTCAAACGCATTGCTCGCTGCTTCTCGAGTGGTCTTGACAGCCTCTTTGGCCGATTCGCTGGTTTGTTGAGCGAAGTCCTGTGCGCTTTTTCTGGCTGTTTGTGCAGCGTCTTTGACGGCTTCTGCGGTGGTATCTGCTGCTTCGGTCAGCTTTTTCTTGGCGTCTTCAGTTTGGCTCATATCAAGTTGTCCTTCTGTGTTGAAAAGTGCAAATCAGTGATTTGCAGCTGACGTTCTCAGGCTTAGCCTTTCTTTTTGAGCAGGCTCATCACAAAAGTGATGACGGCCATAACGACAAAGACAAAGAACAAAATCTTGGCAATACCGACTGCGCCTGAAGCGATGCCGCCAAAACCAAAGATGGCAGCAATCAAGGCAATGATGAGAAATACGACGGCGTAATGCAGCATAGTGAACCTCCTCTAGGTGCTGGTCATTGCGTGCTTTGAATAGAGCTCGCTAACCAATGCTTTGACTGTAGAGAAGCTGGTGCAAGCTGTGTGACAGTACCGGGGGCGGTTTTTTGTAAGCATGCAGACTGACATGCATGTGCGCGCAGGCCTACAGATGGCTGGCGCTGTGTTTCTGTCAGGTGAGCAATGCCATGGCCAGCGAAGCACAGGAAAAGCGAGCAATGAAAGTGCTCGCGTCCTCAAAAACACCAAGGGGGCGCAGATTGCGCCCCCTTGGTCAGGCCACAAGCGGCGCATGTCTGGCAATGCGCTGTGGCCCAGGACAAGCCTAGATTAAGCCGGTGTGAGCGTTTCTACTGCGGTGGTGCCAACCGGAATCACCGCAGAGACGGTGGTGCCTTCTCCAATTGCTGAGTTGATGGTCAGCCGGCCTCCGACTGCTTCTACACGGTGGCGCATACCTGCCAAACCGTGCGAGTTGGGCCGGATGGATGCCAGATCAAAACCCTCGCCATTGTCCTGAATCTGTACAGCGACATAGGTGGGGTATTTGTGCACGGTGACCTGAATTGCGGTGGCCTTTGCGTATTTGCCGATGTTGGTGAGCGATTCTTGCACCAAGCGGTAAATGGTCAGCTCGGTGGCGTCCGGCAGTTCTACCGCCTCGAAGTTGGCTTCCATGGCAATGCCACTGCGCTGTGCAAATTCAGAAGTCAGGATTTCAAGCGAAGTGGGCAGCCCCAGGTTGGCCAAGGAGGAGGGGCGCAAATCTTCCACAATGCGGCGCTTGAGCGCAATGCCGCTGTTGAGCGTTTCTGTGAGGTGCTTGATGCGGTCAGTCACTTCCGGATTGAGCATGTCGATTTTTGATTTCAGCCGTGCAACATCCAGCTTGGCTGCTGTGAGTAATGCGCCCAGCTCGTCGTGCAGCTCGCGTGCCAGGTGACCTCGCTCGTCTTCACGCACTTGCTGCAAATGGTTGGCCAGTTCTGTCAAGGTGGCAGTACGCTCGCGCACCAGTTGCTCCAGGCGGCTGCGTTCTTCCAGCTGCAAGGCTTGCTCGCGTTTGTGCAAACGCTCGACCATGTTGTGTTGACGCAGGTACAGATAAAACGCCAAGAGACCGATGAGGGTGACTGTGGTGACGCCCACGCGAGCCAGGAAAACCGAAGATTTCACGTTCTGGTGATAGGCGTTGGCCTCTTGCGTTTCCAGTGCAACCAGCTGGTGCGAAAGCTCCCGGATATTGCCCATGTCCTTGTTGCCCATGTCCGTGAACATCACAAACTTCAGGGCATCTGCGTTGCCTTCACGAAAAAGGCGCAAGCTCAAATCCATTTCTGCAGTTTTGCGGCTGATGCTGCGTGACAGAGGCACGAACAATTTCATGCTCTCAGGTGAGCGCTGCAGCAGCGTGCGGATGCGATCCTGAGACTGGTTGATGCTTTTGATGGCATCGTTGTATGGTTGCAGGTAGTTCTCGTCTCCCGTCAAAAGGAAGCCACGTAAACCAGTTTCTGCATCCAGCATTTCTTTCATGAGTGAGCTAACGGCATTGCGCGTGTCGTATGCATGCGTCAAGTTGGTGAGCGATTGATTCGTCTGCTTGTAGCCATACTCATTGATACTGATCATGAGACAAGCTGCCAAGATGGCCAGTGGCAAGCTGATTGCCATACGGCGCAATTTCGTCCAGTTCACATTGATTCCTCCAGCAAGTTCCCAGTTTGGTACAGATATTCTGCATAATCAAGTTTGCTTTGAGACAGGGTTACCGCTGTGTGCCGCAAACATATGTCTTGCGAAACTAGAAAATCTAGGGATTCGTCCCATAACACGAAGAGAGGCTTCGATGATCAAAGTAGGTATCGTGGATGACCACGCCATCGTGCGCTCAGGTTTGCGCCAGTATTTGTCTGAACACGTAGATCTGCGTGTCGCAGGAGAGGCCAGCAATGGCCGTGAAGCCATTGATCTGGTACGTCAGCAAGACATTGATGTCTTGGTGATGGACTTGTCCATGCCAGGTCAAAGTGGCCTGGATGCGCTGGCCATGCTGCGTGCCAAGGCGCCAGACATGGGCATCCTGATTTTGAGTGGCTATCCCGAAGAGCACTATGCAATCAATTTGATTCGCCAGGGTGCAAGCGGCTACTTGAACAAAGAGTGCGAGCCCAAGGAGATTGCCGAGGCTATTCGCACCATTTCTCTGGGGCGGCGTTACCTGACGCCCACGGTGGCTGATCTGCTGGCGCAGCAGCTCAATCGTAAAGATGATGCGCCCCCCCATGAGCAGCTGTCCGAGCGCGAGTTTCAGGTGTTCTTGAAACTGGCTAAGGGTGAAACAGCAGGTGATATTGCCAAGTCGCTGTCACTGAGCGTCAAAACAGTCAGCACGTACCGCACGCGTTTGATGGAGAAGATGGCGCTGTCTTCCAACAGCGATCTGACTTACTACGCATTGAAAAACAAATTGATCGATTGATCTTTTTACATTTTCAAGCATAAAAAAAGCTGACGGAAGTCAGCTTTTTTATGCTTGAAAGAAAACCCGGTCACGTCATTTCCATGCAGAAATCCAGTAAAGCATCAATTTCATTGGATTTATCGAAAATAGCATCCACCCCCAGCTCTTTGCAGCGCTGGCGTACATCCAGCGTGGCGTAGTTGCTCAGCACAATCACGCGCTGACCAGGTTTGCGGTTCTGGCAGGCAGCCACGACGCCCAAGCCACTGCCCTGGCGCAAAAACAGATCGACGATGGCCAGGTCCCAGTGGTTGTGCGGGTCTGTCAGCCAGGCAATGCCTTCTGCTTCCGTTTCTGCATAGCCGATAGCGTTGACATCCGAGAGTTCAAGCAAAGTCTCGATCAAGTTTTCGCGAATGGTGGCGTTGTCTTCCACGAAGAAAGTTTGGAGAGTCACAGTGGGAATAAATCAATGAAGTGCAATGGCATCGGGGAGACAGTGCTTAAATTTTGCATGTCCCTGTGACTGGTGTTTGTAGTCAATAGCCTACTTCTGGTTACAACAAACGATGCATTCGGGATTGCGGCTGGTACGCATGCGCGACCACTCCATGTTCTTTCCGTCCAACATCAACAACTTACCTGCCAAAGACTCACCAACCTGTGCAATCAGCTTCAAAGCCTCGGCCGCTTGCATGCACCCAATAATGCCGACCAAAGGTGCAAAGACACCCATGGTGGAGCACTGCACTTCTTCAAAAGTTTCTTCGGGTGAGAACAGGCATGCGTAGCAGGGTGATGTTTCCTTGCGTGGATCAAACACCGTAATCTGGCCATCGAAACGAATGATCGCTCCAGCAACCAGAGGGGTTTTGTGTTTGACGCACGCGGCATTCACAGTTTGCCGCGTTTGGTAGTTATCACAGCAGTCCAAAACGACCGTAGCCTGTGAGACAAGTTCATCGAGCAACGCGGCATCTGCATGTTGCTCGATGCAGCGCACGGTCACTTCGGGATTGATGTCGTGCAGCGCTTGCGCTGCAGAGTGCACCTTGGGCTGGCCCACACGAGCGGTGGTGTGGGCAATCTGGCGCTGCAAATTGGTCAGATCGACGCTGTCATGATCGACCAGAGTGATGTGGCCCACGCCTGATGCAGCAAGG
Source organism: Comamonas avium (assembly GCF_014836675.1). Classification (GTDB taxonomy): domain Bacteria; phylum Pseudomonadota; class Gammaproteobacteria; order Burkholderiales; family Burkholderiaceae_C; genus Comamonas; species Comamonas avium. The sequence continues at coordinate 197,452 of NZ_JACSQK010000005.1, forward strand.
TACAGTGCAGCCGGAGAGCCTAAACCACCTGCACCAATGATGAGTGCGTGCGCATCCAGCATGGCTTGCTGGCCTTCGATGCCAACTTCGTCCAGCAGGATGTGTCGTGAGTAGCGCAGCAGTTGTTCGTCGTTCATGGTGGTTCCATGAAAAAAGCCGGGCACAAGGCACCCGGCTGTTAAAGAAAAAGAGAGCGGCTGGCGCTTGTCCTACTTAGGTTTCAATATGAATTAACTTTTAAAACTAAGCTGGTTCTGCGATAGCTGCTATCTCTATTTATTCGTCTTTGTCTTTTTGCTCTGGAGGGCGTTCAGTCAAAGTCTTACTGACTTTGACTGGCAGACCTTTGAGCTGGTTCAAAGCTTGTTGCAATTGAAAGTCTTTGGCAGAGCCAAACTCAGGCAGGCGACGTTCAGCGATGGGCTTTTTAGCATCTTCTTCCAGGCGCTTTCGGGCTTCTTCGCGCAGTTTTTCGCGGGCCGCAGCAGCTTCGCTTTCGGCGGTGGCATCACCGTTGCCCAAGTGCTTTTCCAGATCGGCTTCACGCATGCGAAGGGCTGCGTAGACATCGCCTTCTGCTGTTTCGTCCACCATGATGTTGGGCACAATGCCCTTGGCCTGAATGGATTTTCCGCTCGGCGTGTAGTACAGCGCTGTGGTGAGCTTCAGGCCCGTATCTGGGCCTAAGGGGCGCACGGTTTGTACCGAGCCCTTGCCAAACGACTGGCTGCCCATGATGGTGGCGCGCTTGTGGTCTTGCAAAGCACCTGCCACGATTTCGCTGGCAGAGGCCGAGCCTTCATTGACCAGCACCACCAATGGCACTTTTTTCAGTGCAGCAGGCAAGCGCTTGAGCGGATCACCATTGCCACGGCGTGCATAGAACTCTGGCGCAGCCTTGAAGACGGCTTTGCTTTCTTCCAGCTGGCCGTCCGTGCTGACCACGGTCACGCCTTCCGGCAGGAATGCGGCAGAGATGGCGACAGCGGCATCCAGCAAGCCACCCGGATCATTGCGCAGGTCCAGCACCACGCCCTTGATGTCGGGGTCTTCCTTGTACAGCTCTTCAACCTTGCGCACAAAGTCATCCACGGTGCGCTCTTGGAACTGGCTCAGGCGTACCCAGGCGTAGCCGGGCTCGATCAGCTTGCCCTTGACCGACTGGGTCTTGATTTCTTCGCGCGTGATGGTCACGGGGAAGGTGCGGCTTTCGTCCTTGCGGAAGATGGTCAGCTCGACCTTGGTCTTGGGCTCACCGCGCATGCGCTTGACGGACTCATTGAGTGTCAGTCCCTTGACAGCGGTGGAGTCGATCTTGGTGATCAAGTCACCGCTTTTCAGACCGGCGCGGTCAGCGGGAGAGCCTTCGATGGGAGAGACAACTTTGATCAAGCCGTCTTCCTGTGTGATCTCAATACCCACGCCCACGAAGCGACCCGAAGTGCCTTCTCGGAATTCCTTGAAAGACTTCTTGTCGAAATACTGGGAGTGGGGGTCGAGGCTGGAGACCATGCCAGAGATGGCGTCGGTGATCAGCTTTTTGTCGTCCACAGACTCGACGTAATCGGTCTTGATGATGCCGAACACAGCCGACAGCTGCTGGATTTCTTCCAGAGGAAGGGGCGAGATGCCGCCGCGCGCAACGGTTTGCAGTGACACCGTGGTCAGTGCCCCCGCTAAAACGCCCAACGAGACCCATCCAGCAATTTTGAGTTTTTGGCTCATAGAGACTTTAGTTTTTACCTGCGTCGACAAATATACACGGCGCTGCCTTGCAGGTGGTGCGTTAAAGACGCAACCACCCGTAGACAGGAAGGGTGTTACACCTTGCCTTGGGCTGCAACGGCGGCTGCAGCCTTGGCTGCAGCTTGTGCATCACCCAAATAGTAGCTGCGGATGGGCTTCAGGTTCTCATCGAGCTCATACACCAGTGGAATACCGTTGGGAATGTTGACACCAACGATAGCGTCATCGGCGATATTGTCCAGGTACTTCACCAGTGCGCGGATCGAATTGCCGTGGGCGGCCAGCACGACACGCTTGCCTGCCTTGATCTGGGGTGCCAGTGTTTCGCTCCAGAACGGCACCACGCGGGCCACGGTGTCCTTGAGGCATTCAGTCAAAGGGATTTGCTCGGGCTGCAAGTGAGCGTAGCGGCGGTCGCCACGCTCGCTGCGTGGGTCGTTGGCCTCCAGCGCTGGTGGCGGCACATCGTAGCTGCGGCGCCAGACCAGTACTTGCTCTTCGCCGTATTGCTTGGCCATGTCGGCCTTGTTCAGGCCCTGCAGGCCGCCGTAGTGGCGCTCATTGAGGCGCCAGTCTTTGTTGACGGGCAGCCAGGTGCAGTTCATCTCGTCCAGTGCGTACCAGAGGGTGTGAATAGCGCGCTGCAGCACGGAGGTGTAGGCCACATCGAATTCATAGCCGTCAGCTTTAAGCAATTGACCGGCCTTTTTGGCCTGGGCGATGCCCGTGGGTGTCAGGTCAACATCGGTCCAGCCGGTGAAACGGTTTTCAAGGTTCCAGGTGGACTCACCGTGGCGGATCAGCACGAGCTTGTACATGGCTTCTTTCTGCACAACAACACAAAGGGGAAAGGGTGTAGCCTGCTATTTTAGGCTGTGCGCCGGCTCTGTATAGCTTGCTTTGTCAGGGGCGTTGGCAGTGCCCCTAAAATTGCACGCTTTGCCAACCCAAGGACTGACGTGACTTTCATTGTTGAAAACTGGTATTTGATTTTGCTGGCGGTGGTCACCGGTGGCCTGTTGCTGGTGCCTTCGCTCAAGGGTATGGGCAACGGTTCGCTGCAGCCCAATGAGGCTGTGGCCAAGATCAACCGCGAAAAAGCGGTGATCGTGGATGTGCGCGAACCCGAGGAATATGTGAAGGGCCATATTGCCAATGCCAAGAACATTCCTCTGGCACAGCTGGACGAGCGCCTGCCCCAGATGGCCAAGAACAAGGCCCTGCCTGTGGTGCTGGTTTGCGAGAAGGGTGCCCGTGCGGTGCGCGCTGAAGCCCAGGCCAAGAAGCTGGGCTATGAGCATGCGCAGGCACTGGCCGGTGGCATGAAGGCCTGGCGCGATGCGGGCCTGCCTGTCACTAAAGCTTAAGCAGGTCAGTTTTTTTCAACTGTCCTACCATTAAGGGGTTGCAAGGCCCCTTTTTTGCAGCCTTCATTTTTGACTCACAAGGATTCCTGTCATGCAAGCCGTGAAGATGTACACCACCGCCGTCTGCCCTTACTGCGTGCGCGCCAAGCAAGTGCTCAAGTCCAAGGGCGTGGAGCAGATTGAAGAAATCCGCATCGACGTGGACCCTGCTGCCCGTGCTCAGATGATGGAAATTACAGGCCGCCGCTCGGTGCCGCAGATTTTTGTGGGCGACACCCACGTGGGCGGCTGCGATGACCTGATGGCACTGGATGCCAAAGGCGAGCTGCTGCCTTTGCTCAACGCCTGATTTTTCTGTGCGGGCTGCATGCCTGCATAATGATCGGCTTAAGTGCCCGCTGCCGCAGCCACTGCCAGCGGGCCTTTTTATGATCGCCTGCTTTGCGTAAGAAAGACTGACACCATGTCCGAACAAGCTACTCCCGTCTTCCAGATTCAACGTGTCTATCTGAAGGACCTGTCGCTGGAGCAACCCAATTCGCCCGCTATTTTGCTGCAGCAAGAACAACCCAATGTCGACATCCAACTGGGCGTGGAAGCCACTCCAGTGGCTGAAGGCGTGTTTGAAGTGGCTGTGACGGCCACCGTGCAAACCAAGATCGAAGACAAAACCTTGTTCCTGGTGGAAGCCAAGCAAGCCGGTATTTTCGAAATCCGCAACATCCCAGAAGAGCAGATGGGTGGCGTGATTGGCGTGGCTTGCCCTCAAATCGTGTACCCATACCTGCGTGCCAGCGTGGCCGACATCGTGACCCGCGCTGGTTTCCCGCCTGTGCATTTGGCTGAAATTAACTTTCAAGCCATGTACGAGCAGCAAAATGCCGACGCCGCCGGGCAAGTTGAAGGCACGGTGCAGTAAGCCACTGTCACGCAGCCAGCCTGTGGGCATGCTACAAAAGAGGTTCCGCTTGCGGAGCCTTTTTTTATGCATTTTTAGCCTCTGAGGCTTGATGAATCAGCGTTAAAAGCTATGAATTTAATTGTGATTGGTGCTGGTGCCTGGGGCACAGCACTGGCGATTGCAGCGGCGCGCCACAGTGCGGGCCACCACGTCACGCTGTGGGCGCGCGATAGCCAGCAGGTGCAGGAGATGCAGGCGGCAGGCAGCAATGCCCGCTATTTGCCGGGCATGGCATTTCCTGCGGCGCTGCAAGTCAGCGCGGCGCCATTGGCGCAAGCCGTGCAGGGTATGGAGCTGGTCATTGTGGCTACGCCCATGTCTGCACTGCGCAGCACATTGCAGGCCCTGGCTGATGCACATGTCACGGTGCCCGTGGCATGGCTGTGCAAAGGCTTTGAAGCTGTGCCTGCCGGGCACAGCGGCGTGGGTCTGATGCCGCATGAGGTGTGTGCACAGGTGGCGCCGCAGCTAGCCAGCGGTGCCTTGAGTGGCCCCAGCTTCGCGCAGGAAGTGGCCAATGGGCAGCCGACGCTGCTGGTAGCGGCCAGCCGGCATCTGCTGGTGCGCCAGGCCTTGTTGCAGGCATTTCACACGGGCCCGCTGCGCCTGTATGCCAACGAAGACATCGTGGGCGTGGAAGTGGGCGGCGCTGTCAAAAACGTGATGGCGATTGCTGCAGGCCTGTGCGATGGCATGCATCTGGGTCTGAACGCACGGGCGGCCTTGCTGACGCGCGGACTGGCAGAGATGACGCGTCTGGGTGTGGCGCTGGGTGCCAAGGCCGACACCTTCATGGGCCTGAGTGGCCTGGGGGATTTGATGCTGACGGCCACGGGCGACCTCTCGCGCAACCGCAAAGTGGGGCTGCTGCTGGCTCAGGGCATGACGCTGGCGCAGGCCGTAGATTCGCTGGGGCACGTGGCCGAAGGGGTGTACAGCGCACGCACCGTGGTGCAGCGTGCACAGGCCGCGGGCGTAGAGATGCCGATTGCCGCCACCGTGGTGCAGTTGCTGGATGGCCGCATCAGCCCGCAAGATGCGGTGCAGCGCCTGATGGCGCGAGATCCGAAAAGTGAAGGTATATAAAAAATGAGCTACTTGCGCAGGTGTACAAAGGTTTTCAGATACTTTTGTATTTGAAAACCTTGCTGGATAAGCGCTGGTAGCTATAAAGATAAAAAAGGAGCCCTGAAGGCTCCTTTTTTAATGGGGTACACGGGGCGCGTTAAAGGTCCAGCTCCAGCGCCAGCAGCTCTTCCACGGTCTGGCGGCGGCGAATCAGTTGTACCTTGCTGCCATCGACCAGCACTTCTGCAGCCAGCGGGCGGGTGTTGTAGTTGCTGGACATGGACGCGCCATAGGCACCCGTGTCGTGAATGACCAGCAGGTCGCCCACCTGCGCATCACCCAGCGTGCGGGGCAGTACCACGCCGCCGTCGCCCTGGGTGAATACGTCGCCAGACTCGCACAGCGGGCCTGCTACCACGCTGTCACGCACGGGCGGCAGTACGCCCGCGCCACGGCGCTGGATGTGCATGCCGTGGTAGCTGCCGTACATGCTGGGGCGCATCAGCTCGTTAAAGCCGGTGTCCACCAGAGTGAAGTGGTTGTTGCCTGCGTTCTTGGTGGCGCGCACGGTGCCCAGCAGCACGCCCGACTCGGCCACCAGAAAGCGGCCGGGCTCCAGCTCCAGAGTCAGCTTGTGGCCGATGATGACTTCTGCCTGCTTGCGCGCGGTGTCCCACAGACCAAAGTAGTGGTCGGTGTCGATGGTGGCATCGCCTTCACGGTAGGGGATGGACAGGCCGCCGCCCGCCGAGATGGCTTGCAGGTCATGGCCATGCTCTTTGGCACGCTTGACCAGCGCCACCATGGCACCGCAGACCTCTTGCAGATGCGAGTAATCCACCCCTGATCCAATGTGCATGTGCAGGCCAGCCAGATGCAGGCCGTGCTGGGCAATGGCATCCAGTGCTGCCGTCAGATCGGTGTGCCAGATACCGTGCTTGCTGTGCTCGCCGCCCGTGTTGGTCTTGTTGCTGTGGCCATGGCCAAAGCCGGGGTTGATGCGCAGCCACACACTGTGGCCGGGCGATGCCTGGCCCAACTGGTGCAGCATGTCAATGGAGCCCGCGTTGACCGGCACTTTGTAGTCGACCACGGTCGCCAGCGTGGCGGCGTCCATCACATCGGCGGTAAAGACGATGTCTGAGGGCTCGCCCCCGGCCACGTAGCCAGCGGCCAGTGCGCGCACCACTTCGCCGCGCGAGACTGCATCCACCTTGACGCCCTGCTCGCGCATCAGTTTCAAGATGTGGATGTTGGAGCACGCCTTCTGGGCAAAGCGGACGGTGTCAAACGCCTTGAGCTGGGCAATGCGCTCGCGAATCACCTGGGCGTCGTACACCCACAGCGGGGTGCCAAATTCATCAGCAAGGTTCCACAGTTGTTCTGGCGAGAAAGGGCAAGACATGGCTTTAAGTGTTGGATGGCTGCATGCACTGGTTTGACCAGCACTGACAGCCCATAAGGTTGGTAACGGTTGCCATCTTCGTAGGTTTTATGCATTCAGACCAATGCTTATGCTTATTTGGTCTATTCATTTTCGATATGCTTGTGCCATGAATGCGCAACCCACGCCCGCCAATCCAGACCGCATTGCACACCGCCATATCGAGGTGTTTCGCGCCCTCATGCTCACTGGCAGCGCCACGGCTGCAGCGCAGATGCTGTTTACCTCACAGCCTACGGTCAGCCGTGAACTGGCGCGGCTGGAGCAGCTTTTGGGCTACGCGCTGTTTGAGCGCGCACAAAGCCGCTTGCGGCCCAATGCCCGTGCGCTGCGCCTGTGGGAGGAAGTGCAGCGCAGCTGGGAGGGGCTGGATCGCGTGGTGGAGCATGCGCTGGCACTGGGGCAGCCACACCAGGGGCGCATCAGCGTACTGAGCCTGCCAGCGCTCAGCCATGCCTTGCTGCCGGGGGCGCTGGAGCGCTTGCAGCGCAGCCACGGCGCCGTGGCGGTGAGTGTGGCCACGCAAGAAGGGCCGTTGCTGCAGGAGTGGATGGCTGCGCAGCGGTTTGATCTGGGGCTGACCGAGTTGGGCGACGCCCCACCGGGCACCCGCGTGATCGCCTTGCCTGCCATGGATGAGGTGGCGGTGCTGCCCGCAGCCCATCCGCTGGCAGCCCAGCCTGTGCTGCAGGCACAAGACTTTGATGGGCAGGCATTTATCAGCCTGGCGCGTGATGACCCTTACCGTGTGCAGATCGATGCAGTGCTGGCCAGAGCAGGCGTGCAGCGGCGCATGCTGGTGGAAACGCACAGTGCCGTGGCCGTGTGTGCCATGGTGCAGCACGGGCTGGGCGTGGCGATTGTGAATCCGCTGACTGCCCGTGCCTGCGCAGGCGCTGACCTGGTGCTCAGGCCCTTGCAGTTTTCCATACCGTTTCAGGTGCACATGCTGCTGCCCTTGCACCGGCCTGCCGTCCCCGAAGTTGATTGGCTGGTACAGGCGCTGCAAGCCGAAGCTGCAGCGGCTTGCGGCACCCCGCGCTAGTTTGAAGGGGCCGTGCTGGGCAGCGTCTGTTCACACCGCCATGGGCTGTGGCGCAGGCTGCGGTTGAAGCCACCCGCCAGCAATGATGTAAATGCGCAAACCAGCCCTCCCGCCAACAAGGCCGCGCTGGCAGACCAGCGCTGCGCTGCGCCACCTAGAAACACACCGCCTGCGGCCGGGGCCAGATGCATTTCCATGAGCCACAGCGCGGACACTCGGCCCCGTAGCGCATCGGGGGTGTGCAGTTGCAAGAGCGCGCCGCGCACGATGTCTGCCACGGTGTCCGCCGCGCCTGCCAGCACCAGCAGTGCCAGCACCCAGACAGCCTGTGTGCTGGCGCCGGCGCTTGCCAATGCCAGCCCCCAGACCACGGCTGCGACGATCAGCAACGCTCCGGGCCGCTGCAAGCGCCGTGTCCAGCCAGAGGTGGCTGCCGCCACCATCGCGCCAGCGGCAGGGGCAGCATGCAGCCAGCCCACCAGCTGGGCATCACCGCCGAGCGACTCCACCCCCAGTTGCGGCAGCAACACCCAGGGCGTGGCGGCAAGGGCCATGACCACATCCAGCAGCAGCAGCCCGCCAACGACAGGGCTGCGCCAGGCAAACAGCAAGCCTTCACGCCACGCTCGCCATGCCGGGGGCGGGCGCAGTGCTGCGGTGTGGGTGGGTGGCGGCATGGAGGGCAGACGCAATAACAGCAGTGGTGTGGCAAGGGCGCCCGCCAGTGCCAGCGTGTAGCAAGCGCTGCTGCCGCCGAAGCTGATCAGTGCAGCTGCCAGCAGAGGGCCGATCAGGCGCCCCAGCTGCTCAGCCAGTGCGCCCAAGGCCCCGGCAGCGGCCAGCTGCTGGGGCGGCAGCAGCGCAGGCACGGATGCCATCAGGGCAGGGGCGCTGATGCCGCCGGTCAAGCCGCTGAGCACGGTGGCCAGATAAATCCACTCCACCTGAGGCGATGTCTGCAGGCTGTTGATCAGCAGCAGCACGACGACGGGTATATAGGCGGCTCTGCCCGCCACCATGGTGGTGCGGCGGTTGACGCGGTCGGCCAAGAACCCGCCCACCATCAGGCCCAGCATGGTGCCAAGGGCCAGACCTACGCCGACACCCGCAACCTTCAGGGAAGATTGCGTGAGGCTCCACACTTGCCATGCCACGGTAATACCGAGAACGCCATACACCACGACGGCAATCACTCGCACCGTATAGAGCCAGCTAAAGCTGGTGTTGCGCAGTGGTGCCAGATCCAGTGCATGCCGCAGCACCTGGGAGCGCCAGGCCGCTGCAGGCTTACTTGCTGGAGGGCTCACTTTTTGCCTTGGACTTGAATTGCGACTCGCTCATGCCATGGCGCCAATAGGCAACGATCAGTTGTTCGTGTTTTTCTAGGCCCTTTTCTTCCTTGGCCCATTGTCGGATGGCCTGTGCGGTTTGAAATTCGGCACCGACCCAGAGGAATTTGCTTGCTGACGGCTCTGGCCAAGTGACCGATCGCAGCGCTGCCTGCAGCAAGCTGCTGCGACCAGCTTCGGTGTCAGCGCGGTGCAGCCAGTGCCACTGCAGCCCTGGCGGCGTCTGCACGGCTTGTTCATCTTCTGGGCCCTGAACTTCAGCAAACACATGGCCGCGTGTGTGCTGGGGCAGGCTTGCGGCAATGCGCAGCATGGCGGGAAGGGCGGTGTCGTCGCCAGCCAGCAGCATCCAGTCTGCGGGTGTGGCTGTGCGGCCACCCGGGCCACTCATGCCAATGGTCTGGCCGGCAGTTGCCTGGCTGGCCCAGGCTGAACCGGGGCCAGCATCGGCATGCACTACAAAATCGACATCCATCCAGCCTGCTTTTTCGTCGATCGCCTGAATGGTGTAGGTGCGGACATCCAAGCGTTGATCACCTTCGGGAAATCGCGGCATGCCGCTGCTGGTCAGCGTCGGCCATTGCGGCTCGCTGATGCCGGGCTGGGGAAAGATAAGCTTGCAGTGGATGTTGTCAGGCTGGTCGTAGCGTGCCAGATCATGGCAAGCAAAGCGCACGCGGCGCATATGGGGTGTCAGGTCGCGGATGGAAAGCACACGCAACAGGCGAAAGGCGGGCGGGCGCTGCAAGGCGTTGCCGTCTCCTTGCCACGACAGGGCGTCATCGTCACTGCCCGTAACGTCAAGCACCACGTGCGCCATGATGAGTTTCAGGTCGTGCAGGGCATCCAGTGTGGGGGCAGTAATGTCCAGGTGTATATGCCCTGCCTCTTGCCACAGGCTGCCCAGACCGCCGGCGTAAGAAAGTACCCAGCGTTCTCCTTGCTGGCGTGGTTCCAGTTCGTGTTCTTGCATGTGCTCCACGATGGTGTGAACCAGAACGTGGGCTTGGTCGGAGCGCACGCAACTGTGCGCTTGCAGCGATGTCATCGCAACTCCTGTTGTGCCAATGGCGTAGGGGAAAGGGAAGAAGGGGGCGTAGCCAGACCATCCACCATCACATACATACGGCCTTGCTCGCAGTGGCGGACTCGGCTGTGCACGCCATAAGCAGTGCGCAGCAGCTCAGGGGTGATGGCCAACTGCGGTGGGCCGAAGGCAAGCAATTGGCCGCCTTGCAGCAGTGCAATGTCGTCGGCCCACTGCGCTGCCAAAGTTAAGTCATGCAAAACCATGCAGACAATGCGCCCTGCACGGGCCAGGGATTGCACGCTGTGCAAGACCTGCCACTGGTGGGCCAGATCCAGCGCACTGACAGGTTCATCGAGCAGCAATACCGGGCAATTGCGAACCACTGCCTGGGCCAGTGCTGCCATTTGGCGCTGTCCACCAGAAAGGCTGCTGAGTGCCTGCATCGCCAGATGGGCAATGCCCAGCTGCTGCAGCACCTGCAGCGACTGCTCCAGTGGCTGGTGCATGTGCAGCCCATGCGTGGCGACCAGTGTGGCTTCCAGCACGGTCATGGTGGTGCCTGGTGGAACGTGCTGCGGCATGAAACTGACCATTTCCGCCCGTGTAGACGGCAAAAGTGTGAGCAGCTCATGCTTGCCGAGCGCTGCGAGACCAGTGGCGGGTATCAATCCCGCCAGCGCACGCAATAAGGTCGATTTGCCTGCCCCATTCGGTCCGACCAAGGCCAGCACGCGACCCGGCTGCAGTGCTGGCAGGGTCAGTCCATGCAGTACAGCGCGCTGGCGGTAGCGAACCGTCAGGTCACGTATTTCCAGGGCTGCGCAAGCGTGTGAAGATGTTGCTTGGCTCATGGCGCATTCCGGGTGCGGTTGAGCACCAGCATCATGAAAACCGGCAATCCCACCAAGGCAGTGATGATGCCAACCGGCAGCAAAACACCGGGTACCGCTGATTTACTGATGACAGACGCCAGGGCCATCAACAAGGCCCCTACCAAGGCACTGGCTGGCAGCAGATGGCGGTGTCCGTCACCAACGAGCATGCGGGCCACATGCGGGCCCACCAAGCCTACAAAACCAATGGTGCCTGCCATGGCCACTGCCACGGCAGCCAGCAAACTGATGCGCAGCAGCGCCCAGCGGCGCAGCTTGGCCACATCGATGCCAAAACTCTGGGCACGTTCTTCGCCCAAGCTCAGGGCCGTCATAGCGCTGGCGGCACGCCAGGTAAACGGTGTGACGACTGCAACAACGCATGCCAGCATGGTGACGCTGGGCCAGTCAGCACGGGCAAGGCTGCCCATGCTCCAAAAAATGAGTTGCTGCAGAGCATCTTCACTGGCCACGAATTGCACCAGTGACAGCAGTGCTGCTGCCGCAAAGCCAATCGCAATACCAAAGAGCACCAGAATCTGGGTATTGGTGCCGGGTCGGTTGGCCATCATCTGCAGCAGCGCCAGTGCAATCAACGCAAAGACAAAGGCGTTGCCAGAAACGACCCAGGCCGCAGGCAAGCCCGGGATGCCCCAGTCAAGCACGATGGCCAGTGAAGCGCCCAGTGCAGCTGCTGAAGACACACCCAGCGTAAAGGGTTCAGCCAGTGGATTGCTCAGTATGGTTTGCATCTCTGCACCAGACAGCGAGAGCGCCATGCCGACAAGAACGGCCAGCACCACGACCGGCAAGTGCACTTCCCAAAGAACCACCTGCAGGCTGCGAGGCAGCGTTTCGGGTTGCCACAGGCCATGCACGGCTTGCATAAAACCCAGCGATGAAGGCCCTGTGGTGATATCCAGCAGGATGGCCAGCAGGGTCAAGAGGGCCAGCACAGCGATCAGGCTTCGGCGCCTCCATTGGCTGGCGCGGTAAGCGTGCAGGACGTGGCTGTTGGAATGGGGGGCACAGTTCGGGGTGTTCACGGTAGCGGGGCTGCGGTTGCTTGCAGGCTGGTCCAGAAAGTTCCTTGCCAGGGAAACGCCAGAAAGCGCTGATTTAAAGCATCCAATGTCGCTTGGGGTCGGACGTCGGCAAATTCTTCGGGATGGAGCCAGCTGGCAATACATTCCAAATTGACAATCCCCAGACCTCCGTGCCAGATGCCGTGCACGCGGCGATTGCGAATGGCGCGTGTGTGCGAGAGTCCTGTGCGTTGAATGACATGCTGCAGACTGGAGTGAGCCTGTGACGTGCTCACACCAGGTCCGAGCAGCAGACCATTGCGTGCCTTTAAATGACCGCCCCCTGTGCCAATATAAATTTCGGGGTCCTGGTCGATGACGTATTCGGTGCTCAGTGTGCCGGCCATGCCTGCAATCAGCTCCCCGCCCATCAGACGGCCCCCCGCCATGCGAACCATATCGCCCAGATTTTTGCCATTTCCCATGGACAGACAGCAAGGTGCCGAGCCTGCATGGGGCTCCATCAGCACCAAGGGCTCAGGTGCTCCGCGGGATTTCAGGCGTTGCACGCCTTCGCGAATACGGTGGACACGTTGCTCTATAAAACTGGCAACTTCTCTGGCGCGTGCCTCATGGCCCGTCAAGATGCCAAACTGAATCAAGCCCTGTGTGGGTTGGGGCTGGCGCAGATCGGGGTTGATTTCAAGCACAGCCACAGGAATGCCTGCTTTTTCCAGGCGTGCCACAGTTTGGGTCGCTTTGGCATAGAAGGCATCCAGCACAATCAGATCAGGCTCCAGGGCGATCAATGACTCGGCATGCAGGCTCTGCGGCCCGTCAATCGCAAGCTGTGCCATATGGTCAAACGCCTTGGTATCAGGCCCGCGTAGCATCAGCAGGCTTTGCGCATCAAGCCGCCATTTGTTCCAGGCAACGACATTGCGCGCAGGCTGCTTATCCAGCATGGACAGCAAAACAAAGTCATCGGTAGCGCCCAGTACCATGCGTTGAGCCGGTTTGGGCAGTCGTACCGTGCGGCCACGTAGATCGGTAATCTGCAGAGGCTGGCTGCTGGCAGGCGCAACCCCGCTCAGCATCAGCCCTGCCAGGGCTGCTGTGCTTTGCAGCCACTGGCGCCGCGTGCTGCCGTAGCTGGTGTTAGAACTCGGCATTGACACCCAGCCACAGGCGACGGCCTTCATCTGCCATCCAGTTGCCGTCCAACCCTGTCGTGCGTGTACGAACGTCGACTGGCACTTTGCGGTCAGTGACGTTCAACACGGAAAAGCGCAATGTGGTCGTCTTGTTCAGGCTGTAGTTCCCGCCCAGGTCCAAGGTTGCCGAGCCTTCGCGCTCACGCGTGACACTGGCGCCATTGCGAAAGCCCGCATACATGGCTTTGCCGGAATAGTTCAAGCGTGCAAATGTATTGAGTGTGCTGCTGGTTTGCCAATCAAGCTGCGCGTGCAGCATGTGCTTGGGCGTCTTCTCCAGCGGCAATCCATCCAAAGAGGTGCCGTCAAATGCGGTCTCGGTTCCGCCTTGGCGGCGCGACTGGGTGTAGGTATAGCTGGCGTCCAGACGCAGATTGCGTGCCAGCGGCATCTTCACCCCCATTTCCAGCCCTCGAATCTTGACTTCATCGACGTTGTCGTAGACGAACAGATGGTTGGCCAGCGGTGGGACAGGCGATGGCAGACCGGAGTCGAAGCTGACCACCTTGTTCTTGAACTTGGTGTTGAACACGGTTGCCGTCAAAGTGCTGGCCGGTGCCCACTCATAACTAAGGCCAAATTCTTGGGTCAGGCTGGTTTCAGGCTTGAGGTCAGGGTTGCCGCACAACGGGCCACGTATGCCAGAGTTGCCGCCTGTGCTCATGCAGTAACCTGCAGTGCTTTGGCGAATGGTGGGCGCTTTAAAGCCTGATGTGATGCCGCCGCGAAAAGTGAGCGCATCGGAGGCGTGGTACACCCCGTACAGACGCGGAGACCAGTGGGTGCCGTGGCGCTCATCATGGTCCATGCGCACGCCGCCGGTTAGCGTGAACTGTTCGGTAATCAGCCAGTCATCTTCTGCAAACAGCGCGTAGTTGGTCAGCGAAACCTTGTCAGTGTTCGTGGGAAACCCTGCTACCGAGGCCTCATTGCTGATGCCTTTGAGGGAGGTGCGCAAAACCTGCCCCCCCACACGCAGTACGTGCTTTTCAAACGGCAGGCTCACATTGCCATCCAGCGTAGTGTTGTTTACTTTGCGGTTGCTGTAGAGCGCAGCTTTGGGCCAGTCTTCCAGTTCGCCCTCTTCGGTGTACAGGGCCAATTTGCTTTGACCAAAATCCCATCGTCCGGTGTGGCTGATGCCGTAGTGGTTGCGCGTGTGGCGAACCTTTTTCCAAGCGATCGTGGGGAGTGTGGAGCGTCCAGGTGTTGTTTCTGTCGTAGTGCGCTCAGTGCCCATGTCCAGCACGATTTCTTGGCGGCTGTCGGGGCGTGCTGTCAGCTTGACGCCCAAGTTCTGGTTTTTGCGTCCATAGGCCGTGTCCGCAGAAGGATAGAAGTTGCCCGCTTCGCTGCGGTTTTCGCTCTTGCCCCAGATCTGCAGGCCCAGCACATCACTCTGGATAGGGCCTCCCAGCCAGAACTCGCCGTTGCGGGAATTGCCATAGTCATCGTCGCTTTGCAGTGTCATGGCGCCAGCCACGCTGCCACCCCAGCGGCTGGGCACTTTCTTGGTAATGATGTTGATGACACCACCCATGGCTTCAGAGCCATACAGCGAAGACATGGGGCCGCGAATGACCTCAATGCGCTCAATAGCAGACAACGGAGGGAGCAGATTGGATTGAATACCGCTGGTGCCGCGGTTCATGGTCTCGCGGGTGTTTTGGCGCTGACCATCAATCAAGATCAGGGTGTACTCTCCCGGCAGACCGCGGATCACGATGTCCGAAGTGTTGGGGTTGTCGCCCACCAAAGAAACCCCTTGTACGGAGCGCACGGCATCGGCAACAGATTCGTAGTTGCCTTTCTTGATGTCTTCCTGTGTCAGCACGCTGATGGACGCCGGCGCGTCCTTGATGTGCTGCTGCACACCACTGGCGGTGACAACAATCGTGTCCATTTGCGTGGTTTGTTCCTGCTGTGACCACGCAGATGTGGCGCAGGCGACGAGAAGAGCCGTCGTGGCCCAGCGAAAAGGAGCAGCAGAAACTGCATGCTGAAAATTAGTTGTCATGACCATTTGAACCTTGTTACGCGGACGCAAGGGAGGTTTTTCTGGCTGACGCACGCGCGGCGAACCGGGTTTTGCACCTCCGATGTAGCAAGGCGTCATTGCAGCACTGGCCGTGCATCAGGTGTTTTGCGCAAGCGGTGCAAATGTTTGCAATTCAATCGAAATAATTCTTATTTATAAACTTTTGCCTGGCGCTGGCGGCCTGGCATGCGAGTTAGACCTTGCCGCGCACCAGTTTGGGCGACATGCCAAACCGCCGCTTGAATGCGGTTGAGAAATTGGCTGCGCTGGTGTAGCCCGCCGTATGCGCCACCTCAAGAACGCTGCAGCCTGTCTGCTCCAGCATGTGCCTGGCATGGTCTAGGCGCTGTGCTCGGCGATAGTCATCAATGCTGGAGCCATAAATCTGCCTGAACTGGCGTTGCAGCGCGCTGGTACTCAGGCCGACTTCCTGCGCCAGCTCGCCCAGTGAGCGCCAAGCATCATCGCCGCTGTCCAGCAGTTGCTTGAGTCGTGCCAAGCGCTGATGTTCTCGCACGCCCAATGCGTGGACGGAGGGCCGCGCAATCGAAGCAAGCGATTGCAGCGCCTCATGCGTCAATTCCAGCGTACGACTGAGCAGCAACAGTGGCGAAGTACCGTCACGTGCCAGCTGAATGATTTGCTCCGCTACAGCAATCGCCCGGGGAGATGGCTGCCATTGCTGAATCGCCAGCTGCTGGCTGGCGATCCATGTGCGCAGCAACTGCGGCGCTGCCTTGTCTGTTTGGCATAAATCAGCCAGCCACGCGGGCTCCAGACTCAAACTGATTTTGCGCTCGAACTTGCCTTGCTTCCAGCGGCGTCGGAACAGATCGCCAGGGCGTGTATGGATGATGGCCCCACATGCCTGCACTGGCCGGGAGCCGGTGGTGGCCACCTCCATCTTCAAGGCTTGTTCACCGAAAGAGACATCTACGCTGCCCTCTAAAACCACCACAATGTGCAGCCCCGGTTCTGCTGGGGAGCATGTGTTGAGCGTGCGCAGGTCGCGGGCTTCTACGCCATGCAGCAAGATGCCCGGGTGGACTTGCAGTGATTGCAGGTGTCCGGCCAGTAAAGCGTCTTGCGCGGCGGGGCGGATATCCAGAAATTGATAATCGGGACCATTGAAGTCACATGCCCTGAGCGTACCTAGCCGCATCCATCGAGGTTGACTGCGTGCAGAGAGCGGGAGATGTGCGGTCATGGTCAGGCAAAAGTGTCAAAGGCGGCTGGGCCTGTAGGTTATGAATTGAGAATTATTATCAACACTCAATTGTATGCAATGCCTCGATGGAGTACAGAGGTGCGTTTTATTACCAATGCAGGTAGGCATTTTGTTTTTTGGATTCGCCATGACTTGCCGCTCTTGCCCGCATATTTCAGACCCAGACTTCAACGGATGGGGGGGGGGCGGCGCCCTGAGCGGGCATGCGCTCTGACATGCGGGTCAGCAGTTTGGACTTTGCACTGGGCTGCGCATCTGCCTATGCTGCAGCCATCGCCCCAGCATGCAGTGATGGTGTGGTTGTGGCTGGCCTTGCACATCTGAACAGGAGACGCAGCATGATTTTTGAGTTCACCGACTCTGAGGTGGCCCAATGCACGTGGGAAGACGGCCGCCTGCAACTGCGTTTTTCTGCTGCCCGTCTGCTCGATGCCAGCGACCTGCGTGCCGATGCAGTCTGGGCCCCCGTGCTGCTCACGGCAGAACACGCGGAGCCTTGGGAGACCTTGGAGCCTGCGGCCTGTATGGGGCGTATCCGCCAGGGCTTTGTGCTGCATGCCAGCCAGCGCATTCAAAAACTGCCCATGCCGTGCGAGCTGCAAGGCGTGGTCACCATGGAGCTGGAATTTGAGCAAGGCGGTGTCGTGCATGTGCGCTGCAAGGGTTTGTCCTTGCACCCCTTGCAAGGGGGAGTTGCTGGGGCCTATCAGTGCTAAGACACTTAATCGTCAGCTAACACCAGCTAAAAATCAATAAGAACCACGCTTGGTAGGTCGTTGCTTGGCCTTGTCGTGCGCTTGTACTGCCGGTGGCTTCGCGCCTCGTTTTCAGCGTAAATCAAGGATTTTCTTGGGGGGGGGCTTCCGACCCTAAGGGTTCAACAGCACCTCTGCGCCCTGGCGTTTGTGAGAAGCGCTGTGACTGGCTGCTTGAAGCTGCTGGTGCTGGGTGATGGCGGCATCAAAGCTTTGCATGAGCTGCTGCCTGCCGACGTGCTCATCGCCCCAGGATTGCAATTGCGCCAAAGCCTGGACCGCAGCTTCAAAACTTGAAAGTTGATCTGGCGCGTGGGCCTTGCGAATCGTATAGCGCCCTTGCAGAACGCCGTGCAGCTGCAGACGTGGCAGTTGCTGCAAAGCGGGGTTCAGATACAGCATCTTGCGACTTTTTCGCCAGGTGCCATCCAGCACCACCAGGCGCAGTGATGCAGGCTGCCCCAGCCAGTCGCCGGGCAGTGCAGGCGGTGCAGTTACGGGCAACTGCGGATCGGGGGGCGTGGGAGGGTAAAGCAGCACGGGGCGCACGACTGCATCGGTGCTCAGGTCCGGCCAGGGTGCATGCAGCCACGCGTTGAGTTGCTCCCCATCAAAAACTTCACCTGCGTGCAGGCGGCTGCCATGGACGCACAGGTGCAGCAGGCGTGCCGTGTTTTTGGCATGTCCCACTTCCATGGGGTGTTGCAGGATCAAGAGCTGAACCTGGCTGTGCACCGTTTGCACCAAAGGGCATAAACAAGCGCTGTGAGGGCGCAGGCATGCGCTGCAAAGTGGGCGGCGAGAGGCTGAAGAGATGTCCAATTGGGTAGCTGTTTGCGATGGCTGTACGGCGTTGTAGGCCATATCGAATGGCAATTGCTGCCAGCGGGGTATCTGTGCCCGGGTTGGCCGTCCCATGGCACAGCGGCACAGAACTGCTGCTGGCATGCAGAGCACTGCTTGCTGCGTGCTGCTTACTGCAATCGCCGATTAAGCGTGCTGGTCTGATAGAAACGGGTTTTTTCAACATACATGCTCTGATCGGCACGGTGCACCACCGCTTCCATTGATGCTCCCTGCTGGCCACAGGCTACGCCCATGGCAATGTGGATGGTTTGCCCCGGATAGAACTGGTTGTTCAATTCAAGCAGGGACAGAATCCGCTCTTGCATGGCTTGAGCACCTCGCTCGTCGGTAGCAGGCAGCAGTACCATGAATTCGTCACCGCCGATACGGGCGGCGCAGGCCGGTGCATCCACGGCCTTGGCCAGCACCTCGCCCACCCGTCGCAGCATGGCGTCGCCAGCCGCGTGACCGTGCTCATCATTGACGGCTTTGAGGCCATTCATGTCAATGGCAATCACAGACAGAGGCCATGGCCCTTTGCGCGAGAGCCGGTTGAGCTCTTCCATATAGAAAGCACGGTTGCGCAACTGGGTCAGGACGTCGTGCTTGCCCAGGTACTCCAGATAGGCCTCGGCTTTTTTGCGTGCAGTGATATCGACCAAGGACAGGAGCACCAGGTCCCAGTTTTCCACATGGCTGGACATGACGGCGAACTCCAAGTGGATGTGCAGCGTGTCCCCGGTGAGGGAATAGTTCACCACTTCACGCTGCTGTACCAGCTTGCCGTTCCACAGATCTTGCAACTGCTCGGCAAAGGATTCGTACATCTCGCCCCGAAAAACCTGAGACAGGTTTTGCACCAGCTCGATTTTGCTGCTTGCGTCAAACATCTCCAGTGTTTGCTGGTTAACGTCGATCACATGGATCTCCTGCATGCAGCGCGTGACAAAGTCTGGATGCACTTTCAGGAAAGTTCGGAAATCGCTGATGCCTTGGTTGCGAACTTCATCGATCAGCCGCTTGACGGCACTGAAGTCTTCTACCCACAGAGAAACCGGAGAGTGCTCAAAAAGGTCTCGGGCATATTGTTCGCTGCGCTGCAATTGCTGCATGCTGCGCACTTCAGCGGTCACATCCTTGAGTGACACCAGAACGCGGCTCCAGCTGTCTTCATAGCCGGGCAGAACCCGGGCACTGATCTCGACGTTGAGTCTGCGTCCCTGCAGGTCATAGTTCACACTGCGGTTTTCGAAGTGCAGCTGGCCATTCCATAGCGCGAGCAGCTCCGGAACGATGTTGTCTAGCATGTCCCCCCGAAAGACCTCGTGCAGCTTGCTTTTGAGGGTCTCCTGATCGGCTGCCTTGAACAGATCCAGCGTGTATTGGTTGACGCGCAGCACCTGGTAGGACTGGCTGCAGCGCTGCAGGTGCGCCGGGTCTTCTTTTAAAAAAGCGAGAAGGTCTGTGACACCGTCGGCACGCCACTGGTCAAACAATTGTTTGAGACTGCTGTAATCCTCCATCCACAGCGAGACAGGCGCGAGGTCGAACATATCTTCAAAGTCCAACCCACTGGCAAGAGAAACGGTCATCTTTAACACCTCCGGCGGAAATTATTGCCGACTTCGTGTGGCGTCCATTACAGGGATGCGAGCGGCTGACTGTGGAATTTTCACAGGTTCTCCAGTGGGTGTTGTGCCTGTGTGCAATGACCCGCACGCTTTCTGTGAACACACACCATTTATCTGCCTATTGCGGAGATGCCGTGCGCAGGCGCTTCCATCTGCTGTCGCCCGCTATGCTTACGGACTGTATGACAGTCGCTTCCCCTCATTTTGTGCAGTTAGATATGGGCCAGCCCTTGGAGGCTGACACTGCCCGCTTGCAACATCAATTTTCCCAGCCTGTACAGGTACTGCAGGCCGTCGATGCCCCAACACTGAAAACTGTTTTGCAGCAAGTGGAGCAGGCCGCGCAGCGTGGCTACTGGTGTGTCGGTGGTTTGCGTTACGAGGCGGCCAGTGCGTTGCACCCGCAATTGCAGACACAACCAGCTCAAGGTGCGCTGGCGTGGTTTGCTCTCTTTGAGGCTCCTTCACCAGTCACAACGGATGCACCGCCGCAGCGGACAGCACATTTGCCGCCGCTGCACTGGCAGGCCTCGTGCAGCCGTGAAGACTTCAATGCAGGCATGGACGCCATCCATACAGGCATTGCACAAGGGCGTTACTACCAGATCAATTTCACCAATCAATTGCATGGCAAGGCACAGACCATCGTCGATGGCGCTGCCTTGTTTGCCGCGCTGCAGCGTGCACAGCCAGGTGGGTATGCAATGTCGCTGGATATGGGCCAGGAGCAGGTGGCCTCTGTGTCCCCTGAACTGTTTTTTGACTGGCACCAGCCAGCTCAAGGCCAGGGCCGCATACTGACCCGGCCCATGAAAGGCACGGCGGCGCGGGGGGCTACGGAGCAGGCCGATGCCGCACAGGCGCGGCACTTGCAAACCTCAGTCAAAGAGCGTGCAGAAAACGTGATGATTGTGGATTTGCTGCGCAACGATGTAGGCAAGATTGCAGTGACAGGCACAGTTCAAGTGCCCAAGCTGTTTGCTGTGCAGGCGTTGCCAACGGTGTGGCAAATGACATCAGACGTCACAGCGCAACTGCCTGAGGGTACCCAATTGCTGCAAGTCTTTGAGGCATTGTTCCCCTGCGGCTCTGTGACCGGGGCCCCCAAACGTTCGGCCATGGAGGCGATTGCAGCACTTGAAACACAGCCGCGCGGTTGGTACTGCGGTGCTCTGGGGGTAGTGCGCCCTGATGGCGCAGGGGGAATTCGCGCGACGTTCAACGTGCCAATTCGCACTGTGGTGGTGCAAGGGCAGGAGCTGCGCTGTGGCATTGGCAGTGGTATTACGGCAGATGCCACGGCCCAGGGTGAGTGGCAGGAATGGCGCACCAAGCGCGCTTTTGTAGAAAGGGTGAGCATGGGCTTTGAAATTATTGAAACCCTGGCGCTGCAAGATGGGTGCTTTCGCCATCTGGCGCAGCATCTGCAGCGCATGCAAGGGGCCGCAGCCCACTTTGCATATCCGTGGAGTGACGAAGCTGTGCAGCTGACGCTGCAGCATGTGGCCGATACCCACCCGTGTGGCTTATGGCGCGTACGGGTGGAGCTCAATGCAGAGGGGCAGTTTTGCAGCAAGGTGCAAGTGTGCAAAGCCCCGCCTCCTGTGGCTTACCTGCAGTGGGCGACAGAGCCATTGGTTGAAGCGCACGGCGAGTTTGTGCGCTTCAAAACGTCACGCCGCATGCACTATGAGCGTTTGGCACCGACTGAGTCTCATGTGTGGGACACGCTGCTTTGGAACGAGGCAGGTGAAATCACGGAGGGCACGCGTGGCAATGTGGCCGCGTTGATCGATGGGCAGTGGGTCACGCCTGCATTGACTTGCGGGCTGCTGGCCGGCGTAGGACGGCAAGAGGCATTGGCGCAGGGGCGAATGGTAGAAGGTGTGATTCGGTTGTCAGATGTTCCACGCGTGCAGCAATGGGCGTTTATCAACAGCCTGCGTGGCTGGATTCCAGCACAGCTGCTGGGCGAGGCACCGCAGCCACTTTGAATGGGTGGATGACCACAAAAAACAAAAGGCCGCATATGCGGCCTTTTTGCTGGGCGATCTTTGCTAATTAAAGCTTGCCCTTGAAGTAGCTGGGCTTGTCCATGTCCACAATGTCCACGCTCAACTGCACTTGCAGCCCTTCTTGCGCAGGAATGACGCGCTTGAGCACGGCAGCAATGCGCTCTGACAGTTCTTTCTTCACTTCTGCTGTGCGGCCAGCCATCAGGCGCAGCTCTACGTGGGCAAAGGCCCGGCCCGCATTGTTCAGGCCAATGCGGTAGTTGCTCAGGCAGGCAATGCGGGTTTTGACATCTGCCTCATCCGTGACGGTGGGGTGTTCGCACACGGCAGCGTTCAATTGCTCCATCAGTGCCGCTTCGTTCAGGCCCTGCAGGTTGTTGGTGTATTCCACGGTCATGTGTGGCATGTTTGTCTCCGTTACTCGTCTTGGTCTTCAAAAATAGGCTCCAGCACCGTTGCGTCAACGGGCTTATAGGCCAAACGCACGTAAATGGGCGCATAGGCCTCGGCCTGGGTGATCTCAATGAGGGTTTCTTTGCCCAGCTCCAGCAAGGCAATGAAGGTGACGACCAGCACCGTGCTGCCCTTGCTGGGGTCAAAAATATTTTCAAACTCCACAAAGCGCTTGCCTTGAAGACGCTTGAGGATTTGGCTCATGTACTCACGAACGCTGAGCTCTTCGCGTGTGATGCGGTGGTGCTGCACCAGTTTGGCGCGTTTCAAGATGTCGCGCCACGCGGCTTGCAGCTCGCTGATTTGCACATCGGGAAAACGCGGCTGCAAGCTTTGCTCAATGTGCACCTGGGCTTTCAGAAAATCACGCCCGTACTGCGGCACCTGGTTGATTTGCTGGGCTGCCAGCTTCATCTTTTCGTATTCCAGCAGGCGCCGTACCAGCTCGGCACGCGGGTCTTCTGCTTCTTCCTCGCCCTCTTTCTTCTTGGGCGGCAGCAGCATGCGCGACTTGATCTCGATCAGCATGGCCGCCATGAGCAGGTACTCGGCCGCCAGCTCCAGGTTGCGGCTGCGGATTTCATCCACATAGCGCAGGTACTGCTGTGTGACCCCCAGCATCGGAATGTCGAGGATGTTGAAGTTTTGCTTGCGGATCAGGTAGAGCAGCAAGTCCAGCGGGCCTTCAAACGCTTCCAGAAAGACTTCCAGCGCATCCGGCGGGATGTAGAGGTCATTGGGCAGTTTGAACAGCGGCTCTCCGTACAGGCGCGCCAAAGCCACCTGATCGACCACATGGGGCATCAGGGCGTCGCTGGTGTCTGAACTGGCAGATTCAGGCAGCGTGGCTTCGGTGGTCTCGGAAGAACTTTCGCTCATTCAATCATTTAAATAAGAGCGCCCAGCGCTTGACTGGCAAGGGCTGGGCAGTGAAAACGTTGAAAATGTTTTCAGCCGTTGTTCTGGTAAACGTAGGGTTTTTGGGCCACGCTGGCTTGGGCGGCATCTTCCTGGACTTCGTAGTTAACGTTCTTGTCCCACAGCAGGGCACGACCAGCCAGTTGCTGCGCTTCCAGCTGGGGGTTGTCCTTTTTCATCTGTTCGATGAATTGGGTGACTTCGGATGTGTAATGGGGACGGGCAAAGATAGACATGGACTGGTAACCTCTCTAGATCGTCGATTCTACCGGGACACTGTCCATGAACCTACTTCAGCGTGCCACCGCCATCGTGGCTGCGATGGCCACCAGCTTTTTGACTTTGGTGGGCTGCGATCAGCAAAAGATCAATGAGCTGGAGGAAGGCCTTTCCACCGAAGTTGAGGTGCGCAAAGCATTTGGAGAGCCAGAAACCATCTGGCCTGAGTCCGATGGCTCACGCACATTTGAGTACCCACGCCAGCCCATGGGCCACCGCAATTACATGATCACCATCGATTCAGCGGGCGTCATGACAGCGCTGCGCCAGGTGGTGGCGCCCCATGTGTTTGAGCAAATTCAGCCTGGAATGACGCAGGAACAGGTGCGCCGCATGCTGGGCAAGCCTGCCAAGCGCATGACTTACGCGCTCAAGCAAGAAACCGACTGGGACTGGAACTGGATAGATCCACCCAACCGTGAGATGGAATTTACGGTGACCTTTGGCGAGCATGGCACGGTCAAGCGCACAGCCAGCCGCGAGAAAATGCCCCAAGGCGATCGTTGATGTCGCGGTGCGCAGACAGTCTGAAAGACCGGATAGTGCTTTAATTGCTGCGCTGCAGCAATTTTGTGTCAGCGCCCTATCTGGGCGCTGCGTTGTGTGAAGTGCGCAATGAGACTCACCATCTGATGGCGCATTTCTTGCTTTGAGCATTGCAGCATTAATGTTTGCGTTGCTGGCCACAAGCCAGCCTTGCAAAAAACCGGTATCCGCCATGAGCACCACCACTGAGCCCGAGCTAAGCCCCCCCCTTTCTGTTGTCACCCCCCAGGTGGTCAGACACGGCACCTATGAAGATGCGCAGGCCCTGTTTTCGGGTTCGCTCTTTGTCGGCATCACCATGATGATGTATGCCCAGGCCGGGCTGCTGACCGGCAGCACCGCCGGGCTGGCTTTCGTGCTGCACTACGCCACAGGGCTGTCATTTGGCGGCATCTACTTTCTGATCAATATCCCGTTTTACTGGTTTGCGTGGAAATATGTGGGCAAGGAGTTCACGGCCAAAACGTTTCTCTCGGTGGCGCTGCTGTCGCTGATCACGGAGCTGGGCCCACGGCTGATCCATATTGACTATCTGCACCCCGCTTTTGCTGCCATTGCCGGGGGCCTGCTGATGGGCACCGGGGTATTGTTTCTGGCGCGCCACAAATCAAGTCTGGGCGGGGCCACCATTGTCTCGCTGTATGCGCAGGACCGATGGGGCATTCCTGCGGGCAAGGTGCAGATGGCCATCGATTGCGTCGTGGTGGCGCTGGCGTTGTGGGTGGTGCCGTTTGAGCGGGTAGCGTGGTCAGTGCTGGCAGCTGTTGTGATGGGCATTTTCCTGTCGGTAAGCCACCGCCCCGGGCGCTACCAAGGCAAGTAGTCTGGACAGCTTTTGGTGCTTTGTGCATCCGTCTTCAAAACCAGTGGGGCGCATCTTCGTAAAAAAGCCCCGCAGGCATGGCCAGCGGGGATTTTTGCTGCACGCGTGAGGCGTCAGCCTACTGCAATGGTTTTCTTGGCGGTCAGCGTCTGGCCCGCGTCGTCTTTCCACAGGAATGTCAGATCGCCACTTTGCTGGGCTTTGAACGTGAACTCGATGTACGGGTTCTGGGAGATGGAGATACCCGGATCCCAGGTAAAAATCAATTTACCTGCCATCTTGGCTTCAAAGTGGCTCATCAGGTTGCGGGGGCGCACCTGGCCGGTGGCCGGGTCGGTACGCAAGCCGCTTTCCATAACGTGTTCCATCTGCGCGCGTACACGCAAGATGTCACCCTTGGCGGGTTTTTCATTGCTCACCCAGATGCGGGGAGGTTTGTTCATGCTCATGGAATACCTCCTTACATGCCGCAGCCGCTGGCGGCCACGGTCACCGCTTGCTTGGCCACCAGTACTTTGCCGCTTTTCATGCGGGCCAGCGCGTGGATGGTCTGCGACTGCGTCAAGCGCACGCGCACCGCAGCTTCTGCCGCACCGGTATCCACCGTCAGCAGCACCCGGCATGCCAGTGGCGAGGGGTTGAGGTCGGCCAGCACAATGATTTCTTCGCACCACTCTTGTTCAGTGATGGGCAAGGTGACCTTGACTTTGACAGGCACTGCGCTGGGGTTGTCAGCCAGTACAGGCAAATCCAGGTGCAGGCCTTCGGTCAGCGGTGTAGCGCTGCCGATGAACCGTTCCATGGTTTTCTTGAACTCCGCAGGGTTGGGTGCCAAAGGGCCCACGATGGGTGTCTTGGCCTGGGCCATTGCGCTGCTGGGCAGTGCCAAAACCGCTCCGGCGGCGGCCGCGCCAGCCACCATGTGGCGGCGCGTCAGGGTCGGGGTATATGCAGGTGTCATGTCTTAGATACCGAGGAAATCGCTGAATTTTCCATTGATCCAGGCAAAGTCTTCCTTGACCAGGTCAGGGGTGCGTACATCCATGTCGATCTGGGTCTGGTTGACTTGGCCGTTGGCATCGACCTCGTACTCGAACTTCACAGAGATTTCTTCCTGTGGGTCGCCATTGACCATCATGTAGCACAGGTTGTCTGGCAGCAAAGGCGTCACTTCCTGGCCCGCAACGCGTTGCGAGATGTTCTTGGCGACGATCTTGCCAATGAAGTTGGCCACGTGGGCGCTCTTGGGGTAGTGACCAAACTGGGGCGAAATGGCACCCATCAAGTCACCCACAAAGTACACGCTGTTGTCGGTTTTGGCCGTGAAGTAGCGCACATCCATGTCGGCCCAGCCAGTGGGCTTGCCATCAGGTGTTTTGCCGATCAAGTCAGCTGCCCAGACCATGTCTGCGGCCTGGTGCGGAGGCATCAGGATGGCATCGTCAAATTTGAACTCGCCCGCAGCAGTTTTGATGCGCTTGTTGAAAGGGTCGACCTCTTGCACACGGGCATTGGGCACGTGCGTGATGATGTCCGGGTACAGCTCGTCAAACGCCTGCTTGTAGCCTACGCCGATGGGGGCAATCTTGGGCTTGGGGTCCAGAATCAAGATCTTTCCGGGGATTTTGTTTTTCTTGATGTGCCAGGCAATCAAGCATGCACGCTCGTAAGGCGAGGGCGGGCAGCGATGCGGTGGTGGTGGCAGGGTCATGACCAGCGTGCCGCCCTTGAAGTTCTTGACTTTGCTCTTGAGCGCCAGCATCTCCTGGTTGGGGATGTAGGCGTTGGGGAAGTGCTGGCGGGTGTATTCAATGGCGCGCTGGTCGTTGCCAAACCAGGCTTCATAGTCGTTGCGGATACCTCCGGACAAGATCAGGTAGTCATACTCGATCAGGCCATGGGCGGTGCGCACCAGCTTCTTGTCGCGTTCAAAGCCTGTGACTTCGGTCTGCACCAGTTTGTAGCCGTATTTGATGGCCGGGTGCAGCATGTCGCGGTTGATGAAATCGGTGTTCACGATATCGATCAGCCATTTGTTGCTCATGGGGCCTGACCAGAATGTGGGGTTGCGCTCCAGCAAGATCACATCCGAGTTGGGGATCAGCTCGCGCAGATACCGTGCCGCAGTCATGCCGCCCCAGCCACCACCACAAATCACAATGCGGGGGCCTTTGCCTTCACGCGGCAGGATGCGTGACTGCGGGGTCATGATCATGGGGGCTGCAAGTGCAGACGAAGATACGGCGGTAGCCGCTGCACCCAAGGCCATGGCGGGCGGGGTCATCAAAAAGTGGCGACGTTGCATGGTCAAAGTTCCTTCTTGTGGTTGGACATCGGGCAATCAAATGGACAAGCGTATGCGTGCAAGTGCTGCCGCAGGTCTTGCGGTAGCCAAGAATGCAAAGGGAACAGAAGTGACCATGCCAGCTACTGGTGAACGCATGCCTTGGCCAAGGTCGGCACAAAGCGGTGCAAGCAGCAAGAAAGTTGGCATTCAGGGCTCCTGATGTGGCAGGAGCCGCATCCATTGCATCAACGAAACTCAATAGTGCAGGCTTGAGCGTTGATCGTGTGGGCTGGCGTTGGGCCAAGCACAAACGGGCAAAGGATGAGGGAATCCCTCTTAGCCGTCACGCGGCACAAGCAGAGCTGTCTGGCGGCGATTCTAGACCACCGTGTTGCTTCTAGAAATAGTCTAAGCAGCGGCTTGGCTGGAAGATGGAAAGAACTTGACCGCTATCAAGGTGCCGCCAACGATGCCTGCCACCGCGGGCAAGGAGGCAATGGCCAGTGTGCTCAGGCCTGTCAGTCCTTGGCCAATCGAGCAACCGACGGCCAGCACACCACCAAACCCCATGAGAGCGCCACCCACAGCTGTTTTGGCCAGATGCGCCGGGCTGTGAAAGCCTTCCCATTGGGCGGTTCGGGTGAGCAAGGCCATGACCAAGCCTCCGGCCAGTACGCCCAGCACCATGGCAGGGCCCAGGCTGAAAGCGCGGCCCACTGCAACTTGCAGGTAAAGCAGGTTTTCGGCAATGGGGGCGATAAAGCTCAGTGATGTGAGTTTCTCGGGGTCAAAAGGGTCCACATCGACTGTGGCAGTCAGCCACCAGCCGAATGCAACCAGGGCTCCGATAGCGATAGCACTGATCCACTGTGCTCGGCTGCGGCGCAGGGCTGGTTGCCACAGCGCATAGGCGGTCAATAACAGCGCGGGCAAGAGAGCCAGCAGTGCAAAGCTTGCAAGAGGCGTCCATTGCGCCGCCTGCACAACTTGGGGCAAGGTTGCGTTTTCAACGGTTGTGGGAGCCAGTGCCTGAAACCATTGGCGCACGGGCACCAGTACACCAGTCAGGCTGGCCTGTGCGCCCAGGCCAAGAAACACCACCGTGACCAGTGCACGCAGGTTGCCGCCTGCCAGTAAAACCAGAGCGCGTGCACCACAACTGTTGGCCAGCACCATCCCAATGCCAAACAGCGCACCACCAATCAGTACGCCGGGAATGGAGAAACTGGTGCGTACGATCTGTGCATTGCCCAGATCGACCAGCCCAGCCCAGTGCAAGCCTTGTGAAGCCAGTACTGCAACGGCCAGTGCCAAGGCAAAGGCCTGCAGTGCAGGAGCGCTGCCGCGAGGTGCTGAATTGTCTTGGCCCAGCGACTGGCGCAAACCACGCAGCAGGCAAAACCGACCCAGCCGCGCTGCAGCGCCAAACGCGCAGCCCCAAAAAAAACCGGCCCACAAAAGCGTCATGGCTTAACGATCCCAGATATCCGTACTGATGGATTTGTACCATGCCGCACCGTATTCGGCCTCTGCTTTGCGAAAGCCTGCATCGGCATCTGCTGGGCTGACGCCGCCAGAGCCAGCCACTTCGATCAGCTTGCCCGCGTCGGTGCGGTAAACGCCAGCCACAGAGATGCCGTAGTTCGTGCCGATCAGGCTGTAGCAGGTGTTGGCGAAGGCGGCTGCAGGAGCAGCTTGGCCGGCCAGTTGCGCAGCAATGACAGCTGCAGCCACCTTGCCCTGGGTGTTGGCCGAGAAGCCAGATTTTGGCATGGGGGCCGCCTGCGTGGCATCGCCCAGTACATAGACATTGCTGACCAGGGTCGACTCAAAACTGTCGGGCTTGACAGGCACCCAGCCGCTGGCATCGGTGACCCCTGCACGGTCCGCGATAAAGCCAGCCTTCTGGGGAGGAATCACGTTCAACACATCGGCCTGGTGCTTGGTGCCAAACGAGGTTTCCACCTCCAGACGCTTGGCATCCACACGCGCCACTTGGCCATCATCCGATTGCTTGACCCATTCGATCATGTCGCCATACAGCGCCTTGAAGCCCTGCAAGAACAGGCCTTGCTTGGAGAAAGCGTCCTTGTTGTCCAGCAGCAGGATTTTGGATTTGGGTTTGTGCTGCTTGAAGTAGTGGGCCACCATGGCCGCGCGTTCGTAGGGGCCAGGTGGGCAGCGAAAGGGGTTGGCAGGAATCACCATCACAAACTTGCCACCGTCAGGCATGGCGTCGATTTGTTTTTTCAGCAGCAGGGTTTGCGGGCCAGCCTTCCAGGCGTGCGGCGCCAGCTGTGAGGTGGCTTCGTCGTAACCTTCCAGCGCGCCCCAGCGCATATCAATACCGGGGGAGAGCACCAGTTTGTCGTAGCTCAGCGCCTGGCCGCTGGAGAGCAAAACGCGGCGGGCGCTGGTGTCTACGTTGTCGGCACGGGCGTGTATGACTTCAATGCCTGCCTTGCGCAAGCCATCGTAGCTGTGACCAATGCTCTCAAACGAGCGCAAGCCTGCCAGCACCAGATTGGAGAACGGGCAGGTGTAAAAACGCTGCGCTGGCTCGATCAGCGTCACACGCACCTGGGGCGCGCGGGCCTTCAGGTAACGGGCTGCGGTAGCACCACCGAAGCCGCCCCCCACAACGACCACATGGGCTGAGCCCCCCTGGGCGCGGACGATTGCGGGCATGGCCAATGAGGCAGCACCTGCAACGGCACTGCCTAAAACTGTACGGCGATTGAATGTCATTTACTTGGCCTCCTTGCTGAACCACTGGGCGAGAGCTTGGATCTGGGCATCGTCATAGCCCTTCATCAGACGGGTCATCACCGTGGCATCGCTGGCGGTGCCCGTTTTGAACGCTTGCATGCGTTGCAGCAGGTGGCGCTCACCCACACCGCGCAGTGAAGGGATACCGCCCGTGGATTGGCCATTCGGTCCGTGGCAGTTGGCGCAGGTGCCAGCCAGCACAGAAATGTCCTGCACGCTGAGGCCAGCGGTAGCCGGTGCGGACGCGGTTTGCGCCATGGCCGCAGGGGCCAGCAAAGCTGCTGCCAGCCACAAGGCTGAACGCAGTGAGGAAGCGGGGGACACAGGCATGCAGTCTCCTATCGCGTGCCGGAATGCAGGGGTGCATCCGTGGGTGTTTATCGTGGATAAGTGCAAGGCCCATGACCGTGCACCCTTTGGAGCGTCGCATTCTAGGTAGCACATTGAAACAACTGGTTAGAAGTTTCTGCACCCTGCATATAAGGACCGCTGGTCGGATCTCTTGCGTAGATGCGCTTTCGAATGCGGCAGGCCCAGATGATGCATGGCTACGTAAATATAGGAGCATACAGCGCTTGTTACAAAAGCGTTTCAGTGTGAAATTGCTTGAATTTCATGGAGCCCAACTTCTTTGCAAGTGCATCTTGAGTACAGATGCTTGGCATCTTTTATGAAGATGCTTTATGGATGAGTGGTGCTGCCAAAGTGCTGCGCAGGTCTTGGCGATGGAAGCGGCAAGCCATAAAAAAAGCCCCTGCAGAGATAAACCGCAGAGGCTTGGCTGGAAGTGTCAGGGCATCAACCGATGCGCATGCCGGGCTGGGCGCCGGGGAAGGGCTCCAGCACATAGATGCCGGGCACCGCCTTTTCATCCGCGTGGCTGGCTGCCAGCACCATGCCTTCAGAGATGCCAAATTTCATCTTGCGCGGGGCCAGGTTGGCCACCAGCACGGTCAGCTTGCCTTGCAGCTGCTCGGGCTTGTACATGCTGGCAATACCGCTGAACACGTTGCGCGTCTTGCCTTCGCCTGCATCCAGCGTCAGTTGCAGCAGCTTGGTAGAGCCTTCAACCGCCTTGCACTCCACGATCTTGGCAATGCGCAGATCAATCTTGGCAAAGTCGTCGATCGTGATGGTGGGTGCGATTTCTTCGCCACCGGGTTTCACGGCTTCAACCACAGGGGCAGCCGGCGGTTCAAACAACGCATCCAGCTGTTCCACCACCACGCGCTGCATCAGGTGCTCGTACTTGCCAATGGTGTGGCCTGCGCCCAGCAGACTGTCTGCATCGGCAAACTGCAGCGGCGAGACATTCAGGAATGCTTGAACCTGTGTGGCCACTGCCGGAAGGATGGGCTTGAGGTAAATCGTCAGCAGACGGAAGGCTTCAATACAGGTGGTGCACACGTCTTGCAGGCGGGCATCCATGCCTTCTTGCTTGGCCAGCTCCCAGGGCTTGTTGGCGTCCACATAGCTGTTGACGCGGTCGCACAGCGTCATGATGTCGCGGGCGGCGCGGGCAGAGTCACGGTTTTCGTACGCAGTGACGATGCCGGCCTTGGCTTCACGCAGCTGTGTCAGCAAGGCTTGGCCGTCTTGCGAGACGGCACCCAGCTTGCCCTCAAAGCGCTTGGCGATAAAGCCCGCAGCGCGCGAGGCAATGTTCACGTACTTGCCGATCAGGTCGGAGTTGACGCGCAGCATGAAGTCTTCGGCGGTGAAGTCAATGTCTTCGTTCTTGCCGTTGAGCTTGGCACCCAGGTAGTAGCGCAGCCACTCGGGATTCATGTTCAGGGCCAGATACTTCATCGGGTCCAGGCCCGTGCCGCGGCTTTTGGACATCTTCTCGCCGTTGTTCACGGTCAAAAAGCCGTGCACGCAAATCTTGGTGGGCGTCTTGCGGCCGCTGAACTTGAGCATGGCGGGCCAAAACAGCGTGTGGAAAGTGATGATGTCTTTGCCGATGAAGTGGTACTGCTCCAGATCAGGGTCAGCCATGTAGGCGTCGTAATCCTCGCCGCGCTTGTTGAGCAGCTCTTTGAGCGATGCCAGGTAGCCCACGGGCGCGTCCAGCCACACATAAAAGTACTTGCCCGGTGCGTCGGGAATTTCGATACCGAAATAAGGCGCATCG
The DNA here is from genome assembly GCF_014836675.1 of Comamonas avium. Lineage (GTDB taxonomy): Bacteria > Pseudomonadota > Gammaproteobacteria > Burkholderiales > Burkholderiaceae_C > Comamonas > Comamonas avium. The sequence goes on from NZ_JACSQK010000005.1 coordinate 229,295, forward strand.
CGCGAGATGTCCCAGTCGTCCAGACCTTCGCTGGTGGAGCCATCGGGGTTGGTGCGCACGCCAAACCATTCCTTGATCTTGGCAGCCACTTCGGGCTGCACATGCTTGCCGTCCTGGGTCCACTCGTTCAGAAACTCCACAGCGCGTGGGTCGGAGAGCTTGAAGAAGAAGTGCTCGGACGTCTTCATCACTGGCGTAGCACCGGACAGGGCCGAGAACGGGTTGATCAGGTCGGTGGGCGCGTAGACCGAGCTGCAGACTTCGCAGTTGTCACCGTACTGGTCTTTGGCGTGGCAACGTGGGCATTCGCCCTTGATGAAGCGGTCGGGCAGGAACATGTTCTTTTCGGGGTCGAAGAACTGTTCAATGGTGCGCGTTTCGATAAAGCCAGCGGCCTTGAGGTCGCGGTAGATCTGCTTGGACAGCTCGTGGTTCTCCGGGCTGTCGGTGTTGCTCCAGTTGTCGAAAGCAATATGGAAACCATCCAGGTATTGCTTGCGGCCTGCGGCAATGTCGGCCACAAACTGCTGGGGTGTCTTGCCGGCCTTTTCCGCCGCAATCATGATGGGCGCGCCGTGGGCATCGTCTGCGCCCACAAAGTTCACCTGATTGCCCTGCATTCGCTGTGCACGCACCCAAGTGTCGGCCTGGATGTATTCCATGATGTGGCCGATGTGGAAATTGCCGTTGGCGTACGGCAGGGCGGTGGTAGCGAAAATCTTGCGTTGGGACATAAAGAGGTCTTCTCGTAGGCGATGAAAAGCAACCTTCGATTCTAGAAGCCCTAGGCCCGGCTTGCAGCCAATGCGGGCAAGCTGTCCAAATTGCTATGTCTTTACGAGCTTCTAGCGCTGATGGGCAGAGGGGCGCAATGCTTTTTTCGCATACATCTGCTGATCGGCACGTTTGAGCAGACTTTGCGCATCCTTGGCATCGTGGGGGTACAGCGCAATACCAATGCTGGCACCCAGGTGCACCACCACACCATCGGGAATGCCTTGCAGTGTGGTCAGTGGGGCACTGATCAGGTCGACGAGCTTGGCGCTGGTCGTCTCGGCCACTTCCATGTTGTCGACACCTCGCAGAACCACAACAAACTCATCGCCTCCAAGGCGTGCAACGTGGTCATCCGTGCGCACATGGTGGCGCAGGCGCTGGGCCACTTCGGCCAGCGCCCGGTCGCCGTTGTCGTGGCCCCATTGGTCGTTCAGTGCCTTGAACAGGTTCAGGTCCAGAAACAGCAGCGCAAACGGTGTAACCGTGGCACTCGGGCTGGGCGGTGTGATCAAGCTGTTGAGCACATGCTGCAGCGCGCTGCGATTGGAGACGCCGGTCACGCGGTCAGTGAACAATTCCTGGCGCATGTGGCTGAAGTTGCGTGCCAGCTCACCCACTTCATCACTGCGGTTGGTTTCAAACGAGGAGGCGATATCGCCTTGGCCCACGCGTTTGACGGCATTGGACAGGCTGCGTACGTCGTCTGCAATGCGGCCAAACAGGCGCATGCCAATGACCAGGGCGATGAGCAGGCACAGTACGCCCACCACCACCACCAGCTCCACCAGACGCGATACATCGGCCAAGATGGTGGCGCGGGGCACGGCTACGGCGGCCATCCAGTCCAGCCCGGCGTGGTCCGTGACGCGTACAAACGCGACGTGCACCGGTTCATCGTTCTGGTTTTTCAGCTGCAGACTGCGCACATTGAAGAGATAGTCAGTGTTGCCCGTCTGAGGCACAGGTTCGTTGAAATAGCTCTGAATTTGCTGGTAAATGCTGTTGGCCAGTGCATTGCCACCGGTTTGGGTGGTCAGGCGCTCGATACGCCCGGCATCGGTGAAGCGCACGTTTTTCATGCCGGAGATGGCCACCAGCTCTCCGCTGGATTCGACAACGAATGCCAGGCCTTTGACACTGCGGGCGAGCTCGTCAACCACATCATTCAAGGCGCTGAGCGAAACGTCGGTGGCTACCACGCCTTCGAAATCACCGTGGGTATTGAGCACACGGCGCGCGCGCGTGAGCACCAGGTCTTTGATGCCAAAGTCGATGTAGACAGATGTCCATGTGTGGTGATCGACCTGCGAGGCCAGTTGAAACCACGGCCGGTTGCGCGGGTCAAACATGGCGCGTTCGGTGCGCAGGTAGTGCTGGGTGCTGTCGATGCTTGACAGGCTGTAATAACGGCGGTGCTGGTCGCCCTGCGCGCGAATGCGCAGCTCGGCAGTGCCATCCGGCTGGCGCTTGAGGCCGACACCCTGGCCCGCGATATTTCCGTAATACACATAGCTGTTGGTGCGCGGGTGCAGCGTAGTGGCTGCCCACAGCCGGTTGCACAGGGCCAGCCAGTCGGTGCGCATGTCTTGCGGGGCAGCCATGCCGCTGGGGAAAGCAGCCTCCAGCACGGCGGCCGAGCCGCTGACGTGGTGCTGAATGTTTTGCCGCATTCGCGCTGCCATCTCTTTGAGCATGTTGTCCGAGAGATTGGTTACCGTGCGTGCGCCCGCCAAGTAGGTCAGCCCACCGATCACGCCAGTCAGCACCACGATCAGTGCGGCATATGGCAGGAGGAGGCGCAGCTTGAGAGAGCGCAATTGCAGGGAAACAGCGGGCATTGACAATAAAGAGGTATTGGGGTGAGGCGGTAGCAGGCGAGCGTCTTGGAGCGCTGTCTGTTTCGATGTATAGCACGCCCTGTAACAAAGTGATGCGCAGAAAAAAGAGCGACAGGCGCAGTCAAGTACTGGGGTTCAGACTGAATTTAATCTGAATCCAAATAAATACATGCACCAACCGCTCTCAATTTGGATGGATCGCCATCGTGGCGATGGACTGCTCTTACTCTGGCTGCTTCATCAAAGGCTTTTGCAGCAAGGTGGCCAAAGTTAAGCCTTGCAAGATGGCCACGTGCTGCTCATCGGCAAAACGCTGTGCAGTGTCCTGTAACGGGGCAATGCAGACATAGGCGCACTCATCGGCTTTTTGTACCTGCATGGCCTGGTGCAAGGCGCGCAAAGGCTCGACTCCGTGGGTGGCGGCCTTCCAGCGCTTGGCCTGCACCAAGGTGGTCTTGCCGTTGCGGGTCAGTAAAAAATCTGCGGCAGCGGCCGGGCTGCGTGCAACCTCGTAGCCTTCGATTTTCCAGGCGCGCTCCAGGTGGCTGGAGAAATCGTTCCAGTTATCTTGGGCGGCCATATCCAGCAGGGCTTGCTGTTGTGCAGGGGTTGGCTTGTCGTACTGGCGCACAAAGGCCACAAAGCCCAGCGCCCAAAAAGGCAGAGACCCCAAAATCGCAACGATTTTGTAAGGCTGTGGCACCAGCGCCGCTGCCAGCAGGGCCCAGCCAGCGCCCACGGCAAAACTGATCCACCAGCGCGATCGCAGCAAAATAGCGAACAGGGAGTTTTCGGCCATCTTAAATTTCATGGCGGGTATATCTTTCAGAGGAAGGCAAAGGTGCGGGAGCACCAGATGGACAAGAACCCGTTCCCGGCATGGGTTGAAGGGCTTCGATAGACTAGATGACTCATTTTCTCAGACCCCACCCACTACAAGTACAAATCGACATGTCCCTCACCGAACAAGGCCTGTTGGCCGCGCTAGCCAGCGTTATCGATCCCCACACTGGCACTGATTATGTGAGCACTCGCGCAGTGCGCAATATGCAGATCAGCGGCGGTGACGTGGCATTTGATGTGGAATTGGGCTACCCCGCAAAAAGCTTGATCCCTGAGTTGCGCAAGGCTTTGATTGCCGCAGCAAAGACCCTTCCCGGCGTGGAAAACGTATCGGCCAACATTAGCATCAAGGTGCAGTCGCATGCGGTGCAGCGTGGTGTGCAGTTGCTGCCCGGCGTGAAAAACATCATTGCCGTGGCATCGGGCAAGGGTGGTGTGGGCAAATCCACCACCGCCGCCAACCTGGCACTGGCCCTGGCTGCTGAAGGTGCCCGCGTTGGCGTGCTGGATGCCGACATTTATGGCCCCAGCGTGCCCATGATGTTTGGTGTGCAAGGCAAGCCCGAGAGCAGCGATGGCAAGACCATGGAGCCACTGGAGAACTACGGTGTGCAGCTGATGTCCATTGGCCTGCTGCTCAACAACCCCAATGAAGCCATGATCTGGCGCGGCCCTATGGCCACGCAGGCACTGGAGCAAATGCTGCGCTCGACCAACTGGAAAGATCTGGATTACCTGGTGATCGATTTGCCACCAGGCACGGGCGACATTCAGCTGACGCTGAGCCAGAAGGTGCCCATGACCGGGTCGGTCATTGTCACTACGCCGCAAGACATTGCTTTGCTGGATGCGCGCAAGGGCATCAAGATGTTTGAAAAAGTGGGCGTGCCCATCTTGGGCCTGGTCGAGAACATGGCCATGCATGTCTGCAGCAACTGCGGCCATGTGGAGCACATTTTTGGCCAAGATGGCGGCAAGAAGCTGGCCGAAGAGTGGAACATGGACTTCTTGGGCTCTTTGCCCCTGTCCATGCAGATTCGCGAGCAAGCCGACAGCGGCAAGCCCACCGTGGTGGCTGCTCCAGACAGCGAAGCCGCGCTCATCTACAAAAAGCTGGCACGTGACGTGGCCGTGAAGATTGCGCAAAAAGCCAAAGACTTTTCTGCCAAATTCCCCACCATCACCATCAGCAAGAACACTTGATGCTGGCTGTGCCCTGATTGGGCCTGCTGAAAACTTAGGCAAAGCGCCCCGGTCAAGCCGGGGCGCTTTTTTTACGGCATGCTGTGCGGCTTCTCCGTTGTGCGGTGCCCCGGGTGCTGCCTTTGATCGTGCAAGAACAAGAGCCTGAAAACCCCACTGGTGCCAAGCACCACCTCTCTCTGTGCGCTTTGCGCCAGCTGCGCAAGCGCTGTACGCAGCAGGCTGCGGCGTTGTACCAGCGGGTGATGTGCGTGGTGCAGCAATCGCCGCGCAGCCAAGCACTGTGGGCGCGTATACAGCCACTGTGGCAGCGCTTGCGCACGTGGCGCTGGCAATGGCTGGTGGCGCTGCCAGCGCTGGGGCTTTTGTATGTGCTGGTGCTGATACCGCTGACGCCCAGCATCAGCGACATCCGCAAAGCCAAGCTGGAGCAGCCTGCGCAAGTGCTGACGGCTGACGGCAAGGAGCTGGCCATTTTCAAGCGCAGCAACCGTCAATGGGTCACGCTGGGGCAGGTTGCGCCTGCCGTGATCGATGCCTTGATTGCCACCGAAGACCACCGCTTCTATGACCACTTTGGCATGGACCTGCGGCGCACCGCATCTTCGATTTTTTATTCTCTGCAGGGTGACCTGCAAGGTGGCTCCACACTCACGCAGCAACTGGCGCGCAACCTGTACCCGGAAGAAATTGGCCGCTCGGCCAGCTTGAACCGCAAGCTCAAGGAAGCCGTTACGGCGTTCAAGATTGAAGCGCTGTACAGCAAAGATGAGATCTTGGAAACCTATCTCAACACGGTTCCCTTTCTCTACAACGCCTGGGGTATTGAAATGGCGGCCCGCACTTACTTTGACAAGTCGGCAGCCAAACTTTCGGTGATTGAGGCGGCCACGCTGGTGGGCATGCTCAAGGGCACCAGCTATTACAACCCCGTGCGCAATCCCGAACGTGCGGTAGAGCGGCGCAACACCGTGCTGTCACAGATGGCCAAGCGCGAGGTACTGTCGCAGGCCGATTTCTTGCGTCTTAAAAAGCAGCCGCTGCGGCTGAATTTTGAGCGCCAGGAGGCCCCTTCGGGCATGGCGCCGCACTTTGCACAGCAGGTGCGCAAGTGGCTGATCGACTGGGCCGACAGCGAGGGGTACAACATCTACGCAGACGGTCTGGTGGTGCACACCACGCTGGATGCACGCATGCAGTCCATGGCGACGCAGGCGGTGCGCAACCACACCAAGGCTTTGCAATCGATTGCCAACACCAACTGGAGCAAAAGCGATGGCTGGCGCAACGACAACCCGCTGGTGCAGAGCATGGTGCGGGAGTCGAGCACCTTTGCGGCATTGCGCGAGAAAGGGCAAAGCGCCCCTGACGCCTTGCAGGCGCTGCTCAAAGACAAAGCTTTCATGCAGCAACTGCGCCAGGACAAGACACGGATTGAGGCCGGCTTTGTGGCCATGGACCCCGATACCGCCAGTGTTCGTGCCTGGGTGGGTAGCCGGGACTTTGCAGTCGATGCCTATGACCATGTGCAGCAGGCACGCAGACAGCCGGGTTCTACCTTCAAACCCTTTGTATATGGCGCTGCGCTGCAGGATGGACTGTCGCCCGATGACGAGCGCGTAGATACAGCGGTTGAAATCAAACTGGCCGGCGGTGAAGTGTGGCGGCCCAGCGATGCGGGAGCACCTTCGGGCAAGCGCATGACGTTGCGTGATGCGCTGGCGTATTCCAAGAACACCATCACAGCGCAGCTGGTGCAGGAGGTAGGGCCAGCCGCCGTGGCCAAGCTGGCACGCAACCTCGGGGTGCGCAGCAGCCACCTGGATGCTGTTCCCGCGCTGGCCTTGGGGGCCAGCCCTGTGACTTTGCTGGACATGACCAATGCCTACGGCAGTCTGGTACGTGGTGGGCAATACCGCTCTCCGCTGATCGTCACGCGCATCGAAGATCGCAATGGCAAGCTGCTGGCACAGTTTGCACCGCATGCCGCGCAAAAGGCGATGGATCTGCAAGACAGCTACGCCTTGATCGACATGCTGCGCGGCGTGGTGGACAAAGGCACGGCTCGAGATATCCGGCGGCGCTGGGGCATCAAAGACGATGTGGCGGGCAAAACGGGCACCACGCAAAACAACGCCGATGGCTGGTTCATCTTGATGCACCCGCAATTGGTGGCAGGCGCATGGGCCGGGTTTAACGACGCGCGCATTACCCTGCGCAGCGATTACTGGGGCCAGGGTGCGCGCAGTGCCTTGCCCATGGTGGGTGACTTCACATCGCGGGCGCTGCGCAGCAAAGACATTGACCGCCATGTACGGTTTACCGAGCCAGAGTCTTCGCAGTGGTGGGCCAATCTGAAAGAAGGCGTGCGCCATCGGCTCACTGCATGGTGGGGGGATGACATCCAGCCCACAGCGAGCCAGCCTGCACGCAAAACTGTGCCTGCTGCGCTGCCCCAGCCTGAGCCAGTGCCTGTGCACCCTGCAGAGCCGGCGCAAGAGGTGATTGAAGAGTCCACACCTGCGCTGCCAGCACCCAGTGCGCCAGAGCCTGTGCCACCAGCCGATGAGCTGGATGTGTGGATGAATCAATGGTCAGGGCCTGCCGCAGAGCCAGCCTCCAGCACAGACTACGAAGCAACGCCCCCCGCTGTTCTGGGCAGACCTTTGAACAAGCCGTAAGCATGGGCATAGCCCTTTTGCAGCGGTGCTGCATTGGAGGCGTAATAAAGATGACGCATTAAAAAAGACGTCAGCTCTGCTGGGAGTAACAGCTTCAGCTCTTAAAAGTACGGTGTCTGTGTTGCTGGGTTATTTATCAGATGCCAAGGCGTGATGGTCACAGCCACGTCTGAAGCTGCTTCATTCAGAGGCCCCTGTGGGTAGAATTTTTAGGTGCTAGCGAAGTCAGCAGAGCGTACCTGCACGGCTCTGGCCGACATGTTGCGCAATGGCCGAAGGCTTCAACGAGATTGCACCAGCAGATTGCCGGTGATTTCGGACACGCTTTTCACACTGGTCAGTGTCATGGCCACGCGCATTTCTTTTTCCAGTAGATCGAGCAGATGGCTCACGCCTGCGCCGCCTTGTGCCGCCAGTGCATAGATAAAAGCACGGCCAATCATGGTGCAATCGGCTCCCAGGGCCAGCATGCGCACAATGTCCAATCCATTGCGAATGCCTGAGTCCGCCAGAATTTTGATTTGGCCTTTGACTGCATCGGCGATGGCAGGCAAAGCACGTGCCGAAGAAAGCACGCCATCAAGCTGGCGGCCACCGTGGTTGGAGACGATGATGCCGTCGGCACCAAAACGAACGGCGTCCTTGGCATCTTCGGGATCAAGAATGCCCTTGATGACCATCGGACCCTTCCAGAAGTCGCGAATCCACTCCAGATCGCGCCACGAGATCGATGGATCGAAATTCGCACCCAGATAACCCATGTAGTCTTCCAGACTGACGTTCTTGCCCATATAGGTTGATATGTTGCCCAGCGTATGCGGGCGCCCCATCAGGCCCACGTCCATCGCCCAGTGTGGGTGGGTCATGGATTGCAGATAGCGGCGCATGGCGGCGTTGGGGCCACTCATGCCAGAGTGTGCATCGCGGTAACGGGCACCTGGCACGGGCATGTCAACGGTGAACACCAAGGTGGTGACACCCGCCGCCTGAGCGCGTTCCAGCGCATTTTTCAAGAAGCCGCGATCCTTCAGGACATACAGCTGAAACCACATGGGGCGCTGGATTCTGGGTGCGACTTCTTCGATTGCACAGACCGAGACACTGGACATGGTGAAGGGAATTCCCTTTTTGTCCGCGGCCATGGCAGCCTGCACTTCGCCACGCCGGGCAAACATGCCTGTCAGTCCCACGGGAGCCAGCGCCACAGGCATAGAGAGCTTTTCTCCAAATAACTCAATGCTGGTATCAAGCTGGCTCATGTCCTTGAGCACGCGCTGGCGCAGGGCAACCTCTGAGAGGTCGCTGACATTGTGTGCCAGTGTTTTTTCGGCGTAAGCACCGCCGTCGATGTAGTGAAACAGAAAAGGTGGTAGCCGCTTTTGAGCGGCCGCACGGTAGTCGGTGGTGGATGAAATGATCATGAAAAAGTCATCTGTGCAGATGAAAAACGTCCGAGTCGCTGAAGGCGGGCATCGTCGGCATCGGCCTCGAGCAGTTTTTCGTGGACGAAGGCCAAATGCTCACCAATCACGGCTTTTGCCTGCTCGGGCTCGCCGCAAACTATGGCTTGCATCAGGTCGTGGTGTTGCTGTGTCAGCCTTGCCAGTACCTTGGGGTCTTTGTGTACAAACATCTCGCGACGGTTTTGGGCCACGGTATTGAGCACCATTTCAAACAGGCTACGCATCGCTTGCACCACCACTATGTTGTGAGAGGCTTCGGCAATTGCCAGATGAAACTGGGTATCAGCACGAGCGGCGTTGTCTGCGTCGTGGATGTTCTGGTGATTCAGCATCTCGTCAAAGCAGCTACGAATGCGATCGCGGTCTTTGTCTGTGGCGCGTTGGGCCGCCAGCCAAGCGGTGCCAGTTTCTAGAATTTGGCGCGCTTCCAGTACGTCATAGCGGTACTGGGGGTCATCGCGCATCAGGGGTACCAGGGGAGAGATGGCCTGGTCGCTCCACAGGGGAGCGTGTGCGCACACAAAGGTGCCGGAGCCCACGCGACTTTCCAAAATACCGCGGCTCGAGAGTCTTTGAATGGCTTCGCGCAGTGCGGCGCGCGAGACGCCCAGCTCTTCGGCCAACTGCCGCTCAGCCGGCAGGCGCTGGCCGGGCTGCAGTTGTCTTTGCTGCACGAGCACATAAAGTTGCTCGGCTAGTTGGTCAGAAAGGCGCATAGCTTTGGTTCACAGCACGGGTGGTGCCGCGACGATCTCTTTGCCAGCTCAAGAGAGTCGCGGTACGGGTTTAGCGGGCTGCCGCCAGCGACTCGCCAGAGGTTGGTACCTGTGGCTTGTCTTTGGATGCTTTCAATGGCGTGCCCTTGGCTGCCGAAAAACCGAACAGCACCAGAACCAGCCACACCAGCGCTGCGGCCCACCACAGCATATTGCCGGTGATGAGTGCCTGGCCGATCAAGCCCGCTTGAATGCAGTAGTAGGCCATAGGAAGCAATGTCTTGCGAATGACTTCACCTTCACGGTTCATCATGCCTACAACAGCGCCAGCAGCCACAACGTTGTGTACGCAGATCATGTTGCCGGCTGCTCCTCCAACGGCCTGCAATGCCACCACGATGGCGGACTGGTCAATATTCAAACCAATTTGCTGAGCGGTGGAGAACTGGAAGTAGGAGAACATCATGTTGCTGACGGTGTTGGAGCCAGCAATGAAAGCGCCCAGACTGCCGACCCAAGGCGAGACATTAGGCCAGGCACTGCCAGCGACGGCGGCAGCGCCTTGGGCCAGTACCAGAGGCATGCTCAGCATCGAGCCATCAGCAGAAGCCGAGTTAATGAACACCTGCACCATAGGTACGGCCAGCAGCAGTGCCGGAGCCGCTTCCACCATAGTGTGGGCTGAAGACTTTACGGCGCGGCCATACTGGCCTTGCTTCATGCGGAAGATGAAGATACAGGCCAGCGATGCCAGCAGCAGGATGAATCCAGGCGAGTACAGGAACTGCGCGGATGGAGAAATACTGGTGCCAAACAAAGCTGGGATCTTCAGCGTTGTCAAGGGGCCGGTCAGGAAGGCCTTCAGCGGTGCCACGGTGCGGGTGAGGATCAGCAGTGCCACAACCAGTACGTAGGGAGAGAAGGCGCGCAGCACTGAGAACTTGGGTGTGCTGGCAGCTTCGTCTCCTGAATCGCTGGAGACTGTACCCATCCACTTTTTGTCCCAGTCTGAGCGAGGAGGGAAATCAAAGCTTTGTTTGGGAACCAGAAAGCCTTTTTTCGCGGCGCTGATCACAATGACCAGGCCGACCAGCGCGCCCACCATGGACGGAAATTCAGGGCCAAGTACGCGAGCGATCAGGTAGTAGGGCAGGGTAAAAGCCACACCAGCGAACAGCGCAAACTTCCAAGCCTTCAAGCCTTCGGTGAAAGACTGATTGGAGCCAAAGAAGCGGGTGAGCATGCCGCACAGCAGCAGCGGAATAACGACACCGACCAGCGCGTGAATCAACGCCACGTTATCAACGATTTGCAGCAGGTAGTCCATGGGCTGCATCGGGGTGAGCAACTGTGCTACATCCGCCTTGTTATCAATGCCCGAACGCACACCCACCAGGATGGGGGTACCCACCGCGCCAAAAGACACGGGAGTCGACTGGATCACCAGCACAGCCATCACCGCAGCCATAGCGGGAAAGCCCAGTGCCAGCAGCAGCGGAGCACCCACAGCCGAAGGCGTGCCAAAGCCCGAGGAGCCTTCAATCAGAGAGCCGAACAACCACGCCACGATGATGACCTGCACGCGGCGATCGGGCGAAATATCCATGAAACCTTGGCGAATCGCCAGCAGTGCACCGCTTTCTTTCAGCGTGTTCAGTAGCAGCACAGCTCCAAAGACGATGAACAGCAAGGTGATGGCGGTGACCACGCCATTGATGGTGGCTGCCGCGATCATTGCTCCTGGTGCTTGCCAGACAAACAGCGCTAACAGGGCCGTAACGATGTAGGCAGAACTCATGGAGAGCTTGGCTGATCGCCCTAAAACCACCATTAAAAGAAAAACCACCGCAATAGGTGCGAGGGCTAAAAGCGTATGTCCAAAGTTCATGCCTGTTGTCTCCTAAAAACTGACAGAGGTCTGGCATGGCCTGGCAGCTTTGAGCCGGCGCATGGCAAATCTGTGTCTTGTGTATTGGTATTACCAATATCTGATATCGGATGGATGCGGAATTTTAAAAACTGCGGTCCTTAGAGACGTAGATGGTTTTCCCTTGGTGTTTTAAAGAAAATTGGTAAGACCAATTTGATTGCCTAGTCTGAATTTTTAACGCAGATCAAGCTCGTCAACTTTGAAAATTGCACCAGGCTCTGGTGCCTGTCTTCAGTGATCTGATACCAGATAGGCCGCAGCCAAGTGCGCAGGCAGGCTTGGCTGGCAACTGCAACGCTGCTTGCCTTTGTGCGTTGTGGGTGAGGCCGCCCCCGTTTAAGGGAGAACAAGTCTTGGGTACTTTTTGAACGCCAGATGCCAGCGAAATAGGCGCGCACCTGGCGGGTGCTGGCTGCAAAAAAAGAGCGAACCCACAGGCCCATACAGCCGTTGCCACCACAGATACTGCTTTCCCAAGCCCCAAGCCCCAAGCCCCAAGCCCCAAGCCCCAAGCCCCAAGCCCCAAGCCCCAAGCCCCAAGCCCAATGCGCGGGAAAGCCCGCTGCGGTCTCAGGGCTGGCCCTTGCGGTAAGGTGCGTGCTATGACAATGAGCTTTTTGCAACTGGGATGGCGCACGCTGTGGCGCGATGCGCGTGCAGGCGAGCTGCGCTTGCTGTGGGTGGCCGTGACCCTGGCGGTGGCAGCGCTGACATCGGTGGCGTTTTTTGCCAACCGCCTTGAGGCAGGTCTGGAGCGGGACGCACGCCAGTTGCTCGGGGGCGATGTGGTCATCGCCAGCCAGGACGGGCAGTTGCAAAGCTTTGTGCAGCGGGCGCAGCAAGAGGGCTTGCGCCATGTGACCACCTTGGTTTTCCCCTCAATGGGGCGTGCCACCGACGAGCGTGGCGGCAATGCCCGCTTGATTGCGCTCAAGGCGGTGGAAGACGGCTACCCGCTGCGCGGCAGTTTGCGTGTGGCGGACGGGCAGAGTCAGCCCGATGCCGCCACCAACACCATTCCCGCCGCCGGACAGGCGTGGGTAGACGCCACGTTGCTGGCAGGCCTGGAGCTGCAGGTGGGCGACGACTTGCTGCTGGGCGATGCCCGCTTGCGCATCAGCCAGTTGCTGACGGCCGAGCCTGACCGCGGCGCGGGCTTCATGAGCTTTGCCCCGCGCGTGATGATCAATGCACAAGACCTGCAGGCCACGGGGCTGGTGCAGCCAGCCAGTCGTATTACCTGGCGCCTGGCTGTGGCCGGCGAGAGCGCGCCCGCTTTAGCACGTTACGAAGCATGGGCCAAAGAGCAGGTGGGCGACCACGGCCGGGGCGGGCGGCGTGTCGAGTCGCTGGAAAGCGGCAGCCCCGAGATGCGCCGTACGCTGGAGCGTGGCGAGAAATTCTTGAGTCTGGTGGCGCTGCTGGCTGCGCTGTTGTCTGCGGTGGCCGTGGCTTTGGCCGCCCGTGCGTTTGCCCAGCGCCATCTGGATACCGCCGCCATGCTGCGCGTGCTGGGGCTGCCCCAGCGCAGCATTGCACTGGCCTATGTATTTGAGTTTGCGGTGGTGGGCCTGCTGTCCAGCCTGCTGGGCGTGGCGCTGGGCTGGGGGGTGCACCACGGCTTTGTGTGGCTGCTGTCCGGTTTGGTGGCTGAAGGGCTGCCAGCGGCCAACTGGTGGCCAGTGGGCTTTGGCGTGGGCATGGGCTTGACGTTGCTGTTTGCCTTTGGCCTGCCGCCTGTGCTGCAACTGGCACAGGTGCCGCCACTGCGCGTGCTGCGCCGTGATGTGGGAGCGCTCAAGCCCATGTCGGCTGGTGTGCTGGTGGTTGGCGTGCTGGGTTTTGCCGCCTTGCTGATGGCGGTAAGCCGCGATGCCACTTTGGGGGGGATTGCCGTGGGCGGCTTTACTGTGGCCACGCTGCTGTTTGCAGGCCTGGCATGGCTGGCAGTGCAACTGCTGCGCAGGCTGGTCAAAGAAAACACGGCCCCGCGCTGGCTGATTCTGGCTACCCGCCAGCTGGCGGCACGCCCGGGTTATGCGGTGATCCAGGTCAGCAGTCTGGCGGTAGGCCTGCTGGCTCTGGTGCTGCTGGTACTGCTGCGCACCGATTTGGTCAGCAGCTGGCGCCAGGCCACGCCGCCTGATGCGGCCAACCGCTTTGTCATCAACATCATGCCCGACCAGTCCGAGGCGTTTCAGTCCAACTTGCGGGCGGCAGGCGTGAGCCAGTACGACTGGTATCCCATGATTCGGGGGCGTCTGATTGAGGTGAACGGGCAGACCGTCAGCCCTGACAGCTATGCAGATGACCGCGCCCAGCGCATGGTAGAGCGCGAGTTCAACCTGTCGCACGCCGAGCAAATGCCAGAAAAAAATACCATCGTTGCCGGCCAATGGCTGCCGGGCGAGGCCGATGGTGCCAGCGTGGAAGAGGGCATTGCCAAAACCCTGAACCTCAAGCTGGGTGACACGCTGGTGTTTGACATTGGCGGCGCGCGCCACAGCGCGCGGCTGACCAGTTTGCGCAAGGTCGACTGGGGCAGCATGCGGGCCAACTTCTTCATCATCTTTCCCGTGGCGGATCTGCCTGACGTGCCGTCTACCTATATGGCTGCATACCGTGCGCCCCGGCAGGCCGGGTTTGACAATGCGTTGCTGCGCCAGTTTCCGAATGTGACCAATGTGGACATGGACAGCACCATCGCCCAGGTGCAGCGTGTGCTCAATCAGGTCATCCGCGCTGTGGAGTTTTTGTTTGCCTTCACACTGGCCGCCGGGCTGGTGGTGCTGTTTGCCGCCGTGACGGCCACGCGCGAAGAGCGCGCCCGTGAGTACGCCCTGATGCGCGCCATGGGGGCGCAAAGCCGCTTGCTGCGCCAGGTGCAGCGCGCTGAGCTGGCGGGGGTGGGGTTGCTGGCGGGCTTTCTGGCCAGCGTGGTGGCCATGCTGGTGGGCTGGGCGCTGGCGCGCTGGGTATTTGAATTTACCTGGACTGCTGCCTGGTGGGTGCCGGTGGCCGGTGCGCTGGCCGGGGCACTGCTGGCGCTGATGGCCGGCTGGTGGGGCTTGCGCGAAGTCTTGCAGCGCCCCGTGATGCACAGCTTGCGCGCAGCGGCAGAATAAAAGAGAGCTGTCAAGGCTTATGTGTGCTTGTTTTCAGATAGTTTTATATCTGAAAACGTTGCAGGTAAAGCGCTGATAGCTCTTGTTTTTTGAATTCGCCCATCCTGCGCTGGATGACGGGGTTATGCGCACAGTTCCCATTGCCATGGCGCTGCGGCAAGCGCATGCTGGGCCTATGAGCACACAGAAAAACACCCCCATCCAGGCCTTGCGCGAGAGCCTGCAAGCGCGTGAACAGCAATTGCGCCGCGAGCTGGAGGCTGCCCAGATCGAGCAAGAGCAGCAGGCGCAAGATGCCGAGGACCTGCCGCGCGAGCCCGATGCCAACCAGACCCACGAGGTCTCTGACCGCGAGGTGCGCCATGCAGAGCTGCTGCGCGATCAGCAAGAGCTGCAGGCTGTGCGCGCAGCGCTGCAGCGCATTGCAGATGGCAGCTACGGTGAGTGTGTGAACTGCGGCAAAGCCATTGCGGTGGAGCGCCTGAAAGCCAACCCTGCCGCCATGCGCTGTATTGCGTGCCAGACGCAGGCCGAAGCCAAGGCCTAGGCCTTGGCCTTGGCCTGCAACACTGCCCTTGATACACGCCGCTGCTGGCCTTGTCGCAGGCCGGTACAGCCTTGCACTGCACTGCACTGCGCTGGATGGCTTGCGGCTTTGCGCCACGTCTTCAAGGCACACCAAAGAGTGGCGCGGTGGCGCTGGCTGCGTTGGATCGATGGCTGCCATGGGGGCCAGCCTTCTGACTGGACTGGGCTTAGCTGCCACTGTCATCCACAACGGCAGGTGTGGCAGCGGAGCCCGCCAGCAAGCCACCGTCAATATTGAACTCGCTGCCGGTGATGTAAGTGGCATCGCTGGACGCCAGCAGCAACGCCACGCAGGCCACCTCCTGAGGCATCCCGAACCGGCGAAGCGGTGTGTCTTGCACCAGCGCAGCCATTCGCTCTTGCCGGTGCTCATCGTTGCCCAGCATGGGCTCCCAGATGGGCGTAAGAATGGCCGCAGGATGAATGGAGTTGCACCGAATTTTGAGACCCTGCTCGGCACAGTAAAGCGCCACGGTCTTGGTGTGGTTGCGCACCGCAGCTTTGGATGAGGCGTATGCCGCCGCACCAGGAATGCCTACCAGCCCTGAGCGGGAAGAGATATTGATGACGGAGCCTGTTTTCTGAGGCCGCATGGCGCGTATCGCGTACTTGCAGCCAAGAAACACCCCGTCCAGGTTGGTGCGGTGCACGGCATGCCAGTCCTGCAAGCTTGCATGTTCGGGGTCGTGCGGCACGGCACCTTCTTCAAACCCGGTAATGCCCGCGTTATTGACGACCACGTCAAGCCTGCCGCGCTCCTGGAGGACCTGGCTGGTGACGCGCAGCCAATCGTCTTCCTGGCGCACATCCAGTGGCGCATAACACGCCTGGCTTCCTATTGAGTGTGCAACGGCGCTGCCCAGTTCATGCTGAATGTCTGTCACGTAAACGAAGCAACCGTTGTCCGCCAGCATGCGTGCAATGGCCTCCCCGATGCCTTGTGCCGCGCCGGTGACGATCGCCACTTGAGACGTTAGTTTTTTGTGCATGTCTGAAGCTGCGCCGTACATTCTTTGGCCTTGCGGGGAGTGAAAAAAACAGTCTACCTGAGCCATTCATCAGCCACAGTGAAGGGCCTGCCCATAGCAGCTTGGAGATCAGGCAGGGGCGGGCATGCGCGCGCAGGTGCTGAAGTGCGCTCACTGACTCGCTCTTGCTGCCCACAGATGCATCAGTTTTCACCCGTGTGGCATTGCTGCGCTTAACCCCATCGCGGCGGCTGCCTTGCCGCTGCTGGCACACTTGCCCCATTGCAGCCTGCCAAGCTCGGCGGGCTGACTGCTTTCAGAGTTCATGTGCCATGCAGATTGAAGAAAAAGCCCCTCACGACACGCCGTTTGAATGGATCGGTGGGGAAGAACCCGTGCGCCGTCTGGTTGACCGTTTTTATGACCTGATGGATCTGGAGCCCGGCTACGCCGAGCTGCGCGCCTCGCATGGCAGTACGCTGGACGATGCCCGTCAGAAACTGTTCTGGTTTCTGTGCGGCTGGCTTGGCGGCCCAGACCATTACGTCGAGCGCTTTGGCCACCCGCGCCTGCGCATGCGCCACATGCCGTTTTCGATTGGTATCTTGGAGCGCGATCAGTGGGTGGCATGCATGGATCAGGCCATGGCTGAAACCGAAGTACCAGAGGCGCTGCGCACGCGCCTGAAAGGCAGTTTCATGCAGACTGCAGACTGGATGCGCAATAAAGGTGTGTGACAGTAACCGCTAATATCTGTCTCCATACATCCATAAGAGGGCAGACAGATGGGCACTGCAGCATTCATTATTCTGGCGTTATTCATAGTCATTGCCCTGTGGGCCGTGGCTGTCTATAACCGCTTGCGCCTGCTGGGCAACCGAGTGGAAAACGCGTGGTCGCAAATCGACGTTCAGCTCAAGCGCCGCTATGAGCTGATTCCCAATCTTGTGGAAGTCGCTCGTGGCTACATGCAGCATGAAGCTGCCACGCTGGAGGCAGTGACCCGTGCCCGCAGCCGTGCGGTGTCCGCCGCCGATACCTTGCGCGGGCATGCGGGCAGCGGCAATGCCCTGAGTGATCTGGCCGTGGCTGAGCAGGCGCTGGGCAGCAGTCTGGGGCGGCTGATGGTGGTGACCGAGGCCTACCCAGAACTCAAGGCCGATGCCCAGATGCAAAGCCTGAGTGAAGAAATTGCCAGCACAGAAAACCGGATTGGCTTTGCCCGCCAGGCTTATAACGACGAGGTCATGGAGTTCAACAACAAAGCCAGCCAGTTTCCTGACCTGATCTGGGCGCGCCTGCTGGGCTTCAAGCATCTGTCCATGCTGCAGGCCACCACCAGCGAGCAAGAGCGCACAGTACCGCAGGTGCGCTTTTAAGCAGGTAACACTGTCATGCGGTTTTGGGATTGGCAGGCCGATGCGCGGCGCACCACACGCTGGCTGCTGCTGCTTTTTGGGCTGTGCGTTCTGGCTTCACTGACGGCGGTGCACGGTGGCCTGACGCTGGCGTGGCTGCTGCTGTTTGCGCACATTGATTACCCCAAGGGTTTTGTGGCCGTCAACGTGGGCGTGACGCTGCTGCTGATTGCGGGCGGCTGGTGGCTTACCCATGAGGAGCTGAGCCAGGGCGGGCAAAAACTGGCGCAGCGCATTGGTGCGCGTGATGCGCGGCCCGATAGCTGCATGGCGGAGCAGCAGCTGTGCAACATCGTGCAGGAGATGTGTATCGCCGCGCAGATGCGGCCACCACAGGTGGTGGTGCTGGCCCGCGCAGATGCCATCAATGCATTTGCAGCAGGCTGGTCGCAAGACGATGCCGTCATTGCCGTGACACAAGGTGCTTTGGATTACCTGTCGCGCCATGAAATGCAGGGGCTGGTGGCGCATGAGCTGTCGCACTTGAAAGAAGGTGACACGCGCTTGAACATGCAACTGGCTGGCATGGTCAGCGGGCTGGAGCTGGTTTACAACTTTGGCGGCTCCGTACGTGAGCGTGGAGTTCTGGGCTGGTGGTTTGGCTCTGCCATCATGCTGGCGGGCCTGGTGGGCTGGCTCAGTGGGCGCTTGCTCAAGGCCAGCGTGTCACGCCAGCGTGAATATCTGGCAGACGCCCGTGCTGTGCAATGGACCCGCAGCCGTGATGCATTGGGCGGTGTGCTGCGCAAAGTACTTACGCAGCGCAAAGAAGCGGAGGCCTTTCGCGGTGGCTGGCGCGCAGACCACCGCAGCCATACGGGGCTGAACCACCCCTTGGTACAGCACATGCTGCTGGCAGAGACGCCAGACAGCAGCAAGCTGGAGCACTGGCTCGATGCCCACCCACCGCTGCAAGCGCGTGTGGCCCGTATTTATGGCAGGCCGATGCGAGGCCTGCCATTGACTGAAAATCCTTAACCATATGTCTGCCAACAGCTCTGAGCCTGTGCCACGCGCCTGGCAAGCCTTTCGAACCATTCCGGATCTGGCAGGTGTCGATAGGCAGCACCTGATATGGCTGGCCGAGCACGTCCGGTGGCAGGTCTTGACTGCTGGGGATGTGCTGGAGCAGCCTTTCAAGGGCGGGCGTATCAACTTTCTGGTGACCGGTGCAATAGAAGTGCGCTGCACCAACCCGCAAGGCAAAGAGCTGTTGCTGGGCGATTTGCCGCAGGGGCAGCTGTTTGGTAATGCCATCTACAGCCATGTGCCACCGCTGGCGTTTTCTGCACATGTCACCCAGTCAGGCTTGATGGCCTTGCTCGATGGACAAGATACACAAGACTGGCTTGCGCTGGACAGAAGCATTGTGCTGGCCATCTTGCAGACGGTGAGTAATCTGCTTTGGCGGCTGATGGGGCGGGTGGTGGAGATTGGCATGCTCAATGTGCGCAATCGCCTGCACATGCGCTTGCTTTCGCTGGCACAGCGCCAGGGTGTGGAGCACAACCAGGTGTTGCTGTCTCCCAGCCCCACACAGGCCAGCCTGGCTGCCTATCTGGGGGCAAGTCGCGAAGAAGTGGCACGCGAGATGTCTCGCCTGGTGCGGCTGGGTTTGCTGCAGCGCCAGGGACGCAGCCTCAGGTTGTGCAACGTAGATGGCTTGATGGCGCTGGTGGAGCTGTAGCGGCTTGACTGTCTGACAGTGTTACAAAATCAGCGTGAGAAAACGCACAGACGCAGCACAGGACTTTCGCAACACTACAGACCTGCAGAGTCGCCACGAGGGCGACATCTACTGGAAAGTCAAGGAGTTGTTATGCGTTACCGTCTTTTTTCATTGGCAGCACTGGCGCTTGGTATGGCCAGCGTGGTTCATGCAGAAAGCCCTGTGTCCCCAGACCGTGCCTCGCAAGGTTTGACCCGCGAGCAGGTGCTCGCTGATCTCCAGCAATGGCATGCAGCGGGCATGAGTTTTGTGGCCCATCCTTCCGGCTACAGTGAAAGTGCGCAAAGCCCGGAGTACCAGCGTTACCTGCAAATGCACCAGCAACAGTCAGGTGATACCGCAGTGGCACAAGATCACACGGCTACCCAGCCGATGGAGCAGTCCATCGTCAAGACAAACTGATCTATAACACTTAAAAGCACAGCCTTGCAGGGCGTCATGTGCTGCTCTTCTTGGATTCAGGATGCACAGCCTTTCGGCTGCTGAGGACGATAAAAGCTGCATGTATAGGGAGTAAGCACTTCACAGTGCTTGCTCCTTTTTTTATGTCCGTGTGCTTTTTACAGGCTCAGATTAGCGCGTCGAATGACATCGCCAAAACGCTTGCTTTCCTGCGCGATGAATTGCCGGAACTCAGCCTCTTCGGGAAAGTAGCTTTCATAACCAAAAGTCTGGTACTTGGGCTGAATGTCTGGCTCATGCAGGGCTTGGGTAACGTCGCTGCGAATTTTGGCCACCACGTCGGCTGGCGTTTGGGGGGATACGGCCAGCGCATTCCAGCCCGTAGCGATGGCCTCGGCGGGGCCACCAGATTCAGCAATGGTCGGCACGCTTTCATAGCCTTTGAGGCGGTGGGGGGCCATCACAGCCAGAAAACGCAGTTTGCCTGCACGCGCCATCGGGCCAGCCGTGCCTGAAGAGCCCAGCGCAAAGGCCAGATCACCATTGGCAACGCTGGCGTACAGCTGGCTGGTCTCCTTGAAAATAATGTGCTCCATCCGGGTGCCTGTCAGCGACTCCAGCAACGCAGAACCCAGATGCACAGCATTGCCCACAGACCAGGAGCCGTAGTTCAACTGGCCGGGGCGGGCTTTGGCGTCAGCAATCAGGTCGGAGACCGTCTGGTAGGGGCTGTCATTGGCCACGCACACAAAGAAAAAAGTCCGAAACAGGGGCAAGACGATGTGAAAGTCCTGGGCCACGCTGTAAGGCAATTTCTTGAACAGGGCAGGGTAGGCCGCGATGTGTACGTTGTCTAGCTGGATCAGGTCGGTGCCGTCAGTCGCACCGCGTTTGAATGCGTCGATGGCGATGAAGCCGTTGCCTCCGGGGCGGTTTTCAACCACCACGGGCTGGCTCCAGATTCTGGCCAGCTTCTCGGCCAGGATGCGGGATGTGCCATCGGGGCCGCCCCCGACGGGGAAAGGGTTGATGATGCGCACAGCCTTGGCAGGCCAGTGTGGCTGTGCACGCACGCTGTGCATGGCACCCAGGGCCAGTGCACCGATTGCCATACCGGCCCTGCGGCGTGTCATCTCGAATGGTTGTGCGGTCATTTTTCCTGGTTCACAAGTACGTGGGCTACTTTGAAATGATTGCGGCAGCCAAACAAAGGCCATGCTCTGGTCAATTATTTTGCGGCAATGTGGCTGAGTTTCATGCCAAGTTTGGAAGGCAAATACTAGCGGTTACTTAGGCGGGCGTGGGCGTGGCGCGCCAACAATCACCTCTGAGCGTGGGCTGGCCATGTCAAGGGGGCTTTTCGCTCAAAGTGAGCTAGTCGATCTAGTCGATCTAGTCGATCTAGTAGAGCTTGCGCTTGCCCGGCTGCAGCAGCACAACCAGAGCGCCCGCGCCGCCTTCTGCCGGGCGGGCCTGAACAAAAGCCAGCACTTCTTTTTTTTGTACCAGCCAGCGCTGTACTTTGGCCTTCAGTACCGGTGTCTTGCCGGGAGAGCCCAGCCCCTTGCCATGAACCACGCGCACGCAGCGCAGGCCCGTGCGGTGCGCCAGACGGATGAACTGCCCCAGCGCCTCGCGTGCCTCGTCAGAGCGCAGGCCGTGCAAGTCCAGCTGGCGCTGAATGCTCCACTGCCCGCTGCGCAGTTTGCGCGTGACATCCAGCCCAATGCCGGTGCGGCGAAAACTCAGCTGATCGTCCACATCCAGCAAAGTGCTGACGTCGAACTCATCGCTCATGGCCTCATGCAGTACCCGCTGCTCATCCAGCTCGTGCTGCAAGGGCCGTGGGGTGGGGGGCTGCTGCTGAAATTCAAAACGGTCGGCATGCGGCAGTGGGGTGACTGAGCCGACAAAGTGCGTGAACAGGTTGCGCTCGCGCTCGGCCTTGGCGGCCGTTTCTTGGCAAATTTTCTCCTGGGCCTCTTGACGTTCGCGCTGTTGCTTGAGCTCTTTGGAAATGCTGCCCAGCGTGTGCAGGCCATGGTGGCGAAAGGCCTGGTTCATGCCCATCCTTCTTCGGCCATGGAATAGCTGGCCCCCTGGGCGACGATGATGTGATCGATCACCCGCACATCCAGCAGGCCCAGCGCACTTTTCAGGCTGGCAGTCAGAGCCTTGTCGGCGGCGCTGGGCAGCACACTGCCGCTGGGGTGGTTGTGCGTGAGGATGACGCTGGCCGCATGGTGGTGCAGCGCGCGCAGCGCAACTTCTCTGGGGTAGACCGAGGTTTGGCTCAGCGTGCCCCTAAACATTTCTTCCATGGCAATCAAACGGTTCTGGCTGTCGAGAAACAGCACAGCAAAAATTTCATGTGGGCGGTGCCCCAGCTGCAACTGCAGGTAGTGTTTCACAGTCTCAGGGCTGCCCAGCACTTCACGCTCACGCAATTGCTGCGCCGTGGCACGTTTGGCCAATTCCATCACTGCCAGTATTTCCGCACGCTTGGCAGGGCCGAGCCCCTTGATGCGGGCCAGATCCGGGCCGCTGGCGTTCAGCAGGCCAGCAAGGCCATCAAAGCGTTCCAGCGTGGTTTGTGCCATCTGCAAGACGCTGCAGCCAGCCAGACCTGTGCGCAGCAAAATAGCCAGCAACTCGGCATCAGACAGTGCGCCAGCACCGCGTGCCTGCAGCTTTTCACGGGGGCGGGTATCGGCTGGCAGATCTTTCAAAGACATGCTCCTCATGCTGATAGTGGGATAAACAGACGCCAAGGGCGCGGGGGCATACCCAGTTTTCTACAATAGGGTCAGTTTATCGGGACTTCCATGACCAATTGCGCGCCTTCGACCACGACTTCTGTGCCCACCGTACAAGCGGGCTCTTTCCTGACGCTGCATTACCGCCTGGCGGGACCTGCAGGTGATGTGATCAACACTTTCAATGAAAAGCCCGGCACTTTGTCGCTGGGCACGGGTGAGTTGTCGCCCGCCATTGAAGAGCTGCTGATCGGCTTGCCAGAAGGCACGCGCACCACCCTGGAGCTGCCCGCAGGCGCAGCCTTCGGTGACCGCAACCCCGAAATGCAGCAATGGGTGGCCCGCAAGCTGATGAATGAGCTGGGCGACCCGCATGAGCAGTACCAGGCGGGCGATGTGGTGCAGTTCCCCACCCCGGACGGGCTGGGCAGCTACGCAGGCTCGGTGGTGCAGGTGCGCGAAGACGGCGCAGTGCTGTTTGACTTCAGCCACCCGCTGGCAGGCCAGCCGGTGACGTTCGAAGTGCAAATCATCGGAGTACTTTGAGGTGATGGACGCCAAAGAAGTCTTGCTGGCCGAGCCCCGTGGCTTTTGCGCGGGCGTGGACCGCGCCATCGAGATTGTGGAGCGTGCCCTGCAAAAGTTTGGCCGCCCCATCTATGTGCGCCATGAAATCGTCCACAACACCTTTGTGGTCAACGACCTCAAGGAAAAGGGTGCCATCTTTATTGAAGAACTCGATGATGTGCCCGCAGGCGCCACCTTGGTGTTCAGCGCCCACGGCGTGAGCAGGGCAGTGCAGGACGAGGCCAAGGCCCGTGGCTTTACCATTTTTGACGCCACCTGCCCGCTGGTGACCAAGGTGCACGTGGAAGTGGCCAAGCTGGCCAAAGAGGGCTATGAGTTCCTCATGATCGGTCACAAGGGCCACCCAGAGGTGGAAGGCACGATGGGCCAGCTGTCCGAAGGCATCCACCTGGTGGAAGACGAGGGCGACGTGGCCAAGGTGGCCCCCAGGCAAACCGAGTTGCTGGCCGTGGTCACGCAGACCACGCTCAGCGTGGACGATGCCGCAGGCATCAAGGCGGCCATCAAGGCGCGCTTTCCGCTGGTGCGCGAGCCCAAGCAGCAAGACATTTGCTACGCCACGCAAAACCGGCAGGATGCGGTCAAAATTTTGGCCCCGCAGGTCGATGTGGTGATTGTGGTGGGCAGCCCCACCAGCTCCAACAGCAACCGCCTGCGTGAGCTGGCAGACCGCCTGGGCACACCCGCTTACATGGTGGACAACGCCGATGAACTGCAGCCACAGTGGTTTGATACCGCAGGCCGCGTGGGCTTGACGGCCGGTGCTTCGGCCCCTGAAGTGCTGGTCAACGGCGTGATTGCCCGCATCAAAGAACTGGGCGCTGTCTCAGTGCGCAAGATGGACGGCGTGGAAGAAACCATGAAGTTTCCGCTGCCCAAGGGGCTGAAGATGATCGATCCGGTCACAGGGCTGGAGATTGAGGTGCGCAAAGCACCTGAAACTGGCGCTTAAAGTCTTGGCGTGAACCCACGCCAGCACCTTGCCGAGCATTGCGAACGGCGAGAGCGGTGAGAACAGCACTGGCAGAGTGGATCAGTCTTTATAAATAAATGAGCACTTATCGCTTGGTAATCAATCACTTCAGTATGTTTTGTATCTGAAGTGCTTGAGATACCTGCGCTAGGTGCTATTTTTTTTTGTTTTCAGCTTGGATTGCGAGCGATTGCAAACCGTTCAGACAAGCTTGCACACCGCTGATGGGCGGTGGAGACCAAGCAAGGCCGCATCAGAGTCTGATGCAGAGGCAGATGCAGAGGCAGATGCAGAGACAGCGGGCCTCAACGTATCGCCCCATTTAGCCCCACAGGTCCAGCGGTGGATCGCTGGCAACGGCGCGCAGAATATCGGTGCGGCTGATAAAGCCACTCAGGTGGCCCAGGTCGTCGGTCACCGGCAAGCCGGGCAGGCCGGTATCCAGCAGCACATGGGCCACGCGGCGCAGATCGGTGGTTTCGGCCACAGCGGGCACGGGGGTGATCATCACCTCGGACACGGGCCGCTTGGCCATGGCGATGGCCTCGCGCACGGCACCTGGCTCGGGCAGCAAAGCCAGCGGTGCCATGTCGGCGCGCAGCAGCAAACCAATCACGCGGCCCTGCGTATCCAGCACCGGGGCTTGCGCAATCTTTTTGACGGCCAGCACCTGCCATGCCTGCTCTACCAAGATGCCCGGTGTCACGGTGACGGCACCGCGCGTCATCACATCGCGCACCACGTAGAGCTGGCGGCGCTCTTCCTTGGGGCCTTGCTCAGTGCCCAGATAGGCCGATACCGCGCCTTGGGCGCGGGCAGAAAGTGAAAGCTTGGGCTCAGCGTTGCGCACCTGTGCTTCTTGCGACTCCACCTCCGAAGCGCTGGCACGCAAGCCACTGGGGCGCTGCACGCCGCGTACGGCGGTGATGTGGCTCAGGCGATCAGGCCCGCCTTGGTACATGGGGCCGTTGATGCCAAAGACATAGAACATGCGCAAATCTCCTCGGGTTGTGCGCTGGGTGCGCATTGACAGGGGTCTGTCTTATCTATCGGCAGCAAAGCCTGCAACTGAACATCAACTGCCGCACAATGGTGGATTGATTGCGGTGCCTGCCCCTGAGATGGGCCCGCCCCATTAAAATTGCCACCATGCTAGACATTCTTCTTCTCCGTAAAGACCTCTCCTTGGCCATTGCGCGCCTGGAAACCCGTAAAAAGCCTCAGGCGTTCCTGAATGTGGAGGCCTTTCAGTCGCTGGAATCTGAGCGCAAGACGCTGCAGACCCGCACGGAGGAGCTGCAAGCCCAGCGCAACCAGCTGTCCAAGCAAATTGGCATGCTGATGGGCAAGGGCGACAAAGAAGGCGCAGAAGCGGCCAAGGCCCAGGTTGCCGCTTCCAAGACCGAGCTGGAAGCCTCGGACGCGCGTCTGGAGCAAATCAAGGCCGAACTGGAAGCCATGCTCCAGGCCGTACCCAACCTGCCACACGACAGCGTGCCAGTAGGCGCCGGTGAAGACGACAACGTGGTGGTGCGCAGCTGGGGCACACCCAAGCAGTACGACTTTGAAGTCAAAGACCACGTCGATGTGGGCACCCCGCTGGGGCTGGACTTCGACATGGGCGTCAAGCTCTCGGGCTCGCGCTTTACCGTCATGAAGGGCGGTATTGCCCGCATGCACCGAGCCCTTGCGCAGTTCATGCTGGACGTGCAAACCGGTGAGCACGGTTACACCGAGTGCTATGTGCCTTATGCGGTGAATGCCGATTCGCTGCGCGGCACCGGCCAGCTGCCCAAGTTTGAAGGCGATCTGTTTGCAGCCAAAAAGGGCGGCCAAGACAGCGAACCCGTGCCAGACAACCAGGCGCTGTACCTGATTCCGACCTCCGAAGTGCCACTGACCAACTTCATGCGTGATGTGGTTGTGCCAGAGGCAGAGCTGCCTATCAAACTGACTGCACACACCCCTTGCTTCCGTTCAGAAGCCGGCAGCTATGGCCGTGACACGCGCGGCATGATCCGTCAGCACCAGTTCGACAAGGTGGAGATGGTGCAAATCGTGCACCCTGAAAAGAGCTATGAAGTGCTGGAGGAAATGACCGGCCACGCTGAAGCCATTTTGCAAAAGCTGGGCCTGCCTTACCGCGTCATGAGTCTGTGCACGGGAGACATGGGCTTTGGTGCAACCAAGACCTATGACCTGGAAGTGTGGCTGCCCGGTCAAGGCAAGTACCGCGAAATCAGCTCCATCTCCAACTGCGAAGCCTTCCAGGCACGCCGCATGCAAGCGCGCTTCAAGAATGCCAAGGGCAAGAACGAGTTTGTGCACACCTTGAATGGCTCTGGCCTGGCTGTGGGCCGTTGTCTGGTGGCCGTGCTGGAAAATTACCAGCAAGCCGATGGCTCGGTGATCGTGCCTGAGGCACTGCGCCCCTACATGGGCGGCATCGAACGCCTGCAAGCTTAAAAAGCTGAGGGTTTGCATTGAGGGTGTGAAAACACTGCTACAATTGCAGCTTCGACACTGCGGAGAGGTGGCAGAGTGGTCGAATGTACCTGACTCGAAATCAGGCGTAGTAGCAATACTACCGTGGGTTCGAATCCCACCCTCTCCGCCATAGCGGCTGTAGCTCAGTTGGATAGAGTACTTGGCTACGAACCAAGGGGTCGTGGGTTCAATTCCTGCCAGCCGCACCAGATTCAAACCCCAGAAATGAAAGTTTCTGGGGTTTTTGTCTATTTATGAAAGCTTTGTTTTTTCAGCGTCATGAAACAACAAACTTTTGGCTAAAGAAATTTAGCAAACTTCGATCCTAGGGTAATTACTTATCTTATAATCGAATGCTTAGCGGCTGTAGCTCAGTTGGATAGAGTACTTGGCTACGAACCAAGGGGTCGTGGGTTCAATTCCTGCCAGCCGCACCAATTTGAAGTCCTGATACCGAAAGGTGTCAGGACTTTTTGGTTTCTGCATTGCAAATTTTTGCAGCGCTGCTTTTGTGTGAAGATTCAGTCTATGAACAAGGCTTTCACCAAGGAAACCGATGGGCAGGACGATGATGACGAGCTGCCCAGCTTGCCCGCCCTTCCCAAGGGCAGCAAAAACTATATGACGCCGCACGGCTACCAGACGCTCAAAGCAGAGCTGCTGGAGCTGATTGATAACGAGCGGCCCAAGATTGTCGAGATCGTGCACTGGGCGGCCAGCAACGGCGATCGCTCGGAAAACGGAGATTACCTGTACGGCAAGAAACGTCTGCGCGAAATTGACCGCCGCATCCGGTTTTTGACCAAGCGTCTGGAGATTGCCGAGGTGGTCAACCCTTCGGTGCATTACGGCAGTGAGCAGGTGTTTTTTGGTGCCACCGTCACCTACGCAGACGATGAAGGCGTAGAGCGCACCATCACCATCAAAGGGATTGATGAGGCAGACAGCAGCAAAGCCGAGGTCAGCTGGATTGCTCCGGTAGCGCGTGTGCTGCTGAAGTCAAAAATTGGCGATGAGGTGCCACTGCCAACCCCTGCTGGCGTGCGCACGCTGGAAGTGCTGGATGTGAGTTACCCGGCGCCTCAAGCAGAGAGTTAATAAAAAATGAGCTGCTAGCGCTTGCTCAGTAATGGTTTCAAATATAAAACGCATTGAAACTGTTGATTGATAAGCGAAAGCAGCTCACTTTTAAAACTATACAAACAAAAAATGCGGCTGACAGGCCGCATTTTTTGTGAGAAACGCTCTTATTCCTGCGGCAGTATGCGCGCAGCACGCACCACGGTGGGCACGCGGCGCAAGCTGCGCAAGGCGGCGTCCAGCTGCTGCTGGTCATGCACAGACACTACAAAGCGCAGCTCGGTGGTCTGCATGGCCGCTTCGTCGTCCATCTCCAGGCGGCGGATGTCCACATTGGCCTCTGCCAGCTCGCTGGCCACGCGTGCCAGCACGCCTTTTTGGTTATGGATGGTGACGCTGATGCCGCTGTCGTACAGCTTCTGGTTGCTGTCTTCCGCCCATTCGACGGGCACGATGCGTTCGCTGTCGGTGGCCTGCAGACGCTTGGCGTTGACGCACTGGGCGCGATGCACATGCAATCCATCACCACGGCCAAGGTAGGCCACCACAGCGTCACCAGGCACGGGGCGGCAGCATGGGGCGTAACGCACGGATGCGTTGCTGCTGCCATCCAGCGCCACGGTGCTTTGCGTCAGCTTGTTCTTGCTGGCAAAGCGCTCCTGGGTCAGCAGCAAAGCGTCAGGGCGCTGGCCTTGGCTGGACAGCAGTGTCATGAAATGGCGTGCAACCCAGCTTGCAGCTTGGCGGCCCATGCCGATGTCGGTGAGCAAATCTTCGCGGCTGGGGCTGCTGGTTTTGCGCAGTACTTCATCCCAGAGGGCTTGATTGGCATCGTCGTTCTCGGGAATGGAGGCAATACCTTCTTCGCGCAGCGCTTGCGTGAGCAGGGTCGCGCCCAGTTCTGTGGACTCGCTGTGCGCTGCAGTTTTGAGGTAATTGCGGATTTTGGAGCGAGCCCGCCCGGTTTTGACAAAGCTCAGCCACACAGGGTTGGGGTTGGCGTTGTCGTCCGTGATGATCTGCACCACATCGCCGCTCTTGAGCTCAGTGCGCAGCGAGGCAGCTTCACCGTTGATCAAGGCAGAGACGGTGTGGTGGCCAACATTGCTGTGGATGGCATAAGCGAAGTCCACCACGGTGGCTCCACGTGGCATGGCCATGATCTTGCTCTTGGGTGTGAACACGTAGATGGAGTCTGGGAACAGATCCACCTTGACGTTGTCCCAGAACTCGGTGGCGTCGTTGGTTTCGGTTTGAATGTCCAGCAACGACTGCAGCCACTTGGTGTTGAGTGCGTCTTGCTTGCCCTGTGATTTGTACAGCCAGTGGGCGGCAATGCCTGCCTCGGCCACGATGTGCATGGGCTCGGTGCGAATCTGAAACTCGATGTTCACGCCCGAGGGGCCCACCAGCATGGTGTGCAGCGACTGGTAGCCATTGCTCTTGGCAATTGCGATGTGGTCCTTGAACTTACCCGGTACTGGCTTGTACATCTGGTGCAGGATGCCCAGAGCGGTATAGCAGTCTGTGACGGTGGGAACAATGATGCGAAAGCCGTAGATGTCAGTGACCTGCGCAAATGTCAGGTGGTGGCGAATCATCTTCTGGTAGAGCGAGTACAGCGTGCTTTCGCGCCCTGCCAGGCGGGCGGTCATGCTGACGCGGTCAAACTCTGCGGCAATTTCGTTTTGCACGCGCTGCACCAGATCGTGGCGGCGTGCGCGCGATTTGGTAATGGCCTTTTCCAGCGTGCTGTAGCGCCAGGGGTTCTGGTAGCGAAAGGACAGATCCTGCAGCTCGCGGTAGGTCTGGTTCAAACCCAGGCGGTGTGCAATTGGTGCAAAGATCTCCTGAGTTTCCGAAGCAATGCGCCCCCACTTGCTGCGCGGCATATCGCCCATGGTGCGCATATTGTGGGTGCGGTCTGCCAGCTTGATCAGGATGACGCGTACATCCTTGGCCATGGCCAGCAGCATTTTTCGGAAAGACTCGGCCTGATTTTCTTCGCGGGTGTTGAAGTGCAGCTTGTCCAGTTTGGTCAGTCCATCGACCAAATCTGCCACGACGGGGCTGAACCGCTCGGCCAGATCCTGTTTGGTGATGCCACAGTCTTCCATGGCATCGTGCAGCAAAGCCGCCATCAGTGCCGGGGCATCCAGCTTCCAGTGCGCGCAGATGGTGGTGACGGCAATCGGGTGGGTGATGTAGGGGTCACCGCTGCTGCGCCACTGGTTGGTGTGCGCCTTGTCAGCGTATTGCCAAGCTTGTCTTACCTGCTCAATGTCTGCAGCTGGCAAGTAAGAGAGATAGTCCAGCATGCGCTCAAAGTGCGCAGCAGAGATGCGAGCAGCAGCTTCCAGACGCGCATCTAGCGAGGCGTCTGGCGAAATTCGGGGGGTGTCGTCTGTTTTGGAAGTGAAAGCCGCGTTCATACCCTAAATGTATCGCGGGAAAGCGGGGATGGACATAGTAAAAAAAAAGCACCGCGATACGGTGCTTCTATTGTCTGTCCAGTGAGACAGATTTTGAAATAAGCCAGAACTTAACCTGGAACTTTTTTCAGCATTTCCAGGCCCACTTTGCCTTCTGCGATTTCACGCAGTGCAGTCACGGCGGGCTTGTTGTTGCATTCCACCTTGGGGGTGTGGCCCTGGCTCAGCATGCGTGCGCGGTAAGTTGCCGCCAGCACAAGCTGGAAGCGGTTAGGGATTTGCTCCAGGCAATCTTCAACAGTGATGCGTGCCATTAGGTACTCCGGGGGAATTCAGGAAAGGTTGAGCGATTCGAACACGTCGGCGCGCAAGCGGCGCTGTGATACGTACTTCAGACGCTGGGCGTGAATGATCGCCTTCAGGTCAAACAGTGCGCTCTCAAATAACTCGTTGATTATAACGAAGTCGAATTTACCTACTTGCGCCATCTCTACTTCGGCATTTTTCATGCGCAGCGCAATCACATCAGGCGCATCTTCGCCGCGATTTTCCAGGCGAGCACGCAACTCATCCCAGCTTGGGGGCAAGACGAAAATCAGTACCGCCTGAGGAAATGACTCGCGCACTTGCAGTGCGCCTTGGTAGTCAATCTCCAGCAGCACGTCTTCACCAGTGCTCAGGCGGTCTTGAATGCCTTTTTTGGAGGTGCCGTAGCGCTTGCCGTGGACATTGGCCCATTCGATAAAGGCGCTGTTGGCCACCATGGCGTCAAATTCTTGCTCGGAGGCGAAGAAATACTCCCGACCATGCTTTTCTTGACCACGGGGCGCGCGGGTAGTGTGAGAGACAGACGGATAGACACGCGCATCAAATGAGCGCAGGGCCTTGACCAGGCTGGATTTACCGGCTCCGCTGGGAGCTGCGACGACAAAGAGGTTTCCAGGATGTTGCATAAGAAAAACTCGGGTGCTTGTGGCGACCTTGCAAAAAGGGCGCTTGCGCGCCCTGTGGTTTTAACGGTGGTTATTCGATATTTTGAACTTGCTCGCGCATTTGCTCGATCAGTACCTTCATGTCCACGCTGATGCGTGTCAGGTCCAGGGCGGCAGATTTCGAGCCCAGGGTATTGGCTTCGCGGTGCATTTCCTGGATCAGGAAATCCAGTCGCTTGCCGATTTCGCCGCCTTTTTTGAGCAGGCGTTCCACCTCGTCAAGGTGGGAGTCAAGGCGTGTGACTTCTTCGGCAACGTCGATGCGAATGGCAAATGCAGTGGCCTCTGACAGTGCTCGGTCACGGGCTGCCTCCGGGGCAACCTGGCCTTCGGTCAGGCCCATGGCTTCTTGCCAGCGCTCCAGAAAACGCTGGCGCTGCTGCTCAACCAGCTGGGGCACCAGAGGCGTTGCTTGCGCAGCCAGTTCACGCAGCTGATGCAAACGGTCTTTGAGCATGTCTGCCAGCCGCTTGCCTTCACGGGCACGCGCATCCATCAACTCAGTGACGGCGGCATCGGCCAGATTGGGGACTACTTCGTGCCAGTCGACCTGGACGGCGTTGCCGCTGCCTGCCAGACGCAGCGCGTCAGAGACTGACAAGCCTTTGGCATCGGGCAGCCATGCCTGCACCATGTCTTGTACGGACTGCATGCGCTGCAGCAATGCCGGTGTGGGCTGGGGCAAGGAGGCTGACGCATCCACATCAATGGCGGCGCGCACTTCGACTTTGCCGCGCTTGAGGCGGTTGCTCAGCAAGGCGCGCAGGGCGGGCTCTTGGCTGCGCAGTTCATCAGGCAGGCGAAAGGTGAGGTCCAAAAAACGGCTGTTAACTGCGCGGATTTCAAGCCCTAAACGCACGTTTTGTGCAGAGGCGTTGTCCTCAGCAGATGCCGGTGCGTGCTGCACACTGGCGTATCCGGTCATGCTGTAAACTGGCATTGGACTTATCTTTGGTTACTTGCAATTTGGTGATTATCCAGTTTCCGCTTCGACCTTGAGGTTTACCTGAACAAAATGTCTCCCAGGATCAAGCCAGCCCCCCTGCCACCCGATACGCTCATTGGCGATTACCGTGTGGTGCGCAAGCTCGCATCCGGAGGTTTCGGGGTGGTCTATCTGGCCAACGATGCACAGGGGCAAGAGGTTGCCATCAAGGAATACCTGCCAGCGGCGCTGGTCACGCGCACTGCCGGTGAGCTGATTCCCAAAGTCTCGCAAGAAAAACTGTCGCTCTATCGCCTGGGACTGAAAAGTTTTTTTGAAGAAGGGCGAGCCCTGACGCAGATCTCCCACGCATCTGTGGTGAGTGTGCTCAATTTCTTTCGCGAAAACGAAACGGTTTACATGGTCATGAATTTCCTGCGCGGTGCTTCGCTGCAGGAGTACGTAGTGATTGCACGTGGTCAGCGCCATGCCAAGGTGCTGCGCGAATCTTCGATTCGCTCGCTGTTTGATGAAGTGCTGCGTGGGCTGCGCATCGTGCATCAGCACAAGATGCTGCATCTGGATATCAAGCCCGCCAATATTTTCATCACCGATGAAGACCGTGCCGTCATGATCGATTTTGGTGCTGCCCGTGAAGTGCTCAACAAAGAGGGCAACTTCATTCGCCCGATGTATACCCCGGGTTTTGCAGCACCTGAGATGTACAAGCGCAATGGCAGCATGGGCCCCTGGACCGATATTTACGCAGTCGGTGCCTGCATGTTTGCCTGCATGACAGGCCAGCCCCCTGCGGACGTACCCAGCCGCCGTGACAAAGATCGTCTGGCCGTGGCGCTGGCGCGTTTGCGCGGCGTGTACTCCGATAACTTGCTGGAGCTGGTGCAATGGGCCATGGAGCTCGATCCCATGGCGCGTCCGCAGTCGGTGTTTGCTTTTCACAAAGCCTTGAGTCACGAACCTGAACGCCGCTACACGCCGCTCAGCGTGTCTGAAAGGGTGCGCTTGCAGCTGGATGCATTGATTGGCGAAGGCCGCAAAACCCAGTCTGCAGCGGAAACCTCCGTCCGTGTGAAGGCTCCATGAAGTTTTCTGTTTTCCAGCTCAGCCGCAGGGGCGCGCGTGCCGTCAATGAAGACCGCATGGGCTACTGCTACACCCGAGAAGCGGCTTTGTTCCTGCTGGCTGATGGCATGGGTGGCCATGCCGAAGGTGAAGTGGCCGCGCAACTGGCGCTGCAAAGCATTGCGGCGCAATTTCAACGCGAGGCAACCTCTGCGTTGGCGGATCCTTCAGATTTTCTCAGCCGTGCTGTGCTGACGGCACACCAGCAGATTCAGCGCTACGCCAAGCTCAAGCGCATGCCTGATGCCCCCCGAACGACGGTGGTGGCTTGTGTCGTGCAAAACGGTGCTGCCACGTGGCTGCATTGCGGCGACTCCCGTTTGTACTGGGTGCGCCAGGGGCAACTGCTGGCGCGCACGCGCGATCATTCCTATATGGAGATGGAGCGCAATACAGCCATGCCGGTGCGGCTGGCGCAGAAACTGCTCAATCGCAATGTGCTGTTTACATGTCTGGGGGCGAGTGGCAAGCCCATTTTTGATGTGAGTGGTCCCCACATTCTGCGCAGTGGTGACCGGTTGCTGCTGTGCTCGGATGGCTTGTGGGGTGCGCTGAAAGAGCCTGCACTGCTGCACGGGCTTGCCTCGTTGCCTGTAGCGCAGGCGATTCCTGCCTTGGTGGAGTCGGCTTTGCAAATTACCGGCGACAAGAGCGACAACGTCACCGCTTTGGCGCTGGAGTGGGAGATGCCCGATGACGTGCAAAGTGCCGGTGACGTGCGTACCGATACGGCATCGATCAGTGAGCTGTTTGCATCAACCATTCAGTCTTCGCATGAGCTGGATGCCCTGGATGATCCGCTGGACGAAGACGAGATCGAGCGCAATATTGCCGAAATCAACGCCGCCATCCGCCGCTCTGCTGCCAGCAAAGCCTGAGCCGCTTGCACTGCAGCAGCCTATGTGGACTTGCGCTTTGGCGCACACTTGGCCCCTGTTTTGCGCCACCCAAGACGGTTTGGTCTTTGCGCAATCATCTAAATAAATAGCTATTAACGTTTGATGCGTCAGCGTTATTGCCAGATTTCACCCATGAAAATTGTTCTTGCTTCTAACAACCGCGGCAAGCTGGCCGAATTGCAATCCATGTTCGCTCCTCTGGGCGTGCAGCTGGTCTGCCAAGCAGACTTGTTTGACGGCGAAGCGCCTGAGCCGTATGGCACTTTTGTAGAAAACGCACTGAGCAAGGCGCGGTTTGCGGCTGAGAAAACCGGTCTGCCAGCGATTGCCGACGATGCCGGTCTGTGCGTGGATGCCTTTGGTGGGCTGCCGGGTGTGGATACCGCTTACTACTGCACGCACTACGGCTACGAAAAAAGCGATGACAACAACGTCACCTGCCTGCTGGAGAATCTGGCCCCCCATGCCAATCGCAAAGCAGCAATGGTGAGCACCCTGGTGGGTGTGCGTTCACCCAAGGACCCCGAACCCTTGATTGCCGTGGGCCGCGTGAGCGTAGAAATTGCCACACAGCGCCGTGGCAGCAATGGCTTTGGCTTTGACCCCGTGCTGATCATTCCTGAACTGGGTAAAACCTTTGCAGAAATGGCGCCCGAGTTCAAAAACGACCACAGCCACCGTGGCCGCAGCACGCGCGCCATGATGGAGCTGCTGCGCACCACCTGGTTGAGTGCCTCCTGAGGCGCTATGCGCCTTTTTGCTCTGGCTGATCCGGGTGAGGCGGCCCTTGCTCGGCATCCGCTGGTTGTCACAGGTGAGGCCGGAGCAAGCTTCGATTTTTGAATGCCATGACTATTCCTATTGTTTCTGCCGGTGCTGAGCCGCAACTGGGCCAAGCCCCCA
Organism: Comamonas avium; assembly: GCF_014836675.1. Lineage (GTDB taxonomy): Bacteria > Pseudomonadota > Gammaproteobacteria > Burkholderiales > Burkholderiaceae_C > Comamonas > Comamonas avium. The sequence goes on from NZ_JACSQK010000005.1 coordinate 264,154, forward strand.
AAGACGTGCAGCACTACATGCGTGCGGGCACGCTGGGGCTGCCTGCGTTGCCGCCGCTGTCGCTGTATGTGCACTTGCCCTGGTGCTTGAAAAAGTGCCCGTACTGCGACTTCAACTCGCACGAGCAGCGCGCGGGCAGCGAAGGTGGCGTGCCCGAGCAGCGCTACATTGACGCGCTGATGGCGGATCTGGAAGCCAGTCTGCCCCTGATCTGGGGGCGCACTGTACACAGTGTGTTCATTGGTGGTGGCACGCCCAGTTTGTTCAGCCCTGAGAGCATTGATCGCCTGATCAGCGGCCTGCGCGCGCGCCTGCGCATGGAGCCTGACTGCGAAATCACCATGGAGGCCAACCCGGGCACGTTTGAGAAAGACCGTTTCAAGGCCTTTCGCCATGCGGGGGTCACACGTCTGTCAATTGGCGTGCAAAGCTTTGATGACCGTTTTCTGTCCGCTCTGGGGCGTGTGCACAACGGTGAGCAGGCGCGGGCTGCCGTGCAAGAGGCCGCCGCATCGTTTGAGACCTTCAACCTCGACATCATGTATGCCCTGCCGGGGCAAACGCAGGCGGATCTGGTCAAGGATCTGGAGACGGCGCTGAGCTTCAAGCCTCCGCACATCTCGATCTACCACCTGACGATTGAGCCCAATACCTACTTTGCCAAGTTTCCGCCAGTTATCCCGGAAGACGACGCGGCCTACGACATGCTGGACTGCATCACCGCCATGACGGGTGCACATGGCATGCAGCGCTATGAAATCTCGGCCTATGCGCGCGACGGCCACCAGTGCTTTCACAACACCAACTACTGGCAGTTTGGTGACTATCTGGGCATTGGCGCAGGTGCGCATGGCAAGCTGAGTTTTGCGCACCGCGTGGTGCGGCAGGTGAAGCTGCGTGATCCGCAGCGCTACATGGACGCGGCCTTGGCTGGTCATGCACTGGCCAGCGATGAAGATGTGCGCCGCAAGGACTTGCCGTTTGAATACATGCTCAACGCGCTGCGTCTGCGCGGTGGCTTTGCCATTCAAGACTACCTGGATCGCACGGGGCTGCCGATCAGCTCCATCCGTGCAGCGCTCGATACAGCCGAGAAAAAGGGGCTCATTACTCGCAGCGCGTCGCACGTCACACCTACGGAGCTGGGCTTTGATTTTCTGAACGATTTGCAGGAGCTGTTTCTCGGCGAGGCGTAATTCCTTTACGCTGCTGCAAAAAAGAAAGCACCCTGCGCGGGTGCTTTCTAGTTTTTAGCTATGTTTGATAGCCAAGTGTCTGTTAGCCAAGCGCAGACAGCTATCAAAAGAACGGCTTAGCCGCAGCGTGCGGCAATGATGCGGCCTGTGGCATCGATTTCAAGGTTCAGGCGCTCTGCATTGAACTCACGTGTGGTCACCTGACCGGGGCGCAGCACGCGGGCCATATAGGCACCTGCACGCTTGCGTGCTTCATTGACGTTGTGCTCTGTGTTTGTCTTGCCAACGGCCCATTGCGCGGCGGCTTGGTCGCAGCGCTGTACGGGGCGCGGTGCAGGGGTGGTGCCAGAGTCAGTGCCAGACGGTGTGGTGGTGCAGCCTGCTGCCAGTGCAGCGACGGCAGCCAGGGTCAAGGTTGGCAGTGAAAAACGCATGGTTGAACTCCTGATTTTCAGATGTGTAACTGCCAGCCACCTTAACAGCAGCGATTGTGATTAATGCGACAGAGATGTGACGTTTTGTTTCTCTGTCTTGTGGGGTTTATTTCTTGGGTTGCTGAAACACACTGCTATCAATGCGCAGACGTTTGGCCTTGATGGCCGCCTGTTCGGCCTGCTGGCGCGTATCAAAAGGCCCAATGCGCAGGCGAGTGAGCTCGCCTTTGTTGCTGCTCACGGTCTGGCGCACCGCATTGAGCTTGGCCGCTTGCAGGCTTTTGACGGCTTTGTCGACATTCGCCGTTTGCGCATAAACCCCGGCGTTCAGGTAGTACTTGCCTGCAATCAACTGGCCAGAGGCGACAGGTGGGGGGGCAGGTTTGGGCGTGGGCTTTGCAGCGGGTTTGGGCAGTGGTTTGGCCGCAGGGGGTGGCGCTGCGAGCTTTTTGGCTGGTGACGGCGCGACGGGTTCGGGCGTTGCGGCAACCGGAGCGGGCGTGATAGCCGCCGCCGCAGCAGCTGGAGCTGGCGGGGCGGCAGCGGTGCTGGGCTGTTCAGCGACCGACACGGATGGTGCCAGGGCCAGCGCTGCTGGCGCATTGTCTTGTGCGGGTGCGGTTTCTATGGCCGAAGCAGCGGCCTGCGGCAAGGCTGGCTGCGGCAAGGGCTGCTCTGGCGTGAACGCTACGGGCTCCAGCGGGGGCAGCGGGCTGGCTGAGGGGATGACAAGGTCTGGTGGCCCAGAGTGTGTCGCGCCTGCAGGGCGCTGGGCTGCTGCATCCAAGGTGAAATAGAGCACAGCGGCCACTGCCAGCATGGCCAGCGACTGAATGGCTACGGCAAGCTGAAAGCGTTCTTTGGTGATGGCTTGCTGGGCCAGCTGTGCGCGGGCTTGGCCAATCGAGCTGGCGCGTGTCAGCGTCTTCAAGGTCTGGTTACGCACATGCTGGTAGTACAGGCCATTGCCCATAAAGCCTGGGACTGCGCACAGCAGCAGTACGGCCAGCAAGCACACCGTGACTTCCAGCTGCAAAGGCACGCGGCCATGTAAACCCAGCCACCACAGCAGTAGCAGCGCACCGAGCAGGCCTGCGTAAATGCCCGCTGGCCGCCATAGCTTGCGCATCAGCAGCCACGTCAGCGTGAAGAAAGCCGCGCCGTGGTTCCAGGTGGGAATGACCTTGCCCAGAGCCTCAAACCGGTTGAACTGCTGCTGATAGTAGTCAGCGTTAACGGGACCCACACTCAAGCGATACAGGTCCGGCATGATGCCGGTTTGCCCGGAGCTGGGTGGGGGGGTGAAGGCGTTAGAGCGTGAAGGCATCGCAGGCATGCGGGGCATTGTGGCATGGGCGTGGGTGGCCAGACCGTCGATGTAACGTCTTGTGCACACTCAAGGCGGCCAAGGTGGGCAGTGAAGGCTTGTTGCGCTCATACACTCTAGGGTTTACATGGGCGGTGCCTGTTGATCGGGCGGCGGCTCACGCGTTTACACATACCTAGTCAGTGCGGCATGCAACAACAACACGAGTGGCAGTTTTACCAAGCAGGGGGAGTGGATCAGGTTTCGATTCGCACCGGCGCAGATATCGCCAACATTGGCCAGTTGGACCAAAAGCTGTGGGTGGCACTGGCCTGTCCCACACGCGGCATTGAATTTGACAGCGCAACGCTGGATTTGATCGACCAGGACTCTGACGGCCGCATCCGCGCACCGGAGCTGGTGCAGGCCTGCGAATGGGCTGCCTCCATGGTCAAGGACCCAGAGGTTCTGGCCCAAGGCTCTGACGTGCTGGCGCTGGACAGCATCCGCCCGGATGCCGAGGCCGGGCAGGCGCTGATCGACGAGGCACGGCGCATTCTGAAGCTGTCTGGCAAAGAGGGCGCAGACAGCGTCACGCTGGCGGATGTGCAAGAGCGTCTGGCATCGCTGAACGCCATGCCTTTCAACGGCGACGGCATCTTGAACCCCGCCACCATGACCGAGTACCCGCAGCAGGCTGCACTGGTCTCGCGCATCATGGACGCTTATGGCGCTGCCAACGGCTGTGATGGGCAGCCGGGTCTGGGCCGCGCACAGCTGGACAACTTCTTTGCGGATGTGCAGTCGATCGCTGACTGGCACGCCCGTGCGCAAACCAATACCTGTGCCTTGCCCACGCAGGAGCAGGCCATGGCTGCGGCCAAGGCGCTCAATGCGGTGCAGGCCAAGGTGGAAGATTTTTTTGCCCGCACCCGGCTGGTCGCGTTTGATGCCAATGCCCTGGAGCCACTGAGCCCGTCCAAGGAAGGCTACGCCGCGCTGAGCCAGCAGGTGCTGAGCCAGCAGGACGCAGCAATTGCTGCGCTGCCAATTGCCACGGTGGTGGCGAACGGTGATTTGCCCTTGCTGCATGGCATCAACCCCGCGTGGGCAGATGCCATCAGCAATTTGCGCACCACCGCAGTGCTGCCATTGCTGGGAGAGCACAGCAGCCTGAGCGCAGCGCAGTGGGCGCAGCTTAAAGAGCAACTGGCCGTTTGCCAGACCTGGCTAGCCGCTCACCCCAGTACGCCCCTGGGCGACATGGGGCAGCAAGAAGCGCAGGCCTTGCTGGCCGGCGGCATGCAGGCGTATTTGCAAGCCTTGATTGAGCATGACGCGGATGAAAAGCAGCACAGCGCCCATGTGCTCACGCTGGAAAAGCTCATCCGCTTTCAGCGTGATTTGCTGGCACTGCTCAATAACTTTGTCTCGTTCTCGCAGTTTTACAGCCGCCAGGGCGCAGCTTTTCAGGCCGGCACCTTGTACCTTGATGGCCGCAGCTGTGATCTGACGGTGGATGTGGCCGATGCGGCCTCACACGCCACCCTGGCTGGCATGGCCAAAGTGTTTTTGGCGTATTGCGAATGCCGGCGCAACGGCGTCAAGCGCCATATCGTGGCTGCTTTTACGGCAGGCGATGTGGACTTTCTGTTCGTGGGCCGCAACGGCATTTTCTATGACCGCGAGGGCAAGGACTGGGATGCCACGATCACCAAATTGATCGAGAACCCCACCAGCATTGGTCAGGCCTTCTTTTCGCCGTACAAGAAGTTTGTGCGCATGATTGAAGAGCAGGTGGCCAAGCGCGCAGCAGCCAAAGATGCCACTGTGACGGCCAATCTGGATGCGCAAGCGGCCAAGCTGGCCGACATCGCCAAACCTGCGGCACCTGCGCCTGCTGCCGCTGGCAAAAAGACCGATGTAGGCACCGTGGCTGCGATTGGTGTGGCCTTGGGCTCCATCAGTGCGGTGCTGGTAGGTATCTTTGGCAAGTTCATTGAACTGGGCCCCTGGATTCCTGTGGCCTTGCTGGGCATCATCCTGGCCATCTCTGGCCCCAGCATGCTGATTGCCTGGCTCAAGTTGCGTGAACGCAGTCTGGGCCCCATTTTGGATGCCAGTGGCTGGGCCATCAATGGCCGCATGAAGATCAACCTGCAACTGGGTAACTCGTTGTCACAGGCCGCCAAAGTGCCGTTGAGCGCCAAGCGCATTACCCGTGACCCGTTTGCCGACAAGCACACAGCCCGCTGGGTGTGGGCGGCAGTGGCGCTGCTGGTGCTGGTTGCTGTGGCCTGGCGCTATGGCTGGTTGAACAGTGTGCTGCCTCAGTCTTGGCAGTACGGCGCTGCTGAAACGGCGGTTGCGCAGCCTGCTGCTGCGCTGCCAGTACCAACGCCTGCCCCCGCACCCGCACCTTAAGCACACCAAGCCCGGCAGCTCGGGCTGGTTCTTCAGGCATTCCAGATGCTTGGGCGTGATTGGTGGCTTGTCTCAGATATCGCTGGGACTCGGTAGCCATAGGCCGGGAGTTTGCCCCGGCGGCCGAGTTACTTTCTGTGTGCGCCCTGCAAAGTAACCAAAGATGCGCTTGGGGATACCTGCCGTGGAACCGGGCTGTTCGCTGTACCAGCGCGTGGCTCGAACAACCACGGCCAGTCAGGTGAACCAAGCTGCCCTGTCCGGCAGCGTTGCTGCGGCAGGTCTGCGGGGCACCAGCGCTGTGCCTTGCTCTGATGCATGTACACCCCATCAGGACTTTGGGCATTGAGATGCCCTGGCTGCTGCGCAGCTGGCTGTTATTGCTGATTTTTTAACAGCGATCTATCAGCCCTGCCTTGTGTGCATCAAACACAAAATCCAGAAAAGCCTTGGCGCGTATGGGCAGGTGCTTGCGGCTGGGCATGGCTGCCAGCACGCTGTAGCGGCCTGTGATCCAGCCGGGCAGCACGTGCTGCAAAACGCCTTGCTCCAGAAAGGGGCGGGCCGAGTCCATGGTGAAGGTGGCAATGCCCGCACCATCGAGCACCATCTGCAGGATGCTGGCAGTTTGATTGATGGTGACAGCGGCCTGCACCTCGATGGTGTGCTCCGGCGGCTCTGTCATGCGCTGGCCGCTGTGCCACAGCTTAAAGCTGTCGTGGTGCTGCCCGGCAGGGCGGCGCAGCACGCACATGTGCTGCGCCAGCTCCTGCACGGTCTGGGGCGCACCATGGCGGGCGATGTAGGCGGGGGCGGCACACAAGATGGACTCGGAGGTGGACAGCGTGCGCGCCACGATGTCGGCATCAAAGCCTTCGGGCACCTGCAGCAAACCCAGGTCGTAGCGGGTCAGCTCGGGCACTGGTTGCGGGTCGACATAGACATCCAGCGAAATGCCCGGGTACTGCGCTCTAAAGGCTGCGGCCAGTGGAGAGATCAGGGCATCGGTCAGGGCAGGGGCCGCCACAATGCGCAGCACACCCTTCAGAGCACTGGTGTTGCTCTGCGCCTCCATGAATGCGCTTTCGACGGCTTGCAAAATATCGCGCACGTTTTCTGCATAGCGCTCGCCTGCAGCAGTCAGGCTGGTGCGACGTGTGGTGCGCTGCAGCAAGCGGGTGCCTAACTGCGCTTCCAGCGCCGCAATGTGGCGTGTCACGTGGGGCACGGTCATGCCAAGGTGGCGTGCAGCCGCTGTAAAGCTGCCGTCATCGGCAACGGCCAGAAACACCTTCATGGTCTGCAAACGATCCAGCACAAACACCTCTTTGTATGCCCGCGCAGCGGGGCTTATGGCGTTGGATTATTACGGGAGCGGTAAAAGTCCATTACTTGCAGCGTCATTTTTACTGCTCTGACAAGGCATACAGTGTGAGCAAGTACCAACACTGGCTGGTTGGCATGCATAGTTTCTGTATTTCTTAGCGAGTGGGGGCGGAGAGCGCGACCTTTGATGCGTTGTCGCTTTGCGTCCCGTCGCCACCACCCATCGTTGACCGGGCTGGGTGGCATTCGCCGCTCTTGACACCTCAGGCACCTCAGGCTCCTTCTGCCTTGATGGTGCTTGCTGCGTTGGTTTTGCGGCTTTGCGCTGCAACGACATGCTGAACGCGTGCACAAGACGGAAGTACACCCACGAACGCCATGGCGCGCACTGCACAGACAGGGGCCCAGAGGTTTGAGCTGTTCAGTGTGACCGCGGCAACGGTGACACAGGGCACGGGGACAACGCTTGCTGGCAGCTTGGTTGGTGCGGATTCACATCAAGCGAAACGTCCCACCATGACATCCCATTTCAATATTCCATCTTTTGGCCTGCAGCGCCGCCACTTGCTGGGCGGCGCTTTGGCTGCCAGCGTGGTGCAGCTTGCGCCGTTGAGCTGGGCAGCCCAGCCAGTCAGTCCTGCAGCAACCGGTGCGTTCATGGCCTTGTCTCAGTACCTGACTGAGCGCAACCACCTGAGCCCCAAGCTGGCAGGGCGCATGCAAGCCGGTCTGCAAAGCCTGGACAGCCACTTCACCGCACATGCCGATGCCCTGTGGCAATGGGTGCAGGCCCAGCAGGTAACGCTGGCGCAATTGAACGAGCGGCTGAAGGCGGAAAAGCCGGAGCTGCTCGCCATTCCCGGTCAGATCATGCAGGCCTGGTATCTGGGCATTGTGGGTGCAGGCACCCAGGCCAAGGTGGTGACTTATGAGTTCGCACTGAACGCGCAGACCGTGGCCGACAAGCTGCGTCCTCCCAGCTATTCCTATGGCGTGTACGGCAGCTGGACCAGCAATCCCACCACGTTCAATTTGCAGCGCATTGCACGGCCCGCCTGAGGCTGTGCGCACTGATTGCCCCAACGTTCTCAAAAAATATTCCCCATGGCTGATACCACTCCCAACTCTGCCGATTACGTGATCATCGGCTCCGGCATCATTGGTGCCATGCTGGCTGCCAAGCTGGCGAAAACCGGCGCATCGGTGCTGATGCTTGAGGCCGGTCCCAACATTCCACGCGGTGAAATCGTCGCTCGCTTTCGCAACTCACCCCGCCGCAGCGACTGGATGTCGCCTTACCCGTCGGTAGACAGTGCCCCGCACCCCATCTACCGCCCAGAAGACAACCACCATCTGGTGCAGGCCGGCCCTTACCCCTACAAGGCCGAATACATGCGCATGGTTGGCGGCACCAGCTGGCACTGGGCCGCGCATGCCTGGCGCAATGTGCCCGGTGACTTCAAGATCAAGTCGCTGTATGGCGTGGGCGTGGACTGGCCCTTTGACTATGACGAGCTGGAGCCCTACTACCAAGAGGCTGAAGCCATCATGGGGGTGGGCGGCTCAACAGCCACGGGTTCGCCGCGCAGCCAGCCTTTTCCCATGGGTGAAGTAGCCATTCCCTATGCCATGCAGCGCGTGCGCGACCGTCTGGCGGGCACCTTTGACGTGGTCAACAACACGGTGGCGCGCAACAGCCGCACCTTTGATGGCCGCCCCCCTTGCTGTGGCAACAACAGCTGCCAGCCTATTTGCCCCATTGATGCGCAATACCACGGCGGCATTGCAGTGCAGCAAGCGCTGGCTGTGGGCGTGAAGATGACGTACCTGGCCAACGTGTTCCAGCTGGAGCACGACGCGCAGGGCCGCATCGTGGCCGCCAACTACTACGACCCCGACAAGAACGTGCACCGCGTAGCGGGCAAAACTTTCATTGTGGCTGCCAACGGAATTGAGTCGCCGCGCCTGCTGCTGCTGTCCAAGAGCGAGAAGTTCAAGCAGGGCATTGCCAACGACAACGACATGGTGGGCCGCCATCTGATGGACCACCCCAGCACCTCGCTGACCTTTGACGCCGACGAAGACGTGTGGCTGGGCCGTGGCCCGCAAAGCCCGGTGTCCATCAACGCCATGCGCGATGGTGATTTCCGCGGTGAATACTCTCCGTACCGCCTGGACTTCACCAACATCTCACGTGTTGACGGAGCCACCAACTCGCTGCTCAAGGCCGGTATTTATGGCAAGGAGTTTGCCGAGAAGCTGCGCCATGCATCGGCCCGTGAAATGAACGTGAAAAGCGTGCTGGAAGTGCTGCCCGATCCTGAGCGCCGCATTGATCTGGCCGATGAAAAAGACGCCATGGGCCTGCAAAAGCCCCGCGCCCACTACAGCATTGACGACTACACCTTCAAGGGCCACAAGCGCGCGCAAAAGGACTTCGCCAAGATTGCGCAGCTTATGGGTGGCACCAACCTGCGCTACACCAAGGACGACGACTTTGCCAACAACCAGCACATCTGCGGCACGCTGAGCATGGGCACGGACAGTGCGGTGTCGGTGTGCGATGAGTTTGGCCGTGCCTGGAACCACGCCAACCTGTACTTTGCTTCGACAGGCGTGCTGCCCACCTCGTCGACCTGCAACTCCACACTCAACGGTATCGCCGTGGCTTTGCGCACGGGTGCCCACCTGATCGCCGAAAACGGCGGCGCTGCCATGCTGCCGCGCAGCAACACGCTGGCCACCTGGAAGCGACTGAACCCCCTCTGGAAGCCTGCGGCTTAAGGCTGGAGGAAGCAAGCATGAACAAGACAATGATGAAATCTTCCTGGCTGGCGGCTGTGCTGCTGGCCGCTGCTCCGGCGTTTGCTGCAGACAGCAATGAAATTGAGCGTGGCCGTTACCTGGCCACGGCGGGTGACTGTATCGCTTGCCACACGGCAGCCGGCGGCAAGGAAATGGCTGGTGGACTGGCACTGGCCAGCCCTCTGGGGCCGATTGTTTCGACCAACATCACACCCTCCAAAACCCACGGCATTGGCAACTATTCGCTGGAGCAATTCAGTGATGCGCTGCGCCATGGCAAACGTGCAGATGGTGCCAACCTCTACCCCGCCATGCCGTACACCGCGTACGCCAAGACGACGGACGAGGACATTGCCGCCATGTATGCCTACTTCATGCAGGGTGTGTCTGCGGTCGATGCGGCCCCTGCCCAGCAGACAGACCTGCCATTTCCCTTCAGCATCCGCGCTTCGCTGAGTGTCTGGAATGCGCTGTTCCACGATGCCACGCCTTACCAGCCGGTTGCCTCGCAGACGCCAGAGTGGAACCGCGGCGCTTACCTGTCGCAGGGGCTGGCGCACTGCACCACGTGCCACACCCCGCGCACCACGCTGATGGCAGAAGACAATCTGCGCGCATTGAGCGGTGCAGAGGTGGGCGGCTGGTACGCGCCCAACATCACCTCTGATGCGGTCAGCGGCATTGGTGGATGGAGCGTGCAAGAGCTGGTCACGTACATGCAGGGCCAGCCTGTACCCGGCAAAGGCCCGGCTGCTGGCCCCATGGCCGAGGCCATTGACCACAGCTTGAAGCACCTGACGGCGCAGGACCTGCAGGCCATTGCGGTCTACATCAAGTCGGTGCCTGCTGTTACCGATGCCAAGCTCAAGCAGTCTGCAGACAGCTTTGGCCAGCAGACCGATGCGCTGGAGACCGTGCGCGGCACGGCATGGCCCAAGGAGCATGACGCTCTGACAGGTGCGCAAATCTATGACGGCTATTGCGCCAGCTGCCACCAGGCGCAAGGGCAGGGCACGGAAGGTGATGGCCTGCCTGCGCTGTTCAAGAACACCTCGCTGGGTCACAGCAACACCAACAATCTGGTGCAAGTGGTGCTGCACGGTATTCACCGCGTGGGAGTGGATTCGGTCATGCCCGCGTTCGCTCACGAGCTGAGCGACAAGCAAGTCACCAGCTTGAGCAACTACATGCTGGCCAGCTATGGCAACCCTGAAGCCAAAGTGACCGAAGCACAGGTGGCCAAGCTGCGCGATCCTGCTACCAGCTCCGACTCTGGTCTGGTGACGCTGGTGCGCGTTGGCATGGTGCTGGGTGCGCTGGTGGTGCTGTCACTCATCGGCTGGCTGCTGGTGCGCCGCCGTAAAGGCTAAATATCTGGCCGTTGCCCGCAGGTAAATGCAGGGCACATGAAAACAAAGCCCTGTGATGTGTTGCATCGCAGGGCTTTTTTTTGTGAGCTTTCAGCGCTTATGGGTAGGCTTTTTCAGATATTTTTATATCTGAAAGTACTGTAAATAAAGCGCTGATAGCTATGAAAACTAAGCTTTTGCAGCGCTGGGTGCGTACAGCTGCATGAAGGCGGCAATCGCCCGCTGTGTGCAGTCTGCAATTTCTTGCGGGGTTGGCAGGGGCAGGTGCTGGAACACAAAGCGGTCCAGCAGCTCGGCCTCCAGCAGCGCTTGCAGCTGCCGCGCTGCCAGAGCCGTGGGTGCAGTGCGCAGCAGGCCGCGCTGCATGGCACTGTCCAGGAATGCACTGACCGCCATGCTGCCGCGCCCCGGCCCCATGGCGTGGCAGCGCTGGCCCAGGCCTGAACGCCCGCCTTCGGCCACCACCAGACGGCGCACCGAAGCCACATTGGGCGAATACAGCAGCCCCAGAAAGCGTTCCCCAAAGTGGCGCAAGGTGGTGGCAATGTCTGGGCCATCCAGATTCAAGGCTTCCATGGTGCGGCGAAAGTCCGCTTCAGAAGCTTGAAACATCACTTCCAGGAACAGGGCTTCTTTGGAGGGAAAGTAGTTGTAGAGCGTTGCTTTTGAGCCACCCAGGCGCATGCAGATTTCGGACATGGAGCTGCGCTCAAATCCCAGTTCTCCGAATGTGGCTGCGGCCACATTCAGGATGGCTTGCCGCTTTTCTTCCGTTTTAGTTCGCATGGGGGGCTTGTCGTGTGAAGGAGTTGGAGACTTTTTGAGTGTAGCGGTGCTATGCGCAGTATTAGAATTTAAACCGTACCGTACAGTTCATTAATAAAGTATTCCATGAAAACTTGTCACGAAACTGCGCCAGCGCAAAGGCCGTCTGTGCGCGCTGTCTGGCTGGCGCTGGGGGCGCCGCTGCTGCTGGCCGCATGTGCCCAATTGCCCGACTGGCAGGGCAAAGCATCTTTGGCGAACCACGTGCCCGCCGCTTTGGGCGACACCGCCTCTGCCGCTGTCATGGACTGGCCCCAGGACCATTGGTGGCAGCGCTACGGCGATGCACAGCTCAATGCACTGATTGACGAAGCCTTGCAGGGCGCGCCTGACATGGCCGCTGCCGCTGCCCGGGTGCGCCAGGCGCAGGCCATGCTGGGTGTGAGTGAGTCGGCCATTGCGCCGCAGCTGTCAGCCCATGCCAGTGCCACGTCCGACAAGCTCAGCTACAACCACCTGACGCCCGCAGAAATCACACCGCGCGGCATGAACGGCTATGGCCGCGCAACGCTGGATTTGAGCTGGTCGCTGGACCTGTGGGGCAAACACCGGGCCGCCATTGCCGCCGCCAACGGCGAGCTGCAAGCGCGCCAGGCCGATGCAGCCCAATCGCGCCTGCTGCTGGCCAGCAGCGTGGCCACGGCTTATGCTGATCTGCTGCGTCTGGGGGCCACAGAGCGCACCTTGGCGCAGTCTGTACAGGTGCGCAGCACCACCGCCCAGCTGTTTGCCCAGCGGTTTGAGCATGGGCTGGAGAACAAGGGCAGCGTGCACAGCGCCAGTGCCCGTCTGGCCGCTGCACGGGCCGAGTGGCTGCAGGCACAGGAACAGGTGGCTTTGCAACGCCACCGCATTGCAGCCCTGATGGGCGCTGCACCTGAGCGGGGCAACCAGATAGCCCTGCCCGAATCGGCGCTGCAGCAACCCTGGCAGCAGCAGTGGGCCGTGCCCGCCAACTTGCCCGCCAGCTTGCTGGGGCGCCGCCCCGACGTGGTGGCCGCGCGTTTGCAGGCGCAGTCGCTGGAGTCGCGCGTGGCCGCCAAGCAGGCCGAGTTTTACCCGGACGTGAATCTGAGCGCCATGGTGGGTGCGCAGTCGCTGGGGCTGGACATGCTGACCAGGGGCGGCTCGGGCATTGCCAGCGTGGGCCCGGCCATCAGCCTGCCTATTTTTAACGGGGCGCGCCTGCGCTCGGAGCTGGGTGCGGCCCGCGCCCGCTATGACGAGGCGGTGGCGCTGTACCGCAACACCCTCAACCGAGCGCTGCAAGAGGTGGCTGACAACGCAGTGAGCCAGCGCGCATTGCAGCAGCAACTGCAGGCCATGCAGCAGGCGGTAGATGCTGCCACCGAGGCGCACCGCGTGGCCCGCAACCGCTACGAAGGCGGGCTGGCCAACCATCTGGAGGTGTTGTCTGCCGAAGACCAGCTGCTGGCCAGCGTGCGGCAACTGGTGGATGTGCAGTCAAGGGCGCTGGCGCTGGACATTGGCTTGCACCGCGCACTGGGCGGTGGCTGGCAAGCCCCGCAGGCGTTGCCCGCACCACAGGCTGCGCAGGCCTGAGCGTCTGAGCACCCAGACAAGAACATCTCCCCCCTTATTTCTGATCCGATTTGTGCAAGGTTTTTATGACTGAAAACGCTTCTTCCGTGAGCGCCAATCCTGTGGCGCGCCAACAGCGCCGCAACAAAATGCTGCTGGGCCTGGCCGGTGTGACCGTGGTGGCTGCTGCCATTGCCGGTGGCTACTGGTGGCTGCATGCCTCCAACTTTGTCTCTACCGACAACGCCTACGCGGCGGTGGAGGTGGCACAGGTCACCCCCTCGGTGGGGGGCACGGTGCTGCAGGTGCTGGTGAAAGACACGCAAGCCGTACGGCAAGGCGATGTGCTGGTGCGTATTGATCCGACCGACGCCAAGCTCAGCCTGGCGCAGGCAGAGGCCGAGCTGGCCCGCGCAGTGCGCCGCGTGAAAGGCTATGTGGCCAATGACGGTGGCCTGAAAGCGCAGATTGCCGCCCGTGCGGCCGACCAAAAAAGCGCTGCCGCCAAGCTGACTGCAGCACAGGCTGACATGGCGCGCGCCACAGTCGATTTGCAGCGCCGTCAGGCTTTGGCGCAAAGCGGCTCGGTCTCGGGCGATGAGCTGACGCACGCACAAAACGCGTTCGCAGCGGCCCAGTCGCAACTGGCGGCTGCGCTGGCTGCACAGGCGCAGGCACTGGCCAACCACGAAGCCGCCATTGGAGCCAAGCAAGTGAACGCCACGCTGATTGAAGGCAGCACCGCCGAAGACAACCCTGAGGTATTGCTGGCGCTGGCCCGTCGTGACCAGGCCCAGGTTGATCTGGACCGCACCACCGTGCGCGCCCCGGTGGACGGTGTGGTTGCCAAGCGCAGCGTGCAGATTGGCCAGCGCGTGCAGGCCGGTACACCGCTGATGTCGGTGGTGCCGCTGCAGGACATGTATGTCGATGCCAACTTCAAGGAAGTGCAGCTGCCCAAGGTGCGCACCGGCCAGAGCGTGCAGCTGCATGCAGACCTGTACGGTAAAGATGTGACCTACACCGGAACGGTGGTGGGCTTTAGCGGTGGTTCCGGTGCCGCGTTTGCCGCCATTCCTGCGCAAAACGCAACCGGCAACTGGATCAAGGTGGTGCAGCGCCTGCCCGTGCGCATTCAGCTCAATGCGCAAGAGCTGGCAGAGCACCCTTTGCGGGTGGGGCTGTCGATGACGGCCACGGTTGACACCCGCAGCGGTCCCGCCGTGCAGTGAGCACCGCCATGAGTGACCGTAATAACGACGGGGCGATCACCATTGGTGGTCAGCCACTGACGGGCGGCATGCTGTGGCTGGCGGCCATTGTGCTGGCGGCCGCCAATTTTGTGGCCGTGCTGGACATGACGATTGCCAACGTCTCTGTGCCCAGCATTGCTGGCAACCTGGGCGCAACCACCAGCCAGGGCACCTGGGTGATTACCAGCTATGCCGTGGCCGAGGCCGTAACCGTGCCGCTGACCGGCTGGCTGGCCGCCCGCTTTGGTGCCGTGCGGGTGTTTGCCACGGCCATGGGCTTGTTTGGCGTGGCCTCACTGCTGTGCGGGCTGGCCAACTCTCTGGGCTTTCTGGTGTTTGCGCGCATCTTGCAAGGTTTTGCAGGCGGGCCATTGATGCCTTTGTCGCAAACGCTGCTGCTGCGCATTTTTCCACCACGCATGGCACCAGCCGCCGTGGGGCTGTGGGCCATGACCACGCTGATAGCTCCTGTGCTGGGCCCCATTGTGGGAGGCTGGATCTGCGACCAGTACAGCTGGCACTGGATCTTTCTGATCAACATCCCCGTGGCCATTGGCTGTGCGTTTGCTGCGTGGAACCTGCTCAAGCGCTATGAGCTGCCCAAGCTCAAGAATCCCATCGACACGGTGGGGCTGGTGCTGCTGTTTACCTGGGTGGGCGCGCTGCAGCTGATGCTGGACGAGGGCAAAAATCTGGACTGGTTTGCCTCCGGCACCATCGTGACGCTGGCGATTGTGGCCGTGGTGGGCTTTGTGGCCTTCCTGATCTGGGAGCTGCATGAAGAACACCCGGTGGTGGATTTGCGCGTGTTCCGGCACCGGGGCTTCAGCATGAGCGTGCTCACCATCAGTCTGGCGTTTGCTGCATTTTTTGCCGCCAACGTGCTCACGCCGCTGTGGCTGCAAAGCTTCATGGGTTACACGGCCACGCAGTCGGGCAAGGTCACTGCGTGGACCGGCCTGTTCGCGCTGATGGTGGCCCCCATGGCGGCAGGGCTGTCCGCCAAGGTGGACCCGCGCAAGCTGATCTTTGGCGGGGTGTTCTGGCTGGGTGTCATCACGATGTGGCGCACGGTGGCCACCACAGAGATGAGCTACTGGGACATCGCTATGCCGCTGATGCTGATGGGCTGGGGCTTGCCGTTCTTCTTTATCCCCACCACCGGCCTGGCTCTGGCCAGCGTGGAGCCGCACGAGATGGACAACGCTGCAGGCTTGATGAACTTCCTGCGCACGCTCTCGGGCGCAGCAGCGGTATCCATGGTCAATACCGAGTGGGAGAACGAAACCACGCGCCAGCACGCCGAGCTGGTCGGGCTGACCGATCGCTCTGGCGAGATGCTGCAAGGCTTGCAGCAATCTGGCCTGACGCCGCAGGCAGCCTTGCAGACGCTGGACCACCTGGTCACCAACCAGAGCGTGATGCTGGCCACCAACAACATCATGACGGTGATTGCCATCTGCTTTGTACTGGCGGCCAGCGTGATCTGGCTGGCCCCCAAGCCGCAGCGCGTGGTGGCACCGGGCGCGGGCGGGCATTGAGGCGCTGCAGCGCCGCCCTGACAACAAAGCCCGCAATTGCGGGCTTTGTTGTGTGTGGCTGCATGCAGCAGTAATGTGGTTTTTTAATTTGGTAGCTGTTAACGCTTGCTACATAAGGTTTTCAGATAGTTTTATATCTGAAAAGTCCATTTGGTAAGCGATGGCAGCTATGTTTTTGTCGTCAAGTGTTTATTGTTTGGCTGCCAGTGCCTTGGCAATCTTGTTGCGTGGCACGGTGGGCTTGGGCACCTTGAAGTCAAACCAGTTGCGCACGTCCTCTTCCACACCAATGCCGTGCATGTAGTTGTAGATGGCCTTTTTGAGCACAACGCCCAGCTTGTCGTGGTCTACGCCGGTGGCGTCAATGAACGGAATGTCATTGCGCGCAAATGTGGCCTTGGGCTGGGGTGGCAGGGTGACGCCGTAGTCCTGCGGGTTCTGGCCCACGGGCGAGTGCACGGTGCAGGCAAAACGGTGGAAAAAGCCGCTTTGAATGCAGCCGTTTTCAAACAGCTGGCGCACGTATTCCAGCGCGTCCACCGTGTCTTGCACGGTTTGCGTGGGAAAGCCATACATCAGATAGGCGTGCACCAGAATGCCGGCATCGGTCAGCGCCTTGGTTACACGCGCTACCTGCTCTACGCTCACGCCTTTTTTCATCAGCTCCAGCAAGCGGTCTGAGGCCACTTCCAGCCCGCCCGAGACGGCAATGCAGCCGCTGTCGGCCATCAGCTCGGCCAGCTCTGGCGTAAAGGTTTTTTCAAAACGGATATTGCCCCACCAGCTGATCTCGGTGCCCCGCTCGATCAGCTCTTTGGACAGCGCCTTCAGGGCCTTGGGCGGCGCAGCTTCATCCACAAAGTGAAAACCGGTCTGGCCGGTTTCGGCCACGATGGCGTCAATGCGGTTGGCCAGCTCGGCAGCGCTGGCACCTTCGTAGCGGCTGATGTAGTCCAGACTGACGTCGCAGAAACTGCACTTTTTCCAGTAACAGCCATGGGCAATGGTCAGCTTGTTCCAGCGGCCATCGCTCCACATGCGGTGCATGGGGTTGAGCATGTCCAGCAGCGACAGGTAGTCGTGCAGCGGCAGGCCGTCCCAAGTGGGCGTGCCCACTTCGGCAAAGGCAATGTCGGCTTCCATCATGTTGATGTATTTGACGCTGCCCGTCTCTGCATCGCGCACAAAGGTGCGCACCAGACGCGACTGGCCCCGCTCGCCTTGCAGGTGCTCCAGCAGCGCCAGCAGAGGGCGCTCGCCCGCATCCAGCGTGACAAAGTCAAAGTAGTCAAACACGCGTGGCTCGTTGAGCTCACGCAGTTCGGTGTTGACAAAGCCGCCACCCAAGATGAGCTTGATGTGCGGAAACTCGGCCTTGATGGTTTGCGCAATGCGAAACGCCGCGTAGACAGAACCGGGAAAGGGCGTGGACAGCAATACCACCGTAGGGCGGTGACGCCAGATGGCTTTGCGCGTGAGGTCAATCAAGGCCTCGTCCACCAGCGTGGGTGAGGCAGCCAGTGCGCTGGCCAGTGGGTCAAAAGTGGGCTGGTTGCCCGACAGCGACTCGGCGTAGCGCACAAATTCAAAGCGTGGGTCGGCCGCATCACGGATCACGTCGGCCAGATCGTTCAGATACAGCGTGGCGTAGTGCTTGGCGCGGTCTTGCTGGCCCAAGGCACCAAAGGCCCAGCCAATGGGGTCGCCCGAGCCATCGTCCATGTAATGCTCCAGCGCATCAAAGCGCGGGCCTTCAGGCAGCCAGCTGCGGCTGACGATGCGGTGGCTCACCGTGCTGTCTTTGCCCTGCAAAAACGCAATCACCCGGTTGATGGTGGCGGTGTAGCGGTCGCGCTGGCCCATGAAGCTTTGCACGGCGGGGCTGAACATGCGCTCGGGGTTCTCGTCGAACTGGGCTTGGACCAGATCGATGATGCGCTCCAGCCCCTCTTTGGACAGCAGCCTGAGCACCAGCGCCAGCGCCAGGTCCTCCTGCACCGCATTCACCTCGCGCGAGCGCAAAAAACCTGTGATGTAGGCGGTGGATGGGTAAGGCGTGTTGAGCTGCGTCATCGGCGGGATGAACGAGAGCACGCGAGGGGCAGTAGCAGTCATGAACAGTCAAGCAGGCCAGAAGCGCGGCAGTGCCGCAAAACCAAAACAAAAGCCCGGCTGGTCAGCAGGGCAAGGTGCTATTGTCGCTGGCTTGGCATAAAGCTGCCGGGGCGAGGTTTTGCGTGCTTTTGCAAAGCGTTGGTGGGCGGTGTCCTCAAGGTGCAGCGCTTTGGGCCGCAGCGTTCAGCCGCAGCGCATGGATGTGATCGCCAAAGAAGCTGCGGCGGATGGATAGCTCTGCAGGCACAGGGCCCTTGGGGAGCGTGTCAAAGTTATCTGCATTCACACAGAATTCAAAGAAAAGATAACGCATGTCGGGAATCTCGATCTGGTGCTTGCAAGAGCGCCCTGAGCCACGCTTTTTCTCCACGGTGGCCGAGCGTGTGACTTTGGCATGCACCAAGCTGGTATAGCCCAGTGGCAACGTGACGGCTACATTCAGCCACACCACGACCACAAAAAAAGCCATGCACAGCGGCGCCATGAGCAAGCGTTTGAAAGGCCCGTAAGTCAGCCAAGGGCCAGAAGGACGCCAGAGGTTCTTGCGGTACAAGGCCCTGAGCCAGATTGCGCTGACAGCGGTCAGCAGCAAAGAGATGCCCCACGCCATCTTTTGCCACTGCTGCGTAGGGACAAAACTGCGAAAAAAGATGGGCACCAAAGCGCCCAGCATCCATAGCATGAAGGTGCCGATGAGTATCTTCTGTGCGCCAGGGATGTCTTTTTTCCACAGCAAATTCATGGCGTTGGCTCTTTGTTAGCACGGGATTTAGGGGCGGATTCTAAGTTGAACGCACAAAAAAAGGGATGCCGTGGCATCCCCCTTTGCAAACAGCTCGCCCGTACGCTCAGGACGAGTGGTGCGAGGCTTCGTGCATGCGTGGATCTCGGCGCTCACGCTGTGGGCGTGGAGCGTTGGCCACGGGTTTGCGACCATCGCGGTAACGCATGGCCCAGCGCTCAATCGTATAGAAAGACAGGGCAGACAGCGCTGCAGAGATCACCAGTGCGCCGATGACGGTCACTGGCCAAGAATAGTCCGCGCGCAGAAAGCGCACCACAGGGTAGTGCCACAGATAAACACCGTAAGACAGTTTGCCCAGTTGCAGCAGCGTGGGGGCGGTGAGCATTTCATACACCAAGCCCTCGGGCTTTTGTACTGCCAGCAGCAATACGATGGCTGCGCACTCGACCACAGTGATGCCCCACAGCATGGCGTGTTGGTCGTCCCATTTCAGCTCCATGATCAGTGGCACAGCCAGTACCAGCCACATGGTATAGCCACGCAAGGACTGCAGGTACGCGATCCACTTGGGCTTTTCCACCATCAGCGCAGCCAGCAGTGCCCCGGCAATCAGGCCCGAGACGCGTGTGTCAAAGCGGAAGAAAATTTCATAGAACGCCTGCTCTTGGAACACCCAGAACACGCGCCACAGCGTGCTCAGCACCCACAGCCCCAGCAGCGGTGCCCATACGCGACCCGGTGAGGTCTTGCGCAGCAGCCATACCAGCAGTGGTGGCCAGATCAGGTAGAAATGCTCCTCGACCGAGAGCGACCACATGTGCAGCAATGTATCGGGGCTGTCAAAGAAGGCAATCCCGTAATCGGCCAGATAAAGCAGGGACACCAGCGCATCGGAGTAGATGTCATTGAGCTCAGGCCACAGGAATGGTGCAACGACACAATATGTGGCCAAAAACAATGCCAGTGCGGGCATCAGCCTAAAGAAGCGGCGGCGGTAAAAGCGCCAGTAATCCAGTCGCTCATTGGTGTGAAACTCTTGCAGCAAGAGCGAGGTAATCAAAAAGCCGCTGAGCACAAAAAACAGATCGACCCCAAAAAAAGCGCCGTCAAACAGGGGCGCGTGCGCATGCGACAAGACCACCAAAATGATGGCTACGCCGCGCAATCCATCCAGCGCAGGGTTGTAGCGCAGTTTGAATACTGACTCTGTCAAAACTAAACACCTTTCATTTGGCCCGGCCAGAGGAGACATGGCCGCGCTCGTTTTTGTTATTTCTTGCAATCAGGGAAAACCTTGCTGCGAAAGTATGAAGAAAACGCGGCAAGTGCTCCGTAACAAGGCTATTTTTTCTGTAATCAGGCGTTGAGCGGTGCGGCTCCCATTGCGAAAAACTGCGTGCGCAACCGGCGCATGGTTTGTTGCGTTGTTAGTCAATGAGACGATCTGTTTAAAAGCTTTATCTTGAAAGTGCATGCTTGCTTTTAACAAGGCTGATGGCATAAAAAAAGCCACCCTGAGGTGGCTGTTAAAGAAGGAAAACTTCGGGGTGTTTTTTAGTTGTCAGCCAGCTTTCGCTCTTTGACTACACGGCCCCACTGGTCATATTCTTTCTTGATGAAGGCTGCCAGCTCCTTGCGTGAAGTGGGCTGAGGTGTCAGGCCATGGTCGTTGAGGGCTTTTTTCACGCCTTCGTCGTTCAGGGCTTTGACGATTTCCACATTCCAGCGCTCCAAAATGGGCTCAGGGGTCTTGCTGGGCGCAACAAAGGCGTACCAGTTCAGGGCTTCAAAACCGGGGTAGCCCGCTTCAGCAACGGTCGGAATGTCGGGCATGTAGGCCGGGCGTGTCAGGCCTGTGGTGGCCAGCGGAATCAGCTTGCCGGTCTGCACGTGGGGCAGGGCGGTGGGGGGCGCTGCAAAGTAGCTGGTGACGCGCTCGCCCAGCAGGTCTTGCAAAGCCGGGGCGCCGCCCTTGTAGGGAACGTGCACCATTTCAACGCCAGCGCGCTGGTTGAACAGCTCACCTGCCAGGTGCGAGGCCGAGCCAGCACCGGTGGATGCGTAATCCACCTTGCCGGGAGATTTTTTGGCCAGCGCGACGAACTCCTGCAGATTCTTCACGCCTGCGCCTTTGTGTGCCACCAGTACGTTAGGGAAGTTCACGCCCCCGGACAGCGGGGCCAGATCCTTGAAAGGGTCGTAGTTCAGCTTCATCAGGTGCGGGGCAATCGCCAGCGGGCCGACGGAGCCAAACAAAATCACCGAGCCATCGGCCACCGCGTTGGCCACCTGCCCATGGGCAATGTTGCCGCCCGCACCGCCCTTGTTTTCCACCACCACCGACTGGCCAATGTTTTCTCCCAGCTTCTTGGCAATCAGCCGGGCTGCGGCGTCGGCAGCACCGCCTGGTGCAAAGCCGACCACCATGGTGACGGGCTTTTTGGGCGGAAAGTCCTGGGCCAGAACATGGCCTGTGAATGCCAGTGATGTCGCAGCCAGTGCGGCTGCCTGGATCAATGTGCGCTTTTTCATGGTGGGTCTCCTTGTGTTGTCTTATGAATATGAAAGTGGCAGAGGAAAGCAGGGGGGGAAAGCAAAGGGAAAACGGATGGCTAATCGGCCCCCAGTCCGATGGGGTTGGGCTGGCGCTTTTCGGTGGTGTGGCGCAGCAAGGCAGCGGTGCGAAATACCCCGTGAGCAAACTTGCCGTAGGGCAGCGTGACAAACAGGGCCATGACGGCACCCAGATGCAGGCACAGCAGCAGCGCCAGTGCCGGGGTTGCACGGCCCCACCACAGAGCAAGGCCGCTGGTGGCAACGAGAAACAGCAGGGCAATGAATCCCAGGTCCATGGGCTTTTGCTTTGCATCGCCGTGCATGGGGTGGCGGCTGCGGTTGAGCATCCACAAGCCCGCAGTGCCCAGCGTCAGCATCACACCTCCCACGCCACCCAAGAGCTTGGGCAGGCTGGGCAGGTCATAAGGGGCGGCCCAGCCGAACACGTAGTGGTAGAGCGTGGCCACCGAGGTGGCTGCAAAGCACATCATGAAGCCGTAGAACGTCAGGTGGTGGCAGCGGCGGCGGCGCAGCGTGTAGGCATCGTCTTCGTTGTGGCAGCCTTCACCGTGCCCGCCATCGAGGTACTTCAGGCGCAGCACATCGCTGGTGGCTTCAGTGGCTGCAGCGCTGCTGACATCGGCCCCGCTGGTGGCCGGCTTGATGTCTTTCCAGAAGCGGCGCACCCCCATGGACAGGGCAAACACAACAAACACAAAGACAGGTGCAAACATGCCCACCAGCAGGTTGTGCGGGAACAGGTTGTAGAAATTGGCGCCCAGATCAGCCCCCCACAGTGCGCTCAGGCCACCGCCTTGCAGTACCGCACCCAGCACCAGAAACAGTGTCAGGGCGGCGACCAGTGCCAGCGACAGCGTCAAGCCATTGCGCTTGTACAGCTGGCCCAGCGCGGGTGGCCAGGCGTAGTCGATATAGGTTTGGCCTCGCACTTGGGCCATGGCCTTGGGGATGTTGATGGCAAATTCATGCGGTGGTGCGTACTGGCAGGCATGCAAGCAGGCACCGCAGTTGTGGCACAGGTTGGCCAGGTAATTGACATCGGCCTTGAGAAACTCCAGTCGGCGCGTCATGGCCGGAAACACAGCGCAAAAACCTTCGCAATAACGGCAGGCGTTGCAAATCTGCATGGAGCGCGACACTTCATCTTCGGCGGCGGACATGGGCAGAATGGGGATGACTTTGCCGCCATAGCCTGCGGCCAAGGATTGCGCCTCTTGGCCCAGTGCTTGCAGGGATTCGATGCTCATGGCTTAAACCTCGTCTTTCACAGCGCCGTGTACGGCGTCTTTTCCAGCAGCAGCCAGCGCTGCATTGCGCCCGGCAATGCGGCCAAAGGCGGTGCCAATCGACATGCCAACACCGGCGGTGTAGCCCTTGCCCAGCACGTTGCCAGCCATCATCTCGCCCGCTACAAACAGGTTGGGGCTGGGCTGGTTGCTCCAGCGCACTGCGGCGGTGTCGTCCACCTTCAGGCCCAGATACGTAAACGTCACGCCGGGGCGCAGCGCGTAGCCGTAAAACGGCCCCGTATCAATCGGGCGTGCCCAGTGGGTTTTGGCCGGTGTCAGGGCCTGGGTGTGGCAATCGTCCAGTGCGGTGTGGTCAAACTTGCCGACTTTGCAGGCACTGTTGTAGGTATTGAGGGTGTGCATGAAGGTATCGACATGCAGCCCCAGTTTGTGGGCCAGCTCGGGCAGGCTGTCTGCCTTCACACCGGGAAACACGGGCGGCATGAAGCGGCCAATGGCTTTGCTGTCGATGATGGAATACGCAATCTGCCCCGGCTGCTGTGCCACCAGGCGCCCCCAGATGGCATAGCGCTTGGGCCAGAAATCTTCTCCCTCGTCGTAAAAACGCTGTGCATCCCGGTTGACCACCACGCCCAGCGAGACACAGTCAATGCGGGTGCAGATACCGCCGTCATACAGCGGGGCGCGGGCATCAATGGCCACCATGTGTGCCTGTGTAGGGTCGCCAATGCCATCGACCTGGTGATCGTCGAGCAGGTGTTTAAGGAGCACGCCCTTGTTGAACGCAGTGCCGCGGATGATGAAGTTGTCTGCCGACCATTCGCCGCGCTCGTTCTGGCCCCAGGCCTCGCGCAGCCACTCCCGGTTGGATTCAAACCCGCCGGCAGCCAGCACACAGCTTTTTGCGGTGATGCGCTGGCCGTTGACCCATGCGGCTTGAAAGACACCGTCTTCAATATCGAGGCGATCCACGGGCGATTCGTAGCGAATTTCAACGCCCAGTTTTTCAGCGCTGCGGTAGTAGGCATTGACCAGCGCCTTGCCACCGCCCATGAAGAACGCGTTGGTGCGTGCCACGTGCAAAGCACCAGACAGTGGTGGCTGAAAGTGCACGCCGTGCTTGCGCATCCAGCTGCGGCAGGTGGAGGAGGCGCGGATCACCATGCGGGCCAGATGCTCGCTGGTGATACCGCCTGTGACCTTGAGCAAGTCTTGCCAGTACTCTTCTTCGGGGTAGGCCTCTACCAGCACGTCCTGCGGTGCATCGTGCATGCAGCGCAGGTTGCGGGTGTGGGCGGAGTTGCCGCCGCGCCATTCGCGCGGTGCGGACTCCAGCAGCAGCACGCGCGCACCTGCTTCGCGCGCCATCAGCGCGGCACACAGGGCGGCATTGCCACCACCGATGACCAGAACATCGGTGTCCATGAATCTCTCTCCTTGCAGTCTCACTCGTGGGGAATGTGAACTCTAGGCAGAACGTTCAGGGTGAGGCAGGTGGCAAATGGAATGGGGGTATCAGTTTTCGTGATGACTCAGCGTGGCGCCTGCCCATGCGCCACTGCTGACCAGTTGCCTGGTGCAGTCCAGCAGCACCACCCGGGCAGCCAGCGCGGCGGGTGAGAGCTCGT
Organism: Comamonas avium; assembly: GCF_014836675.1. GTDB lineage: Bacteria > Pseudomonadota > Gammaproteobacteria > Burkholderiales > Burkholderiaceae_C > Comamonas > Comamonas avium. Next base: position 288,491 of record NZ_JACSQK010000005.1, read on the forward strand.
CCTCTGACAGGCCGCACAGCATGGCGGGGCGGCGCACCTGTCCGTCAATGATTTCGGACCACTGAAACATTTCTTCAGCGGCGTGGTGCAGCTTGACGGCAGACCACGGCTGTACGGTGGCCCCCATGCCCGCCATGACGGCTTCCATCAGCAGGGGCAAACCATCAATTTCCAGTGCCATGTTCAAGGGAATGCCAGCGTGCGCAAACGCAGTGACGATGGAGTAGCGCAGCCCATGCGTGCCCGATGGCAGGATCAGCGGCACGCCCCGCAGCTGCGCCATGCTGGTGGTGGCTGTGTGCGGGCACACAGGGTGCTGCCTGGACTGAATGAGGTAGAGCTTTTCTTCCAGCAGCGGCAGCACGCTCCAGCGTCTTGCATTCTTGTCATCAAACAAGATGGCCAGATCTAGCTGGCGGGCATTGAGCAGGCTGGTCAGGTGCCCGGAGAGGGCAGACACCATGTGCAGGCGAACCTCGGGATAGCGCTCACGCATGGCTTTCATCAGTGGCAGCCCCAGCACCGATGCAATGGTGGGAGACAGGCCAATGCTCACCGCGCCGGACAGCCGTGCTTGCTGCGCAGCCCGAATGGCCTGCTCGGCATGGCGCAGTGTGAGCTGTGCTTCGTGAAAGAAGGCAATGCCCGCTTCGGTCGGAACCGTGCCTTTGCTGGTGCGTTGCAGCAAGCGGGTGCTCAGCTCACCTTCCAGGCGGCTGATTTGCTGACTGAGTGCGGATTGCACCAGGTTCAGATCCAGTGCTGCACGGCTCATGGAACCGAGTTCTACAACGCGTACAAAGTAGCGCAACTGACGCAGTTCCATAGTCTGTCTGGGGTTTGAGTGGGGAATGTGGCACCGGTGTGCAAAGCTTGGATTACACAGCGGTGAACATAGTCTGTTCTTGCAGTGCTGTGCATGTGAGTAACGCGTATGACTTGGCGAATTTTCCACATCGCAAGGTTTTTGATGGCTGCAATGCTTCCATCTCAAAGGGCTAGGCAGGATACCTGCCGCTGCACGTGCACCAGCTGGTGCAATGGCCAATGGTGAAAAAGTTTTACCCCTAGGGGGCCGCATGCAGCATGCGCTGTTGCTGCCAAAGGTCGGTATACTTTGAGCAGCTCCGGGGTGTGCGAAAGCGCTGAGATGCAAAAAGAGATTGAAAAATCTCTGATTTGCGAACCCGACGAACTTGATCCGGTTCATACCGGCGTAAGAAGAGCGGGACCCTGACGCAGGGCCAGTGAATGACAGCTTGATGGCATCTCCATGTCCTTGGTCGTGATTCATGCGGCACAGCACACCCCAGGCGCCTCGCGCACTGGGGTTTGTCTTTTATGGACTGACCTCATGGCGCGTCAGCCATGGCCGGAATCAGCAGATTCTGGTTGGTAAAGACGATACCGAACCCTTGGTATCTCTTGCTTCACCAAGGTGCACCGTGGTCTGTGATGGATGCAGTCCATCGCAAGCTACGGCCAGATCAGAGCCACGCATTCCTCGGAGCGCTTTATCCCCGCTTTGGCCTTTGAGGAGACCGCGATGAACGCACCCGATTCCATCTTTACCCCCGCTGCTGGCAATGCACCAGATGCCACTCGTTTTGCACAGCTGCTGGCCCAGTCGCGGCAGCCTTTTCCTGCATCCACCAAAAGCTATCTGAGCGGCGCATTGCTCCCTGAGCTGCGCGTGCCGGTGCGTGATATTGCACTGACTAACGGTGAGCAGGTCAGTGTCTATGACACATCCGGCCCTTACACCGATCCTCAGGCGCAGATCGACGTGCGCCAAGGGCTGGCCAGCGTGCGCGGTGCATGGATTGAGGCGCGGGGCGACAGCGAGTTCTACGTGGGGCGCCCGCGCATGGCGCTCGATGATGGTGGCAAGCGCGGGGAAGAAGACAACCGCGTTGCGCAGCTGCGCGCAGAAGCCGCCGCACTGCAGCGCCAGCCGCGCCGCGCTAAATCTGGCCAGAACGTGACCCAGATGCACTACGCCAAGCGCGGCATCATCACGCCTGAGATGGAATATGTGGCGCTGCGTGAAAACGGTCGCCGCGAGTGGATGCAGCAATACCAGCAAGACACCGCACGTGAAGCGCGTCTGGCCGGTAACAGTCTGGGCGCCTCCATTCCGAAAATCATCACCCCTGAGTTTGTGCGTGACGAAGTGGCCCGTGGCCGCGCCATCATTCCGGCAAACATCAACCACCCCGAAATTGAACCCATGGCGATTGGCCGCAATTTCAAGGTCAAGATCAACGCCAACATCGGCAACTCTGCCGTGACGTCCAGCATCGAAGAAGAAGTGGAAAAGCTGGTCTGGGCCATTCGCTGGGGTGCGGACAACGTGATGGATCTGTCCACCGGCAAGAACATTCACACCACGCGTGACTGGATCGTGCGCAACTCGCCTGTGCCAATTGGCACGGTGCCGATTTACCAGGCACTGGAAAAGGTGGGCGGCATTGCCGAAGACCTGACCTGGCCTATCTTTCGCGACACACTGATTGAGCAGGCCGAGCAGGGGGTGGACTATTTCACCATCCACGCGGGTGTGCGTCTGGCCTATATCCACCTCACGGCGCAGCGCCGCACGGGCATTGTCTCGCGTGGCGGCTCCATCATGGCCAAGTGGTGCATGGCACACCACCGCGAGAGCTTCCTGTACGAGCACTTTGAAGACATCTGCGACATCATGAAGCAGTACGACGTGAGCTTCTCGCTGGGCGATGGTCTGCGTCCCGGCTGCGCATCTGATGCCAACGATGAAGCACAGTTTGCTGAACTGGCTACGCTGGGCGAGCTGACGCAAGTGGCCTGGAAGCACGATGTGCAAACCATGATCGAAGGCCCCGGGCATGTGCCTTTGCACATGATTCAGGCCAACATGACCGAGCAGCTCAAAACTTGCCACGAAGCGCCGTTTTACACACTGGGCCCGCTGACCATCGACATTGCTCCCGGTTACGACCACATTGCATCGGCTATTGGCGCGGCCATGATTGGCTGGATGGGAACGGCCATGCTGTGCTACGTAACGCCCAAGGAGCATCTGGGCCTGCCCGATCGTGATGACGTCAAGCAAGGCATCATTGCGTACAAGATTGCGGCGCACGCCGCTGATGTGGCCAAGGGCCATCCGGGTGCACGTTCACGCGATGATGCACTGAGCCAGGCGCGCTTTGACTTCCGCTGGGAAGATCAGTTCAACCTGGGCCTGGACCCTGACACGGCCCGTGCCTTTCACGACGAAACCCTGCCCAAGGACAGCGCCAAAGTGGCTCACTTTTGTTCTATGTGCGGCCCCAAATTCTGCTCCATGAAAATCACGCAGGAAGTGCGTGAATTCGCAGCCGCCAAGGGGCTGGCTGAGGGACAGGGCATTGCAGCTGGCATGCAGGCCAAAGCAGAAGAATTTAACCGCACGGGTGGGCAGCTCTACATTCCATTGACCAAAGTGCAGGCATAAGCCGCATGTAGCGGATGGCTGACCCAGGCGGCTGGGCATCCGCTTTGAAAGCACTGAGACATCCACGAAGCGCGACTGAAATGGCTGCTGCCATCAGCAATGCGCGCTTCGTGGATCTCGGTGCTTTTGCAGCTCTGAGAAGGCGTTTTTTTAGGACTTAGAGACTGGCGCTGATGGCTTGGGCGAGCGCCAGCAAGTCGCGGTCAGCACCTCGCTTGCCAACGACCATCAGGCCCACTGGCAACTCGCCTTGAGAGCGGGGCAATGGGATAGAAGCTGCAGGCAGGTCGTAGAAGTTGAAGACGGACGGGTTGCGCAGAACCAGCATGTTGGTGCGGTTGAACTCTGCCGCGTCGTCCAGGCTTTGGATCGTCGGAGCAACGACTGGAACTGTTGGCAGCAGCAGTACATCGAAGTCTGCGATGGCTGCATCGAGCTGCGGCTGCAACTTGGCACGCGCTTGCTGCACGGAAACGTAGTGTGAAGCTGCAACCGTTTGCCCACGGGTAATACGTGCTTTGACCAGCTCGTCCAGCTGATCGTCTGTGCCATTGGCAAACAGCTCCTGGTGGATCTGAGCCGCCTCACAGGCAATCAAGGTGCCGTTTTCCTGGAGCTTGAATGGCGCGCCAAGCAGGTGGTCCAGATCCGCGTCCACGGCTTTGATGCCGCTGGCTGTCAACTGCCCCAACGCTGATTCAAACGCTTTGAGCACTTGCTCATCCGCATGCGTAAAGAGCAGGCCACGAGGGATGCCTACACGCAGGCCATCAACGCTTCGCACAATCAATGGCTCCCATTTCTGGCCAGCCAGTACGGCATCGGTCTTGGCGCAGTCAAGCACATCATTGGCCAATGGGCCAACGGTGTCCAGCGAGTACGACAGGGGCAATGCCCCTTCGCGTGTCACCCGCGCCTGCGTGGGCTTGAAGCCGGTGACGCCGTTCAGCGCTGAGGGAATGCGGATGGAGCCTCCGGTGTCGGAGCCAATGGCAATCTCGCACATGCCGCGTGCCACAGCAACACCCGCACCAGAAGACGAGCCTCCGGGGATGCGGCTTGCATCCTTGGCATTGCCAGGCGTGCCGTAGTGCGGATTGATGCCGATGCCCGAGAAGGCGAACTCGGTCATGTTGGTTTTGCCAATGATCACAGCGCCTGCACAGCGCAGGCGCTGCACGATGACCGCGTCTTGCTGGGCCGGTGGCGCTGTACGCAGCACCTTGGAGCCAGCGGTAGTGGGCTCGCCAGATACATCAAACAGGTCTTTGATCGATACGATACGGCCATCGATAGGGCTCAAAGAGATGCCAGCTGCGGCCCGGGCGTCGGCTGCTGCAGCCTCTGCCCTTGCGGATGCGGTGTAAACCTTGACGAAGATGCGAGCACCTTCATCACCAGCAGCGGCAATGGCTTGCAGCGCTGCTTCGGTTCGTTGAACACAATGTTTGGACATGGCTGCAATCTTTATCAGGCAACTTCGGGAAGGATTTCAATTTCGTAGCGGTGGTGCAGCGAACGGTTTAACACCGGATCGTGCAGCTCCATCTCGAACACTGTCGATGGGCGAATGCCACCGATAGCGCCAACGGTGCCACAGGTCATCACAGTGCCTTGCGCAAATGTACCGTCGTAGCCGCTGATCAGATCGCGCGGTGTGCGCAGGGTAGACATGGGGCCATCCTGGTACTGCTTGCGCTCACCATTTTCAGTGATCCACGAGCGCAGGATCAGGGAGTCGATGTGCTCTTCCACATCAGCGTACAGCCAAGCGTCTTTGGCCGCTGGCTTGGCGCACACCTGTTTGGACAAGGCCACGCTGTAAGCCTCCAGCTTGCGGTCTGTATGGTCAGAGGCAATGCTCAGGCACAGCTGACCTTCGGCTTCAAACACCAGTGCTTCGATTTCACCGGATGAGTGCGGGCCCACGACCTGCACCACAGGCTCTTGCGTGAACTGGTTTGCACCAATGCGGTAGTACAGGGGAACGCTGGTTGGGCGCGGCACGCCAATGGCGGCCAGCTCTTCGATGTGGTGCTCAATGGCGGCAATGTCACGGCCAGCCCAGCCCGCAACGATCAGGTGGTTCAGTTCAACTTCCACGGCACGGGTCTGCCCTTTGGATTCGATGTTGAAGGTAGCTTGCATTTGTATTTCCAATGATTTCAAAAACAGTTAGCCGAAGGTGGTGGGCATCCACATGGCAATGGCCGGGAAGAGGGCCAGCAGCAGCAGCATCACGAACATGGCTGCGACAAAGGGCAGTGAACCCACTATCACATCGTTCATGGAGCCAGACTTGCGCAAGCTCTGCACGACGAAGAGGTTCATGCCCACAGGCGGGGTGATCAAGGCGGCTTCAACCAAAATGATGATCATGATTCCAAGCCATACGGGGTCGTAGCCCAGACCGATCATCACGGGGGCCACGATGGGGATCGTGGTGATCATCATGGACAGCGTTTCCATGAAGCAGCCCAGCACCAGATAGAAGACCACCAGGACCAGCAACATCCAGCCTGCAGACAGACCCAGGCCACCGATGAAGTCAGTAATCGCATTGGTCAAACCCGTTGCCGACATCACGAAGTTCAAGAAGGCCGCGGCGATCACGATCAGCATGATCATTGCGGTGGACTTCATGGTGCCTTCGACAGCTTCGCGCAGCATATTCAAAGACAGGCGGCGGTAGAACGCCGCCAGCACCAGCGCACCGAACACGCCCAGCGCAGCAGCCTCTGTAGGGGTTGCCAGACCTGCGTAGATCGATCCCACCACCAAAAAGAAGATGCCCAGCGGAGGCAGCAGGTTCACCAAGCTGCGAAAACGCTCACCCCAGCTGGCGTGGATCTTCTTGCCACCCCATTGAGGCTTGAGAACGCAGGCGATGATGATCGTCAGGATGAACAGCCCCGCCAGCATGAAGCCGGGGATGATGCCGGCCAGATACAGCTTGGGCACGGAAGAGTTCGTGAGAACGCCGTACAGCACCAGGTTGATCGACGGCGGAATCAAGATGCCCAAGGTGCCACCAGCAGCCAGGCTGCCCAGAAACAGGGATTCCTTGTAGCCGTGCTTCTTGATCTGTGGAATAGCCACAGTGCCTACGGTGGCAGAAGTGGCCACGCTGGAGCCGGAAGTGGCCGAGAACAGCGTGGACGCGCCGATGTTGGCGTGCATCAAGCCTCCGGGCAGCCACGACAGCCACAGGCTCATGGACTGGTACATCTTCTCTGCCAGGCCGGCGCGCAGCAGCACCTCGCCCAGCAAGATGAACAAAGGAATGGCGACCAGCAGGAACTCGTTGTTGGAGTTCCATGAGATCTCACCAAGTGCTCGCGTCAGCGGAAGCTCAGAAAACATGGGGTCCAGGGTCAGGCCCAGAACGCCAAGGGCGGCGCCAACCGGGATACTCAACCCGATAAGCACCAGCAAAATGGTCATTGCGGTTGCAATCATGCTTTCACCTGCTCTCTCTCGGACTGGATCAAACGCTCGCCGTTGGCGGCCTCTTCTTGCGCTTCTTCTTGGGCGGAGCGAACACCGCACAACAGCTGCAATGCACCGATGTCACCAGTCACCAGCAGGTAAGACGATCGGGCAAGCATCAAGGTCATCACGATGCACATCCAGGCCAGACCGATGAACCACATGCCCTGTGGAATCCAAAGCGGCGTTGCCATGGTGGAGTTGGCTGTGGAGCTTTGTATCCATGAAGCGGCCAGCACGTCCCAGGCGTAGTAGGTCAGAAAGACCATGAAAACGCCCAGAGCCACGACAGAAAGCCAGTCCAGAAACGCAGCCAGCTTGACGGGCAGTTTCTGGTAGAGCACGTCCACACGCACATTGGCGCGCTGGAGGGTGGCAAAGGCCAGTGCCCAGCTGGTGCTGATGGCAAAAGCAAAGCTTGAAAGTTCATCGGCACCACCGGTGGTGAAGTTCCAGAACTTGCGGGCGACAACGTCAAAGCAGATAAGCAAGACGCTGGCGATGAGAAGGGATCCTGCTGCCCAGACCGCGTACTGTGAGAGTACGTTGGCCAAGCGAAGCGGAGCCCACTGTTTTTGTGCAGCTAAGTTCATGACTCGTCCCTTTAAAGCTTGGCGGACGAATCCGCCAATTTCATGCTGTTTAAAGAAAAATTACTTCTTTGCTGTCAGGCCCACGACCTTGCCGATCGTTGCGTTGAAATCACCCACGCATTGCGCGTTGCAGCGAGCAGCCCACTTGGTCAGAACCTTCTCTTCAAAGATCTGCTTCAGCGCGGCCTTGTCAGCTGCGGTCGGCTGGACCAGAACCATCTTGCCCTTCACGGCTTCCTTGCAAGCAGCTGCGCCTGTGTTGCAGTCGTAGCCCTCCTGGGTCTGTTTTGCCGCGCCAGCCCAGATGTCATTGACCAGGGTTTTGTACTTGTCCGCGATCAGCGCCTGAACACCGGGGTTGAGCTTGTCCCAGGATTTCTTGTTCACTGCGTGAATCTGCTGGTTCCAGTTGATGGGCAGTGCGTACAGGTGGGTGGAGACCTCGTACCACTTGGCGGAGTAGCCAGACAGCGAGCCAGTGATCGCGCAGTCCACCACCTTGTTTTGCAGCGCAGGCACTACCTCGCCGAAAGCCATGGTCACGCTGTGACCGCCCAGAGCCTCCACAAACTCAGCCTGAGTGCGGCTGGAAGTGCGCACCTTCTTGCCCTTCAGGGAAGACAGATCCTTGATGTCGGCGTTACAGAACAGCACCTGTGCGGGGTAGGTGGACATGCCCAGCACCTTGATGCCCTGGTTGCCATAGAACTTTTCGTAGGCAGGCTGGAATGCATCTGTCACTGCGCGCGCGGTCTTTACATCGGTGGCCAGACCTGCGAGGTCGATGGCCTCATTGATGGGGTTGTCGGCTGCGAAGTAGGCCAGCGTTGAAGTGCCAAACTCGATCACGCCGGAGCTCATCAAGCGAATGACTTCAGGCCCCTTCAGGCCCATGTCATTGAAACCCTTGATGTCGGCAGTTACCTTGCCGCCCGAGGCATCGGGGATGGTCTTGGTCCAGAAAGGCTTCTCAAAATCGTTGTACAGAGTCAGATTGCTCAGAGCCCCAACGACTTTCACCTTGGTTGCAGGCAGATCAGCTGACTGTGCTGCAGGAGTGAAAGATGCAATGGCAAACGCAAAAACAGAGAGAGCACGTTTCATGATGATGTCCTTTCAGAAAGCCTGAGGCCAGGATGAGCACAAATGGTGCGGTGATGCACCAATCTGCAATTACTGTGAAATTTCACTGCAACTTTAGAAGAAGAACTCTTTTAGTTGTAAGAGGGTTTTCCCTTCTTTCTGAAATTGTTGTGAAATTTCACAATAGCGACAATCCTGCTAAAGCGAGAAACATGCCAGTCAGAAATTTTTATAAGATTGCTACAAGCTGAATGGAACAACGGAGATACGTGTGATACCCCGACAAGTCAATAAAAGAGGTTCAGCTGTTTCGCAAAATGAGCAGGCCTATGAGCTTTTGCATGGGCGTTTAACTACCCTTGTGTACAAACCGGGTGAGTACCTGAATACTGCCGTTTTGATGAGCGATCTGGACATGGGCAGAACACCCATCAACCATGCGCTGCATCGACTTGGCAACGAAGGGCTGATACAGATCATTCCCCGCAAGGGCGTGATGGTCTCGCCTCTGTCGATTGATGACGCGCTGCACATGATTGATGTGCGTCTTGTCAATGAAAAACTGTGCCTGAAACTGGCGGCAAAGAACATCACCAAGGCAGAGATTGAGCAGCTGCGTTCCATCAATTTGGCGTACAACAAGGCCGTGGCCAATCGCGCTGTGGCTGAGGTGATGAGCCTGGATGGCATGTTCCATGAAGTGCTGGCCACTGCATCTCGCAATCCTGTGCTTATCGATGTCTTGCGTGTGCTGCATGCCCGTTCACAGCGTTTCTGGGCAATCTCACTTTCCAGCAGCGGGCATATGAATGAAGTTCAAGATGAGCATGAGTTGGTTGTGGATGCGCTGGAGCAAGGGGATGCCGAGTCTGCGCAGCAAGCAATTTCTGACCATGTGCTGTCGTTCAGGAATGCGCTGATCAATGCCCGGTCCTGATGGGGTGTGTGCGTTGTTGTGGCACCAATCAGTCCACGCCACAGTGCCGGCTTGTGTGAAGCGGCTAATGCAACAGCGCCCGGTGGTGATGGATGTGAAACTGACATGGAGACAACGGATCACTCCATGCGATTCCTGACTGCTTCCGGCTCTTTTTTATTTCGATGGTGATTGCATGCGTGCTGTCTCCATGCATTGCAGCGTGGATAAAGCAGTGTGCTCAACAGGCCACCCTGCTGTCTTGCTGTCCTGCAAGGCAGCTTATGACCGCATAAAACCGCAGTACCTTCTGTCACTGAGAAGTTGTTCAAGCAGCAAGCAATGCTCTGATGAGATGAAAAAAGCCAGCTCACTAGGAGCTGGCTTTTTGTTGATTGCTATGGCTTTACAACAATTGCAGGCCATCGGCGATGGTGGTGGACAGCAAGGCAGCGCTGCTGCGCAGTGCCTCGGTTTCGGCGGCATCCAGGGTTGGCATGAACGGGGCAGAGGCTCCGCGTGCGCCGATCAGGTGGGGCAGGGAGACGCAGGTGTCGCGCACGCCCAGTAGCTCAGGCATGCAGGTGGACACCGCAAACACCGATTGCTCGTCGGCCACGATGGCTTTGACCAGGCGTGCAATACAGCCGCCAATACCGAAGTTGGAGACACCCTTGCCCGCCTTGATGCGGTAGGCCGAGGTGCGCACATCTTCGGCAATTTGCAGTTGCATGGCCGCATCAATCGGGCGGCCCACTTGCGCCGCAAAAGCCGTAACGGGCATGCCAGCGACCTGGGCGCTGCTCCAGTTGGGCACAGACGAGTCGCCATGCTCACCCAGCACATAGGCGTGGATAGAGGGTGGTGCCACGCCCAGGTAATCGGCCAGCCGGTCGCGAAAACGGATCGAGTCCAGCGAGCAGCCGGTGCCAATTGCACGGCCCGGTGGCAGCCCATAGCGGTGCACGGCGATGGCGGGCATTACGTCCACCGGGTTGGTGGCGAACAGCAGCACGGCATCGGGGGCCACTTTCAGAATCTGGCCGATGATGGTGTCCGTCATCTTCAGGTTCTGCTGCAGCAACTCCAGGCGCGTCTGGCCGGGCTTCAGGCTGGCACCCGCAGTAATCACCACCACCGAGGCTCCGGCCAGATCGGCATAGTCGCCTTCGCTGACGCGGGCAGCCGTGCCAAAGGCAGCGGCGTGGCCAATGTCAGCCGCCTCGCCGGCAGCGCGGGCAACGTTCTGGTCAACCAAAATGACCTGGCTGATGCCGGGCGTGGCCGACAGCAAATACCCTGCTGCCGCACCCACCTGGCCAGCGCCAATAATGCCAATACGTGCACCCATTTACAGCACTCCCATAGCAGGCCACAGCGTGGCGGACAGCAGCAAAATCAACCCCAGGCCAGCCAGCGTGACCACAATCCCCACCTTGGCGAACTGGGCCGTGTTGAAGGCATTGGTTCCGTAGCACAGCATGTTTTGCGGCGCATTCGTGGGCAGGATGAAGCCGAAGGAAACCACAAAGCTTTGAATCATTACGATGCCGAAAGCTGTTTCAGGGCTGACGGGCAGGGTCTGCGTGAAAGCGATCATGATGGGGATCAGGGTGCTGGCCAGACCGGTTGCCGAAGCAAAGCCCAAGTGCAGCACGATGCTGAACACTGACAGCGCTGCAATCACCGCCACGACAGGCAGCGCAGACAGGCCCATCTGGCCCAGCGTTTGCTGTGCCAGCCAGCCAGCCGCACCGGTTTTGGACAGCAAATTGCCCAGCGAGATAGACGCTGCAAACAGCACGATCGTGCCCCAAGGCACCAGCTTTTCAGCCTGCGACCAGTGCATCACGCCAATTTTTGGCATCAGCAACAGAGCAATACCGATCTGGGTGGTGGTAGTGGTGTCAAAAGGGTGCAGCATGCCTTCGGTGGACCACATCACCAGCAGCAATGCAGCCACGGCGATCAGGCGTTTTTCCACGGCGGTGACCGGGCCCAGCTCGGTCAGTTGCTGGCGCAGCTTGCCAGCCATGTCTTCACCTGCAGGCACTTGGGGGCGCAAAATCCACAGTGCAGCAAAGAACAGCACCACGCACATGCCGATGGTGAAGGGCAGCGCCGTCACAAACCATTGGCCCCAGGTGATGGTGCGGCCAAAAGCCTGCTGCATGAAGTCCAGGCTGATGATGTTCTGTGCAGCGCCGGTTTTGATGGCCATGTTGAAGATGGAGCAGGCGCTGGCGGTGACGATCATCAGCGTGGCGCCCAGCGAGCTGTTCACAGCCAGCCCCAGAGCGGCAGTAATGCCAATCATGATTGGAATCACTGCACCCACGCGGGCGGTGGCAGATGGGATGAACAAGGCCAGCACAAAGCCAACAATCATGGCCCCTAGTATCAGACGGGCTGGCGATACGCCGATCTTGCTCATCACGATCAGCGCGATGCGTTTGTCCAGCCCAGTGTGCTTGAGCGCTACAGCCAAGAACAGCGCGGCAGCCACGAGCAGTACAGCGGTGGACGAAAAACCGGTGAGCATGGTGCTCAGCGCAGCCGATGAATTCATCACCTTGCCGCCTTCGGTAAGTGATGTTCCCATCAGCCCCAGCACGGCGGCACCGGTCAATACCACGGCACTGTTGGCGGGTGATACGCATTCGCTGATCCACAGCACCACCACCAGTACCAGCAGGCCCAGAGCCACCTGGCCCGAGTCCGTCAGTCCGGCTGGCTGGGGCAAGGCCAGAACGATGCCGTACAGCACCAGGCCCAGCAGCAGATAGGCTAGCTTTCTATTTGAATCAGGTTCCGGTTTCGATGTGATCGGGCCGGTTTCGGGTGCAGGCATAGATGCCATATGAGTTCCTCGCAAGAGTAAAAACCATCAGATTGGTTGGAACTATGCTAGTTCTTGTGCACAGCCCCATGCTTCAGATAAGAGGTGTTTTTCTATGCAATCTTGATGTGTGTCAAGGGAGTGGGTGGCTGCGCCTGCGCTGCAGCCTTGTGTGCCAGTGCTGGCTGTGCATTGACCCCTGCGACAGTGAGAAATGGCAAGCCAGTTGTGCCTGCAAATCGAAGCCCGCCTGATGAGCAGTCAGGCATGAAGCACCGAAGACCATGTCACCTGCAAAGCCGTGCACCACATTGTGATTTTTATCGGGGAGGTCTTTATCCGCAGCTGCATTCGAGGTCTAGATGCAAAAAAGCCTGAGCGATGAAGCTCAGGCTTTGCATGACTGGTGGCGGGCCCGGTAGATGGGGCAAGCTAGTGGTATGAGATTGAAAAAAGAAATTGAGATACAGCAAGCAGTCATCTCAACAGACAGCTGGCAGGGATCGGTCCAGTGTGGGGCAATCTCAAATATTTGATAGTAGACAGAGCGATAGAGGAAAAAGAAAAAGCGCCTGAAAGGCGCTTTTTCTTAGTTATCTGGCGGAGGCTGTGAGATTCGAACTCACGGACCCTTGCGAGTCGGCAGTTTTCAAGACTGCTGGTTTAAACCGCTCACCCAAACCTCCGTAAGCTGCGTATTCTACACAAGGAATGGACGCAGAAATTTCAAGCGTGGGCGCAGGCAGTGAGGCTGTGGGGTTGATGGTGCAGGCGATTGCTTTCTTCAATCTTGGCCATCGATAAGCACAAACCATAGCGTACGAGCTAGTCTCTACACTGCTTGCATGCCGCCACAGCTGTGGCTTGATTGTTGGAATGGTGTGAAAGGTGGTCGCAATGGATGAGCAAAACCCCGCGTTGGATGATGCGACTTTGGAGTTTGCAGAGCGCGTGTTTGATGCAGCGCGCAAGGGCGATGCGTTGCAATTGACACAGTGGCTGGAAAACGGGTTGCCAGCCACTTTGCGCAACGCAAAAGGCGACAGTTTGTTGATGCTGGCCAGTTATTACGGGCATGCAGATGCTGCCAGGGTGTTGTTGCAGCATGGCGCGGATGCGCAAATGCCCAACGGACGAGGCCAGACGCCATTGGCAGGCGCTGCATTCAAAGGTGATCTGGAGATGACGCGCTTGCTGCTGGACCATGGTGCGCAGGTAGATGGCCCATCGCCCGATGGGCGCACGCCGTTGATGTTTGCAGCCATGTTCAACCGCACGGACATTGTGGCGCTGCTGCTGGAGCGCGGTGCGCATATCCGCCAGGCAGATCACCAGGGAACGACGGCTTTGGCGTGTGCCACCGCCATGAATGCCCATGATGCGGTGGCTTTGCTGCAGCAGCGGCTTCAAGACTAAAACATGCAGTATTTGAAATTTTGAAGAGCACCCTGCGCTGTGCTTGAAAGAGATTGCGTATTAAAAGATGCTCAATGTGAATAAGGCAAAGCGCTTGGTGCTCTTGCAAGCTGAGCATGCATGTTCCACGAAAGCATCTATTAATGCACTAAGGACTGCATGGATGAATGCTCAATGGGTGCGCAATGCAGTCATCAAAACGGGAGTGAAAACGGGCATAAAAAAACCGCCTTCGATGTGAAGGCGGTTCAGTTTGGGCGGCGTAAGACTTAGTCAGCCGTTGCGCCGGAGGCTTTCACGGCATCGCCCCATTTTTTGATATCGGCATCAATCAAGGCCGCGAAATCTGTGGTGCTCAGGCCGTAGGCTTCAGCCCCCAGATTGGAGATTTTTTCTTTGACACTGTCTTGCGCCAGGATGTCGCGCACATAGCCGTTCATGCGTTCGGCCAGTTCCTTGGGCATCTTCTTGGAGCCGATCATGCCGTACCAGGGTTCGACTTCAAAATCGGTGTAACCCAGTTCGTGCAGGCTCTTGACGCCGGGGAATTTGGGCGAAGCGTGCTTGCTGGTAATGGCCAGAGCCTTGAGCTTGCCGCCGTCGATCTGGGGCTTGAGGGGCACAGGGTTGTCAATCCCGTACTGCACTTCATTGGCCATCAGGGCAATGATCAGCGGGGCCGATCCCTTGTACGGGATGTGCGGCGACTTGGCCTTGATTTGCATGTGGAACATTTCAGCAATCATGTGCTGGGGCGAGCCAGCGCCGGCCGAGCCAAAGTTCAGCTTGTCAGTCTTGATGTGCTTGACCAGTTCGTCCACGCTGTTGATGCCCGATGTGGCCCCGGTGACCAGCAGGAAAGGTGCCTTGGCGATAGGGGTGATCGGTGTCAGATCGGTTCTGGGGTTGTAGGGCACGCTTTTGTACAGCGAGGGCGAAATCACTACGGGGCTGCTGGAGCCCACCAGGTAGGTGCCGCCATCGGGTTTGGCGCGGCTGACAAAGGCGGTGGCGATGTTGCCGTTGGCGCCGGGCTTGCTTTCGACGATCACCGAAGCGTCAATGCGCTTTTCCAGCTCCAGCGCCACGATACGGGCCAGCATGTCGCTGGTGCCGCCGGGGGCGTAGGGTTGAACCAAAGTGATGGTTTTGACGGGCCATGCATCTTTGGCTTGAGCCAGTGCAGGCAAGGCTGCGGTGACGGCGACTGCAGCGCTTGCAGCCAATACGGTTCTTCTGAACATGTCCACTCCTGGTAGTTTGAGTTCATGCGTGTGAACCCAATAGTGATCGCAGAGAACGATTCAATTTGGTGCACTTACGTGCCTGTGAATCAGATTTAACCCGTAAATACTAACCCGCACTTTTGCGCTAGGCAGGCGCTGAAAGCCTGTAGATTGAAATAAATGATGTGGGTTCTACGTAGAAAAGGATGTATTTTTCAAGAAGTAGTTTTCTATTTTGTAATATGAAAAATGCTGCGTTGCAGCATGTTTTTAAAAGACTTTTTCAGAAAATTTGAAAACACCAAAAGTGTGACTACTTGTGTAGGCTAGTTGTTTGTGTGATGAAAAAGACTTTCTTCACACGCTCATCGACTTCCCAGTGACCGGCAAAGCCTTCGGGCAGAACAAAGCTGTCGCCCGCACCAAAGCTGTGAATGGTGCCGTCGGGGTCCACTACGCGGCAGCTGCCTTCGACGATGTGGCAAAACTCGACATAGCCCGCGCAGTGGGAGCGAAAAGCCCCAGCGGTGGCCTCCCATACCCCGCTGGAAAGCTGGCCGCCCATGGCGCTGAAGCTTTCCAGCGTTTTGTAAGTGGTGTGGCCGCTGATAGGGCGGCTGGGTTTGCCGGGTTTGGCCTGCGACAGGTCTTGGGTTTCGATACGAACGAGGGTGGGCTGTGATGAGGTCATGGCAAAGCAAGTGAGCAGTACACGCAGGCGTGAGGGCGATATGTTGCCATCTTGTAGCCGGTGATGGCCGGTGCACGAAAGGGCGCACTTGATGAGTGGATGGCCATGGCGGCCTTGCCTGCATCGTTTTCGCCGCCTATCAGCAACGGCACCAGCGCAGTGCCTTGATCTGAAGCATGCACCTCATCAGGCGCTGACAGCTCATGATTGAGTAGCGCATGAAAAAGGCCTGCATGCAGCAGGCCCTGTCACTTCACTTACGTCAATTTTCCCCGGAATGTTCAGCGCTTGGGCAGCACATCCAGTTCAGCGGCGCTGGGCAAGAAGCTGCCATTCCATACGGCATCGACAGGAATGGGGTTCTTGGTTTCGTAGGCCGTAGCCACTTGCTCGGCCATCAGCTTCAGGCGCTCAGGTTTCAGGCGGCCAAAGCCTTCTTTGCGGGCACCTTCGCTGTCTACGGCGGTTTCAATGGTCAGCTTCAGGCGCTTGATTTCCAGATCTGTCTTGACCAGGCCATCTTTGGCTTTGAGCGAGGCAATGGCCACTTCAGGTTGCGCAATGGCTTCTTTGGTGCCCCTGGCGAATGCTTTGAGGAAGGCGCGCAGGGCTTCGGGCTTTTGTGCAATCAGCTTGGGGCTGGCAATGATGACGTTGCCGTACAGCTGCACGCCGTGTGTGGCGTAGGGCAGCACCACAATGTCTTCGCGTGGGATGCCGCGCGCTTCCAGGTTCAGCAGGCTGGTGAAGGTGTAGCCGGTGACGGCATCGAGCTCACCGCGTGCCAGCATGGTTTCGCGCAGCGGCGGGTCCATGGTGGTCCATTGCACTGGGCCTACGCCGTTGGCCTGTGCAAACAGGGGAAAGGTGCGGCGGCCTGCATCAAAAATGGGCGCGCCCATTTTTTTGCCGGTCAAATCAGCGGCTTTGGTAATGCCCGATTTCTTCAGCGCCATGACCGATGCGGGCGTGGTGTTGTAGATCACCATGACGGCCACGGGCTTGATGGGAGCTTCGGGGTTGTTGGCGTGAAACTCCATCAACGCCGCCAAATCGGCAAAGCCCAGATCGTGCGTGCCCGATGCCACGCGCTGGATGGCACCTGCGCCGCTGGCTGCTTCTACATTCACATCCAGGCCCACTTCTTTGAAGTAGCCCTTTTGCTCAGGGTGCACAAAAAAGGCGGCGGGGCCTTCAAAGCGCCAGTCCAGCTGGAACTTCAGCGGCATGGTTTGCGCTTGCGCGCTGGACAGGGCGGAGCAGGCAAGCAGGGCCGCTGCCGCGGTTTGCAGAAATTGGCGTTTGCGCATGGGTGGTGCATTCAAAGGGTGGATGACACACCGCTTGAGCAAGATCAATGCCTGCATTGCATACACAATTGGCATGCAAGTTGCGGCACTGCCGCATCGACAATGAACGGACCGCTGCATGACAGAAATCGACTTTTCCACGCTGGGCGTGTACGAACGCTACAAGCTCATGGCCAGCCTGATCGTGCCGCGCCCGATTGCCTTGGTGACAACGCTGAGCGAAGACGGCACGGTGAACGCTGCACCTTTCAGCATGTTCAACATGGTGGGCGAAGACCCGCCCGTGGTAATGCTGAGCGTGAACAAGCTGCAAGACGGGCAACTGAAAGACACGGCTGCACACATTTTGCGCACCAAAGAGTTTGTGGTGCATCTGGCAGATGAGCCGATTGCCGCCGCCATGCACCGTTGTGGTGACCGGCTGCCCGTGACCGAGAGCGAGCTGACCTACACCGGGCTGAGTACCGTGGCCTCCAAAACCGTGCAAGTGCCGCGCATTGCTGAAGCCCCGGTCGCTTTTGAGTGTGTGCTGCACGAGCTGATGGAAACCGACAGCCGCTACGTGTTTATTGGCCGCGTGCAATGGCTGGCGGTGCGCGATGGGCTGGTGGACACCGAAAAGTGGCGCGTCAAGCTGCAGGATTACTTTCCGGTGGGCCGCTTTGGTGCCAGCTTTTACGTCACCTGCCGCGAGCGCTTTGCGATCGAGGCCAATGAGGGCAAGGCCGAAATGCAGCCAGGCAGCGCCGCCACTGCCATTGATGAAATGTGAGCGTACATCGCAATTTGATAAACGATTTCAGATACTTTTATATCTGAAATCAAGCACTGGTAAGCGATAAGCGCTTCTATAAAAAGAGTGAATAAAAAAAGCCCCTGGCGCAGGCCAGGGGCTTTTTTACGGGCAGCAACTGCGCTGCGATCAGGCTTTGCGGGCCTGTGCCTGAGCGGCAGACAGTGCCGTCATGTTCACCAGACGGCGAACGGTAGACGACGGTGTCAGCACGTGGGCAGCAGCGTTGGCACCCATCAATATCGGGCCAATGGTGGTGCCGTGACCGGACGTGGTTTTGAGCACGTTGAACAGAATGTTCGCTGCATCCAGGTTGGGGCAGATCAGCACGTTGGCTTCGCCTGTCAGGCTCGAGTCCAGCAGCGTGCGGTGGCGCACGTTTTCGTCCAGAGCGGCGTCGCCATGCATTTCACCGTCGCACTCGATGCCGGGGTTGGCAGCGGCAAACAGGTTGCGCGCAGCGCGCATCTTCAGTGCAGACTTGCGGCTGGAAGAGCCGTAGTTGGAGTGCGACAGAAATGCCACCTTGGGCGGCAGACCAAAGCGCGCCACTTCATCAGCGGCCATCTTGGCAATCTGTGCCAGCTCTTCAGCGGTGGGGTCTTCGTTGATGTAAGTGTCCGCGATGAACAGGGTGCGGTTTTCCAGCATCACGGCGTTGACGGTGGCCAGACGGTCGGCACCGGTCTGGTGGCCCAGCACGGTTTCGATGTAATCGAGATGGCGGTCAAAACGGCCCACCAGGCCAGACAACATGGCGTCGGCATCACCCAGCTTGACCATCAGCGCTGCAATCAGGGTGTTGGAGCGACGCACGGCAGCCTTGGCAGTCTCAGGCGTCACGCCTTCACGGCCCATCAGGTGGTGGTAGGTTTCCCAGTACTGGCGGAAACGTGGGTCGTCTTCGGGGTCGCAGACTTCCACATCCACACCCAGTTGCAGACGCAGACCGGCTTTTTCAACGCGCGCAGCAATCACTGCGGGGCGGCCAATCAAGATGGGTTTGGCCAGGCCTTCTTCCACCACCACTTGCACGGCACGCAGCACGCGCTCGTCTTCACCTTCGGCATAGGCCACGCGCTGCAAGTCTTGCTTGGCGGCGGCAAACACGGGGCGCATGAACATGCTGGTCTGGTAGACAAAGCGTGACAGGCTCTCGCGGTAGGCTTCGATGTCTTCGATCGGGCGAGTAGCAACACCCGACTCGGCAGCGGCCTTGGCCACCGCAGGCGCAATGCGCAAGATCAGGCGTGTGTCGAAAGGTGTGGGGATCAGGTAGTCAGGGCCGAACTTCAGCTCCTTGCCCTGATAGGCGGCGGCAACTTCATCGCTCACGTCTTGCTTGGCCAGCGCGGCGATTTCGCGCACGCAAGCCAGCTTCATGCTCTCGGTGATCTTGGTGGCACCGCAGTCAAGTGCGCCACGGAAGATGTAGGGGAAGCACAGAACGTTGTTGACCTGATTGGGGTAATCCGAGCGGCCTGTTGCAATGATGCAATCGGGGCGCACGGCCTTGGCCAGCTCAGGGCGAATTTCTGGCTCAGGGTTGGCCAGCGCCAGGATGATGGGCTGGCTGCCCATGGTCTTGACCATGTCTGCAGTCAGTGTGCCAGCGGCGGAGCAACCGAGAAACACGTCAGCGCCGTTGACGGCATCGGCCAGTGTGCGGGCGTCGGTCTTTTGTGCGTACTGGGCCTTGGAGGCATCCAGACCACCGGGGCGGCCTTCATAGATCACGCCCTTGGAGTCGCACATGAAGACGTTGGAGCGCTTGACGCCCAGGCCCACCATGACGTTCACGCAGGCAATGGCAGCAGCGCCAGCGCCGGAGACGGCAACCTTGACTTCATCAATCTTCTTGTTGACCAGCTCCAGACCATTGAGCAAGGCTGCGCTGGAGATAATGGCGGTGCCGTGCTGGTCGTCATGGAACACCGGAATGTTCATGCGCTTGGAGAGTTCCTGCTCAATGTAGAAGCACTCTGGCGCCTTGATGTCTTCCAGATTGATACCACCCAGTGTGGGCTCCAGCGAAGCGATGATGTCAATCAGCTTGTCTGGATCGCGTTCAGCCAGCTCGATGTCAAACACATCAACGCCAGCGAACTTCTTGAACAGGCAACCCTTGCCTTCCATTACAGGCTTGGAAGCCAGCGGGCCGATATCGCCCAGACCGAGCACCGCGGTGCCGTTGGTGATCACGCCCACCAGGTTGCCACGGGCGGTGTATTCGAAGGCCTTGGATGGATCTGCTTCAATGTCCAGGCAGGGGTAGGCTACGCCGGGCGAGTACGCCAGCGACAAGTCACGCTGATTGGACAGCGGCTTGGTCGGGGTGACCGAAATCTTGCCCTTGTTAGGGGTGCAGTGGTACTCACGCGCTGCATCGCGCAGAGCTTGTTCAGCGGTGGACAGGGTTTGCGTCATACAAAAATATCTCGTGAATCTGGCAAATCAAGCCAAAAGGCTTGCCGACCTAGAGCTTACCCTAGGTCTCGAACTCCCAATCAATGAACGCTTGTGCACTGCAACAAGCGCCGTCTCAGGCGCAAAACCCCTGCGGAGTGGGCAGGGGTTTCGTGGAGCCCGGTGATGGCCGGGCCTGGGGAGGAGGCAAAACGCTTTAGTGGGCGTCTGCCTGGCGCGCAGCATTGATGACAGCTTGGGTATCGCCGCGTGCGCCATTAAAGAACACATTCAGGAGCACGGCAGCGAGCGAGGCCAAGAGGATACCGGATTCAATCAGGGGGTGAATCGCGTGGGGCATCCACTGGCGAAAGTTAGGGGCAACCAGTGGAATCATGCCCACACCAATCGATACGGCCACGATCATGGCGTTGTTGCGGTTGTGCTTGAAGTCGACGGTCGACAAGATGCGGATGCCGGTGGCGGCCACCATTCCAAACATCACCAGGCCGGCGCCACCGAGCACCACGGTGGGCAACGATTCAATCAGCATGGCCATTTTTGGCAGCACACCCAGCACAATCAAAATTACGCCACCAGCCACGCACACCCAGCGGCTCATCACGCCCGTGACAGCGACCAAGCCCACGTTTTGCGAGAAGCTGGTGTAGGGGAACGTATTGAAAATACCGCCAATCAAAGTGCCAAGACCATCGGTGCGCAAACCCCGGGTCAGTTCGTCCTGGCTGATCTTCTTGCCTGTCATCTCAGACAGTGCCAGGAACATGCCGGTGGATTCAATCATCACCACGATCATCACCAGGGTCATGGTCAAAATCAGGATGGGGTCGAACACCGGGGTGGCAATCTCAAAAGGCAGCACCAGATTGAACCATTTGGCCTCAGCCACCTTGTGAAAGTTCATCAGTCCCATGGCTGCGGTAATGACGCCGCCCACAACGATGCCCAGCAGCACCGAAATATTGGCAAAAAATCCCTTGCCAAAGCGTGCAATCAGCAAGATGGTCAGCAGCACAATTCCGGAAATTCCAACGCCAGTCAGGTCAGCGTATTTCGGGTTGGGGATGGTGGGAACAACGGCAAGCCCCTTGGGAATGGGTGACAGGGCCGAGCCGGGGGCTCCAGCCATGGCCTGTGCTTCTGTCAGCCACTTGAGGTGCTCAGGGTTGGGCACGGCGGGTGCGGTTGGGCCCACAGGGTTGCCAAAAATCCAGTTGATGCCCACGCGCATCAGGCTGATACCGATCACCGTAATGATGGTGCCGGTGACCACTGGAGGAAAGAAGCGCAGCAAACGGCTGATGACTGGAGCAATCAGCATGGAGGTGATGCCTGCACCAATGACCGCACCAAAAATCAGCCCGGCTCCTGCATGACCGCCTGTACTTTGCGCCATGGACACCATGGGTCCTACGGCTGCAAAGGTGACCCCCATCATTACAGGCAGCTTGATGCCAAACCACTGTGTACATCCCATGGCCTGAATCAAGGTGACCAGACCGCAGACAAACAAGTCCGCCGAGATCAGCATGGCCACCTGTTCAGGGGGCAAGTTGAGTGCGCGACCCACGATCAGTGGTACAGCCACTGCACCGGCATACATCACGAGCACGTGCTGCAAGCCTAGTGCGGTGACCCGCCCTAAAGGCAGTTTTTCATCGACAGGGTGGACGGTAGTTTGCATGGCGTCTTCCTTGGAATCCTTTGTATATTTGACAGAGAGAAATGCACCTGCTTGTGCACAACGCTCCATACAAAAAGTGTATACAAAATGAGGAAAAAGAAGCCGCTCCAAAACCCCTGTTTGATGCCTGTCCTGATAGGGTTTGCCCGCTGTTAGCGGGATATCGCAACAAAAGTCCGGTGAACGTTTTTGAAGTGCAAAAATCTTTTTTGCAATGTGAAAAATAAAACGCACTGCAGGTGATCAGTGAAGCGCATGGCAGAAGCTGTGCACGCCTTTGGCATTCCTGTGATCACTAGGATGGTAGATCCATGGGCTGCAGTTGTTTGCGCAATGGATCATGAGGCTGGGCATTGTCGGGGTTCAGTGATTGCTCGACTTCTGCCAAATGCTCATGCAACAGACGCGCAGCCAGTTGTGTGTCGCCCGCTTCCAGGGCCTGTACGATGCCTTCGTGCTGCTGGCACGACAAATTCGCATCTTGCTGTGATTGATAGAGCGTGGCCGCCAGGGTGGTGCGTGCCGTGAGATCGCGCAGGATCTGGCTCAAGGCATCGTGGCCCATGCTTTGCGCCAGACACACATGAAAATCCGCCAGCAAGAAGGCCCGCATTGCGGGGTCTACGCCTTCCAGGGCCGCCTGCTCCTGGGCGATGTGCTGGCGCAACTGTCGCGTCACTTGCTGCAAGGGGCGGCCTTGCTCCTGCAGCAGGCCTGTTTCAATGACGCGGCGCGCAGCAAAGGCATCACGCGCTTCAGTCACGGATGGCTCAACCACAAACCAGCCACGGCGTGGATGCACGTTGACAAATCCGCGCGCTTGAAGCTGCATGAGTGCCTCGCGCACCAACGTACGGCTAACGCCAAACACATCAGACAGGGCTTGCTCGCCCAGACGCTCTCCGGGCTGCAGTTTGCGCGCCAGAATGGATTGGACGACGAGCTGAGCGATGGATTGCGTAGGGCGTTGCATGGGGTCTATGTTAGATGAGGGATGGGGGCGAGATCTTCTGGCAGATCAAGTGCGGGCACCGTTTCTCCGTTAAGCACCTGGTGTGCCCGCGCTTTATCAATATCACCTTCCCATGCAGCGATAGCGACGGTGGCGACACAGTTGCCAATCAAATTGCCCAGTGCACGGGCAATGCCCATGAACCAATCCACCGACAGCACCAGCACCAGGCCAATGGCCGGAATGGCTGGCACGGCTTGCAACGTGGCTGCCAGCACCACAATGGCTGAGCCGGGCACACCGTGTGCGCCTTTGGATGTGAGAAGGGAAATGGCCAGAATGGTCAGCAAATCCGTCATGGTGATGGGCGTGTTGGTCGCCTGGGCAATAAACACTGCCGCCATGGTGATGTAGATGGAAAATGCGTCCAGATTAAACGAATAGCCCGTGGGAATGACCAGCCCTACGGTGGAGTCGCGGATGCCCATGTGCTTGAGCTTGGCCATGATCTGCGGCAGTACGCTGTCAGAGGATGTGGTGGCAAACACCACGGCCAGTTCTTCGCGCAGATAGCGCAGCAGCTTGAACAGGCTAAAGCCTGAAAAACGCAAAATTAGCCCCAGCACCCCAAAAACAAAAATAAGCACAGCGCTGTAAAACAGTACAACCAGCATGCCCAGCTGCTTGAGGGAGCCCAAGCCGTATTTGCCCACAGTGAAGGCGATGGCACCGAGCACACCCAAAGGGGCCAGCTTGATGAGAATGCCCATGGTCTTGAACAGCACCAGTGACAAATCTTCGATCAGGCCCGTGACTTTGCGCCCCCTCTCACCCAGCAGGGAAAGGGCGCAGCCAAACAAGATGGAAAACAGCAGCACCTGCAGCACATCGCCGGTGGCAAAAGCGCTGATTGCCGTGGTGGGTATGAGCTTGAGTAAAAACTCTGCGGTGCCGCCACCTGCCAGTTTTTCAGCATTGCTGGCATAAGCGCTCATGGCCGAGGCATCCAGTCCCTTGGGGTCCACGTTCATGCCCACCCCGGGTTGAAACCACACCGCCAGCAGCAAGCCCAGCGCCAGCGCGATGGTGGTGACAACTTCAAAGTAGATCAGGGATTTGACACCAACGCGGCCCACGCGCTTGAGATCGCCTGTGCCCGCAATGCCATGCACCACCACGCAGAAAACGATCAACGGGATCAGCATCTTGATGAGCTTGATAAACCCATCGCCAAGAGGCTTCAGGGCGATGCCTGTATCAGGCCAAGCCAGGCCGATGACCACACCTGCAACCAGTGCCAGCAGTACTTGTCCAAACAGTGATTTCAAAAAGCGCATGGAGAACCTCGCAGTCTTGATGTCCAAATCTTGTATACAAGAAATGTCTTCAAGATTGATGCCAAGGTCACGAGGGTTTGCACGCAAACTGTGGCGTGCAGTGAACGCGGGTTAGCGAGGGGACGTTCGGGGTGTGCGGCTGTGCTGCCGCTAGGGCTGCACTTGCCGGTTGTGATGCCAGCATCGCCGTGCAGTGTTGCCTGCGTGCTGTTCAAACGCGTGCATGGTGTTTGTGTGTGTGGCTACTGTGTTGGCAAGTGGCAAGTGGCAAGTGGCAAGTGGCAAGTAGTGAGTAGTGAGTAGTGAGTAGTGAGTAGTGAGTGCACATGCTTTCATGTGCCATCACAGGGCGTCTGGACACGTTCTTTGCCCAGAGCAATAGCGCACTGCGATGCATATACGGCCGCCATGACATCTTCAGCGCTGCCAAAAGTAGAAATCCCCCAGCTGTTACCAGCAGGGGGATTTCTTCGTTCAAAGTGACAGTCGGTTTAGGACGTCAAATCCACCAGACTGCGGGCAATGACTTTGGTAGCGCGACGCAGGTCCTCCAGTACCAGGCGCTCGTCAGCACGTTTGGCATGGCTTTCCAGCACGGTGCGCGGACCTGCTCCGTAGATCACGCCGGGTATGCCGCGCTCCACATACAGGCGTACATCGGTGTACAGCGGGGTGCCCACTGCCGGTGGTTTTTCACCAAAGACAGCTTCAGCGTGCTTTTGAATGGCATTGACCAGCGGTGCATTGCCTGCCAGCGGGGTCATGGCGTTGGCCAGCAGCAGGCGCTTGATGTCGACGCGCACGGCATCTTCACCGGCATAACCGTGCTGGGCGTTGAAATCTGCTGTGGCTTTGGCAATCACGGCGCGGATGGACGCCTCTACCTCGGCGGGGTTCTCCTCGGGGATCATGCGGCGGTCCAGCTTGAGTGAGACCTTGCCGGGGATCACATTGGTGTTGGTGCCGCCTTCGATGCGGCCAATGTTCACATACGGGTGCTTGATGCCGGGCACCTTGGACAGCACCTGCTGGTATTTGACGTTTTCAGCGTACAGGCCGTTCATGATGGCTACGGCAGCTTGCAGCGCGTCCACCCCGGTGTGGGGGACAGCGGCGTGGGCCATCTTGCCGTGTACCGTCACTTCCATCTGCAGGCAGCCGTTGTGTGCGGTGACCACTTCGTAGCTAAAGCCTGCCGCCACCATCAAGTCAGGCTTGGTCAGGCCTTGCTCCAGCAGCCATCCGGGGCCCAGCAGTCCGCCAAACTCTTCGTCGTAGGTGAAGTGCAGCTCTACCGTGCCCTTGGTGGGCTGGGCTACGGCTTCCAGCGCCCGTACGGCAAAGGTAAAGGTGGCAAAGTCGCTCTTGCTCACCGCAGTAGCGCGGCCAAACATCTTGCCGTCTTCAATCTCGCCACCGTAGGGGGCTTTGCTCCAGCCTTCGCCCGGTGGTACCACATCGCCGTGGGCATTCAGTGCAATGGTCCTGCCGCCATCGCCGGGTGTGCCGTAGGGGCGACGCACAATCAGGTTGGTGATGGACTCCATGCCGTAGTCCTTCACTTGCTGTGCAGGCACGACATGTTTTTCGGCGTTAAAGCCAAAGGCCTCAATCAGATCTGCCGTACGCTCAGCGTGGGGGGCATTGTTGCCTGGGGGCGTATCGGTGGGCACTTGTACCAGGGCCTGCAAAAACTGCACTTGCTCGTCAAAGTGCTGGTCAATCCATGCATCCAGTGCGGCGTAGGTGGCTTGGCGGTCTTGGGTCATTCTTGTTGTCTCTTATGGGTGGTGGTTTATTGGGCGCTCATTTGCGCCAGCACGTGGCTGAATGCATCCACAGCCAGTTGCATGTCGTCGCTGGTGGTCGATTCCAGCGGGTTGTGGCTGATGCCGCTGTTCAGGCCTCGCGTAAACAGCATGGCCTGGGGCATGATTTCATGCAGTTTCATGGCGTCGTGACCGGCACCACTGGGCATGCGGTAGACAGGTACGCCCAGCGCGGCCACAGCTTTTTCCCAGCAGGTTTGCAATGCCGGGTTGCTGGGGGCAGCAGCGGCCTTCATGGCCAGTTCTTGCTTGGTCTGCAGACAACGGCGCTGGGCAATTTCTTCGAACTTGGCCAGTACATCGCTCACCATGGCATCGCGCTGTGTGTCGGTCGGTGCGCGCATGTCCATGCTGAATGTGCATTTTCCAGGCACCACGTTGATGGAGCCATTGGGCACCTGCAGCATGCCTATGGTGGCCACGCTGTCACCATCTTGCGCGGCGCGCTGCTCCATGTACAAAGCCAGCTCGGCCACGCCAAGTGCGGCATCGCGGCGGCGGTCCATGGGGGTGGTGCCTGCGTGGCTGGCCGTGCCGATCATTTCGCAGACGTAGCGCACGCCACCATTGATGGAGGTCACCACGCCCAGTGGAATATCCAGTTCATTGAGCACGGGGCCTTGCTCAATGTGTACTTCCACAAACCCGAGGTATTGCGCAGCATCGCGCTGAATTTTGGGGATGTCGTCAATGCACAGGCCTGCGTGCTGCATGGCTTCGCGCATGGTGATGCCGTCGGCATCTTTTTGTTCCAGCCATTCAGGCTTGAAGTCGCCGATCAGCGCGCCAGAGCCCAGGAAGGTGGCCTTGTAGCGCTGGCCTTCCTCTTCGGCAAAGCCTACAACTTCAATGCCAAATGGCAGGCGCTTGCCTTGGCGGTGCAGCTCACGCACGCACGCCATGGGGACAAAAATACCCAGACGGCCATCGTACTTGCCGCCGTTGCGTACGGTGTCGTAGTGGCTGCCGGTCAGCAGATACTTGCCGCCATCTTGAGCAGGTTTATAGCGACCCACCACGTTGCCAACGGCATCAATTTCGACTTCATCAAAGCCGCAGTCGCGCATCCAGTGGCTGATGCGCTGGGCGCAGGCGCGGTGTGCATCGGTCAGGTAGGTGACGGTGAGCTGGCCTTTTTCGATATAGCCGGGTTCGCTGTGCTGGGCCAGTTTTTCCTGCCAGTCCCAGACGTCGTTGCCCAGCGTGGGTTCATAGCCAAACTTGTCGTTGAGACGAATTTCCGCAATCCGATGGATGTTGCGCAGGGCTTCAGCACGTTCAAAGTCAGGGTGGTTGGACAGGCGCCGCGCAAAGGTGTCAATGATTTCTTGCTTGAGCAGTCCCGTGCCGCGTGGGCCACGCACTGCAAGAATGAAGGGAAAGCCAAAGCGCGCGTTGTAGGCCGCGTTCAGTTGCTGGATGTGTGCAAACTCTTCGGGCGTGCACTGGGTCAGGCCTGCCTTGTTTTGTTCGTTGGTCGACTCTGCTGTGAGTGACTTGGCCGCCATGGCTTTGCCTGCCAGCTCCGGGTGGGCACGAATCAGGTCCAGCTGCGGCTGCACACCCGCTTGCTCAAGCACCCGAACCATGGCGTGCTTGAGGTGAGCCAGCGACGTAAACGGACGCTGGGACAGCGCGCTCTGGGCAATCCAGGGTGAATGTTCGTACAAGCCATCGAGCATCTGCACGGCGCTGGCAGCATCGGCAGTGTTGAGTTGTTCGAGGGTCAGGGCCATGGTGCTTCCTATCAATAAAAAGAGCTGTCAGCGCTTATGGGGTAAGCGCCAGGGCTGATTCGGCTTAAAACTTCAACTTACAGGGCTGGTGCTGGAAAGCGCTGTGCCCAGTGGCGTGCAATGTCAATGCGGCGGGCCACCCATACCTGATCGTGTTGCTGGATGTGATCCAGAAAACGTTGCAGCGCGGTGATGCGGCCGGGGCGCCCCAGCAGGCGGCAGTGCATGCCAATGCTCATCATCTTGGGGGCGTTGTCGCCCTGTGGGTCGCCTTCGGCGTACAGCGCATCGAACGTGTCTTTGAGGTACTGAAAGAACGGATCTGCATGCGAGTAGCCCTGTGGCAGGGCAAAGCGCATGTCGTTGCAGTCCAGCGTGTAGGGCACGATGAGCTGCTGGTGCTTGCTGCCATCGGTTTTGCCTACGGTCATCCAGAAGGGAAGGTCGTCGCCGTAGTAGTCGCTGTCATAGGTAAAGCGGCCATCATCTGCCACGATACGGTGGCTGTTGGGGCTGTCGCGCCCTGTGTACCAGCCCAGGCCGTGGTCGCCGTCATGGCCATAGAGTGCTTCAAAGATGGCCATGCACTGCGCCATGTGCGCGCGCTCCACTTCTTCGGGCACGCCCTGGTAGTGAATCCATTTGAGACCATGGCAGGCCACCTCATGACCGAGCTGTGCAAAGGCCTGGGCCAGTTCAGGGTGCTTTTGCAGTGCAGTGGCCACGCCAAATACGGTCAAGGGCAGGTCGCGCTTTTCAAACTCGCGCAGGATGCGCCACACGCCGGCGCGTGAGCCGTATTCGTAAATGCCTTCCATGCTCATGTGGCGCTCAGGGTAGGCGGCAGGGTTGAACATTTCAGACAGAAACTGTTCGCTGGCCGGGTCACCGTGCAGCACGCAGTTCTCGCCACCTTCTTCGTAATTGAGTACAAACTGCACCGCAATGCGCGCCTGACCCGGCCACTGCGGGTGCGGAGTGTTGCGGCCATAGCCAATCAAATCACGGGGGTAGGGGGCGCAGGCGTTGTAGGTCATGGGGCAAAACTCAGATCAAAGCGTGACGCTGGACAGCGCCATGGATAAATCGTTGGTGGGCATGTCGCGGTCAAAGGTCAGACCCTGTTCCACATGCTGCAGATGGTCCTGCATCAGGCGCACGGCGGTGTCTTCGTCTTTGGCAGCCAGGGCTGTAACGATGGCTTCGTGCTCTTCGTGCGAATGCTCGGCAGCACTGGCACTTTGGTACATCAGGGTAATGAGGGCGCAGCGCGAGATGAGATCACCCAGCAGTTGTGCCAGCACGTGGTTGCCCATTTGCTCGGCCATGACCACGTGAAAATCGCCCAGCAACTCCGTGCGCTGGCCCACATCGTTGCGGTCCATGGCCTTTTTCTCTGCGGTGATGTGGTTTCTCAGCGCTTTGATCTGTGCGGGCTTAATCTGGCGCACAAAGGCACGTGTCATTTCTGACTCCAGCATGCGGCGCACGGCAAAGACTTGTTTGGCTTCATCGACCGAGGGGGTAGCCACAAAGGCACCGCGTGCCGGTGCGAGCGTGACCAGGCGGTTTTGCGAAAGCTGGAACAAAGCTTGCCTGACCAGTGTGCGAGAAACGCCGAAGTGGTCGGCGAGCTTTTGTTCCGCCAACTTGGTGCCAGGGCGCAATTTGTGCTCGACGATGGCACGCGTCAATGCGTCGGCAATGGCGCTGGTGGAGGATGTTTCCATAGGGATCATCATAGATGCGTTTGAACAAAAATTGTATACACTTTTGGTGAACAAGCGACTGTTAGGCAGTCGCAGCAAATTAAGGAGTTACCCATGGGCTTGAGTACCCACGTTCTAGACACCATGCATGGCGGCCCTGCCGCAGGCATGACAGTGAAACTTTTTGCTACGCAGGGTGACACGGCCACTCTCATTCAGAGCCTGACCCTGAACCACGATGGCAGAACCGACGCACCACTTTTTGACAACGACAGTCTCAAAGTGGGCACCTACCGCTTGTCCTTCGATGTTGCAGGCTACTTCAAAGCAAAAGGCGTGCAACTTCCCGAGCCTAATTTTCTGAATGTGGTGAACCTGGACTTTGGCGTAGCGCATGCAGATCAGCATTACCACGTGCCATTGCTGGTCAGCCCATGGAGTTATTCCACGTACCGTGGCTCTTGATGGGCATGGGGTGATCAAATAAAAGAGAGCGGCTAGCGCTTATACATTCAGTGTTTTAGATACATATGTACCTGAAAGCAAGGAGTGATGGGCGCTAACTGCTCTCTTTTAATTTCTTCCTGATCTAACCGCCTGTCAGTTGTCCTTCAGACAGGCTATCGAGCTGGAACTGCCCGGATCGGTCCCACAGCCACGTATCTGTGTACGTGACGTTGCCCGCACCCGTGGGCGGAAATGGTGCAGCGGCGCGCACCAAGCGCTCAATTTCCTTGACCACTTCTGGTGCATGGCTGGGTGTGCGCATCCAGCTCAGGCGGCGGATATGGCCCGTGCCCGAGAGAAAAATCTGCAGCACGCCCACGGCATAAAGCATCGGCGGCAGTTTGCCGCGGTAGATGCGCTGTGGATAACGCTGGTAAAGGTGGCGGGCTGCTTTTTGCTCGTATGCGGCAGACGCCGGGTTGCCTGCACCGAGCAGGTCGCCAGGTAGCCGGATCGGTACGCCGCAAGCGGTCAGCGAGGCCGCAGCCACCGTGGTCATGCCACCGAGCAGCCACTGGCGGCGCGAGAGGGGGCGGGTAGGGCGGGTAGAGGGTGTGGGCAGGGTCGTCATATCGCCAGCTTATCGATTGCACGGGGCATGTAGTCGCTGCGCCATGGGCGCTTGTTGCTGTAGGTCTGGGCGCAGTGAATGGCTTTTTCAGCCGGGGTGCCACGAACGGCTCAGCCGCCGTTCAGCTGGCCTTCTGTCAAGGTGTCCAGCTGAAAGCGCCCTGACTTGTCCCACAGCCAGGTGTCGGTGTACGTCACATAGCCCAGCTTGCTGGCAACCGGGAACGGTGCAGCGGCGCGCACTGTGCGCTCAATCTCGCGTACCACCTCGGGGGCATGGCGGGGCGCGCGCATCCAGCTCAGGCTGCGCACATTGCCGCTGCGGTCCAGATGCACTTCCAGCACGCCCACGGCATACAGCATGGGCGGCAACTGCCCTTTATAAATACGCTGCTGGTTGTGCTGGTACAGGTGCTGTGCGGCATCTTTCCGATAGGCACGTGCAGAGGATGCACTGGATGCCGCACTGGGCAGTGCTGTGGCAGAGCCGGTGGGTGGCGCTGATGGTGCAACGCCGCAAGCTGCCAGCACGGCTGCGATTGCCGTTGCAAAGCCACCCCAGAACCAATGGCGCTTAGGATGGGCAGAAGATGGAGTTAAGGCGTGCTTTTCAGTCATGGTGCGAGCTTATCCTGATCCACAAAGACGCAAAAGTGGCAAGACTTGTGCTTGCCATGGTGATGGCTGTCAACAAATAAGGTGAACCGGGTGAATGATTGGGAATGTCTGCACGCTGCGCTGGCGCAAGGCCCGGTGTGCTTGGTGGAGGTCACGGCCATCCAGGGCTCAGCCCCGCGTGGCCCCGGTGCCTGGATGGCGGTGCAAGAAAATGCCTTGATTGGCACGATTGGCGGCGGTCATCTGGAGTGGGAGGCCACGCGGCTGGCGCGCGAATGGGTGCAGCAAGGCTTGCAGGGCCATAGTCGCACCCACCGTCTGGCTCTGGGTCCATCGCTGGGGCAGTGCTGCGGCGGTGCGGTGGATATCCGCCTGAGTGTGGTGGCTCACCAGGCAGCGCTAGAGGCCGTGGCTGCCCGCCTGCAGCAAGTACGAGTGCCTGTGGCCTTGTTCGGGGCGGGCCATGTGGGCCATGCCTTGGTGCGTGTGCTGCAGCCTTTGCCTTTCACTGTGCATTGGGTAGACAGCCGCGATGGCGTGTTCCCCTCGCCAGTGCCTGCGCATGTGTTTTGCGAGCACTCTAGCCCGGTGCAAGACGCGGTGCGCGATCTGCCCGCGCATTCTTTGGTGCTGGTGATGAGCTTTAGCCATGCAGAGGATCTGGATGTTGTCTGCGCATGCCTGCGCCGCCAGCGCACGCAGGGCGATATGCCGTTTTTAGGGCTGATTGGCAGTGCCACCAAATGGGCTGTGTTCCAGCGCCGTTTGCTTGAGCGCGGATTTACGCAGGCAGAAATTGCACACATCACCTGCCCGATTGGGGTTGCGGGTGTGCCCGGCAAAGAGCCTGAGGTGATTGCCATTGCCGTTGCGGCACAGTTATTGCAGCAGCGGCAGCAACAGCTTTCATCGCGCTAAAGCCTTGCCAAAGGGCTAGGTAGTTCTCCTAGGAGCGTAATCGTTGCTGTTTTTGGAGACAAAAATTGCATACACTTTGATGAAAGACAGGTCGCAGCGGTGCCCAGAATGGTTGTTAAAACCCAGGTGCGCGACCCTTTCTTCTGCTCAGAGCGCCCGCAGTGGTGAGTGGATTGATCTTCACGTGCAGCCCTTGTGCTGCCGGAGTTGGGTGCTATGGAAAGCTATATCCTCGACTGGGCCAATCTGCTGTTGCGGTGGCTCCACGTCATTACTGCCATCGCTTGGGTGGGCTCGTCGTTTTACTTTGTATTTCTGGACAGCAGTCTGACGCCACCTACCGATGATGACCTGAAAAAACAAGGTGTCAGCGGTGAGCTGTGGGCCTTGCACGGCGGTGGTTTTTACCACCCGGTCAAATTTGCGGGCGCACCGCCCAAGCTGCCCGATCACCTGCACTGGTTCTATTGGGAAAGCTACACCACGTGGCTGTCAGGCTTTGCGCTGCTGACGGTGTCATACCTGTGGAATGCCAACATCTACCTGGTCAACCCAACGAACCCGATCATGTCCTCCAGCACGGCGATTGTGGTGGCGCTGGCCTTTTTGGTGGTGTTCTGGCTGCTGTACAACGCAGTCTGCCGCCTGTTCGGCGAGAAAGAGGGCGGCGACGGCATTGTGGGCGCACTGGTCTTGGTGCTGGTGTGTGTGGCTTCGTACCTGGCCTGCCATCTGTTTCCCGGCCAAGCGGCTTTCTTGCTGGTAGGAGCCATGCTGGCCACGTCCATGAGTGCCAACGTGTTCTTCTGGATCATTCCTGGCCAAAAGAAGATGGTGGCATCTATCAAGGCGGGTGAGCCAGTCGACCCCATCCATGGCAAGCGCGGCAAGCAGCGCAGCGTGCACAACACCTACTTCACGCTGCCCGTGTTGTTTGCCATGCTGTCCAATCACTACGGCTGGTTGCACAGCCATCCGCAAAACTGGCTGGTGCTGATTTTGATGATGTTTGCGGGTGCTGCCATTCGCCAGTTCTTCGTCATGCGCCACGGCTACAAGCTCGGTCGCAATCCCCATCCGTGGAAGTATGCCGCCATAGGTGTGGTGGTGTTGCTGGGGGTGATCGCCTGGCTCAAACCTGCTCCACCCGCGGCAGTGGCGGTTAACCCTGCAGTGATTGCTCCAGTGGGGCAGTCCGTGCTGCAAGGCGAAGTCGTGGTGGTGGAAGAAAAGCCAACCTCTGGCGCAGATGCAGCACCTGCAGGCAGCTATGAAAAAATTCATGCGGTGATGCAGCAGCAATGCGTGGTCTGCCACAGCGCCAACACCATTGCGCAAAAGAACGTCAAGTTTGACACCCCTGAGGAAGTCAAAAGCCATGCCCAGCAGATCTATCAACAGGTGGTGCTGCTGCGCAAAATGCCGTTTGGCAATCCTGGCGCTTTGACGGATGCAGAACGCGAAGCCTTCAAGCAATGGTTTGAAAACGGTGCACCTGCCCGCTGACGGGGGCTCAACCCGTAGCCACACCCGCAGCCATGCGCTGCGGGTTTTTTTATGCCTGCGCAAGCGGGGTGTGCAAGGCTGCAGTGCTCAGGTACATCCAGTGAAAGCTGGTTGTAACTGCATCAAATTATTGACATGGCTCAACACGATATGACAGGTGCTGCTGCACAGTGCGTAACCATGTTCCACATCCCATCTTTTGATCCATTGGCTCAGGCAGAAGTGGTTTCTGCCGGTCAACTGCTGCGCCAGCGAGGCACGCGCCCTGACTCCGTTCTGTATCTGGACAGCGGATGTGTGGTGCTGGGCGTCAGAGGCGAGGGTCAAATGCGCCACCAGCTGGGGGTGGTGGAAGGCCCTGCCTGGCTGGACGCTGCTTTTGCCCTCACAGGCAAGCCTTGCGGCGTTGACATGGTGACTGACTCCCGTGTTCGCCTGCGCCGTATTTCGCTCAGCTCTTTTCAGAGCAGTCTGGATGCTTTGCCCGATACCGTTGCCACTTTGGTGCGTGACATGGCGCAGGGGTACTGCCAGCAAACCGAAACGGCGGTGAGCCGCTTGGCGCAAGATGCTGAAACACGCTGTGCCCAGTGGCTGCTGCGCCATGCCCAGCATGACGTGAATGGCACACTGCGCGTGACGCTGAATCAGCGCAAACGCACCATTGCAGCCCAGCTTGGGATTGCGCCAGAAACCTTCTCGCGTGTGCTGCGTCATCTGCGTGAACATGGACTGATTGCGGGTACAGGCAATGTGTTGAATTTGCCCCAGCCCAGTGCACTGCAAAGCGTGGCGGGTATCTAGAGTCTGAAAACTAGACAAGCAAGGGGCCGCAAGGCCTCTTTTGCTTTGAGGCGCTTCTCTTTTCGTGCTGTCAGTGCTTGTCTGGCAAGGGTTCCACCCGTATAGAGCGGGTGCAGCGCATGCCTATAGTGGGGCGTGAACCGAAAGATTTCTTTTGCTAAACAACCGCCTGACGGCAGCCAATCGAGCTGGTATGGATTGCGCGCGGCTGTCTGCGTGACGGTGGCACTGGTTGTGGCTGCCATGGCGTTGTGCGGGTTTTTTCTGGTGCGTGTATTTGATGCCCGTACACAGGAGCGTCTGGTTGCTTTTCAAAGTCTAGAGGCTGATTTGTGGGCGCGCATGCTGACGGCACGCGTGGAGGCACACCAGCGTTTGCTGACCTCGATTGCGCAAGGCGTACATACCAGTTTGCTGGACAAGCCCGAGGTGCTGGATGCGCTGATGCAGCAAGACGGCTCCATGCTGCGCTTGTTTGAAAGTTTGCATGTTGCGCTGCCCACGGGCTCTATCAGCAACCATGGTGCGGTGGGGGCAGTAGCGGAGGTCGATACACCGGGGCTGGATGCCTTGCGGCGCACCATTGCCGATGGAAAACCCACGGTCTCTTTTGTTCAGTCGGTAGAAGATGCACAGCACTTGCGGATGTTGCTCAGTGTGCCCATAAGGCGCACAGATGGCAGCGTCTCAGGGGCCTTGGCCGCCATAGTGAAGCTGCCTTTGGCGGCGTTGATGCCAGAGCTGGTAGAGCCCGATCAAGGACTGCAATACATGTTGCTGGACAGTGAGGGGCTGGTGCTGGCGCATTCGGATGCGACGCAGCGCTGGAAAAATGTCAGCGATGTCATGGGCGTGCATGCCAGTGACTGGAAAGCCTTGTCAAAGCCATCCTCACCCAATGCCGATACCCGCATCTGGGGCGAGTTGCTGGCCACCCGTGTGGGGCTGCCTTTGCCACAGTGGCAGGCGGTGGTGCTGAGAGACATGTCGGCAGACAAGCAAATGGACCAGGGTTTGCCACTCAAAGTCTGGGCAGGCCTGGGCGGCGGGGCGTTGTTGCTGACGCTGCTTGCGGGGTGGATGCTATGGGGCTGGTTGGCGCCATGGCCTAAGAAAACTGGGCTGAAAGTACATGGTGTGCAGGTGCAGCCAGAGCATGAAGATGTGTTTGAAGCGCAAGAGCAAGACACCAGCGCAGCACAGCCCCAGGTCATCCAGGCAGGTGCAATGGCCATGTTTGAGGGGGTACCTTCAGCCATGCTGCTGGAGCAGGATGGGCAGGTCATTGTGGCCACACCGCTGGTGGCGGTGATGTTGGGGTACTTTGGGCAGGATGCCGATCAACTCACGCTGGCGCAGCTGGTGGAAAGCCCCGGGGTCCTGTCAACGGTGCGACAAGCGCTGGAAGAGCTGGGCAGTTACGAGGGGGCGCTGCAACTGCGCAAGAAAGATGGTGACTGGGTGCTGGTCAAGGTATTGGCATGGTCGTCTTCGCAACTGCCCTCAGCCACGCTGTGGCGTTTGCATTTGCCCTGGCGCCAGCAGCGCGGCGCCCCCCTGCCTGCCGATGCACATGTCTGGCGGGACGGGCTGACGGGTTTGCCCAATCGGGAAGCTTTTATGTGGGAGCTACAGTCCTGGGTGTTTGACAGCATGCAACCTGTGAAGTCAGACCCGAGCAGTGCCATGGTGCGGGTGCCTTCACAGGGCTGTTTGCTGTTTGCAGACGTGGACCATCTGGGGATGATGAACGAAGTGACCTCCCGCGAGATGGGCAACAAGATACTGCGCCATATCGGACGCTTGCTGGCCAGCCAGACCCAGCCCCTGGGGAGTCTGGCGCGGCTGGGAGGCGATGAGTTTGCGGTGATGCTGCCGGGAATCAGCCTTGCACATGTACAAGGTCTGGGCCAGGCTTTGTGTGATGCGGTATGGCGCTGGCAGCCCAGCTGGGGCGGGGAGCGCCACTGGGTCAGCATCAGCATTGGGGTGGTGGCAGTGGATGCGCAGCGACATACCCCAGAGCAGGCGCTGCGTGCCGCCGACATGGCCTGCTACGAGGCCAAACGCCGTGGCCGCTGCCAGGTGGCAGTTGGGCAAATTACGGCGCACCCCACACTGGAGGTTTAGCGCTGCAGCGATTGCAGCACGTGTTCGGCTGTAGCCGGTGCCTGCAGCTGAACCACACCGGTTTTGCCTTGCTGCTGCCGGGCGCTGGCAATGGCATTGCGCAGTGCCTCGTACACGCTGATGGCCAGCATGAACGGTGGCTCACCCACCGCCTTGCTGCCCCCTACGTTGTCTTCGCGGTTGGGTTCGTTGAACAGCTCCACCTTGAAGTGCTCGGGGATGTCGCCCGTGGCGGGAATTTTGTAGGTGCTGGGTGCGTGCGTGGTCAGCACCCCCTTGTCGTTCCACACAAGTTGCTCGGTGGTCAGCCAGCCCATGCCCTGGATGAAGCCGCCCTCTACCTGGCCAATGTCAATGGCCGGATTGATGCTGCGCCCCGCGTCGTACAGCACGTCAATGGCCAGCACCTTGGACTCGCCAGTGAGCGTGTCAATCGCCACTTCGGTGCATGCCAGACCATAGGCAAAGTAGTAAAACGGGCGACCGGTGAGGGTGGCCTTGTCGTAATGAATCTTGGGCGTGCGGTAAAAGCCGTCGCTCCACAGCTGAATGCGGTTGGCATAAGCTTCTTTGACCACTGCATTGAAGGGCCGTGAACCGCTGGGAGAATGAATCAAACCACCTGAGAACGTGATGGCACCAGCCCCGCAATTGGCCAGGCCCGCCACAAAAGCGGCCAGGTTGTTGCGCACCTTACCTGCCGCGTACTGGGCGGCACGGCCGTTCAGATCGGTACCGCTGCTGGCAGCGGTGGCGCTGGCGTTGGGTACTTTGCTGGTGTCGCTGGCCGTTACTTGCACCTGCGACAGCGGCACCCCCAGTTCATCGGCCACGATCTGCGCGACTTTCGTGTTCAGGCCCTGGCCCATTTCGGTGCCGCCATGGTTCACCTGCACCGTGCCATCTGTGTAGACGTGTACCAGCGCGCCTGCCTGATTGAACAGGGTGGCGGTAAAGCTGATGCCGAATTTGACAGGCGTAATGGCCATGCCGCGTTGCAGGACGCTGTTTTGCGCATTCCAGGCAGAAATGGCTGCTAGCCTTTGCTGGTAGTTTGCATCCTGCTCTAACTTTTGCGTCATGGGCAGCAGGATGTTGTCTTCTACCTTCATCTGGTAGTGGGTGATGGCGCGTGGCGATGTGGCATCTGCATCGTAGTAGTTGCGGCGGCGTACCTCCAGCGGGTCCAGCCCCAGCGTGTGCGCAATGTCTCCCATGATGGTTTCAATCACGATGACGCCCTGCGGTCCGCCAAAGCCACGGAAAGCCGTGTGGCTCTGCGTGTTGAGTTTGCAGCGGTAAGAGGTGATGCTGACATCCGACAGGAAGTAGGCGTTGTCGGCGTGAAAAATGGCGCGATCGGCTACGGGGCCAGACAAGTCGGCGCTGAAGCCGCAGTGCACCGCCATTTGCAGCTTCAGGCCGGTGATCAGGCCGCTGGCATCAAAGCCGACATCCCACTCATACGAGAACGGGTGGCGCTTGCCGGTAATCATGAAGTCGTCATCACGGTCCAGCCGTAATTTGATCGGGCAGGCAAACTTGCGTGCAGCCAGTGCAGACCACACCGCCAGATGACCTGCCTGCGTCTCCTTGCCACCAAAGCCACCGCCCATTCGGCGGCACTGCACGGTGACTGCATGCGCGCCCACGCCCAGTGCGTGGGCCACCCATTCCTGCACTTCACCGGGGTGCTGGGTGCTGGAATGCACCACCCACTGGTTTTGCTCGCTGGGAATGACGTAAGCAATCTGCCCTTCCAGATAGAAGTGCTCCTGCCCGCCCACTTCCAGCGTGCCTTGCAGGCGCTGTGCGGCGCGGGCCAGACCCGCATCGGCATCACCGCGCTGCACGTGCACTGGGGGCAGTACAAAGCTCTGTTGGGCAATGGCAGTTGCGGTGTCCAGCACGGCGGGCAGCGGCGTGATGTCGGCGACCACCTTGCGTGCAGCGCGGCGCGCGGCCATCACGCTGTCTGCCACCACCAGGCCAATGACTTGGCCCACGTGCCAGACCTTGTCGAGCGCGAAAATCGGTTCATCGTGGCCAAAGGCCGCAAGGATGGGGTCGCCCGGAATGTCAGCTGTCAGCACCACGCCACGCACGCCGGGCATGCGCAGCGCTTCGCTGCTGTCTACGCCATGCAGCGTGCCGTGGGAGATGGTCGAGAGAATGGGCGCGGCGTACAGGGTGCCGCGCAGCTCGGGCACATCGTCCAGATAAGGGGCCTGACCCAGTACCTGCGCACGGGCGCTTTCATGGGTGCTGGATTGGCCGACCACGGCAGTGGCGCTGGTGGTGGTGCTCAGCACGGTAGTGACAGGGGCCTTCATGCGCAAACCTCCACGCGGATGTCTTCCAGCGATGCGCTGGTGTGGCCCTGGCTCTCCAGCCAGAAGCGCTGCACCAGACTGCCCAGCACATGGCGGCGGTAGTCGCCGCTGGCGCGCATGTCTGAGATGGGGCT
The DNA here is from genome assembly GCF_014836675.1 of Comamonas avium. Lineage (GTDB taxonomy): Bacteria > Pseudomonadota > Gammaproteobacteria > Burkholderiales > Burkholderiaceae_C > Comamonas > Comamonas avium. The sequence goes on from NZ_JACSQK010000005.1 coordinate 327,516, forward strand.
GAACTCGGTCTGCAATACGGCGGCTGCAGCTTGGGCCGTAGCCTGCGTCCAGGGCTGGCCGAGCAAGGCGGCCTCTGTCTTGACTGCGCGCGCGGGTGTGGCGGCTACCCCGCCAGCGCCAATGCTGGCATGTATGACCACGCCGCCTTGCACTTGCACGTTGAGCACCAGGCACACGGCCGAGATGTCGTCGTCCTGGCGCTTGCTGATTTTGTAGGCACGCAAATAGGTGGTGTGATCGGTGGTGCCGGGCAGTGGTACATCAATGCGAGTGACCAGCTCGTCGGCGGCCATGACGTTCTGGCGGTAGCCGGTATACAGCGCCTGCAGGGGCAGGCTGCGCTCACCGCGCACGCTGGCCAGTACCACCTGGGCGTTCAGTGCAATCAGCAGCGGCATGGAGTCGCCAATCGGCGACCCATTGGCCACATTGCCACCCAGCGTGCCGCTGTTGCGCACGGGCAGTCCGGCAAAGCGCGCAGCAAATTTGTGCAGTTGCGGCCACTGGGCTTTGAGCGCGGTGAACGCTTCTTGCAGCGTGGCGGCGGCACCAATGCGCAGGTGTCCATGGGTTTGTGCAATCACTTTCAGCTCGGCAGCGGCGGTGACGTCCAGCACCATCTCGAAACGTTTGTGCTGCTTGGTCACCCACAGGCCCACATCGGTGCAGCCTGCCACCACTTGCGCCTGAGGGTGTTGTAATCGAATTTGTAGCAGCTCACGCAGACTGTGTGGGCGTTTGTAATGGTTTTGTGATTTAAAGCTATTGTCAGTAAGCGCTAGTAGCTCTAATTTTTGTAAAACCACAGGAGCGTTGACGGTCGCAGGTGGCAAGCTGGCCATTTGCTGTGCAGCATCCAAGATAGGGCGATAGCCGGTGCAGCGGCACAGGTTGCCTGACAGCGCCTCTTGCGCGCCCTGACGATCCAGTGTGCTGCCGCAGGCGTGGTTCTGGTACATGCCAAACATGCTCATCACAAAGCCCGGGGTGCAGAAGCCGCATTGCGTGCCGTGGCACTGCACCAGCGCTTCCTGAACGGGGTGCAGGTCTTTGCCCTCGGGCAGTTGGATGTCGGGGTCTTGCGCCAGATCTTCTACGGTCCACAGCGCCATGCCGTCAATGGAGTGTGCCAGTCGAATGCAGCTGTTGATGGCTTTGTAGCTCAGTTGGGGTTTGCCGCTGGCATCGCTCGTGCGTTCACCCAGCACCACGGTGCACGCGCCGCAGTCACCTTCGCCGCAGCCTTCTTTGGTGCCGGTGCAGTGCAAGTCTTCGCGCAGCACCTCCAGCAAAGTACGGTCAGGTGGAACGTTGTGCAGTGTCACGGGCTGACCACCGCGCAGAAATTGGAGAGGGCGTGAGGACATAGGCTTGCAATCTGGCGGTTTTTTGGCGATTAAGCCACTCGAACACGGGGATGGCATATAGACTTCTGTATGCAGTCTATGCGTTTAAAGCAATAAAGTCGGCGGTGGTGTCGCCGTTGACAATATGCTGCAATTTGTATACAGACGCTGTAAGCAATTTTCGTGCAAGGCTATTGATTCCTTTGAGCTGCCTTGTGATGGTTAAACTTCCTGACCTTTTTTCTTAGACCTTTTGCCGCAACATGAGCTTTTCTAACTTTTTGCGACGCGCCAAAAGCTCTCTCAATTTCTGGTCAGCACCCGTGCAGCTGGCATCTGATTCCCCTGAGTTCCATATTGACGAAGTTTCCGAGCGAGTGGCCAAGCTCCAGGCTCCCAAAGCCAAAGAGCCTGCGCAATTTCACTCTCTGGTCAAGCTGGCCCCAATCCCTGTACCGCGTGAGGTGCGCTGGGAAAGTCAGGCCATATATATGGGGGCATGGGCTGGCGTTGCAGTGCTTGCATGGGGGGGCTTTCAAGTACCTGCAGACTGGTTGCTGTGGTATGGCGCTGCCGCTGTCCTGATCTTTGCGATGCTTTTTCGCATTGAAGGTCCGCGTACACGGGCTGAGCGGCTGCAGCGTGAAGCAGAAGTGCAGCGCTGCCATGAAGCCTATTTGCAGGCAGAGGCCCATTTGAAGGCCGTGCTCAGCGAAGGCTTCAATGAGCGGATGGAAGAGCTCAACAGTATCCGTTCGACGTACGACGATGCTTGCCGCGCTCTGGGGTCGGTGGATCCGGGCAAGAACAGCAAACTGCTTGCAGCGCTTGCGAATCCGTCACGGACCGAAAAGACAGAGGAAGATGAGCTGATGGAGCAAATGTCGCAGATGGAGCGAAAGATGCTGAAGTTGGTGGATGAGCTGGAGGATTACTCTGATGTCCACAAAGTAGCGATCGATGAGGCCATCATGGCGCGCCATAACGCTCGACTGGCGTACTGGCAGGCCAAACTGGACGAAGCTGCATTAACGGGTGAAGCCGTACAGCAACATTGACAACCGAATAATCCCTGCCCTTGTGGCACCAACGTATTGGCATACTGGGTCGCATTCGCGGCCCTTATTTCTTTCATGCGAGAAGCCACGCTTTTAGAAAAAATAGATCTGCACTTGATACGCGTGCTGCACACGGTGATTGCCGAAAGCAGCGTCTCGCGTGCAGCAGTGCGTCTGGGTATGCACCAGCCGGCGGTTTCTACGGCGCTCAAGCGCTTGCGGGATTTGTCGGGGGACCCCATTCTTGTGCGCTCGGGCAGTGGCATGCAGCCCACCGATGCAGCGCTGAGCATGCTGGAGCCTGCGGCCGCCATCTTGCAAGCCGCAGAAAATTTATTTACCGAAGCGCGTGCATTTGATCCACGCGTGGCAACGCGAACCTTCCGTATTGCTGCCAGCGATTACCTGGATCCCCTGTTCCTTCCCCAACTGGTTGCGCACCTGAAAAAGCAGGCCCCGCTGTGTACGGTAGAGATCATGGCCTTGAACCATGATGTCGATTACAGCGGGCAATTGGCCCAGGGCGATGTGGATATCGTGATCGGCAACTGGCCCCAGCCCCCGGCTGAGCTGCGCATGGCGCAGCTGTTTGCCGATGACACGGTATGTCTGGTCAGCCACAAGCACCCGGCAGTGCGCCGGGGCTGGAAGGCCAAAGAGTGGCTGGATGCTGAGCACATTGCGCCGATGCCGACCCACCCTGGCGCTAAAGGCGTCATTGACGAGGCGCTGAATGCACTGAATCTGCGTCGCAACATTGCGGTGCGCTGTGCGCACTTTGGCTTGATGCCTCAAATGGTGGCATCGAGCTTGCTTGTGCTGACGACAGGCCGGCAATTTTGTGAGCGCTATGCAGCGCAGCTGCCGCTGGCAATTTTGCCGCCCCCAATTGCGCTGCCGCAAATGCGCTACTACCAGCTGTGGCACGACCGTACGCACCACTCCAGTGCTGGTGTCTGGCTGCGAGAAGCTGTAAAGAATACTGCCATGAAGCTATAAAAAATATAGCTATTAAATTAAGCCAAATCTGCTTCTGAGTAGGTTTTTCACAAGATTTATTGAAACTGAAACAATCTCGCGCATGAATTCCCCTCAATCCATCCCCACGCCCGGTGCCGTGCCACCGCGCTTGCAGCTGGTGGGCATTACCAAGCGATACCCGGCCGTGGTGGCCAATGACGGGGTATCGCTGACGGTGCAACCCGGTGAAGTGCACGCCGTACTGGGTGAAAACGGCGCAGGCAAGTCCACGTTGATGAAGATCATCTATGGCACGGTCAAGCCTGATGAAGGCCAGGTGCTGTTTGATGGCAAGCCCGTCAATATCCGCAATCCCCAAGAGGCACGCCAATACGGTATTGCGATGGTGTTCCAGCACTTCAGCCTGTTTGACACGCTGACCGTTGCTGAGAATGTCTGGCTGGGCCTGGACAAGCGCATGTCTTTGGCTGAGGTCACAGCACGCATCGAATCCAAGGGCGCTGAATACGGCATGGATATTGATCCCTTGCGCCCTGTGCACACCCTGTCTGTGGGCGAGATGCAGCGTGTGGAAATTATTCGTGCCCTGCTGACTGACCCGCGTGTATTAATCCTGGATGAGCCAACGTCCGTGCTCACACCGCAAGCGGTGGACAAGTTGTTTGTGGTGCTCAAGAAGCTGGCCTCGCAAGGCTGCTCTATCTTGTACATCAGCCACAAGCTGCACGAAATTCGCGAGCTGTGCACCGCCTGTACCGTGCTGCGTGGCGGCAAGGTCACGGGTTACTGCAATCCACAAGAAGAAACGAATGCCTCGCTGTCGCGACTGATGATTGGTGCCGAGCCACCAGCGCTGCAGTACCGTGAAGTAAAGACCGGCAGCGTTGTGCTGCATGTCAATGGTCTGAGCCTCAAAAAGCAGGACCAGTTCGGCGTGGACCTGATCGACATGCGGTTTGAAGTGCGCGCTGGCGAGGTGCTGGGCATTGCCGGAGTCTCGGGCAATGGCCAGCGCGAGCTGCTCTATGCGTTGTCAGGCGAAGACACGCGAGCAGCGGCACACATGATCGAGGTGGCTGGCAAAGCTGCAGGGCGCCTGAACCCCAGGCAGCGCCGCCAGCTGGGCCTGCACTTTGTGCCAGAAGAGCGCCTGGGCCGTGGTGCCGTGCCCACCATGGGGCTGGCACACAACATGCTGCTGACGCGTGATGACGCGGTGGGCAGGGGCGGCTGGCTGAACATTGGCAAGCTGCAGGTGCATGCGGCAGACATCATCCGCCGTTTTGGTGTCAAGGCAGGAGGGCCGAACGCGCCGGCCAAGTCGCTCTCCGGCGGTAACCTGCAAAAGTTCATTGTGGGCCGGGAAATTGATGCAAAGCCCAAGCTTTTGATTGTCTCGCAGCCCACATGGGGCGTAGATGTAGGGGCCGCAGCGCAGATTCGTGGTGAGATTTTGGCGCTGCGCGACGCTGGCTGTGCGGTGCTGGTGCTCAGCGAAGAGCTGGACGAGTTGTTTGAAATCAGTGACCGTTTACACGTGGTAGCCAAGGGGCAGTTGAGCCCCTCGCTGCAGCGTGCAGATGCCACGCTGCAGTTAGTGGGTGAATGGATGAGCGGTTTGTGGAATGCCGATGTGCAGCAGCACCTGGCCCAGGTTGAAGCAGAAAACGGAGGCACGCAGCATGTTTAAGCTCGAACCCCGTCCTCAGGTCTCCAAATTCTGGACCTATGGCGCACCCGTCCTGGCGCTGTTGATCACGGTGGCGATAGGTGTGATGTTGTTCATTGCTCTGGGCAAAGACCCGGTCAACGGCCTGCAGGCATTTTTCTGGGAACCTATCAAAACGAGCTATGCCCTGGGCGAGCTGGTGATGAAGGCCACGCCTTTGCTGCTGATTGCGCTGGGCTTGTCGGTCTGCTTTCGCTCCAACATCTGGAACATTGGCGCAGAGGGGCAGTTTGTCATTGGTGCTGTCACGGCAGGCGGCGTAGCGCTGCTGGCAGACAAAAGCACCGGTCCCTGGATTGTTCCGGCCATTTTGCTGGCCGGAGTATTGGGTGGCATGTTCTGGGCAGGCATCGTGGCATTTTTGCGCGACAAGTTCAACGCCAATGAAATCTTGGTCAGCCTGATGCTGGTGTACGTCGGTACGCTGGTGCTGGGCTACCTGGTCTATGGCCCCTGGAAGGACCCCATGGGCTACAACTTCCCGCAGTCCAAGGCATTTGAGCGCGTGACGCAGATTCCCAAGCTGATTGAAGGCACCCGCGTGCACATTGGCACGCTGCTGTCGTTGCTCGGTGTGGCTGCACTGTGGGTGTTTTTGTTTCGCACCAAGGCCGGCTTTGCCCAGCAAGTGGGCGGTATGGCACCTGCAGCTGCACGCTACGCAGGCTTTTCGTCGCGCCGCGCGCTGTGGACGGCGTTGCTGATCTCTGGCGGCACTGCCGGCTTGGCGGGTGCGCTGGAAGTGGCAGGCCCCATTGGGCAACTGACCCCATATGTACCTGCCGGCTATGGCTTTGCCGCCATCATCGTGGCCTTTGTCGGCCGTCTGCATCCTGTTGGCATGATCTTTTCGGCAATTTTGATGAGCATGTTCTATATCGGTGGCGAGCTGGCGCAGTCGCGTTTGGGCTTGCCGAAATCTTTGACTGGCGTATTCCAGGGGCTGTTGCTGTTTACGCTGCTGGCTTGCGATACCTTGATTGCCTATCGTGTCCGCTGGGTAGCCGCTAAACCTGCAGTGAAGGGAGCACCGTAATGGATGCGTATGCATTGCTGTTTGCTTCAACGCTGAGCGCTGGCACCGTGCTGGCCTTGGCTGCGATGGGGCTGCTTATCAATGAAAAAGCGGGTGTGATCAATCTGGGTGCTGAAGGCATGATGCTGTGCGCAGCGCTGGCCGGTTTTGCTGCCGTGGTACATACCGGCAGCACGTGGATAGGTTTTCTGGCAGGGATGGGCGCTGGTGCTTTGCTGGCAGCCATCTTTGGCGTGCTGGTCATCTGGCTCAATACCAACCAGTCGGCCACCGGCTTGGCTCTGAGCCTGTTTGGCGCAGGATTTTCGGCATTCGCTGGGTTGAACTATGTTCAGGCCAAGATGCCAGAGTCGCCCAAGTATGCGATTCCCTATCTGGCTGATCTGCCTGTGGTGGGCCCTGCCTTGTTTCGCCACCATCCCCTGGTGTACGGGGCCATCATCATTGCGGCGCTGCTGGTGTATTTCCTGTATCGCACGCGTGCGGGCCTGGTCTTGCGCTCGGTGGGTGAGTCGCCAGAGTCTGCCCATGCGCTGGGCTACAACGTGCGCATGATCCGCCTGGGCGCTGTCATGGCCGGCGGCGCACTGTGCGGTCTGGCAGGCGCTTACGTGTCAACGGTCTATACGCCTTTGTGGGTGGAGGGCATGGTGGCTGGCCGCGGCTGGATTGCCTTGGCTCTGACCACTTTCGCCACATGGCGGCCAACGCGAATCTTGCTGGGTGCCTACTTGTTTGGTGGCGTGACCATGTTGCAATTTCACCTGCAGGCCTCGGGCGTACACATTGCCAGCCAGCTGCTGAGCATGCTGCCTTATGTGGCGACCATCGTCGTTTTGGTGCTGATTTCGCGCAATCCTGCATGGATTCGTGCGAATATGCCGGCTTCGCTTGGAAAGCCGTTTTACCCGGGCTCTTAAACAGAGCTGACAACCATGACGCTGTGCTCTGGCAAAGGGCACGCAAAGCGCAAGGCGGGCTTTTCAGGTCCGCCTTTTTTATATCCATGTCGAGGAAACACACATGTCCCAACTGCACAAACGCACCGTGTTGAAGATGGTGGCCCTGTCGGCCATCACCATTGCCACTTTGGCCGCTTGCGGCAAGAAAGAAGAAGCCGCTCCTGCTCCCGCTGCAGCACCTGCTGCAGATGCTGCTGCCAAGAGCGAACCGCTGAAGGTTGGCTTTGTGTACGTCAGCCCCATTGGGGACGGCGGCTGGACATTCCAGCACGAGCTGGGCCGCAAGGCGGTGCAAGACAAGTTTGGTGACAAGGTCGCGACCTCGTTTGTGGAAAGCGTGGCTGAAGGTCCAGACTCCGAACGCGTCATGCGTGACATGGCTGCGCAAGGCAGCAAGCTGATTTTTGCAACCAGCTTTGGCTACCAGGAGTATGTGCAGAAACTGTCCCCTGAGCTGCCAGAAGTGAACTTCCAGCACGCAACGGGCTACAAGCAGTCTGCAAACAGCTCGACCTACGACGCCAAGACCTTTGAAGGCGCGTACATGGCCGGTATCGTGGCCGGTGCCATGAGCAAAACCAAGACCATTGGTGTCGTCGCTTCTGTGCCAATCCCTGAGGTGGTGCGCAACATCAACTCATTTGTTCTGGGTGCGCAAAGCGTCGATCCCACGATCAAGGCCAAAGTGGTGTGGGTGAACTCCTGGTTCAGCCCACCCCAAGAAGCAGAAGCGGCCACCAGCCTGATCAACGGCGGTGTGGACGTGATGTACCAAAACACCAACTCTCCTGCAGTGCTCAAGACAGCAGAAGAGCGCGGCGTGTACGCCTTTGGCAAGGACGGCGACATGAGCGCCTACGCACCCAAGGCTCACCTGGGCTCTGCCGTGATTGACTGGGCGCCTTACTACACCAAGGTGGTGCAAGATGCGCTGGACGGCAAGGTAGAAAACGGTCAGAACTTCTGGTGGGGCGTCAAGGAAGGCGCGATGGATCTGGTGAAGATCTCTGACGATGTCCCGCAAGAGATCAAAGACAAGGTTGCCGAAGTGCGCAAGGGCCTGAAGGACGGCACATTCCAGATCTGGAAGGGCCCTTTGAAGGACAACACAGGCAAGGAATTGCTGGCCGATGGTCAAGTGGCTGATATGCCCTTCATCACCAGCATCAAGTTCTATGTGAATGGCATTGAAGGCAACGTGCCCGGCGCAGGCAAGTAAATTTGCTTCATCACAAGGGCGAGCTGCCCTTGCGTGATACCAGGGCCTCCCGTTGAACGGAGGCCTTTTTTGTGGCTCAGGCGCGCATGGAAAGTGTCTGCGCTATACCCCCATTGCGTATGAAATGGCATGCATCTTGCGATTGAGCATGAATGCAACGCCGCAGCCTGCAGCCGCACGTGAATTGACCGGTTGTGAAACAGCAGCGCTAGGATGTGCCTGTTTCGTAAAAGCGCAGCTGTTTTATGCAACCATCACGCCTTTGGCAGTGGTTGCTTGAAGTGCTGGCTCAAAAGGCTGGGCGCAGGTGTTGCTGCAATGGTTTGCTTACTCCCCGATCCAAAAGGATGATTCATGACTGATCTGAACAAACGTTCCATGTTCAAGCTGGCAGCTATTTCGGCGTTGACCGTGACTGCTTTGGCTGCTTGCGGTAAGAAAGATGAACCTGCTCCAGCGCCTGCCGCAGCCCCCGCTGTAGAGGCCCCCGCCAAGGCTGAGCCGCTGAAGATTGCTTTTGCTTATGTCGGCCCTGTGGGTGATGGTGGCTGGAGCTTTGCGCACGATACGGCGCGCAAGAAATTGCAGGAAGTCATGGGTGACAAGATCGTCACTTCCTATGTGGAAAGCGTGCCCGAAGGCCCCGATGCCGAACGCGTGCTGCGCGATCTGGCCAGCCAGGGCAACAAGGTGGTTTTTGGCACAACGTTTGGCTACATGGACTCCATCCAGAAGATTGCGCCAGATTTCAAAGATGTCAAATTCGAGCACGCCACCGGCTACAAAACGGCTGACAACGTGCGCACCTATGACAGCCGTACCTACGAAGGCGCTTACATGGCGGGCGTCATTGCCGGTGGCATGACCAAGACCAACACCTTGGGCATCGTCGGTTCCGTGCCAATTCCTGAGGTGATTCGCAACATCAACTCCTTCACGATGGGTGCCCAGTCGGTCAACCCCAACATCACGACCAAGGTGGTGTGGGTGAACGAATGGTTCAGCCCTCCCAAGGAAACAGAAGCAGCCACCAGCCTGATCAACGGTGGCGCCGACATCCTGTTCCAGAACACCGACTCGCCTGCCGTGCTCAAGACCGCTGAAGAAAAGGGCAAACGCGCTTTTGGCTGGGATTCGGACATGACCGCCTACGGCCCTAAAGCCCACCTGGGCTCGGCCATCATTGACTGGTCGCCTTACTACATCAAGGCCACCAACGACGTGCTCAACGGCACGTGGACCTCGGGTCGTGCATGGTGGGGTGTGCAAGAAGGTGCCATTGACCTGGTATCGCTGGCTGACGACATTCCTGCCGAGCTGAAGGCCAAGGTTGATGAAGTGAAGGCTGGCTTGAAGTCTGGTTCGTTCAAGATCTGGAAGGGTCCGCTCGCATCTAACGATGGCAAGGAAGTTTTGGCCGACGGCGCTGTGGCTGACGATGCCTTCCTGTCTGGCGTGAACTTCTACATCAAGGGCGTAGAAGGCAAGGTTCCCGGCCAGTAAGCCATCACCAACGAGCCTCTGACTGGCTCGGTTATTGCAAGGGCAGCCTGTGGGCTGCCCTTTTTTTTGGAAAGATCGCGGTCTATGAAAACAACTGTGACAGTGATCCCCATGATGGAAAAAACCCAATGGCATCCCGTAGCCCTTTCGAGCGATGTGCAGCAAGGCCCTGTGGGCGTGCGTTTGCTCGATGAAGATCTGGTGCTGTGGCGCGATGCCGAGGGTGTGGCCAACGCTTTTGTGGACCGCTGCCCGCACCGGGGTGCACGCCTGTCGCTGGGCCGTGTCAATGAGGGCAACCTGGAGTGCCCCTACCACGGCTGGCAATTTGCCGACAGTGGCCAGTGCGTGAAAGTGCCTGCTGTGCCCAGCTTCACGCCTCCACCCCAGCATTGCGTCAAATCGTTTGGTGTGCAGGAAGCCTGCGGCCTGATCTGGGTGCAGTTGCAGGCCGCTGATGTGCCCCTGCCTGCGTTTGAAGCCGAAGGCGATGCGCGCCTGCGCAAAGTCAGCTGCGGCCCTTACGACGTGGCTGCCAGCGCACCGCGCATCATTGAAAACTTTCTGGACATGTCGCACTTTGGATTCGTGCACGAAGGCTGGCTGGGCAGCCGCGATGCGACGGAGATGTCGCCCTACAACGTAGAAAACACGGCGTTCGGAGTCAAGGCCACCAATTGCAAGGCGGTGCAGCCGCTGTCCAATTTGCACTCCACCAAGCCGGCGCAAGTGCACTACACCTACGAAGTCACGGGGCCTTACACCGCGCTGCTGACCAAGATTCCCGAAGAAGGTACGACCAAGGACGGCTGGCGCGAAGCCATTGGTCTGTTCATCTGCCCCATCACGCCAGAGAGCAGCCGCGTGTGGTTCCGTCTGGCCGTGGCAGACTTTGAATCGAGCGACGAGCAGTTGCAAGCTTTTCAGCACACCATCTTCACGCAGGACCAGCCGGTGCTGGAGTCGCAATTGCCCAAGCCTTTGCCGCTGGACCCGCGCGCAGAGCTGCATTCCTCGGCAGACCGCATGTCGGCTGCTTACCGCCGCTACCTGAAAGCCAGCGGCGTCACTTTCGGAGTTTGTTGATGACCTACGCAGTGCCCTCCACGGTTTCCCGCATTCCGGCCGATTGCCTGCCTGCGCTGCTGCGCGCCATGCCCAAGGCAGAGCTGCACATGCACATCGAAGGCTCGCTGGAGCCCGAGCTGATCTTTGCGCTGGCCCAGCGCAATGGTGTGCAGCTGCCGTATGCCGATGTGGAGGCGCTGCGTGCGGCCTACGCCTTCACCGATCTGCAAAGTTTTCTGGACATCTACTACGCCGGGGCCAGCGTTTTGCTGCAAGAGCAAGACTTCTACGACATGGCCATGGCGTACCTCCAGCGTGCCGCTGCTGACCACGTGGTGCGTGCAGAAATCTTTTTTGACCCGCAAACCCACACCGAGCGCGGCGTGGCCATGGAGACCGTGATTCATGGCCTTGCGCGCGCCTGCAAGGACGCTCAGGCCCAGTGGGGCATCAGCGCTGGACTGATCCTGAGCTTTCTGCGCCACCTCAGTGAAGAGGCCGCCTTTGACACCCTGCATGCCGCGCTGCCTTATCGGGAGCACTTCATCGGTATCGGGCTGGACAGCTCAGAGGTGGGTAACCCGCCAGAGAAGTTTGCGCGTGTGTTTGAGCAGTGCAAGGCGCTGGGCTTTCACCTGGTGGCCCATGCGGGCGAAGAAGGGCCTCCGGCTTATGTCTGGAGCGCTTTGAACGTGCTGCAGGTACAGCGCATTGACCACGGCGTGCAGTCAGAAAAAGACTGGGATCTGATGCAGCGCCTGGCAGATACGCGCATGCCGCTGACGGTATGCCCGCTGTCTAACCAGAAGCTGTGCGTCTTTCCCGACCTGCGCGACCACAATCTGCCGCGCATGCTGGCCGCTGGGCTGAACGTGACGGTCAACTCAGACGATCCGGCCTACTTTGGTGGCTACGTCAACGAGAACTACCTGCAAGTCTTTGCGGCCACCGGGATGGGCGCTGAGCAGGCCTACCAGTTGGCCCGCAACAGTCTGGAGGCCACCTTTGCCAGCCCAGAGCAGCAAGCCTTGTGGGTGCAGCAGCTTGATGCCTGCTTTGAGAGCATGGCTGCATAAAGAATAGCTGCTAACGTATGCTGGTAAAGGTTTTTCGATAGTTTTATATCTGAAGCATTTGCTGTGTAAGCGTTAGCAGCTACTTTTTTTAAATCAAAGACACCCAGGTCTAAGCCTGCAGCGCTGCCTTCAGTTGCTCTGCGTAGGCTTGCAGCATCTGCATGCCCGGCTCTTTGCGTGGCCAGGCAAGTGCCATGCCATCGCCTTCATGGCGCGGCAGCACATGCATGTGAAAGTGAAAAACCGTCTGCCCGCCCGCTGCGCCATTGGCCTGAAAGAGGGTGATGCCATCGGGGTCAAACGCCGCTTGTGCGGCCACGGCTACGCGCTGTGCGGTCTGCATGATGGCGGCGGCTTCTTCGGCTGTTAGCTCCAGCACGGTCACCGCGTGGCGCTTGCTGGCGACCAGCACATGGCCCGGGTTGACCTGACCGATGTCCATGAACGCCACGGTTAGCGCATCTTCATAAATTTTTGCCGCTGGAATCTCTCCCGCCGCGATCTTGCAAAAAATGCAGTGACCGGGTGGGGATGTGTCAATAAACATGGGCATGGCAATTTGTCTCCTGCAGTAAATGGCTGCCATCGTAGGCAGACCGGCCGCTGACCGCCAGTCTGGTTAGTCCGAACGCAGCAAAGGCTACTGAGCAGCGCTAGAATTCGCCCCTTCGCAAGCTGGTTGCTCCATTGGCTTGTGTTTTTCATTTCGGAGCCATGTAGAGGAAAATCAGTGCACCAGCTTGCACAGGCTTGAACTGCGAATTCTCCTCAAGTCTTTGATTTTTCAGGTTTGCAAGTCCAATCTAGTGCAAGCCCATACAATCCAAATCTTCGAAAAACTGTCACCAGAACTGTCACAGAAATGTACGGGGTCTCGCTGTGACAGGCTGCTCAGGAGATTGGCATGGCCACCACTCACGGTCAAATTTTTGCAGACCTCGCACCCGGTAAGTTCACTCGCGTAGCCAAGGTAGTGCCCTCTGGTTCACTTGAAGCCCGGCGTATGGCGGGTGATGTCGTGATGTTCTACTGGCGCTACACGTACGAGAACAACAGTTCACGCGAAGTGATCGGCGTTTGGGACTCCAAAGCAAAGCCCAAGGATCTGAAGCCTACTGCGCGTGGCTACTCTGTCTTAGCCGCGCAGGAAGCTGCCCGCGAGATGGCAGCGCTGCACCGCTCCAACCTTGATGCTGGTGGCTACGCAGCGGTCATGGCCAAGCGCAAAGCCGAGCAACAAAAAGCCAAGCAGGATAAGCAAAACTTGTCGGCATTCACACTTCAAGCGCTCCTCACTGACTATGTCCACTGGCTGGGCGCGAATGGCAAGGTTTCCGAAGGCAAGGTACGGACCCAGTTCAAGCTGCACGTCATCAATGCCTGGCCAGAGCTGGCGGCACTTCCGGCCAATGAGGTGACGGAAGAACAGATTGCGGACATTCTGCGCAAGATGATTGAAGCGGGAAAGGTCACCACAGCATGGGGCCTGCGCAAGATGCTGCGCGCTGCATTTCAGATGGCCCGTGAAGCCAAAACAAACCCTGCTGTGCCTATCAAGTTCAAGGACTATGCGCTGAAGTTCAACCCTGTCAACGATGTGAAAGTGGTGGGCGGTGGCGGGGCCGACATGAATCCACTGTCTGGCGCGGAGATGCATGCGTACTGGCAGGCAATAAAGCAATTGGACACCCAGCAGGGCGCAGTTCTGCGCCTTCACCTTCTGACCGGCGGCCAGCGCCTTGAGCAATTGCGTGCGCTAAAAACAGTTGACGTTCACGCTGCGCACATTGTTTTATGGGATGGCAAGGGAAAGGTCGGCACTGCGCCTCGGCAGCATCTTGTGCCCCTGATCCCAGAGGCCAAGCGTGCCTTGGAAATGTGCAATCCAACGGGTGACTACGCGCTAAGTGTCAAAGACGGTGAACCGTTGGGCAATAACACCATACGCCTTTGGGCTCAAAAACTGCCTGGCAATCAGAGCTTTAAACCCAAGCGTGTTCGCTCTGGTGTTGAAACACTTCTTGCTAGCCTTGGGGTGTCGAAAGAAATCCGCTGGCGGCTGCAAAGCCACGGCATTTCTGGTGTTCAAGACAGGCACTACAACGCCTATGAATACATGAAAGAAAAGGAGGAAGCACTGTCACTCCTCTTCAAGTACCTTGAAGGATCTAATTCACCACGCCTTTCTGGTTAGCCACTTATTGCTTTACATGTCGACCAAGGATGCGCCGGAAAGAAATTGCGGTTTATTTATTATCATCTAAAGGTTGTTTTTTGAAAAAATCACACTTAAGTTGTTTTTTTCATAAAATCATTCTTAGGTGATTTTTTGATAATATTACTTAAATGTGATTTTTTAGAGGTGAAAGATGGACTTCGTTCTGGCATTTCCCGAGCAATTAGGGATTCATATGAAGTCTCTGCGCAAGGCGGCTGGCTTAAGTCAAGCAGGTTTGGCAGAGTTGCTCGGAGTCACCCAGTCTAGGGTTGCAGCTATTGAAAAAGATCCCTCTGCCATTAGCGTTGGGCAATTTCTTGCAATTTTGAAATTGCTAAACGCAGAGCTTGTGGTACGGCTGAAAACTGACGGGAGAATTTTGTCTCCTAAGGTTTGGAATCAGTTGCAGAAACATAGAGATGAGGGTATAGGCCAGAAGCTTGGTATGACTACTGTGGCAGAGCCAAAACAGGAAGAGGCTAAGCCAGCAGCTTCGGTGATGCCATTGGGGGCAAATCTCATGGACGAAAAAGGAAACATCGTGCCACGTCCGGTAAGCGGGTCAGTTGCAACGCCTAAGTCGAGGGGAATGACAGGAGTTTTGCCACCGCAGCTGCTTGAGCAACTGAAGAAGCAGGGCCTCATGGATGAAAAAGGAAACATCGTGCCACGTCCGATAAGTGGGTCAGTTGCAGTGCCTAAGCCGAGGGGAATGACAGGAGTTTTGCCACCGCAGCTGCTTGAGCAACTGAAGAAGCAGGGCCTCATGGATGAAAAAGGAAACATCGTGCCACGTCCGATAAGTGGGTCAGTTGC
>NZ_JACSQK010000005.1:342628-455421 GCF_014836675.1 Comamonas avium
TTGAGCAACTGAAGAAGCAGGGCCTCATGGATGAAAAAGGAAACATCGTGCCACGTCCGATAAGTGGGTCAGTTGCAACGCCTAAGTCGAGGGGAATGACAGGAGTTTTGCCACCGCAGCTGCTTGAGCAACTGAAGAAGCATGGCCTCATGGACGAAAAAGGGAATATGGAGCCTCGTACTGCCCATGCGAAATCAAATACACCGGTACTTACGCCACAGATACTTCCTGGCGATTGGTTCAAGAAAAACCCAAAAGGTAGTTGGTAATGCCTGCACTCAGCATTTGGATGAATGGAGAGCATGTCGGTTTATGGGAGGTTTCGCGAACAGGTGGGCACAGGCTTTTCTATGATCCAACATGGCTAGCCAGCCCGCATTCGCGGCCCCTGTCTCTGTCTCTTCCATTCACACCTGACTTGGAAGTTTCAGGGCAAGTTGTTGAAAATTTTTTCGACAACTTGCTGCCTGACAACGCTGATATAAGAAAACGTATCACTAAGCGTTTCGGACTTCGAAGCACAGACCCGAATGCATTTGCTCTGTTAGAGACTATTGGTCGTGACTGCGTTGGAGCTGTGCAGCTCATGCCCGAAGGCGAGCAACCGATTGGCTTCAACCAGTTGAAGGGCTCACCAATGGATGAACAGGATGTAGCAGCGCATTTGGCAGGTTTAGGCAACGCATTTGGCAATCTTGAGGGTGAAACCGATTTTCGGTTGTCCATTGCTGGTGCTCAGGAAAAAACGGCACTTTTGCGAATTGGTGAACAGTGGTTTCAGCCCCTTGGTGCAACACCCACCACCCACATACTCAAGCCGCAAATTGGCATGGTGCCGAGGCATGACCATGACTTTACTCAGTCTGTGCAGAACGAATGGCTGTGCAATCAGTTACTGGGTGCTATGGGATTTCCTGTCGCTACAAGCACTATCGAAACCTTCGGTCCGCATACGGTGTTATCCGTCGAAAGGTTTGACCGCGCATGGAATCCAGCAGGTTGGATTGCACGCCTCCCCCAAGAAGACTTGTGCCAAGCTAAAGGGGTTGCTAGCAGCCAAAAATATGAGGTCGATGGAGGTCCAGGCATTGTGGAGTGCCTGGAAGTTTTAGCAGGCAGTCAGGAATCGGCAGCTGACAGTGCACGCTTTGTGATGGCACAGTTGGCGTTTTGGCTATTGGCTGCGATTGACGGTCATGCTAAAAATTTCTCAATATTTATTCAACCTGGTGGTGGCTATCAAATGACACCGTTGTATGACGTGCTTTCTGCTTGGCCAGTGATTGGTCATGGGCACGGAAAAATTGAGTCGAGAAGAGCCAAGATGGCCATGGCTATTCCTGGCTTTAAAAGTCGCCACTATCACCTGTATACGATTCAGCGTCGTCATTGGAAGGTGCTGGCTAACTTCACTCGGATTACTGGACTGTGGGAAGAGATGGTGGCTATGGTCGAAGGGCTAGAGGCTGCGATTGCCATGGTTAGCGGCAACCTGCATTCCAGCGTGCAACCTCAGTTTGCAGAGCAGATTTTTACTGGTGCTCGAGTTCAAGCACGTAAGTTTTTGAGCGGCCCTGACGAATAGTTGCACGCTAAAGTCTAAGTTCCATTGGATGCTATCGGTACTGTGTGATTGCACCGATAGTGTCTTTTTAGCTGTTGAGAAATCTACTGCTCCACACCCTGTGGTAGCGCGTTAATCCACTCCGCAATGTCTGCAAATTTCCATGCGGTTTTTTGCGGGCCCAAGCGCAGCGGCTCTGGAAATTTCCCTTGCTTGATCTGCTGGTAGATCCACGACTTGCTCATGCCAATGGTGTTGGCCACCTCACTGGCACTGAGTAGCTTGATGGTGTTGATTGCTTCTGCTGTCATTGTTGGTGTTCTCCTCATTCAGGTCTGCACTTGTGCGCGCAGCAGCTCGTCCTTTGGCAATGCAGGCTTGCTGGCAAGCGCCTGCAACTGCTCTGCCATCACGTCTTCTTGCATTGCATGCTCATAGATGGTCAGGCCCAAGCGCTGGGCAATGAAATATTCAGCGCTGGCGCCGGGCGATTGCTGCCAGCCGGGCAGCAAGTAGATGGCGTGGCAGGTCATGAGCTGGCTGATGCCCATGCGCATGTAGGCAGTCCAGGCGCAGTGCGCATCGACATGCGGCACGGGGTTCTCTGCTGGGCTCTCTACATGCCAAGCCCGTTTGCGTAAGCGCGCGGCGGCGTCGTGAAAGGCGGGGTAGTTGTTGTCCGGCAGTCCTGTCATGGGGCCGGCAATGTAGATGCGGTGGTTGGGGGACTCATGCATCAGCCACATCTGCATGGTGCTGATGCAGCGGAATTCTTTTTTGCCGGAAACAAAGCCACCAAAGCGCTGGCACTCATCCACGATCAAGCGGGTTGCCATGCGCCAGCCGGTGAAAAAGCTGAGCATGAGCATGGCGGGCATGAGCACTACGCGAAACATCATCATGTACATGGGCGTGTCCTTTCTTTGGTCAGTGGGTGGATTCGGTGATCTGCACCGGGGCGGTTACCAGTTCTTGCAGTACGGTCAAGGTGACGTGCAGCTCTTGCTCACGATTGGCCAGCGCGCGGCCGCGCACGTTCAGCCAGGCGTCGGGTGGCATCAGGCCCAGCTCTGCCTCAATCGCTGACTTTTCCTTTTGGAAGTACTTGATGAGGTACGGCAGAGTGGGTGCCTTGCATTCATTTTTAATAGCTTGCTGCGCTTGCATTGCTTTGCTTTCGTTTATGTTTTTCATTGAATTCGTTGCACGGCATGGGCTGCGGGCTCATATTTATTAATGAGCTTGGTGAACACGGACTGCAGCTCTTGCGTCAGTGAACCGTTGCGCTTGCTGAACCTGCCTGCTTTTCGGCAGCTGTCGTAGCTGGCTTTGCAGGCAATGCACTCAACGCGCAGCCCATCGCGGTTGCTGGGTTCTCGGTAGAAAAATTCGGTGTCTGCGGGCCACTGCTCGTGGCACTTGCTGCAGGTCTTTTCCACCGAGCTGTTTTTTTGGGGTGCGGTTTTCATGCGGCGTTGGCCTTTCTGCGCAGTGGCACAACCTGGGGAGAAGTGCCCAGCTCCAGCGTGGTTTGCGCCTGACGGGCCTGTTCGGCAGCGGCATCGCGTTCGGCCTTGGCGGCTGCGCGGCGCATGTCGGCAAATCGTTTGGCCAAATTGGTGTCGTTGGCGTTGGTGTACTTGAAGCCGTGCGCCGGATTGAGGGCGCTTCGGCTGGGAGGTGGTGCTTTCAATAAATCGGGGACTTGCGTGGACATAGCGGTCTCCTGCAAAAGATTTAGGCGTAAAAAGCCCCGCAGCGCCTGCAAATCAGGCTCTGTCGGTGGGGTTCAAAGGGGTGAAGGAGGAGGGAGCGCTAGGCGCTGGGGGTATCAGTCAGGGGGCGGCACTCCCTGTACAAACAAGTCGCCCGTTACTGGCGTTGTGTTGCGCGCCTGGTGCTCGGCACTGGCTGCGTGGTCTAGGGTGATGCGCAGCATGTCGCGGCGCACGTGGCTGGACAGGGGCAGATTCACCCCCGGGTCAGGCGTGGCAGAGGGCGATAGGGTGCGGGAAATTTCCAGCGTTGCCACAAAGGTGTGGCCGCACTCAGCATTCGCGCAGCAAAACACGTACTGCCGCGTCAGCACCGACATTTGCTCACTGGTGCGAATCACGCTGGGCCACTTGCAATGTGGGCACGGCAGGCGTGTGGATTCCTTGTTCGTGCCTTTCCACTGCTTGGGCTGGCTTGGCTTGTTACAGCTTTGCGCGGCTTTTCCTTCACTGGCGCGGGCGCTATCAGCCACTTGGTTCAGCTGCTTGCTGGTACGCAAAGCGGCAGATGCCAGCTCAGAATTGCTGACAGGGAAAGTGAAGGAATCAGCCATGCGCACCACCTTTAATCAGTTGCTGGCCATGTCTGCCGCAGGCAGCTCAATGCGGCCAAGGCGCTTGTATTGCGCCATGCCCATCAGGTGAATCAGGCGGGCAAAGTTGCTGGAGCTGCGGCCCTGCGCTTTGGCCTGTGCGTGTGCATCTGCCAGCTCTTGCTTGTCAAGGCGCAGAGCAATGGGCTTTTCATGCACCAGACGGTCGACCGAGGCCGAGTGATGCCGCGTAAGTTGGGCTGGGGTAGTCATGTACTATTGGGCATAGATTGTTACAACGTAAACGCATCATTGCACTGAAAAAAGTGCATGTCAATATATGTCTGAAATTAAATATGTGCAGATAGGAGAGCGACTGCGCGAAGAACGGCTGCGAATTGGGCTGTCTCAGGTCGATTTCTCCCTGTACTGCGGCGCCTCGCGGAATGCACTTCTCCAATGGGAGCGGGGTGAAACAGCGCCCAATGCAGGCGTACTGGCCACCATGACCAATCTAGGCGTTGACGCTCTCTACGTTGTGACAGGACAGCGCCAAGGCGAGAGCGAATCCACCTTGGCCCCCGAAGAAAAAGTACTTCTAAGCGCTTGGCGCGATAGTGGCGACAAAGGGCGCGCGGCATTGACTGCCGTCGCGGAAGTTCTAAGACCAGATTCGTAACTGCGACTTGATGCCCCAAAGCCCAAAGAGGCAGGGGTCTATAGAGAGGGAGATCTATGTCAAACGTAATTGGTGGCGTTTTACTGCTGCTTGCCTTAGTGGTTGCCGTGATGTGCCTGATTGGGCTGATCGCTCCCAAATGGCTGAAGTACTCCAAAACTGGCGATGCACCCAAGCGCTCCCGCATTGCTCTGGTGCTGCTGTTTGTGCCGATTATTTTGCTCGGCATTGGCGGGTCTTTGGTTGATGAGTCCGCCAAAGAAAGTAGTGCCAGCGCTGAAGAAATAGAAAAACCAAGTCAGGCAGCAGTTGCCCCAGCAGTCTCTGATCAACAAGCCGCAGAGCCTGCAGCCGAGACCCTTGGCATCACTCCCAAAGAATTTAAGAAGCGCTTCAACACACTCGCAAAGAGTATGGATCTTCCATGGAATGCCGATTCAATGGAGATGAGCAAAGGGCCAGTCAACGACACGTACAAGCTAGTAGCCGGGACGGGCTACATGGTTGCCGTTGTTGATAAGAACGGCTTCATTACCGACGTGCACACCGGTCTGGCTGCTGGCGATGGCTCAGGTGGCGATGCAGCAGATGGGCTGATTCTGATGGGGTTGGTTGCTAATGCCACCACAGATGGCGCCTCCCGCGATGACATTGGGAAAGCTTTTGCGAGCTTGATGAAAAAGGCCATGGCCAGCATTGATAAGCCGAATGCTGCAGTTCAAAAAATCTCCGTTGGTAATCGCACATACAGCGCGACAGCAAATCGGTTGATTGGCTTCACCTTGTCTATTGCACCCAAAGAATCATGAGAACAGTCAAATTTTTTGCACTGAGCTTGGCAGTTGTTCTGGGTATCAGCGTTGCACATGCTCGCAACTACCCGTGCTCTGGAAAAAAGGGTGGTGTTTCGCACTGCCAGGGTGGCAAGTTCGTGTGCAAAGACGGCACGATCAGTGGCAGCAAGCAGGTTTGTCGATGAACCGGGTGACACATCCAGCCCCAAGACTTGAAAACGATCAGCTTAAGAACGGCGAACACCACCCAACCCATCGAAGATGTGCATTGGAGACGAGGCGCGAAGCCGCAGTACAAAAAGTACGACCAGGCAAAGTAACGACGTATCCAGGGTAGTGTTAGCGGCTCTAAAGTTGCCCTAGATCAGCAACGTTACAACTTCTTAAGACGAAATCAACTCGCCAGAAATTCCCTGTAAATCCTTTCACCTTACAGCGGAAAACTCCAACTTGTAGAAATAAAAGCTGATGTTATTCTTTGAATCCGACTTTCTTTTATTATTCTTATTCCCCTTATTATTGATAGTAGCGGTACTAAAAAATCTTGGGTTTCAGAAAATATTACCATGGATAGCTAGTGCTTCTTCAGTAATTTTTCTATATGCGTTTAGCGAAATAAGCGTAATTATTGCAATTTTTTCATTGTTGCTTAATTACTTCGCAGCTGCCTATTTGCTGAAAAATAGATCCAGGTCAGTTTTTATTTCTACGATTGTTTTAAATCTCTTGGTTTTAGGGTATTTTAAATACTCAATTCTAATTGATAAATCTTTATTTGATGGAAATTCTTCGTGGACTTGGCGGATTGCCCTTCCGTTAGGTATAAGTTTCTATACTTTTCAACAAATTGCCTTCGTGGCGGATGTTTATAGAGGTAAAGTTAAATCGTTTACTTTTAAAACATATATCCTTTTTAAGTTATTTTTTCCGCAGTTTGTTGCAGGTCCAATTACGCATTTCGGAAGAGTAGCGGCAAGTTATGAGCGGTGGCCCACATTCAATGCTCGATCTATTAAGTTTGGCTTGATTATATTTTCTATTGGGATGCTGAAAAAACTAATCGGCGACCACTTTGGAGCAATTGCGAATAACGGATTTTCTCACCAGGAGGCTTTGAGCACTTATCAAGCATGGATCTCGATGGTTGCTTTTACATTGCAGATTTATTTTGATTTCTCTGGATATAGTGATATGGCCGTTGGTGTCGCGCGGATTTTTGGCGTCAGTTTGCCGTATAACTTTAACTCACCATATAAATCAAAAAATTTAAGCGATTTCTGGCGTCGTTGGCATATCACTTTATCTCAATGGCTTCGCGATTATCTTTATATTCCATTAGGCGGTAATCGCCATGGTGCTGCAAGGATGGCTGTCGCTTTGTTTTTGACCATGGCACTTGGCGGCTTATGGCATGGTGCTAATTGGACGTTCCTTTTATGGGGCGCAGCCCATGGGCTTGCACTTATAGTTGTGCGTTTTTTTGGGTTTTCTGTACCTACCTTTGTCGGTAGATTCTTGGTTTTTTTATTCGTTATGTTGACCTGGGTGCTCTTTCGCTCTGATTCGATTTCGGGGGCAACGCAACATTATTTGTCTCTATTTGATTTTTCTAATTCTGGAATAGGCGTTGAATTTCAGCGGTTCATTGGTACGTTTCTTCCAAACTTCAATGTTGATTCGAAATTAAATATCCCAAGCCAAATTTCTGAGTTCAGCTTTATATTCGTAGCCTGTTTGTTGTGTTTCTTTGCGCCAAACTCTAGAGAAATTTCTATATGGTGCGTGGCACGCCGAGTTTATTCCTTAAAACTGGTTGAGATTCCGCTACTTGTGGCGATTATCGTTATATTGTCTGTTGCTTTTATTTCTCCGGATACTGCAAATGCGTTTATCTATTTCGAATTTTAAAATAATCGCTGTCACGGTTTTAGCGAGTGCATTATTTCTCTGGATTGGATATAGATTTGTTTGCATTCAACTAGGCTATCCCAATCCTGAGTATAAAACTGAAATGTGGCTTGGCAACACTGCGCGGATGCGGGAGTTTTTGTATGAAAAACTTCCGTCTAAGACTGGTGAAAAAACTATTTTTGTTGTGAGTGGATCTAATTCGCTGTTTTCGATCGCTAGCGATGTGCTATCTGAAAAGACAGGTTACAAAGTAAAAAACTATTCATTGCATGCAGGCATGCATATAGATATTCTGTTTTCTCAAATTAGGAACAAGGTAAAAGCTGGGGATATAGTTGTCGCCCCGCTTGAGTGGGAAGCGAGAGATAGAGTACTAATAAATCAATTTGATTATGAAAATTATCTACACTACTTTAGCCAGTCTGTGGAGCCATCTCCTTTAGTTCTTTATAATATTTTTTCAGCAGTACCATTACGACGTTGGGCAATAGGGTTTAAAACATACCTGTATCAACCTCACGATTCCGTTTCATATCGAAATTTTTATACAGATGAATCACTTAATTATACTTGGAAGCACAGGCCAGGGAACGAAAATTATACGCACAGGGCATTAAATGAATTTGGAGATATAAATATTGAATTGCCAATAACCTCTGCTACTTGGAAAGATAAATCTATTTTCAAAGTCCCGGAGAAGGCTGATTCAAAATGGCTTGAGATATTAGGTGGATGGAATGATTATTTTGAAAATAAAGGTGCTCGATTTGTTGTGACCTCTCCAATTTTATTGGAAGGAAATGGGCCAGAGATTTTTTCAAAAAATATATGGGGGAATATCGGTAATCTGCGAGATCAAATGGAGTTTACAAAAACTCCACTTTACTGTGATCCTGTATCTGCTACATTCTCAAGCATTTATCGTTACGATACCTCATACCATGCCAATGCAGAGGGGGCAAGACTAAGGTCCAAGGAGCTTGGAGAATGCATGGTTGAATTTATAAATGGTAAAGATGTTAAAACTAAAAAAATCAATCCAGATCTTGTAATTCCAGAAATAAAACATCGCCTCATTAAACAAAGAGAAAATTTCGGTTCAGGTAATATGCTCTTTCAGGTTCGGTTGCGAGAACTACATAGAATTAATGAAGAGATATCCGGTTTCCATTCGAAGACTGGAAGTTATCCTAAATCATCGGTTGATGAGAGCTGGGGTTTGCCTGTGGGCATGAATATTAGTATGCGCGATGATTTGGGGGTAACCTACTGGTCTAATGGATTGAGTTATAAACTGATTGCCAAAGCGCCGAAGACAGAATGTGCGGTTGTGGTGGCAAATTGGCCTGAAATGGTTGATCCAGTTGGCCTAGAAAATGATGACGGCACACAGTGCTCTGGTTTTGGATATTGGACAGATGAACAAAAACTTAGATAAAAGTGAAGCTCTCTAAGAGCCGCTAACACCACTTACCTTTGAGACCGGCACGAAGCATTTATGCTTCGTGTCCTCATGGCAAGACAACCCGTTAGCAAAGAGCTGTGGCGACAACTGCAGCCTCCGATTCCCACTTTCACCCCATCGGCCTAAGGGGGCTCACGAAAGGTCGGCGTGAGCGATGAGGCTGCACTCAACGGGGCATCCTGTTTGTGCTGCACGCCGGCTTCCATGGCAAGACCTTCCCCAGTCCTTGGGCTATGGTAGGGGCATGACTTACTGGCGACGCTTGCGTGACCGGAATCAATCCCTGCGGTGGCTGGCCTGCCAGGCAGAGCACGCAAGCGGCCTGCGAAACTCCATGCGGACAAAGGTTACGACTACCGCGCTGTCGTGCTGACCTCAGACGACGAGGAATCGCCAGCCGGATTGCGCGACGAGGAGTTGAGAGCAGCGAAAAACTAGGCAGGCAGCGCTGGGTCGTCGAGAGAACACACGGATGGTTTGCGGGGTTTGGCAAGCTGCGAATCCGATTTGAAAAGCGCTTGGACATCCACGAGGCGTTACTGAAGTTGGCTGCCGCAATCATCTGCGCACTCTATCGTGGATAGGTGGTATTAGCGGTGCTTAATGCTTAAGTTGCGTCAAGTTGATGTGAGTCTGCTTCCCCGCTCCATCTGCGCCTTGCTCGTCCAGCCACTGCCGTCATTCAAGCTGTGCGTCACCTCTTTGACCAGCCAGTCATCCCCGTCAATTTCTTCTTTCCACCCGCTGACCTTGATGGGTGACTGCGCCGTAATCTCAGGGCGGCCCATGGCCAGCGCCAGCTCAAACGTGGCCATGCCGCGCTCGATGCGCTGGCGCTCGGCCTTGGCGGCATCCAGCGCGTCTTTCTCACTGGCGTAGGTTTCTTTGAGCGTTTTGGTGTTGCCATCTTTCTTGCCTGCCACCACCAGCTTGCGCTTGCCGTTCACGCTGTCTGACCAATAGGCTTTCACCCCATCAAATGCATCGCGGGTGCTGCTGCTCCAGCGGTGCTGGTCACCATCACGCCGGGTGATGTGTATGGTGGGCAGCTTCTCTCCCTTGCTGTTTTTGGTGCCGTTGATGGGCATGAAGAGCAGGTGCTTTTTCTTGACGGTGGCCACCGCGTCGTACTTGCGGGCCAGACGCGTCAGAAAGTGCATGTCGCTTTCATTGGTCTGGGTGATGTGGGTAATGGCAGTTTTGGCCAGGCGTTCATCCACCTTGTGGGTGAGTTTGCTGCGCTTGGCCAAGTCGGCCAGCACTGTGCCCAGGGTGGTGTTGCGCCAGCTCTTTTCCTTGCGGTTGCGGATCTCACCGCCCATGTCTGCAGCGCGGGCGCGAATGGTGACTTTGTCGGGTGCGCCGGTGTGTTCCACCTCATCGACCACAAAGCTGCCTTTATCCACCAGCAGCTGGCCCAGCCAGCCAATGGACAGTTCAATCTCGGCTTCTTTGCGGGGCAGCTCCAGCAGGCCGTCGTGGTCGCTCAGATCCAGGTCGAGCTGGTCGGCGGTGTTCTCGCGTCCCTCGGTGAGGGTCAGGCTGATCAGGCGGGCATCGACAAAGGGGGTAATGTCTTTGCCTGCCACGGTCAGTGCGTAGGTGGGGGCAGGATGCAGCGGAGCGGGCTCTTGCCGGTATTGGTCGTCTTGGTCTGCCATAGGTCACTCTTCGCCGGGGGCCACGTACTGGCCTTGTTCGTTGACGTTGACCTCTGCACCGCCCGCTTCGTCGTCAACACGGGCCAGCTGCAAATCAAAGCTGACGCGGGTGGGGTTGCCGTAGCGATCGTGCAGGGTGCCGGTTTCGTTGAGGCTTTCAATCACGAACAGTCCAAACACTTCACCATTGCCAGCCACCAAAGCGAAGGACTGCCCGCTGTCGCCCATGGCCCGCAGCTCGGCCAGGCTGGCGTAGTCGCCAATTTGCTCGGGTGCTAGCCAGCCGCTGAGCGAGAAGGTCTCGTCGCCCACGCCCACAAACTGGCGGGCAGGGCGTGCGCCCACACGGCTGTTGCTGGGGTGCCGCCAGGTGTTGCTGCGCTTGAGCTCCTGAAACGCCAGCGTGTCCAGCGAGAAGATGAATTGCCCGAAGGCCATGAGCATGGAGCCCTGCATATCGTTCCCTTGTCTTCAGCTCAGGTCGTGCATGGCGCTGCGGCCACGGCTGGCTTTTTGTCGATCGATGTTTTCAATTTCTGCGCGTACAGCGCGGGCAATGGCCTGTGCGTCCATGCCTGGTGCGGCATAGATTTGAAAGGTGTAGTTGCCACCGGCTGCAGGCGCCGGCGCACTGATGCGCGGGGCAATGCTTGGGCCTGCCCCAATGGGTGCAGTGCCGCCGTCTATGCCCACAGCACCCACTGGTGCAGCCGCTGCACCGGCCATGGCCAGCGCTGCAGCACGCACACCGGCCTGACCTGCGGTGATGCCGTTGGCGGCACCTTCAGAGATCCAGCCTCCAAACTGCGTGAACAGCTTGGAGGGGCTGGCAATGCCCAGCTTTTCTTTGAACCAGGTGGCCGCCGAGCTGGCTGCGCCTACCACCGCGTCTTTGAGTGCAGCCAGCCTGCCAGTAATGCCACCAATGAGCCCGTCAATGATGAAGCCACCAAAGCTGCGGAACTGCTCGGGCACCTGGATACCCAGCGCAGCCAGCGCGGTGGTGAAGGCGTTCCACAAAAGGCCAAAGGGCGAGAAGTTGAGCAGAGCGGCGACCCATGCGCCCACGCCACCATCGAGTAGGTTGCGCACGCCAGAGACAAAGGCGCTCAGTGCGGTGCTGACCATGCTGGAGGCGGTGTTCCAGATGCCGACCATCCAATTGCCCAGGCTGGACAGCAAGCCCATTACCCAATTACAGAAGTCACTGACCAAGGCTTTGCCACCACCCCAGACGGCATCCCAGTTGCTATACAGCGCCCAGCCTGCAGAAATTAGCAGCCCAATTGGCCCCATGAAACGCAGCAGCAGCAAGGCACCGCGTGCCAGCAGCGGAACAAGGCGGCCTGCGCCTGTGGCCATGGTGCCAAAAGCACCACCACCAGCAGCCACACCGGCCAGCTTGGCCAACATCAAGCGCACCAGCAGCCCCTTGGCCAGCAGGAAGCCCAGCGGGATCAGCAGTGCTCCCACGGCAGTGGTCAGCACAGAAAACACCACGACCAGGCGCAGCAGCCACTGAGCTGCAATGGGGTTGGCCTTGAACCAGTCGCCAACACTACGGATGCCTGCGGTGAGGTTTTGAATCCATGAGCGGATCTCGCCCTGGTTGGCATCAAACAAGCTGATGCGCACGTCTTCCCAGGTGCTGGAAATTTCGTCCAGGTCGCCGGTGACGTTGTCGGCCATGATGCTGGCGGTTTTGCTTGCAGCACCTGCGCTGTCACGCACCTTGTTCAGGTATTCCAAGATGCCGCCGGAACCTGCTTTGTCCAGCAGCTCGGTCATGGCGGCTGCGGGTTCTTCGCCAAACACGGTCTTGAGTACTTCCAGTTTTTGCGCGCTGCCCATCTTCTCGGTCTGCTTGGCCAGCTTGGCCAGCACTTCCATGACGTTGAGCACGTTGTCGTTACGCATGTTGATGTTTCCTTGGCGGTGTCTGTGAATGGGGGGCTTAGAACTCGGCCTTCACGTCGCCGTCACCGCCAGTGGCAGGAGGGCGCGAAGGGTCGGCGTTTTGTTTGCTGAGCTTGGTGACCAGCTCGCTATGGGCTTGCTGCAGCGTGTTGAACTTGCTTTGGAAGTCAGCCAGTGCCTTGGCATCGGTGTCGCGGTGCTGTGCAAATGCCTGCAGCACGACCGCGTTTTCTGCCAGGACGGCTTGAACGGCCTGAAGATCTGCCTGGCTGTGCTGCTGGACGGTGGGGGCAGGCTTAGCAGGCGTGGTGCCCAAGAGCTTTTCCATCAAACCGTTGAACTTGTTCAGGGCTGTGGTCAGTGCTCCGGGTTCGGTGGTCACTGCCGGTGCTTGGGTTTCCAGCTCCAGCTGAAACTCCAGCCCCGCAGTGAACAAGGTGTTGGGGTTGGTCTTGCGACCAGCCATGACACCGGGGTTTTGCGATGCAAAGGCCAGCATCTCAGTGCCCAGGCTGGCGGGGCTGTCAGTAACAGCCAGCCCAACTAGGTAGGCCTCGCCGGTGGCAGCAAAGTTGGGGTCAACTTCGATAGAGGTGTAGAGCTTTTGGCCAGCCTTGTTCATGGCCATCAGCGACTCCAGCGGCTTGATCTGGGCGAACAGGGCCAGCTTGCCGTCTTCGACCGCTTCGGCCTTGAGGGCCAGCACATCGCCCTGGGCGGCAAAGGAGCTGTCGGGCAGCATGCCGCGCATGTGTTCAATCCACACACGTGCAGTGAAAAGTCCTCTGCTTCAGACTTAGTCGCCAATACTGCCGATCGCTTCACTTGCACGGCAGAGGTTTCGAGCGTGATGCATTCCTATTTGCTCTAACGCAGCTTCGGTAGCACCACTATCGGTTTGACCCTCTGCTGTTTGACCATAGAGAAAGTATCAAACGCGGGGCGCGCCTTGATGATCGTGACAGATTGCTCAACGTCGCCCACGAGCTTCCTAAATGAGCCGACGCTTTTCTGACAATTCGCACCCACGATGATCTCTCTGAGAGTCAAGTTTGGCCCGAAATTCAGGTAGTACTCACCGTTGAGCGGATCTGGATCTTCTAGATTCGCGAAGATTCGCCACTCCTCTTCATAGGCCCATTGCTCATACTTTGTAGTAATCACTTTTTCGAGTAACGAGTGGTCTACACCTCGGATTGGCTTTGCAAAATCGACGGCCCACTTTAAGCGTTCTGGCTCGTAAATCATTTTCTTTGGACAGTCCTCGGGTACATCAAAGCCAAGGCAAATGCCCGTGTGAGATTTTGCATAGTGAGCCCACATCACTGGGCTTTTCCAATGTTTTCCGAAGCAGATTAAGCCTAGCGATTTTTCCCAACGATCTCTGAGCATTCTGAAGATATAGCGTTCATCAGGCTCTCCGGAGTTGAAGCACATGAGTTCGAATGGGTCATTCATACGGGAAAACCGACCTAGCCGCATACGCTTCTCAGGAAGAATGTATTTCTCAGCTGCTTCGAGTGATGTCAGGTGGTAAAGACGCATACGCAATGGTAGAGCGCCTGCAGTCGCATTAAGCATAAAAGCTTGGTGAATGACCGCTTGCAT
Organism: Comamonas avium; assembly: GCF_014836675.1. Lineage (GTDB taxonomy): Bacteria > Pseudomonadota > Gammaproteobacteria > Burkholderiales > Burkholderiaceae_C > Comamonas > Comamonas avium. Next base: position 356,536 of record NZ_JACSQK010000005.1, read on the forward strand.
TCAGACGCACGTTGTGCGCCCGATCAGTAGCCCCGTGTCGTCAGCAGCCCTCACAAACACGACAAGGTAAGCCTGTGGCAGCAGAAAAACTAAATTTCTCCAAGGGTGTTAGCAACCCAGCTATCACGGCCCTAATAGTTGTTTCATAATCCGCCGCCGTGACAGTTTTAGCCCGCACTGTCACGAAACTGGCACAGAAAAGAAATTTCTGCACAGTGGTAAAGCGGGTAATTTTATTAAGTTGTTGATTTCATTTGATGAAATCTTGCTTAACGCCGATGGTCACGGCGATTTTATTGACCCATGTAGAGGAACACCATGTACAAAAACCTCGCAGCCACGCTCGTGGCCGCTTGTTTTGTCGTCAGCGCATCTGCGCAAACCCCCAAACCCACAGCTTTAGCCAGCCAGGCACCGCTCAAAGCGGCGTTTGTCTACGTCACGCCTGTACTGCCTGCGGGCTGGACGCGCCAGCACGAAGAAGGTCGCCTGCAACTGGAGCGCGACCTAGCTGGCAAGGTGCAGACCACGGCTGTGGACAACGTGGCCGAAGGCCCTGATGCCGAGCGCGTGATTCGCGATTTGGCGGCGCAGGGCAATCAGCTCATCTTCACCACCAGTTTTGGCTATATGGAGCCGACGCTGCGTGTGGCGCGTGAGTTTCCGAACGTCAAGTTTGAAAACATCACGGGCTACAAGCAGGCCGACAACGTGGCCACGGCCAATGCCCGCCATTACGAAGGGCGTTACCTGTCGGGCGTAGCGGCAGGCCGCATGAGCAAGACGGGCGTGGCCGGTTTTGTGGCCGGCTTTCCCATTCCGGAGGTGGTGCAGGGCGTGAATGCCTTTGTGCTGGGCATGCGCAGCGTGAACCCCAAGGCGCAGGTCAAGGTGGTGTGGCTGAACGCCTGGTTTGACCCCGCACGTGAACGCGAGGCCGCCATGGCGCTGATGGACCAGGGCGCTGATGTGCTGTCCTTTCAGGTGGCGACCACAGCAGTAATGGCAGCGGCGCAAGAGCGCGGCAAGATGGCCATCGCCTTTCACTCCGACATGCGCAAGGATGCGCCAGATGCCCAGTTGCTGGCCATCACCCACCATTGGGGCAACTACTACGCTGCGCGCGCCAAGGCGGTGCAAAACGGCACGTGGAAGCCGGGTGACACCTGGGGAGGCGTCAAAGACGGCATGGTGCGCGTAGAGCACTTTGGCCCCAAGCTGCCGCAAGCCGTGCGCGATGAGGTGCTGGCACGCCAAAAAGAAATGGCCGCAGGCAAGCTGCAGCCTTTCCAGGCCGTGAAAGCCGCGATACGCGACAACCAGGGCAAAGAGCGCATTGCCAGGGGCACGCAGCTTACTGACGAGCAGTTGCACCACATGGACTGGCTGGCAGAAGGCGTGATTGGCAGCGTCAAGTAACGCGGGCCTGTGCGTGCGGGCGGTAAATACTTAGACTGTGCACAGCGATTACGCCGGAAAATCAGGAGCGCCTTGCGCACGTGATTGCTAGGCTTTGGCATGATTCATGCGTAAAAAGCAATCAATATCAGCGCAAGCTGCTCCCGAAATGTGTGCAACCGTAGAGAGTGCCGTGTTCATGAAAATCTACCGCAGTGCCTTGCTCCGCTTTGCCCCTGATGGCAGCCCCGTGTATGACAGCGACGGGCTGCTGGCGGTAGCGCCAGACGCCAAGGGCCAGGAGCGGGTGGTTGCAGCAGGCAGCTGGCAGGCGCTGCAAGCGCAGTATGTGAACCAGCCGGGCGCAGCGCTCATCGACCTGCCGGGCCGGCTGATTGCCCCCGGTTTTGTGGACATGCACATCCACTACCCGCAAACCGATGTGATTGGCGCGCCGGCCGATGGCTTGCTGCCATGGCTGGAGCACTACACCTTTCCGCATGAATCGCGCTTTCATGACCGGGCCTATGCCGACAGCGTGGCCACATTCTTTCTGGATGAGTTGCTGCGCAACGGCGTAACCACATCGCTGACCTTTGCCACCTCGCACCCCGCATCGGTGGATGCCATCATGCATGCCTCACAACAGCGCGGCATGCGCATGATGGCAGGCAAGGTGCTGCAAGACCGCAACAGCCCGGATGGCGTGCGCGATGACACCGAGCAGGGCTTGATCGATACCGAAAACCTGATTGAACGCTGGCACGGCGTAGACCGTCTGGGCTATGCCATCACCCCACGTTTTGCGCCCACCAGCACGCCCGAGCAACTGCGCGGGGCGGGTGAGCTGGCGGCCAAGTACAAAGATGTGTGGGTGCACTCGCACGTTTCAGAAAACCTTGATGAAATCCGCTGGGTGCGCCAGCTGTATCCGCAAGCGCGCAGCTACCTTGATGTGTACAACGGCTTTGGCCTGATGCGCGAGCGAGCCGTGTACGCCCATTGCATCTGGCTGGATGACACCGACCGCGCACTGATGCGCGAAACACGCACGGCTGCGGCCATCAGTCCGACCAGCAACCTGTTCTTGTCCAGCGGCTACTTTGATTACTTGAAAGCCGATGCTGCAGGCTTGATGTATGGCCTAGCCAGCGATGTGGGCGGCGGCATGAGTTTTTCACCATTTCGCACCATGCAGGCAGCCTACATCGTAGGCCGTGAGCAGCACAGCAAAGCGGGCTTGAGCCTCAAGCCCGCCCACCTGTGGTGGCAGCACACGGCAGGTGCGGCCAGGGCGCTGGGCCTGGAGGGTGTGATTGGCAATTTGCAGCCTGGCTGCGAAGCAGATTTTGTTGTCATCAACCCTGCTTGCACCCCGCTGCTGGCGCGCAAGACACAGCAAACCGCATCGCTGGATGAGCTGCTATTTGCCATGATCGTGCTCGGGGATGACCGCTTGATTGAGCAAACCATTGTTTCTCAAGCAAAATAGCACCATTGCGCTGATATGAAAAGCGCTTCATGCTATACAAAATTCAGCGAAACAGGACACTTTCATGAGCATCATGAGCGACAAATGGATCCGCAAGATGGCGGAGCAGCACGGCATGATCGAGCCGTTCGAGCCCGGTCAGATTCGCGAAGCCGACGGCAAGAAAATCATCAGCTACGGCACCTCCAGCTACGGCTACGACATTCGCTGCGCACGCGAGTTCAAGGTGTTCACCAACATCCACAGCACCGTAGTGGACCCCAAGAATTTTGACGAAAAGAGCTTTGTGGACTTTGAGGGTGACTACTGCATCATCCCGCCCAACAGCTTTGCGCTGGCCCGCACGGTGGAGTACTTTCGCATTCCACGCGATGTGCTGACCGTGTGCCTGGGCAAGAGCACTTATGCGCGCTGCGGCATCATCGTGAATGTGACGCCGTTTGAGCCAGAGTGGGAAGGCTATGTGACGCTGGAGTTTTCCAACACCACGCCACTGCCCGCCAAGATTTATGCAGGCGAAGGCTGCGCGCAAGTGCTGTTCCTGCAAGGCAATGAGCCGTGCGAAACCAGCTACAAGGACCGTGGCGGCAAGTACCAGGGCCAGCACGGCGTGACGTTGCCGCGTACTTGATTGGCAAGGTGCTGCCAATAAAAAAAGCGGGCTAAACGGCCCGCTTTTTTTGTGGGGCCGCACGGCCTCACCCGGCGCGATGAACCCGGTTGCGGCCAGCGCGTTTGGCCTCGTACAAGGCTTCGTCGCTGCGCTTGATCATGCTGTGCAGATCATCGGAGGCCTCTTCGCTGCGCAAGCTGCTCACGCCAGCGCTGACAGTGATGTGGCCCACTGTCGGTATGGGAGTGCGTTCAATACTCTCTAGAAGTTCCTGGGCCAGTTGCTGTGCTGCACTGGCGCTGGTGTCGGGCAGCAGCAGTGCAAATTCCTCACCGCCAATGCGTGCGACGATGTCTGCTTGGCGCGTGCGCTGGCGCAGGATGTCTGCCAGATTGGCCAAGACGCTGTCCCCGGCATCGTGGCCAAACTGATCGTTGACGGATTTGAAGAAGTCAATATCCAGGCTGATCATGCTCAAGGGGCGGCCACTGCGGCGTGCCAGGGCCAAAGCCAGGGTGGCCTGGGTGTCAAAGCCGCGGCGATTGAGAAGCTGGGTGAGTGCATCGGTATTGGCCTGGCGCTGCAATTCGGCATTGGCTGCTTGTAGCTCCTGCGTGCGTCGATGAACCTGCTTTTGCATTTCTTCATTGGCGCGCAGCAACTGCGCTGTCATGCCCGACAAGGCCTGAGAAAGCTTGAAGACTTCACGGTTGCTGTGAAGCAGGGGGATGCTGGCGTGCGTGTGGGCCTGAATCTGGCTGGCAGCCTGGGCCAGTTGCTTCAAGTCATCGCTCACATGTCTTGCCAGGGTCCAGGCGACCAAGGCAGTCAGCAAGCCTGCAATGCCAGCAAAGCCAAGGGACAGCCACAGCATGCGGTTGGCGTCTGCGTAGGCAGCTTCAACCGGTTGGCGTGCCACGATCCACCAGCCCAGATCATTGGCCGGGCTGGGTGTGGGAAGCTGCACAGCGGAGGTGAGAAAAGGCTGCGCCCGATCTTTCCATTGCACCAGGTTGGCATTGGGGCTGTTGCGCTCCATCGCCTCGGGCAGGGTCTGCTCAAGCCTTGTGTAAGGGGCCGTAGCGCCATCGGGGGCGTAGATCAACGTACCTGCTTTATCAAAGATGAAAATGCTTTGCTGGTTGTTTTTTGCCGCACCTTGCTGCAGCCGCTCGACCGCATCGCGCGCCCAGTCCCAGCTGCTGTGAATGCCCAGAACACCCAGTAAAGAGCCATCAGGGCCTTGGATCGGCGCAGCAAAGTCCACCACACGCAGTGCTTGTGCAGATGCATCTGCAGATTTTTGCAGCAATTGAGTCAGTTGCTGGGATGTGTAGACCTGGCTGATGAACGGGCCACTTTGTGCGTACTGAAACCAAGGGCGTTGCGAGACATCTGTGCCCTGCAGCAAATGGTCTGTGGCGTTTTGCACGGTCCCGTGGACATCGGCAACCCCAATCCATACGTTATGAGGATTGATGTGCTGCATGCGGGCCAGCATATCGGCTACGCCGCGTGAGGCCAAACCCTGTTCCCACAATTCTTTGGATGTAGCCAGTACCTGCGCACGGCGGCTTTGCTGCTGCAAATCTTGCTGCAGCATCGTGGCGGTATTGCTGGCCACGATATGCAAGGCAGTAGCGGCTTGTTGCTGCAAACGCCATTTCAGAAATTCACCCGCCAGTAAACAAAGCACCACGGCCAGAAATACCGAAAAACCACCAAATACCAGCGCAATTTGAGTTCGAAGGCTGCGGTAGGGTGGGTCGGTTTGGGGCATGAATCTTTTGGTGGGCACAGGGCAAGTTAAACGTCAGGGCCGCAGCAGCGTTGGTGCGATATGCAGTGTTTGCAAAAAAAGGCTGGAGCGTCAAGTGGCGTGCTTGTCAGTCAAGAACCCTTGGCAGGTGGTGGCTGTATATGAAAGTCCTACAACGACTTGGCATGCATCACGCTACGCAGCGTGCAAGCGAAAAACTAGCATTCACGCATTGCATGACGGACTTTTGATATGAGCGAGCACAAACTGAATCACGTGTTTTTTAGTCTGTTGTTGCGTGGCTGTCTTTTTTTTGGTGCAGCTGTCTTGCTGGTTTGGCAATTCATCACATTCATGGACGTTGTACAGATGCACACTGCACGGGCGCAGAATGTGAGCCGCTCCGCCAGCTGGTCCAACCAGCCTGTGGGAACGATGCCGCAGGCGTCGCACGAGCAAGAGCAGGCGACGCAGCACGAATGACAATGAATACAGATACAGGTATGCCGCGCGCAGCGCTACCTCGGGGTGTCCAGGAGAAACAACGATGAAATGGGAAGGCAATCGCCAGTCGGACAACGTGGAAGACCGGCGCAGTGGCGGCGGTGGGGCACCCATGCTGGGTGGCCGCAATATCGGGATCGGTACGATCGTGATTGCGCTGATCGGAGGCTGGGTGCTGGGTGTGAACCCATTGACGATTTTGGGCGTTATCAGTGGCGGCGGTATGCCTGCGACGCAGCAGCAAGCACCAGCGCAAGCGCCTCCGGCCAATGACACCATGGCTAAGTTCGTATCTACCGTGCTGGCGGATACGGAAGATGTGTGGACGCAAATTTTTAGACAAGGCGGGGCAACTTATCAGGACCCTCGACTGGTCCTGTTCCGCGGTGCCATTGCTACGGCATGTGGCACAGGCCAGTCAGCCATGGGGCCCTTTTACTGTCCGGGCGATCAAAAAGTCTATATTGACCTGTCCTTTTATGATCAGCTGAAAAACCAGCTGGGCGCACCTGGTGACTTTGCGCAGGCGTATGTGATTGCGCATGAGGTCGGTCACCATGTGCAGAATCTGCTGGGTATCTCTGGCCAAGTGGATCAAATGCGGGGGCGTGTCAGCAAGGTGGAATACAACAAGCTGTCCGTCAAGCTGGAGCTGCAGGCAGATTGTCTGGCCGGTGTGTGGGCGCACCATGCAGACAGTCAGCGCCAAATTCTTGAGCAGGGAGATGTTCAGGAGGCCATGAACGCCGCTGCAAAAATTGGTGACGATGCATTGCAGAAGGCGCAGACTGGCCAGATCGTGCCAGACAGCTTTACGCACGGCAGCAGTGCACAGCGTCAGCGCTGGTTTAAAACCGGTTTACAGACAGGATCCGTGCAGTCATGTGACACTTTTTCTGCCAGCAGCTTGTAGCAAAAATGCGCTTAAAGTGAGGTTTTATTTCCACGGAATCCGCCAAGAAACGCTGGATTTAAAGACCTCACAAGGAGCTTGGCGTTCACAGTGCGACAATAGCACCCTCAATGACAAGTTCTTTTTCCTCTTTACTCTTGGCGGAGCCTCTGGCACGCGCCGTGGCCGAAATGGGCTACGAGTCCATGACCCCCATCCAGGCCCAGGCGATTCCGGTGGTTTTAACCGGCAAGGATGTGATGGGAGCAGCGCAAACTGGCACGGGTAAGACCGCTGCTTTTTCGCTGCCACTGCTGCAACGTCTGATGCGGCATGAGAACACCTCGGCATCTCCAGCCCGTCACCCGGTTCGTGCTCTGGTGCTATTGCCAACGCGTGAGCTGGCCGATCAGGTGGCTCAGCAAATTGCGCTGTATGCAAAGCACACCAAGCTGCGCAGCACCGTGGTTTTTGGCGGTATGGATATGAAGCCCCAGACGCTGGAGCTGAAAAAAGGCGTGGAGGTCTTGGTGGCAACGCCGGGCCGTCTGCTGGACCATATTGAAGCCAAGAATGTGGTGCTCAATCAAGTTGAATATGTGGTGCTCGACGAGGCCGACCGCATGCTGGACATCGGGTTCCTGCCTGATTTGCAGCGCATCTTGAGCCATTTGCCCAAGACACGCACTACGCTGCTGTTCAGTGCGACGTTCTCGCCAGAAATCAAGCGTCTGGCTGGCAGCTACCTGCAAGACCCGGTCACCATTGAAGTCGCTCGCCCCAATGAGACGGCCTCGACGGTCGAGCAGCGCTTCATTGCTGCCAATGACGACGACAAGCGCCGTGCCATCTGTGAAGTGCTGAAAGAGCGTGGCATTCGCCAGGCTTTCATCTTCTCCAACAGCAAGCTGGGATGCGCCCGCTTGACCCGTGCTCTGGAGCGCGATGGCTATCGTGCAACCGCTTTGCATGGCGACAAGAGCCAGGATGAGCGTTTGAAGGCGCTGGAAGCTTTCAAGCAAGGCGAAATGGACTTGTTGGTGTGTACCGACGTGGCTGCACGTGGTCTGGACATCAAAGATGTGCCTGCCGTGTTCAACTACGACGTGCCATTCAACGCCGAAGACTATGTGCACCGCATTGGCCGCACTGGCCGTGCTGGCGCGACCGGTCTGGCAGTGACCATGGTGGGTAGCTCGGATGCCAAATTGGTGGCTGATATCGAGAAGCTGATCAAGAAAAAGATCACTGTCGAAACCATTCAACTGTCTGATACACGCCGTTTCCGTGACCGTGACAGCCAGCGCGAAGTCGCAGGCCGTGAAGAGGTGCAGCGCAGTGCTTCGGTACAAGGCACCCGCCCTATGCGTGGTGCGCGCCCTGTGCGCAGTGCTCCGGCAGATCCCTTCTTTGATAAGCCCTATCAGGAGCGTGAGTCCTATACCCCTGCATGGGATGCCAGCCCTGCTGCGCCCAAAGCAGCTGCGGGTGTGAAGTCCAAACGCAAGGTTGCAGCTTTGTTCAAGCCCATGGGGAGCTTCTAACAAGTCGCTGCAGCCATAAAAAGAACCACGCCATTGAGCGTGGTTTTTTTATGGCTGCAGCTTGGGCTTAACCGGGTTTTTGAGCTTGTTCGCAATGAATCTGGTGCAAACGCCGTTCTTCAAAATCACTGCCAATTTCCATGGCGCTGAGGCAGCCACCCCAGACACAGCCGGTATCCAGTGCCATGAGATTGGGGCGGTTCATCAGTCCTAATGTTGACCAGTGGCCAAAAGCAATAATGTCATTCATTGTTTTTCGCTCAGGGCATTCAAACCAGGGGATTAATCCTGCAGGGGCTGCATCAGCAGATTCAGAGCTTTCAAAATCCATCACACCATCGGTGCTGCAGAAGCGAATGCGTGTCAGCGCATTCACAATCACGCGCAGCCTGTCTGCGCCAGACAATTGCGAATCCCACTGATTGGGGGTGTTGCCATACATATGCATGAGAAATTCTGGCAGGGCATCGCTTTTGATCTGCTGGTGTACTTCATCGGCCAGTGCTAGCGTGTCTGCAAGACTCCATTGAGGCAATACACCCGCATGCACCATCAATAATCTCTGGCCTGAAGCACTCTCTAGGCAGCGCGCCAATGGTTGCTGTGAAACCCAGTGCAATAAGTCAGATCGGTCGGGTGCATTCAAAATACTCTGCAGCGTGTCACGTTTGCCTGGTTTGCGAACACCATAAGCACTGGCCAGCAGGTGCAGGTCATGGTTGCCCAGCAAGGGTTTGACGGCATCACCTAGCTGCATGCAGCGGCGCAGGACTTCGGCAGACGCAGGCCCCCGATTGATCAGATCTCCCAGTAAATACAGAGTGTCGCGGCTGGGTGAGAACGAAATCTGGTGGAGCAGCTTTTCCAAAGCACTGTCGCACCCCTGGATGTCACCAATTAAGTAAGTGGACACTTTCTTTGCTTTCTTTGTAATTCAAGAGGAATACATCATTTGCAATGACTGGTATTCAATAGGCGTAGTGTAAATTGCAGATCAGGAATCTCAGTGGCACACAGCGTGCAGCAAGAGAAATTGAATAAAACTTTCCTATTAAATAATGGGGTTTTTATTTTTTATTAATACTTGTGTGTGCATTCATGAAAACACATTGGTATATATAATTTTTGCACCTAACTAAAGGAAGTACGACATGAGCTCTTATAAAGATCTTTTGAAGCAACGTGAAGCACTCGAAAAGCAAATCCAAGAAGCGCGCAAGCGTGAGTTGGCTGAAGCTGTCAGCAAGGTGCGTGGGTTGATTGATGAGTATGGTCTGAGTGCTGCAGACGTATTTCCTGCCGCGCGCTCGGCGCGCAGTAGTTCCGCTGGTTCCAAAGTTGCGCCTAAATACAAGAATCCTCAAACAGGTGAAACATGGACAGGGCGTGGTAAAGCCCCAAAATGGATTCAAGACCAGGACCGCAGCAAGTTTGAAATCTAAAGAGTCTAAAAAAACCCGCAGTAGCGGGTTTTTTTATGTGCCCACCGACATGGCGTTGTCATTTTTAGATAGACAGCAGATGACCTTCTAGAGTGGTTGATACCGTCCGGAAAATTAAAGGTTTGCGGTGAATGCGAAGCCACAAGTAGCTCGTCGCGCACCATACGCTGCACGCTCAAGTGCGACGAAGCAAGGCCGCGATGTATCAAGGATGGAGCCTATGGCTTTTGGGCACAAGTGTGTAGCGCTGGGTGTTGGGGGGAGCTTGCTTAAATACTGAGCAGATTTTGCGGCGTATCAGATTTATCTGTCTCTGTGAGTGCACGCCTCACGTATTTCAGCGCCACAATTTGGCGCATGAGAAAACAAGTACTGATTGCTGGTGGCGGTATTGCCGGTATGGCGGCTGCATTGGGTGCATCACATGCGGGCTGGGATGCACGCTTGTTTGAACGTTCGCCCCAATTTTCTGAAGTGGGCGCGGGGGTGCAGCTGGGGCCGAACGTGGTGCGACGTTTGCAGGCCTGGGGCTTGCAAAAAGCTTTGCAGCAAGTGGTTGCATTGCCCCAGCAACTGGTGGCACGCAGTGGCATCAACGGAAAAGTTCTGGCCAGTGCGCCGCTGGGGCAGTCCATGGTGGAGCGTTATGGCGCAGCCTACGTCACGATTCACCGCGCTGACTTGCACGGTGTATTGCACCAGGCGGCGCAGCAGCGCGCAGACATCTTTATCAACCCAGGGCAAGAAGTGAGTGAGTTGCTGGGGGCAGAGCGTGTCACCACCATTCGAACTTCGGCCAACAAGGTGGTGGAAGGTGATGCGCTGATGCTGGCCGATGGCGTATGGAGCAAATTGCGTGGTCCCCTGCTGGGCGACAGCAGCCGCCCGCGTGTGTCGGGGCACCTGGCATACCGCGCACTGCTGCCTATGGCAGACGTGCCTGTGGGCTGGCGCAGCAATGAGGTGACTGTATGGCTGGGCCCACGCATGCACGCGGTGCATTACCCGGTGCGGCGTGGAGAAATGATGAACATCGTGGTCATCATTGAAGGGCCTGCGCCGCAAGATATGGAGCATTGGGACCATGCCGCCAATGCGCAGGCGCTGGAGCAGGCGCTCAGGCATTGCTCGAGCAATTTGCAGGATCTTGTGCGCAGTGTGCCCGCTGCCGGTGGACAGTGGCGGCTGTGGCCCTTGTCAGACCGAGCCCCTTTGCAGGGGCCAGAAGGCATGGCCAGGGGATTGGTCGGTTTGATTGGCGATGCTGCGCACCCGATGCGGCCTTATCTGGCACAAGGTGCGGGCATGGCGATTGAAGATGCGGCAGAGCTGCAGCGCGCACTGGCGATGGATGATCTGGAGGTGGAGCTGCGCCTGCGCCGCTACGCCATCAACCGCTGGGAGCGCAATGCACGCGTGCAGGCGCGCTCCATTCGCAATGGCAATATCTTTCATGCCACCGGGCCTGTGCGCTGGGGGCGCGATCTGACCATGCGCATGCTCGGCAGCCAGCTGATGGATTTGCCGTGGCTGTACCGGGGCGATGGCTCCAGCGCCAGCAGCTTGTAGGCGCTACGTTCTGGCAGCTTGCAGCAAGGGCGATGCAGGCAGCAGCCGGTATGCCGTAGATGCCGCTGCCAGCCACAGTGCAATCGTGAGGGCTACTGCCGTGTAAGGCTCCCAGGCGTTGCGGATGGCCCATGCCGCCACGATGCCGGTGAACCACTGCATCAGCGCCACGCCCAAAAACATGGCCATGGTGAACAGGGACAGCGCCCGCCCTGTCATGTGGTTGGGGTAGGAGGTGCGCACATCGGCGTATTGCAGCAGGCCGTAGCCCGAGAGCATGGCCATGGCCACCAGGGTCAGCACGTTGGCCACCGGCTGCCGCCACAGCGCCAGCACCACGAACAGCGCTGCCATGCCCAGCGAAAAATGAACCAGCCATTGACGCCGGCGCAGGGTGCCGGGGTCCAGACGGCCGAAGACGGCTGGGCTGAACAGCGAAATCAGTGACACCAGGAAGGCCACATGCCCGCTGCTCACCAGGCTGAAGCCATGGCGCTCCATCAGCAGTGGCCCAATCCAAAGCCCGCGTAACGACAAAAAAGCGGCATAGCACGACATGCCCAGCACCAGCATGCCCCAGGTGTAGGGAAGGGTGAGCAGCTCTGCCATGCGGACAAAGGCCTGGCCCCAGGTTTCTTTGGCCGTGCTGGCGGTCTGTGGCAAAGCGGGTTCATGCACTTTGAAAAAGATCAGCAGCCACGACAGTACGCACAGACCGCTGAGCAGCCAGAACCCGCTGCGCCAGCCACCCATCTCGACCACCCATGCCAGCGGCGTACCGGTAAACAGCAGACCAAGTCCGCCTACACCCATGGACAGGCCCGAAATGAAGGCAAACCGCTCCGCCGGAAAGTGGCGCGCAATGAAAATGGTGCAGGCCAGAAAAGCAGGTGAGCAGCCCACGCCAATCATGAGCTGGCCCAGCATCAGCCAGCCATAGCTGGGCGCGGCAGCCGAAAGGGCAGAGCCCACAGCTGCCAGTGGAAAAGCGCACAGCACCGTGCGGCGCAGGCCGTACAAATCCATGCCAATGCCCATCATGAGCTGGGCGACACCAAAAGACAGGCCAAACAGCCCGGCAAATGCGCCCAGAGAGCTGGCGCTGATGCCAAAGTCCTGCTGCAGGCCCTGGGCCAGGATGGCGGTGATGGTGCGAAAGGCCTGGCTGAGCGCAAAGCCGCTGAGCAATGCCAAAAGCATGATCCACAGCTGACGCTGCATGGTGCTGGGTGCTGTGTTGGGGGTGTTATTGGGCACGTGGCTGTCTCCTGGCCGCAAGGGTAGCGCGCAGCGTTTACAAGAACTGTCTCCACTGTGTAGGGATTTGCCCTTGGCGGGGTCTTTGGAGTGGCATAAAGTGGCTGCCATGAGCACCCGCACCTCCACCTCTTCAGCGCCTTTGGTCTTGCACTACACCCTGCGTCAATGCGCCCTGGGGCAGGTGCTGGTGGCGTCCACGTCCAAAGGTATCGCAGCTGTATTGCTGGGCGATAGCAAGTCTGTACTGATCAGCGACTTGCAGCAGCGCTACCCCAAAGCGCAACTGGATACGGGCGGCCCGCTGCTGCACCGCTGGAGCGATACGGTGCTGGAGATTTTGGTGCACCCCACGCTGCAGCATGTTGTACCTTTGGATGTGGTGGGTGGCACGGACTTTCAGCGCAAGGTCTGGAAGGCGCTGCGCAGCATTCCCCCCGGGCAAACGCGCACGTACACCGAGGTGGCCAAGGCTGCAGGCCAGCCACAGGCGGTGCGCGCCGTAGCCAGCGCCTGTGCAGCCAACCCTCTGGCTGTGCTGGTGCCGTGCCACCGCGTGCTGCGCAGTGATGGCGGCTGGGGCGGTTACCGCTGGGGGCTGGAGCGCAAGCAGCAGTTGCTGCAGCAAGAAGGCGCTATCTGAAAATCAAAATAAATAGCTGCTTACGCATGTGCAGTAAGCTTTTGCGCATTAAAAGTATTTGAAGTTGTTGATAAGCAAGCGCTGATAGCTCTGTTTTTGAGCGTTGCGGCGCAAGTCTTTCAGTGTGCAATGCCCGGCAGCTCGGGCTGCGTTTGTTCGGTCGATGTGCGTTGCAGCAAGGCAGGTACGTGCTGGCGCTGGCTGCTTTGAATCATGTGCAGCAAGGCATAGTCGGGCTGGGGGATGTGCCAGCGTGTCTGTAAATCGCTGTGCATGCGCAGCAGCAGGTGCGCGGTCATCTCGGCATCGGCCAAAGCGCGGTGGGCTTTGTCGGCTGGGGGCAAATCCAGAAAACGCACGATGCGGCCCAGCGAGTGGCTGGGCGCCTGCGGGTACAGCCGGCGCGACAGCAGCACGGTGCAGGCAAAGGGCTGCGAAGCATCACAACCAGCGCGCTGCAGCTCGTCGACCCAGAACTTGCGGTCAAACGATGCGTTGTGCGCCACCATGGGGGTATTGCCGACAAAGGCCGCCGCCTCGCGCATGACAGCGTCTGCGGGTGGCGCTGCTTGCACCATGGCGTCGCTGATGCCGGTGAGCTGGGTGATGTTCCACGGCATGCGCTGGCCAGCGTTCATCAGGCTTTGAAAGCGATCGACCATGCGCCCTCCCTCAATCACCACAATGCCCACCTCGGCGGCGCGTGCGCCGTGGGCGGGGCTCATGCCGGTGGTTTCAAAGTCGATGATGGCGATGCGGTCGGTCATATGGTTTTGATAGCTTTTGGCGCTTGAAGCATAAGCGCTAAAGGCAGGCTCGCCTCAAGAGCGTTTTGCCTCAGATATGCATCGACCTCATCGGGCTGATTTGGCTTATAGGCTGCGCAAAACGGCGCGCACGGGCGAGGCGTCGGCCTGCATGAGTTTGAGCGGCAGGGCGATCAGTTCGTAGTCGCCCTCTGGCACGGCATCCAGCACCAGATTTTCCAGCACCCGCATGTTGCGTGCGCGCACCAGCATGTGGCTGTCCAGCGTCTGGCTGCTGGCGGGGTCAATGCTGGCGGTGTCAATGCCGATGAGCTGTACCCCCAGATCAGCCAGCCTCTCGATGGTGTGGGGGGCAAAGCCGGTGAGCTGATCGTCCCAGTGCTGTGGCGCCTGGGCATAGGTGCGCAGCAGCACGCGTGCTGGCAGATCGGGCGTGATGGCGTGGGCAATGTGCTGCCACTGGATCAGCGGCCCGCAGGCAATCGCATGAATGACCCGGCAGGGGCCAATGTAGGCGGCCAGATCCACGCCACCCATGGCAGCGCCTTGCGCGTCGTAATGCAGCGGTGCATCGGCGTGGGTGCCGATGTGGGGCGACATCTCGATGGTGCTGACATTGACCGGGCATTGCGGGCCAATGCTGGCTGTCCAGACCTGGCGGTACGGCGTATCACCGGGGTAGACCGGGCTGCTGTGGTGGATGGGAGCTGAGATGTCCCAGAGCTGACGGGTGCTTGTCATGGCATGCGGGCAGTAAAAAAGCCTGTGAGCAGTGTGCTCACAGGCTTGCCAGTATGCAGGTGTGCGGATTATTTGGCTTGCAGCAGGCTACGTACGTTCAGCAGCACCAGCTCGTTGTCATCTTGCTGGTTGGGGTGGCGGCTGGAGCTGTAGGGCAGGTTGTTGTCGTTGCCCACCACGATGTGCTGACTGTCCACCACGGCCACGTTTTCGATGGTGAAGAAGGGAAACTGCAGCACGCCCTGGGTCAGCGGTTTGCGGGACAGTTTTTTGGGGTCCTGAATGTTGAGCAGATCAATGTAGCCAATCTTGCGCATCAAGCCGCCCACATTTGCCTCGCTCATCTCAACTTTGTACACGCGTTTGAAGGCGGGCAGTTTGCCAAAGCAATCGGTGCGTTTTTCACCGGCGGGGCACGCCTGATCAGGGGTGCCTTCACCGTCGTCACGCTCAATCACGAGGGCAGTGGTGGCGTTGATCATGTTGAAGTCGCCAATGGAATGCGTGGCTGCTTCCAGAGGGTACTTCCACTGGCGGCCTGTCCACTTTTTGCCCTGCACATCAAACTCCAGTGCGCGCAGATAGGTCACACTGTTGTCGCTTTCCAGTGCGCCGGTCTTGCTGTCCCACAGCGCGCCCTCCAGCAAGGGGTACAGCTTGCTGCCGTCGGGGCTGGCCGCCATGCCTTCAAACCCTTTGGAACGGCGCACAGGGTAGAGCACGGGCTTGGCATCGGGCGAAGCCGCTGTGCGCGCTGCGGGGTGGTCTGGCGACTGCACGGGCTTGCCGTCAACCAGAGTGTCAAACACCGCCAGCACTTTGCCCTGCATGTCGGCCTGAATCAGAAAGGGGCCAAACTCGTCACCAATCCAGAGGTGGGGGCCAACGATCTGCAGGCTTTCGGGGTCAAAGTCAGAACCAGTCAGGTAACGCTTTTCGGTGCCTTCCTGAGTGATGCGAAATGGCACCTTGCGGTCTGGGTCGTGCAGGAACACGGTTTTGAGCAATTTGAAATCGCCTTGCTTGAAGTCAACCTGATAGTGGCTCAGGTGCAGCATGAAGTCCGATGAATTGGCTTTGTTGCCAGCGCCGTTGTCAGTGATGATCCAAAAAGAGCCATCGTCCATGCGCACGATGCCCGAATGGCCCTGACGGGGCTGGCCATCAAAAGGCAGCTTGACCCCGGTGGGGCGGCCATCGGATTGACCTTCCACGCTGCCCAGTACGTAGGTTGGCGGTGTGGTGGTGTATTTGCCGCTGCTGCGCAGGTCAGCAGGAGCGTCTGCGGGAGCGGGCATGATGCTCAGCGCTGGCAGCACCGCGTGGCCCGCCAAAGTGGCCTGATGTGCTGGGGTGCTGCTGGCGTGGGACGGTGTAGCGATGCTTGCCAGCAGGCACAGGCTGGCAATCCAGGAAAGACGAGGGAGAGTGTTCACAGTGGTCACAGCAGTTGAAGGATGGTGGCAATCATTCAAGCTGCGTGTGTCACTGTGATGGCAGATTGAAGTCAGTTGGGTGTCACTGCGCGTGCACGGCGCAACAGGTAAATCACACTGAGCATCAGCAGCCAGGGCAGGCCAAAGGCCAGCGTCAGGCGAAACTCGGGTGTGAAGGCGGTGGTGATCAGTACGCCGCCCATCAGTGCCGCGCCCAGCAGCGTCAGCCATGGAAAACCCCACATGCGAAACGGTACGCGCTCCTGGCCTTCGCGGTCGCGGCGGCGGCGAAAAGCCAGGTGGATCACAAAAATCATGAACCACGCAAACATGGCGCCGAACATGGCAATCGACATCATCCACATGAACGATTGCTCAGGCCAGAACGCATTGATCACCATGGCCACGGCAGCCCCCAGGCTGGACACCAGAATGGCCGCCACAGGCACGCCATCGGGATTGGTTTTGCCAAAGGTGGCGGGTGCCTGCTTGGCGCGCGCCAAGCTGAACATCATGCGCGAGGTGGTGTACAGCTGGCTGTTCATGGCCGACAGGGCAGCCACCAGCACCACAAAATTGAGCACGCCAGCGGCGTAAGGAATGTTGATGATCTCCATCACCCGCACAAAGGGGCTGGTCTGGGTGGCCGCTTCTGTCCAGGGCACGATGGCCAGCATCAGGGCCAGCGTCAGCAAATAAAACAGCACCAGGCGCAGGACGGTGGTTTTCATGGCGCTTTGCACGGCTTTTTGCGGGTGCTGGGCCTCGCCTGCGGCCACGGCAATGGCCTCTACGCCCAGGTAGCTGAACATGGCCACAATCACGCCCAGCCACATGCCGCCCAGACCCTTGGCCCAGAAGCCGCCGCCGCTTTGGTAGTTGTGCAGACCGATGCCTGGTGTGTGGCTGCCAAAGACGACATAGGCACCAATCAGTACAAAGGCAATGATGGCGGCGACTTTGATGGACGAGAACAGGTATTCCGCTGCGCCATAGACTTTCACGCTGCGCAGGTTGATGCCAATCAGGATGGCCGAGAACACGGCCACCCATACCCATTGCGGTACTTGCGGGAACCAGTAAGCCATGTAGATGCCTACGGCAGTGACCTCCATGCCGACGGCAAGGACCAGCGCAGCCCAGTACGCATAGCGCAGCACAAACCCGGCCATTGGTCCCAGGTAGTACTCGGCATAAGCGCCGAATGAGCCGGAGGTGGGGTGGGCCACCGTCATCTCACCCAGACAGCCGATTAACAGCAATGCAATGAATGCACCGATGGCGTAGCTGATCAGC
Organism: Comamonas avium; assembly: GCF_014836675.1. Taxonomy (GTDB): domain Bacteria; phylum Pseudomonadota; class Gammaproteobacteria; order Burkholderiales; family Burkholderiaceae_C; genus Comamonas; species Comamonas avium. Next base: position 373,889 of record NZ_JACSQK010000005.1, read on the forward strand.
ACGGCGGGGCCCGCAAAGCCAATGGCAAAAGCGCTGCCCATGAACAAGCCTGTACCGACTGCGCCCCCAATGGCAATCATCACCATCTGGGCGCTGGTCAGGTGTTGTTGCAGGCCTGTTTCGCGTTGTTGAATATCGTGGAAGTTGGCCATGTGCGCCCAAGGTTCTAGTCGAAACAAAACCTTCAAGTATCTGCGCAGGCGCGATTTATTGCACAGACAAGGCGAAGCAACCGCTCATGAATCGCCCGGATTGTCGGCCAGTGTCTGTTCCATGCACAGCACCGCCATCATCACGCCACCCACAATGAAAGCGCAGGCAATCAGCATTAACAGTGTGAACATGGTGACCTCCTTGGCTGGAAGCAACGGTTGTGACCAGTATCTGACGATGTGGGTGACCATGCTGCGAGGCAGGTGCTTGTATAGATGCAGGCAGTGAGATTACAAGGTCTTACATACTGGCGGGCAGGCCTTGAGCGTAGCGCCCCGGTGTCAGTGCGTGGTGGGACTTGAAGGCACGCTGCAGATGGGATTGATCGGCAAAACCCATGGCATGGGCCGCTTCAGCCAGCGGCATGCCCTGTGCCAGCAGGCGGCGTGCGCCATTGAGGCGCAGGTTCAGGCGATATGCACCGGGGGTGACGCCGGTGGCGTTCTTGAAATGGCGAATAAAGCGGGAGGCGCTCATGCCCTGGGCCTGCGCCAGTGTCTGCACGCTGGGGGCTGTGTCCGGGTGCTGGTGCCACTGCTCCAGCGCGTGCAGCACGGCGGCTGTCTCAGGCTGGGGAGCCTGCGAGGCCGTCAGCAGTGGTTCTGCGATGGCCGGTTGCGATAGCAGGAGCAGCAGCTGCGCTGTCCACTCACGGCCAATGGGGGCTGTACCGGGGCTTGTGCTGGCGTGGCCTGTCTCCAGCTGCTGGCACAGTGCATGCAGCAACTGGCGGGTATCCGTGGCATGCGTTGTACGCCGTGTAAAACGCAGCCCGGCAACCCCTAGCTGCGCATGCAGCCAGTCGGCCTGGATGTACAGCATGCGATAGGACCAGCGTGTGGCCTGTGCAGGGTTGCATGCATGCCAGACACCCGGCTCGATCAGTACCACGCTGCCTGCGGTCAGCAGCTCACAGCCGTCAGCATGCTGAAACAAGGTCTGGCCCTGGTCCACGATGCCCAGCGAATATTCGGCATGCATGTGCAAGCGGTAGCAATGTGGAGATTGCTGGCTCACGCGCAGCTCTGCCCAGGGCAGGGCGGCTAAGCGGTGGAACTGGTGTGGCGAGGGACTGCGCATGAGCCGTGCATCATGCCAGCACAGTGACCACACTGACGACCAGCAGCAAGGCCAGAGCCAGGTTCAAGGCTCGCTGGCGCCGGGGTGTATGCAGCCAGCGTATCAACATACGTCCGAGTGCCGCCCAGCACCCGACGCCGATCAGGCAAGCCAGCAGGGAGATCGCGCACAGCCACCCTAGATTGGCGTGTGGCAGGTGGCTTTGCGGCAATGCGTAAAGCCCCACGGCAGACAGCGCAAACAGCCAGGCCTTGGGGTTGAGTATTTGGACCGCGACCCCCTGGTTGAAAGCCTGCCATGGGCTGGGGTGGTGACTGGGCTGGACAGCCAAAGGCTGAAGGGCTGGTGCGCGCGCCAGTTGCCAGGCCAGCCAGAGTAAATAGGCTGCGCACAGCCATTGCGCGCTGTGTGCCATCCCCGGGTGTTGCCCCAGCATGCGGGTGCTTCCAAAGCCCATGCATGCCACCACGACAACGTAGCTCAGGCTGGCCCCCAGTACATACATCAGAGCCTGGTAGCCCGGCCCCTGGCTGCCATGGCGTAAAGCCAGCACATTGACAGGCCCGGGGGTGATGGCACCGACCAGAGCAAAGCCAGCCATTGCCAGCAAGCTCGTCCATAGAGAAGATGTGTGTAGTTCATTCACAGGCCGCACTGTGCCCAAAGCTGGCTGGCCGGTATTGAACAAAATTGCAGGCCAAGGGGCAATTTGGCGGGCAGCAGTTGCGGCGACTGGTGCACACCACAGATGCTGCAGGCCCCTGTACTGAATTTGGCAGGTGGCGCTGCGTTGCCACAGCCGTGGTGCCGTGGTGCCGTGGTGCCGTGGCGTTTGGCGCCAAAGGTCTTAGAGCAAACCGTTCTCTAAGGGCGCAAGCCCCTGGCGCTGACGCACGCGGTTGCATGCATCAGAGCCTGCTGCAAATTCACGGCAGGGCGATGGACGCCACTCGTAAATACCACAGGCCGCTTTCTCGCCGACTGTGCCCGTCAGCGCAGCGCAGCGGGGGCGCGCGTAGTCGGTGCCACGCATGCGGCACATGGAGGTGGTGATTTCATCCGCCAGCCCGGCTGGTACGCGCCCGCCATGGGTTTCAGATTCATAGATCGAAAAATCCACGCGAAAAGCAGCGCAGCAAGCGCCGCAGGTTAGGCAGGGGTGGGTCATGGACGTGGGGGCAGGGCAGTGGGCCGCGTGATTGTGTCCGGAAAATGTGGCCCCTTTTGCTGCAAGGGACTAGCCGTGTGGGATGGCGGCCTGACGGATGCAAAAGCCCTTTGCGCCACTCTGGTTCAGGCAGACATCAGGTTCAGCGATGGGAGTAAAAAGAAAATAAGAATCAAAATCAATTAAAACTCGTATGCATACTTTTTCTTCGGCGGCACCGCAAGCGGTGACTTCGCCTGCAAAGCCCAGCGGTGCTGTGACCGTGGTGGGGCTGGACTGCCTTGCGCCGCAAGTGCTGGCCCGTGTGATCGATCTGGCTCCTGCAGCCACTGAACAAGAGCATGGCTTGCTGCTGCGCTTGATGGAGATTGGCTTTTTGCCAGGGGAGACGGTGCGCGTTGTGGCTACCGGCTTCCCCGGGCCAGACCCGCTGGCCGTGCGCGTGGGACAGGCAACGTTTGCGCTGCGCCGCCACGAGGCCTCCAAGGTGCTGGTGCAGCTGGAGGCCACAGAATGAACGCACGCGAAGTACCCGTGCACTTGAACGCACCATCGGCACACAGCGAATCTGCACCACTGCGTGCGGCACTGCTGGGCAACCCGAACTGCGGCAAGACAGCCTTGTTCAATCTGCTGACAGGTGCGCGCCAGAAGGTGGCCAATTACGCTGGCGTGACGGTGGAGCGCAAAGAAGGCTGGCTGACCACGCCGGGCAAACGCCGCGTGCGTCTGCTGGATTTGCCGGGCACCTACAGTCTGGATGCGCACAGCGATGATGAGCGTATTACCCGCGACATCGTCACGGGTCAGCATGCACGCGAAGCCCCTCCTGAGTTGCTCGTCTGCGTGACCGATGCCACCCACCTTCGCCTGAATTTGCGCCTTGTGCTGGAGGCTCGCGCTCTGGGGCTGCCCATGCTGCTGGTGCTGAACATGAGCGACATGGCGCGCCGCCAGAGCCTGCACATCGACAAGGAACGGCTGAGTGCACTGCTGGGCGTGCCAGTGATCGAGAGCGTGGGTGTGCACCAAAGCGGAGCCAAAGAGTTTTTGACCTGGCTGGACAGCCAGGCGGCCCGCACGTTGCAGCCACCGGTTGCGGATGGGCGATTCATGCCCGAGGTGGGACGCAATACGCGTGAGCAACTGCTGGCCTTGCACCAGCAGGTGGCTGAGATCATGCAAGCCGCCGTGCAAGAGCCCGCGACACCCACACACCGCGATGACCGCATTGATGCCGTGGTGCTGCACCCGCTGTGGGGCACATTGCTGCTGCTGGTGACCTTGTTTCTGATTTTTCAGGCCGTTTTCAGCTGGGCCGAGCCCTTGATGGACGGCATTGAAAGCAGTGTGGCCTTTGCCGGCGAGTGGCTGTCAGGGGCGATGCCTGAAGGCGTGCTGCGCAGCCTGCTGGTGGATGGAGTGATTGCAGGTACCGGCTCGGTGCTGGTGTTCTTGCCGCAGATTCTGATTCTGTTTTTCTTTATTCTGGTGCTGGAAGACTCTGGCTACCTGCCGCGTGCGGCGTTCTTGCTGGACCGCATCATGGGCACGGTAGGCCTGTCTGGGCGCTCTTTCATCCCGTTGCTGTCCAGCTTTGCGTGTGCGGTGCCGGGCATCATGGCGACGCGCTCAATTCCCAGCTGGCGCGACCGTTTGCTGACCATCATGATTGCGCCGCTGATGACCTGCTCGGCCCGTCTGCCGGTGTATGCGCTGCTGATTGCTGCGTTCATTCCGGATCAAACGGTGGGCGGCATTTTCAACCTGCAAGGCTTGGTGCTGTTTGCGCTGTACATCGGTGGCATTACCAGCGCCATGGCGGTGGCATGGGTGGCCAAGCTGGGGCGCAGCAATCTGACCCGAACGCCGCTGTTGATGGAACTGCCCTCGTACCGCTGGCCCAGTCTGCGCAGCCTGGCCCTGGGTTTGTATGAGCGCGCCATGATTTTCCTGCGCCGCGTGGGCGGCATCATTTTGACGGTGAGCATCGTGCTGTGGTTTCTGGCCAGCTACCCGGGTGCGCCCGAAGGCATTACCGAAGGGGCCATCCGCTACAGCTATGCCGGTCAGATTGGCCACTGGCTGGAGATGGTGCTGTCGCCCATTGGCTTTAACTGGCAGATTGCCATCGCTTTGGTGCCTGCCATGGCAGCCCGCGAAGTGGCTGTCAGTGCGCTGGCCACGGTGTATGCCCTGTCGGCCACGGGCGACGATGCGGCTGCCCAGCTGGGCCCGCTGATTGCGGGCAGCTGGTCGCTGGCGACTGCGCTGTCTGTGCTGGTGTGGTTTGTGTTTGCGCCGCACTGCATCTCGACGCTGGCCATGGTCAAGCGCGAGACCAATGGCTGGCGTTACCCGCTGATCATGGCGGGCTATCTGTTTGGTCTGGCCTATCTGGCCAGCTTTGTAACCTACCGCATTGCCGTGGCGCTGGGGTGGGGTTGATGAGCGAAAGGGCTGCGCAATGTGGCAAGAATGGACGGTTGGTTTGATTGTGGCAGTGGCCGTGGTGTCGCTGCTGTGGCGTTATCTGCCTGCGCGCTGGCGCCAGCAGGCTGGGCGCATGCACCCAGCGCTGGCTCCGGCTGCGGCCAAAGGTGGTGGGTGCGGAGGTTGCAGTGGCTGCGGGGGCAGCAGTTGCGCGCCTGCTGCCAAAAAGCCCTGAGGCTTCAGCGCAGTTGAGGCGAATACATCGGGCCTGAGGCGCTGGTCAGCGTTTCAGGCCTTTTTGTTTTCCAGCGCGTAGCGGCTTTGCACCAGCCCGAAGTCCCAGCTGCGCGTGCTCAGATGGCGCAGTTGTACTTCGGTGTGCCCCGCACCCAGCGGGCCAAACAGTGGCAGACCTTTGCCCAGCAGCACCGGAATGCGGGTGAGGGTGATTTCATCGAGCAAACCCGCCGCAATGAACGATTGCACGGTCAGGCCACCATCCACATAAAGCCGTGTCTGGCCTTGGCGCTGGGCGTGGGCAAGCAGCTCAGCAGGCGTGCCCTGAAAAAGTTGTACGCCTGCAGGTGCGTCGGGCAATGCCTGCACAGTGCGGCTGAGTACATAGACCGGCTTGTCATACGGCCAGGGTGTAAAGCCGCGCACTGTTTCATAGGTGTTGCGGCCCATGACCAGTGCATCAATGCCCTGCATGAACGCGGCATAGCCACAGTCTTCGGGCGGGGTGATACGGGCCTGGGCTGCGTTCAGCCAGTCCAGATTTCCATCGGGGCGGGCAATAAAACCGTCAAGGCTGGTGGCAATGTAGGCGTAACAGGGCATGGTTTGGCTCAATTCAGACAGGGGACGTGGTGCTTGCTGACAGCCATTTTCCGCCATGAATGGTGTTGCAGACCCAGATGCCAAGGGGCCAGCAACTATTTATGCCTGTGTACAGCCTTGTATGGTTGATGGCCAGCCAGCTGCGATCTGCCAGGCAGTACTGCCTTCGATCAGGCGCTTTCCAGCCACGGCGTTATTTCATGCTCTTGCAGCGCAGGCAGTCCAAATTTTTCGCGGGTGTCGTGGCAGCCATAAGAGGCAAAGGGAAAGTCGCGGCACGGGCGTGAGCGCTGCTCATAAATGCCGCAGCCCACACAGCCTTCGCCCAGATGGGGCAGATCGCTCAGTGCGGCGCATCGCACGGGGTGCTGTTCGGTGCCGTTCATGCGGGCGCGGTTGCCTTTGGCGGGCACTTCATGGGCCAGATGGTCGGGCACGGTGCCGCCCATGGATTGCAGCTCGTAAATGGAAAACTCGACGCGGTAGTTCTGGCAGCACTTGCCGCACAGCAGGCAAGGGTGAATGGCTTCGGACATGGTGGGGGAAGCGGTGAAGAGCTTGGTTTCGATAGGCAAAAAAATTAAGGCGCACAGCAGACATCGCCGTGTCGCGGGTGGACGCCTAACTGCATAAGCAAGGCACAGACCAGCCCACGGCAAAGCGCATGCATGCCATGTGAAAAAAGTAAGAAAAGGCCCTAGGTGTGGCCGAGCAGGTAGCGCGGCGTTTTCAGCAAGTGGCTGCAGGCGATGGAGTGCAGCGCGCTGCTGCAGCGTGACATGCGGCGCAGATCCAGGGTGCGCGTACCGCTGGCTGAGCAGGAAAAGGGGCGCTGGCCGCGCAGGACTGTGATGGTGCTGCGGGGTTTAAATAAAAAAAGAGCTGCTAACGCTGATCCTGCCTTGCTTTGCAAACGAAAGACGTGTGAAAGCTTTAGCAGGCGCGCGTAAGCAGCTCCTGTTTTTGTGAGAGGCGTGCAAAAGGCGCGCATCACGTTCATGGCATGGCGATAGGCGTTAATCCGCCTGCTTGCCCAGCAGCAGGTACTCCATGAGCGCCTTTTGCACGTGCATGCGGTTTTCTGCCTCGTCCCAGACCACGGACTGCGGGCCGTCAATCACATCGGCCTGTACCTCTTCCCCGCGGTGGGCAGGCAGGCAGTGCATGAACACGGCTTCGGGCTTGGCGGCGGCCATCATTTCCTGGTCCACACACCAGTCGGCAAATGCCTTCTTGCGTGCTTCGTTTTCAGCCTCGTAGCCCATGCTGGTCCACACGTCGGTGGTGACCAGATCAGCACCCTTGCACGCTTGCAGCGGGTCTTTGAACACTTCATAGCAGCCTGGGTTGACGGGCTTGCCACTGAAGGCCAACTGCTCGTTCACTTCATAGCCGCCGGGCGTAGACAGGTGCACCTTGAAGCCCAGCAGGTCTGCTGCCTGCAGCCAGGTGTTGGCCATGTTGTTGCCATCGCCCACCCAGGCGACAACCTTGCCCTTGATGGAGCCGCGGTGCTCAATGAAGGTAAAGATGTCGGCCAGAATCTGGCAGGGGTGGAACTCGTTGGTCAGGCCATTGATGACGGGCACGCGCGAATATTGGGCAAAGCGCTCAATCTTGTCCTGGCCATAGGTGCGGATCATGACCAGGTCGGTCATGCGGCTGATGACACGGGCGCTGTCTTCAATCGGCTCAGCGCGGCCCAGCTGGCTGTCGCCCGTGGTCAGGTGAACAACGGAGCCACCCAGCTGGTACATGCCGGCTTCAAAGCTGACACGGGTGCGGGTGCTGGCCTTCTCGAAAATCATGGCCAGCGTGCGGTCGCTGAGCGTGTGGTGCTTTTCGTAGCCCTTGAACTTTTGCTTGATCAAGGCGGCGCGGGTCAGCAGGTAGTCGTATTCGTCGGCGCTAAAGTCGCTAAATTGCAGGTAATGCTTCATGCACGATTCCTTGGGGTCAGGCAGCCAGCAAGGCTTGTACCAGAGGTTTGAGCTTGGCGACGATTTCGTCTGCTTCGGCTTCGCTCAGGATCAGTGGTGGCACGATGCGGATCACGGTCTCAGAGGTCACGCTCAGCAGCAGACCGGCTTCAGCGGCCTGACCGATCAGCTGGCCGCAGGGTTTGGCCAGCTCCACGCCAATCATCAGGCCCTGGCCGCGCACTTCGACAAAGCCTTCAATGCCACCCAGCTCGGCTTGCAGCTTGGCCTTCAGGTAGTCACCCACCTGGGTGGAGTGGGCCAGCAAGCCATCTTCTTCCATGATGCGGATGGTTTCGACCCCTGCACGCATGGCCAGCGGGTTGCCACCAAAGGTAGAGCCGTGGTTGCCCGCCTTGAGCACTTCGGCAGCCGCCTTGTGTGCAACGACAGCACCAATCGGCACGCCCGAGCCCAGGCCCTTGGCCAGGGTCATGACATCGGCCGTGATGTCAGCCCACTGGTGGGCAAACCACTTGCCGGTGCGGCCCATGCCGGCTTGCACCTCGTCCATGATCAGCAGCCAGCCATTGGCATCGCACAGTGCGCGCACCTTCTTGAGGTAGTCGGCACGCATGGGGTGCAGGCCGCCTTCGCCCTGGATGGGCTCCATCATCACGGCCACAATGTTGGGGTTGCCTTCGGTGGCCTCGACAAGTGCTTCGTAGTCGTTGGGGGCCACACGGGTGAAACCGTCCAGCAAGGGGCCAAACCCATTGCGCACTTTGGGGTTGGCGGTGGCGCTCATGGTGGCAATCGAGCGGCCATGGAATGCATGGTCATAGACCACGATTTCAGGCTTTTCAATGCCCTTGTCGACACCGTACTTGCGGGCAATCTTGATGGCCGCTTCGTTGGCTTCCAGACCTGTATTGCAAAAGAACACATTGGTCATGCCTGCACGCTCAGTCAGCAGCGCGGCCAGTGTTTCCTGGCCCGGCACATGGTAGTAGTTGGATGTGTGGATGAGCTTGGTCAGCTGCTCTTGCAGCGCGGGCACCAGCTTGGGGTGGTTGTGGCCCAGTGTGTTCACGGCAATGCCACCCAGTGCATCCAGATATTCCTTGCCGTTCACATCCCATACTCGGCAGCCTCGGCCGTGCTCCAGCGCGATAGGTACGCGGCCGTAGGTGGGCATTACGTGGGGCGAGGCAGCCTCAATGTGAGCGGTCATTACATCAATCTCCGGATATGACAGTCGTGGCACAACTTTTGCGAGCTTCAACAAAAGACAAGAGAACGATTCTAGGGCCCTGCAAGCAAGGCCACATGCTTTTGCTGCATATTTGGATGAATCCTCTACATGGTTTCAATCCCCCGTGCCATGTTCCTGTCTTATATAAGAGTTAGAATTGCGACCATGGTGTCCACGATGGCGATCCCGATTGGCACCCTTTTTACCCAGATTTACCCTGATGGTTTCCCCAAGCTCCAAAGAACTGTTCATCCAAGGCGTGACCTTGGACGGAAAAACCTTTCGCCCCAGTGACTGGGCCGAACGATTGGCGGGAGTGATGAGTCAGTTTCGCCCCGGTGGTGCCCAGCGCGGCAGCCATCTGGGTTATTCCACATGGTGCATCCCTACCACGATGAACGGCATCAAGTGCGTGGTGGTGCACCGCGACTTGCAGGCCCATGAACCCATGGCCTGGGATTTTGTACTGAACTTCGCCCGCGATAACCATCTGCAAGTGGCAGAGGCCTGCCTGATTCCTGACGAGGCCCCTGATCGCAAGAAGGGGTGAGCCCCTCTCGACTGCATGGACACGCTGTACCAGCCAAGGCTTCCAAGGGGAAGCTTTTTTGTTTCTGCGACAAGAGCAAGTCGCACCGTTTTTCACGATGGCAGGCAGCCGTTGTTTAGCAGCCGGGCTTGGCGCCAGCCGCCCCAGCGGTAGTAGATCAGTAACATTAGCAGCGACATCACGGCGCTCAGTGGAAAGCTCCACCACAGCGCATTCAGTCCCCACAGGGGCTGTAATCCCCAGGCCAGTGGCAGGCGCACACCCCAGAGGGCTGCGGCCAGGATAGCCAGCGGCACCAGCACTGCTCCCGTGGAACGCACGACCCCTGCGAGTACGTTGCTGATACCCAGTAGCGCGAACGAGCCCAGCACGATGCGGTTGATGTCAAGTGCAGGCTCCAGAGCGGCGCTGCCTTCGGGCAGGAACAGGGCAAGTACCTGGCGTTCAAAGGTCAGGGCCAACGCGATGCAGATGCCCGTCAGCAGCAAATGGCAGGCCACACCTGCGCGGGCTGTGTGTGCCACACGCGCCCATTGGCCTGCCCCAATGCTCTGGGCAGCCATGGTGGTGCAGGCTGAAGCCACGGCAATCGCAGGCATCTGCACATAGGTCCACAGTTGCAGTGCTGCGCTGTAGGCGGCAGAGGTTTGGGCGCCATGGGCGTTGACCAGACTGAGCATCAGCACCAAAGAGAGCGAGACCACGAGCATCTGCAGTCCCATGGGCAGGCCTTTGGTGAGCAGACAGCGCACCAGCGCGGGCGCTGGACGCAGGTAGTGGCGTTGGCGCCAGCCTATCCACAGTGGCACACGGCGCCAGCGCAGCCAAGTCAGCAGTCCCAGCAACCCTAAGCTGTTGGCCACCAGGGTGGCCAAGGCAGAGCCTGCGATGCCCCAGGCGGGAATTGGGCCTGCGCCAAAGATGAGCAAGGGGTTGAGCGCAGCATCGCCTGCGGCAACGGCCAGCAGTGCAATAAAGGGCGTGCGGCTGTCCCCAGTGCCGCGCAGCACGGCGGCCACAAATATCAGTAGCAGCATGGGCGGCAGAGCCAGGAACAGCACTTGCAGGTAATCGACCGCCAGTGTTGCGGTGGCAGCATCCGCACCCATAGCGCGTAGCAACGGGGCAGCCAGCGGCCAGCCCAAGGTTGCCATGAGTAGGGATACTGCCAGAAACAGGCCTGCACTCGTGCCCGTGGTGCGCCGCGCCAATCGCCACTGGCCCGCACCCACAGCCTGTGCCACCAAAAGGTTGGTGGCCTGGCTGATGCCAAACACCAAGGCGATCAGCATGAACAGCAGGTTGTTGGCATGCACGGCGGCGGACAATGCAGCTTCACCCAGGTGGCGGCCGATCCAGAAAGCATTGACCGAGGTGTTGAGCGACTGCAGAACGTATCCGCCCCACAGGGGCATGGCAAAACGCAGCAGTGCGCGGCCAGTCGGGCCGTGGGTCAGGGGGCGGTGCATGCAAAAGAAGCAGGCGGGTAGTGCTGGGTGTCCCAAGAAAAAACCCCGCGCGGCACAGGCCGGCGGGGTATACCGGCATGGCCGGTGTCTGGGGAACCAGGCTTAGAGTGCCTGCATTTCCTTGTTTAGTTGCGTGGGGTTTTGGGGTGCGGCGGGTGCAGCCTCAGGTTTCACGGCGGGAGTGTCTGTCTGCTTGCCCACGGTCGGTGGCACATCCAGATAAGGCAGCTTCAGGGCCGAGCTGGTCATGCGACGAATTTCGTTGGTATAGCCTGCGTCATCGTTGATCTTTTTGCCGTATGAGGGCACGATCTTTTGGATGTGGTTCTTCCACTCTGTGCTGGCCATTTGCTCAGGGAAGGACTTCTTGAGCAGGTTCAGCATGATGTGGGGTGCGGTAGAAGCGCCGGGCGATGCTCCCAGCAACGCAGCGATGCTGCCGTCTTGCGAGCCGACGATCTCTGTGCCGAACTGCAATACAGCGCCTTTTTCTGGATCGCGTTTGATGATTTGCACGCGCTGGCCAGCTGTCACCAGGCGCCAGTCTTCACGCTTGGCGTGGGGGAAGTACTCTTGCAGCACTTGCTGGCGGTCTTCATCAGTGAGCTCGGCCTGTTGCAGCAGGTACTGAACCAGGTCCAGATTGTGGATACCCACGCCCAGCATGCCCATCAGGTTGTCGTGGTTGACCGAGGAGAACAGGTCCCACCATGAGCCGTACTTGAGGAACTTGGTTGTAGCCAGTGCAAAGGGGCCAAACAGCATCACAGGCTGACCGTCGAGCTGGCGAGCATCCAGATGGGGTACTGACATGGGGGGCGAGCCGGTGGAAGCAATGCCGTAGGCTTTGACATCGTGGCGTTTTGTGAGCTCTGGGTTCTCAATCGCCAGAAACTGTCCGCCGACAGGGAAGCCTGCGTAGTTCTTGGATTCAGGAATGCCCGAGGCTTGCAGCATTTTGAGCGCAGCACCACCGGCACCTACGAAAACGAACTTGGCTTTGATGGTTTTTTCCTGGCCCGCGTTGGCCAGGTCGGCCACGGTGACGTTCCAGGTCTTGTCGGCATTCTGGCGCAGGGCAGTCACTTCGCTTTGCAGGTGCAATTTGAAGTTGGCCGTCTTTTGCAAAGATGCCATCAACTGTTGCGTCCACACGCCGTGGTTCACGTCAGTGCCCAAAGGCATATAAGTGGCGGCGATCTTCTGTGCCGGGTCACGGCCTTCGATCATCAGTGGTGCCCACTGTTTGATTTTCTCTTGGTCCTCGGAATATTCCATGCCGTAGAACAGAGGGTTCTGGATCAGGGCTTCTTGGCGTTTCTTCAGGAAGCTAATGTTGTCCTCACCCCAGACAAAGCTCATGTGGGGTGTGGCGTTCACGAAGGTTTCAGGCGCCTGCAGGTGGCCGCGGCCAACCTGGTGAGCCCAGAACTGGCGTGTTACCTCGAACTGCTCGGCAATGCCGATGGCACGCTTGGTCTCCACGCTGCCATCAGGCAACTGAGGGGTGTAGTTCAGTTCGGCAAAACCGGAGTGGCCCGTGCCCGCGTTGTTCCAGCCATAGGTGCTCTCCAGAGCCACGCCGTCAAGGCGCTCGAAGACTTCCATCTTCCAGTCGGGCTGCAGCTCCTGCAGATAAGTGGCCAGCGTGGCGCTCATTGCGCCTGCGCCCACCATCACCACGTCCACCGGCTGCTCGTTCTCTGCCTTGGGAACTGAACGGGGGAGCAGTGGCCAGTTTAAAAATAACAGGGCCGCCAGGATCAGGGTCGCAACAACGCCCAATCCTATTTTGATTGACTTTTTCATGACTCTTCGAGGCTGGATGACAAAAAAAGCCTGCGCGCATGTGGCAGGCTTTTGTGTTGATTCAGAAAGCAGGTCATATAGATGACACAAGACTTTTCGACCTCAAATTATCTTTGATCAATAAAAAATTGATGCTAATCAATTGGTATTAGTACTAATCTGATAAGCGGTTTGCCCGCGTTCGTATGGGATGCATGCTGGCGTGCGTTCAATGGCCGATGTACAGGCAACAAAAAACCGCCCGAAGGCGGTTAGATGTTTCGCTGGCAGCGCACCCGTAGCAAACGGCGGATGGCCAGGCCATCCGGGCGATGCCTAAATGTGGATTAGGCGGCCAGTGCCAAGGCTTTAACCTTGGACGACAGGCGGCTCTTATCGCGAGCAGCCTTGTTCTTGTGGAAGATGCCCTTGTCGGACACGGTATCCAGCACGGACTGAGCCTTGGCAAACAGTTCGGTAGCCTTCACCTTGTCGCCGGCCAGGACAGCCTTCTCGACGTTCTTGACAGCAGTACGGTACTTCGAACGCAGCGATGTGTTCGCAGCGTTCAGCTTGACGTTTTGGCGAGCGCGCTTGCGGCCGGAGGCCAGGCGGGGGTTCTTTTTGGCTTTAGTTGCCATGATGTATTCCTTGAGTTGTCTGTGGATGATGCCAGCGAAGCCAGCGATTATAGCAACGCTTGCGAGGGCTTGCAGCAGATGGCGTGCGCACCACAAGTGGGCGCTGTGATTTATTTGGTGCATGTGCTGCATGTGATGCACCAGATTGGTGTTTTTGAGGTTGAAGCCCCAAACGGCGCAACGTAACGGATTGCAGCTTTGCTGCGTGCTGCGTGTCAGCCGAGGTTTGGCATAGCTACACTGCCAGGGTGTCACTTCTCAAATCCGCCTCCACTGTTTCGTTGATGACCCTGGCCTCCCGGGTCACAGGTCTGGCCCGTGATCTGATCATGGCCTCCATGTTCGGGGCCAATGCGCTCACGGACGCCTTCAACGTCGCCTTCCGTATTCCTAACCTGTTTCGGCGCTTGTTTGCCGAAGGGGCGTTCAGCCAGGCCTTTGTTCCTGTGCTGGCGACCACCAAGACCCAGGAGGGCGAGGAGCGAACGCGCGCATTGATTGGCAATGTTGCCACCGTGCTGTTTTGGGTGCTGCTGCTGACGTGCGTGGTGGGCGTGGCAGGTGCTCCGGTATTGGTATGGCTGCTGGCCAGTGGCTTTGAAAGCGGGCATGCCCAAGAAGCAGCAGTGCTGATGACGCGCTGGATGTTCCCCTACATCGGCTTCATGTCCATGGTGGCGCTGTGTGCTGGGGTGCTCAATACCTGGAAACAGTTTGCGGTACCCGCGGTCACGCCGGTCTTGCTGAACGTTTGCATGATTGGTGCAGCCTTGCTGCTGGCTCCATGGCTGGATCGCCAGGGCATTGAGCCCATATATGCCATGGCCGCAGGCGTTGTGCTCGGTGGCGTGCTCCAGTTGGGTGTGCAGTTACCCGTGCTGAAAAAATTGGGTTTGCTGCCCCGCATTGGCCTCACGCCTTCGGCCATCAAGGCCGCGTGGAGCGACGGTGGTGTGCGCCGCATCCTGTCACTGATGCTGCCTGCCCTGCTGGGGGTGGGGGTGGCGCAGGTCAGCCTGATGATTAATACGCAAATTGCGTCCTACCTGACACCGGGCAGTGTGACGTGGCTGTTTTACGCCGATCGGTTGATGGAGTTTCCCACCGCGCTGCTGGGGGTGGCGCTGGGTGTTGTGCTGACACCGCAGCTGGCGTCGGCCAAAGCGGCGGGCGATGCGCAACGCTACTCCGATATGCTCGACTGGGGTCTGCGTCTGGTGGTGCTGCTGGCGGTGCCCTGTGCCGTGGGGCTGCTGGCATTTGCCGAGCCATTGGTGGCCACCTTGTTTCACCGTGGTGCGCTGCAAAGCAGCGACGTTTCCAAAATCGCTTTGGCGCTGGTTGGCTATGGGGCCGGACTGGTTGGTCTGGTGGCAATCAAGGTCTTGGCGCCCGGCTACTTTGCCAGTCAGGACATGCGCACGCCGGTGAAGATTGCTGTGGCTGTGTTGGTGCTGACTCAAATCATGAATGCGGTCTTGGTGCCCTGGATTGCGCATGCGGGCCTGGCACTGTCTATTGGGCTGGGTGCACTGGTCAACGCGGTGTGGCTGCTGGTTGGCCTGCTGCGCCGCGGTGCCTACAAACCTGTTGTGGGCTGGGGCAAATACCTGCTGCAGGTGGCCGCTGCAGCCATGTTGCTGGGTGCTTTTTTGGGATGGGGTGCGCACCAGTGGGACTGGAAGGCTTTGCAAGCCCATGAGTGGCAGCGCATTGGATTGATGACGCTGATGCTGGCCGGCTCGGCAGCCATTTACTTTGGAGCACTGTGGGCTTCGGGCTTGAAGCTGCGCAGTTTGCTGCGTCGCTGATGGTGTCTATACCGTGACAAGGGCTTTGCAGTTCGACAAATCACGGTAGAGTGCGCAGCATGTCGTTCAATTTCGAAGTCCCTTCTGCGCTTGACCACTTCCAGTGTCTGGTTGGCCACGATGTGGCCTTTCCGTTGCTGGAGGCGGCTGCCAGTCTGGCGCAAGAGGCTGTGCCGGAGCTGGACGTACAGGACGTTCTGTTTCAGGTCGATGGCTTGGCCGAGCGCCTGCGCAAGACCATTCCCTGGGGCGCAACGGCGATGCAGCGCCACTTCATGCTCAATGAGTTTTTTTACGAAAAACTCGGGTTCGCAGCCAATGCCAACGACTTTACAGATCCGTCCAACAGCTACATGCACCATGTGCTGCAAACGCGCCGGGGCATTCCCATTTCTCTGGCGGTGCTGTGGATGGAGCTGGCGTGGGGGATTGGCCTGAAGGTCGATGGCATTTCTTTTCCCGGACACTTTTTGGTGAAGGTGCGTGTGGATGAGGGCATCATCATTCAAGACCCTCTGACTGGGCGCGGCCTGACGCAGAACATGCTGTCGGAGCGGCTGGAGCCTTTTCGTGAAGGCTGGGGGCTGGCAGAGGACGATATCGCACCGCTGCATATGTTTTTGGTGCCTGCCAGTGGCGCAGAGATCATTGAGCGCATGCTGCGCAATCTCAAAAGCATCTACGTGCAGGACGGTCAGCAACCGTTGCTGCTGGGTGTGCTCAACCGGCTGATTATTCTGAGCCCCAAGCATGCGGACAACTACCGTGACCGTGGTCTGGTGCTGGCTCAAATGGGGCAGCGCAATGATGCCTTGCGCGATTTGCAAACCTATGTGCGCATGGCACAAGCCCCCCATGACTTGAGCCTGATTGAGGCACGGATCGAGTTGCTGCGAGCTGCTCGATAAAGGTGATGGGGTTGCGCGGGTTTAAAAAAAATAGAGCGCATGGCGCTCTATTTTTAATAGTTTCAAAGTGATTTATATCTGAACTGCTTTAAATGCATGCGCAGACAGCTCTCTTTTTAATTGCTCACACAAGCCTGGACGCTTCCAGCTCTTTCTTGAGGTAAGCATAAAACAGCGGGGCAGCCACCAGGCCTGCGGGGCCAAAGACCGATTCGGCCACAAACATCACGGTCAGCAACTCCCAGACTGCCATGTGTGTGCGCTGACCCACCACCTTGGCGTTGATGACGTATTCGGCTTTGTGAATCAAGATCAAAAAGCCCAGACACACAGCAGCAGCCACGGGTGAGACGGACAGGCCCACAATGGTCAGCACCACGTTGCAAAACAGATTGCCAACGATAGGGATCAGGCCGGCCACAAAAGTCAGCATGATGAGTGCTGGTGTATAGGGCAGAGCCATGTCCAGCGCAGGCAGGATGAACAGCAGGAAAATGGCGGTGAGCGAGGTGTTGAACAGCGCAATCCAGAACTGCGCGGCCACAATTTGGCGAAATGCTTCGCCCAGCAGCATGACGCGGCGCTGCAGTGCCTGCGTCAGCGGTGCGCGCGGAGCAATCCGGGGACGAACGGCTGCCAGCGCACCAATCAGCAGGCCCATGTAGGCATGCAGCAAACCACCCAGCCATGCCTTGCCGGCAGAAGCCAGGCTGCCTGCTTTGGTGGCCAGATAGGTGGCAATGGTTTGCTGAATCTCAGCAGCCCCCTGGGGCAGCATGGTGCCCAGCTCTGCAGGCAGTTTTTGGCGCAGCTCCAGCACGGTGTTGGCCAGGTAGTCCAGCAGCTCTTTGTACTGGTGGGGAATGTCGGTCAGGTAGCCGCGCGAGTGGGTCAGCGCAATAGCCAGCCAGATCAGGGGGGCAATGGACACCAGTGTGGCTGCAGTCACCTGGGCCCAGCGATCCGGCGTGGGGCCCGGAGGGCGGCGATCAATCAGTGACAGTATCGATGCCAGACCACGCGTCAATAAAAAGCCCAGGCATGCGCAAAGCAGCCCGGGCAGCAGTTTTTGCCACATGACCAGCAGCAGCGTGCAGGCCATGAGCAGGTAGCTGGCGATCATCACACCGCGAGAAGGCGCGGCAGGGGGTGGGCAAACGGCTGAAAGTTGATGCTGATTCCCCATATGTGACGATCTGTAGAAGTGTTTACAAAACTTGGACGGCAGCGCCTTCGCTGCGTTGCGTAATGTTACCGATCGTATAGACCGTTTCACCCAGTTGGCGCAAAGTTGCTGCAGTGGCCTCGGCTTCTTGCGCGTCAACCACCACCACCATGCCAATGCCGTTGTTGAAGGTGCGGTTCATTTCCACATCATCAATGCCGGCGGTTTTTTGCAGCCAGGCAAACAATTCGGTCTGTGGCCAGCTGCCGGCCTTCAGGTCAGCGCCTGTGCCTTCGGGCAGCACACGGGGAATGTTTTCCAGCAAGCCGCCGCCGGTGATGTGGGCCAGTGCCTTGATGGGGTGCTGGGCCAGCGCAGTCAGTACGTTCTTGACGTACAGGCGGGTGGGCTCCATCACGGCTTGCTTGAAGGGCTTGCCATCCAAAGTAGCGGGAACATTGCCTTGGCTTTCAGCGCGTTCAATGCACTTGCGCACCAGCGAGAAGCCGTTGGAGTGCACGCCTGCAGAGGCCAGGCCGAGCACCACGTCGCCAGGCTTGACGTTCTGACCCGTCAAAATTTTGGACTTTTCGACGGCGCCCACAGCAAAACCAGCCAGGTCGTATTCGCCAGCGGGGTACATGCCGGGCATCTCAGCGGTTTCACCACCGATCAGTGCACAGCCGGACAGCTCGCAGCCCTTGGCAATACCGCCCACTACGGCTGCAGCGGTATCTACATCCAGCTTGCCGCAGGCAAAGTAGTCCAGGAAAAACAGTGGCTCGGCGCCTTGCACCAGCACATCGTTGACGCTCATGGCAACCAGATCGATGCCCACGGTGTCGTGCATGTTCCACTCAAATGCCAGACGCAGCTTGGTGCCCACACCATCGGTGCCGGAGACCAGAACGGGTTCTTTGTAACGCTTGGGCACTTCAAACAGCGCACCGAAGCCGCCAATGCCTGCCATCACGCCTTCACGCATGGTTTTCTTGGCCAAGGGCTTGATGCGCTCAATCAGTGCGTCGCCCGCGTCGATGTCAACGCCAGCGTCTTTGTAAGAAATGGGGGTAGATTGGGAGGCAGAGGAGCTCATGGGATAGATCTGTGCAGGGATGGTGCCCGGGCGGGTGCAGGGCAGGGGCCGATTCTAAGTCGATACCCAGTGACATGTCCTTCATGCCGCTGTGTCATAGCAGGGCATCGCGGGTTATAAGAACCCGCTTGGCAGCTCTTTGCTAGTGCCAAGAGCAAGCCTGTGTCTGTGGAATTGGCGGAAGCAGACTAAAATAGACCCTTGTACCGCACACTTTTGGTTACTTTTATGTCCCTTGCCACTTGGCTGCAAAGGGTTTCGTTCTTTTTCTTCATGCCCACGTTGCTGCTTTTGACTGCATTTTTTTTGCATTTTCGCTTGCGTAATCGCTGGCAAGACGTACCGACGGCATGCCCTCTATGAAGCAGTTGGCGCTGGATATTGGCTTGCCCACAGGGCCATCCCTTTCGCGCTTTTATGCTGGCCGCAATGCGCCGGTGGTCAGTCATCTGCAAAACTGGGTCAACGATGGCTTTGGTGCCGCCCAGCGCTCGCCCGTACCGACTTACCTTTGGGGGGCTTCAGGCTCGGGCAAAACCCATTTGCTCAAAGCAGTGCGCGAAATGCTGCGTGAGCAAGGTGCCCAGGTGGGCTGGCTGGATGCATCGACCGGTTTTCCACCTGAGTTCGATGAGCGCTGGTCGGCCGTGCTGATGGATGACGTGCACCTGTACACGCCCATGCAGCAAGCCCGTGCCTTTAACTGGTTTGTGAACGCCATCAATCCGCCCAGCGGCTCTCCACGATGGATTTTGTCGGCCGGAGATACGCCGCCAGCTGCGATGGAGGTGCGTGACGACCTGCGCAGCCGTCTGGGCTGGGGCCATGTGTTCCAACTGCATGTGCCCAATGAGGAAGAGCGCCGAGAGGTGCTGAAGACGGAAGCCGCGGCGCGTGGTGTGACCTTGAGTGCCGATGTGGTGGACTACATGCTCAAACGCTTTTCGCGTGATCTGGCCAGCTTGATGCAGTTGCTGGACATGCTCGACGAATTTGCTTTGCGCAATAAGCGTGCAATCACCATTCCCTTGCTCAAAACCATGCTGGAGACTGAATAAGCATGACGCAGTAGTGCGCCACGCTTGCAGTTTTCGCTCTTATTGAAAGCATTCATGTCTTCTGTCACCCAGGTACCGCGGCCTCGTTTGGCACTGTTTGACCTTGACCACACGTTGATTCCCATGGACTCTGACCATGGCTGGGGAGAGTTTTCGATTGCCATTGGCTGGAGTGACCGTGCAGAGTTTGGTCAGCGTAATGACGAGTTTTTTGCGCATTACCAGGCAGGCACATTGAATGTGCACGACTATGTGCGTTTTGCCACCGAAGCGGTGGTGCAGCGGGGTGCTGATGCAGCCAACGCTGCGCACCAGCGTTTCATGCAGGAAGTGATTGGCCCTGCCATCAAGCCCCAAGCCATTGCGCTGGTGCAAAACCATCTGGATGCGGGAGATACCGTGGTGATCACATCGGCCACCAATGAGTTTGTAACCCGCCCGATTGCCCAGGCATTTGGCGTGCAGGAGTTGATTGCCACCGATTTAGAGCGTGATGCCACTGGCTGGTATACGGGTGCGGTCAAAGGCATACCCAATATGCGCGAAGGCAAGGTGGCGCGCATGGATGCCTGGCTGGCACAGCGCGGGCTGAGCTGGGATGAGGTGGAATCCACCTTCTATAGCGACTCCATGAACGACGTGCCTTTGCTGGAGCGGGTCAATCACCCTGTGGCCACCAACCCCGAGCCCCGTTTGCGTGCATTGGCGCAAGAGCGCGGCTGGCGCGTCCTGGATCTGTTTACTGAGAACACATGATTAAGACCATCATTGATAAATTGCTGGGCAAAGAGCCCGCCTCCCGTTCGCGCAAGCCGCGTTTTGGCAAGCGTGAAGAGGTGCCGGCCAGTGTGCACGGCATTGATCTTCAACTGGTGGATCCGCGGGCGATCGATGTCGTGCGCACGCTCAAAGACGAAGGCTATGAGGCCTACGTTGTGGGCGGTGCTGTGCGTGACTTGCTCCTGGGCCTGCGCCCCAAAGACTTTGACGTAGCCACCAATGCCACGCCCGAGCAGGTCAAGCACCTGTTTCGCCGTGCCTTCATCATTGGCAAGCGTTTCCGCATCGTGCACGTGGTGTATGGCCGTGGCCGTGAGCATGAGGTCATTGAGGTTTCCACCTTCCGTGCCTTCCTGGACAACAGCCTGGCTGAACAGGTCAGCGGCAATGAGCGCACCAGCAAACTGGCTTTGGCGCACATGAAGCATGCCGTAGATGCCAGTGGCCGTGTGCTGCGCGACAACGTCTGGGGCCCGCAGGACCAGGATGCCACGCGCCGCGACTTCACGGTCAATGCCATGTACTACGACCCGGAAACGCAGGTTGTGGTCGATTTTCACAAGGGCATTCAGGACGCACAAAAACGTGTGCTGCGCATGATTGGTGACCCCACCACGCGTTACCGCGAAGACCCGGTGCGCATCATTCGTGCCGTGCGTTTTGCGGCCAAGCTCAGCCCCCTGGGTTTCAAGATTGAGCCCAAGACAGCCAAGCCTCTGGTGGAGTCAGAGCATTTGCTCAAGGACGTGCCCCAAAGCCGTTTGTTTGACGAAATGCTCAAGCTGCTGCAGACCGGCCATGCGCTGGCCTCGATCGAGCAGCTTAAAAAGCTGGGTCTGGCCAAAGGGATTTACCCCTTGCTGGATGTGGTGGTTGAGCGTGCGGAGCATCCATTTGTCAAAGCGGCGCTGGCCGACACCGACCGCCGCGTGGGCGAGGGCAAGCCGGTAGCGCCCAGCTTCATGCTGGCCTGCGTGCTGTGGCAAGACGTGAAAAATGGCTGGGAGCAACGGCTGAAAAAAGGCTTTCATGCTTTCCCGGCGCTCAACGATGCGATTGACGAAGTCTTTGAGCAGCGCATTGGCGATGTCTCTGGCCGCGGCAAGCTGGCGGCCGACATGCGCGAGATCTGGATCATGCAGCCACGCTTTGACAAGCGCACGGGCGCTACGCCCTTTGGCATGGTGCTGCAGGCCCGCTTTCGTGCAGGTTTTGACTTTATGCGCCTGCGTGCAGACGTGGGTGAAGTGGAAGAAGCCCTGGCCGAGTGGTGGCAAGAATTTCAAACCGCAGACGATGCCCGTCGCGAAGATTTGGTAGCCCAGGTGCGTGAAGAGCAGCGGCAAAAGCAAAAGGCGACGCAACCTGCGCGCCGTGTACCGCGCAAGGTAGAGGCTGCTGAGTCGCCACTGGATGACATGGCAGCACAAAGCACCAGTGAGCTGGGTGATGCGCCGGCCAAAAAACGCCGCCGTCGCCGCCGTAAACCGGCGGGCAATGGTCAAGCCGCCGCTGCTGACAGCTCTCAAGCATGACCGTGCGTGTGTATGTAGGGCTGGGTGCCAACCTGGGCGACCGGGGAGAAGCCTTGCTGCATGCTTTAAAGGGCATGGCCGCTTTGCAAGGTACGCGGTTGCTGTCGGTCTCTTCGCTCTACAGCAGTGCACCCGTGGATGCCACAGGGCCGGATTATTTGAACGCCGTGGCCGCGCTAGACACGGAGCAAGCGCCTCAGGCTTTTTTGCAGGCCTTGCAGATGCTGGAGCAGGCTGCAGGGCGTGAGCGCCCTTATCGCAATGCCCCGCGTACGCTGGATCTGGATATTTTGCTGTGGGGCGATGAACACATGCATGGCGTGGCGCTGACGGTGCCCCATCCGCGCATGAATGAGCGTGCGTTTGTGCTGCTGCCCCTGCAAGAGCTGGATGCGCGCTTGGTCAGTCAAGAGCAGTTGGCGGCTGTGGCTGACCAGCGCATTACGGTTGCCCAGAATGCGCAGTGGGCAGCCAGCGCTCTTCACGGCTAGGCTGCAGCCTCTGCACTTGCAAAAAAGCGCGGTTCTGGCTACCCAGGACCGCGCTTTTTTGATGATGTTTTCAAAATGGTAGCTGCTTTCACTTATGGGTATTAGTTTTCAGTATGTTTTCATATTGAAAACGTTTACCTGTAAGCGCTGATAGCTATTTTTTTATTTAATCTCTGCAATCAATTCAATCTCAACGCAAGCGCCCATGGGGATTTGGGCCACGCCAAAGGCGCTGCGTGCGTGCTTGCCCTGGTCGCCAAACACTTCGGCCAGCAGCTCGGAGCAACCGTTGGTGACCAGATGCTGCTCAGTGAAGGTAGGGGTGGAGTTGACCAGGCTCATCACTTTGACAATGCGCTGTACACGGTTCAAGTCACCACCACAGGCCGCTTGCAGTGTGCCCAGCAAATCCACGGCCACAGCACGTGCAGCTTGCTTGCCTTCTTCGGTAGAAATATTGGCACCCAGCTGGCCTGTCCAGGCTTGGCCGTCTTTGCGGGCAATGTGGCCACTCAAAAACACCAGGTTGCCGGTTTGCACAAAAGGCACGTAGGCGGCAGCAGGGATGGAGACAGGGGGCAGGTTGATCTGGAGGGCTTGGAGTCGGTCGTAAATGTTCATGGTGTTGTTCCTTTCGTCTTGTCTGTCGTAGCGGGTGAACTGTGCAAACTGTGCAATCGGCTTTGCCTGCACAGCGTTGTGCCTGCATGCTTGGCAGTATGCCAAGACATTGCACAGTTTCTACACACCTTCCTGCGACGGGTGTCTGCGGGATGTGCGGTGTGGTGGCTGGCGTGGCGTTACAACTGCAGCAGGCACAGCTTGGGCCCATGTGGCTATATGTAGCTGCGGTGGTTGCGGTTGTGGTGGCGGCGCTGGCGCTGTGGCGCTGGCCGGGCTGGCGCAAAGCTGCAGTGTATGTGCTGCTGGGTGCCGGGCTGGCATGGGGTCTTACGGGCTGGCGTGCCACCGTGTTTCAGGCGCAGCGCATGCCTGCAGCATGGGAAGGGCGCGATGTCCGGGTGAAGGGTGTGATTACGGAGATGCCCCAGCCCGTTGCGCGTGGCGTGCGCTTGCGCTTTCAGGTGGAGCAAGCGTTGTCTTTGCAAGACCCCCCGCAGGCAGTCCCGCTGCCACAGCGCATTGCATTGTCCTGGTATGGCGATACACCGACACAGGGTTTGCGTGCCGGGCAGCGCTGGGAGTGGACGGTGCGCTTGAAAGCCCCGCATGGGGAACGCAACCCTCATGGCATGGATTGGGAGCTGTGGTCATGGAGCCAGAGCATTCAGGCCACGGGCTATGTGCGCCACGGCCCCCGTGACAGCCCCCCCAATTGGCTGAAGCAGACGGGATATGCACAGGTGGCGCAGTGGCGTGGCCATCTGCACCGAGCCATGCAAGCGCCCAAAGATGCATCGCAGCGGCAGCGCGATTCTTTCGGTGTGGTGCAGGCCTTGGTCACGGGGGCGCAGTCCAGCATCAGCCGCAGCGACTGGCAACTGTTTCGAGACACGGGCGTGGCCCACCTGGTGAGTATCAGTGGATTGCACATCACGACTTGCGCTTGGTCTCCCTTGGGAACGCTTTCAAGATGGCTAGCAATCCTTTTTTTGCTTCTGCCTCATGGGGGATTTCTTCGCTGAGCTGGTCGGCCATTCCTTGCAAAAGAATTCTTCTTGCTTCTTCCTCCATGCCTGCTGCAGCTGCAATCTGTGCGTGCTTTTGGAAGCTGCATGGTCTCCCATTCTTGAACCCACTTAGGTGCGACTCGGGAATTCCCAAAATTTCTGCGAGTGCCTTTTGCGATCCAACAGCCTTTGTTGCTGCGGCGATTGTGTCGGCGATTTGCATCATTTTCCCTTTGCAAAAGTTATCAGTAGTGGTATCTTCTGATTAAGTTACTAGCGATGGTAATTGCCATCAATGGTTATTTTCTCATGGAGCTACACATGACCCCTCGCACATCCCCTTGCACGCCCCCTGCTAATCCCGGCTCCGCTGCCGTGGTAGCTCACGCTTCTGAGTCCAGCGGTGGGGCGTGCATCGACTACTTCGTTCCTGCTGGTGGTGTCGTTCTCGGCACATGTATTCAAGTTGGCGTTGCATATCCGTTCGGTTCCTCCGGCGGTGGGTATTTCCTTTCGGATGAGTTCGGTTGGGCGTGGTGGCCGACTCTTGGTGAGATGACTTCTGTTCTTGCTTCGCGCATCTCCTAACAGCCCTCCACGCTCTCTTGCGTGCAGGGGAGCGTAGAGCACTGTTGCTCGTTAAAGCGTTTACCGCATCAACCTGTTCGGAGTGAATCCATGTCTACAACTGAAACTCAAGCTGCAACCCACGTCCTGCCATCCGTTATTCAAGTTCTCGTTGCTGGAGCTGTTCAGGACAAGAAATATCAAGACCGCGAATACAAAGCGCAGCAACTGGAATGCTTGGCTTTGGATGCTGACGGTCAACCCTTGCAAGTGGGCATCATCCGCGTCCCCACACATCTGCACGGACAAGTCACTACTGGTTTTTATCGTCCCGTCTTCGGCATGCGCGTTGACCGCGATCGGGTGATTCAGGCTGTCCTGCTTGACCTGACGCCCTACAACCCGAAGGCCGCTCCTGCCTCTGGCACCCCCGCGCCCTCCAAAAGCTCCGCAGCCACCGCTGCTGCAGCCTAAACCTCACATGCCCGCCGCGCCTTTCTCCCTGAGGTTTGCGGCGCTTGAAGCTGTCTCTTTCGTCTTGGGGTCGTGATATGCCACTTGCTCAATTGCCACCGGAAACGCTCTCTCATTTTCTTGAGCTGCTCCTTTTGATGTCCCTTCTAGGCGGTGTCATCGGGTCACTGCTTTGGCCTGCACTTCTCCAAGTTTTGGTCTGGTGCGTCGTTCTGTTTGCTCGGCTTGTAGTGCCTCGTGACAAGCAGGCAGAGCTTCGCAAACGTGCCTTTTTTTTGGCGAAGCGGCTCCGACACGTCCGCGCGAAATTACGCGAATTTCCTTGATTTCCTTGCCCCCGCTGACTGCCTCTAGGCGCTGGGCTTTCCATCTGAGGCGTGAAAGAAAACCATGTTCCCAAACTCTCTGAACGTTGCTCGTAAATACGGCGCCAAGGTTGCTGCCACTGGTGCCCTCGTAGTGGCCTCTGGTGCTGCTCTGGCTGAAGATCCCACTTGGATGACTGAGGCGGCCACCAAGGCTGCTGCAAACGGCGTAGCTGCTGTTGCTGTGGTTGGTGCTATCGCACTCGCTGGCTTGGCTATCTGGGGTGCCAAGTGGGCTGCTCGCAAGCTCGGTTTCCTGTAAATCGGTGACGGTATGGACGACCAGACAACTACAACCACGCAGGCCGTCATGGTCGTCCAGCCTGCTCCCCCCAGTGAGCAAGACCGACAAGACATGGATGCCCTCCTTGGGATCATTCTGGCCATGTGCATCCCTGTCTACCTGCTCAAGCTTGTTCTGCGACAACTGAGCCTAGACCATGACTAGCTATGTCAAATCCTCTCGACTACATGTATGCGTTTGGCTGCTGCTGTCTTATTTGGTGCTTGCTGCGGTAAGTGCCCACGCGGCTGACGTCCCCATACCTAGACCCGCCAATGGTGCGGTATCAAACCCCAACTACCTAGAGTACCAAAAGACTAGCAACACCTACACGTGGAACCCTGTTGGGACCACCACGCCCCCCGGTTCGGGAACTGTGTCCTTTCCGTCCACAAGCGTCGTATCTGACGCCACGCCGAAGATGGTTACTACGGGTGATCTGCCTTACCAACACAAAGGCGGTGCAGGTGCAAAAGTCACGATCAGCACTGGCATTGACAAGGTGAAGGTCGCGGCTGCTGCTGCCGCTGCTACGGCTTCTGCTGCTGCAATGCAGGTCAAACCCGGGAACCCCTATGTGCAGGTCGGTGCCTTGGCTTGCGTGGTGTTTTGTGTGCCTGTTGCTGAGGTCTTGCTCAATTGGGGCATTGATAAGTTTTATGCCAACGATGACGGCACGCTGGCTGCTGTCGTTCCTGACCCGAATTCGAACATTGAAACGTCTACCGGCTCTCTCTACTATTTAAGAGACCGCCCTCACATTACTGGTCGCACTATTGCAGGTCTTACTAGTGCCACTGCAGCTGCTTGCTTAAGCTGGATGCCAGACACGAATTCATGGCGTTACAAGGGCTGCACTCCGGGAACCCCATTTCAAAATTATGTCTCCATCAACGTGATGGCGCAGGCTAAGGGTGGTGACGGCGTTTGGCGTGACAACGTTTCGCCATCAAACTATCCGTGGGCTCAAAAACCCGATACATGTCCTGTCGGCTCTCCGGTTGTCAACGGTGTCTGCAATGGCTCTGCACCGGAAATCAAAAAGCCGTTGGGCGATTTCTTTAAAGAAAACATCGTTGACAAGCCATGGGGGGCGGATGCAGCTGTCGTTGCTTCTGTAGTCATCGCATCGTCAATTTATCAATCTGGTGATAACGTTTTCACTGACGGCACAAGTAACACGATCACGGGCCCTGATTTAGTCCCCACGGGCACTGTGCAAACACATTCGCCCGTCAACGTCCTCCCCGGGACTACCACCCCTGCCCCTCCTGGCCACACAGGCCCCACGGATTCGGGCACTCAAACCACGACCTCGACCACTACGGCCACCAACACGTTCAATCCCGGCACCTCTGGTACTGGTAGCGGTTCTGGCTCGTCTGGCTCCGGCTCTGGCCCATCAATGACAACGGGCACCAAAACGGAGACAAAAACCAGTATCACCAACAACATCACCAACAACACCAGCACCTCGGTCACGACCAATATCGAGACCAAAGATGACGCGCCCAAAGAAGAAGAAAAAGACCTCTGCGAAAAGAACCCGGATTCTTTGGCCTGTGCTGAAGCTGATACTCCAGACGGTGAGATTCCAGAGACACAGATTGAGCTGAGCTACGAATATGAAAGCCTCTTCGGCAATGGCTCCTGCCCCACTGTTGATGCCGTGCCCTTCTTTGGTCAAAACGTGCAGGTCGTGGATATGCCGAAGATCTGCCAGCAAACCACGGACTACATACAGCCCTTCGTTTTAGTTTCTGCGGCTCTCATTGCCATGGCCATCTTTGCTGGGGGTATCAGGTCATGAAGCTGGGAACATTTCTCCTGTCCCTTGTGGAACCCATGCTGGGGCGCATTCTCACGGCGCTTGGCTTTACGGTGGCCTCGTTCGTTGGTTTCACCGCTGCATTCGGTGGCCTCAAGGCGCAAGTGATTGCAGGGGTCAACCACCTGCCCATGCCTGCATTGCAACTGTTCTTGCTCGCTGGTGGTGGTGAGGCTCTAAGCATCATCGTTGCGGCTGTGGCATTTCGGGTTGTCATCTGGCAAGCCATGAATGCCAAGAAAATCATTGGAGCTAACCCCACATGATCACCCTCATCACCGGGGTTCCCGGCTCTGGCAAAACGCTTTACACGGTCTCTGACATCGTTAAAAAACTCATCGGCACCTTTGTCGTTGAGATCGATGACGACGAAAACGAGATCACTCACCCCCGCACCATCTTCACGAATATCAACGGCCTCAAGCTAGAGCATGAATTGATTGACGGTGGTGCTACAGGTGGCCTGGCTAACTGGCACCAGTGGGCGCAACCCGGTTCTCAGATCGTGTTCGATGAGGTGCAAAAGGTCTGGCCCATTCGCCCAAATGGCTCCAAGGTGCCTGACTGCATACAGGCGCTGGATACCCACCGCCACATGGGTGTTGACCTCGTCTTGATGACGCAAACCATCAACAACATGGATCGGCATTTACAGGGCTTGGTCGGTCGCCATCTGCATATCCGGCGTATCGGTAATCTGCCCATTGCGATCATCTATGAGTGGGATCACTGCTCTCGCTCCCTCATGTACTCCAAAGCCTTCTCCAAGCGCGTCTGGTGGTACAACAAAAGCGACTACAAGCTCTACAAGAGCGCCAAAGTGCATACCAAGGTGGCCCGCAAGTCTCCCACCATCATGTATCTGTTTTTGGCGTCTCTGGTCGGGCTGGCGTTTGCTGTCCCGTCTGCATGGGGCAAGTTCTCTG
Source organism: Comamonas avium (assembly GCF_014836675.1). GTDB lineage: Bacteria > Pseudomonadota > Gammaproteobacteria > Burkholderiales > Burkholderiaceae_C > Comamonas > Comamonas avium. The sequence continues at coordinate 402,163 of NZ_JACSQK010000005.1, forward strand.
GTGTTTTCTGGCCTGAAGAAAAGCAACAGGTTGCACAAGCCAGCACCATCAAATCTGTTCCAGCTCCAACTGCTGACAAGCCAGCGCCGGCATCTCCAGCTCCAGCGGTTCCGTCTCCAGCTCCTGAACCTGCAAAGCCCCTCCTGGCTGGCTGCATCGCCACTGCCGCACGCTGCCTGTGCTTCACCGACAAGGGCGAACAAGTGCAGCCTGAACCCGGCTACTGCAAAGCGCATACGGCCCCTCAGAAGGCTGTTTTGACTGGTGGTGGTGTGGATTGGTATCCCGACCCTCGGCCTCCTGCAAAGGCACCTGAACCGCAATGGACTGGAACTGTGGTCGGTACTCAAAAGGGTTGGCAGTTTTGAGTGCGCGCATGCCTTGTTTGGGGCCTGCTGCTTGCAATTCGCCTTGCCTCGCACGCATACCCCTTGATGTGCTCACGGCGTCCCCTGTGCGCCTGTCTATGGCTTCCAGCTACTTCTGGTCAAACCCTGCCGCATCGTGGCCTTCACCGTCGCGCTGGCCTTGTCCGCGTGGCGCTCTGACAGTTCGAGCTGGGCTTCACCTCGTCGCTGAAAAACACGGTATTGGATGTTCCAGCTCGTTGCCAACGCTTGTGCTGAAAGTGAAAGGGATAACCAGAGCGGGCCGACTGCCACCGGGCAAGCTTGCGCCGCACGGTGGCGGGCGCAGCCCGCCTAGATTTATCCCTAAGGAACTTTAAGCACAAGCAGGGCAAGCGGCAAAAGAAAAGCCCCAGCGAGGACGGCAATCCTCCCGGGGCTATGACTCAACTAAGTAAGGTAGTCAAGTGATACGAATCATAGATGGAATTGCATACGAAAGCTTCTCGACTGAGCATTTCAAACTCAAAGCGTCTGACTGTGGCAACGGTCATCAGGAGATCACAGCTTCTCGCATGGTCGGCTGGCGCGAGATGAACCTTGACCGCATCGCCATGGAAAACCTTTTGGAAACCATGCAAGCCCGTATGGATGACCCCGAAGAGCAAGCAAGGCGCGAAGAACTAAGGGCTGAGAATTCAGCTCGCAAAGCCAAAAAGCGTGTTCGTCAGCTCTGCAAAGTGATGGGCGTCGACACCATGCTGACCCTCACATACAAGGCCAATCAACAGGATTTGGCTTTATGCAAAAAGCACTTGCGCGAGTTCAATCGGAGACTCTTGCGTGTGATGCCTGACTTTGCCTTTGTGGCTGCGTTTGAGCGGCAAAAGCGCGGTGCTTGGCACGTCCACATGGCTACCCGTCGCGTTCCAGAGTCCCTTGCTGACCGCAATCGGCAAAACGCTGTGCGTCTGAAGTCTTATGAGGTCATCCGGCGTATCTGGCGCTCTGTTGTCGGTGAGCTGGGTGGAAACATCGATGTGGCCAGGCGCAAATTTCACTCACGCAAAAGCGCAGCGCAGATTGCTTCATATATCGCCAAATACATCATCAAGGATTATGCGGAGGGTGATAAGTGGTCTAACCGTTGGACTAAATACGGCGAGGGTTTTGTGCCTGAACCTGTTGAACTGGGCATCTTTTACGGCCCCATTGCTGCCATCGAAGCGGCCTATGCCTTGCTCCCAGAAGGCCACCGCGTTGCTATCGGGCGGCTTGATCGCTGGCGGGATTGGTTTGTTTTGCATACTGAACCATGCGGGTGACAGCAAGTGATTCTTTTGATTTAGTCATCTTGTGCTCTGGTGACTACTGCTGTTAAAACCCCTCGTATTTACGTGTTCTGTTGCTACTGAATATCTAGCATCTGCTTGTGTTTTTCATGGAGTTCAGTTGTGGCCATTTACGGATATGCACGTGTCTCAACACGTGAACAAGAGACCTACTTGCAGATTGATGCTTTGCGTTCCGCTGGGGCTTTAGAGATACGACAAGAGAAGTGCAGTTCAGTTGGCGAACGTCCTGAGCTCAGGCGTTTACTCTCTGAATTAAGGTCTGGCGATGTGCTGCTTGTCTACAAGATGGATCGTGTTGCCCGGTCGTTGAAAGATTTACTAAATATTCTGGATCAGCTCACGTTAGCTGGTGCTGCAATTCGCTCACTTACGGAGCCGCTGGATACATCGGGCCCGATTGGTATCTTTATGGTTCAGGTTCTTGGTGCTGTCGCGCAGCTCGAACGTTCGATCATCCGTGAGCGCTCTGTTGCTGGCCAGATTGCTGCATACAAGCGCGGTGTTCCCCTTGGGCGTCATAAGCATGCAACTCCGCCTGACGTTGTTGATTTGATGCGTGCTGACCGTGCTACTGGTCTCTATACGTGGGCTGCGCTTGGTGTGAAGTATGGCAAACATGCCTCAACTGTTAAGCGTTTGGTTTCAGGCAAAACTTGTCGTTCTGTTATGCCTGTTCTTGGGAAGTATTTGGACGATCCACCGGATTGCAAGTGACCATGTTTGCCTGGCTGGCGATGGCAGTTGTCAACCTGCTGTGGCGGCGCAGTCCCCGACTGTGCCTGCAATGTCCTGCACCTGTGGCAGCTGCATGGGCGGGGCTGGCGCTGGCGGCAGCCTATGCCGTGTTCAGCGGCTGGGGCATTCCGGCTCAGCGAACCATTGGCATGCTGTGCGTGGTGGTGGTGCTGCGCAGCCTGGGGCGCAGCTGGCCCTGGCCTTACGTGTGGCTGGGCGTGCTGACCGCTGTGGTGCTGGTCGACCCATGGAGTTTGCTGCAGGCAGGGTTCTGGCTCAGTTTTGTGGCCGTGGGTGTGCTCTTTGCCACGCAGCCTCAAGATCGCAATGTGCCTGATCGGCGCTGGCGGCATGCCGGCATGCGCTTGTTGCGTGAGCAGGCTGTGGTGGGTCTGGCGCTGTCACCGCTGACGCTGCTGCTGTTTGGGCAGATTTCAGTGGTCGCAATGATTGCCAACCTGTGGGCCATTCCGTGGGTGACGCTGGTGGTGACGCCGCTGTCCATGCTGGGGGCTTTTTGGCCACCGCTGTGGACAGCTGCCGCGCACAGCGTGACCGCCATGGTATGGCTGCTGGAGCAGATGGTGACTTGGCCAGTGGCGGTGCTGTACTTTGCCCAGCCCGCGTGGTGGGCGGGATTGGCGGGGCTGCTAGGGTGTCTGTGGCTGGTAATGCCCTGGGGCTGGCGCTGGCGTGCGCTGGGCCTGCCGCTGATCGTGCCGATGCTGTGGTGGCAAAGCGCAGTACCGCCGTGGGGGCACTTTGATCTGCTGGCTCTGGACGTAGGCCAGGGCAGCGCGGTGTTGCTGCGCACGCAGCAGCACAGCTTGCTGTTTGATGCAGGGCCGCAGTGGTCAGCGCAGTCCGATGCCGGTGAGCGCATTGTGGTGCCCGGGCTGCGTGCGCTGGGTGTTGTGCCGACCGCCATGATGGTCAGTCACAAAGACCGTGACCATGCAGGAGGTGCTGCGTCAGTGCAGCAAGCTTTTGTACGCATGCAGTGGATGGGGTCAGGTGGCGTGCCGTGCCAGGCAGGGCAGTCCTGGACGTGGGATGGAGTCAGGTTTGTGGTGCTGTTTCCTTTTGAAGGCTCCAGTCCAGGCAAGACCACCAAAAGCAACGCCACCAGTTGCGTGCTGCAAGTGCAAAGCCATGCGGGGTCTCGTGCGCTGCTGACGGGCGATATCGAAGCGGCGCAAGAAAGAGCGTTGCTGCGTGCAGGTGCTGACGTTCAGTCCGATGTGCTGCTGGTGCCGCACCATGGCAGCAAAACATCATCGAGCGCGAATTTTCTGAACCAGGTGCAGCCCAAGGTGGCCATTGTGCAGTCGGGCTATCGCAACCGGTTTGGGCACCCCGTAGCGGCGGTGGTTCGTAGGTACCAGGAGCGCAATGTCAACTTGGTCAGCACGCCCAGCTGTGGCGCTGCGCACTGGCGCTCCTGGAGCCCAGAATCGGTGCTGTGCGAGCGAGCCATAACAGCGAGGTACTGGTCGCCAGCTGCGCCTGAGTGACCAAGTGCTTTAGTGCTTTAACGCGGTGCTGTATTGAGTGCCAGTTGGGGTATCCCTGTGGCGTGCCTTGCATGCCGCACCACTGAATGATGGTGGGATAGTGCGAGAATTTCCTGTGTTTTTCAGTACCCATGCTGCGGAGTTGGCTGCACATTCCACAGACCGTCTGCAGGGCGCATGGCACACCATTAGGCGACGAATACAACCTGCTAGATGTGCACAGGTGAGCTGGGCTGGCAACCCTTTACAGGAGCCGCTTGAGTGCGGCCACAGCTCTATAGTGCATTGCCGATAGATTGCCCCCGTCGTGGTGGCTTTCGCTGCGTTAAGCGCAGCTATCATGCTTGGCGATCCATTCAGAAACACTGCACAAGTGCCCATACAGGTTTGCCTGCGGCTGCCTGAAATTGTCTGTTCGAAAAATTCCCGTCTGACCTGTTTGCGGTCAAAGCGTCGTGCCTGGCATCTGGCTTGTGTCTGCGCCGCTGTCCCCTCGAGATTGATGCCATGTCGCGACTGTTTATTGCCCTGTCCCTCAGCCTGTGTTTCACACATGCTGTTGCTGCCGCCGATCTGGATGCCTTGTTCAATCAGGAGCGCTATGGCGAGTTTTTGCCAAAGGCTCACAGCGCTGCAGCCACAGGGGATGCGCAAGCCTTGTTCCTGCTGGGCAAGGCTTATCACCTTGGGCAAGGTGTAGACAAGAGCGAGGCGCTCGCCAAAAGCTATTACGAAAAAGCACGCGCCGCAGGCTCAGCACGCGCCAGCCACAATCTTGGCACTGTGCTCATGAGTGAAAAGCGCTCTGTCGAGGCCATTCCTTTGCTGGAAGAGGCGTTGCAGCGTGGTTTGCTGATGCCGACACTGTTCAATCTGGGCAAGGCATACAGCCCTGGCGATCGCGACTATCAGGTGCAGCGCCATGGCGCGGTTGTCAGGGCCGAGCAAGCGGGAGACTACTTTGTCCTGTCTTATGAGCAGGATGCGGACATCACCTCGCTGATGGAAGCCTCGCGCAATTATCTGCAGGCATATTTGGCGCTGCGCAATAACCACTTCAGCGTTCCAACAGAAGACACGCGTGAGCGGCTGCGGGGCAAGGCATTGGCAGGGTTGAAGAAGGGCATGGCTCGCGACAACGCGCAGGCATGGAGCAACTATGGCGTCATGCTGCTGGAGGAGCAAGATTTCAGCGGTGCCCGACAGGCTTTGCAGCAAGGTGCGCAGCGCAAGGTGGCTGTGGCGCACTACCATCTGGCGCGCATGGCTGCCAAAGGTTTGGGGCTGCCTGCTGTTGACCGCCGGGCAGAAGCGTATCACTACGAGCAAGCCGCTTTGCTGGGGTTGAAGGAGGCTGCCCGGCCAGCCATTAGCCGCCTTGTGGAAGTGCTTCGATACGAGACGGATCTGGCCGCACTCGAAGACGGTGCAGGCAGGCTGCGGGTGTTGCAGGCTGCTGACGGCGATGGCTTGCGGGCTGACTCCGTCTTGTCTCGTCTGGAGTGGGGGCATTTTCTGCAGAGTCAGCGCAAGCAGGCCAAGGCCTTGCCCGATAAGCCGCTGTACCTGCAAGCTTGTGGCCTGGGTCTGAGCCAGCTGTATGGCGGCACTTACAACCTTGGCTTTAACACTTCGTGGCGATTGCAGGTGCACCGTTCACTGGAAAAACCAGAGCGTCTTCCTATCGAAGGGCATGTCGATGAAGACGGTTGTGCCACGCTTGTCGAGCCTTTGCCGCAGCATATTCGAGCAAGCCTGAGTGATGGCGCAGTGCTGGCTCTTGCCTTTCCGAACTTCACCTTGCCACTGGCCTTGAAGGAGGCCGATGACCGCTTGCAGCTCGACATGCAAGCCATAGAGCTGCCGATTCCCAGGTTTTAGTTGGGCGCAGGCTCCTGTGCCCATTGGTGCGGCTTTTTTGCACCCAGCGCAGCCGCAGATGACCATTGGTAGGTCAGGCTATTGCAACCGCTGGGGGCAGGCTGTGATGGCGATGCTTTGCCGTGACCACAAGCGCAGTCAACTTGGTCAGCGCGCCCACACCTGTGGCGCTGCGGGAGCCCTGAATCTGTGCTGCGCGAGCGTTCCATACCCCCGAGTACTGCTCGCCAGTTGTGCCTTGGTGCGGGGCTGCATTGCTACACTGACCGACACATAAAGTGCAGGAATGGCATCGTTTTCGAGGAGGGCAGGGCTGTCAGGCCTGATTCTTGCTCAATAACAGGCAATCCATTCGCAGGAGGCGTGCAAGCATGCAGAAATTCGACGAAATGTACGCAATGCTGCCCTTTGACGGCAGTGATGTACGGGCCCATTACAAGGCCTATGCCCAATGGCTGGCGCGCCAGCCGCACGCCACCATGCAAGCCCGCATGGCGGAGGCCGAGATGATCTTTCGGCGCGTGGGGATCACCTTTGCCGTCTATGGCGACAAGGACGAAAGTGGTGCGGGCACGGAGCGGCTCATTCCGTTCGATTTGATTCCGCGCATCATCCCCTCGCATGAATGGCTGCGCATGCAGCAAGGCTTAGTACAGCGCGTTACGGCCCTCAATCGTTTCATTGGCGACATCTACCACGGGCAGGACATTCTGCGGGCGGGGATTGTTCCGCGTGACCTGATTGATGGCAATGCTCAGTTCCGTCCGCAAATGCAAGGGGTGCAGGTGCCCGGCAACATTTATGCGCACATTGCGGGCATTGACATTGTGCGTGCCCCGAATGCGCTCGGTGAGGGCGAGTATTACGTGCTGGAAGACAACTTGCGCGTGCCTTCCGGCGTGTCTTACATGCTGGAAAACCGCAAGATGATGATGCGGCTCTTTCCGGAGCTTTTCAGCAGCCATGCCGTGGAGCCTGTGGCGCATTACCCCGACTTGCTGCTGGACACTTTGCGCGCCAGTGCGCCACCGGCTGCAGCCAGTGCCTCTGCCACCGTGGTGGTGCTGACGCCTGGCATGTACAACAGTGCGTACTTTGAGCATGCATTTCTGGCCCAGCAAATGGGCGTAGAGCTGGTCGAGGGGCAAGACTTGGTTGTGCGTGACAAGGTCGTCTACATGCGCACAACCCGAGGCCTGCAGCGGGTGGATGTGATCTATCGCCGTGTCGATGACGACTTTCTGGATCCCGACGTGTTCAGGCCCACATCCACACTGGGTTGCTCGGGCTTGATGGATGCCTACTGCGCAGGCAACGTCACCATTTGCAACGCTGTAGGGACAGGCATAGCGGATGACAAGTCGGTCTATCCGTACGTGCCTGACATGATCCGTTTCTATCTGGGCGAAGAGCCCATCCTCAATAACGTACCGACCTGGCTGTGCCGCAAGCCAGATGACCTGAAATATGTGCTGGCTCATCTGCCTGAGCTGGTGGTCAAAGAGGTGCATGGCGCAGGGGGCTACGGGATGCTGATTGGCCCCACCTCTAGCCGCGCTGAAATTGAAGACTTCCGACGTGCCTTGCTGGCCAATCCTGCGGGCTACATTGCACAGCCCACCTTGAGTTTGTCCAGTTGCCCCACCATGGTGGAGGCCGGTGTGGCCCCACGACATATTGATCTGCGGCCTTTTGTGCTGAGCAGCAGCCAGCAAGTGCGGATGGTGGCCGGTGGGCTGACACGCGTTGCCCTGAAAGAGGGCTCTTTGGTGGTCAACTCTTCCCAAGGCGGCGGCACCAAAGACACCTGGGTGATGGGGGCTGGGAGTGTGGATCACGCTGCGCACATCCCGCCAGGCATGACACAGACCATGCGCCCATGGGCCATGGAACAGTCTTTGAGCGCAGGGCTGTGACATGTTGAGTACAACTGCCGATCACCTGTGCTGGATGCCTGTCTGCACCGAACGGGCAGACAAGTGCGCTGCACTTGCATCACAACACGGCCAGCCTGCGCAGCAGGCGCGGGTTTTTTTGCCCGGGAGGAGCTCATGCTAAGTCGCACTGCTGATCACCTGTTCTGGATGTCTCGTTACACCGAACGGGCAGAAAACACCGCCCGTATGCTGAACGTGAGCTACGACACCTCCATGCTCCCCATGCGCCCGGAAGATGCCGAGCGAGCGTGGCAAGGGGTGCTGTCCATCAGCGAACTGGTTCCGGCTTACCAGGCCCGATACCGGCAAGTGACACGCGACAACGTCTTGTTCTTCATGGTGGCCGACGAGACCAATCCCACCTCGATCGTCTCGTGTCTGCGTGCTGCGCGTGAAAATGCGCGGGCGGTGCGCGGCACGTTAACGACGGAAGTCTGGGAAACGCAAAACCAGACCTGGCTGGCGCTGCGCAAGCAGCTGCAAGACGGTGCTCTGGAAAAAGATCCGGGGCAGTTCTTTGAATGGGTGAAATACCGCTCGCATCTTTCGCGGGGCGTGGTGCTGGGCACCATGCTGCAAGACGAGGCGTTTAACTTTCTGCGCCTTGGCACATTTTTGGAGCGTGCAGACAATACCGCGCGTTTGCTGGATGTGCGCTTTCACGCAATTTCGCGAGACTACTACGGCACAGACCCCAGCCGCAAAGGTGTGCAGCAGTTTGATTTTTATCACTGGAGTGCCTTGCTGCACAGCGTCTCGGCCTTTGAGGTCTATCGCAAGGTCTACCGCGATGTGATTACCCCAGAGCGTGTGGCAGAGTTGCTGGTGCTGCGGGCAGACATGCCGCGCTCTTTGCATGCCTGTCTGCGAGAGGTGGTCTACAACCTGAAAGTTGTGGCGCACGAAGGCGCTCTAGACAGCCAGCGCAGGGCCGGGCGACTGCTGGCAGATTTGCAGTACGGCCAGATTGACGAGATTTTGGAAACGGGTCTGCACGCCTACCTCACGCAGTTTCTGGATCGCGTGAATCAACTCGGTGAGTTCATTGCCAAGGACTATCTGGTGCCCGAGCTTTAGGCTTTAGGCGATGCACATGGCGATGCACATAAAAAAAGAGCCCCAGTGGGCTCTTTTTATTGATGGTCAAACCACTCACGCTCAATGTGCTTCGGCTTCGCCCATTTGCGTTTGCAGGTAGTTCTGCACGCCCACCTTCTCGATCAGGTCCAGCTGTGTCTCGAGGAAATCGATGTGCTCCTCTGTGTCATCCAGAATCTTGAGCAGCAGGTCGCGCGAGACAAAGTCATGGGCTGTCTCTGCCGTGCGGATGCCTGCTTTGATGGTGGCTTGCGCGGCAGTTTCCAGGTTGAGGTCGCACTGCAGTGCTTCTGGCACGTTTTCACCGATTTGCAGCTTGCCCAGATCTTGCAGATTCGGCAGGCCATCGAGCATGAAGATGCGGTCCATCAGCACATCAGCGTGCTTCATCTCGCCGATGGATTCTTTGTATTCAATCTTGGCCAAGGCCTCAAGACCCCAGTGTTTGTACATGCGGTAGTGCATGTAGTACTGGTTGATTGCCGTCAATTCGTTTTTCAGCTGGGCTTGCAGCGCAGCGATGACTTGCGGATCGCCTTTCATGAGGGACTCCTTGTTGTTGTGAGGGGTGAGTGCATTGTCATGCACTCCTGCGGCATCACCAAGTGTGGCAAGCAAAACCACGCGCGTGCGTATTGGCTGCGTGTGATGCTGAGTTGCGTTCTCGTTAGAGTTAAATAGTTTTTGATAATCAATAGTATTAAATCAATTGATTGAAATTATTCTGCATAGGCTTTAGACTACACAGTGTTCTCAGCTGTATCACATAAGGAAACAACATGTCCGTTATCAACACCGTTATCAAGCCTTTCCAAGCCTCCGCTTTCAAGGACGGCAAGTTCATCGAAGTGTCCGAAAAGGACGTGCTGGGTAAGTGGGCTGTGTTCTTCTTCTACCCTGCCGACTTCACCTTTGTTTGCCCCACAGAGCTGGGCGACGTGGCTGACCACTACGACCAGTTCCAGAAGCTGGGCGTGGAAATCTACTCGGTGTCCACTGACACACATTTCGTTCACAAGGCCTGGCACGATTCTTCCGAAACCATCGGCAAGATCAAGTACACCATGATTGGCGACCCAAGCGGCGTGATCACGAACAACTTTGAAGTGATGCGTCCCGGTGTCGGCCTGGCTGACCGCGGTACCTTCATTGTGGACCCCGATGGTGTGATTCAAGCCGTGGAAATCACTGCTGAAGGCATTGGCCGCAATGCAGAAGACCTGCTGCGCAAGGTCAAGGCCGCTCAATACGTGCGTAACCACCCCGGTGAAGTGTGCCCTGCCAAGTGGAACGAAGGCGATGCAACCTTGGCTCCTTCGCTGGACCTGGTCGGCAAGATCTAATCTTTGCCCGGAAAAAGCCCGGGGAGGACCCGGGCTTTTTTTCAACCTCGCTATCGTTGACTATTAAATAAATATTTCATTAGGGATTGACTATTATGCTGGACGCCAACCTCAAAACCCAACTCAAGGCTTACCTCGAACGTCTGCAAAAGCCGCTCGAACTGGTGGCAAGCTTGGATGACAGCAAGGCGGCTGGTGAAGTCAAGTCGCTGCTGGCCGATCTGGCCGCGCTCAGCGACAAAATCACCGTTCGTGAGAACAATGATCTGAATGTGCGCAAGCCATCGTTTCTGATTACCAACCCGGGCGTAGATTCCGGTGTGCGTTTTGCGGGCGTGCCTCTGGGGCACGAATTCACATCCCTGGTGCTGGCGTTGCTGCACGTGGGTGGACATCCCTCTAAGGAATCTGCAGACCTGCTCGAACAAGTCAAGGCGATTGATACGCCGTTGAACTTTGAGACCTATTACTCGCTGTCTTGCCACAACTGCCCTGACGTGGTGCAGGCGCTGAATCTGATGGCCGCGCTGAACCCGAACATCACGCACACCGCAATTGATGGTGGCCTGTTCCAGCAAGAAGTGACGGACCGCGAAGTCATGGGCGTGCCCACAGTGTTCGTCAACGGCGAGCGCTTTGGCCAAGGCCGCATGGAGCTCGGTGAGATCGTCGCCAAGGTGGACACCGGCGCTGCTGCCCGCGAAGCTGCCAAGATCTCGGCCAAGGACGCGTTTGATGTGCTGGTTGTCGGCGGTGGCCCTGCTGGCGCAGCCGCAGCCATCTACGCGGCGCGCAAGGGCATTCGCACGGGTATTGCAGCCGACCGCATCGGTGGTCAGATGCTCGATACCGTGGACATCGAGAACTTCATTTCGGTCAGCAAGACCGAAGGCCCCAAGCTGTCGGCGGCCATGGAAAACCACATCCGTGACTATGACGTGGACATCATGGGCCTGCAGCGTGCAGCCAAGCTGATTCCTGCGGCCACCGAAGGCGGTCTGATCGAGGTGCAGACAGAGTCCGGTGCCACACTCAAGGCCAAGACCGTAATCTTGTCCACCGGCGCCCGCTGGCGCAACATGAACGTGCCCGGTGAAGAGCAGTACCGCACCAAGGGCGTGACTTACTGCCCGCACTGTGACGGCCCCCTGTTCAAGGGCAAGGACGTGGCCGTGATCGGTGGCGGTAACTCGGGTGTCGAGGCTGCGATTGATCTGGCTGGCCTGGTCAAGCACGTTACGGTGCTGGAGTTCGCCGCTGAACTCAAGGCTGATGCCGTGCTGCAAAAGAAGCTGCGCAGCCTGCCTAACGTGACTGTTATCTTGAATGCCCAGACCACCGAAGTGAACGGTGACGGCAAGAAAGTGACCGGCATCACCTACAAGGACCGCACCACCGACGAGATCAAGCAGATCGCGCTGGAAGGTATCTTTGTGCAGATCGGTCTGCTGCCCAACACCGACTGGCTCAAGGGTACGGTCAACCTGACGCGCTTTGGCGAGATCGAAATCAACGCCCGTGGCGAGACCAATGTACCGGGCGTGTTTGCTGCCGGTGACTGCACCAACGTGCCGTACAAGCAGATCATCATTGCAGCGGGTGCAGGTGCAACGGCAGCACTGTCGGCCTTTGACCATCTGATTCGCCATTGATGGCTAGATCGTGACGTTGGCTTGATGCGCGTGCCTGCCAAGCGCGCAAAGCCATTGAAAAAGGACTGCCCAGGCAGTCCTTTTTTTGTGGGCATACATGCAGGTGGGCATTCAACGGGGCTGCGTGCCTGTGCCCAGCAGGGCCTCCAGCCCCAGAGCGATTTCTTCGCCCCAGGCGTAATAGTCATGCCCGCCCGCAAACTCATGGGTGGTGACGGTGTAGCCCTTGGCTTGCAAGACGTTGCGCAAGTGGCGGTTGTTGTCGATGATGCCGGCCTCGCCCTGAACACCGCGCTCCAGCAGACCGTAGGCCAGATGCCAGCGTACGGCGTGGGTGGGACCGTGCAGCACTTGGCGCATGAACCAGTCACCTTCGGCCCAGCGGTGCGGGGCAGGCTCGTTTTTGGGTGCAGTGGGTGTCCACCAGTACGAGCCAGACAGCGAGAGCACATTGCCAAAAGTCTCTGGGTGTGCCCAGCCCAGCCAGCCAGCGGCCAGCCCCCCATAGCTGGAGCCAGCTACCACCACTTGGTGTGCCCGTGTGGCAATCGCGGGATGCTGCCCGCGCAGCCAGGGCAGCATCTCATGGGCCAGCATGTTGCCAAACGCCGGGGTATGAGGGGGCAGCTCGGTGGCGCGATCCGCACGCTGTGGGTTGCCTACCAGCAGCACGGCCATGGCCGCAAGGCGACCCTGGGCGATCCATGCATCCAGACGCTGGTGAATGCGCACACGCTGTAGATAGGCCTCGCGGTCAAACAGCACCAGCAGTGGCAGGCTGCCTGCGGCGTGGCTGCCACTAGGCAGGTACAGGCTGAGGCTGCGCGTGTTGTCCAGCAGTGCGCTGGTGTAGCGCAGGTGCTGCAACTGGCCCGAGGGTAACTGGGTGACGCTGGCTGGCGTGGTGCTATCTGCAGCCATGTTGCGCAAGGGGCCTGTGGCAGCAATCTTCAGCACCGAGCGTTCGGCATGAACGGCGGCCGCACTGCCTGCGGGCAGCTCCGGCGATCCGGCATGCCAGCGGTGCGGGTTCAGCGGGTCGCGCTGGGCAGACAGTTGCTGGGTCTGTACACGCTGCATGCGGCTGGGGGCCACACTGGCCGCCAGCACGGAGGGCCATTGCACGGGGTCAACCACCAACTGGTAGGCGGCCTGCAAGCCGCGTGGCAGCGGCAGGCTCAGATGCCAGATGTCTGTATCTGCCAGGCGCTGGAATGTGAAAGGCTCTGCGGAGCGCATGGCCCATTCCAGTCGCACATGGTGGGGCTGGTCTTGCGTGCCCGCAGGCGCACGCCACAGAAAGGTGACCAGGGCTTCTCGGGGTTGATGGGGCAGTGGCTCCAGCAGGGGGGTGCCTTGGGTGAGGGTGGCAGACCAGAACTCTTGGATCAAAGCAAGCTTTTGTGCAGGTGTTGCCTGCGCAAGCTGCACCTGCAGATGCAGCAAAGCAGGGCTTTGCACAGCTGCTGGCAAGGCTGCCGCAGGGGCCGCATCAGCGAGCGCCGGGCCGCTGGTTTTGAGCTGCCAGGTGGGCTGCACGTCGGTCTGCGTAAAGAATGGGTTGTGTGCCTCTAGTCGATAGCGGCCAGTGGTGGGGGTCACCCAGCCTATATCTTGTGTGCCGTTGTGAACGGCAGGCCAGTGGCGCAGCAGCCGGCCATCTGGATCGGTGAGGCGCACGGTATGCGCATGGGTGCCGCTGTCCAGCGTCCACAGCAGCACCTGCCCGGCCTGGGCCTGCACTTCCAGGGCATGACCTGCCAGCACCTGGCTGCATGAAGGCCAGCGCGTATCTGGTTTATCGGGCAGCAGGCTGCACTGGGCAGTGGAGCTGCTGGCCCAGGCTGCGGCCATGCCCACCAGCAGTGTGCAGGTGGCCAGTAGCCTGAAAAATGAAAGACAGAATTGGTTCCGCATGGTGGGTGGCATGGATGAAAAAAGCCCCGTACGGCATACGTACGGGCTGGCTGTGGGCTGCTCCATCAGAACCTGGCGTTTAACGACACGTAGATGCGACGGCCTTCTTCGCTGTAGTCACTGGCGTTGATGCGGTCAAACGTGCGGTCGGCCACGTTCAGTACACCGCCGCGCAAGGTGGTGCGTGGGCTGACTTGCCAGGTGGCGCTCAGATCCACCAGACCGTAACCCGGCTTGTACACGGTATTGGCTGCATTGAGGGGCTGCTCGCTTTGCATGCGCCAGGTGGCTCCCAGATTCCACTGCGCATTGACTCGCCAGTCGGCGTCCACATTCAGGTTGTGGCGTGAGCGGTTAACCAGCAGGGTGTGTACGGCTTTGCTCGTGTTCTTGGCTGACAGGTAGGTGTAGGTGGTCTTGAACTCCACATCGCGCAAGGCCTGCCATTTCCAGCTGCCTTCCAGACCGCGTGTGCGGGCGCTGTTGATGTTCTGGTAGCTGAAGATGGGGCGGCCATCGGGCAGAAAACCGACAAAGTTGTCGTAGCCAGGAGCCAGCGTGACATCGCGCGTGCGGCTTTCAATGTCGATCATGTTCTTGAGCTTGGTATCAAACACCGTGGCGCTGGCACTGTGCACGCCCTGCGTGTACTGAATGCCCAGCTCCTTGCTGATTGCGGTCTCGGGCTTGAGGTCGCGGCTGCCGATGATGTAGCAGCCTGTAGTGGCGCTGCCGCAGGAGACCGATCCCCAGTTGGGGCTGTTTTGCACCAGCGTCGGGGTGCGAAAGGCGCGCGAGAGGCCGCCCTTGAAGGTCCAGGCATCGTTGAGATGAAAGACGCCATAGGCACGTGGACTGTGGTGGCCGCCAAAGTTTTCGTGGTGGTCAAAACGGTTTCCCAGCGTGATGGCAAAGCGGTCGGTCAAGCGGATTTCGTCTTCCACAAACACCGCGTACTGCTTGACCGATGTAGTGGGCGAGCTCTGTGTGGTGGGTACGCCGGGCAGGCCTTTGAGGTTGGCGGGGTCCCACAGACGCTCTTTGCGGGCATCAAAGCCCACGGTCAAGAACTGGTTGCCCCAGCTCACGGGAAAGCTGGCCTTGCCGTTGACGCCGAAGGTGTTGGACTTGTTGGGGTTGGTCTGTGTATCGATCATGCCTTTGAGGTTGCGGATCTCATCGGTCGAGACTGTCAGCTCGGTGACCAGTGCATTCCAATTGCCCTTGTGGCGCAGGGCGAAGGCATCGCGCTCCATGGTGTACATGCCTTGTGTCTTGTTACTGACATCGGCATCCAGTGTGAGGCTTTGGCGTGCATCAGGGCGCCATGCCAGCTGGCCGCCCGCATGGCGGTTGAGCGTGCGGGCAAATAGCGGGTAACCCGCGTTGAATGTGCTTTGAGCCTTGCTGTCTGAGCGGTGGTCGTAGTTGCCATACAGCTTGATGCCCAGCGTATCGCTGATCAGCGGCCCATTCATGGAAAAGCCCAGCTTCTGGCTGTCCGCCAGATCACGGTCTTGCTGCAGGACGGTCTCGGCGGTGATCGAGCCCTTCCACGTTTTGCCGATGGGTTTTGTGATGATGTTCACCACGCCCCCAATGGCATCTGCGCCGTACAGCGAAGACATGGGGCCGCGCACCACTTCTACGCGCTCAATATCGTCCAGAGGCACCCAGCCGCTGTCATAGGCGGTACCGCCACGGAACATGGAGGTGCTGGAGTTAACGCGCTTGCCATCGATCAGCATCAGTGTGTAGGCCTGATCGAACCCCCGCATCTGAATGGTGGGCGTGCCATTGGCACTGCGGTTGAGCGTCACGCCTTCCACACCAGCCAGTAGCTGCGCCAGCTCGTGCGCGGGGCGCTGGCGCAGCTCTTGCTGTGTGATGACCGAAATGCTGGCGAGTGCATCTTTGATGTCCTGCTCGCTGCCGCTGGCAGTGACCACGACGGTTGCCAGGTTCGTCTCAGGGCTTGCCTGCTGGGCGTGGGCGTGAAGGGCAAATGCACAAAGGCAGGCCAGCGACAAAGGGCGCATGGTGAACGGCATGGTGGTCAAGGCTCCGGCGGAGATGTGATTAAATGAGAATTAATTTTATTTAGATGTGTGTTTTTCCTCTGCCTCTGGCCACTTCTGATGTCTGAATTTCATTCAAAAAACGCTGTTTTTCACTCACAACCTGGCGCTGTCTTGCACGTTCCAGACATTGAGCAGTCATTGCTGCCCATGGGCGAGGAATACATCGTGGGGGACCTTGGGGTGACGGCTGCCACCGATGTGCTGCAAGGCAGCATGCAGGTGCTGTCAGTGCAGGAGGGCATGGTTCTGTACCGCACGGCGGTGCGTGATCTGTGCACCATGCGCACGTCCAATCTGCTGTATCCGGGGATCAAGATCGTGCTGGTGCTGGAAGGGGAGACGCAGCTGTCGTATGGCGCTTTGCGCCTGCACCTGCGCGCCCGTGAGGCAGGCCATTGCGCCGCCATGGTGGCGCTGGCACGTACCGACCGGTTCATGCGGCAGTGGCGCATTGGGCGGCATGAACGCAAGCTGGTGCTGACACTCACCCCGCAGTGGCTGGCCCAGACCGGTGTGCTGCACGGGCGGGTGGCAGAGTTCATGGCACAGCACCTGGCAGTGGCGCCGTGGCAGCCTTCTGCCCGTGCGCTGGTGCTGGCCGACCAGTTGCACCGTGGCTGCCCGCTGCCAGATCACCTGCACGCTTTATGGAACCAGAGCCGGTGCATGCAAATCGTGCTGGAAGCCCTGGCCAGCGTAGAGATTGGCAGCACGCAAGAAGGGGCTGCGCCGCTGCCGCGCACCGGGGTGCGTCAGCACGTACGGCTGGCGGCGCTGAGAGACTGGTTGATGACCCCGGCGGCAGATGGCATGGATGTGGCCGCCATTGCCCGGCACGCCGGTATGAGCGTGGCGCATCTGCAGCGTCATTTCCCAACGGTAGCTGGCCAGAGCCTGGGGCGTTTTCTGCGTGTGCAGCGCCTGCTTCGTGCGCGCGCTGCGCTGGAGCAGGGGTGTGCCACCGTGACACAGGCGGCGGGCATGGCGGGTTACCGCAGCAGTACGCATTTTTCAGCAGCATTTCGGGATCACTTTGGCATGCTGCCCTCCAGCCTCAAGCTGCTGGCGCATTAAGAGCCGCGAACACCGCCTGGCAAATCTTTGGGTTGTGTTAAAGGCGAGGCGCAAAGCCACAGAATTACAGAAGTAAAGACGTACGACAAGGCCAGGCCACGACGATCCAGAGGGTGGGGGCAGTGGGTCTAACTGGGCAGCTGCTTGCATGGCCCTGAACGGGGCTTGCTCCATCGATGTGCCTGCGCCATGCAAAAAGCCCCGCATGCGGGGCTTTGGTTTTCGGCTAAATAGCGCTTGCTTAGTCCATGGTCAGCTTTTGCTTGTCCACAACTTCCTTGTAGGCGGTGTATTCAGCCTTGATTTCCTGCGCAAATTTTTCAGGGGTGTCCGCCACGATCAGCGAGCCGGTGTCTTCAATGCGCTTGCGAATTGCTGGGTCTTGCAGCACTTTGTGCACGGCCTTGTTGATCTTGTCCACAACGTCCTTGGGCGTGCCCTTGGGGCCAACGATGCCGTAGTAGGCCATGCGATTGACGCCGGGGGCACCTACTTCAGCCAGAGTGGGTACGTTGGGCAAGACAGCCAGACGCTGGGGTGCAGCCACCACCAGCGGTGTCAGGCGCTTGCTTTGTATAAAGGGCAGAGCGGATGGGAAGTTGTCAAAAATCAGCGGAATTTGGCCGGCTACTGCATCGTTCAATGCAGGGCCCGAACCACGGTAGGGAACGTGCTGCATCTGTGTGCCGGTTGCCAGCATGAACATTTCCATCATCAGGTGACCGATGGAGCCTGTGCCCGGTGAGCCAAACGAATGCACGCCGGGGTTCTTTTTGACTTCTGCCAGGAACGACTTGTAGTCCTGACCCACAAATTTGGGGTTGGCTGCAATGATGTTGGGCGTGGCGGCAATGTTCACAATCGGCGCAAAGTCCGTGAACACGTTGTAGGGAATCTTGGGGTTGATGGCCGGGTTGGTGGCCGTGGTGGAAACGGTAGCCAGACCCAGGCTGTAGCCATCGGCAGGAGCACGGGCGGTTTCAGCAGCACCAATTGCACCACCGCCACCACCCTTGTTTTCGACGATCACGGGCTGACCCAGTTCGCGGCCCAGCGGGTCAGCGACAACGCGGGCAATCAGGTCGGTGGTGCCGCCAGCGGCAAAAGGCACCAGCAGCTTGATGGGCTTGTTGGGGTAGTTGGACTGGGCGTGGGCGGCACCCAGGGTGCTCAGGGCGGCCAAGGCCAAAAGAGTGCGACGCAACATGTATTTATTTCCTCGTTGTTGTTGTCAATGTGACGCACATCGTAAAAGGCGGCTTGGTGCGCACGGTCGTGCTTTTGCTGGGTGATAACCCTTGATGAAGGGTAAATGCTGATGCTTATTTTTGTAATTTACGGGCGCATAAATCCCTGGCTTGAATGCACCATGTCGTGATAGCTGGCTGTGAAAAAATGGTGCTGGGAGCGCAAGCCAAACGCCACCCAGCCTCGGCGTGGTTACAGCACGTGTGCGGTCCTCAGTGCATGCACTTCGTCTTCGCTCAATCCCAGCTCCTGCAGCACCTCTTGTGTGTGCTGGCCCAGGGTGGGAGGTGCGCTGCGGTAGCTCACGGGAGTGGCTGACAGGCGCATCGGACTGGCTACAGTGGCCACCTGGGCAATGTCATTGCCTGTCTGGCATGGCAAGGTCATGTGAATGCCGCGTGCCTGCACCTGAGGGTCATCAAAAGCCTGCGCCACGGTGTTGATGGGGCCACAGGGCACGGCCTTGTCTTGCAGCAGCGCAATCCATTCGGCAGTGGAGCGTGTCTGCATCAGCGGTTGCAGCCATTCCAGCAGCGCTGCGCGGTGCTGTACACGGCCAGTGTTGGTGGTAAAACGAGCGTCCTGGGCTTGTGCGGGCTGGTGTACGGCAGCGCAAAAGCGTGCAAATTGCCCATCGTTGCCAATAGCCAGCAGCACATTGCCATCGCTGGTTCTGAAGTCCTGGTAAGGCGCAAGGCTGGGGTGTGTGTTGCCAGCGCGCTCCGGAGTCTGGCCAGTGGCCAGAAAACCAGCCGCCTGGTTGGCCAGCACGGCCATGCCCACATCCAGCAGCGCCATGTCGATGTACTGGCCTGTGCCTGAGCCATTGCGCGCGCTGTCTCGGGCGTTGATTGCAGCCAAGATGGCATTGCTGGCGTACAGACCGGTGAACACATCGATCACAGCCACGCCGACTTTGAGTGGGCCACCGCCGGGCTGTGCATCGGCATGGCCGGTGATGCTCATCAGTCCGCACATGGCCTGCACCATCAAATCGTAGCCGGCGCGTTCGGCATAAGGCCCGTCTTGACCAAAGCCGGTGATGGAGCAGTAGATCAGCTTGGGGTTCAGTGTTTTGAGGCTGTCGTAATCCAGCCCGTACTGCGCAAGGCCGCCCACCTTGAAGTTCTCTACCAGCACATCTGCCTCGGCTGCCATACGGCGCAGCAGTGCCTGCCCTTCAGGATGGGCCATGTCGATGGTGATGGAGCGCTTGTTGCGGTTGCAGGCGGTGAAGTAGCTGGCCTGGCGCGTGTCGTTGCCGTCGTCGTCCTTTAAAAAGGGCGGGCCCCAGTGGCGCGTATCGTCTCCAGCTACGGGGCGCTCTACCTTGATCACGTCTGCACCCAAATCGGCCAGCATTTGCGTGGCCCACGGGCCAGCCAGCACGCGCGATAAATCCAGAACCTTGATGCCCGACAGCGCGCCGGGCGTAGATGCAGTGCTTGGCATGTGCAACTCCTGCCATTCAAGGCGAGGAAAAAAAGAGCAGCTAGCGCATATGTATGAAGCGTTTCAGATACTTTTATATCTGAAAGCAAGCAATAACAGGCGCTAGTAGCTCATAAATAAATAAATAATACTGTGGCGGCAACTTGCAAAACACGCCGCAGGTTGAGCGGGGCGTTTCAGCTTAGGCGGAGACCGCAAAGGTTGCAGCCCAGCAGTGAAGATCGCGGCGGAAAAGAGGCGTCACCCGCGCAGGCAGTAGCAGCGCTACGACCAGCGGGTGCAACGACGTATTCCGGTGCGATCTTTGCTGCGCGCTTAGTTAGCAAAAGCGGCGATGCCGGTCTGTGCGCGGCCCAGGATCAGCGCATGCACATCGTGCGTGCCTTCGTAGGTGTTCACCACTTCCAGGTTCACCAGATGGCGTGCTACGCCGAACTCGTCGCTGATGCCGTTGCCGCCCATCATGTCGCGTGCCAGGCGGGCCACGTCCAGCGCCTTGCCGCAGTTGTTACGTTTGATCAGCGAGGTGATTTCCACCACGTTCTGGTGCTCATCCTTCATGCGGCCTACGCGCAGGGCAGCTTGCAGTCCCAGCGTGATTTCAGTCTGCATGTCGGCCAGTTTTTTCTGAATCAGCTGGTTGGCAGCCAGAGGGCGACCAAACTGCTTGCGGTCCAGCGTGTACTGGCGCGAGGTGTGCCAGCAGAACTCGGCCGCACCCATGGCACCCCAGGCAATGCCAAAGCGTGCGCTGTTCAGGCAGGTGAACGGGCCTTTGAGGCCGCGCACTTCGGGGAAGGCGTTTTCTTCGGGCACAAACACATCGTCCATCACGATTTCGCCGGTGATCGAGGCGCGCAGGCCCACCTTGCCGTGGATGGCCGGTGCGCTCAGGCCCTTCATGCCCTTGTCCAGAATAAAGCCACGAATCTGGCCGACGTTGCCGCCTTCAGACACTTCCTTGGCCCAGACCACGAACACGTCTGCGACGGGGCTGTTAGTGATCCACATCTTGCTGCCCTTGAGCTTGTAGCCGCCGTCCACCTTGTATGCACGAGTGGCCATGGAGCCGGGGTCGGAGCCGTGGTCAGGTTCGGTCAGGCCAAAGCAGCCGATGAATTCACCCGAGGCCAGCTTGGGCAGGTATTTTTGCTTTTGCGCTTCGGTACCAAATTCGTTGATGGGCACCATCACCAGTGACGACTGCACCGAAGCCATGGAGCGATAGCCCGAATCCACACGCTCTACTTCACGGGCCACCAGACCGTAGCTCACATAGTTCAGGCCTGCGCCACCGTATTCGGTCGGAATGGTGGGGCCCAGCAGGCCCAGCTCGCCCATCTCGCGGAAGATGGTGATGTCGGTCTTTTCATGGCGGAACATGTCCTGCACGCGGGGCATGAGCTTGCCCTGGCAGTACTCATAGGCCGCGTCGCGGATCATGCGCTCGTCTTCTGTCAGTTGCTGGTCGAGTTGGAAGGGGTCATTCCACTGAAAGTTGCTGGCCATGTTGTGCTCCTTGAATGCTCAGTTGTAGGGGGCGCTGGCATGTGACGCTGCGATGTGACTGCGCGCATGCCTTGTGCGTTATGGAGTTCATCGTACGAAGGTGGCTGTGCCCAGGCAAACCATTTGTTTGCATCCAGATATGAGCTTTTTGCATTTCTTGCTTGAGAAAATAGCTGTTTTGCGGCAGCATTGCCTCTGTCCCCAGTTTTTGCTTGGCACCCTGATATGCGCCGTTCCATTCCTTCTACCCAGGCGCTGGCCTGTTTTGAGGCCGCTGCCCGCCACGAAAGCTACACGCGTGCAGCGCAAGAGCTGGCGCTGACACAGGGGGCTGTGTCGCGCCAGGTGATTGCGCTGGAAGAGTTTGTCGGGGTGGAACTGTTTCGCCGCACCCGCCATGGCGTGGCGCTGACGCCAGCGGGCGATGCCTATGCGCGCAAGGTTCGCAGCTGGTTGCTGGGTGTGGAACGTGACACGCTGGATTTGATGGCCCACCAGGGCACGGGCGGCACTATCAAACTGGCAGCCGTGCCCACCTTTGCCACACGCTGGCTGATGCCGCGCCTGCCGCTGCTGGCCAAAACCCAGCCTGATATCACCGTGCACATCGACACGCAAACACGCCCTTTTTTGTTTGCCGATACGGGCTTTGATGCCGCGCTGTATGCAGGCACCCCCGAGCAAGTGCGCAACTGGCCAGGAATTGAGGCCATGCACCTGATGGATGAAGATGTGGTGCCCGTGTGCAGCCCTCTCTTGCTGGACCGCGCCACGCAGCGGGCACCGGGGCGGGCATGGCAGCCGCTGCAGCCACAGGCGCTGGCAGATTTACCTTTGTTGCAGCAAAGTACGCGCCCTCAAGGCTGGGCGCAGTGGTTCCAGTCGGTAGGGGTGGATGCCCCGCGGGCCATGGATGGCCCGCGCTATGAGCTGTTTTCGATGCTGGCTGTGGCGGCCACGCATGGCATGGGGGTGGCGCTGATCCCGCCAATGCTGATTGAAGCCGAGCTGGCGCGTGGCGAGCTGGTGGTGGCCAGTGCCCAGCCTTTGCGCGGTGAGCGCAGCTATTACTTCATCACCCCCGCGCAGCAGGCACCATCGAATGTGCTGCAGGCTTTTTCAAGCTGGCTCAAAGCGATGGCGCAGCAGTGCGCAGAGGCTCAAAGCCGCTGAAAAACGGCTACGCTCAGGGGCATCAGCAGTGCCGTCAGCACACCGTTCAAGCCCATGGCCAATGCAGCAAATGCCCCGGCTGTGGGATTGATCTGAATGGCGCGTGCCGTGCCAATGGCGTGGGACGTCAGGCCTTGTGCAAAACCCTCGACAGCGGGGTCTTTGCTGCCGATCAGGCGCAGCAGCAGGGGGGCCATCATGCAGCCGCTGATGCCAGTGACGGCGACGGCGACAGCGGCCAGCGATGGCAGGCCGCCAAAGCGCTCAGACATGGGCAGTGCAATCGGGATGGTGGCTGACTTGGGGGCCAGCGAGATGATGGTCTCCCAGCTGCCGCCCAGCGCCCAGGCAATGCCCATGGCCGAGAACAGGGCCACCACGCAGCCAATGCTCAGAGCGACACATATAGGGCGCCACAGCGCATAAATGCGCGCACGCTGTGCATACAGCGGGATGGCCAGCGCCACGGTGGCTGGGCCAATCAAAATGCTGAGCCACTCAACGCCTTGCTTGTAAGTGGCGTAAGGGGTATCCGTGGCCAGCAACACGCAGACGATGATGATGACCGAGGGGAAAACGGGAATCAGCATCGGGTGGCATTTGTAGCGCTTGTACAGCGCCATGGTTGCCAGGTACACGGCCATGGTCAGCACCAGCCAGGGCAGGTGGGTGACAGAGAGGCTGGCAAGCAGGTTGTCCCACTGGTTCATGGTGCCTCCTGCTGTGGTTTTTCTCGGGCCAGCATCCACTTGAAGGTGAAGGCAGTCACTAAAAAGGTGATCGCTGCGCCTGCAATGCCCGCCACCAGAAATGGCTTCCATTCGTTGGCAATGCGGTCAAAGTGCAGCATGACGCCTGCAATCGTCGGGATGAACAGCAGCATCATGTTTTGCAGCAGCATCTGCGAGGTTTGCTCCAGGGCCTGCGGCAGGCGTCCGTAGATCAGCAAGCCGATGAGCAGCAGCAAGGCACCCAGCAAGGCACCAGGGAAGGGAAGTTGAAAAAACTGAACCATGGCCTCACCCACCAGTTGAAAGGTGAACAAGGCCGCTAACGCATACAACATGGCAAGCATCCATCAAAACAATGGATGCGAAGTCTAGGGGGTCTGCCAGCTTTGGCAATGCCTGTTTTGCTGCATAAGTGACTGTGCGTGTTTTTTGCTGCTGATGCTTATCAATTAAGCGCAGGCAGCTATGCTTTTCTAAGATTTGCCTGCTTTCTAGGCAGGGTAAGGTGAAGCCAGGAAAAACAATGGCTTAGAGGCTGTTGTCCCTGCAGATGATCGAGTTGTCCACAGGCTTGTTCAGTGGTTTCGTGGAAAATCTAGGGTTTGTACTTACTTCGTGCGCCGCACGTGCTGCAGGTGCTCCACGATGGAGGCTGTTACCACGCCCCAGACCTGAAGTTCTTGAAGGCCTTGCAAAACGATGGGCGAGAAGGCGGCGTTGGCAGCGTGCAATTCGCTGCGGCCATGGCGCAGGAACAGCCGCTTGACCGTGAATTCGCCATCCACCACGGCCACCACAATATGCCCGTGCTGCGGTGCAATGGCCCGGTCGACCACGATCATGCAGCCGTCCAGGATGCCCGCATCTTGCATGCTGTCGCCACTGACGCGCATGGTGAAGGTGGCGGCAGGGTGCTGTGTGATGTGCGCCATCACATCAAAAACCTGCAGGGGAAAATCTTCTGCAGGGCTGGGAAAGCCGCAGCGTACCTGCGCACCAATCAAGGGCAGCGGCGCTGGTGCCAGTGCGCAGGGCACGGGGTGGCTGGCGTGGTCAGGGCGTGTGTGATTCATGGCAGTCAAGCCTGTGCAACTGGTAAATCTTCATAGCGCATGGTGTACAGCGGGCTGCGCATGGCTTGCTTCATGCGCCAGCCAGTGCTGTCCTGGCCGGGCAGGCCGCAACTGGCCAGGTGAATGGTTTGCTTGCCGTAGCGCGCATTGATGGCATCTACGGCCTGCATCAAATGCGTGGATGTGCTTGGGATGTCAGCGTCGGCAAACAAATCGCTGGTTCTTGGCTGATGGGAGGGCTGCAAGCCCAGCAAGATGACACCTGCTTTGCTCAGTGGGTGCCCGGCTTGAAAAAAACTGCGCGCTGCGTGGGTCGCTGCCTGCACCAGGCTGCGTGCATCGTTGCTTGGCTGGCGCAGCGGCACCGTCATGGCTCCGTGCCAAGGCAAACCTTGGCGAAAGGGTGAGGTGTAGGCAAACACATGTACCTGCGCTGCAAGGACATCCGCAACACGGGCTTTTTCTGCCGCACGAGATGCAAATTCACTGACGGCTTCCAGTAAAGGGGGCAGCGTATGTACGGCCTGCCCAAAACTGCGCGTGCATGCTATTTGCTGTTTGGCTGCAGGCGCGTTATCCAGTGTCAAGCAACTGATGCCTTGCAGCTCGCGCGCGGTGCGCTCCAGTACCACGCCACCCATGCTGCGTGCCAGCGCTGAGGGGAGTTGTGCCAAATCGTATGCGGTGGTGCACCCTGCCTTTGCCAGCTGCGGGCCCATGCGCCGGCCAATTCCCCAGATGGCGGCCACGGGAGTGTGTTGCAGCAGGGCGATTTGCTGGGAGGGTGATATTTCCTGCCAGTTGCACACCTGGGCCCAGGCTGGTGAATAGCCACCTTGCCGGCGTTCTGCCTCTTTGGCGATGTGGTTGCAAAGTTTAGCCAGGGTTTTGGTTGGCGCAATGCCTATGCAGCAGGGAATGCTCAGGCACCGCTCTATCCGCTGGCGAATGGCGCGTGCCCGTGTGGTGAGCTGGGCGATGCCTTCTAGTCCGCCAATGAAGCATTCGTCAATGGAGTAAATTTCTTGACTGGGCCCGAGCGCAGAGGCCAGACGCATCATGCGTGCGCTCATATCGCCATACAAGGAAAAATTGGCCGACAGGGCTGTGATGCTGTGTGCAGCCAGCTGTTCTTGCAGCTGGTAATAAGGCTGGCCCATCTTGACGTGGACCTTGGCCTCATTGCTGCGAGAGATGACGCAGCCATCGTTGTTGGACAGCACAACCACGCCGCGCTGCGCCAAGCGCGGGTTGAAAGCGCGCTCGCAAGAAACGTAGAAGTTATTGCCATCAATCAGTGCGAACATGGGTTAACTGTATATCCATACAGTTAACTTCGCCATGAAGCCATACAAATGGCTGCGCTTGGAAGGTGGTCTGACCCCGGTTGCAGGCGCTTGTGATGGGGCAGATATGGGCTGAAGACGGGTTTTTTCAGCCTTCAGATATCCACTTTGAGAGAGTGGATAGAAATTTTTTTGCGAAAGACAAAAACAAAAAAGGCCAACGTGAGTTGACCTTTTTTGTTTGAAGCCTAAGCTTGATTGGTTGCGAGGGCTGGATTTGAACCAACGACCTTTGGGTTATGAGCCCAACGAGCTACCAGACTGCTCCACCTCGCGATAATTCTGGATATGCCTTGATGACAACGCTAAACACCATTAAGGTATGGTGCCCGAGGCCGGAATCGAACCGGCACGCCTTGCGGCGGCGGATTTTGAGTCCGCTGCGTCTACCAATTCCACCACCCGGGCGTCATCAGTGCATGAACGGAATTATGGCACATTTATGGAATGAAAAAAGAATATTCTTCAATTGAAGCGGCAATTGGTTCAACTCCCTTGGTCGCGCTGCAGCGTATTGATGCGCTAGCGAATACAGAGCGCGGCAATGTGTTGCTGGGTAAGCTGGAAGGCAACAACCCAGCTGGCTCGGTGAAGGATCGTCCCGCGTTGTCGATGATTCAGCGCGCACAAGAGCGCGGTGAAATCAAGCCTGGCGATACCCTGATTGAAGCGACGTCTGGCAATACCGGCATTGCACTGGCCATGGCTGCGGCCATCAAGGGCTACCGCATGGTGCTGATCATGCCGGAGGACCTGTCTATTGAGCGCGCGCAGACCATGAAGGCCTATGGCGCAGAACTTATTTTGACCCCCAAGAGCGGCGGTATGGAATATGCGCGTGACCTGGCAGAGCAAATGGTGGCGCAGGGCAAGGGCGTAGTGCTGGACCAGTTTGCCAACGAAGACAATCCGCGTGCGCACTATGAAACCACAGGCCCTGAAATCTGGGAGCAAACGGGCGGTGAGATCACGCACTTTGTGAGCGCCATGGGAACAACGGGCACGATCACGGGTGTGGCCAAGTACCTGAAGGAAAAGAACCCCAATATTCAGATCATTGGTGCGCAGCCTTCTGAAGGTTCGCGCATTCCGGGTATTCGCAAGTGGCCTGAGGAGTACTTGCCCAAGATTTACGACGCCAGTCTGGTCGATGAGCTGGTGTATGTCAGCCAGGACGATGCCGAAGACATGTGCCGTCGCATGGCGCGTGAGGAGGGTATTTTTGCGGGCATCTCGGCCGCGGGTGCTTGCTGGGTCGCGCAGGAGATTGCCAAGCGCGAGCACAATGCCACTATCGTGTTCATTGTGTGTGACCGTGGTGATCGCTATTTGTCTACGGGCGTGTTTCCTGCCTGAGCGGGCGTTTCATGCCTGAAAGGTCGCACCGGTTGCGGCCTTTTTTTTGCCCTTTTCTTTGTGAGAAAGCTTGCTCTATGAGCCATGAGATGCGTTTTTGCCCCAATTGCGCCACACCGTTGCAGTGGATTGCCTCGCAAGAAGACAGCGGGATGAAAGATCGCCTGCGCTGCGTGGCCTGTCACTGGACGCACTGGGGCAACCCTACGCCGGTGCTGGCGGCCGTGGTGGAAAACGACCGGGGCGAGGCATTGCTGGCGCGCAATGCGATGTGGCAGGAGGGGGTGTTCGGTCTGATTACCGGTTTTATGGAAGCCGGTGAATCCCCGGAGCAAGGTATTTGCCGCGAGGTGATGGAAGAAACCAGTTTGCGCGTGAAAGCACTGCGTATCTTGGGGTCGTGGGAATTTCTGCGCATGAATCAGGTACTGGTGGCCTACCACGTGCGTGTGGATGGGGATGTGAAACTTTCGCCTGAGCTGCTGGAGTACCAGTGGAAGACGCCACAAGAGGCCCGCTGCTGGCCTTCGGGCACCGGTTATGCCCTGGCACACTGGGTGCGCAGCAAGGGCGTGGAGCCACAGTTTGGCGCCTTCAGGCCAGGGCAGTCGCCAGAGCCAGACCCGGTCAAGTGGCCGCCCAGGCCGTGGGCAGAAGATGCCCGGTTTGTTCTGCCACCACTGTTTTGAATGCCAGATGTGATCTGGGCTTTGCGTGCAAAGCTACTGCGGCAGCTGCAGCGGGTGCCTACAATGTGCGTCAGTTATAGGAAGCATTGCCATGAATATCTACCGAGAAATTGACACGCGCGGTTTGAACTGCCCCCTGCCTATCTTGAAGGCCAAGAAGGCATTGGCAGACATGGTCAGCGGGCAGTTGCTCAAAGTGGTGGCCACCGATACCGGCTCACTGCGCGACTTTCAAGCGTTTGCCAAGCAAACGGGTAATGAGCTGGTGGAGCAAAGTACGGTGGGGGCCGAGTACATCCATATCCTGCGTCGCCGTTAAAACAATAGCTGCTAGCGTAAGAAAGGCCTGCAATTGCAGGCCTTTTATATTTGAAACGCTTACAGCATGGGCGTTAGATGCTCAGATTTTTGAGATAGTCGCGAAAGTGCTCCCCCACGTCAGGGTGTTGCAGGGCCAGCTCTACCGTGGCTTCCAAGAAGCCTTCTTTGCTGCCGCAGTCGTAGCGCTTGCCTTGGTACTGAAAGGCGTACACGGTTTCGTGCTTCATCAGGCGTTCAATCGCATCGGTCAGCTGAATCTCACCACCCACCCCTTGGGGCTGGTTGCGAATTTCCTCAAAGATACGCGGCGTCAGCACATAGCGGCCTGCGACACCCATACGCGAAGGTGCTTTTTCTGGCGCGGGTTTTTCCACGATCTCGTCGATGCGCATCAGCGGGCCACCGGCTGCCTCGCCCTTGACGATGCCGTAGCGCTTGGTGTGCGACAAAGGCACTTCTTGCACGGCCAGCAGTGAGCGGCCCTGCTTTTGAAACGCCGTGGTCATCTGCGCCATCACGCCGGGGCCACCGGCCTCACCAGTCATCAAGTCGTCGGCCAGGATGACTGCAAACGGTTCGTTGCCCACCAGCGGCTCGGCGCACAACACGGCGTGGCCCAGACCCAAAGAGCGGGGCTGGCGCACGAACAGGCAGTTCATGTCCGCCGGTGCAATGCTGCGCACCAGGTCCAGCATGGCGTGCTTGCCAGCGCGCTCCAGTTCGTTTTCCAGCTCGTAAGCCGTGTCGAAATGGTCCTCGATGGCGCGCTTGCTGCGGCCCGTCACAAAAATCATGTCGCGGATACCCGCTTCGTAGGCTTCTTCTACGGCGTACTGGATCAGCGGCTTGTCCACCACAGGCAGCATCTCCTTGGGGGATGCTTTGGTGGCCGGTAAAAAGCGGGTGCCAAGGCCGGCCACGGGGAATACGGCTTTGCGCACTCGGGTTTGATTGGACATGGTCAATCCTTCTTGTTCGGGATGGAAAAAAGGCGCAGTTGCCTGCGCCTTTTTGTCGCTCAACTCAAAGCATATCAGCCCAGGCGGGCCAGTTGCTCCTGAATGCGGGTCAGTGTGGTGCCAAAGTCAGCCACGCGTTTTTTCTCTTGCTCCAGCACAGCTGCAGGCGCCTTGGCGCAGAAAGCTTCGTTGTTCAGCTTGCCATTGGCCTTGGTGATTTCACCTTCCAGGCGCTTGGCTTCTTTGGTCAAGCGGGCCTTTTCGGCTTCTACGTCCACTTCAACGAACAGTGCCAGGCGGGCATCTGCCACCACGTTCACGGGCGCCGACTGGGCTTCGGCTTGCCACGCGGCTTCGGTGTCAAAGACTTTGACTTCGCTGAGCTTGGCCAGGTTCTTCAGCACATCTGCGTTGGCACGCAGGAACTGCGTCGCCTCTGCGGTGTCGCCCATGACCAGCAGTGGCAGGCGCAACGCAGGCGAGACACCCATCTCGCCACGCAGCGTGCGGCAGGCATCGACCATGGCCTTGATGCGGCCCACGTAGGCGATGGATGCTTCGTCAATCTTCTCTGGCTGGGCTTCAGGGTAGGCCGCGACAGCGATGGAGTCGCCTTGCTTGCCAGCCACTGGAGCCACCTTTTGCCACAGCTCTTCCGTCACGAACGGGATGATGGGATGGGCCATGCGCAAAATGGTTTCCAGAACGCGGATCAGCGTGCGACGTGTGGCGCGTTGCTGGGCTTCGTTGCCGGTCTGGATCTGTACTTTGGCAATTTCCAGATACCAGTCACAGAACTCGTTCCAGACAAAGTCATAGATCGTGTTGGCGACGTTGTCCAGGCGGTACTCGCTAAAGCCTTTGGCCACTTCAGCCTCGACCTTTTGCAGCTGCGAGACGATCCAGCGGTCAGGCTGGCTGAACTGCAGGTAGCCACCGGCGCAGTCTGCCCCCGAGTGCTCTTTCAAGCCGCAATCAAAGCCTTCGCAGTTCATCAGTACAAAGCGGCTGGCGTTCCACAGCTTGTTGCAGAAGTTGCGGTAGCCTTCGCAGCGCTTGCTGTCAAAGTTGATGGAGCGGCCCAGCGATGCCAGCGCAGCAAAGGTAAAGCGCAGTGCGTCAGCACCGTAGGCAGGGATGCCTTCGGGGAATTCTTTTTGCGTGTTCTTGCGCACCTGGGGAGCGGTTTCGGGCTTGCGCAGACCGGTGGTGCGCTTGTCCAGCAGGGGCTCCAGCGAGATGCCGTCAATCAGATCGACCGGGTCCAGCACATTGCCTTCGGACTTGGACATCTTCTTGCCCTGCGCATCGCGCACCAGACCGTGGATGTACACATGCTTGAATGGCACGCGCCCGGTGAAGTGCTTAGTCATCATGATCATCCGGGCGACCCAGAAGAAGATGATGTCATAGCCAGTGACCAGCACGGAGGACGGCAGGTACAGGTTGAAGTCGTCGTCAGCAGCGTCGGTCTGGTTGGGCCAGCCCATGGTGGAAAACGGCACCATGGCGGACGAATACCACGTGTCCAGCACATCGGCATCGCGGCGCAATGTTTTGCCGGGGGCTTGTGCCTGGGCTTCGGCTTCGTTCTTTGCGACGTAGATGTTGCCTTCTTCGTCGTACCAAGCTGGAATCTGATGGCCCCACCACAGCTGGCGCGAGATGCACCAGTCCTGGATGTTGTTCATCCACTGGTTGTAGGTGTTGACCCAGTTTTCGGGCACAAACTTCACATCGCCCGAGGCCACTGCATCGATGGCCTTTTGTGCGATGGATTTGCCTGTGGCGTCACCCGTGCCTTCATTGGCTACCTTGCTCATGGCAATGAACCACTGGTCGGTCAGCATGGGTTCGATCACCTGGCCGGTGCGGTCGCAGATGGGAACCATCAACTTGTGCTTCTTGATTTCGATCATCAAGCCAGCTTCTTGCAGATCAGCCACGATGGCCTTGCGGGCGACAAAGCGGTCCATGCCGCGGTATTTTTCAGGCGCTTCGTCGTTGATCTTGGCGGTCAGCGTCAGCACGCAGATCATAGGCAACTGGTGACGCTGGCCGACCTGGTAGTCGTTCTGGTCGTGGGCCGGTGTGACCTTCACTACGCCGGTGCCGAACTCGCGGTCCACGTATTCATCAGCAATGATGGGAATCTGGCGACCCACCAGTGGCAGGGTTACGGTCTGGCCGATCAGGTGCTTGTAGCGTTCATCTTCCGGGTGCACCATCACGGCCACGTCGCCCAGCATGGTTTCGGGGCGGGTGGTGGCCACGACCAACTGACCTTCACCGTTGCTCAATGGGTAGGCGATGTGCCACAGCGAGCCGTCTTTTTCCTGGTTTTCAACTTCCAGATCAGACACTGCAGATTGCAGCACCGGATCCCAGTTCACCAGGCGCTTGCCGCGGTAAATCAGACCTTGCTTGTACAGCGTGACAAAGGTCTCGGTGACCACGTTGGACAACTTTTCGTCCATGGTGAAGTACTCGCGGCTCCAGTCCACGGTATCGCCCATGCGGCGCATTTGTGTGGTGATGGTGTCGCCGGACTTTTCTTTCCACTCCCACACTTTCTTTACAAACTCATCGCGGCCTAGGTCGTAGCGGCTGACGCCTTGGGCTTGCAGTTGACGCTCCACCACGATTTGCGTGGCAATGCCAGCGTGGTCGGTGCCGGGAATCCAGGCCGTGTTGTGGCCCTTCATGCGGTAGTAGCGCGTCAACGAGTCCATGATGGTCTGGTTGAAAGCATGACCCATGTGCAGCGTGCCCGTTACATTGGGGGGGGGCAGCTGGATAGAGAAGTTCTGACCTGCGGCAGTGGCTTGTGCACTGGGCTGGCCCGTGCCGCGGTAGCCCGCATTGCCATAGCCGCGCTTTTCCCATTCGGAGCCCCAATGGGCTTCCAGTGCGGCGGGTTCGAAGGATTTGGACAGGCTGTTCAGACCTGGCTGGGCAATGGATTCACTCATGGCGGATTCGCAAATGAAAACGGCATCCTGCAGGGGATGCCGTCTGTAGGCTGTTAGCTGAAAGGACGGATTGGGTTTGATTTTACCGACCCAGCCCAGAGATAGGGCGAGCGGGGCATTGTTTGAAGTCAAATTGGCTGCCAGCGCTTAGCCAGTATGTGCTGACAGCTATGCTTTATCTAGAAAGTGCGTGCAAAGCCGCTTCGCGCCAAGCCCTGGCAGCGGCAGCGGTGTCTTCACGCTGCTCAGCCATGATAGCCAGGGCCTTCCAGGCGCTGGCACGCAGCGGGGCATCGCTCAAGCGGCCCACAGCACTTTGCAGCAGCTGTTCGCCTTTGCCCCACAGCTGTCGCTGTACACAGGCCATGCCTGCCAGATACAGCAGACGTGGCTCTTGAGGTGCTGCACGCTGTGCAGATTCAATGCGTGCCAGCCAGTCGGCATCCAGTTCGTCCAGCGCCTGCTGCAAATTGACGAATAAACGCTGGACTTGCGCGCCGGACAGGGACTGGGGTGCTTGCAGAAACTGCTCCCAGACGGGGAGCAACCAAGTGCGAGCCTGGGATGGGCTGCCTTGCAGCTCCATCAGTTTGCGGGCTGCCGCCAAAGCCACATCAGGGGCGCGCTGGTCTGCAGGCTGCAAGCCATTCCAGGCGCGCTGCAGCTGATCTGCATCGTGCGTGTGCTGCAACTGCTCCAGGATCAGGCCCCGGGTGATGCTGTCGGCCACTTCTTGCGACAGACCGCCGTGTTTGGCCAGAAGACGTGCCGTATCCAGGGCCGATTGCGTAGCATGGGCCAAACGGCTGGCTTTGAGCTGAATGCGCAAGGCCATGGTGCGGCGGCTGGCTCCCGGGGGCAGCTGTGCCAAGCGCTGCAGCGCTTCTTGGGGATCCCGGTCATCCAGCGACCATCGCGCAGCGCGCATTTGCGCACCTTCGCGCACCTCTTGCTGCTGCAAGGTGCCATTGGCGGGCACATCGTTCATGGCTTCTTCGTAGTGCTCGTTACGGGCCTCTACATCGCGCAAGGCATGGGCGCTGTCAGCGGCCAGCATGTGAGCAATGGCACGCAAAGTGGCATCTTGCGGCACGTCAGCATGCTCGGCGCGCAGTTCATCGCTGAGTTTGAGCAGGACAAGTGCAGACTTGCGGGCACGGACATAGCGACCAGCCTGCAGGTGGGACAGACTTTCCACCAGGGCCTGGTACATCTGGCGCTCTTTTTGTTGCTGGCGCCAGCGCTTGGCCTGGTGCGGCAACATGACCAGTACTGAAAAAGCCCGCAGGGCGGCGTAGCCGGTGGCAAACACAGCGAGCAGCAACAGCAGCACCATGTTGAGCGACAAATCGACCCGATATGGAAGCCAGAACAAGGTGACAACGCCCTGGTTGTTACCGGCAAACAAAGCCAGTGCCACAGCCAAGGCAAACAAACCTACAAACCAAAGTGCAGCGCGCATCATGCGGTAGTTCCTTTGTGCACTTAAAGGCCGGCGGCGGCGGTAGACAGTGTGGCCAGGGTCTCATCCAAAACTGGTTGCGTGGTCGCCTGCATGTGGGTCTGCAGTTGTGCCAGTACAGCTTGCGCCTGGTGCGTGCGGCGAGAGCCGGGGTCAAAGAATTTACTCAGCGTGGTCTGCGCAGTGCTGATGTCGGTGCGGGCTGCCTCATATTGACGTGCCAGCACGGCCAGGCGTGCGTTGAGCAGCTTGAGCTTGAGGTTCTCTCGCACGAAGAACGCTTGCTCCGGTGCCATGAGCATGACGTCAGCATGCTCAATCCGGCTCACGCGCAGTAAATCACGGGTTTCTTCGCGTGTGGCCTGCCAAATTTTTTGTCCCCAGTCACTCCACCATATCCATTGCGTAGGAGATGTGGCTGCAGCGTCAGTGTCTGTGCTGCCTGGCTCAGGGGCCTGACGCCGTGGCTGGCGCTGCTCGCTGGGGACGGGGGCACCAGTGCGTACGTGCATGTCGTCGACCATGCTGACGACCGCATCGAGCCGCGCCAGCAGGCTGGCCGTGTCGGTCACTGCCGATTGCGACAGTCGTTCCAGGTCGCGCTCCATGGCTTGCTGAACAGGTACCAAACGGGGCTGTGCCGCCCGTTCAATCCGCTTGATGCTGCTTTGCAAAATTGCCACCAGAGGCTCGGTACTGCCTGTCAGTTGTGTTTGCTGCTGGGCCATGCGAATGGCTGATTCGATATCCACCACCAGGGTTTCATCCCGCGAGCGGGTCAGGTTCTGAACCAGAGCGTCCAGCTGTCCCCGCTGCAAGCTGACTTCGTTGACGCGCACGTCCATGACCGAAAGTTTGGCGTTGGCATCGCGCACCAGATCTTGCGACTCACGTGCCAGAGCGCGGGCTTCAGTGGCCTGGGCGGTAGCGTCTGCGGACTGGCGGGCCAGTTGTTCTTGCATGCCGTCAACTTTTTGCCACAGCAAAAGACTGCAGCCAAGGCCTGTTGCGCCAATCACCAGAGACAGCCATGTCCAGCCAGGCGCTGCTGGGCGTGGTGCATGCAGCGATTCAAAAGGAACAGCTTGGGAGGGGATAGGAGCGCCGTCAGGGGTGGTGGTCATGCAATGATTTTATCGAGGCCACGATGCTTTGCACGGTTGGCATGGTTTCAATGATGCGGCCAAAGCCGGCCTGGTGTGCTTGCTGGGCGATGCGTGGGTGTGTAGCCAAGGCTGTGTGTGCTTGCCAGGACCAGTCGGTGTTGGAAAGACGCAAATGTTGCACGCACTCAGAGCTGCTGAACAACCACACTGCTTGCAGGGTGCGCAGCGTTTCAATGGTTTGCAGGAGCGCAGGTGTCGCTTGTGGTGCCATGCGCTCGTACACAGCAGCGAAATCGACCCGTACACCGCGTTGCCGTAATTGCTCGGTCAGCCACTGGCGGCCTTGGCCAGCGGCATCATGCCCATCACCGCCACGGACGATGAGTACTTTTTGACCGCTGCAGATTTGGTGCTGAACATGTGTCCACAGCGATTCCGAATCAAATTGTGGAGCGTCTGGTGAAGGCTGGGTCAAGCTGAGAGGTGAAATTCCTTCGGAAAACAAGACCTTGGCAGTGCCGGGGCCAGGGGCCCAATAGCGTGTGTGTGCAGCCGGGCGCAGTGCTTGTGCGCGCAGCTGCGCAAAAAAGTAACGTGCCGCATTGCCGCTGACGAACATGATGGCGTCGTAGCTGCTCAGTTGTTGCAAAGCCGCGTGCACGGTAGCGAGCGCATGCGGGCTGCGGCTGGGGCCTATTTCCATCATCGCAAGTGCAGTGGCCTCAATACCTTGCGCCTGCAACTGCTGCACCCACAGCGCTGCATCAGGCTGTGGGCGGGTTACAACAAGGTGTGGCATGCCTGCAGATTCAGGACTGGGTGCAGATCTTTGCGCCTGCAGCTTGCAAATGTGCGGCCACTTGTGCGCCTAAGGCTTCGGCTTGTGCCCGCGTAGTGACCGTGGCTGTCTGCTGCGCGCAGATCAGGGATTGAACGCCTTGCGGGTCGCCCCAAGCCGCATCGATGCGCATCAGATCACCATCCAGCACTGCGTGTGCAGCCAAGGGCACGGAGCAACTGCCACCCATGCTGCGGCTTACCGCGCGTTCAGCAGCAACGCGCAGCCAGGTTGGCATGTGCACCAGTGGGGCCAGGGCCTGTGCCAGGTCCTGGCGGTCGGCTCGAATTTCGATGCCCAAAGCCCCCTGGCCTGCAGCAGGCAGCATGGTGGTGGGGCTGAAAATGGCGCGAATGCGGTCTTGCATGCCCAGGCGTTTGAGGCCAGCGGCAGCCAGAACAATGGCGTCGTACTGGCCTTCGTCCAGCTTGCGCAGGCGTGTATCCAGGTTGCCACGCAAAGGCTCTATCTTCAGGTCTGGGCGCAAGGCTTGCAGCAGCACTTGGCGACGCAAGCTGGAGGTGCCAACCACTGCCCCCTGGGGCAAAGCATCCAGACTGTGGTATTTGGGTGACACGAACGCATCGTGCGGGTCTTCACGCTCCATGACGCAAGCTAGGGCAAAACCTTGCGGCATATCCATGGGTACGTCTTTGAGTGAATGCACGGCGATATGAGCACGGCCTTCTTCCAGCGCAACTTCCAGCTCTTTGACGAACAAGCCCTTGCCACCGACTTTCGAGAGCGTGCGATCCAGAATTTGGTCGCCTTTGGTCGTCATTCCAAGCAGCTCAACGGTGTGCCCACGTGCTTGCAACAAGGCCTTGACATGCTCGGCTTGCCACATGGCGAGTCGGCTTTCACGGGTGGCGATGACGATGGAGAGGGGGGATGTTGCTACGGTCATGACTTTCAATACGCTGGCTCGTGGCCTTTCAATCAACGGGCGATGCTAGCATGCTGTGTTGCCATAGAAACCGGCTGGAGTATTCACAGAAATGACTGCTGCGATAAAGAAAGACCGAGATCAACGTGCCCGTGCTTTACCAAGCAAAGCAGCGCGTAAAAACGACAAAGATCAGCCGCTGATTGACGATATTCGTCTGCTGGGCCGTATTTTGGGGGACATCATTCGCGAGCAAGAAGGTGTCGCGGTCTATGAGCTGATCGAGCAGGTACGACAGCTGTCGGTGGCATTTCGTCGAGATCAGGACCATGAGGCGGACAAGACGCTCAAGAAGCTGCTCAAAGGCCTGAGCACGGATCAAACGGTGAGTGTGATCCGTGCGTTCACCTACTTTTCTCACTTGGCAAATCTGGCGGAAGACAGGCACCACATCCGCCGCCGTGCAGTCCATGAGCGAGCAGGTAATACGCAGGAGGGCAGCATTGAGGTGGCGCTGTCCCGACTGCGCTGGGCCGGCATTACACCGGATGAAATTGCGCATACCTTGGCGCAGGCTTATGTCTCCCCCGTATTGACGGCGCACCCGACGGAAGTGCAGCGGCAAAGTATTTTGCAAGCAGAGCATGACATTGCCCGCTTGCTGGTCGATCGCGATGACATCTTGGCGCGCGCGCAACTGTTTAACAGCGCCAAAGATGCGTTGACCCCACGCGAGCTGGCGACCAATGAGGCCATGCTGAGGGCACGCGTGGCGCAGCTGTGGATGACGCGTCTGCTGCGCTACTCCAAATTGACGGTGGCCGACGAAATTGAAAATGCCCTGAGCTATTACGAGGCTACGTTCCTGCGCGAAATTCCAAAAATTTATGCGGCACTTGAGGATGCGCTGGAAGGTCAGACGGTTCATAGCTTCTTGCGCATGGGGCAATGGATCGGAGGGGACCGTGATGGCAATCCCAACGTGACGGCTCCCACCCTGGAGCTGGCATTGCGCCGTCAAAGCGATGTAGTGCTGCGTCACTATCTGACGGAGGTGCACTACCTCGGGGGGGAGCTGTCGGTTTCAGCGCGGCTGGTTGAGGTCTCTGCCGCCATGCAGGCACTGGCGAGTGCTTCGCCTGATAACAATCCCCATCGGCAAGATGAGCCATATCGC
The DNA here is from genome assembly GCF_014836675.1 of Comamonas avium. GTDB lineage: Bacteria > Pseudomonadota > Gammaproteobacteria > Burkholderiales > Burkholderiaceae_C > Comamonas > Comamonas avium. Next base: position 439,395 of record NZ_JACSQK010000005.1, read on the forward strand.
AGGGCATTAACAGGTATTTATGCGCGTCTGGCCGCATCGTTAACGCATTTGACGGGTGGCCAGGCTGCCCGTCATGCTGTGGCGCCGCACAACCCTTATCTGAAAGCGCAGGAGTTCCTGGAGGATTTGCAAATCATTCACGACTCTTTGCAAGCACACCATGGTGAGAGTCTGGCTGTACAGCGGCTGCATCCTTTGATGCGTGCGGTGCAAGTTTTTGGTTTTTGTTTGTCAACGGTAGATCTGCGGCAAAGCTCTGACAAGCATGAAGCGGTCATGGCTGAACTGCTGGCCGTGGCGCAGGTAGAAAACCACTACACCCAATTGGATGAAGCGGCAAAATGCGCCTTGTTGCAGCGCTTGCTGCAAGAGGCGCGCCCACTGCGTGTCATGGGTGCAAGTTATTCAGACTTGGCCTGCAGCGAGCTTGCCATTTTTGAAATGGCAAAGACCATGCGCCAGCGCTATGGGCGCGAAGCCATCATTCACTACATCATCAGCCATACAGAGTCCGTCAGCGACCTGCTGGAAGTGCTGCTGCTGCAAAAAGAAGTGGGCCTGATGCAAGGCACTTTAGAACAAGCAGATGCCTCGCTGGATCTGATTGTGGTGCCTTTGTTTGAGACGATTGGTGATTTGCGGGCGGCATCTGCCATCATGCGTGCCTACTTTGCAGTGCCTGGCGTAGCAGGGCTGCTGCAGCGTTCGGGTGCTGTGCAGGACATCATGCTGGGGTACAGCGACAGCAATAAAGACGGTGGCATCTTTACGAGTAACTGGGAGCTGTATCAGGCAGAGCTGGCACTGGTTGAGCTGTTTGATGAACTGCAAAAGCAGTTTGGTTTGCGCCTTCGCATGTTTCATGGGCGCGGCGGTACCGTAGGGCGTGGCGGAGGACCCAGCTATCAGGCTATTTTGGCGCAGCCACCAGGGACTGTGCGCGGGCAAATTCGTCTCACAGAACAAGGCGAAGTCATTGCCTCCAAATACTCCAACCCGGACATTGGACGAAGAAACCTGGAAACCCTGGTCGCCGCGACGTTGGAAGCAACGCTGCTGCAGCCCACCAAATCTGCCACCAAGGCTTTCTTGCAAACAGCTGAGCTGCTGTCCCAGTCCAGCATGGGGGCCTACCGCAAGCTGGTCTACGAGACCGCAGGCTTTGCCGATTACTTCTTCAGCGCGACACCGATCCGTGAAATTGCGGAGCTGAACATTGGCTCACGCCCTGCATCGCGCAAGGCAACGCAGGCCATTGAGGATTTGCGTGCAATCCCTTGGGGCTTTAGCTGGGGGCAATGCCGCCTGACGCTGCCGGGCTGGTATGGCTTTGGGTCTGCGGTGCAGGCTTTCTTGCAGGCGCAGGGCGCAGATCCTCGGCGTCAGCTTGCGCTGCTGCAAAAAATGTATCGCCAGTGGCCTTTTTTTAAAACCTTGCTCTCCAACATGGACATGGTGCTGGCCAAGAGTGATCTGGCGCTGGCTTCACGCTACAGCGAGTTGGTGACAGATGCACGTTTGCGCAAGCGCATTTTCTCCAGCATTGAGGCTGAATGGCTGCGGACCACCGAGGCTCTGGCGCAGATTACCGAAGAGAGTGATCGACTGGCCAGCAACCCCGCGCTGGCACGTTCGATCCGCCACCGCTTTCCCTATATTGATCCGCTGCATCATTTGCAGGTGGAGCTGGTACGCCGTTGGCGCACGGGGCAAACGGATGAGCGTTTGAAGAACGGAATTCACATCTCTATCAACGGTATTGCCGCCGGGCTGCGCAATACAGGCTGAGGCTGCAATAAAAAAGGCCTGCATCAAAGATGCAGGCCTGGTCTCCTCCGCTCTGATGAGTCTCAGAGCATTCCTCATTTATTGGGTTCGCTAGTGCGTTGGGTGGATTGTAGGAATGAATCGGCCCGCTGCGTGTGAAAGGGTTAATTTTTATAAAAGATGTCTTATATAAAACATCTTTTTTTTTGGTGGTAAAAGGCGGTGTGTCTGGAGTTTTTCTGGGTGTAAGTATTTGATTTTTATTGTTTTTATATAATTTTTTAATGTTTGAAAATAGTGTTGTTCACGTTGCTTGTTTGAAATAACCAAGCCTGGCAATCAGCCTCTCTGGTTATTTGGCTGCTGTTTCTGGGCTGTGCATTGTGTTGGGCGCTGGCGAACACGCACAATCAAATCCAGTCCGACCAGTTCCAGATTTTCGGAAATGGCGGGAAGACTAGGCCATTGAAGCATTTCAGCCGGAAGGTCTTCCAGCATGCCCGTGTCTTCGTGATAGATGTGGGAGTGCGTGTCTGTGCGAGAGTCATAGACGGTGCGCTCCGGATCCAGACGCAGCGCTCGCAGCAACCCTTTCTCTACGAACAAAGGCAGCGTGTTGTAGACCGTGGCGCGTGAAAGACTGGGCAAAAAGTGGCGTGCAGACAGCAAAATGTCATCGGCCGCCATGTGCACGGGGCTGTGCAAGAGAACTTGAGCAATTGCCATGCGCTGGCGCGTTGGTTGAATGCCGGCATCGCGCAAGCGCGTTTCCAAGTCGCTGTCAGTTGTCGGGAGGGGGGCAGGGTGGTGAGAAACCGTCATGTGTCTTCAGGTCTGATCTGCAAAGCAATATCCGTAAAAGCCGCCATTGCAGCTTTTACGGATCGAAGCCCTTGGCGAGGCTGGATGCAAGACCCATACGGGTCTTGGTGATTACTTCTTGGCGAAAGGCTCAGGGCGGGGAGTCTTGTCGCTGGAAGGTGGCAATATCGGCATCATGATCTTGGGTTGATCGCCAGTCAGTGTCTTCAGGAAAGCGACAATCTTGGCATTTTCTTCTTTGGTGAAGCTCTTGCCCAGCTGTACGCGACCCATGGTATCCACGGCCTGGCCCAGTGTGTCTGCAGCGCCGTCGTGGAAGTAGGGGTAGGTCAGCTCTACGTTGCGCAGAGTTGGAACCTTGAAGTTGAAACGGTCAGCGTCGGTGCCAGTCACTGCAACACGGCCTTCTGCGGGGTTGTTGGTCTTGTAGGGCTCGACAACACCCATGCGCTGGAAGGAGTTACCACCCACAGCCGCACCGTTGTGGCAAGCCACGCAGCCGCTGTCACGGAACAGGGCGTAGCCTTCCAGTTCAGACTTGGTCAGGGCCTTTTGGTCACCTTTGAGCCACTTGTCAAAGCGCGAATTGGGCGTCACCAGTGTTTCTTCAAAAGCGGCAATCGCATCGGTCACCTGGTCGATGTCGATCTTGTCTTTCTTGAATACTTTCTTGAAATCAGCCTGATAGCCAGGGATGGAGTTCAGCAGATCTACAGCCAGTTCGTGGGTGAACGCCATTTCGCCAGGGTTGGCGATGGGGCCACCTGCTTGCTCTTTCAAGCTTCCGGCACGGCCATCCCAGAACTGCGCCACGTTCAGGCTGGAGTTGAGCACTGTGGGCGAGTTGATGGGGCCTTCTTGCCAGTTGTGGCCAATGGAGGTCTTCAGGTTGTCGCTGCCACCCATGGACAGGTTGTGGCAGGAATTGCAGGAAATGAAGCCCGACTTGGACAGGCGTGGATCAAACCACAGCTTCATACCCAGCTCGACCATGGCGGGGTTGGTAACAGTTGCTGCAACCAAAGGAGTGATGGGTTCGTTGTTCGGTTGCATGGCCCAGCTAGGGGCAGCAGCAAAACCAGCGACGATCATGGCGGCTGCAACGAGGGGACGCAGTTTGATTTTCATGTGTGGCTCCAGAGTACTTGTCGTTTTCGAATGCATGACGAGCCTGTAACCCGCGCGCCATGGTTATCTGCTCCGTCTAGTCGTGAGGCTTTTCGGTGTCTACAGAGTGCGTCACCTTGAGTTACACGCTTTAGACCCAGTCCAGATAACGATTTGATTTCACCCGATACTGAAATTAGTGATATTGCGCGGCATCAAAAGATCAGGCGTTGCGTAGTCTGCACAAGCGGGTTTTTGCTGATGTTGCGAAGAGGCCGCATTACATGACAGTGTGGGGTGTTTTGAAACTTGAAAAACACACCCCACAACAAGATGGAGCGCAGGGAGATGCACAGTAAATTTGATCAACATCTGGATCGCAATGCTGCCAATTTCGCGGCATTGAGTCCGCTGAGTTTTTTAGAACGCACAGCCTCGGTATATCCGGAAAAACTGGCGATCGTGCATGGCTCTTTGCGACAGGACTGGGGCATGACTTATGCCCGTTGCCGCCAGCTGGCCAGTAGTTTGCAGCGAGCGGGGATTGGTAAAAACGATACGGTAGCGGTGATCTTGCCCAATACACCGCCCATGGTGGAGGCGCACTTTGGTGTTCCCATGTCGGGGGCCGTACTCAACACACTCAATACGCGTTTAGATCCTGAGGCTCTGGCGTTCATGCTGGACCATGGTGAAGCCAAGGCGCTCATCGTTGACCCGGAGTTTGCCCCCGTGATTGCCAAGGCACTGAAGCTGCGCACGCGTAGCGAGCCCCTGCTGGTGATTCAAGTTGACGATGAGGTCTACGGAGAGGCTGCTGCGCAAGTGGGGACGGTGAGCTATGAAGATTTTGTGGCGCAGGGCGATGCCAGCTTTGCCTGGGAGCTGCCAGAAGACGAATGGGATGCGATTGCCCTGAACTACACCAGCGGCACCACGGGCAACCCCAAAGGTGTGGTCTACCACCACCGGGGGGCTGCCACCAATGCCATCAGCAATGTGCTGGAGTGGGATATGCCCAAGCACAGCGTGTATTTGTGGACGCTGCCCATGTTCCACTGCAACGGCTGGTGCTTTCCGTGGACGGTGGCTGCGCGCGCAGGCGTCAATGTGTGCTTGCGCCGCGTGGATGCCAAGGCCATCTTTGATGCCATTCGCATGCACGGCGTTACCCACTACTGCGGAGCACCCATCGTGCAGTCGCTGCTGGTTAATGCATCTGAAGAGCTCAAGCAAGGCCTGCCTGCGGGCGTCAAGGCAATGGTGGCTGGTGCTGCACCGCCGGCTTCCATGATTGAAGGCATGGAGGCTTTAGGTTTTGACTTGACCCATGTATATGGCCTGACTGAAACCTACGGCCCGGCCACCGTGTGTGCCCAGCATGAAGCATGGAATGCGCTGGATATTGGCGAGCGAGCACGCCTGAATGCACGCCAGGGGGTGCGTTATCACCTGCAGCGCGAAGTGCGCGTGATGGACCCGGAGACGCTGCTGCCCGTGCCATGGGATGGTGAAACCATGGGAGAGATCATGTTTCGCGGCAATATCGCCATGAAGGGTTACCTCAAGAATCCGCAGGCCACTGACGATGCATTCCGCGGTGGCTGGTTTCACAGCGGTGACCTGGCTGTGCAGTACCCCGATGGGTACATCCAGATCAAGGATCGCAGCAAGGACATCATCATCTCGGGGGGGGAGAACATCTCCTCCATTGAAGTGGAAGATGTGCTGTACCGCCACCCGGCAGTGCTGGCGGCTGCGGTGGTGGCCAAGCCCGATGAAAAATGGGGTGAGACACCGTGCGCATTCCTTGAAATCAAAGCCGGGGCGCAGGTCTCGGAGCAAGACATCATCGCGCACTGCAAGCTGCATCTGGCTGGCTTCAAAGTGCCGCGTACGGTCGTGTTTGGTGAGTTGCCCAAGACCAGCACCGGAAAAATCCAGAAGTTTGAGCTGCGCAAGCAAGTGGGTTCGGTACAAGCTGTGGCGATGTAAAGCGCCGCGCACCAGCTTGGATGGGGCATTTTTCCCGGTCTGCTGGTGCTGTTTTTCCCCCGTTGGGGCGCTTGTGACTGTGCGGGTTGCTGCCTGGCGGCTCTTTAGTGCACCGGCCGGAACGCAGTGATGCCATGTACTTGCGATTCGGTGAGGCTTTGCTTTTAAAAGATAGCTGTTGGCGCTTACACATCAAGGATTTCAAGGTGTTTTATATCTGAAGTGCTTGTAAACAAAGCGTTGGCAGCTATTAAATAAATGTTAAAGATAAAAAGCGCAGATTCAATCTGCGCTTTTTATCGGGACGGTGCTTATCAGTGCAGCCGCGGCAGTGGCATTACTTCCAGTACTGGCACTTGCTCTCTTCCTTGGTGGTCCAGACCTGGTCGGCCGGCAGGGTCTTGATGAGCTTGTAGTAATCCCAGGTGCCTTTGGATTCAGCGGGCGACTTCACTTCCATCAGATACATGTCGTGGGCGTAGCGGCCATCGGGGCGGATGCGGCCCTTGCCAAAGAAGTCGTTGATCTCCATGCCCTTCCAGGCGGCCATTACCTTGTCAGCTTCCAGGGTGCCTGCTTTCTCGACGGCCTTCAGATAGTTCCAGGCGGCCGAGTAGTCAGCGGCCTGAATTTCGCTGGGGCGACGCTTGGTTTTGGCCATGAACTTGTCGGCAAACTTGCGTGTTTCGGCGTTCAGATCCCAGTACCAGCTGGTGGTGAACTGCAGGCCTTCGGTGTTGCGCACGCCCAGGCTGTGGATGTCGCTAAAGAAGATCAGCAAGCCAGCCAGTTTCATGTCCTTGGTGACCCCGAATTCTTTGGCTGCCTTGATGGAGTTGACGGTGTCGCCCCCCGCATTGGCCAGACCCAGAATCTGCGCTTTGGAGTTTTGTGCCTGCAGCATGAAGCTGGAAAAATCTGAAGCATTGAGCGGCGTTTTCACTGAGCCCATGACCTTGCCGCCGTTGGCCTCGACGATCTTGGTGGTATCGGCCTCCAGCGCATGGCCGAAGGCGTAATCGGCCGTCAGAAAGAACCAGCTCTTGCCGCCGTTATCGACCACGGCTTTGCCTGTGCCTTTGGCCAGTGCCACGGTGTCAAAGGCGTAGTGCACCACGTAGGGGCTGCACTGCTCATTGGTCAAAACCGAGGTGCCCGCGCCGTTGTCAACAAACACGCGTTTTTTCTCAGTGGCCACTTTGGCCATGGCCAGCGCGGTGGCCGAGTTGGTGCCGCCAAACACCAGGCTGATGTCTTGCTGGTCAATCCATTCGCGGGCCTTGCCTGCGGCAATATCGGCCTTGTTTTGGTGGTCGGCGCTCATCAGCTCAATGGGCTTGCCCAGCACCTTGCCCCCAAAGTCATCAATGGCCATTTGAATGGCGGTAGCGCCGTATTTGCCTTCCACATCGGCATACAGGCTGGACATGTCGGTGATGAAGCCGATCTTGACCTTGTCGGGCTCTTTGAACTGGGCGTGGGCGCCGCCGCTGGCCAGCCCCAGTGTGCAAAGTGCCAGAGCCACCGGCGTAAATGTCCAACGACGCATGCCAATCTCCTCGCAAGTAATGAAGCCCCCAGCGTGCGCTGTAGCAGGCTTGCTGCCTAGTAGGAGCATCCCATTGAGGGATTGCACGCAAAGTGCACGTTTGCCCGCTGTGCGCAGGCGGGTAAACGTGCTGTAGCAGTCTTTACTGTGCGTTGGCGGGCGCAGGCACGCTAAGGGCCGGTGTCGCCGGTGCGGGGATCGTGACTGGCATGGCAATGGCTGGGGTGCTGCCAGTGCGCGCTGCCAGCACTTCTTGGCCCAGATCGTACACAGCCATGGCGTAGTAGCTGGACCAGTTGTAGCGCGTGATGGTGTAGAAGTTTTGCGTGCCAACAACGTAGCTGGGGGCCGCGTTGCCATTGCGCAGTTCAATCAAGGCCAGCAGTCCCTGGTGTTCCATGCCGTCCTGTGGAATGACGCCCAGGCCTGCCATTTGCGCCGGGGTAAAGCTGGGAAGAATGTCTGGTGCCAGCAGCGTGGGAAGGTTCAGGCTGTCGGTGTTGAACAGCGCGGGATACCACACGGGTTGTCCCGGTACCCAGCCATGGGCTTTGAAGTAATTGGCCACGGAGCCAATTGCATCGGCAGTGCTGTTGAATAGGTCAATGCGGCCATCGCCATCAAAATCAACCGCCCACTGCGCCCAGCTGCTGGGCATGAACTGACCCAGTCCCATTGCTCCTGCATAGCTACCGCGCGGCTCTGTGGTGGGGGTACCGGCGTTGCGCATCATCACCAAAAATTGCTCCAGCTCACCTTGAAAGTAGCGCTGACGTTCTGCGGCACGCGGGTGGGCTTCAGGGAAATCGAAAGCCAAAGTGGCCAGACTGTCGAGCACGCGCAAGTTGCCCATATTTTTGCCGTAGATGGTTTCCACGCCAATGATGCCCACGACCATGGCGGCAGGAACGCCGAACTGTGCTTCGGCGCGGGCCAATGTCTCGGCGTTGTCATTCCAAAAGCGCACCCCTGCCTTGATGCGTATGGGGTCAATAAAGCGGCGGCGGTAGTCTGCCCAGTCGCGTGCCGTGGTATTGGTTTTGGGGGCCGGTGTCATCAAGCGTGGCACCTGCGGCAAAAATTTTGCTTGGGCCAGCTGTGCCTGTACCCATGTGGCATCCAGACCTTGGCGCGCTGCCATCTCTTTGGCCCATTGCTGGGCGTCAGTGCGCTGGCCGTAAGGCGTGTTCGATGTGGTGCTGGCGGCGGCCTTGGGGGAAGGGGGCGTTTTGGTGCCGCTGTGCTGGGCATCAGCAGGCAGGTGGGTGGCGCACCCAGTAGCCAGAACGAGGAAGAGCAAAGGAGAGAGCAAGCGTTTCATGGTGTGCGAGATCGTGGCCAGGTCAAGGCGCGGTAACTGCTGCGCAAAGCGGCCAGGCTGGGGGTGTTTGGGCCATGCGGTGCATAGCGCCATTGTTCCATCTGCAGCAGCCACTGCTGCAGATGCGCAGATTCATCCCCCCATTGTGCTTGGGCTGTGCGGGCCAGCGCTTGCAGCCCCAGACTTTCTGCATGGGTAATGCCTGCCTGTTGCAGCTTGCGCCGGGCATGTGCGGCCATGCGCAGCCATGGGTCTTGAATGCGCCGTGAGCGCCAGCGCTGCAAGGCAAAAGCCATGGCGACCAAGGCAGCGGTGGCAGCAAACCACAGTGCTGCTTTGGCTGCGTTCCAGTGCGTCCACTGCAGATAGCCCAGCACACTGCTCTGGTTGTCGCTGGAATAGTTCAGTACCCAGTTGTTCCACCGGTGGTTGACGGCTTCCCAGTTGGCACGCAAATGCTGCAGCACATTGTGGCCCACCATATTGCCCATGGCGTTGTTGAGCAGCGTGGCGGGGGCGGGCAGGCGCTGCAGCTGTTCGGTACGTGCGGGGGATACGGCGGAGGTGGGGTCAACGCGCATCCAGCCTTCACTGGGCAGCCACACCTCGGTCCAGGCATGGGCATCGCTTTGGCGCACCGTCCACAAGCCATCCACGGTATTGCGCTCTCCGCCTTGGTAACCTGTCACGATGCGGGCAGGAATGCCTGCGGCGCGCATCAGCACGGTGAATGCTGAGGCAATGTGCTCACAAAAGCCGCGCTGACTTTCAAACCAGAAGTGGTCGGCAGTGTGCGCGCTGCTCACCTCACCCGGCTGCAGGGTGTACACATAGCCTCCATTGCTCAGGCGCGACAAGGCCGCCTGGATGATGGCCGTGTCGTCATTGCCGTGCAACTGGCGCAGCTCTTGTGCCCAAGCCGACGTACGGGGGTTGAGGTCTGTGGGCAGTTGCAAATGCTGGTTGCGCTGGTAAGTGGACAGCTGCTGCCCGTATGCGTAATGCACGTAGGCTTGGGCCTGGTAACGCAGTACCTCCGTGATGGGGCGGGTGGTGAGCCATTGCAGGTTGGCTGTGGCGTGCGTGCGGCGTTGTGCAATGTTTGGTGCCTGCAGCGTCGCCTCCAGCGTGAGCAGCCAGCGTTGCTGGTGTGGCTCCAGCGTGACTTCATAGTTCACGGCCTCACCAAGGCCGGTAGCGGGCATGCCAGTGCCGGAGGGCAGGCCGCCATCAGAGGGAGCTCTCCAGTTGCGGCCATCAAAGTCGCTGAGTACGGGGCCACGGAAATACAGCAAACGCTGTGGCGGTGTCTGGCCGTCGGCGGTGTCAAAGCGTACGCGCAGAGCTACGCTATGGTTTTGTGCCAGTTGTGCCACTTGACCTACTGTCATGTCGTTGGACAGCCCGGTTTGCCCTTGCGCAGTCTGAGAAGGAAGCCCCCACAGTGGAGCTATGCGCGGAAAACTGACAAACAGCACCAGCATGACTGGGGTCCCCAGCAGCATCAGCACACCCGAGGTACGCAGCAATTGCCGCAGGCGGGGGTAGCCTGCAGGCATGTGGGCGTTGACAAGTGCTGCCAGTAAACCCCAGACAGACAGCAGCATGGCTATGGCGATGGGCAGTGATTGCGAATGCAGGAACAACGTGAGCAGGGTGAAAAACCCGAGAAAAAAAATCACCATGGCATCACGCCGTGCACGCATTTCCAGGGTTTTCAATACCAGCAGCAGCACTAGCAATACGACCCCTGCTTCAGGCCCCGCAATGGAGCGAAACTGCAGCACCGTGCCTCCCACTGCCAGGGTCAGCAGTGCTGCCATCAGCCACTTGCCGGGCAGACTTTGACCGTGACGCGCTATCCACAGCCGCCACATCAGCAGGCACAGCGCAAGAGCACTGCTCCAGACGGGCAGGTAGGCCACCTGTGGCAGCAGCACCAGTGCCACCACCCCGAGCACCAGCAAGGTGTCTCGTGTTTCGCGCGGCAAGGTTGGGGGCGAATCAATTTTCATGCTTGATAGCTTTTAACGTATATGTCTGAAGCGCTAGAGTGCTATTTGGTCTGGAAAATTAATCATGCAGTGATGAAGGCTTGCCATCGATGGCAAGCGCTGCCAGGCAATCGTGCAGGTGCTGCACACCAGTGGCTGGCTCAATGCGCAGCCCGCTGGGCAGTTTCAAACCCCAGCGCCATTGCTGAGCGTGGGCCAGCAGCACCCACCCGGTCAGTCGCGCAATTTGCGCTTCTGGGTCTGCCAGCCTTGTGGCGCACGCATCCAGCCACACGCTGTGGGTGTGCGGGCTGTAGTTGTTGCGCACCACCAGATCGCCGCTGCCTGTGGCCAGTGCAGTGGCGGTTTTCTTCCAGACCACGCTGCGCAGGGCATCGCCTCGCTGGTAAGCGCGCACGCCATCGTGTTCTGTGGAGCCTGAACTGTGCGGCGCTGCAGTGGCTGGCTCTTCGTTGTCACCGTACTGGATGGGTGGGGCGGGCGTTTCAGGCGCGGGGTAAACCAAGACGCGCCCTTCTGGCTGCCAGTAGCTCCAGATTCGAAAGACGCCCAGAGGAAAACGGCTCTCTAGCACCACACGAGGTACACGGTGCCAGCCGCGCTGATGGGGCACGCTGCCCAGCTCCACAGTGCACAGCTGCCCGGCTGTGACATCAGTGTGGACCCAGGCTAATTTTCCGTGTGAGCGGTTCAGGGCCACTGACAGGCCGTGGCGATCGCGTTGTCCTGCTGCGGTTTGAATGCCAATGGGAACGGTGGCACGGTCACCTTGGAACACGGGGTGCAGCGCTCCCAGGTGCAGCTGTAGCCCGTACACATTGCGGTGGCCCAGCCACACACTGGCCAGTGCACTGCCTGTTATCAAAAAAGTGAGTGCATAGCCCAGATTGAGCTGAAAGTTGATGGAAGCAATCAGCAGCACCAGCAGGGTCACGCCGAGCATGCACCCCGCTTTGGATGGGAGCACGTAGATATTGCGGTGCCCCAACGTCTGGCTCAGGCTGGGCTGCTGGCGGCGTGTGATCCAGTTGTGCAGAAATTGCCGCCATGGGCTGCGCGTAGGCAGTTGGCTGTCAGGCATCAGGCAACAGCCACGGCTTGCAGCATGGCTCGCGCTTGCTCAATGGTGCCGCGCCCTGAGCGTGCGACGGCATGCAGGCGGTGGGCCATGGTGGGGACAAACATGGCCTGCACGTCATCGGGAGAAACGTAGTTGCGTGCATGCATCAACGCATTCGCCTTGGCTGCGCGCAGCAAGGCAATCCCGGCACGAGGAGAGAGCCCTTGCACAAACCATTGGCCATTGCGTGTGGCTTCCAGCAGGTCCTGAACGTAGTGCAGCAGTGGGTCCGCCGCATGTACCTGCAGTACGGCCAGCTGCAAGTGCGCCAGCTCTTGCGCACTCAGTTGCGCGGCTAAATGATCTGCCTGTGAGCGGTGGCCGTGGTGGGCCAGAAGTTGCAGCTCCGCAGCACGGTCAGGGTAGCCTAGGCTGATGCGCATCAAGAACCGGTCGAGCTGGCTTTCAGGCAGCGGGTAAGTGCCGAGCTGCTCCTGTGGGTTTTGTGTGGCAATCACAAAAAAAGGCGTGGGAAGCGGGTGAGTTTTCCCCTCCACAGAGACTTGTTTTTCCTCCATGGATTCCAGTAGCGCGCTCTGGGTTTTAGGGCTGGCCCGGTTGATTTCATCAGCCAGCAAGACTTGCGTGAAAACGGGACCCGGGTGAAACACAAAGCCTTCGCTGGCCCGGTCATACACCGAAACACCTGTCAAATCACTGGGCATCAAGTCAGAGGTGAACTGCACGCGTGCAAATTGCAGGCCAAAGCTGTGCGCCAGCGCGTGCGCCAATGTGGTTTTACCGACACCGGGAACGTCTTCAATCAGCAAGTGCCCGCCTGCCAAAAGGCAAGCAACGCAGTCTTGTACTTGCTGCTTTTTGCCAACGACCACCGTGTTAAGCTGATCCAAAAGAGACTGGATTTTGTGCAAAGTCATTGGCAAAAGTTATCCTAAAACAAAGATGACAGGGGACAAGCAAAGTGGGCAAGACAGGCTATTTCTCTCACCGTTCATGCCGTCAACATGACATGGGACCCGGGCACCCAGAGTGCCCGCAACGCTTAGATGCTATTGAAGACCGCTTGCTGATGACAGGGGTTTTAGATGGCTTGGAGCGCATTGACGCACCTCAAGCCGCCTTGAGTGATGTTGAGCTAGCCCATGATCGCATGCATGTGGCGGCGCTGCGTGGTCTGACAGACCGTTTGCTCGAAGAGCAGGCTGCCGGTGGGCCACAGTACATGCAGCTGGATACGGATACCTCCATCAATGCGCATACTTTCACTGCGGCATTGCATGCCGCAGGTGCCGCCGTTGCAGCGACCGATGCCGTCATTGATGGTGAACTCGAAAATGCGTTTTGTGCCATCCGTCCGCCTGGGCACCATGCCACCCGAGACAAGGCCATGGGCTTTTGCTTTTTTAACAATGTGGCGATTGCCGCCTTGCACGCACTGCAGCGGCGCAACCTCAAGCGCGTAGCGATCGTTGACTTTGATGTGCACCACGGCAACGGCACGGAAGACATCCTGGCGGGCGACAACCGTGTGCTAATGGTGAGTTTTTTTCAGCACCCGTTCTATCCGTTCAGTGGCGACAAAGAGCCCGCATCCAACATGCTCAACATTCCGGTGTCGGCCTATACCAAGGGCATGGATATCCGCGAGTTGGTGGAGATGGTGTGGATTCCTCGTCTGGAAGCCTTCAAGCCCGAAATGATCTTTGTCAGTGCCGGGTTTGACGCCCATCGTGACGACGATATGGGGCAACTTAATCTGACTGAAAACGACTACATCTGGCTGACAGAGCGGATCAAGGATGTGGCCCGCCGCTTTAGCAAAGGGCGCATCGTTTCGTGTCTGGAAGGTGGTTACATGATGGGGCCGCTGTCGCGCAGCGTTGAAGCCCATTTACGCGTGCTGGCAGATGTTTAGACAAACAAGGGGTACCCATTCATGACCGAGTTGTTGCTGCAAACACAGGACGCCCGTGGCGTTGTGACACTGGTGCTCAATGATGCTGCCCGTTTCAATGCACTAGGCAGTGACATGCTGCAGGCGCTGCAAGAGGCGCTGGACAAGATTGCAATGGACGACAGCGTGCGGGCTGTGGTGCTGGCTGCCAATGGAAAAGCTTTTTGTGCGGGGCACAACCTCAAGGACATGGCCGCACACCCGGACTTGAGCTACTACCAGGAGCTTTTTACGCAGTGCTCACGCATGATGCTGAGCATTGCGCGTTTGCCTGTGCCGGTGATTGCACGGGTACACGGCATGGCCACGGCAGCAGGCTGCCAGTTGGTGGCGCAGTGTGATTTGGCGGTTGCCAGTAGCGAAGCCAGCTTTGCCACCAGTGGCATCAACTATGGTTTGTTTTGCGCAACACCCAGCGTACCTTTGGTGCGCAATGTGCCATTTAAACAGGCGATGGAAATGCTGCTGACCGGAGACTTCATTGATGCGCATACGGCACAGGCACAGGGGCTGGTGAACCGCGTGGTGACACCGCAAACCTTGGATGCCAGTATTGAACAGCTGGTGAGCTCGATTGTGCAAAAACCTGCAACGGCTGTGCGCATGGGCAAAGCGTTGCTGTATCGACAGCGTGAAATGGGTCTGGAGGCTGCTTACCTGCTGGCCGGAGAGTCGATGGCCTGCAACATGATGGACGCTGATGCACAGGAAGGCGCCCAGGCTTTCGCTCAGAAACGGCAGCCCCAGTGGCGTGGCTGACTGCGGGGCGTCAGTAGTTTGCCATCTGCATGCTATGGAGAGGCGCATTGCCTGGACCCGCGTTAATGTGAGTCGTTATGGACATTTTTGACAAACTCATTCATGACTTTCGCAGCTCCAGTGCGTGGGTTGAGTTGCTCATCTTGCTGGTGTGCTTGCTCTTGGCATACACCGTGGTGCGTTGGTGGGGCCGCAACCTCAAGGAGCGAGAGCGGGTATCGCCCATCTGGTTTGGCAGCAAACCTCTGGATGGTGCGATGCTGCCGATGCTGGCGCTATTTTTTACCTACGTCGCTGAACTGATAGCCGTTCAGTACATGCCGGTGTTCTGGCTGCGCTTGGCGGTATCGCTGCTGTTTTCGCTGACCATCATCCGGTTTGTTGCCCGCGTATTGAGTGCCAGCTTTCCGCAATCGACCACTATGCGCTTGATGGAGCGCGTGTTCTCCTGGGTGGTATGGGGAGTGGCAGTCTTGCACAGCTTGGGTTTGTTGCCCGTGGTGCGCGAAGAGCTCGACTCCGTCAGCCTGACACTGGGCAAGTCACAAGTCAGCTTGCTCAATTTGGTCGAAGGTACTTTGTCTGCTGGTTTGATGATGGTGGTGGTGCTGTGGATTGCCAGCTTGTTTGAGCAGCACCTGATCAACCGGTGGGTCAGTGATCTGTCCATGCGCAAAGTGGGCGTCAACATCACGCGGGTGGTGCTGATCACGGTGGGCTTGCTGGTGTCTTTGTCTTGGGTAGGGGTTGACCTGACTACTTTGTCTGTGATGGGCGGCGCTTTAGGTGTCGGCCTGGGCTTTGGCCTGCAAAAAATCGCATCCAATTACATCAGTGGTTTTCTGGTCTTGATTGAGCGCGCATTGCGTATTGGTGACAACGTGCGAGTGGATGGTTTTGAAGGACGTATTACCGACATCCGGACCCGCTTTACGGTGATTCGTGCATCCAATGGGCGCGAGTCAATTGTTCCTAATGAAACACTGATCACGCAAAGGGTGGAAAACCTCACGCAATCTGATCGTCAGTTCTCGCTGTCAACCACCGTGGTCGTTGGTATAGACAGTGATGTATCTCAGGTGACCAGCATTTTGCTGGACGCTGCCAAGCGGCAGCCTCGTGTTCTGGCAAAGCCTGCGCCTTCTGTTCAACTGGTCGACTTTGTTGAGCATGGACTGCAATTTACGCTGAGCTACTACATCAGTGACCCCCAGAACGGGCAGGGGAATCTTCGCTCCGATGTGAACCTCACGGTGCTGCAAGGCTTGCGAGAGGCAGGGGTTCATCTGCCTATGTCGCGGCAGGTGGTGCAATTTGTGGCACTTGATGAGAGTGCGACTGGCCACGCGGACAAGGGGCTGCATGAGGCTGAATCACCTAGGGAAAACCCATAGACGATTGAAATTAATGCTCTGCGTTGCGTGATGCATGCATAAAATGGAACGATCGTTCTTTTCTGCGTGAATGTCTGCGCGGTGTCCCTAGGACAGCTTTGCTGCATCGCCGCATAGAATGTTTTCAGTTTACGTTCACGTCAATTCAAACAATCTGTAATCACACTGATTCCCAAGGAGCAGCAGCATGAAGGTATTGGTCCCAGTCAAGCGCGTGGTGGACTACAACGTCAAAGTCCGTGTGAAGTCTGACGGCACAGGCG
>NZ_JACSQK010000006.1:0-114320 GCF_014836675.1 Comamonas avium
CAGCCGCCGTAGTAGCGCTTGCCGGGGTAGCCTTCGGCGTACTTGTTGGTCAGCTGGGAGCCCTGGGCCTCCATGACGGCGGGCGAGCAGTAGTTCTCGCTGGCGATCAGCTCAATGTGCTCTTCCTGACGGTGGTTTTCGGCCTCGATGGCGGCAAAAACTTCGGGGTCGACGATCGCGACAGTATTGGTGCGTTGAAACATGATTTGGCAGTCCTGTGAACTTGAATTCCCTTGAAGACAAGGGCTGCCCAGGCGAACGGCTAAGACGCCCGGTCATCTGGGCGGTACGCTCCCCGGTGGTTGGCGCAGGGCTTGTGAAAAGTCCTTTGCATCGATTCCACGTCAGTGCTGCGCCGGTAAAACCCGGCCGCACCTATCGCCAGTTGCGTACCCCGCAAGTGTAGCGTAGGCGATAACCCCCGGAAACAACGAAGCGCAAGCACTTGCAGGGCTAATGTGCCTTTGCATGTGCTTGCGCTAAGGGCGCAACCGCTTTTAAACGGTCAGAGATTAGAACTTAAAGCTACCTGGGTATTGTCCTGCACACTGCTGGCAGCTACCGCTTCTGTTTCCAGGTTCGCTGCAGGTGTGATCTGGCGCTTGGCGATCAAGGCTGGCTTGACCTGTGTGGTCGGAGTGGACGCACCCGCAACTTGCCGCAGGCGGCGGTGCTCTGCCAGCACCTTGGATGCATAGCCACCGTCGTTTTGCATATTGGCGGCGCCAACATAGTATTTGAGCGCACCTTCCACAGAGCCTGTGATCTGTATGTATTCCTTGAGGATGGATGCTCCTACGCGCAGGTTGCTGACAGGATCAAAGGCTGCATGAGTGCCGCCAAAATTTTCATACTTTTCGGTATGAACGCGGGTCATCACCTGCATCAAGCCTTGTGCTCCCACAGAGCTTTGGGCGAATGGGTTGAAGCTCGACTCCACGGCCATGACGGCCAGGATCAGGGTCGGATCAATCTTTTGTTGCGCGCCTTGCTTGTAGGCTTCAGCAACGATGGCAGCAATAGGTTCGGCTGCAACACGGTACTTTTTACTGATCCAGTAAGCCACCGCGGACTGATCCTTGGGCAACTCTTTGGGATTGGCTGCAGTGGTGCGCTCAACAGCTTCGGGTGCTGGGGTGAAGCCAACGACAGCGACATGGCGGTCTTGCAGCCATGTGCGCAGTTGTGCTTCGCCTTGCGCACGCAAATCCGGGTGAGCGAACAGAGCCACAGAAGCAAATGCGACGATCAGACCGATCAGTGCAAAGCTATTGTGGGTAATTTCAAGAAAACCCTCGGTGATATCTGACGCAATTGCGCGCACAGAATTCACCCAGTTTCCTGGCTTAGACATGGCGTTTCCTTTCTTGCGGTCTGGTGTGGCGGTGTCCGTACAGGAGTGCCTAACCATCCAGCCTGAGTCCAGTCGTTACTGTTTCATGCGCTAACTCAGCGCCTAGAGACGCATGAACATCCCTGAGGAGGGATTCAAGCTACGACGTTTAACAATCTTGCGATTCAATGTGGGCGGATTTTAAAAGCCGCCTAAATTACTGGTCAATACTAATGATTTTGTTTTTTAGATCTAAATGTAATTAATAGGGCGCTATCCAAGGTGTTTTTTTGCCTGTAACTGCTTGTAAACCCTTGGGTTAAAGCTATGTGTTGGGCGCTGCTTGCTATCAAAGCGACGTGTCGCTGATTTGGTATTTAAATTAATTTATGAAATTTATAGGGAAAAACTTGGATGAATGGCCATGTATTCGCGATGACATTCATGCGTGTAGGTGCCAAGAGCAGTGTCAATTTTTATGACTTTGTGGCCAATCGAAGAGGCCGTGCGGTATTGTTCTCAGGCGGGAGTGCCGACTTACAGGTAATACATACATGGCTAATACAAAATTCCAAGGATTGCGCTGGGGTGCAGGCCGCGGTCGCGCGCTAAGTTTGGTTGCTGGCGCAGTGCTGGTGGTGATGGGGGGGCTGTGGTTAGGGCTGCCTGGCGTGATTGCGCAGCAAGTGCAAGAAAAAGCCTCGGATGCGCTAGGGCGTGCAGTGACTGTGCGCAGTGTGGATGTGGCGCCATGGTCACTGGCAGTCACGGTGCATGGCCTGCAGGTGGCTGGAGTGCCCGGACAGGGCCCCGCACTTTCGGTTGAGCGTACTTATATCAATGCATCGCTGTCGAGCCTGTTGCGCTGGGCCCCGGTGCTGGATGCTATCGAGCTGGATCAGCCTGTGGTGCAAGTCAGCCGAGATGCATCAGGGCAATGGGACTTCGCAGACATCCTTGAAACGCTTCAAAAAAATTCGGAACCCAGAGATCCGGGTGCGGCGCCAGCGCGTGTTGCGCTCTACAACATTCAAATCAGGGATGGCCGGGTCGAGCTCGACGACCAGGTAGCAGGTGTGCAGCACACGATTGATGCCTTGCAATTGCAGCTGCCTTTTATTAGTACTCTGGCCTCGCAGCGTGAAGTGAAAGTGCAGCCTCAGCTGTCCATGCGCCTGAATGGCAGTGAAGTTGCCTCGCAGGCGGTGAGTACACCTTTTGATGTGACGCACAGCACGCAAGCCAAGCTGGAGATCAAGCAGTTTGATTTATCGCCTTATGCACCCTATGTGCCAGCCAGCGTTCCACTTCGGCTGCATCAGGGGCAGCTGGATGCCGAGATTTTGGTGGCTTTTGAGCAGACTGAGCAGCCCACAATGCAGTTGCAAGGCAGCACGTTGCAGCTGTCTAACCTGAAGTTGCAAGACAGCGAGGGGCAGCCTTTGGCTGGGTTGTCTCAGTTGAAGGTGCAACTGGGGGACACACGCCCGCTGCAGCAGCAGGTGCATGTGGCAACAGTGACGGTGCAGCAACCGTTCGCACATTTACATCGGCGTGCCGATGGGCGTCTATTGCCACCTGCTGCCGTGGCTGCAGTTCCGGTGGAGAGAGCAAAGGCTGAAAAAACAGCAGAGAAAACAGCAGAAAACGTAGCGATTGATGATGGCTGGAAGCTGTTGGTTGATCGATTGAATGTAGAAAATGGGTGGGCGCAATGGCGCGATGATGTGGGTCAAGCTGGTGCCGCTTTGCGTGTAGATCAATTGCAATTGCAAGCACACAGCTTGGCGTGGCCGATGGGAAATGATGCCCAGTGGACACTGATGGCCCGCCTGCAGGGGGAAGACCGCATTGCACGCGGGAGCCTGCATAGCTCGGGTACAGGCAGTATGGAGCGTGGTCAAGCCTCCATCGTGGTCGATAAGTTCGATGCTCAGGCCGTTCAAGCCTATGCCAGGCAATGGCTGAAGCTGCCAGTCGGCGGCTTGGCATCGTTAACCGCTGGTGTGGCTTGGCAGCAAGGCCAGGTTCATGCCAAGGTGCCGGTGCTGGCCATTGAGTCGGTGACGCTCGGTCGGGTGTCTTCACCCGACGTAGCATGGACAGGGCTGCAGTTGCGAAATTTGCAGCTAGACACAGCCTTGCAGCAGGTCAATGTTGAACACATTGCATTGCAGGCCCCCCGTGCGCGCGTGCAGCGCAATGCTCAGGGCCGCTGGATGTATGAGCAGTGGCTGCAACCTGTGGTGGGTGCTCCGGCCAAGGGCAAAGAAACGGTTGCATCACCTGCTGGCAAGCCTTGGCAGGTGCTTGTGCAAGACTTGGAGCTGGCTGCAGGCCAAGTTGAGCTTACGGATGCCTCGTTAGGTGATATGCCTTTGGCCATCAATCTGTCAGATGTGCAATTGCGCATGCAAAACATGGACAGCGTCAAAGGTACTGCCCAGACTTATCTGTCTGCCCGTATGGCTGAACGCACGCGCCGAGGCGGCTGGGGAAAGCCTGGCGCACTGTCCTATGAGGGCAGCTTGCAGTTAGATCCCTTGCTCACCAAAGGGCGCGTTCATATCAATGCGTTGCCGTTGCAAGCTTTTGAGCCCTATATGGCGCCGTACTTGAATGTGCGTTTGGTGCGTGCACTGGCCAGTTTTGATGGAGATGTGCACTTTGCCCAGCAATCCAAAGGTCCGCAACTGCAATTGCAAGGCCAAGGACGTGTCACGGATATGCATGTGCAGAGCGTGGTCGGTGATGCCCGTGCAGCCCAAGCGGTGCAGGGCCCGCAAGCGTCGGCTGCGCTCGGTGCGGAAGACTTGTTGCGCTGGAAGCAACTGCGCGTTCAGGGCGTGCGCGTCAACATGCAGCCCGCGCAGCCTGCGCACATCCAAGTGCGGAGCACTGATTTGCAGGATTTTTTTGCTCGGGTGGTGGTCTTGCCCGAAGGGCGATTGAATTTACAAAATTTGGTTAAAAACGATTCGGCCAAGGCTGATCCCCAATCAGTTGATGCTGTTGTGGCCACAGAAAAGTCTGTGAACTCTGACGAGGTGTCACAGCCAGTGACTTCACCTCGTATTGATATGGGGCCTATTGCACTGCGTGGAGGGGTGATCAAGTTTTCTGATTACTTCATTCAGCCCAACTACTCGGCCGATCTGACATCTTTGAATGGCAGTTTGGATGCATTTTCTTCCCAGCCTCCAGCGCCTGGTGAGGCTGTGGCGTTGGCCCAGTTGAAGCTGGATGGCATTGCACAAGGCACTGCTCAATTGAGTATTGAAGGCCAAATCAATCCTCTGGCCCAGCCTTTGGCCTTAGATGTGCGCGCCAAAGTAGATGGATTGGATTTGTCACCATTGACACCCTATGCAATCAAATATGCGGGGCACGGCATTGAAAAAGGCAAGCTCAACATGGATGTGCACTACCAGGTGCAACCGGATGGGCAATTGACTGCTGCCAATCAACTGGTATTAAAGCAGTTGACGTTCACCGATCCTGTGGAGGGTGCACCTGCTTCTTTGCCTGTGCGTTTGGCGGTGGCCCTGCTGGCTGACAGCAATGGGGTCATTGATCTGAATTTGCCGATAAGTGGCTCGCTCAACGACCCGCAATTTCGTCTGGCACCGGTGATTTTCAAAATCATCGGCAACATTATTCGCAAGGCCATAACGGCTCCGTTCAGTTTGCTGACGGGCGCGTTTGCAGCCGGGGATGACAAAAGCGATATCACTTTTGAGGCAGGGCGACCGACCCTGGACGAGCAGGCGCAAGCCAACTTGCAGCAGCTAGCCAAGGCAATGAACAGTAAACCGCAGCTCAAACTGACTTTGATTGGTCAAGCTGACGCAACGGCAGAAGCACAGGGATGGAAGCGTGCGCAATTAGATCGATTACTGGATGGGGACGGCACCACATCAGAAGGGCGCGCGCGCACAGATAAGCAAAAGCTGGCGGCCTTAAAGCAGGTCTATCGCAATACCGTGAAAGACAGGCCTCGTAATATGGTGGGTTTGACCAAAGATTTGCCAGCCGAGGAGATGGAGGCATTAATTTTGAAAGATATGGTTATTCCTGCTGCTGCTTGGGATGATTTGGCGGCTGGCCGCGCACAGACGGTACGTGACTATTTATTAGCGCAAGGTGTTGATGCGCAAAGAGTCTTTTTGGGTAGAGCTTCTGAAAAGACGAAAAATCCTGCTGGTCCATCCGTGTTGCTGAATATTTCTGTCCAGTGATACTTGGGGTCTTTTCAAATAGCGGCGAAAATACGTGCTAACAAGAGAGCATGCTTCATGTGAAGCAGCTCCCAATGATCTGGGCCCTTCATGCCATGGGATGAAGGGCTGTTTTCCTATTTATGACTCTTAATTTCTATTTCGCAGCAACATGTCTGATGCACCTGAACTGAATCCGTCCCCTGCCAAGAACGCTGAGGCACATCCGCTGGATGCTCTGACTGGTGGCGCGTTTTCAGCCGCCACATCCGGTGATCGTGCTGCTCGCATCCGTGACTGGTTGGCCGCGCAACCCACCGACGAGCAACTGCAAGAAGTCTTTAAAGAGCTGAGCATTCGCGACAAGAGCGTTGCCCGTTTGGTGCGTGAGCGTATGGATGACATCCGTCGTGCCAAAGATCAAGAAGTGATTGCAGTCGAGTGGGCTGAAAAAGCACAAGCCCTTCTGGCGGGGGCTACGTTGAATGTGGCTGAGGCTGTAGCGTGGCAGCGCGATGCCGCCAAAGCGGGGGCTCCTTTGTCCCGTGAGCCTCTGTCGGCCTTGAAGCAGCAATTGGTCGAGCGTGTAAAAACCATTGAAGATCTGCAGCACCGTGTTCAGGTGCAGCGCGAAGCGGCTGTGTTGCTGGCGCAGCGCATTGAAGTGCTGTCCACTAAGCCATGGCGTGATGCAGAAGCAGCTCAAGAGGGTTTGCGCAGCGATGTTGCCCACTGGCAAGCCCAGGCGACAGAGCTGACCAATGATGCAAGCTGGAGCAGCGTAAATGATCGTTTCCCTCCTCAGCTGGATGCATCGCGCGCCCAGCTTTTGGTTGTGTGGGAGGCCTACCAGTCGGCTCTGGCTCTGACGCAGGCGGCAGCCGCGAGTGAGCAGGCTGAGCTGCCCCCCGTGCCTGTCTGGGCTGATGAAATTCGTGTGGCACGCGGTTTGCCTTCCGAGTTGGTGGCACCAGCTGCGGTGAAGATTGCAGCTAAGCCTGCAATGGCTAAGGCTGATACTGCACAAAAGCAGCAAGCTGCTACCCAGATGGTGACATCTGCCTTGCAGGCGCTGACTGAGGCAACCGAAGATAAAAAATCTGAGGCTGTTAGCGCACTGCGCGCAGTACTCAAGCAGCAGGGACGCTGGCTTGATGACACACTGGCTTTGCAAGTGCATGAGCAATTGCTGGCTGCAGGTGACGCACAAGGTTGGCAGCCCAAAAATGTGGATCGCCAGCGCGAAGAGCTGGTGATGAAGGCTGAGTCATTGCTTAATCGCCCAGATGGACAAACCTTGGGTGGTCGCAAGTTGCAAGAAACTTTGCGCCAATTGCGTGAGCAGTGGAAGCTGGCCGATCAAGGTGCGGCCCCTAATCACTCGCTGTGGAAAAAATTTGATGAAGCCTGTAACGCTGCGTACAAGCAAGTGGAGGTGTGGCTCGAGCGTGTGCGCGCCGAGTCCTCCCAACATAAGGCTTCCAGGCTGGCGTTGATTGAAGAGGTGAAGGCTTGGGCAGCGACCCAGGTTGATACGCAGGATCTAAAGGGCGTAGCGCGATCTTTGCGTCAGTTTGCCGAACGCTGGCGCGATAGCGGGCATGTGGGTGAAAAGGTATTTGCAGAGCTGCAGACGGCCTGGAAGCAGGCAATGCATGTGGCAGAAGCACCTTTGCATGCTGCTCAAAAATCCAGTCTGGACCGCCGCCACGCCATGATCGCTGAGGCGCAAGCCCTGGCTGACGCCCCTTCTTTGCGCATTGATGCGGTAAAGGAGCTGCAGCAGCGCTGGCAAGCAGAGGCGCAAGCCGTGCCTTTGGATCGCAAGCATGAACAAAAGCTGTGGGATGCATTCCGCAAGCCTTTGGACGATGCATTCAATCGTAAGGGTGCAGAGCGCAGCCGTGCGCCTTCTTTGGAAGATTTGTCGCAACACGATCGTGCTGTGGTCGAGGCATCCAAGGCACTGCAGGCCGCCAATGCATCGGGTGATGTGCAGCAAATTCGTGCAGCCATGGATGCGCTGGAACATGTGGTGCGCCGCCAGCCTGCAGAGCTGACCTCTGAAGGCATGTCAACTCCTAGCAGTGCCGAGGTGGTTGCCGAAGCGGTGAAGTCAGATCGGCCTGTGGTGGCTGTGCGCGGGGATGATCGCCCGGGCGCGAAGAAGGATGTTGCTGCTCCTGCACGGGATGCACGACCTGCAGCTCGCAAGGATGTGCGTGCACCTCGTGCAGAGCGATCGGAGCGTCCAGAGCGGGGTCCTCGCTTGGGTGATGTCGCTTTCCGTGCTCAGCGTGATGCCGTAGAGTCTGCGCAATTTGCATTGCGCAAGCTGGCTGCACAAGCCCATGGAGAGGCGCTGACCAAGCTGGTGGATGCCTGGAGCCAGCGCGATGGACAGGCGCTTCCTACGGCGCAGGAGCTGGGCGGTAAGATTACTGCGCAAGTGCGCAATTCCTGGGCGCAAGCTGCGACTGCTCCAGCCAAGTCCTCTGATGTGGCCGATGCATTGCTGCGTTTGGAAATTGCGTCCGAAACCCCAACACCTGCAGAGCATGCTGCCGCACGCCGTATGCTGCAGCTGCAACTGCTGACGCGTCGCAATGCTCCTGCACCAGAGCAGACGTGGGCGCAAGATGTGGCGGTGGTGTTGGCGTCTGCACATTCAGATGCGAATGCACGTCGCTTGCAAAATGTACTGAAGCCTTTGCTTCGCAAGTAACAAATCCGCAAGCAGTCTTTGCTGCTTGTCGAGTTTTAAAAACCAGCCCCTTGATGGGGCTGGTTTTTTTCGTCATGCAAGACAAGATGGGTGTGGAACGGAAAAAGCCGTTGCATTTACATGCAACGGCTTTTAATGTTTGGTGCCCAGGAGAGGACTCGAACCTCCACGGAATTACCCGCTAGTACCTGAAACTAGTGCGTCTACCAATTCCGCCACCTGGGCAAAAGTCAGATTGTTTTTAAATTAAGTGAGGTAGCACTCAACAATCTGCTCTTGGTTGATGTTTGCTTGACAAGCAAACATCGCAAATTTTGGTGCCCAGGAGAGGACTCGAACCTCCACGGAATTACCCGCTAGTACCTGAAACTAGTGCGTCTACCAATTCCGCCACCTGGGCAAAAGTCAGATTGTTTTTAAATTAAGTGAGGTAGCACTCAACAATCTGCTCTTGGTTGATGTTTGCTTGACAAGCAAACATCGCAAATTTTGGTGCCCAGAAGAGGACTCGAACCTCCACGATGTTACTCGCTAGTACCTGAAACTAGTGCGTCTACCAATTCCGCCATCTGGGCTGATTTTTATTGAAACCTGTTAAGGTGAACAATAAATTTCATATTTCACTGAAAGAGGAAGTTTACTTCCAAACAAAGCGTTCATTTGGTAATTTATGAACTTTTTGTTTTCCAACACTGCAAGCAGTTGTCGTTAAACTTGGTGCCCAGGAGAGGACTCGAACCTCCACGGAATTACCCGCTAGTACCTGAAACTAGTGCGTCTACCAATTCCGCCACCTGGGCTTTTCAGGAAAGATTTAGATTGTATAGCAAAAAAATGGACCCTCGCACCAACGCACGCGCTTCGCTCCAGGAGATTGAAGGAATTGTGCAGGGGCACCGAGATGGGCATGGCTTCGTCATTCGTGACGATGCAGGTGCCGATATTTTCCTTCCGGCCAATGAAATGCGTGCTGTGCTGCACAAGGATCGTGTGCGCGTACACATCGTGCGACAAGACAGGCGTGGCCGCCCGGAGGGGCATGTTGTCGAGATTATTGAGCGCCCCACCAAGACGTTGATTGGCCGTTTGCTGCAAGAAAGTGGCGTGTGGCTGGTTGCTCCTGAAGACAAGCGTTACGGTCAGGATGTGCTGGTGCCGCAAAGCGCCATCGGCAAAGCCAAGACCGGGCAGGTGGTTGTGGTGGAGCTGACGGAGGCGCCGGCCTTGTTTGGTCAGCCTGTCGGGCGCATTGTTGAAGTGCTGGGTGAAATGGATGACCCCGGCATGGAGATTGAAATTGCGGTGCGCAAGTACGGTGTGCCGCATATTTTTTCAGATGAATGTCTGGCTGCTGCAAAGGCATTGCCTGAGAAGGTGATGGCCAAAGATCGCAAGGGGCGTGTGGATCTGCGTGATGTGCCGTTGTGCACCATCGATGGTGAAGATGCCCGTGACTTTGATGATGCGGTGTACTGCGAACCTGCCAAGGTCGGGCGCAGCAAGGGCTGGCGCTTGCTGGTGGCGATTGCGGATGTCAGCCACTATGTGCAAAACGGCAATGCAATTGATATTGACGCCTATGAGCGTGCAACCAGTGTGTATTTTCCGCGCCGAGTGATTCCCATGCTGCCGGAGAAGCTGTCCAACGGCCTGTGTTCTTTGAATCCTGATGTAGACCGCTTGTGCATGGTCTGCGACATGCTGATCACGGCCAAAGGTGAGGTGCATGCCTACCAGTTTTACCCGGGCGTCATGCACAGTCATGCGCGTTTTACGTACACCGAGGTGGCCGCGATCTTGTCGAATACCCGCGGCCCTGAGGCGCAGCAGCGGGCAGAGCGCGTGCCAGATCTGCTGAATTTGCATGGTGTGTTCCGCGCCTTGCTGGAGGCGCGGCAAGCGCGTGGTGCGGTGGACTTTGATACGGTGGAGACGCAGATTGTTTGTGATGACAATGGCCGCATCGAAAAAATCATTCCTCGCACGCGCAATGACGCACACCGTTTGATTGAAGAGTGCATGCTGGCGGCCAACGTTTGCAGTGCAGATTTCATTGAGCAAAATGGCCGCAATGCACTGTTTCGGGTGCATGACAAGCCTTCCATCGAAAAGCTGGAGCTGTTGCGTGGATACCTGAAAGCCTTGGGTATTCCGCTGTCGGTCAGTGATACGCCGCGCCCGGCAGAGTTTCAGGCGATTGCAGCTGCTACCAAGGATCGTCCCGATTCGCAGCAAATTCACACCATGCTGCTTCGCACCATGATGCAAGCCATGTACACGCCTGATAACGGCGGGCACTTTGGTTTGGCGTTTGAGGCGTACACGCACTTCACCAGCCCTATTCGGCGTTACCCGGATTTGCTGGTGCACCGTGTCATCAAATCCATTCTGGAAGAAACCAAATACAAGCTGCCCAAGCTGCCTGCGCCGGGAGAAGCGCAAGAGAAGATGGCCAAGCGTTTGGCCAGTCGTGTGGCTGATCCGCAAATCAAGCCTCGCAGCCGTGTGGCGCAGGCTGAAATACAGGGCTGGGAGGCTGCGGGCTTGCATTGCAGTGCGAACGAGCGCCGGGCGGATGAGGCCAGTCGCGACGTGGAGGCCTGGCTCAAGTGCAAGTACATGCGCGATTACTTGGGCGAAGAGTTTGCTGGCACGGTGACTGCGGTGACCAGCTTTGGTATTTTTGTCACGCTGGATGCCATGTATGTAGAAGGCTTGGTGCACATCACCGAGCTGGGTGGCGACTACTTCAAGTTTGATGAGCAGCGGCAAGAACTTCGTGGTGAACGCAGTGGTGTTCGCTACGCCATTGGTACGCGCTTGCAGGTGCAAGTCAGTCGTGTGGATCTGGACGGCCGCAGGATTGACTTCCGTATTGTGCAAGACGAGTCGGCTGCGCCTCCAGCGCGTAGTGCGGGCGGGCGTCAGCGCAA
Source organism: Comamonas avium (assembly GCF_014836675.1). Classification (GTDB taxonomy): domain Bacteria; phylum Pseudomonadota; class Gammaproteobacteria; order Burkholderiales; family Burkholderiaceae_C; genus Comamonas; species Comamonas avium. Next base: position 11,209 of record NZ_JACSQK010000006.1, read on the forward strand.
TCCCCGTCGTGAACACCGCGATGCAGACGCGCAGCCTGCAGCTTATGCTGAGCCTGCTCCCCGTGCACGTGCGCAGGAGACGCGACGTGGCTCTGGTGGTAAAGCTGCGCCTGCACGCTCCGATGCTGCAGGCGCATCTTCTGGTGTGCTGCGCAGTAAAAATAATGGCGACACCAAATCAGCGAGCAAATCGTCGAGAAAGCGTCGATAGACTGTATTGAAATATAAAGTGAGCTGTTAGCGCTTGTGTTTGCTTGGTTTTAAATACTTTTGATATTGAAACCTTTGCCTGTCAAGCGTTAGCAGCTCATTTCTTTTATATCTTCAGTGCGGGGCGGCGAATGCCAAGTTTCGCTGCCCCATCATGTATTGACTTGAGTTGGCGGGGTAATGCTCAAGTAATAAAGCTCTGTTGCTTGTGTATGGGGCGTGAGTGCCCGGTCATCGTGTTCATTCGCGCGCTCAATGTATGCGGTGAATGAAACCGTGCGTACCTCTGGCCGATGGTGGGCGTGGGTTGTGGGTGCCGACGTGTGGGTGCTTTTAAAAGCGCAATGGGTGAAAGGCTTGCATGTCGATGGCCGTGGCGCGGTCTGCAACCATGTCGGCAATGGCGCGAGCGCAGCCCGCTGCAAGGCTGACGCCGTGGCTGCCATGCGCCAGGTTGAGCCAGATGCCGTGGTGCCCGCTGGGGCCGGTCAAGGGTAGGCCATCAGGCAGGTGGCCACGGCTGCCGCGCCAGACCTGCACTTGGGGAGACGATAGCTGTGCGCCGCCAGGGAACCAGTCGTTTAGCAGGCGGTACATGCGTTGCAGTGTATGGGTGTGCTGGGGTGCCTCTGCGCTGCTGCCCAATTCCAGACCTGCTGTAATGCGCACGCGTTGGCCCACGCGACTGATCGTGGCTTGCTGAGCCCAATCCATGATGGCCGAGCGAGGTGCTTGCAGCCCGTCGCGTACCGGGGCTGTCACGCTGTAGCCCCAGGTGGGCATGATGGGTAGATTCAGTTGCAGGTTTTGCAGTAAACGGTGGTTGGTGCCAGTACAAATCACGACCGCATCGTGGCGTTGCAGCGTGCCTGTTATTTCAACGCCAACAGGTTGTTTGCTGATGGATTGAATCTGAATGCCCGTGCGAATTGCCACGCCCATTTCCTGAGCCTGCAGGCGAAGGTATTGTGCCCAAAGGCGTGGATTGATGGATTCGCCATCCGGAAAATACACGGCGTTGAGCCATGTGATTTCTTGGCCTAGGCCAGGCTCTAGTGCCTGTGCCTGTGGGGGGGGGAGCATTTTGCACGCCACATTTTGTGCCTCAAGCAGTGGCAGTTGCTGATTCCAAAATGCCACTTCTTGTGGCGTGCGCAGCATGATCAGTGTGCCGGACTTTCTCTCTGCTGCGATGTCAGTGTCCTCGCAGTCTTGCCAGCGCAAGCTCGCGCTGTACGCACTCAGGGTCGACAGTGAAGTCAATAGTGCGTTGTTGCCGTGTTTGCTGGCGTTCTTCTCGTGTTTCTTCCACTGGCGCGCCCATCGCCAAACAGGGGAGCCAATCATGCTGGATGCCTGGGTCAGACCGGCACCGCTTTTGAGCTGCTTGAATGGCATTCCTGCGCCGGGCGTGGCCAGGCTTTGGGTGGCGCAAGGCAGCAGCCAGCCGCCAGGCGCAAAACTGGCATCTTCGGCGGCGGCGTTCATTTGTTCGTAGACGGTAACTTGGTGCCCGTCTCGGGCAAATTCCAAGGCCGTGGAGATGCCGGTAATTCCGGCTCCCACGATGGCAATATTCATGGCATGTAGGCGCTATTCGGGAAGTCGTGATTTTGACGCGCAAACGTAGCTGACAATCACCCAATTCGCAAAGAAATATCAACAAGCTGGCGATGCTGGCTGCAAGCTTGTGTGTGAAGGCTTTCAATCCTTCACGAGAGTGGCGCCTGTCTTGTGCTAAAATCTTTCGGCTTTGCAGTTGGTTGTCCGGCGTTGTGCTGGGTGCAGTTGCAAAGTAAATCGCAAATCAGCTCTCTCAAGGTGCTGTTAACCAACGTGTTAACAAAATCGAGCTGCATTTAAGACCCAACCTTTGGAGAAAATTATGTCCGTTACTATGCGCGAAATGCTGGAAGCCGGTGTCCACTTTGGTCACCAAACACGTTTCTGGAACCCCAAGATGGCTCCGTTCATCTTCGGTCACCGCAACAAGATTCACATCATCAACCTGGAAAAGTCCCTGCCTATGCTGCAGGACGCGCAGAAGTTTGCTAAGCAGCTGGCTTCTAACGGCGGCTCCATCATGATGGTTGGTACAAAGCGTCAAGCCCGCGATCTGGTTGCTGCTGAAGCCCAGCGCGCTGGCGTGCCTTACGTGGATCAGCGCTGGTTGGGCGGCATGCTGACCAACTTCAAGACAGTGAAGACTTCCATCAAGCGTCTGAAGGATATGAAGGTTCAGCAAGAAGCTGGTCTGGAATCCATGTCCAAGAAAGAGCAACTGATGTTTGCTCGTGAACTGGAAAAGCTGGAAAAGGACATCGGCGGTATCCAGGATATGGCTGCTTTGCCTGATGCTATCTTTGTGATCGACGTGGGCTTCCACAAGATTGCTATTTCCGAAGCCAAGAAGCTGGGCATTCCATTGATCGGTGTAGTGGATACCAACCACAATCCCGAAGGCATTGACTACGTGATTCCTGGTAACGATGACTCCGCAAAGGCTGTGGCTTTGTATGCCCGCGCCATTGCTGACGCTATTGTTGAAGGCCGCGAAGCCCGTCTGAATGACGTGGCTAAGGTTGCTGCTGGTGAAGGCTCTGACGAGTTTGTGGAAGTGGAAGACTCCGCTGCCTAAGCTCTAGCTGCGCGACTTGTCGCGATAAAAAAGCGGGGCTCTAGGTAGCCCCCTTTTTTTAAGCTGAAATCCTGTAACGATTTGAACTGAATACGGAGAAGAAAATGGCTGCAATTACCGCAAGCATGGTGGCTGAACTGCGCGCTAAGACCGATGCGCCCATGATGGAATGCAAGAAAGCACTGACAGAAGCTGACGGCGACATGGCCAAGGCTGAAGAGTTGCTGCGTGTGAAGCTGGGTACCAAGGCTGGTAAGGCTGCTTCGCGCGTGACCGCTGAAGGTGTGGTGACTTCCTTCATCGACGGCAACGTAGGTGCTTTGATTGAAGTGAACAGCGAAACAGACTTTGTGTCCAAGAACGACAGCTTCTTGACCATGGCTGCTGCTGCCGCTGAGCTGGTTGCCAAGCACAATCCTGCTGACGTAGCAGCTTTGGGTGCTCTGGCTTATGAGCAGGACGGTTTCGGTCCCACATTGGAAGATGTGCGCAAGGGTTTGATTGGCAAGATCGGTGAAAACATGTCTTTCCGCCGCTTCAAGCGCCTGGAAGGCAATTTGGCCGCCTACGTGCACGGTTCGCGCATTGGCGTGATCGTCGAATTCGACGGCGACGCTGCTGCAGCCAAGGATGTGGCTATGCACGTGGCTGCCATGAAGCCAGCTGCTTTGACCAGCGCTGATGTGCCTGCTGACCTGATCGAAAAAGAGCGTACCGTTGCTGCTGCCAAGGCCGCAGAATCTGGCAAGCCTGCTGAGATCGTTGCCAAGATGGTGGAAGGTTCCGTTCAGAAGTATCTGAAGGAAGTTTCTCTGGCTGACCAAGTGTTTGTGAAGGCCGCTGACGGCAAGCAAACCGTGTCTCAAATGCTCAAGGCTGCAAACACCACCGTGAAGAGCTTTACGCTGTACGTTGTGGGTGAAGGCATTGAGAAGAAGGTAGACGACTTCGCAGCTGAAGTAGCGGCCCAAATGGCTGCCGCTAAAGGCGCTTAATTAGCGTCTGGCTTTTTTGCTCTCGACCGATTTCTTTCAAAAACTGCACACCACAACGGAGTTACCCATGACACAAGTTAAACCAGCCCACAAGCGCATCTTGCTTAAGTTGTCTGGTGAGGCACTGATGGGTGACGATCAGTTCGGCATCAACCGCGCCACTATCGAGCGCATGGTTGCCGAGATTGTTGAAGTCTCCAAGATTGGTGTGCAGGTTGCGGTGGTGATTGGCGGGGGCAATATCTTTCGCGGAGTCGCTGGTGGCTCGGCTGGCATGGATCGGGCGACGGCTGACTACATGGGAATGCTGGCCACCGTGATGAATGCACTGGCTTTGGCTGATGCCATGGACAAGCAAGGTCTGACGGCCCGTGTCATGTCGGCCATTGCGATCGAGCAGGTGGTTGAACCCTATGTTCGCCCTAAAGCGCTGCAGTACCTTGAAGAAGGTAAGGTGGTGGTTTTTGCTGCCGGTACTGGTAACCCCTTCTTCACAACCGATACAGCAGCTGCATTGCGCGGCGCTGAAATTGGTGCTGAAGTGGTGCTCAAAGCCACCAAAGTGGATGGCGTTTACACGGACGATCCTGCAAAAAATCCCAATGCTACGCGCTATGAGCAGTTGGCCTTTGATGAGGCAATTGGCCGAAACTTGGGCATCATGGACGCCACGGCATTTGCTTTGTGCCGTGACCAGAAATTGCCAATCCGCGTATTCTCTATCATCAAGCCAGGCGCTCTGTTGCGCGTGGTAATGGGTGAAAACGAGGGTACATTGGTACACGCTTGATAGATTCAACGCGACATTGGGCCTTCCTTGTGTAAGCAATGGAAGGCCATTTGCTTTCAGAGGTAATAGATATGACGATTGCTGAGATCAAAAAGAACGCAGAAACAAAGATGGGCCAGTCCATTGATGCGTTGAAGAACAACCTGTCGCGCATTCGCACAGGTCGTCCTAGCCCTCAACTGCTGGATGTGATTCAAGTGGACTACTACGGCTCCATGGTGCCGTTGTCGCAAGTGGCAAACGTTTCGCTGCTGGATGCGCGGACACTGAGTGTTCAGCCTTGGGAAAAGAGCATGGCTGCCAAAGTGGAGAAAGCCATTCGTGAAAGCGATCTTGGTTTGAATCCAGCATCCTTGGGTGATCTGATACGTGTGCCAATGCCACCGATGAGCGAAGAACGCCGCAAGGAAATGACCAAGCTGGCGCGCAATGAAGGCGAAGCTTCCAAGATTGCTGTGCGCAATCTGCGTCGTGATGCGAATGAGGCGGTCAAGCGCTTGGTGAAAGACAAGGAAGCGTCGGAAGACGACCAAAAGCGTTCTGAAGCCGAAATCCAAAAGCTGACGGACAAGCACATCGCAGACGTAGACGCTTTGGTGGCATCGAAAGAGCAAGAAATTTTGGCGGTATAACGGCTGTCTGTGCGGGGAAGAGCAATGACCCAAACCACTGTAATTCCCGGCCATATTGCCATCGTCATGGATGGCAACGGACGATGGGCCAAAAAACGGTTTTTACCGCGTTTGGCGGGGCACAAGCAGGGCGTAGAATCTTTGCGCCGCTGTGTGCGTCTGTGCATTGAACGCGGCGTGCGGGTGCTGACGGTGTTTGCTTTCTCTTCTGAGAATTGGAACCGTCCTGAGGATGAAGTCTCTGGCCTCATGAGTTTGTTGGCTGGGGCTTTGGCACGCGAGGTTCCCGGCCTGCATGCAGAAGGGGTGCAATTGCACTTTGTTGGCGATCGGATGGGGTTGTCTGACAAAGTTCAAGATGGGTTTTTACAGGCTCAAGCGCACACTTCTGGCAATGAGCGCCTCGTGCTCAACGTCTGCTTTAACTACGGCGGACGTGCAGATATCGTGCAGGCTGCGGCACGTGTTGCCGGGCAAGGCCAGGCGATCACTGAACATAGTTTGAATGCTGCAATGGGAATGGCGCATGTGCCAGATCCGGATTTGTTGATTCGTACGGGTGGTGAGTTCCGGATTAGTAATTTTTTGCTATGGCAAGCAGCGTACTCGGAGTTGTATTTCAGCCCTGTGCTGTGGCCTGATTTTGACGCTGCGACGCTGGATGCAGCTATCGGCGATTTTTCGCGGCGCGAGCGTAGATTCGGTCAAACGTCAGAACAAGTAATACGGTCATCTGCGCAGAAGGTGACTGTTTGAAGGGGGGCATCCCATGCTCAAGCAGCGTGTCATTACAGCTTTGATTTTGCTGGCCATCTTGTTGCCAGCATTGTTTTACTCGAACACTTTTCCGTTTACTTTGCTTGTTCTGCTCATGCTGACTGCGGGCGGATGGGAGTGGGGGCGTCTTAACCACTTGGGTCAATGGGGGGCGATTGCCACTGCCGTTGTCACGTTGCTACTGGGGGTGGTCTCTTGGCAGCTTGGGTGGGTGCATCAATCACATTCAGTGCTATGGCTTGTGGTCGGTGGCGCGTGGGTGCTGGGTAGCGTCGGTTTGATCAAAGCCGGGGTGGCTGGATGGGCGCAAATTCCTTTGTTTGTCCGTTGGACGGTGGGCGTTCTGGCGTTATGGGCAGCAGGCCTTGCCATCGTGCAGGCTCGCCTGATAGGCGTAAATTTCTTGCTGTCTGTGTTGGCACTTGTTTGGGTTGCCGATATTTTTGCGTACTTTTTTGGCCGGGCCTTGGGTCTGAAGTTCACCAAGGTAAAGCTGGCGCCAGCCATCAGCCCGGGGAAAAGCTGGGAAGGTGCCTGGGGGGGCGCCTTGGGGGTTCTGCTCGTGGCTTTTGTCTGGGTGTGGGCAGATGGCGTTGCGCAAGCCAGTGTTTCCAGTTTTTATAGTCGTATCTTTCAGCAAGGCTGGTGGATGCTGGTTGTGGCTGCGCTGTTTATGGCAGCCATGAGTGTGGTGGGTGATTTGGTGGAGTCTTTGATCAAGCGTAGTGCCGGTGTTAAAGATAGCAGCCAACTTTTACCGGGCCATGGTGGGGTGCTGGATCGCATTGATGCTTTATTACCCACTTTGCCTTTGGCCATGATGCTGATTTCTTTGGTGCAGTGATGAAACAACGCTTGACGGTTCTGGGCTCAACAGGCTCGATTGGTACGAATACCCTGGATGTCGTGCGCCGGCACTCTGAGGACTATGAAATTTTCGCCCTCAGTGCAGCGACCCAGGTAGATGCGATGCTGGCGCAGTGCGCAGAATTTAAGCCTCGTTTTGCGGTGATGGCGAGTGGCGCCCATGCACAAGCCTTGGCTGATCTATTGAAGACCAACGGGCTTCAAACGCAGGTGCTGCAGGCGCAAGATGCGCTTGAACAAATAGCATCCCATCCTGATGTGGACGCCGTGATGGGTGCCATTGTCGGAGCGGCCGGTCTGTCGCCGTGCCTGGCTGCTGCCCAGGCGGGTAAACGCTTGCTCCTGGCCAACAAAGAAGCGCTGGTGGTCGGCGGTGCGCTGTTCATGCAAACAGTGCATGCCAATGGTTGCACGTTACTGCCTATTGATAGTGAGCATTCGGCCATTTTTCAATGTTTGCCGGAAGACCGCAGTACGTGGGGAGCTCGCATCGATAGTTTGCTGCTGACGGCTTCAGGCGGGCCTTTTCGCCAGCGTGATCCTGCGACGCTGTTTGAAATCACACCAGCGCAAGCGTGCAAGCACCCGAATTTTTCCATGGGCCGCAAGATCTCGGTGGATTCAGCCACCATGATGAACAAGGCCTTGGAGGTGATTGAGGCACGCTGGCTGTTTGATGTAGCACCTGAAAAGATCAAGGTGGTGATTCATCCGCAGCAAATCGTTCACTCGATGGTGCAGTTCAAAGATGCTTCAATTTTGGCGCAGCTTGGAACGCCAGACATGCGTGTACCGATTGCCTGCGGTCTTGCATGGCCAGAGCGTATTGAAAGTGGTGTTGCACGACTGGATTTCACCAGTTTGGCTGGTTTGACATTTGAAGAAGCTGATGCGCATCGCTTTCCCGGTTTACATCTGTCTTGGCAGGCATTGCAGGCTCCGGAAGGTACGACAGCAGTGTTAAATGCTGCAAATGAGGTTGCTGTGGCGGCTTTCTTGGGGAACCAGTTGCGTTTTGATCGAATTCACGCGGTGAATTTAGCGACGCTAGAAAAGTTACAACCCGCCCGCCCGCACTCGCTGGGAGATCTGCTGGCCCTGAATGATGAAGCGCGCAGTGTTGCATCCAGTGTTCTTGAACGCTTTGTTGCCTGATTTAGGTTATTTGCAGTAGAGAGTGAGGATTCCATGCTGACTTTGGTGGCTTTCATCGTTGCACTTGGATTGCTCATCGCTATTCATGAGTACGGGCATTACCGTGTGGCAGTTGCCTGTGGTGTCAAGGTGTTGCGTTTTTCGATTGGTATTGGTAAGCCACTTCTGAGATGGAGGGGACGCAATGCAGACACTGAGTTTGTAATAGCTGCACTGCCTATAGGTGGTTATGTGCGCATGCTGGATGAGCGTGAGGCCCCTGTGCCACCAGAGCAGTTGCATCGCGCTTTTAATCGCCAGCCATTGCATAAAAGAGCTGCAATCGTGGCTGCAGGCCCTTTGGCCAATCTACTGCTTGCTATTGTTTTATATAGTCTGGTGAATTGGGTGGGCATGCAGCAACCCCAAGCCATTGTTTCAGCACCGAAGGTCGGTACGCTTGCTGAGCAGGCCGGGTTGCGCGGGGGAGAGTGGGTGCAGTCACTGCAAGTGGCGGGGGCTGAGCCAGCCGCCGTAGAGTCTTTCGAAGATTTGCGCTGGAAAATTACACAAGCTGCGTTGGATGGGCACGATGTCAGGCTCTCTTGGCTGGCTCAAGATGCTCGATCCACAGGTCAAGGTGATCTGAGGCTGTCTTTGCTTGCTGGTGCTGAGCTCAATCAATCTGCATTGGATCGGATCGGCATCACCATGCCATGGACGCCCGCTGTGGTTGGTGATTTGACACCTGGAATGCCTGCGCAGACAGCCGGATTGCAAGCGGGTGATCTGGTGCTGCGCGTAGATGGTCGCAGCGTCAAAGATGGTGCGCAGCTCAGGGCGATGATTCGTCAAGTCGACGACAGCCAGCGTGCGCCGGCTCAGCAGTGGCAGGTTGAGCGTCAAGGAAAAATATTGGATATTGCGGTGCAGCCTGAGTTGCTGGAGACCCCAGAGGGTTCGGTAGCTCGCATTGGTGCCATGATTGGTGGTGCGCCGGAGCTGGTGCTTGTCCAGAAAAATTTTGTTGATGGCTTGACTGCCGGGGTTGTTAAAACCTGGGAGGTATCGCTGCTGAGTCTGCAAATGATGGCGAAGATGGTGACTGGCCAGGCATCTTTGGACAATCTCAGTGGTCCCTTAACAATTGCGGATTACGCTGGAAAATCAGCCAGTATGGGGTTGGTACAGTACATCTTGTTCTTGGCGCTGATCAGCGTTAGTCTTGGCGTGCTCAATCTGTTGCCACTTCCTGTGTTGGATGGGGGGCACCTGATGTATTATCTTTGGGAAGGTGTCACAGGGCATCCGGTGAGTGACGTGTGGGTCGAGCGTCTTCAGCGGGTGGGCATAGGCCTTTTGCTTGTGATGATGTCCATTGCTTTATTTAACGATATCAGCCGCATCTGGGGCTAAGTCATTGCCGAACTTTGATGTTTGCGCCTGCATCACAAATGAAATTCACAAAAAATCGATTTAGCGTTCGCACTGCGACTGCTGTAGCTGCCTTGCTCTGTGCGGCCCAAGCTGCCTGGGCGTTGGAGCCATTCAAGGTTCAAGACATTCGTGTCGAAGGTTTGCAGCGCGTAGAAGCAGGGACGATCTTTGCTTCGATGCCGTTGCGCGTTGGCGATGACTACAACGACGACAAGGGCGCGGCTGCGATCCGGGCTTTGTTCGCTCTTGGATTATTTAAAGATGTGCGCTTGGAAGCCAATGGCAACGTCTTGGTTGTGGTCGTTGAAGAGCGACCCACCATTGCGGGCGTAGATTTTGTTGGTACCAAAGAATTCGACAAAGAAGCTTTGCAAAAAGCGATGCGTGATGTCGGACTGGCCGAGGGGCGTCCTTTTGATAAAGCGCTGGCAGATCGCGCAGAGCAAGAACTCAAACGTCAATATATCAATCGCAGCTTGTACGGCGCTGAGATTGTTACAACAGTAACTCCTATTGAGCGTAACCGTGTAAATTTAACTTTCTCTGTCACAGAGGGAGATGCTGCAAAAATCAATGATATTCGTATCGTTGGAAACAAGGCTTTCAGCGAATCAACGTTGAAAAAGCAGTTTGACCAAGATACTGGTGGCTGGTTGAGCTGGTACACCAAGTCCGATCGGTATGCACGCAGCAAGCTGAATGCTGATCTTGAAACACTGCGCTCGTACTATCTGCAGCGTGGTTATCTGGATTTCCGGATTGATTCCACACAGGTTGCGATTTCTCCAGACAAGCAAAAAATTTCACTGGTTGTGAATATCCACGAAGGTGAGAAATTTGTTGTCTCTGGCGTTAACCTGGAAGGCAACTACCTAGAACGTGAAGATGAGTTCAAGTCCCTGGTGAAAATTCGTGCAGGACAGCCATATAACGCTGATTTAGTTACCGAAACTACCAAAGCATTTTCGGATCACTTCAGCAAGTTTGGTTTCGCGTTCGCACGAGTGGAAGCAGTTCCGGAAATTGATCGGGAAAATAACCGAGTTGCTTTCGTATTGCGCTCAGAACCTTCGCGTCGCGCCTATGTGCGTCGCATCCAGTTGACAGGCAATGATCGCACGCGTGATGAGGTGATCCGCCGCGAGTTCCGTCAGTTTGAATCGTCTTGGTATGACGGGGATAAGATTAAATTATCTCGGGATCGAGTTGACCGACTGGGGTATTTTACTGAAGTGGATGTTGATACTCAGGAAGTCCCCGGTTCACCGGATCAAGTGGACCTTGTGGTCCATGTGAAGGAAAAGCCAACGGGTGCAGTTACTTTGGGGGCTGGATTTTCTAGTGCTGAAAAAGTTTCTTTGAGTTTCGGTATTAAGCAGGAAAATGCGTTTGGCTCTGGTAATTATCTTGGTTTAGATGTTAATACCAGTAAATACAATCGCACATTGGTTGTAAGTACTACAGATCCTTACTTTACACAGGATGGTATTTCAAGAACCATTGATGCATACTATCGAACATCACGCCCGTATTCTGGCGATGTTTATGTTGATGACAGCCTTGTGAAGTCGGAAGACTTATACAAGATTGTGTCTAAGGGTGCGTCGGTTCGTTTCGGTGTTCCATTCACTGAGATCGATACTGTCTATTTCGGAGTTGGTTTCGAGCAGACATCTATTGATAATGGTGTGTATATGCCAATTCAGTATAAAGATTACGCTGATAAAAGTAACACCGCTATACCATTGACAATGGGCTGGGGACGTGATTCCAGAGATAGTGCGTTGGCACCTAACTCCGGTCGGTATCAGCGGTTTAATGCGGAGTGGTCTGCGGCTGGTGATCTGAAATATGTAAAAGCCAATTACCAATTCCAGCAATATTTGCCTATCACCAAGTCAATGACATTCGCCATGAATGCAGAATTGGGGTGGGGTAAAGGCTTGGGCGGTAAACCTTACCCCATCTTTAAGAACTTTTATGCTGGTGGTCTGGGCTCTGTGCGAGGTTTTGAGCAAGGTAGCCTGGGGCCTCGTGCTAATAAGTACATAGGCGTCAATGGTATTGAGCAGACGTATAGTGAAGGCAGCTACTCCTATTTGGGGGGGGCTAAAAAAGCTGTGATGAACTTTGAATTGATTGCGCCGTTTCCTGGCGCAGGTAATGACAAGACGCTCAGATGGTTTACTTTTGTAGATGTGGGTGGCATTTATGGTGAAAATGACCCTATTCGTGCGAACGAGTTGCGTGCGTCTGCAGGTATTGGTTTGAGCTGGATTTCTCCGCTGGGACCACTGCGTCTTGCATGGGCAAACCCTATTCGCAAGAAAAATGGTGATGAGCTGCAAAAGCTTCAATTTCAAATTGGAACGTCTTTCTGATGAAAAATATGTATCGCACATTGGCAGTGTCTGCCTTGTTGGCTAGCTTGACATTGACTGCGTACGCGCAGGACTTTAAAGCTGGTTTTGTAAATACAGACCGCATTTTCCGTGAAGCAAATTCGGCCAAAGCAGCGCAAGGCAAGTTGGAGCAGGAGTTCTCCAAGCGTGAGCGTGACCTGGTTGCCGTTGGTAAAGCGTTGAAGGCTGCCTCGGAGTCGTTTGAGCGTAACGCGCCTACTTTGTCTGAGAGTCAGCGTGTTGCCAAGCAACGCGATCTGGTTGAGCAAGATCGTGACTTTCAGCGCAAAAATCGCGAGTTTCAAGAAGACTTGAATGCGCGCAAGAACGAAGAACTGGCACGCGTCTTGGAGCAAGCAAACCGAGTTGTTCAGCAAGTTGCGGAAGCCGAAAAGTACGACGTAATCTTGCAGGAAGCTGTGTATGTGAATCCTAAGCATGACATCACTGACAAGGTGATCAAGGCTTTGAACGGCGCTTCTAAGTAAGCGAGCTCAGGGCGTCAATGTGATTGTTCATCTAGGACAAATCCTTGATGCCTTGGGTGGAGAGCTAGTAGGCGGAGTACGAGAAATTGAGATTTCTCGTATTTCACCGCTTGAAACAGCGGATAGCACCTCTATCAGCTTTCTGAGCAACCCAAGGTATGAAGCGCAAATGGCCGCCTCTAAGGCGGCCTGTGTCGTTGTAGCTCCGGGCATGCGTTCTGCAGCGCAAGCTCGTGGCGCTTGTATTGTTGCGGCGAACCCCTATGTTTACTTTGCAAAGCTCACGCAGTTTTGGAAAGCAAAGCAAGACGGAGTAAGACTGACGGGTGTTCATCCATCTGCAGTAGTTCACGAGACCGCAATGGTGGATCCTACGGCTTATGTTGGGCCCCATTGCGTGGTTGAGGCCAATGCCAAAATTGGTGCCGCTTCAGTGTTGCGCTCCCATGTGGTTTTGAGCAAGGACTGCCAGATTGGTGAACGTTGCTTGCTGCATCCAGGGGTAGTGATTGGGGCTGATGGATTTGGCTTTGCCAATGATGCGGGGCAATGGATAAAAATTGAGCAGCTCGGTTGTGTCAGGGTTGGCAATGATGTTGAAATCGGTGCTAATACCTGTATTGACCGGGGTGCTCTGGACGACACCATCATTGAAGATGGTGTCAAGCTCGATAATCTGGTTCAAATTGCACACAATGTGCAAGTTGGTGCGCATTCAGTGATCGCTGGAAATACAGGCGTGGCTGGTAGCGCGAAAATTGGTCGAAATTGTTCAATCGGCGGTGCGGCAAACATATTGGGCCATCTGTCTATTGCTGACGGCACAAGCATCTCCCCCACGTCGATGGTGACGCGTTCTATCCATCAGCCTGGTCTATACACTGGTATCTTTCCACTGCAGACGAACGAGCAGTGGGAAAAAAACGCTGCTTCTTTAAAGCAATTGCATACGCTCCGTGAGCGCATCAAAAAGCTGGAGAAAGCGCTCTACGCGCAAAACAGCAACAACGGAAATTCATAATGGATATTCACGCAATTCTCAAGCAACTCCCGCATCGCTATCCTTTCTTATTGGTAGATCGAGTGGTTGAGCTTGAGAGCAATAAGCGCATTCGCGCAATCAAAAACGTCACGTTTAATGAGCCCTTTTTCCAGGGCCATTTTCCTGGGCGTCCCGTGATGCCTGGCGTGCTAATGCTTGAGGCATTGGCGCAAGCTGCAGGCTTGCTGGCTTTTGATGCCATGGGGCAGGTGCCTGATGAAAATAACATCTACTACTTTGTAGGGATTGATGCGGCACGTTTCAAGCGACCTGTGGAGCCGGGTGATCAGCTGGTTCTGGAGGCATCGATTGACCGTGTACGTGGCGGCATTTGGAAATTCAAAGGTGTTGCACGCGTGGGTGACGAGGTGGCATGCGAAGCAGAGCTGATGTGCACCATGCGTTACGTGGGTCCTGAAAAGCAGGTTTGATGAACGCCAATATTCATCCTATGGCCATCATTCACGAGGGTGCACAAGTGCACCCTTCTGTGACTGTCGGGCCGTATAGCATCATTGGGCCCAACGTCTCTATTGGTGCTGGGACGCGCATTGGTCCTCATTGCGTAATTGAAGGCTACACCACCATTGGTGTCGATAACCACATCTTCCAATTTGCTTCGCTGGGTGCGCAGCCGCAGGACAAAAAGTACGCGGGTGAGCACACACAATTGGTGATTGGTGATCGCAATACCATTCGTGAGTTCTGTACCTTCAATACAGGTACCAGCCAAGACAGTGGTGTGACCCGTGTTGGCAACGACAACTGGATCATGGCTTATGTGCATGTGGCACATGATTGCGTTGTGGGCGATCAGACCATTTTGGCAAACAACGCCACCTTGGCCGGCCATGTGCACGTTGGCGATTGGGTGATTCTTGGAGGGCTGACTGGTGTGCATCAGTTTGTGAAAATTGGTGCACATGCAATGGCGGGCTTTGCCAGCCGCGTGTCACAAGATGTGCCGCCATTTATGCTGATTGAAGGCAATCCACTGGCGGTTCGCGGTTTCAATATCGAAGGGCTTCGCCGACGCGGCTTTACGCCAGAGCGGTTAAAGGCGGTAAAGCAAATGCATCGACTGTTGTACCGTCAAGGGCTTTCGCTTGAAGCCGCGCAGCAAGCGATTGCAGCATTGGTGCCAGAGATGCCAGAGGCCCGCCAAGATATCGCATTGATGCAGTCGTTTCTTGATTCGTCCACCCGGGGGATAGCACGGTAGAGCCATGTCCTTGATCGATATTTCGCAACCACGTGTTGCTATGGTGGCCGGCGAGACGTCAGGAGACTTGCTCGCCGGTTTGCTTTTGGACGGTATGCAGCGCCAATGGCCGCAGATTCAATCCTTTGGTATTGGCGGCGCGCACATGCAGCAGCGGGGCTTTAATGCTTTGTGGCCTAGCGAACGTTTGGCTGTCCACGGTTACAGCTTTGAAGTGCTGATGCGTTTGTGGGACATTGTTTCCATACGCAAGCAACTTCGTACGCAGCTGCTACAGGATCGTCCTGATGTGTTTGTGGGGATTGACGCTCCGGATTTCAATCTGGGGCTGGAGCAAGACCTGCGGGCATCAGGCATCAAAACGGTCCACTTCGTATGCCCGTCAATTTGGGCCTGGAGGCCCGAGCGTGTCCAAAAGATTCGTTCGGCTGCCGACCATGTACTGTGTCTTTTTCCATTTGAACCGGATTTGCTGGCCAAGCACGATATTGCCGCGACCTATGTCGGGCACCCTCTGGCACAGGTGATTCCGATGAAGCCTGACCGTGCGGCCGCTCGTGGGCGGCTGGGGTTGAGTAATGATCATCCGGTGCTGGCTTTGTTGCCGGGCAGTCGCAGGGCGGAAGTGCAGTACATTGCCAAGCCTTTTATGCAGGCTGCTACCTTACTCAGGCAAGAGTTTTCTGAGCTGCAAGTCGTTTTGCCAGCAGTTCCGGCGCTGTATGAGAAATTGCAGGCCTTGTCGCATGAGCTTGGTATTGCGGACTGGCTCAAGATTGTGCAAGGCCAGTCGCACGATGTATTGGCCGCATGTGATTGCACCTTGATTGCCAGTGGCACTGCTACTTTAGAGGCGGCGCTGTTTAAGCGTCCGATGGTGGTCTCATACAACATGCACCCTTTGAGCTACCGCCTGATGCAGCGCAAGCAATTGCAACCATGGGTGGGGTTGCCTAATATTCTGTGTTCAGAATTTGTGGTTCCCGAGCTGTTGCAAGACCAGGCGTCGCCGCGCGCACTGGCTGATGCTGTGGCGCAATGGCTGGATAACAGCGATCAAGCGCGGCTCAAAATCCACGCAGTCGAACAACGATTTACTGCTCTGCACCAAGAGCTGTGCAAAGACACCACTACCTTATCAGCCCATGCCATCCAAAAAGTCCTTTCTTCCTGATCAGAGCACGTTACCCTGGCATGCGCCGGGTTTGGTGGCTGGGGTGGATGAAGCTGGGCGTGGCCCTTTGGCAGGTCCGGTGGTGGCTGCGGCAGTCATCTTGGATGATCTCAATCCCATTGCGGGCTTGGCAGACTCTAAAAAGCTCACGGCGAACCGCCGCGAAAAGCTGTTTGACGAGATTCGCGCCAAGGCTCTGTGTTTTTGCATAGCGCAAGCCTCTGTGGAAGAGATTGATCGCCTGAACATTCTGCAGGCCACCATGCTTGCCATGCAGCGTGCAGTCAATGGCTTGCGTTTGAAGCCTGCGCTGGTGCAGGTGGACGGTAATCGCATTCCTTTGTTGGATATGCATGCGGAGGCCATTGTCAAAGGTGATTCGTTGATTCAAGCCATCTCGGCGGCGTCGATCCTGGCCAAAGTACACCGCGATCGCTGGTGTGAAGATTTCGACCGCATGTATCCGCAATACGGTTTTGCTGCACACAAGGGTTACGGAACGGCTGCGCATTTGGTCGCCCTCAACAGTTTAGGGGCGACCCCGGAGCATCGCCGCAGCTTTGCACCAGTCACGCATGTTATTCATAGATTTTCAGCAGGCCAAGTGGCTGCCGCTACGGTATGAGCATCACAGAAATCAGTTCGCGCGATAACGCGTTTGTTAAAGAATTACGGCGTCTTTCGCGTGAAAGCGGTATGTACCGCAAGCTGGGTTATGTGTGGCTTGAAGGTGATCACCTGTGCCGTGCAGCCCTCACGCGAGGTCTGCAGCCGAAGGTGGCGGTTTTTTCCAAGTCTTTTTGGCCTGAGGCTCCCCGTGAATGGGCGCAGGCAGCTCCCAAAATAGTCGTTCTGGATGATGCCTTGTTTGCTGATATCAGTGGGCTGGAGTCGCCTGCACGGATGGGCTATGTCTTGCCTTGGGTAGCAGATGTGCAGGTGCTGTCAGGCGTACCTACGGTAGTGCTGGACCGTGTGCAGGATGCAGGCAATGTGGGGTCGATTTTGCGCTCTGCCTCAGCCTTTGGCTTTAAGCAGGTGGTTGCTCTGAAAGGTACTGCTGCGCTGTGGAGTCAGAAAGTGCTGCGCGCGGGAATGGGAGCCCATTTTGCATTGCACTTGGTAGAGGCCGTAGAGGCGGACGCTCTGGAGCAGCTGAACGTGCCTTTGCTGGTGACCAGCTCGCACCGTGGTGATTTGATCCACGAATCTGCCTTGCCATGGCCCTGTGCCTGGGCCATGGGACATGAGGGGCAGGGCGTAGGTCCTGCGGTTGAGTCGCTGGCGGTGCAGTCGGTGCGTATTGCCCAGCCCGGTGGAGAAGAGTCCCTCAATGTCGGTGCTGCCGCCGCTATTTGCTTGCACGCGAGTGCTGTGTCAGCGCTCAAGTGAGCCTGTGCCGGGCTAGGGTTTGACCGACATTGCGCGGCGAAGTAGATATAATGAGAGGCTTTTCAGCATTATTTCCTTACGCCTAGCGACCGCTTCCTCGCCACCTCTGCAGACAAGCTTTATTGCCGCGTGACGCAACGTCCCGGCTGCGCTGGGCGTAACCGTACTTAAAACCGGAGAATCCAGTGCTTTTGTCTCTTCAGGGAAGCTTCCCATCCGCCATCTTGGCGCTCGCAGACGGCACGGTCTTTGTTGGCAATTCGATTGGTGCGCAAGGCACTACCGTCGGTGAAGTGGTGTTCAACACTGCCATGACGGGTTATCAAGAAATCCTTACGGATCCCAGCTATTGCCAGCAGATCGTCACACTCACCTATCCCCATATTGGCAACTACGGTGTCAATGTCGAGGACATTGAGGCTGACAAAGTCCATGCCGCAGGTTTGATCATCAAGAACCTGCCTTTGCTTGCCAGCAACTTTCGCATGAGCGAAACCCTGTCGCAATATCTGGTGCGCAACAACACCGTGGCGATTGCGAATGTGGACACGCGCAAACTGACCCGTCTGCTGCGTGAAAAAGGTGCACAAAACGGTGCCATCGTTGGTTTGGCTGCTGGCGAGGCAGTAACCCAAGCGCACATTGATGCTGCACTGGCAGCAGCAAAAGCAGCACCGGCCATGAAGGGCCTGGATCTGGCCAAGGTTGTGACTACCTCAGCGTCGTATGCATGGACTGAAACGGAGTGGAAGCTGGGTGAAGGTTATGGCCAGCTAGACAATCCCAAGTTCCACGTTGTGGCCTATGACTTTGGTGTAAAGAGCAACATTTTGCGCATGCTGGCACAGCGCGGTTGCAAACTGACGGTGGTGCCGGCTCAGACGCCTGCCAAGGATGTGCTGGCGCTGAATCCCGATGGCGTGTTTCTGTCCAATGGCCCTGGCGATCCAGCACCTTGCGACTATGCCATTGCTGCAGTGCAAGAAATCATGGCCGCTGGTATGCCGCTGTTTGGTATTTGTCTGGGTCACCAGATCATGGCGCTGGCCTCGGGTGCCAAAACCTTCAAGATGCAAAACAGCCACCATGGCGCCAACCATCCCGTCAAAGACCTGGATACAGGGCGCGTCAGCATCACCAGCCAGAACCACGGTTTCGCTGTAGAGCTGGAAACGCTGCCTGCCAACTTGCGTGCCACGCACGTCAGTTTGTTTGACGGCACGCTGCAAGGCTTGGAGCGCACGGATGTGCCCGCGTTTTGCTTCCAGGGCCACCCCGAGGCTTCGCCCGGCCCGCATGACATTGCCTATTTGTTCGACCGCTTCACTGCGCTGATGGAGACCCACAAAAATGCCTAAGCGCACCGACCTTAAAAGCATCCTGATCATTGGCGCTGGCCCCATTGTGATTGGCCAGGCCTGCGAGTTTGACTACTCTGGAGTGCAAGCCTGCAAGGCATTGCGCGAAGAGGGTTTCAAAGTCATCTTGATCAACAGCAACCCCGCCACGATCATGACGGACCCCGCCACGGCGGACGTTACCTACATTGAGCCCATTACCTGGCAGACGGTCGAGAAGATCATTGCCAAAGAGCGCCCCGACGCCATTTTGCCGACCATGGGGGGCCAGACCGCGCTCAATTGTGCGCTGGACCTGTGGAAGCATGGGGTACTGGACAAGTACAAGGTGGAGCTGATCGGTGCCAAGCCCGAAGCCATTGACAAGGCAGAAGACCGCCTGAAGTTCAAGGACGCCATGACCAAGATTGGTCTGGGATCGGCCCGTTCCGGCATCGCCCACTCCATGGACGAAGCCTGGGCTGTGCAAAAAGAAATGGGTTTCCCTACCGTCATCCGCCCCAGCTTCACGCTGGGTGGCACTGGCGGCGGCATTGCCTACAACCCAGAGGAATTCGAAACCATCTGCAAGCGTGGTCTGGAGGCATCGCCCACCAACGAGCTGCTGATTGAAGAGTCGCTGCTGGGCTGGAAAGAGTACGAGATGGAAGTGGTGCGCGACACCGCTGACAACTGCATCATCGTTTGCTCGATCGAAAATCTGGACCCTATGGGTGTGCACACTGGTGACTCCATCACCGTGGCCCCAGCCCAGACGCTGACCGACAAGGAATACCAGATCATGCGCAATGCCTCGCTGGCAGTGCTGCGTGAAATTGGTGTGGACACTGGCGGCTCCAACGTGCAGTTCTCGGTGAACCCCAAAGACGGTCGCATGATCGTCATTGAGATGAACCCTCGCGTGTCGCGCTCGTCCGCACTGGCTTCCAAGGCTACAGGTTTCCCGATTGCCAAGATCGCGGCCAAGCTGGCCGTGGGCTTTACGCTGGATGAACTCAAGAACGACATCACGGGTGGCACAACCCCCGCGTCGTTTGAGCCTTCGATCGACTACGTGGTCACCAAGATTCCACGTTTCGCATTCGAGAAGTTCCCCACCGCCGACAACCGCCTGACGACACAGATGAAGTCTGTGGGCGAAGTGATGGCAATGGGCCGTACTTTCCAAGAGTCCTTCCAGAAGGCCCTGCGTGGCCTGGAAGTGGGCGTGGATGGCATGAACGAAAAAACCCAAGACCGCGAAATCTTGGAAAAAGAACTGGGTGAACCCGGTCCTGACCGTATCTGGTACGTGGGCGATGCTTTCGCTGCGGGCTGGACGCTGGATGAAGTGCACAACATCACCAAGATCGACAAATGGTTCCTGGTGCAGA
This sequence comes from Comamonas avium, assembly GCF_014836675.1. Classification (GTDB taxonomy): domain Bacteria; phylum Pseudomonadota; class Gammaproteobacteria; order Burkholderiales; family Burkholderiaceae_C; genus Comamonas; species Comamonas avium. The sequence goes on from NZ_JACSQK010000006.1 coordinate 31,140, forward strand.
TCGAAGAGATCATCAAGATCGAGCTGGATCTGGACAAGCTGTTTGAAGCAAAGGGTGAGCAAGCGCTGGCTGCTATTGATGCTGCTACGTTGCGTACCTTGAAGCAAAAGGGCTTCTCGGACCGCCGTCTGGCCAAGCTGCTGCACACCAGCGACAAGGCCGTGCGCGAAGCGCGCAAGGCCCTGAACGTGCGCCCCGTGTACAAGCGTGTGGACACTTGTGCGGCTGAATTCGCCTCGAACACTGCGTACATGTATTCCACGTACGACGAAGAGTGCGAAGCTGCGCCAACCAACAAGAAAAAGATCATGGTGCTGGGCGGTGGCCCGAACCGCATTGGTCAAGGCATTGAGTTCGACTACTGCTGCGTGCATGCCGCCATGGCCATGCGCGAAGACGGTTACGAAACCATCATGGTCAACTGCAACCCTGAAACGGTTTCTACCGACTACGACACCTCCGATCGTCTGTACTTTGAGCCTTTGACGCTGGAAGACGTGCTGGAAATCGTTGCTGTCGAGCAGCCTGAAGGCGTGATCGTGCAGTACGGCGGACAAACACCTTTGAAGCTGGCTCTGGGGCTGGAAGCCGAAGGCGTGAAGATCATTGGCACCACGCCAGACATGATTGACGCTGCCGAAGACCGTGAGCGCTTCCAGAAGTTGCTCAACGACCTGGGACTGCGTCAGCCGCCCAATGCCACGGCCCGCACAGAGCCTGAGGCACTGGAAAAAGCAGCATCGCTGGGCTACCCCTTGGTGGTGCGCCCCAGCTATGTGCTCGGTGGCCGTGCGATGGAAATCGTACACGAGCAGCGTGATCTGGAGCGCTACATGCGCGAAGCCGTGAAGGTTTCCAACGACTCTCCCGTGCTGCTGGACCACTTCCTGTCCAACGCCATTGAGTGCGATGTGGACTGCGTGCGTGACCATACTGGTGCCGTGTACATCGGCGGCGTGATGGAGCACATTGAACAAGCGGGCGTGCACTCTGGTGACTCCGCCTGTTCGCTGCCGCCTTACTACCTGAAGGCCGACACTGTGGCTGAAATCAAGCGTCAAACCGCTGCCATGGCCCAGGGTCTGAGCGTGGTGGGCTTGATGAACGTGCAGTTTGCCATCAAGGAAGTGGACGGCCAGGACGTGATTTACGTGCTGGAAGTGAACCCACGCGCCTCGCGTACGGTGCCTTTCGTCTCGAAGGCCACTGGCGTGCAACTGGCCAAGGTGGCTGCGCGCTGCATGGCCGGCCAAACTCTGGCCAGCCAAGGTGTGACCAAGGAAGTGACTCCGCCTTACTTCAGCGTCAAGGAAGCGGTGTTCCCGTTTGTGAAGTTCCCCGGCGTGGACACCATTCTTGGCCCTGAGATGAAGTCAACTGGCGAAGTCATGGGGGTGGGCAAGACCTTTGGTGAAGCCTTCGTGAAGAGTCAGCTCGGCGCAGGCGTGCATTTGCCAGAAACAGGCAAGGTCTTTCTGTCGGTGAAGAACAACGACAAGGCGCGTGCCGTGGCCGTGGCCAAAGAGCTGGTAGCTATGGGCTACAACCTGTGCGCAACACGCGGAACCGCGGCGGCTCTGGAAGAGGCTGGCATCTCGGTACAAGTCGTCAACAAGGTCACTGAGGGCCGCCCCCATATCGTGGACATGATCAAGAATGGCGATATCGCCATGGTCATCAACACGGTGGAAGAGCGCCGCAATGCCATTGCGGACTCGCGCCAGATCCGCACCAGCGCACTGCTGGCACGTGTGACCACTTTCACAACCATCTTCGGTGCAGAAGCGGCCGTTGAAGGTATGAAGGCCATGCGCAGCAATCTGGATGTGTATTCTGTACAAGAGTTACACGCAATGTTGACTGCATAAGTCATACCAGCGGGTTTTACGGAGGGCATGCCGTGTCAAACACGGCATAATCAACCCTTAAACCTAGGAACACCGCCGCGTGGCTCACTGCGCGGCGGTTTGCTTTTGGGGCGTCCCATCCATACAGCCACGTTGTTGTGGTGCTCTGGACATGCCCCTGTGGCGCGACTGTGCAAATGGGCACGTGTACGCCCAGCCGTATGTGGAGAAACTGACATGGCAACCATTCCAATTACCAAGCGCGGCGCAGAAAAGCTCAAGGCTGAGCTGCACCAGCTCAAGACTGTTGAGCGCCCCGCCATCATTCAGGCCATTGCCGAAGCACGCGCACAGGGTGACCTGAGCGAAAACGCTGAATACGAGGCCGCCAAAGACCGCCAGGGCTTTATTGAAGGTCGCATCATGGAAGTCGACGGAAAACTGTCTGCTGCCCAGATCATTGACCCCACTGCCGTAGACGCGGGTGGCCGCGTGGTGTTTGGTGCCACCGTGGAGCTGGAAGACGAAGACAGCGGCGCCGCTGTCACCTACCAGATCGTGGGTGAAGACGAGGCTGACATCAAACTGGGTCTGGTCAATATCTCCAGCCCCATTGCCCGCGCTTTGATTGGCAAGGAAGAGGGCGATACGGCCGTGGTGCAGGCACCTGGAGGCGAGCGCCGTTTTGAGATTGTTGCGGTCAAGTACGTTTAACGTCTAGGCGCACATGTCGCAAGGCACCGCTTCCGTGAAAGTTCCCATGGCCCTTGCGGGCCTTTGGTTGCTGACAGCCAGCGTGAGCGTGCTGGCGGTGCCCTTCACCATTGCAACGGTGCCTGGCTGGCACACCATCACACGCTATCTGCAGATGGTCAGCGGTGTTCAAACATGGGTTTCTATAGCTGCTTGCGTAGGCCTGCTCATGCTTTCAAGGCGAAAGCATTCTGAAAGTGAAGAGGAGTGGGCGCAGGGCGCTATTCTTATTTATGTATTGGGTGGCGTGATCTCTGCAGTACTGCTCAACTATGGCGTGTTTCCGCAGTGGCTGGCCAAATCGGCTTCTTTGGCCAAACAGGCGCAGGTGCTGGCACTGATGCTGTTGCACTGGTGCTGTGCATGGCTCACATGGCACAGTCTGCGCAGGCACTGCCCGCAGGCTTGATGCTCTGACTGACCTTCTACAAAAAACCGCTGGGCGCAGGCCGCAGCGGTTTTTTTATGCGTGCTTTGGGCACGCAAGGCCACCTTGCAGCAAAAAACAGATAAGCAAGCGCGAAAAGCTTCGTTCACGCCAGCGGCCGGTATTTTTAGCATGCGTGCATTCCTTCCGAAGAAAGCCGCCTGCCATGTCTCTATCCCCGTTTGCCTCTGCAGTGGTTCATGCCCGCCGTGCCACGGTGCCTCAGACTTTTGATGTACAGCCCACTGGTCATGCCTTGGGGGCTGACATCGTGGGCCTCGATCTTCGTCAGCCACTGCAGCCAGCCACGATCGCTGCCTTGCAACAAGCGTGGAACCAGCATTTGGTGCTGCGTTTTCGGGGACAGCAGTCGCTCAGTGAGCAAGACCATATTCGCTTTTCGGCCTACTTCGGTCCGCTGGATCAGCGGCCCATCAGCGCACAGGCGCTGCATGCCAGCACACAGGCATTGCCGCGTGAGTTGGTTGTGATCTCCAACGTGGTGCAAGACGGGCAGCCACTGGGTGGGCTGGGAGATGGTGAATCGGTGTGGCATGCCGACATGACTTACCAGCCCGTGCCGCCCAAGGCCGCATTGCTGCTGGCGCGTGAGGTGCCTGCGCAAGGTGGCAACACCCACTTTGCCAATATGTATGCCGCTTTTGACACGTTGCCGCCCGACCTGAAGGCCCAGGCGCTGCAATACGACTGCGTGCACGATGCCAGCCGCAACAGTGCAGGCCAGTTGCGCCTGGGGTTTAAAGACACCACGGATCCTCGCGAAACCGTGGGTGCTGTGCACCCTTTGGCGCGAGTCAATCCTGCTACGGGCAAACACAGTCTGTATCTGGGCCGCCGCCGTGGTGCCTATGTGCGAGGGCTGACGGTTGCAGAGAGCGAGGCACTGCTCAACGCGCTGTGGGCGCATGCAACGCAGAGCCAGTTTGCTTGGGCACAAGCGTGGCAGGTGGGTGACCTGGTGGCCTGGGACAACCGCGTCACTTTGCACCGCCGCGACGCCTTTGATCCCCGTGCGCGCCGATACATGCAGCGCACGCAAGTGAGCGAATAACGCGCCACCCACGCAGCGCACATTCCATCGTTTCTTGATCCACTGGCTTGCCGCTGGTGGTGGCTGCTTGCGTCTGCCTTGGCGCAGCAGTCCGATATTCACCTCAGGCTCTTACCATGTCCCGTACGTTCATTTCTACTGTCAACCGCCGCCAATGGCTGCAATGGTCCCTGACCGCAACGGCGGGCGCATCGGCCCCCTGGCTGGCTGCCAATGCTATGGCCGATAACGCATTGCCTCAAGATTTTTTGACCGCAACAAAGCCCATCACCATTGTGGTGGGTGGCCCCGCAGGGGGCGCCACCGATGGCGTTGCGCGTGTGCTGGCCCAGACTTTCAGCAGCCAGCTGGGGCGCGAAGTGATTGTGGAGAACAAGCCGGGCGCAGGCGGCACCATTGGGTCCAAGTACGTTTCGGTAGCCAAGAATGATGGGCATACGCTCTTGCTGGGGCACATCGGCACCAACGTGCTCTCGCCGCTGATGCAGACCCCCAAGCCCTACGATCCGGTGAGTGGCTTTACGCCGATTGGACAAATTGGCAATACGGCGTCGGTACTTTTGGTGCCGGCAGCAGGCCCCAGTACCTTGCAAGAAGCGCTGGCATTGTGGAAGCAAAAAGGCCGCCTCAGCTATGCCTCAACAGGTCTGGGCTCTGGCGCGCACTTGCTGGGCCATTTGCTGGCCGACCGGCTGCATGCACAGGGCCTGCACGTGCCATACCGCGGTAGTCCATTTGCGCTGCAGGACCTGGTAGGCGGGCGGGTGGATGCCATGTTCGCCACCGCTGGGGCTGTAGGCGCTTATATCGACAGCAAAAAGCTGGTGCCACTGGCTGTTGCATCGGCCACGCGCAGCAGCTATTACTCGCAATTGCCCACGCTGCGTGAGGCGGGACTGCCGGATGTGAGCAACGAAGGCTGGTTTGGCCTGTTTGCGTCGGCACATACGCCCGAGAAAATTGCCCAGGCATGGCATGCGCACCTCAACACCGCCTTGCGCCAGCCCCAGGTGGTGCAGCAGTTGCAAGGCTTGATTGTGGATATTGCTGCCAGCGCCAGCCAAAGTCAGTACGCACAATTTATGGAACGCGAAATCAGCCATTGGAGCCGTGTAGTTGCGCAACTGGGCGATGCTTTGAAAGCCACCTGAACACGGCGCAGCAGGCGTTGTACGGCAGGCATGTGGCATACCGGCAGAGCACTGCAAAAACGGCATTCGCTTGTGGACAGCGGCTTGCTCTGAAGTGGGGGGCGTTAGCAAGTCAGTCAGCTTTGACATGCTGCGAAGCACTCAGGCACGGTCTATGCATTAAGAGGGCTGGGGCCCGCAAGGCATGCACCAGCATGTCGCACCGGGCACTTGTTTCAATTGCCGGAGCCTTTTATGTATTTCCCCCTGTCTCGCCGTAGTGCACTGGGCGCTTTTGCCGCTTTGGGTTTGAGTGCACTGGCAACTGCCCACGCCGCATCGCTGGCCGATATTCAGGTACGCAAGAGCATCAATGTCGGCATTCAAACCGACTATCCGCCTTACGGCTACATCGATGCCAGCTTCAAACCCCAGGGGTCAGATGTGGCAACTGCTGAGCTGATCGCCAAGCAGCTGGGTGTGAAGCTCAATATCGTGACGGTCACCTCACCAGCCCGCATTCCTGCGCTGCAAAGCGGGAAGGTGGATTTGATTATTTCCTCCATGGGCAAGAACCCCGAACGCGAGAAGGTGGTGGATTTTTCGATCTCTTACGCACCGTTCTTTTCTGGCATCTATGCCAGCAAGGGGCTGGCGATTACCCAGTTCAGTGATCTGGCTGGAAAAAGTGTGGCGGTAACGCGTGGCTCGCTGCAAGATGATGCGCTGACCAAACTGGCCCCTGCAGGCGCACAGATCAAGCGCTTTGAAGACGATACAGCGACCATTGCCTCTTTTGTCACCGGTCAAAGCCAGGTGCTGGCCCACAGCGCCGCCGTGGCGGGGTTGACCATGCAGCGCAACCCCAAGCTGGATGCTCAATACAAGCTGCTGCTGACGGATGTGCCCTGTTTCATTGGAGTAGCCAAAGACAACAAGGCCTTGCTGGAGCAGGTCAACAGCATTTTGCGCACGGCCAAAGCCGATGGCTCGCTGAACGCTATTTCACAAAAGTATCTGGGCCGCCCGCTGGGCAATCTGCCGGAGTAAGCAGCCGGAGTAAGGCGCAGGCCCTGTCAGCCGGGCTGAATGGCATGCAGTAAAAAAGGCACTCTTCAGAGTGCCTTTTGCCTGTGTGCGCAAAGCAGGTGCAAGGCCTTAGAGGTTGCCCACCATCTGCTCGGCCACCACCCATGCATCAAATTGCTGTGCCGTCACGTGGCCGCTGGCAATGGCTGCATCGCGCAGGCTGCTGCCTTCCTTGTGGGCTTTTTTGGCAATGAAAGCGGCCTTGTCGTAACCAATGTGCGGGTTCAGTGCCGTTACCAGCATCAGCGAGCGGCCGACCAGCTCTTCAATGCGTGCAATGTTGGGCTCAATCCCCATGGCGCAGTGGTCGTTGAAGCTCACCATGCCATCGGCCAGCAGGCGCACGCTTTGCAGGAAGTTGTGCGCCACCATGGGGCGAAATACATTCAGCTCAAAGTTGCCTGATGCCCCGCCAAAGTTGATGGCCACGTCATTGCCAAAGACTTGGGCGCACAGCATGGTTACGGCTTCAGACTGTGTGGGGTTGACCTTGCCGGGCATGATGGAAGAGCCGGGCTCATTTTCTGGAATGGCAATTTCACCCAGCCCACTGCGCGGGCCAGAGGCCAGCCAGCGCACATCGTTGGCAATTTTCATCAGGCTGGCGGCCAGCGTTTTGAGCGCGCCGTGGGCGTGTACCAAGCCATCGCAGGAGGCCAGCGATTCAAACTTGTTGGGCGAGGTCACAAACGCATAACCCGTCAGCTTGGCCAGCTCTTGTGCCACGCCTTCAGCATAGCCCTTGGGGGCATTCAAACCTGTGCCTACTGCGGTGCCGCCCAACGCCAGTTCATGTAAATGGGGCAGGGCAGCGCGCACGTGTTTGGCGCAGTGGTCCAGTTGTGCCACCCAGCCTGAAATTTCCTGGCCCAGCGTCAGTGGTGTTGCGTCTTGCAGGTGCGTGCGGCCAATTTTGACGATGTTGGCGAAAGCCTCACTCTTGGCATGCAAGGTGGCGCGCAGCTTGGCAATGGCGGGCAGCAGCTGGGCTTCGATGGCCGTGACTGCCGCCACGTGCATGGCGGTGGGGTACACATCGTTGCTGGACTGGCTTTTGTTCACATCGTCATTGGGGTGCACCACGCGGCTTTCACCGCGCTCACCGCCCAGCAGCTCGCTGGCTCGGTTGGCCAGCACCTCATTGACGTTCATATTGGTTTGTGTGCCCGAGCCAGTTTGCCAGACCACCAGCGGAAATTCGTCGGGGTGCTGACCGGCCAGCACTTCATCGGCGGCGGCGTTGATGGCGCTGGCCGTCTTGGCATTGAGCAGGCCCAGCGCACAGTTGATCGTGGCGCTGGCTTTCTTGACCTGCGCCAGCGCCGCAATGATTTCGCGCGGCTGCTGCTCGCCGCTGATGTCAAAGTTTTGCAGCGAACGCTGGGTTTGCGCGCCCCACAGTTTGTCGGCGGGTACGGCGATGGGGCCGAAGGTGTCTTTTTCGAGGCGGGTGGCAGACATGGTCAAAGCTCCTGAAAGGGTGCTGCGGCATGGGTTGCTGGAACGCAAGTTCTGGCTGCCTTCTCTTGCCGCTGAATGGGGGAAGAAGGCAGCCATGTTAGCGCAGTCTTTGAGAGCCATTCTCAATGCCGGGCATGGCGGCTACACAAGCCCCAAGTCCTCTATAAGACTTGTCGGTCTTTGGCTGACGCAGCCAGTCAGTTGCGCCGATAATCGAGCAGATTTCTTGCGCGCAAGCGGCGCTATAACAACCAGAGAAGCTTCACGATGACGACCTCCATCCGCCAGCAGGACCTGATCGACTCGATCGCAGGTGCCCTCCAGTACATCAGCTACTACCACACGCCGGATTTCATCCAGCATCTGGCCCGCGCCTATGAACGCGAGCAAAGCCCTGCGGCCAAGGATGCGATGGCGCAAATCCTGACCAACTCCAAGATGAGCGCGACCGGCCAGCGTCCCATCTGTCAGGACACAGGCATCGTCAACGTCTTCCTGAAGGTGGGCATGGACGTGAAGTGGGACGGCTTCACCATGGGCCTGGAAGACGCCATCAACGAAGGCGTGCGCCGTGGCTACAACCACCCAGACAACACGCTGCGTGCCTCGGTGGTGGCAGACCCCCACTTCAAGCGCAAGAACACCAAGGACAACACCCCCGCCGTCATCAACGTGCAGATCGTGCCCGGCGACAAGGTGGACGTGACCGTGGCTGCCAAGGGCGGTGGCTCCGAGAACAAGTCCAAGATGATCATGATGAACCCCAGCGATTCCATCGTGGACTGGGTACTCAAGACCGTCCCCGAAATGGGTGCCGGCTGGTGCCCGCCGGGCATGCTGGGCATTGGCATTGGTGGCACGGCGGAAAAAGCCGTGCTGCTGGCCAAGGAAAGCCTGATGGAAGACCTGGACATGTACGAGCTGCAGCAAAAGGCTGCCAGCGGTGCACAGCTGGATGACGTGGAAAAGCTGCGCCTGGAGCTGTTCGAGAAGATCAACGCCCTGGGCATTGGTGCCCAAGGTCTGGGTGGCTTGACGACCGTGCTGGACGTCAAGATCAACATGTACCCCACGCACGCAGCCAGCAAGCCCGTGGCCATGATTCCCAACTGCGCAGCCACCCGCCATGCCCACTTTGTGATGGACGGCAGCGGCCCCGTGTATCTGGACCCACCATCGCTGGACGCATGGCCCAAGATTGACTGGGCGCCTGACTACAACAAGTCCAAAAAAGTCGACCTGAACACGCTGACCAAAGAGGAAGTAGCCAGCTGGAAACCCGGCGACACCTTGCTGCTCAACGGCAAGATGCTGACCGGCCGCGACGCTGCCCACAAGCGCATTCAGGACATGCTGGCCAAGGGTGAAAAACTGCCTGTGGATTTCACCAACCGCGTGATTTACTACGTCGGTCCTGTGGACCCCGTGCGTGACGAAGCTGTTGGCCCAGCAGGCCCCACCACCGCTACCCGCATGGACAAGTTCACCGAGATGATGCTGGCCGAGACTGGCCTGATCTCCATGATCGGCAAGTCCGAGCGCGGCCCGGTTGCCATCGAAGCCATCAAGAAGCACAAAAGCGCTTACCTGATGGCTGTGGGCGGCGCAGCTTACCTTGTCTCCAAAGCCATCAAGCACGCCAAGGTGGTGGGCTTTGAAGACCTGGGCATGGAAGCCATCTACGAATTCGACGTGGTCGATATGCCCGTGACTGTGGCTGTGGATGCTGGCGGCACCAGCGCACACATCACAGGCCCCGCTGTCTGGAAGGAAAAGATTGCGACGGGCCAATTCAAGGGTATTGAAGTGGCGGGTGCCAAGTAAGCACTGCGCGCTGCGTATTTCCCTTCAACCGCCTTCGGGCGGTTTTTTTATGACCTCGCAGCCCTAAGGCCCAGTGTCCATACGGTTGCTGTGCTTGTTTTGTAAATGAGAGTTGTTCTCATATAAGATGGTGCTGCCCTTGCCTGGGGCCTGCGCGCTAGGGACATTCGGACATGGTCACTTCTGTCAGCGCAGCACTGCGTCGATCTGTGTCGTCGCACTATGCACAAGGCTGGCTGCCGATTGCGCCTTGACCAAGTACCTTGGGGCTCCGATGCACACAACTACGCACGATATTGATCTGGAACAGCTGATTGCCGAGCACCACACGCTGCTGTGCCAATATGCACGAGTGCAAGAGCACTGCAGTGACCTGCTGCTTCGCCAGGCGGCCGAGATTGCGCACTTGCAGGCCCAGTTGATGCGCCAGCGCGGTCACGCGATTGTCAGTCAATCTGCTCTGGCCTGGGCGCGTGAGGACCGTGCCGAGCTGCAAGCCAGCATCCTTGACCTGCCACGCCGCACCAGCTTGCTGCAGGAGGTGAAAAATCTCACCGCCCAGGTGCAATCACTGATGCAGGAACGGTTGCGCTGGAAGTGGGGGGATGCCGCACAGCATGCGGTGGTCATGCACAGCACGGGCACGGCAGTTACATCAACGGCCACCAGCGCTGTGCAGGCGCATGGGCTGACTGGCCCAGCCGTATTGGAGCAAGCCGCCGATGACATCGCCCAACTGGAAGCCAGCCTGATTGCTGCCGATCTGGTGATCTGCCAGACCGGTTGCCTGAGCCATGGTGCCTATTGGCGCGTGCAAGACCACTGCAAGCGCACAGGCAAGGCTTGTGTGGTGGTTGAGCAGCCAGAAGCGGTGCGCATTGTTCGTATCCATCAGCCAGAGTCAGCCTCTGTGCCTGTGCAGCCGCAAGAAGTCGCGGTGAGCGCGACTCAGACCACTGGTGCACCAACCTGAGGGGCATGCCTTGTCGGGCGGGCCGTGCGCATTCACGCAACGATTTTCTTTCAGACTGCGTGTCTCTGCGCTGTTGGGCTGCAAGCTTTGCTCAAAGCGTGATCACGTCAGTGTGAACATCAAAAAACCGCCGAAAGGCGGTTTTTTGATGGATACCCCAGACATTGCCATGTCTTGCGGCTTGAGACTGATGGCGCAGTGTGGGAGGCAAAGCCCATTATTTGGCAGGAATCTCCAGCCATTCTTGCGCGGGGGCATCGCTGGCAGGGCGCTGAATCCAGATCAGGCGCATGCGTTCTTGCACCTCTGCGGTGGCCCAGGCAGGAGGAGGGCGACGGGTAGGCGTGGCGGCGTGGCCTGCCACGTCAAAAGGCAAATCCTGGCGGGCATTGGCCAGGGCAAAGGCCACCAGCTCTTTGCTGGCCCGTTCTGTGATGAGCTGGTTGGTGCTGTTGTAGGCGGCAGCGCGACCGGTTTCGGGGTCGAGCAGCAAGGTGTAAGGCAACTGTGCCTTTTGCGATCTTGTCAGTTTTTGCATGGCTATGAATAGTGTTGTGTTTGCAGCTGGAGCGATGCAGATTGCAACGCTGGCGGTGAACGCAAGTTCACTTGCGTGGTGTACACGGATGTTGGGATTGTTGTCGCAACTTGCCAGTTCGGTGGCATTAGGGGGTAAAAGCCTTGGATGCTTGTCACCAGTTACCGCAGGGACTGGGGCTGGAGCTGCAGCTGGAGAATGGGTGACCCATCTTTGGCGCGAGTCCGTCAGCGTGTGGCACGCTTGTGCTTTCTTTGGAATGTCAGAAGGTCAGGTCATGATGGATCTGCAACGCGTGCCTGCGCCCTTGCATGACGTGAGTGCATTCGCACAGAAGTCTCGCGTGGTGGATGACCGCGTTCGCGAGGCTGCTGTGTTGTCGGTATCTGCAGCACAAGCCAGTGAGTTCAAGCGGGCAGTGCAGGCTGCAAAGTAAGCGCTGGATGCGTGACTGGCCGGGCCCGAGCCTCTTCGATGAGTACATTGCGTTCAGCGCAATGCGCAGGGCTGCTGACAGCGTTGAGTGCTGGGGCGTAGTTTTTTTGATTCTCAGGCGGTACAAACACCATGTTTTCTGATCCTTGGCTTCACCGCTGGCTTCCTTTGGTCCTTGAAAGCAATGGCGCAGCGCCTGTGCTGGAGATTGGGTGTGGCATGGGGGATGACACCGTCACGCTGGTTGGTGCAGGTTTGACCGTGACGGCCTTTGACAAGGCGTTAACCGGTGTTGTCGCAACACGGCTGCGCGCCCCGGCAGCGACGGTGGAATGCCGCGATATCCGTGACCCATTTCCGATGGCTGAGGGCAGCGCTGGCTGTGTTGTTGCCAGCTTGACACTGCACTACTTTCCATGGGCGCAGACGCTGGACCTGGTAGACCGGGTGCGCAGCACGCTCCAGCCGGGGGGCATTTTTCTGTGCCGCTTGAACTCTACGCACGACAAGCATTTTGGCGCTTGCGGGCATGCGGTCATTGAGCCCAGCTACTACCTGGTTGATGGTCAGCCCAAGCGTTTCTTTGATGAGGCCAGTGTCGATCAACTGTTTGAGCGTGGGTGGCAGGTGCTGTCCAAAGAACACAGGGTCACGACAAAGTACATTCACCAGAAGGCGCTGTGGGAGGTGGTTTTGCGCCGCAGCGATACCTGATGCACACCTAGGTTGATGGGGGCGCTGGCTCGTACCTGTGCCTGCAACCAATCCTGGTGCGGAAAATCAAAGACGCGAGAAATTACACACAAGAGAGGGAATGCATGCCGTTTTCACACGAAGAGCGCAAGGCCTTGCTGGCCGTCAAAGGGGTTGGGCCCACCGTAGTGGCACGTCTGGAGCAGATGGGGTTTCAATCACTGGCGCAGTTGAGCAAGGCCAACGCGCTGGATATTGTGGCCAAGGCATCGGCCATTGTTGGCTCTAGCTGCTGGAAAAACAGCCCGCAGGCGCGGGCCGCCATTCAGGCAGCGATTGCCTTGGCGCGCTCGCGCCAGGCTGAATCGGCCCAGACACCGGCTGATTGAAAACACGGCGTGCAGACATGCCTGCGTGTGAATGCCAAAGAAGCAAGCTTTGCAGATAACGAAGCCTTGCAGCCATGGTGGGCAAGGCATACTTTGCCCCCTCTGTGCAACTTTGCACGGACTGACCTGATCGCTTTTCCTTTCGCTTATGTCTCTGACCTCTGAACAGGTGGCACAACTGCGTGCTGCCATGGCTGCCTATAACTTTCCGGCCACGTATTACGACTTTGCACAGCAGGCCGAGTGTGTGGTGCAGGGCATGCCCGAGGTGGAGCGCTATATCCACGCGCTGCTGACGTCGCCGGTGGCACAGGAGGTAGAAAACGGCTTGGCCAATATTGTGTTTTGGGGCAATGCCAATGCGGGCTACCAAATGCACCGGGTGATGAAGTTCAAGCAGGGCGTCACTGCCCAGCAGGTGCAGGCGTTTCAGGCGCTGGTGCGGCAGGCGCAGGTGCCGGGGCTGGACGCCATCAAGAAGCTGGGCATGCCGCAGTTTTCGGGTATTTCATTCATCTCCAAGATCACGGCATTTTTAAACCCCGCGCAGTGCGGTGTGCTGGATTTGCTGATTGCCCGCATGCGCCGCGAGGGCGGCCCTAAGGCGCTCAATACGCTGCGGTTTCACAGCGCCATCACACCAACTGCAGTCAATTGCGCGGCCTATGCCAGCTGGTGCGCAGAGTGCCAGGCGATCAGCCAGCAGTACCTGGATGGTCAGCCGCGCGCGGTGGATGTGGAGCGTGGGTTTTTCTACCTGATCCAAAACGGCCAGCTGGAAGTGGCGCGCGCCATTTACGAGGCTGCGTAACGCTTTTTTCATGTAAGCACTGCCTGCGTTGACATGCTTTCCACCCCGGCTTGATTGCTGTGTGAACAGTGCCGCTTTGCACGGTTTTACACGGCTTTGGGCATTGGGTGATTCACCCGGCGGTCTGTCGAGATTTCAGTTTTTTACCAATTTGCTGCTTGAACAGGAGATGCACTGCATGCTGAAAGTCATTGCCCAGGATTTCATACACCCCGATCACATTGAGACCGTGATGCCGCTGTACAAAGAGCTGGTAGAGAAAACCCGGCAAGAGCCGCTGTGCCTGTCTTATGAGCTGTTTGTGGACCACAAGGACCCGGGTCACTTCATCTTTATTGAAACCTGGCCGGACCGTGCTGCGCTGGATATGCATTGCGCCACCGAACATTTTCAGCGGTTGGTGCCACAGATCAACGGCTACCAGAGCCAGCCAGGCCAGTTCTTGCTGATGGATGCCTGCGCTGGCACCGAAGCTTTGGCCGCTTGGACTGCCGTGCCGGTGCTTTAACCATGGCTGCCATCTTTGCATTCACCTGCACCTGCTGTGGCGAGGTGCATGAGGGGTCTCCCAGCTTTGGCTTTGCGGCTCCTGCGCCTTATAGCCGGCTGACGCAGGCCGAGCAGGCTTCCATCGCTGAACTGAGTGATGACCTGTGCGTGATACAGCACCCCGAAGGGACGCAGTACTTTGTGCGTGCCATTCTGGAGGTACCCATCCATGGCGTGGATGAGCCTTTTCTGTGGGGTGTGTGGGTGTCGGCCAGCGCCAGCAGCTTTGAGCGTTATGTGGAGAGTTACGAGCATGCGGTGCAGGGCGATGGCTTCTTTGGCTGGCTGAGCAACCACATCGGCGTCTACCCCTGGGAGCAGTCGCGCCCGGCCAATGTCTATATTCAGGCCGACGGTACACGCCCGCTGGTGGTGCTGCACCGCAACGCCGAGGGCGCAGACAGCGATGCGCTGGTGATGGACCAGCATGAAGGCATCAGCATTGCACGCGCACAGGCGCTGGCTGAGCAGGCCATGCATGGCAGCAGGGGCTGATTTGTTCGCATTCGCCAGGTATGTGTTGTGACAGGGCAGGCGATGGGGGGCGCGTGCTGTGGCAGCTAGCAGCGCCCGCGCTGGGGCTACGGGCTTGAAATAAGCGCTGCCTGCCCTTATGTGCAGAGGGCGTCATCTGTGGCTTGGCTTTCAAAAATCACAACAAAATGGGCCAAGAGTCAAATCCAGATGCGCGCGAGAAGCTATTTTTTTGATAGCGATCGTACGATATGGAGCCAGCCATCTTTGCCGGGCTCCAATCTTTGTGCCAATCTAGGAACACCATGACCACTGAAGATATTCGCGCTACCTTGACTTTGTGTCTGCTGGCTTCGTTCGCTGATGGTGAAAAACATGACCGCGAACGCGAGCAAATTCGCCAGGTAGCCGAAGGGCTGGCTGGCGACAGCCATGTAAATTTGCCCGGCCTGTACCAGGATGTGCTGCTGCGCCGCGTGAGCCTCCAAGATGTGCTGGCCCGTTTGACGGGCACCGAAGCACGCCAGCTTGCCTATGAAATGGCCGTGTGCGTGTGCGATGCCGACGGCCATACCAGCCCCAAGGAAGAAGCCTTTTTGGCGCAGGTACGCCAAGCCTGGGGCATGGGTGGGGCATCGCAAACCACAGCACAGGCGAGTGGGTCTGCCGCAGCTTCTGTGACTGCGGGTGCCGCAGCAGTGGGCGCTTATGCCAGTTTTGACCAGCAAGCCCAGGCGGTGGCCGATGCACCGCTGCAAGTGGCTGTGCCCGAAGCGGCGCTGCCTCAGGGCATTGCTGTGCCGCACCCTGCGGCGGTCGATGCCTTGCCTTCCACGGCTGCACAGCGTCGCCCCGGCACCTTGTCTGCGCCAGAGATGGACAGCAAAATTTTGAAGGCGTCCATCATGAATGGCGCCATTGAGCTACTGCCCGAAAACCTGTCCACACTGGCCATCATTCCGCTGCAGATGCGCTTGGTCTATCAGATCGGGCAGAGCTACGGCTATGAGCTGGACCGTGGCCACATCAAAGACCTGCTGGCCGCGCTGGGTGTGGGTCTGACCTCGCAGTACCTGGAAGAAGCCGGGCGCAAACTGCTGGGTGGCTTGCTGGGCAAGGCGGGCAAGGGCATTTTTGGCGGGCTGGGCAAACAGGCCGTCAGCAGCGGCATGAGCTTTGCCAGCACGTATGCGCTGGGCCATGTAGCCAACCAGTACTACGCTGGCGGGCGCACATTGTCCACCGATATGCTCAAAGACGCGTACCAGCATGTCATGCAAGATGGCCGCCAGCTTCAGGCGCGCTACCTGCCGCAGATGCAGGAAACCGCGCGTGGACTGAATACGGCCAAGATTTTGTCGATGGTGCGCGGCGGCTGATGCCCATGGGCCACCGGGCAGTGCCGGCTGGGCTGGCCAGCAACGCATTGCCTGGGGCCGTTCACACAAGCCTTGGTGCGCCGCACCGCTAGCCTTGTGCTGGCTGAGCACAGCAAGCAATAGGCGAAAATAAGAGCTGTTAGCGCTTATCCAATAAGGACTTCAGATAGTTTTATATCTGAAGTCCTTTGTTTGTAATCGTTAGTAGCTATCTAAATAATCCTGGAGCGGTTAACGTGGCCCTTGCTATGTGCTTGCAAGGTACTTGCTTTGACTTGGTCGCTCACCCTCGACTTGCTGGGTGATAAGGGTTGCTCACCATGCAAGGCGGCCGCCAGTGCTTTGCACACAAGGTCTACAGGTACAGGCTGTGTGCCCGTGTCATTCAGTGCATGCATGCCATGATGGCGCGCATGACACGTCCCTTTGCCCAATCTTGTGAGAACAACCAAGCACCTATTGCGAAAGTGCTGCAAACCGCATTTGCCCACAGCCGCCATGTGCTGGAAGTAGGCAGTGGCACTGGCCAGCACGGGGTGTACTTTGCACCGCGCTTGCCGCATGTGGTGTGGCAGACCAGTGAGCTGCCCGAGCACCATGCCGGTATTGCCGCCTGGCATGCGCATTTGCCAGCCCCTAATCTGCGTACGCCGCTGCATTTTGATGTGCGCACCAGCGCATGGCCGCAGACGGCACAAGGAGTCTTTGACGCCGTTTTCACCAGCAACACCTTGCACATTGTCGGGTGGCCGCTGGTGCAACGATTGTTTGCTTTGGCTGGGGCTTATGTCCCGCAAGGTGGGGTGTTTGTGGTGTACGGATCGTTTAACTACGGCGGCACGTTCACCAGCGCAAGCAATCAGGCATTTGATGCGTGGCTGCGCGCGCGGGATGCGGCCAGTGGCATTCGTGACTTTGAAGCCGTGGTGCAACTGGCGCAGCAGCATGGCTGGAGCCTGCAGCACGACCACCCTATGCCAGCCAATAACCGCAGCCTGGTGTTTCAGAAAACATAAGCCATCGCTATCTGGTGCGGGGGCAAAAAGTACGGGATGTGCTGCAGAAGCTGTGCCTGCCGCAAGATCCTCTGCCGCAATAACCTCTATCTAAGCAGCTGAAAAATATAGCTGCCTGTGCAACGCAGGCAAGCACCAGAGGATTGATAACCTTCTGGCCGGTAGATGCGTTGGTGGCAGCACGTTCGCTGTTTATTCATGGAGCCGATATGCTGGCCCCATGACCTGGCTGTTTCTCACCTTGCATGTTGCGCTCATCGTCTGCCTGGGCTTGCGTATTTTGTTGCGCAATGACCTGCAGCCCGATGTGCGCATGGGCTGGCTCACTTTGGTGGTTTTGCTGCCGTATGTCAGTTGCGTGCTGTATTACCTGTTTGGCGAGGTTGCACAGCGCAGAAGGGGGCGCGGGCACCTGCTGCAGGTGCAAGATTTTGCAGTGCAGGCGCACGTTGTGCAGCAAGCCTCTTTGGTGGGTAAATCTCGGCCACACCCTGCTGTGGCCGGTGCCACAGAGCGCATGGCTGCGCACGTTGCGCCGCAGTGGCAGGCGGCATTCAGCTATGCAGCGTCAGTCAACGGTTTTCAGCCGCAGCCCGGCCACAGTGCACAGCTGATGGCCGATGGCGGCGAGACACTGCGGCGCATGCTGATGGATCTGGATGCCGCACAGCACGAAATCAACCTGCTGTACTACCTGTGGCGCGATGACCAGATGGGCACGCAAGTGGCGCAGGCCTTGATACGTGCCGCTGCTCGCGGCGTGGTTTGCAGGGCCATGGTCGATGGACTGGGTTCTCGCCCCTTGGTCGGCTCTGCACTGTGGGAGAGCCTGCGCGCGGCAGGCGTGCAACTGGCCGTGGCACTGCCCATCAATCGGCCTTTGCAGGTCATGCTCAACAGCCGTCTGGATTTGCGCAACCACCGCAAGTTCACGCTGATTGATGGACGCATTGCGTATTGCGGCAGCCAGAACTGTGTGGACGAAGTGTTTGCAGCCAAGGCCGCTTATGGGCCGTGGGTGGACATCATGCTTCGCATGCAGGGGCCGGTTGTGGCACAAATGCAGTTGGTGTTTGCCAGTGACTGGCAGCAGTACGCCACGGCCGAACATGCCCCATATCTGCCGCAAAGCCAGCCGCAGGCGCTGGCATCGCCGGGTTTTGTGGCGCTGGCCATTGCCGAAGGCCCATCCGAGCGTGCCCGTGCCTGCCCGCAACTGTTTGCCACGCTGATCACCAGTGCCCGCCAAGAGCTGGTGCTGTCCACCCCATATTTCGTCCCCGATGCCACGGTGCTTGATGCCCTGTGCGCTGCAGCCTGGCGTGGCGTGCCAGTCACCCTCATCGTGCCTGCACGCAATGACTCAGCCATTGTGGGCGCAGCCAGCCGCAGCCACTACCACCGGTTGTTGCAAGCGGGGATTACGATCTACGAGTTCCAGCCGGGCCTGCTGCACGCCAAGACCCTGTGTGTGGATGGGCAGGTCAGCCTGATTGGATCGACCAATCTGGATTTGCGCAGCTTTGACTTGAACTTTGAAAACAACGTGCTGCTGCAGGATGCGGACACCACGCAAGCCATTCGCGCACGGCAGGCGGCGTACATTGCGCAATCCCTGCAGATAACGGCAGAGCAAGTGCACGGCTGGCCCCGCAGACAGCGCATCTGGAACAACCTGCTGGCCATGCTCAGCCCGGTGCTGTGAGTGCGCAGTTCGATGCGGTGGGGCGATCAAGAGTCACGCAGCCCACATTTGTCTCTGATGCCATCTGGTTCAATGGATGGGGCGCCCAGGAAAATGCCGGTTGATGCAGAGGTCTTGCGTGTCGTATGCGGATTGACTTTGATTTCTACCCAAAGTTTGAACATGTGTTGAGTTCCGCGCTGAAGCTGAAATTGAAATAATCTCAGCACTTTTGACTGCAGGTCATTGCTTCTTTCACCCTGACCAGAAGCTTGGAGTAGAGCCAAACCCGTAGCCGCTTGCGGCTGACGCAGCCCTAGAATGAGCTACTGCAAATATGCAGAATTTAGGGTGAGTATGGGTCTTAGAAAAAAATTCAAACTGCTAGAGATTGAGTCGTTTCTAAAAGCGGTTGAGACCAAGAACTTTAAATTAGCTGCAGATAAGATGCATATCAGCGCGCCCGCTTTTACGCGCAGAATCCAAAACCTGGAAAACTCGCTGGGTGTCAAATTATTTGAGCGCAATACCCGCAGCATTGAGTTGACCGTCACTGGACGTGAGTTCTACCGAGAGGTCTCACAGTGGATTGATGGGTTTGATCACATTGTTGCCAAATCCAGTGCGTTGCAACAGCAAAGAACTATCACGATCACCATCGCCTGTGTGCCGTCGGTGGCGTATTACTTTTTACCAAAGTACATCAGCGCATTCACCAGTACACGCGGCAATGTGCGAATCAATGTTTTTGATGCCAGCGCCAACGATGTGCTGATTGCCGTATCCAAAGGTGAAGTGGACTTTGGCATTAACTTCATTGGCAACCAAGAGCTGGACTTGGACTTTCTGCCGATTGCGACGGATCAGTTTGTGCTGGCTTGCAGGCAAGACCACCCCTTAGCCCAGCGCAAACGTATTGACTGGAAAGAGCTGGAAGGATTGACGCTCATCGGTGTGGGCAAGACATCGGGCAACCGTGTGCTGCAAGACATTGCCTTGGCCAGCCATGGGGTTTCGCTGGCGCTGCAGTTTGAAGCCAAACATGTGACTACGGTGGTGGGAATGGTGGAGGCCGGAATAGGGGTGGCGGCTGTACCTAGTTTGGCCATGCCAGCATTGAATCACCCAGTATTGGCTTCTGTGCCGTTGGTCGCACCCAAAGTTACACGCAATATTGGGTTGATCAAGCGTAAAGGCATGGCTCTGGAGGAGACTGCGCAAGATTTTTATGACGCCATCCTGCGGGCCAGCGCAGTGGAATAAAAAAAGGAGAGCTGTTGCTCTCCCGGAAGTTGGCTCTCAGCGATGTGGCCGCATGGATGGTGACGCATGGGTGTTGACCTCTGCGGGGCACCCATACTCAATCTCAAAATTGATGGGTGTATTACTGACTTTGCAACTTGGCAGTGTTGACAACGCCACGCCATTTTTCTAACTCGGCGATCACGAGCTGCTTCAAGTCTTCGGGTGTACCTGTTTTTACATAAGCGCCCTGAGCAACGAACCTTTGCATGACTTCTTTTTCTTGTAGTACTTCATTCAGCGTGGTGTTGAGCGTTTGCACTATGTGGGCGGGTGTACTGGCTGGCGCGAAAAGGGCATACCACTGCTCCACTTCCACACCTTTCACACCCAGCTCGGCCAAAGTAGGTACCTCGGGCAATACTGCAACGCGTTGCTTGCCAGCGATAGCGACAGCGTTGACTTGACCGGATTCCACATAGGGGTAGGCAGAAAACAGACTGGGAAACATGATTTGCGTCTGCCCACCCACCGTATCAGTCATGGCAGGTGCAGAGCCCTTATAGGGAATTTGCAGCATTTGTGCATCTGTCATGACTTTGAATAGCTCCCCTGCAAAGTGGGGTGCAGTGCCATTGCCCGCTGATGCGTAGTTGAACTTGTCGGGATGCTTTTGGCTTTCAGCGATAAAGCTTTGCATGCTGTCAATTTTGAAGCCCTTGGTTGTCACCATAAGAGTGGGGGACTCAGAGACCAAACCGATGGGTTCAAAATCTTTAATGGGGTCATAGCGAAGCTTTTGCAATACGGGGTTCATGCCGTGCGTTGCAATGTAGCCAAACAAAATGGTGTGACCATCGGGTTTAGCCTTGGCTACGTATTCCGAAGCAATAGCGCCGTTGCCCCCCGCTTTGTTTTCCACAATAAAGCTTTGCTTGAGTTTTTCGCCCATGCGCTGCGAAATGATGCGTGCCATGGCGTCATTGCCTCCCCCAGCTGCGGTGGGCACTACGATGGTGATAGGCTTTTCTGGATATTGTGCCAAGACCAAAGCAGGTAAGCTCAATGCAGAAATTGTCAAAATATTTTTTAAAAACTTTGTTGGCATGGTTTGTCTCCTTTTAATAACCGGGTTATCCCACAAAAACTTGGCCTTCAAATATTTTTTTTGCCGTTCTTATCAGGCTTGCATTTGTTATTTTTTCAAAACCATGTCGGTTTGAATTGTAATCAACGCAAACTTCTATTTTTCCACTGGGGTGAGCAATAAATAAATGGTTTTTATCTTTGATTTTTGTGGATTCATGAAAAACAATCGTGCCATTGATTAATGCGGCAATAGCAATTCCAACTGCACCTGTAGCGGCATGGGTGCTGTGACACACATGTGGCGTGAAGTAACGAGAGTTAATGATTTTCCAATCATTGGTTTTGCCGATTAATACAGGTTTTGGTAATACCGTGTGTGTAACATCGCCTAAACCCATAGCTTGCGCAGCCGCAAGTCGGATACCGCGAATTTTTGCCATAACATCGGCATTCGCATGCAATTGGGAAGGTGTCTCATCGCCTTGCAAGCCCATTTGCTTGCTATCAATAAGCACCATGAGCTGGGCAGCATCAATGCAGGTGACATCGACTCCCAATATCTTCTGCTTGAGCAGCCCTGTTGGGAATAGTCGTCCGGTGGAGCTTCCCAGCATTTGCTTGAAATTAAGGTGAATAGGCGCAGCGGGGTCGAGTACACCATCAATCAGAACATCACCTTCGTATGCGACTTTGCCCTGTGGTGTGCAAACAAGTAAATCAGTTTTTGAGCGCGTGTTAATGTTGTAGACACGTACGCATGTTTGCGAAGCCTCGGGCACAACCAAGCCTTGTTCAATTGCGAATGGCCCGACGCCCGCCAGCATATTTCCGCAGTTTGGCTTCGTATCTACAGTATTGGATTCAATAGAAACTTGTGCAAACAGATAATCAACATCGCAATCGGGTTGTGTTGATTTAGAAACAATTGCCACCTTGTTGGTTAAACTGCTTCCTCCCCCCAAACCGCTAATTTGTAAAGCATGGGGTGCCCCCATGATATTTAACAAAACAGCATCACGTTGCTGCTCTTTCTCAGGTAACCAATCTTTTAGAAAGAATGGTCCTCTGGAAGTGCCACTTCTCATTAAGGTACATGGAATGCTTTTTTTCATGCATTCATCTTCTTTTAAAAAGAATTTGATGTAAATTTGAATAAAAAAATCTATTATTAAAAATTTTGCAATAGTGAGAGTGGCGCAGTTGAGTGCATCCGGGCTGAAATGATTCACCACAAAAAACCAGCCGTGCCCGGTGACTGCTTATATTTAAGTAGCGCATGCCTTTGGAATTCAATTCCAATGACAGGAAATTGAGCTTGAAGAAGCAATTGACCGAAGAGCAGACCATTGGCCTGTCTGAGAGAGGCAGAAGCCGCGGTTTGTCCGCCATTGCGTTGTGGCTCAGGCACGGCTTCTTCCAAACTAGCCGCAGCCCAGTCTGTCGTCCATGCAGATTCCCTGAAACATCGGAATCGCTGCAGACTTGCCGCTGACCAAGCGGCTAAAGGCTGATTGCAGTCGGTCAAGTCCGCAAACCGAATGACTGCTGCTTTTCAAGCCGGTCATTGGACTTAATCTTTGTTGCTGGTCCGCTCTACTCCCCAAAGCTGTCACCGGAGCTTACTCAGGCGGAGTCAGAGCTTTGGCGTGCGCAGAAGTGGTGCTATAGACCCTTTGCGGACCTTCGAGATTCGACAGGCAATGACCGCTAT
The DNA here is from genome assembly GCF_014836675.1 of Comamonas avium. GTDB lineage: Bacteria > Pseudomonadota > Gammaproteobacteria > Burkholderiales > Burkholderiaceae_C > Comamonas > Comamonas avium. Next base: position 53,726 of record NZ_JACSQK010000006.1, read on the forward strand.
GCAAGGTTTACTGTTCCTCGTTCTGGACGCCGAAAATGTCGGTATTCTTCATGATGGCTCCGCGCCAGTGGGCTGATCAAAGATCAAGCAGGTTGTGGTTGCGTGGGCATACAGCTTTCCATCGGGTCCAACGATGCGCCCCTCCGCTGTGGCTACCTGCCGGCCTGCGTGGATCACCTTGCCCTCCGCGCGCACCAACGGCACACCGTCGGTCAACGCACGCACCATGTTCACTTTCAGCTCCAAGGTGGTGAAGGCTTTTCCCGCCGGCAAGGTCGTGTGAATGGCACAACCCACTGCAGAGTCGAGCAAGGTCGCAAACCAGCCCCCGTGCACCGTACCGAGCGGGTTGTAGTGACGACGCTTTGGGCTCCCCTGGAACACCGCCTCCCCAGTCGTCATGCGAATGGGAACAAAGTCGAGCGTATCGCCTATAGGCGCTGGCGGAAGCTCGCCAGCAAAGATGGCCTCGAACATTTCCATGCCAGAACGACCAGTGACACTTCCGTGCAGCCCCGTATCCACAGCTCTTAGATGAGCACGCACCGCAGCTTCATCCGCTCGCCAACTCTCGATAACTTGATCCACAGACATTTCAGTCTCCTTCATTTTTAAAACTTGTAATTACAACAGTTGTAATTACAATATATCAAATGAAGAACAGCATCAAGCCCCAGGGGTGCACCAATCTGAAGTTGCGCCAACTCAGCCGTATGGTGACGCGGCACTACGACCATTTCTTTGCGGAGGTGGGCTTGAAGATCACGCAGTATTCCCTGCTTTCCCACGTCGTCAAACTGGGGCCGATACGGCCGGTGGATCTGGCTAAGTGCATGCAGATGGACGCGTCAACATTGACGCGCAATCTTCAGCCGCTGTCGGCGATGGGATTGCTGACGATTGGCGCTGGAGCCGACGCGCGCAGTCGTCTAGTCGCCACAACAGAAACTGGCGTGTACAAACAAGCACAAGCACAACAGGCTTGGAAAGCCGCACAGCTTGCTTTGAACGCGCAGTTGGGCACGGAGCGTGTGGCGGCGCTGCATGACCTACTCGACTCCTGCATTGAATGCCTTGACGGAGATGAGGAAGGCAATGATGCAAAAGCCGGCTGAATCCACTCAATCCCTCTCAGGCGAATTGCTGGTGATGCTCGCTGGACTGGCAGCGCTGGGATCGTTGGCCACCAACATCATCCTGCCTGCCTTTCCTTCCATGGGCGCCGAGCTTGGGACATCTGTCAAAGACCTTAGTTCCACTCTTAGCACCTTCTTTGTGGCTTTCGCGTTGGGTCAGCTTTTCGTCGGGCCTTTGTCAGATCGCTTTGGACGTAAACCATTGGTGGTATGCGGTTTGTGCGTGTTTGTGGTCGGTAGCGCGGTATGTGCCTTTGCCACAAGCCTTCCTGAGCTCATCGTCGGACGAGTGATTCAAGCCCTTGGCGTTTGCGCGACGTCCGTGCTATCTCGCGCCATTGCACGTGACCTGTTTGAAGGCGATACGCTTGCGCGTGCGCTTTCACTGGTCATGGTCGCCATGGCAGCTGCACCTGGCTTTTCTCCGCTACTGGGTGGTGCCTTCAACAGTTTTTTGGGCTGGCGCGCAACGTTTGGCGTTGTCGGGGTTCTCGCCATCTTGCTGGGTATCCACTATGTGTCGCGACTTGGGGAGACACATAGCTGTGACTTACGCCGCCCGTTGGCGCTCAGTGCTGTCGTCGCGACCTACAAAGCACTCTTGTTTGACCGCCGTTTCATTGCACCTGCAGTATCTGTCAGCTTGGTCTTGGGCTCGCTGTATCTGTTTTTTGCAATGGCGCCGGCGATCTTGATGGAAGGGTTTGGTTTTTCGCCCTTGCAACTCGCACTTTTTTTCGCGTCGACCGTCTTTGTTGTCTTTGGAGCTGGCCTGCTCGCTCCTCGACTTGCGCACCGCTTTGGCACACTGCGCGCTGCCCGTGCAGGCATTGTCATTGCCTTTGCCGCTGGTGCGACCTTGCTGGCTGCCCCGGAGCAGGTTTACTACTTTTCGGCGGCGTTGACGGTGTTTTTGATTGGAATGGGCCTGATCAATCCCCTAGGAACTGCCGTGACCCTGCAACCCTTTGGGCAAAACGCTGGGGCAGCCTCTGCTTTACTGGGTTTTCTGCAAATGGGCTGTGCTGCTATCTCCATTGCAATTACCTCTGCACTGCCGCTTTCTCCCTATTTGGCATTCAGCGCTGTCATCGCCACCAGCTTGCTGATGGCGTTGGTGACGTTTGGGGCCGCAGTAAAGCGATGAACGTTAAAGCTCAGGCCACATCAGATTGAGCAGCGTGAGCCGCTGCGGGAGGCGGTACGCCTTCTTGCTCCGCCAGCGTGTCAAGGATCTTGTCCCGGCACACCGCCAAGATTTCGTCGGCAAGTGGTGAATCATCGGGACAGGCCCGAGATATGACCAGGGCTCCGACGATATGCGCAAAGGTATTGATGGACTTGGCCCGTGCCTCGTTATTTCCTGTTCGCTCCGAGGTCGGACATTCCTTCTCAAGGGCTTGCAGCAAACTGTCGATGCCTGCAGCAAATGTTCTCTTGACCTCTTGCGTCTGGCGCGCTGCGTCGGAGCCCAGAGCGGCCATAGTGCAGCCCGCCGACCGATTGTCACGATGCTCACGAGACAGATAGCTGTTCACAAAAGTCGACAGGCCAATACCTTTCGTCAACTCAACAGTCTGCTCTATCCCGCAAGCGGCAGATTCCGCCATCAAGTCCGTCTTAGAGCGGAATTGTTTGTAGAAACCGCCTTGAGTGAACCCCGCTGCCGCCATCAAGTCGACCACGCCCACGCCATCGTATCCACGCTCGCGAAACAGCGCTGACGCCGTTTTCACGACATGTGCTCGGTTTGCCTGAGCCTGTGCTTTGGTGAGCTTCATTTTTCTACCGTGGAGTGTCTGTGTGCATGCGGAGCTTCTACTATATATTGATTACGATCGTAATTAAAGTGCTGACTTTTTAGATTACGATCATCATCATTAAGTCTTCTAGAACATTGCTGTGGATGCAAAATGACTGAGAAGACGCTTTTTCAACCCTATGTCTTGGGTGACCTGGTACTTGCCAATCGCGTTGTGATGGGACCGCTAACCCGCAACCGCGCCGGTTCAGGCCTGGTGCCTAATGAACTTGCGGCCACTTACTACGCACAGCGCGCCTCCGCTGGCTTGATCATTTCGGAAGCGACTCAGGTCTCCGCACAGGCGCAGGGCTACCAAGACACCCCCGGTCTCTACACAGCCGAGCAGGTCGCTGGCTGGCGCAAAGTCACCGAAGCGGTGCACGCCAAGGGCGGAAAGATCTTTGTGCAACTGTGGCATGTGGGTCGCGTGTCCCATGTGTCGGTGCAGCCGGATGGCGCAGCGCCTGTAGCCCCCTCTGCCATCCGAGCACAAACCAAGACCTTCGTGAACAATGGCTTTGCGGAAGCATCTGAGCCCCGCGCTCTGGGTTTAGATGAGATCCCTGGCATCGTGGAGAGCTTCCGTCAAGCTGCCGCCAATGCCATGAGTGCCGGCTTCGATGGCGTGGAGGTGCATGGTGCCAACGGCTACCTGCTGGAGCAATTCATCAAGGATGGAGCCAACCAACGCACGGACGCATACGGCGGCTCAGTGGAAAACCGTGCACGACTGTTGCTAGAGGTGACCGCTGCCGTTGCCCAGGAAATTGGACCTGAGCGCACCGGTGTGCGCATTTCTCCAGTCTCCCCCGCCAATGGCATCTCTATCAGCGAGCCGCAGCCTCAGTACAACTACATCGCGGAGCAGCTCAGTGCCCTCGGGATTGTCTATCTGCATGTCGTGGAAGGCGCGACAGGTGGCCCCCGCGATGTCGCTCCTTTTGACTATGACGCGCTGCGCGCTCGCTTCAAGCAAACCTACATCGCCAACAACGGCTACACCCGCCAGTTGGCCGAAGCTCGTCTGCAGGAAGGCAAGCTCGATTTGGTCGCCTTTGGTCACGCCTTCATTGCCAACCCAGACTTGGTCGAGCGCTTGAAGACCGATGCGTCTCTGGCTCAAATGGATATGGCCACGCTCTACGGCGGTGGCGCCGCAGGCTACACCGACTATCCCGCGCTCGCTGCCTGATCACCAGTGCATCCAACAGGAGACCGCTCTGTTCCCCGATGGACAACAGACCACCGGATCGCGCGTCTACCCATTGATCTTTCCAAACCACTTCTGGATCTAAAACTATGACTAATCTGCCTACAGCCTTGATCACCGGTGCGTCGTCTGGCATCGGGGCCACCTACGCTGAGCGCTTCGCCCGCCGTGGCCACAACCTCGTCATGGTTGCCCGCGATAAAGCTCGCATGGACCTCCTAGCCTCCCGCTTGCGCGAAGAGACCATGGTCACCATAGACGTGATTCAAGCCGACCTTACACAACAGGAAGACCTGGCTGAGATCGAGTCTCGTCTGCGCGAAGACACGTCGATCGGGATTCTGATCAACAACGCTGGCATGGGCCAGTCCGGATCCTTCATCCAACAGAACGCGCAGAGCATTGACCGTCTGGTAATGCTCAACACCACGGCGCCCACGCGCCTCGCTGCAGCAGTCGCTGCGCGCTTTGTTCAGGAAGGCAAGGGCTCCATCGTCAACATCGGCTCGGTTGTTGGCTTTGCTCCCGAGCTAGGCATGACTATTTATGGTGCGACCAAGGCATTTGTACTGTTTCTCTCACAAGGCCTGAATTTGGAACTAGGGCCTAAGGGAATCTATGTGCAAGCCGTACTGCCTGCTGCAACCCGTACTGAGATCTGGAGCCGCGCCGGCATGGATATCAACACGCTGCCAGAGGTGATGGATGTCAACGAACTGGTTGATGCCGCACTCATCGGCTTCGATCGCAAGGAACTGGTGACGATTCCGCCCCTGCATGTCGCAGAGCGTTGGGACGAACTGGAGCAGGCGCGACAAGGACTGATGTCCGAAATCCGTCAAGCGCATGCCGCTGAACGCTACCAACCTCAAGCGCCTGCCCAACAGTGAGCTGCTCATTTATCCCGATGCGGGTCACGGTGCGGTATTCCAGTATCACGAGGCCTTTGTGCCGAAGGCTCTTGCCTTCCTCGCACAGTAATAGCTGAACAACGGCTCCGGAGCGGCACAACAAAGCAGGAGCTGATGATGAGGCTACACCAGGCACTTGCGCATGGCCGCCTTCGCAACACTCAAGCAGGAGCATCATGAAAGCCCTCACATTTAAGCGCTACGGCAAGACCCCAGAGATCGGCATCACTGAGGTGCCTCGCCCAACGCTTCGGCCCGATGAAATGCTGGTTAAGGTGCATGCAGCAGGCTTAAACCCTATCGACAATATGATCACGACGGGAATGTTCAAGCCTGTGCTGAAGTTCCAACTTCCCGCAGTCATGGGCAGCGACCTGGCCGGAGTGATAGTTGAAGTGGGGGGCAGTGTTACCCGCTTCAAGCCGGGCGATGAGGTCTTTGCCAGCCTCTTCGATCAAGGCACGGGATCACTCGCCGAGTTTGCGGTGGTTCCCCAAGATCTGGCTGCACGCAAACCTGCCAATCTCGACTTCGTGCAGGCGGCGTCTGTGCCGATGGTTGGGTTGACTTCCTGGCAGGCTCTGAAAGAACGTGCCGACGTGCAGACAGGCCAAAGAGTATTTATCCCTGCAGGTTCAGGCGGTATCGGCACGTTTGCGATTCAGTTGACCAAGCACCTCGGTGCCTATGTAGGAACGACCACAAGTACCGCCAACGTTGCGCTGGTCAAGAGTCTGGGCGCAGACGATGTGATTGACTACAAAAAGCAGGAGTTTGAGCAGGTGCTGCAAGGATACAACGTGGTACTGGGGACCATCCGCGGGAATGCATTGGAGAAGTCGATTGGCATCCTCAAGCCCGGCGGCAAGATTATTTCGCTGATTGGTCCGCTGGATGCTGCATTTGCACAAGCTCGCAAGCTCAGCTTCGTGCTCGAACTGATCTTTGGTCTCATGAGCAGAAAAATCATCCGCATGGCAGCAAAGAAGGATGTGGATTACTCGTTTCTATTCGTGCGACCTGACGGTGAACAGTTGAACGAAATAGGCGCACTTCTTGACGCCGGTCATATCCATCCGGTTGTAGACAAAGTGTTTCCGTTCGACCAAGCGAAGCAGGCGCTGGAGTACTTGTCCCAAGGACGCTCCAAAGGCAAAGTCGTAGTGAGGATGCAATAGGAGTGCATAAAAACTATGCACTCCATGCTGCAAGTCCTGAGCGGCATACAGGTAGAGGGAAGGTTTTTCGCTAAAGGTAGCCGCTTGCAAGTAATCGAAGCAGGCGATAGCTGCTTGGTGTTGCCAGACCTCGACACCCACATTACGCTTTGCGCGATGCCACGAAAGAACCTAGGCCGATTGACACTGTTTCGTTTAATGTTGGTTAACCATCGAGTCGGCCTCATGAGTGAACAGAAACGATGGGGACTCGACGCGAACGACGTTTGCTCGAGCCTTGCAGAATCTGCACCAGACTGCTAGATATTCAAAATCGAAGAAATTTCTTCATGATCGATTCTCCCTAGCCTTTGAATTTCCCCTCGGAGGTAGCCAACCAGCACCTCAGCGAGAGCCTCCACGTGGCAATTTGCACAGCGGAAATTCAGGCAGAACGCCTTGCACAGGCGGGTGTCTGCAGCAGCCGTCATCGATCAGCCATAAGTCGATGATGGCTCTCTGCCAAGACCTGTCGTTCGCGGCCACACGCCGGACGATATCTTCTGGCCGACTGATGACGCCCCACACATGTTGACTGCGGACGCTCAAGGCGCAGCCCCGAAGGTCAGCTTTGCGGTGCTGCGCTCACAAGTAGCTGGACCCTGCTTCGGCCAGTTCCTGACCTCCGCAAAGGTCAGCTTTCGGAAATGCTGCTTTCATTGTGCGTCAACGGCAGCTTTTCTTGCCTCAACCAAAGGTCGTTGGGCGCTGTGTCGCGAGTTGGTTCGGGCATTTGGATTGTGCCCCCATTAATGGCGTCATGGCCGTTGCCTTCAATGCTGAAGTACCTGAGCATTTGAATACCGTCCAATTGACGCACCGCAAATGACAGCGGTAGTTACTCCCTTGCTTACTTGCTGCTAGCTCCTGAGAATGCGCGCAAAGAGAAGGGGAAACTATGCAGCTTTGGAAAGCTTCAAGAGGGTGCGTGATCGCATGCTTATTGCTGGTGAGCACTTGGGTGGGTGCATTTCAGATCGGCCCCCTCGGAACCAAGCACGAAGAACGCTTGACCAACGAGACAAATTCGACGCTGGCTCGCATCGCAGGATCGCTGGGAGTTTTGATCAAGACTCCTGTCCATGAGGAAATCACCCATCTCGGCAAGTGGTGTCATGTGCAGCAAGCCGATCTTGCCACTGACACTTACTGCAGTGGTCGTGACGTTGGATTTTCCTCTCCGTATGTGATTTACGGAGTTCGGTGGAACGATCTGCCGCCGTTTCGCCTGGAGCAAGGTCAGGGCAACTGCGACTACATGGGGAAAAAGAACGTTTGCCGAGCAGACCAGACGATCAGGTTTTCGACCCAGCCAGCTTGCTGGTATTGCCTTTTCAAGGATGCCGAGCGTCAGGCACAGACCAAGACCATCGCGGGCTGCAACAGAACGGCGAACAGCGTTCCAGGAAACTTGATGACGCGGTCACACTTTGGTGACCTTCAGTTCCTGCATGGCATGGCCAATGCGTCTGACATACACCCCTTCGATACGAGAGGCCAGATACTGGACTGGCTGGAATTTGCATGGAAGGTGTCGTCCAAGGAAATCTTGCCTCAAACCTTCCTGAAGGACATCGACAACCGGACCATCAAGCAGCACTTCGGTTGCACCGAGTGGAAGGTCGTAGATCTGTATCTCTTAGGGCGACAAGATAACGCCAGCGGTCTAGTTACTCAGATTCGTGAAATTGCTTTTGGCTCGGTACTGCACACCGTTCAGGATTCGTTCGCAGCAGCCCACGCCGAGCGCGAACCACAGTCCATTGGTGCGCAGTGTGAAGGTTCGTCGTTCACGACACCAGCAAAGCTCGTGGAGTTTCACGCATACGGCGCTCAAGATGGTGCATTGCATGACCACGACGACAGCCGCGAAGCCATGACAGCAGTAGCAAAGGACAGGTGGCCAGAAGCCGTGGAGGTGACTCGCAATCTGTTTGAACTTCACTCCGATGGGGCTAAGTGGGCAGATGCCAGCAACTACCTGCAATGTGTTTTTGCTCTGAGTGATGACTATCGGGTTTCTTCGCCAGGAGAAGGCTATCGGCGCAGCAATATGCCCTACAAGCCCTGACAGATGGGATGAAGCCGTTTTGTACGCATTTGAGCGCTTGTGCTAAAAGCTTCCGCAGATGCAAGTGCTCGCAGAAAGTTGCTTACTGTGCCGTCGAGTGGTTGCTGTTAGGTGACTACTTCAGCAGATCAGCAGTTATCTTTGAGTCGATTGCCGTCAGGTGCGTAACAGCCAGAAGTGGTGCTCACATGTTTTCCTGTATATGACGGCTTCAGGCTGAACTGAGTCATTCGCGGTCCAGCACCTGAACGGCAGCAACGTGGCAGTGATCGGTCGTATGTCATATGCATATGGGCAGCAGCCATTACCTACTTGTACGTGGCCAAGATTCCTGCCATTCAGGGCCGGAACTAGTAGAGCGTGCTTCTGGAGCGCACGGTGCGCAAGCATCAGCAGCATCTGTCTGGAGCAACGCAGCAGATCGCCTGCACGCGCAGTTTTGGCCACTCCATCAATGTCCTGCCTTCGTTGATCGAAGCCGTGAGCAGGTTTATATCCAGTACCGCAGAGAAGCTGCGGCACGACAACCAGCGTTGAAGATCTGGATAAGGTAATACGCCGTTTTATCTGGCTGTTTAACCGCACCACTTGCCGCAAAAGGCACTGGGGCATGAAGCCCCAGTGCAAGCACTCAAAACTAAAGGATGAAGGTGCCGGCGTTATTCGTAAAGAACGTGCGCAATCATCTTGAAGCCGACAAGTAGTTTGCTGAAAATCAGTTCACGGCAGCACCAGACGTACGGATGATGTCTGCCCATTTGGCTGTTTCGGCTTGCATGAATTGCTGAAAGCCTGCGGGATCGCTGTTGACAACTTCGCCGCCCAAATCGATCAATTTCTTGCGCATGTCGGGCTGGGCTACCACGGCGCGAATGTCCTGACTTATGGAATCGCGCAACGCTGCAGGCATGGAGGCTGGTGCAAGAATGCCGAACCAAGTGGCAGCCTCGAAATTATTCATGCCAGCTTCTGCAAAGGTCGGAATCTCCGGCACTTTCTCGACACGCTTGTCGTTGGCCAAAGCGATGGCGGTGAGCTTGCCTGCAGCAATGTGCGGCAACACGGCAGTCAGTGTTGCAAACATGGCATCGATCGAGCCCCCCATCAGATCGGTAATGGCAGGTGCATCGCCACGATACGGAACGTGGGTCATGCGCACCTTGGCCTTGGTGTTAAACATCTCGCCAGTCAGATGCTGGGCTGTGCCGTTGCCAGGTGAGGCGAAGGACAGCTTGTCTGGGTTGGCTTTGGCGTATTGCAGAAAGCCTTCCAGACTATGCACGTTCATACTGGGGCGCACTACCAGTACCAGCGGTACCTTGACGATCATGGTCACCGGCGTGAAATCAGTCACTGGGTTGAAGTCCAGCTTTTTGTAGATGCTGCCACTGATGGTGTGTGCCGACGTGGTCATGTACAGCGTGGAGCCGTCACCAGGCATACGAGCGATTTGCGATGCTGCGAGTGTGGTGCCTGCACCGGGCTTGTTCTCGACAACAACTGGCTTCCCCCACAATGTGGCCATTTTTTCAGAGACAGCGCGGGCCACGATGTCGGTGGCGCCACCGGCAGCATACGGAACTACCAGTTTGACTGGAGCGGCGTTGAACTTGGTGGTCGCAGTCTGCGCCGAGGCTGTGCTGAGCACCATCGGGACCACGCAACCGGCCACTGCTGCGCCCAGCAGAGCACGGCGCACGGTCGATGTGAGGAAAGTAGTCGTTGTCATATGTCTCGCCTTTTTATAAAAAGTCTTGGGGTTAAAAAAACCTTACTGCGCGCCTTTAGACATGAGGGTACTGATGACAGGGTGGTAAGCCTCTCCCTTACCGGCGGCAATGGCCTGGGTGAACCAGCTATCCACGACCTGTGCACCACGGACGTCCACGCCAGTTTGTGCGGCCAATTGCAATGCGTAGTGCAGGTCCTTTTGGGCATAACGCACCGAGAAGGCGCGTTCAGGAAACTCGCCCGGCAGCACCGCCTTCATGCCATGGTTGCGCAGTGCGAAGCTGTCAGCGGAGCCCATTGATAAGGTGTTGAACAGCACAGTAGGGTCTACGCCTGCACGTTCGCCTATTGCTTTGGCTTCACTGACCGCGACAACCGTTTCAAACAGCACCATGTTGTTCAGGATCTTGAGCACCTGGCCACAGCCCACAGAGCCGCACAATGCGATGTCGGAGGCGAAAGTACCAATCAGTGGCTTCACTCGTTCAAACAAGTCGGGGCTGGCGCCGACCATCACTGCCAGCGTCCCGGCCTCTGCGGCAGCGCGGGTCCGTGCCACGGGAGCGTCGACCAGATGGGCTTTACGGTGTGCAAATTCCTCAGCCAATGCGCGCGTGCTGTCTACGGCGGAGGTGCTCAGGTCAACGATGATTTGGTCCTCGCTGGCGTGTGTCAGTAGACCGTCCGCATCACGTGCCAGCTTGGCCACTACCTCACCTGATGGAAGCGAGAGGAACACCACATCGCACTGCTGCATCACCTGGGCAGGAGATGCAGCGATTTCCGCACCTTCGACGGCGAGTCGTTGCAGTGGTTCCGAGGACAGGTCGAATGCCATGACAGGCACCCCCGCTTTGCGGGTGAGATTGCGGCAAATGGGCTCACCCATGACACCCAGACCAATGAAACCGATTTTTTGAACTTTACGCATAATTTTTGTGAATTTTCAGGAAGGGTTAGGCGAGAGCGCTCATGCCGAAGTAGATGCCCTTGGCCTGTTGGTACAAGCGCATGCCATTGATGCCTTTTTCGCGACCGATGCCGCTGTCCTTGAAGCCGCCAAATGGTGTGGCAATCGACAGTTGCTTGTAGGTGTTGATCCAGACCGTACCTGCTTGCAGTGCACGTGCTACACGCCAGGCGCGCTGGTAATCGCGTGTCCAGACGCCAGACGCCAAACCGAATGCGGTGTCGTTGGCTTGGGTGATCAGGTCGGCTTCATCGTCAAACGGGATCACGCAGAGCACGGGGCCAAAAATTTCTTGCTGTGCAATCGCGGCCTGGTTGGTGATGCCAGCCACCACGGTGGGTAAGTAGTAGGCGCCGGCCGCCAGATTTGAGACGTCAGGGCGGTGACCGCCGACCAGAATGTCGGCACCCGCTAAGCGAGCGGTATCGACCATGCTGGCCACTTTGTCACGGTGAGTGAATGTGGCGAGAGGTCCCATTTCGGCGCCGGCTGCATCCGGTAAATCCACCTTCAGTGCGCGGGCAGTCGCCACCAATTTGGTCACCAGTTCGTCGTAAATGCCGCGCTGTACAAAAGCACGCGAACCCGCGACGCATGACTGCCCGCTGCCTTCAAAAATACCCCCTGCCAATGCAGCTACAGCCGCATCCACGGGTGCATCGTTGAACACGATATGTGGTGACTTGCCACCCAACTCCAGCGCCACCGGCATCAGCTTGCGGGCTGCAGTCTCGGCGATGCGGCGGCCGCTTTCGGTGCCGCCCGTGAAGGAGACCATACGCACTTTGGGATGCTCGACCAATGCGGCCCCAACCAGAGCACCGGTGCCGGGCAGCACATTAAGAATGCCGGCGGGCAGGCCTGCCTGGCTGGCGATTTCTGCCAAGACCAACGCGGTGGAAGGAGTGATCTCTGATGGCTTGAGTACCACGGCATTGCCTGCGGCCAGTGCTGGCGCCACTTTCTGGGCCTCCATGGTCATGGGCGAATTCCATGGCGTGATCGCTGCGACCACGCCATAGGGTTCATACACTGACATTGACAGGTAATCACCACGCGAAGGGGTGACTTCGGAGCCTGTGGTTTCGCATACGGCTGCGTAGTAGCGGAAGGTGGCAGCGGCACTTTTTACCTGTACCTGGCACTCGCGCCAGACCTTGCCGTTTTCCATCATCTGCAGTTTTGCCAACTCGTCGCCACGGCGTTCCATGCCATCGGCGATGCGCGACAGAATGGCCGCGCGCTGCGGCGGCAGCATCTGGCGCCAGGCCTTGCTGCGCACGGCGTCTTCAGCATTACGTACGGCCGCATCCACCAGTGTCGAGCCCGCCGTAGCGACCTCGTAGTTCACGGCACCGTTAGCGGGATTGACGGACACCAGTGGGGCGATGCCGGATTCACCATCGACGGCCTGGCCGTTAATCCAAAGTTTTTTGCGAGTAGAGGACATAGGTCTTTAGTTCTGTTGATCAGAATAGATGTTCTGTTTTTATCAGTCTATAGGCCTATTTTTGAAAGTGGTACTAGGGTTTTCCTAGTCATTACAGTTGTTCTGTCTGTCAGAATTACTTTATGAATAATCATGATGCTGTCGAGAAGCAGGCCTCCGCTGGCCACGCCGCCAACATGGATGGGGTAGCGGCGGTGGAGCGTGCGCTGGCAATTGCACAGGCGCTGGAGGTTGCACGACAACCGCTGAGCCTGACCGAGTTGGCGCACCACACAGGGCTGTACAAGAGCACCATCTTGCGATTGCTGGTCAGTTTGGAGCGAGGTGGATTAGTCGTACGTCGTTCAGACCAGAGCTACACCTTGGGGCCGTTTGCAGTGCGTTTAGGCCGGGCTTATGACGCATGCATGCCACTCGAAGCATCGTTGCAACCGCTGATGGAACAATTGGTGCGCGATGGCATGGAAAGTCCGTCGTTCCATGTGGTGCACGACGCGCACTCCCGCATCTGTATGCTGCGTGTAGATTCGATGCATTCCACACTCGATCGCGTACGTGTGGGCGATCTCCTGCCATTGCATGCGGGTGCTCCGGGAAAGGTGTTGCGGCAGGCGGCCCCGGACCCTCAGGTGGCAGACATCAGTCCACTGTTGCAAGTGTCATTTGGTGAGCGAGATCCAAGTTGTGCGGCAGTAGCAGGGCCGGTATTCGGGCCGGGGCAGGAGCTGTTGGGTGCCCTGTCGTTTTCTGGGCCGCTGGATCGCTTCAACCTCAGCACCGTGCATGTGATGGGCCCGGTCTTGCTGGCGGCATGCCAGAAGGCGACTAGCCTGCTGGGCGGTGTATGGCCCCACGGTTAGGGTCTGCTGAGATTTAAGAAAACGCTCTACTGAGCAGCCACAATCTGGCATGATTCAGTAGTTCAACGCTTTGGTTGTTGATCTCGACCCAGAAGTGACCCACAGGAGGTGCGAATCAGTCACATATATCAATGTGACTCGATACGTTTTTGCAGATCATCAATGGGCTCATACGAGCCCATTGTGCTTAGTCAAGCAGATGCTTAAACCTCCATCGCGGTAACTCGCTCTGGCAAGTTATCAAAGACTCCACTCTTGGATGCAAGGAAGCGAACATCTAGTCCGGCCACCTGGAGGTTGCTATACAGGCAGATCGGGATCTCTTCGTTGTCTTTAAAGCGGCGATCAGGCGTACCGTTGTTGTGAACAAAGCGCCAAGCATTGCCTGCGATGGTCGCATCTTCAGGAGCGACGCCGACTTTGTGGAATCTTGAATCGGCCACCCCAAGGGAGAAGTTCTTGTATTCAACTGCTCCAACCCCGCTTTTGGGGAACAGTAGAACTCTGTCAGGGCAGAACCGGTACTTCGACTTGCAGATGTGACTGGCAGGAATAGCTGCGCAGCAGACATAGATTGCCAAAGCTCGGCCTTGGGTTGCCCGGGTTTTAGTCGACCAGAGCAGCTATTTTGGGGTGGTGCTCACGCATGCTTTCCATCTTGTGTTCATGGCTGATGGGGCGAGCCATAGTGAGTGGGGCGGCTGCAGGCACCAGTGAGTGCGTTAGAGCCGCAGCCTCTTCAGCGCTGGGAGCTACCTTGAAGCGCTGGACCAGCTCGCGCAAATGCTCGGACTGCTCGCGCAGGCTGTGCGCAGCAGCAGCGCTTTGCTCAACCAGCGCTGCGTTTTGCTGCGTCATCTGGTCCAGAGAGCCCACGGCCTCGTTGACTTGGGCCACCCCGTCGCGCTGCTCAGCAGCATTGGTGTTGATGGTCTGCATCACTTCTGTCACGCGGTGAATAGATTGCACCACCTCGGTCATGGTGGTACCTGCGTCTTGGACCAGACGTGCACCATCGGCCATGCGGCTCACTGAGTCCTGAATCAGCTGCTTGATTTCTTTGGCTGCCTGGGCGCTGCGCTGTGCCAGAGTGCGCACTTCGGCAGCCACTACGGCAAAACCACGGCCTTGCTCGCCCGCGCGGGCGGCCTCTACCGCAGCGTTCAGGGCCAGGATATTGGTCTGAAAAGCAATGCCATCAATCACGCCAATGATGTCGGCAATCTTCTGGCTGCGGCTGTGGATGTCGGTCATGGTCTCCACCACTTCATGGACCACTGTACCGCCGCGCTGCGCAATGCCCGAAGCTTGCTGGGCCAGACCTGCTGCCTGCTGGGCGCTGGAGGCGGTGTCTTTCAAGGTGTGCGTCAGCTGCATGATGGCGGCGGCCGCTTGCTGTAGATGGCTTGAAGTGATCTCGGTGCGCTGCGACAGGTCCTGATTGCCAGAAGCGATCTCGCTGCTGGCCAGGCTGATGGCATCACCACTTTGGCGCACATCGTTCATCATGCTCGACAGTGACAGGCTCATGCGCTGCAGCGATTGCAGCAACTGTCCGAATTCATCACGGCGCTCTTCGTGGGAGCGGGGGCGCAAGTCCCCCTCGGCAATACGCTCGGCAATGTGATTGGCCTCTTGCATGGAGCGGCGGATATTGCCAATCAGCAGATAGGCTCCCACCGCGATACCCAGCAGCAAAAACACCATGTTGATGGCCGCTGTTCGAACCACCCCCTGGCGGGCAGCGCCCATGTCTGCACGCATCTGCGCCAGGTTCTGGGCTTGCTGGTGTACGTACTGGTTCAGCGCCTGGGTGTAAGCATCAGCGGCTGCTCGGAAACTGCTGCGTGCGGCCTCGCGTGCTTCATCGGTTTGGCCACGGTCCTTGAATGACTGGGCATGTGTGCTTTGCGTTTGCATGGCTTGGCGTAACTGGGCCAGTTGCTGCAGATGTGCCTGATCTTGGCTGCTGGCGCTGCTGGCGCTGCTGGCGCTGCTGGCGCTGCTGGCGCTGCTGGCGCTGCTGGCGCTGCTGGCGCTGCTGGCTTGCAGCATCTGTTGCAGCGCTTGAATGTTCTGGTCTGTCTGCGCAATTTGCGTGCTCAACTCAGCGGCGTCTTGTGGATCGCTGCTTGCCAGCGCTGCCTGTGTGCGCACGATGTTGACTTGCGACAGCGCACCCCATTGAGAAGCCTGGTCCAGCCGCTGCGACAGCAAGCTGTCTTGCTGGTTGAATTTCTTCTGGTGTGCAGCTGAGTTGTAGCCAGCATGGCCAATGATGATGACCGCGCCAATCACAATGCTGGCAACGCCGAGCCAAAGCTTTTTTGTGACGCTGATGTGCTTCATGGCGGTCTCTCTTGAACGGGGTAGATGTGTAATGCTTTAAAAAGCACGGTCGTGCGAAACCGTAGTTGAAACTAAATGTGAATGCTTTCGTATTGGGGCATACGCGCATTGCTGGCGGTCTTTGCCTCAGTTTGAGGGCGAAGATTGCGGGCTTTGGCAAGCGGCTAGATCAAGCTTTGGAGAGCTAGCGGATGAGGCTGGTAATACCTGGCGATGTGCAGATAATGAATTGGTTCTATGTTGCTGCACGCCCCGGATTTACTCATGAATTTGCGCTTTTCTGCCTCGCTGCATGCCTGCTTTCAAACTGTTGTGAGTGCAGCACTGCTGTCTGTTGTGCTATGGCCTGTGGCGTATGCGCAGCCAGGCAAGCAGATCACGCAGGCCGAGTTGCAGGCGCGTTTGCTGGAAGCCAAAACCAATCCTGAGGTTGAGCAAAAGCTCTATGCCGTTGGCCGCAAAGTGGCCGCTGTGTGTGCCAATTGCCACGCAGACCAGAACGGGACAGCGATTTTGGAAGTGCCTTATCTGGATGGGCAAAATCCAGCGTATCTGGTCGAGCAGATTCGCCAGTTTTCTCAGGGCCTGCGCAAAAACACCTTCATGGAAGGCATTTTGAAAGCCATGAACCGCGACGAAATGGTGGGCATGGTGTTGTTCTACGAAAAAGAAAAACTGCCACCCCGTGCAGCGAAAGATACGGCCATGCTGCAAAAGGGCAGGGCGTATTACGAGCGGGTCTGCATCAACTGCCATGCGGCAGATGGTCATGGCAATGAGCAATTGCCGCGCATTGCGGGCCAGCACTATGGCTACGTCAATTTGACGCTCAAACGCTATCGCGACAGCAGCGACGTGCGTGCCAATGCCAACATGGCCTTTGTGACCAAGGGCATGTCTGACCAGGACATTCAAGCGGTGGCAACTTATCTGGAAACCATGCCTTAAACGGCTGCCTTGCAAAAGTTTCACAACCCCTGCATGGTTTGCGCCAGCAGGGGTTTGTTTCTGGTGCTGTGGCAAGGCGTGCTCGGGCAGGCGCATACTTGGCAGATTGTTGTATATCCACCTTCATTTTTTGCACCATGACTTTGGCGGCATCGCCCATTGGCGTTTTTGACAGCGGTATTGGCGGCTTGAGCGTGCTGCAGGCTTTGCGGCACGAGCTGCCCCATGAGCACTTTGTCTATCTGGCAGACAGTGGGAATGCACCGTATGGCGAGCGCGGAGACGATTTTGTACAGGCGCGCACGCACGCTATTGCGCAGCACCTGCGCTCGAAACACGGCATCAAAGCGTTGGTGATTGCCTGCAACACGGCCACGGCAGCGGCGGTGGAGTCTTTGCGCAGCTTCATGCCAGATTTGCCATTGATCGGGGTGGAGCCCGCGATCAAGCCCGCCAGCACATCCAGCCAAACCCAGCATGTTGGGGTAATTGCCACGCGAGGCACGGTGGAAAGCCGCCGGTTTAAAAAATTGCTGGCTGAATATGGCCAGCATGTGCACTTTCATGTGCAAGCCTGTGATGGTCTGGCGCGCGCCATTGAATGGAGCACTTTGCAGCAACCCAAAGCAGAAGGCGAAGTGACAGAAATTGAAGCGCTGAGCGCCCGCTACATCAGTGATTTAGGCCAATTCGGTTTAAAAACTGGTGAGATGGATGCACTGGTGCTGGGTTGCACGCACTACATCTTTATCAAGGACGAGTTGCGCGCCTTGCTGGGGCCTGAGGTGCTGCTGATTGATACGGGTGCAGCGGTAGCGCGGCAGACCCGGCGTTTGCTGGACACGACGATGGCCTTGCGTGCTGAACCTGCGCAGTTGCCGTTGCAGTTGCAGTCACAGTTGCCGCTGCAGCCCATAGCGAGTGCCGAGCAGATACAGCTGATGACGACAGGGCAGGTGGCATCGCTGCAGGCTGCGGCCCAGCGCTGGCTGGATTTACCCGCCAGCTGCTGCACGACAGTGGATGTTTAGGCTGTTGATTTTTAAAAGTTGATCTTTAACGCTTGATGCACAGGCATTTGAAGCGCTTTTGACTCGCATCTCTATCCCGCCATGGCCGCTGTCAGTGGCCGGTTGGCCACAACGTCTTTCATCACCAGGGTCGAAGTCATGCGGTGCATGCCAGGCAGTGTGGTGAGGCGTTCATCGTAAAAGCGCTGAAAGGCCGACAGGTCGCGCACCACTACGTGCAGTAAATAGTCGGGTTCGCCAAACAGGCGCTGCGCCTGAATGACATTGTCCAGCGCCGCCACCGCTTGCTCAAATTCAGCCACAGCCTTGCTGCCAGTAAGAGTCACAAAAACCAGAGCGGCAAATTCCAGCCCCAGAGAGCGTGCATCCAGCTGTGCGCGATAGCCACGGATGACGCCGCAGTCCTCCAGTGCCCGCACGCGCCGATGGCAAGGCGAGAGGCTGAGCCCGACACGCTCAGACAGCTCTGTGACCGTTAATCGGCCATCGCCTTCAAGCTGTGCAAGAATTTTTCTGTCTAAGGCATCCATGGGGTGAAATCTTCTAATTTAGAAAATCAAACAGGAAATTATTGAAAGCACATTGTGCAAGAAGCTTCATATCCTTGCTGCTTTCTATTGCTGTGTGAGTATCTTGTGTCAGTGTCAGTTATTGCTGCTTTTTGGCTGGTTTCTTTTCTGCTGGTGATCACGCCAGGTGCCGACTGGGCGTATGCCATTTCTGCAGGCTTGCGAGGGCGCACACAGGTGGCTCCAGCCGTTGTGGGGCTGGCTGCCGGGGCCATGCTGGCGACCGTCGCCGTAGCTGCGGGAGTGGGCGCCTTGGTAGCCCAGCACCCCGCGCTGCTTACGGTGATGACGCTTGTGGGTGCTGCGTATTTGCTGTGGCTGGGTGTGGCCATGCTGCGCAAGCCTTCTACAGCCACAGTTGCTGCGGCCCAGGTCCACGACTCGCCATGGCGCTGGATGGCCAGGGGTGCCTGTGTGAGTGGCCT
The DNA here is from genome assembly GCF_014836675.1 of Comamonas avium. Lineage (GTDB taxonomy): Bacteria > Pseudomonadota > Gammaproteobacteria > Burkholderiales > Burkholderiaceae_C > Comamonas > Comamonas avium. Next base: position 72,408 of record NZ_JACSQK010000006.1, read on the forward strand.
GAACCCCAAGCTGCTGTTACTGCTGCTGGCTTTGCTGCCGCAGTTTGTGCAGCAAACGGCACCTTGGTCGGTGGCGCTGCAAATTGTGGCCTTGGGGGGCGTACATGCAGCCAGCTGCTGCGTGGTTTACATGGGCGTCGGTCTGGGCTCGCAGCGGGTGTTGGGGGCACGCCCTGTGGCTGCGTTGTGGGTGTCGCGCTTGTCGGGTGTGCTGATGGTCGGTATTGCGATGATGCTGATTGCTGAGCGTGCCTGGCATGGCACGCAGGGCGGGTAAGGCTGCTGTGCCAGGGATGGGTAATGAAAGCCGCATCAAAAAAGCGCTCTGACGGAGCGCTTTTTTTGCAGGGGCCTGCGGCCTTACTTAGGCTGGATGCCGGGCAAAAACTCAATGCCCGTGCGCTCAACCAGTTCGCTGTAGCTGATGGGCTTGCTGATGCGCTCATCGTCGCGATTGGCCTGCCAGTGCGCCCATGCGCGGTTGGTCTCGGCGTCGTAGACCAGCTTGTACAAATAAGCGGGCACAGCCACCTGATTGCCACCTACGGTGGCGGGCTGTGGTTCATACACGGGGCCTGTAATGATGAAGACATCACCTTTGGCGCGGCTGGCGTAACGACGGGTGTCTTTTTCAATGTGTGCCCAGGGGCCGCTGTTTTGCTTGATGGACTGGGGCACCATATTGGCCAGCGAGAAGCTTTGCGCCATGGCCTGAGCTGTGGGCATGTCGGCAGCAGGGGCCATATGCCCGCGAGAGTATCCAGAGCCTTTGTAGTCACTCAGCTCAGCGCGCTCGGCACGCGGCAGGCGCGCATCGGCGTAAAACTTGTTGGTGCGTTTTTCGTTGGCATCGGCAACCAGGGCCTTGTTCATGCGCTGTGCCACAAACAGGGGGGTGCGGGTGCTGCCGTTGTGCAAAATGGCAAAGGCATCAAAGCACAGCTCACGCAGCTTGGGCTGGGCATGCACCACTGGTGGTACACCCGTCGCAAAGAACTGGCGGCAGTCTTGAAAACGACTGCCGGCCGCAGCAGGCACCGGGGCTGTCTTGGCTGGGGCCGTGGTGCTGGTGGTGGACTGGGGAGGGGATGTATTGCCTAAACAGGCGCTGAGCAATGCAGCGCCCAGAGCGGATGCCACAACAGCGCGTGCACTGCGCGCTGAGAACTTTTTAAAAATCACTGAAATCCCTTGCAGCCTCTATGGCTGGTGTTCACAAATCAATAGCAAGGGATTGAAACAGTTTTCGATAAAAGGTTCCGACGAATGGTTATCTATTGCAGCAAGGCATCACTTGCCGTCCCAGCTGGCGCTCCAGCGGTCATCCCACTGGTGGCGCGTGCGCTCAATCTCGCGGCGGTCACGCTTGGTGGGGCGGCCATCGTGCTGCAGGGCAATGGTGCTGGCCGGCTCTGGGGCCAGCCGATGTTCTTCGGCCAGACGCTCGCGTTCGGCCATGCTCTCGGGGGTTTCTGCATAAAGCTGCTGGGCCACAGGGGCAGGGCCGCGCATGGCGCTCAGCCCCAGCACCTTGACGGTTTTGGGCACATTGCCCTGGCGCAGCATGATGGTGTCACCCACACGCACCTCGCGTGATGCCTTGGCCGCTGCTGCGTTGACGGTGACACGGTTTTTACTGATTTGCTCCACGGCCAGGCTGCGGGTTTTGTAAAAACGGGCAGCCCACAGCCATTTGTCTAAGCGCATGGAAGAATTTTCAGTCATGCCACTATTGTCAGGGAAGGCGATGTGCGCTGCCGTTCGTCGTGCATCTTTGCGCTGTGTCATACGGGTTTGTACCGGCTGCGCATGCGCCGATGAACGGGATGATGCGGCAGCCAAGCAAGCTTGATCCTGCGCAGAGCCTTTGCGTTGGGCAGGTGGCAGCCTTGGGCGTTGACTGAGTTGGTAAAGCAATCCAAAAAAGGTGTCTGATATGACCGAACAAGATGCAGCGCAGCCACTGGAGGGTGAGTCTGCGTTGTCTGCACACGCCGATTTGATAGCTGCCCGATGGCAAACCGGTGTGGGCTTGGCCATTGCTTTGGTGGCTGTGCTACTGGCATGGGCCACCTGGCAGATTCCATCGCAGCCGCATGCGATGGATGGTGGTGCGCGCCTGGTGCCCGGTTTGTGTGCGGGCGCGTTGCTGCTGTGCGGACTATGGCTGGTGTGGGAGGCACGCCATGGCGGCTGGCGCCATGCGCCGGCCTTCAGCAGTGATGTCAGGGTGCAAGTGATCCCGTGGGTGTGGGTGAGTGCGGGCATTTTGCTCAGTGGCTTGCTGATGGCTCGCAGTGGCTTTGTGGTGGCTGCCACGCTGTGTTATGTGCTGGCATTGCAGGGCCTGCGGCTGGCTGCGCAACCGCAATTGCGTGTCAGCGTTCAACGCTGGGCAGGTGACCTGGCCACAGGGGCGCTGATTGCGTGCGTGGTGTATGCGCTTTTCACACAGGTCTTGGGCATTGATTTGCCAGCAGGGTGGTTGGCATGGAATTGATACACGCTTTGTGGCAAGGGCTGGCGGTGGCTACCACGCCAGAAAACCTCCTGTGGGCATTGGCGGGTTGTGTGCTGGGTACCGCCATGGGGGTGCTGCCGGGTTTTGGCCCTTCGGTGGCCATTGCGGTGCTGCTGCCCATGACGTTTCATGTGGATATCACGCAAGCTTTTATCTTCTTCATCGCCATTGCAGGCGGCGGAATGTATGGCGGCTCTACGGCGTCGATCGTGCTCAATACCCCCGGGGAAAGTGCCAGCATGGTCACGGCCATGGAAGGCAACCGCATGGCGTTGAACGGGCGAGCCGGGGTGGCGCTGGCCACTGCTGCCATTGGCTCTTTTGTTGCGGGTACGCTGGCGGCAGTGTTCGTGGTGTGGGCGGCGCCGTGGGTGGCAGGGGTGGCGCAAAAGCTTGGCCCTGCAGAAACATTCATGCTGATGGTGATGGCACTGGGCGCCGTCAGTGCCGCAATTGATAAAAGCACGTTGCGCGGGATGACAGCCTTGTTCATCGGGTTGGCGCTGGCGTGTGTGGGCATTGAGTCCACCAGCGGAGCTGAGCGCTGGACCGCAGGCTGGCCTTTGCTGTATGACGGTATCGATATGGTGCTGGTGGCCGTGGGCCTGTTTGTGGTTGCCGAGGTGCTGCATGCCGCCATGTATGAAGGGCGTGTACGCAGCACGCTCAATACGGTGGGTCGAGTGCGCATGTCGCCCCAGGACTGGAAGCGATCCTGGCGACCATGGCTGCGTGGTACGGTGATCGGTACGCCGTTTGGCTGTGTGCCTGTGGGCGGTATTGATATGCCCACCTATGTCAGTTATGCCTCTGAGCGCTATATGGTGCGCGAGCAGTACCGCAATGAATTTGGCAAAGAAGGTGCAATTGAAGGTGTCGCCGGGCCAGAAGCTGCGAACAACGCTACGGTGACGGCGGCATTGATTCCACTGCTCACCATGGGCATTCCCACCAGCAATACCACCGCCGTCATGCTGGGCGCTTTCCAGAACTATGGGGTGATGCCGGGGCACCAGTGGTTTGCTGTCGGGCACGCGCTGGTGTGGGTGCTGATTGCGTCGCTGTTCATTGGCAATTTGATGCTGCTGGTGCTGAACCTGCCCATGGCACGCATGTGGACGTGGCTGCTGCGCATACCCCGCCCGCAGCGCTATGCAGCCATGCTGGTTCTGGCAACGGCGGGTGTGTATGGCATGCGCCAGAGCATGGGGGACGTGTTCATCATGTATGGACTGGGCTTGCTGGGTGTGGCCATGCGGCGCTTTGATTTCCCTTTGACGCCTTTGGTGGTCGGTCTGGCTCTGGGGCCGATGGCGGAAGTGCAGTTGCGGCAAGCCGTGGCGGTGGGCAATGGCAGCTTGGCTATTTTTGTCCAGCGGCCGTGGTCGCTGGCCTTGCTGGTTGTCGTGTTGCTGCTGGTGGTTGTGCCCAGAGCCTTGCAAGGCTGGGCCAACCGCCGCATGGCACAGGCACGTGCTTATGCGCAAGAGGAGGGGCTCTAAGAGCCGCTGGTGCCACCGTCGGTGCGCCGGTGCTTGGTGGCGTGATGCAGTGCTGGTTGTGTCTGTGGATGTGGGCGACTGCAAGACTTCCATTTGCGCAGCGTGTGGCCGCCTCAGCCTGAACAGATGTTCATGTGCACTGACAAAAAAGGCCTTGGTACATGCCAAGGCCTTTTTTGTGGAGGACGGAGAAATTTAATTGAGCATCATGGGCTCTTCAGCCGCAGCCTGTGGCTGTTTCAAGGTCCGTGGTGCAGCAGACGCTGGTGCCAGCTTGGGCGCAATGCTCGCAAAGCGAGCAGAAGTGCCTGTGCCAGTTTTGAAGGTGGCAACCAGCTGGTTCAGTTCCGCGGCCTGGTGGTTCAGGCTGCTGGCTGCGGCGGCACTTTCTTCAACCAGTGCAGCGTTTTGCTGGGTGACCTGGTCCAGCTGCGCAATCGCGTCGCTGACCTGGCCTGCGCCCTGGCTTTGCTCCTGACTGGCGTTGCTGATTTCCTGAATCAGGGTCGAGACGCTTTGCACCTGGCGTACCACTTCGCTGATGGTCTGGCCGGTGGCATCGACCAGGCGTGTGCCTTCGCTCACCTGGTTCACGCTTTGCTGAATCAGTTGCTTGATTTCCTTGGCCGCATCCGCACTGCGGCCAGCCAGCGCACGCACTTCGCCCGCCACCACGGCAAAGCCGCGGCCTTGTTCGCCGGCGCGTGCGGCTTCCACTGCGGCATTGAGCGCCAGGATGTTGGTCTGGAAAGCGATGCCGTCAATGACGCCAATGATGTCGGAAATCTTGCGCGAGCTGGTGGAGATGGTCTCCATGGTCTGCGTTACCTGCGCCATGGCCTGGCCGCCTTGTGCGGCCGTTTGCGCTGCATCGCGTGCCAGGGCAGTGGCTTGCTGGGCGTTTTCTGTGTTGTGACGCACGGTGGAGGCCAGTTGCTCCATGCTGGCTGCAGTTTGCTGCAGGTTGCTGGCTTGCTCTTCGGTACGCTGCGACAAATCGTTGTTGCCGGTAGAAATTTCGGTAGCGCCTGTGGCAATCGATTCGCTGCTGTCACGGATGCGGTTCACGATGCCGATCAGGTTGCCGTTCATGCTCTTTAAGGCTTGCATGAGGCGGCCCAGCTCATCGTTGGATTTCACCTCGATTGTGGAGCTCAAATCGCCCTGGGCCACCGTCTCAGCCACGTGCACGGCGCTGTCCAGACTGCGGGTAATGATGCGGATGAGCAGGCTGGCACCGAACAGTGCCAGCACCAGCAGGACGGCCACGGCAATGGCCGCCAGCATCATGGCGCGGGACAAGGCAGATTGCGCTTCTTCGTAAGCGGCAAGTGCCAGTTCCTCTTGCATGGTGGACAGCAGTTGCAAGTTAGCTGCCAAAGGGCTGACGCTAGGGAACAGGCGGTATTCAATGAACGAGCCCAGCGAGTCGTGGTCCTGCTGCTCAAACAAGCGCAGCAAATCATCAATGCGCGGTGTGATGGCGTCAATCAAGGTGCCCACGCGCTGTGCAAGTACCTTCTCGTCTTCGGTATTGGTCTCCACGTTGGCCTGGTAGGCCTGCCAGGCTTCCTGGGCATTTTTCTTGATTTCTGCCAGTTGCTCCTTGCCCGATTCAGCCAGGATTTGCTGGTTGTAGACCTTGTTGGTGATTTCCACCAGCTTGATGCCGTAGCCGTCTGAGATCAGCTTGATCTGCTGTGTGGGCACGACACGGTTGGTGTAAATATCTGCCAGCCGCTCGTTGCTGGCATTGAGCTGGTGCACCAAGGCCGCAGTGATGGCAACAGTCAGTGTCAGCAGTCCTGCGACCAACAGCCATAGCTTGGCCCGGATGCTGATATTTCTCATAACTTGCATGTCTAAAACCCATGTCCTTCAGAAGCTGCGCACATTGCAGTGCACTGGTGAATGACTGGCAAGAACATGATCCTTGCCAATTCTATGCATGAAATTGTGGCAGATTGTTAATGGGCTGGGGTTCTTGTTACAAGTTGGTGACGGCTATTTAGTGGGGGCTTGCACATATATGTAAACAAATGCCCGGCTATGGCACGCTCTAAGCGACAGAAGGCCTATGTTTTCTGCATGGATATGCTAGCTATCTTGGTTGGCGATGGACGTGGGCCTGTGCGCTGGTGCACTGCAGCTGACCTGTTCGTGTGTGCACCCTGGCGGGTATTACAGGCATAAAAAAGGCCGCAAGCATGCGGCCTTGACGTCACAGTGAGTGCCTGCTCAATCAGGCATGGAGCAGTGGCCGCCTTGTACGGCCACGCCAGATCCGGCGGCAATCAGTGGCGCTTCATAGCGTAGATCGACGGGCTTGGAGTGGGTGAAATCCCAGACCACAAAGGCGATCAGGACCGCCCAGAATGCACTGCGAAGCACGGTTGCTTGTGTCATGGTGTGCCCCCTTTCTTAAAAGCCAAAGTGGCGGCGAATGCGCAGACCAAAGATGGTGCCCACAAAGGCCAGCGGCACCCAGATCCAGCCGTGGATAGAGCCGGTTGAAATGCCAGAGAACATGGCGCCCACGTTGCAGCCAAATGCCAGGCGTGAGCTGTAGCCCAGCACCAGGCCTGCGATCAGGGCGACAGCCCACTGCTTGCCACTCAAAGGCTTGGCGCTGGCAGGTGTGGAGGCACTCACCCACAGTGCACCGGCCAAGATACCGATGTTGGTGATGCTGGTTACATCCAGCAGCACGGTTTCGGTCAGGCGTGCAGCGTTGCCCGGCTGCGTCCAGAACCAGTTGGTGGACAGGTCCACCGCGCCTGTTGCCGTGGCTACCTTGGCAGCCCACAGACCAAAACCGTAGACCACGCCCCAGGGCTGGCCAGCAATCACCAGGTTGGCAGTGGCCAGCAAGGCCAGGAGCACGGCACCGATGACCCACTTGCGCACAAACAATGGCTTGATCTGACGGCCTGCTTGGAGGTTGGCGCGCTTGCAGTAAAAGCTCACGCCTGCTGCCACCAGCGCCAGTCCGGCCAGCGTGGCGGCCAGGGCTACGTCCCAGCCCCATTCAGTCACCAGGCCCACCGGTGCGGTGCGGCCCAGGTCCAGCCACCAGCCCAGGTGCACACTGCCTAAAAAGCTGCCAATGGCAAACACGGGCAAGATGGCCGCGTTCATCGGAATGCCCAGTCCCGCCTTGTACAGCGTGCCGCTGCCGCAGCCATCTGCAATCTGCATGCACAGGCCAAACACGAAGGCTCCCACAATCAGGCTCACGCTGGGGGGGCCGAGTGCGGCGGTCAATTCCGGAAAGTGGCCCAGCAGTGGCATGGCCAGGCAGGCGGCCAGTGCCAGCAGCAGCAGCTGGCCGAACACGCCCGACGGGTCCTTGTCTTCCACCAGCATGCGCCAGCCGGTGGTAAAGCCAAAGCGCTTGCCAGCCAGCACCACACCCAGGCCAATACCCACGGCAAACAACGCGGCCTGGCGCACGGAGACAGACCACAGCAGCCAGCCAAAGAAAACGGCCATGATGATGGCCAAAGGTAATCGCTTCATTCGAAGACAGCCTCTCTTATCAATAGGTATTAAAAATATGAGCTGCTAGCGCTTACAGGTTATGCATTTCAAAGTGTTTTGTATTTGAAATGCACGGCTTGTATGCGTTAGTAGCTCACTTTTAATTTTTTGAATTGTTTTAGTTGAACTTGCGTTCCCACCACTGCTTGGTGGAGCGCAGTAATTGCTCACCCCGTCCGGGTGCGTTTTGCAGTTGCGGTGTATCGGGCTGCTGCGTCCAGTCGACCATCGAGCCTGCGTACAGCTTCACGTTGGGAATGCCCGCCACTTCGCTCATGCCAAACCAGTCGGTGGCCGCCCAGTGGCCGGTGTTGCAAAACGCCACGGCGCTCTGGCCTTCTGGCACCTGAATGTGGGCGGCAATGGCCTTGGCTTTGTCGACATCGACAAACAGCGAGGTCTTGGGCACAAACCACTGGTTGAAATCAAGCTGGACTGCACCGGGCAGCGTGCCGGCCATTTTGGCGGCGGGCGCCTGGGTCTTGCCTTGGTAGAACGCGTCGGGGCGCGAGTCCACCAGCACCGCGTTGCTCAGCTTGAGGTTTTGCTGGATGTCTTGGCGCGTGGACAGCCATGTGGCGTCAAAGGTGGGCGCGTAGGTGCTGGGGGCGACCTGAATGGCCACTTTGGAGAAGGGCAGCTTGGCGTCTTCCCAGGCCTTGAGGCCGCCGTTGACGATGGACAGCTCGGTCAGCCCCAGTGACTTCAGCGTCCAGTACACGCGGGCCATGGCACCAAAGTCGGTGGCATCTTTGCCGTGCGAGACCACGACCGCGTGGGTCTTTGGGGTCAGCCCCAGCGACTGCACCAGAGCCACCAGCTTGTCGTGGTCAGGCAGCTCGCCGGGGTTGGTGGCGGGGCCACGCCATTGGCCGTAGGGTGCATTGACCGAGCCGGGAATGTGATTGCTGGCAAATTCCTTGGGCGTACGGATATCGATCACGCGCACTTCGGGGTTTTGCAGCAAGGGTGAAAGCTCGGCGGGTGTCAGCAGGGCAGGCGCAGCCAAAGCCCATCCGCTGGTTCCCAGCGTCAGTGCCAGAGCAAGGAATTGTCTGTTTTTCATAAGGAGCACCCGTACAAGGACTGTGCAGTAACCACGGCTGTGGCAAAGCCTCTATTGTCCTGCGTCAAGAATGTGCCCACAACGAATAATTATTTGCTTGCATATAGCCTGCTGCTATTTGCATCTACCCGATCCAGAGGGGACGTGCAGCGTGCAGCAGCCGCCAGTCACCGGCCTTCAGCCCTCAGCGCAGGTGGTCAGTCGCGCACACCCATTGCGTAGTCCACCAGATCGGCCGGGTAGTGGGGCAGCTCACGCAGTGCGCTGTCGTCCAGCCCATACAGGGCCACCAGCGCACCCGCTTCCAGCGCCCACCAGCCCCAGGCCTGAGCACCTTTGAGGCGGGGGTGATTTTTCTGAGCCTGGGCAGTGAGTGCAAAAAACCGGCTGTAGTGCTGATCCACATAGGGCAGCAAGGGCTCGGGCGTGATGTCGCCATACTGGTCAAAAAACTCGCTCAAGCCTTCAAAGGGCTGGGGGTGCAGGCACTCGTCCGACGCTTCCAGCAAGCCTGTGGCGGCTGCGCTCAGGTAGTCCAGCAGGCGGTCGGTGCGCCCGTGCAGCAGGTGCTCAACGATGGCGGGGATTTCCCCTTCCTCATCCAGCAGCACCGCCATGGCCAGCAGCTGCAGCGCGAACTGGTACTCCGCAGTCTCCGGACGAATGGCCTGGGGTGTGTGCGCACTGCCTGCATGGCGCGCCTGCTCAAGCACCGCCGCATATTCACGCCACACAGACACCACACTCAGATACAGGGGGCGCAGCAGATGGGCTGGCACACCGCGATCCAGTGCCAGGCGCAGCAGTGTGGAGGCCGTTTGCGCAGCGTTTTCCCACTGCAGGCAGGCATCTTGCTGGTCATCGGCATCGATGTCGGTCATGGGCATGCCGTACAGGCTTTCCTGCACAAAGCTGGTGAGCATGGCGATGTTGTCGTCCCACTCTTCTTGCCAGCTGGGCAGATGCAGCGTGCGCCTTGGCTCCAGCGCGGACAGATGCAGGTGCTGGCATTGCGCAATCAGTTGGGGAAGGTCTGCGTAAGCGTGCATGGTGGTGGCCTCAGGGTGGCTGTGGCGCCAAGCATAGCGGAGGGCGGTGCCGTTACGACTGCGTGGCGGTGGCCGCAGGGCTGTCAGTGGGGCCGGCGGGTGCCTGAGTCAGGTGATCAACCAGCGTGCGCGCAGCCGGGGGCAGCGCGCTGTATGCGCGCATGCACAGCACCAATTGGCGGTGTGCCCAGGGCTCTGCCAGCGTCATGGCTTGAATGGGCAGGCTGCCCTGATAGAGCGCTGCGCTTTGGCGCGGCAAGATGCCCACGCCCAGACCGGAGGCCACCATCAGGCACAGCGCGTCGTAGCTGGTGACCTGAATGCGCAGCTTCAGCGGCATCTCCAGCAGTGCTGCGCTGCGGTTGAGCAGGCCGTTGATGGCGCTGCCCGCATGCGCGCCCACAAAGTCATAGGCCAGCGCTTGCTGCATGGTGACGTGCGTGCTGTGGGTGAGCGGGTGACCGCTGGGGGCAATCAAAATCAGCTCATCCTGGCGGTAGGGCACGTAGGCCAGATCGCCGCCGTAGTTGCCCGCGTTCAGGATGCCAAAGTCTGCGGTGTTCTGCGCTACGGCCAGGGCAATTTCGCTGCTGACTTTTTCCAGAAGGTTGACCTGCACCTCCGGGTGCTGGCTCATAAAGCTTTGCAGCTGCGCAGGCAGAAACTGGGTGATGGCCGAGATGTTGGCCACCATGCGCACATGCCCGCGCATGCCGCTGCCGTACTCGCGCATGTGGCGTGTGATGCCATCCATCTCCCCCAGCACGTTGCGCGCCAGATCCAGCAAGGTATAGGCCGCAGGCGTGGGTGCAATGCCGCGGTTGCTGCGCTCAAACAGGCGCACTTGCAGCTGGGCTTCCAGCTCGGCTAAACGGCGGCTGGCAGCAGAGGTGGCAATGTGCTCGCGCACGGCAGCACGGGCAATGGCCTGCTCTTCCATGACAGCAACAAACAGGCGCAAGGAGATGGGGTCGAGTCGCATGCCTGCATTTTGCTTTGCTTAAACAGCATTGCGCTCTTGTTTATATAGCTCGAAATACAAGGGTATTCACTATGTTTTCTGTCTGCTATGCCGAAATGCGATGGCAGTTGCGCAAAACAGCGTTTTGAAGACTGAAAACTCTTTTGCATCATGCGTCTTCAGCCGGGGTTGCGCGCTGCGCCTCAGCTGGGCCCACAGGGAATGACAAGATGCAAGAAACAATGAACAAGTTGCCACAGCTGCAAGCCGGTGCGCTGGCCGGTGTGCGGGTGGTGGAGATGGGGCAGCTCATCGCTGGCCCTTTCGCAGGCAAGACGCTGGGTGAGTTTGGTGCCGAAGTTATCAAGATTGAAGCGCCGGGCGCGGGCGATCCGCTGCGCAACTGGCGCATGATCAAGGAAGGCACCTCGGTGTGGTGGCAGGTGCAGTCGCGCAACAAAAAGTCGGTGGCGCTGGACCTGCGCCAGTCGCAGGGGCAAGAGCTGGCGCGGCAGTTGCTCAAAGAAGCCGATGTACTGATTGAAAACTTTCGCCCCGGCACGCTGGAGGGCTGGGGCATGTCGCCCGAGGAGCTGCATGCGCTGAACCCCGGTCTGGTGATTTTGCGCATTTCTGGCTACGGCCAGACCGGCCCCTACCGCGACCTGCCCGGTTTTGGCGTAGTGGGGGAGGCCATGGGCGGCCTGCGCCACCTGACGGGGGAGCCGGGCCGCGTGCCGGTGCGCGTAGGTGTCTCTATCGGCGACACCCTGGCCGCCTTGCACGGCACGATTGGCGTGCTCACCGCGCTGTACCACCGCAAGGTCAATGGCGGCAAAGGACAGGTGATTGACGTGGCGCTGCACGAGGCGGTGTTCAACGTCATGGAAAGTCTGATCCCCGAGTACAGCGCCTTTGGCGCGGTGCGTGAAGCGGCGGGCAGTGCCTTGCCCGGCATTGCGCCTTCCAACGCTTACCCCTGCGCCGATGGCTGGGTGCTGGTGGCGGGCAATGGCGACAGCATCTTCAAGCGGCTGATGCAGACCATTGGCCGTGACGATCTGGGCAATGCCCCCGATCTGGCCAACAACGCAGGCCGTGTGGCGCGGGTGCAGGAAATTGATGCCGCCGTCGGCGCATGGACGCAGCCGCGCAGCATCAACGATGTGCTGGCTCAGCTGGGCACCGCACGTGTGCCCGCCGGGCGCGTTTACACCGCCAAAGACATTTGCGAAGACCCGCACTACCGCGCCCGCGACATGATTTTGGCGCAGGAGACACGCGATGGCTACAGCGTGGAAGTGCCGGGCATTGTTCCCAAGCTGTCGGCAACGCCGGGCACTATTCGCTCCAGCGCCCCCAGACTGGGTGATGACACCGACGCTGTGCTGGCAGACATGGGTTTAAGCAGCGCGCAAATTGCCCAGTTGCGCACACAGGGAGTCATCCAATGAATGCACAGCATGTATGGAACGGCGGCGGGCGGCGCATTTACATCCAGGAAGTGGGCCCGCGCGATGGCCTGCAGATGGAAAAAGTGTTTGTGTCCACGGCAGACAAGATCGCCATGGTCAACGCGCTGTCTGCAGCGGGCATGGCCAAGGTGGAGGTGACGGCCTTTGTCTCGCCCACTGCCATTCCAGCGCTGGCCGATGCGCAAGAAGTGCTGCGCGGCATTGAGCGCCCCAGCGGCACGGTGATGACATGCCTGGTGCCCAACGTCAAGGGTGCAGAGCGCGCCATGGCGGCAGGTGCTGATGAGCTCAATCTGGTGATGTCCGTCAGCGAAACCCACAACCTGTGCAACCTGCGCATGCTGCGCACCCAGTCGTTTGCAGCGCTGCAAGAAGTGATTGCTGTGGCGCAGCGCGGTGGTGTGGCCATCAACGTGTCGCTGTCGTGCAGCTTTGGCTGCCCCATGGAAGGGGATGTGCCTGCCGATGAAGTGCTGGCCTGGGTGCAGAGTTTTGTCGATGCGGGTGTGCAAGGCATCACGCTGTGCGACACCACAGGCATGGCCCACCCCACGCAGGTGCACGCGCTGGTTACCGCCTTTAAGGCGCGCTGGCCCGGCACCACGCTGACGCTGCACTTTCACGACACACGCGCCATGGCGCTGCCCAATGCGCTGGCGGCCATTGCCGCAGGCGCAGACCGGTTTGATGCCTCGGTCGGGGGGCTGGGCGGCTGCCCCTATGCACCGGGTGCCAGCGGCAATGCCTGCACCGAAGAGCTGGTGCATGCCCTGCAGTTGATGGGCTACGACACCGGCGTGGATTTGACGGCCTTGACCCGTGTGGCGGCCAGTTTGCCCGCGCTGATTGGGCACGACATACCCAGTGCGATTGTGAAAGCCGGGCCTGTGCAGCAGTTGCACCCCAGGCCAGCATCGTTTGAGCAAGTGCGCACCCGTGCGCAAGAGCGGATGCAGGCACAACAGCAACAGGGCTGATGCTTTGCACCACAGGGCCAGCAAGGCCTGATAACAAAACCAAGGAGACAACCATGAACATGAACCGCAAACAATTTGGCCAGCTGGCTTTGGCCGCAGGCCTGGCGCTGGGCTTTGCAGGCACTGCAGCAGCGCAGGCCGGCTACCCCGGCAAGCCCATCAACATGGTGGTGCCCGCTGCCGCTGGTGGCACCACCGATCTGGCCGCCCGCATGACTGCGCAGGCACTGGGCCCCGTGCTGGGCCAGACCATCGTGGTGGAAAACAAGGGCGGTGGCAACGGCAACATTGCAGCCGCACAGGTCAAGCGCGCCGAGGCCGATGGCTACAACCTGCTGATGCAGTACTCGGGCTTTCATGTGATCTCGCCCCATCTGGGCAAGTCCAGCTGGGAGCTGGCCGACTTTGTGCCCGTGGCCAATGTGCTGTCGGCTCCACAAATCGTGGTGGTGCGCGGCGACCTGCCCGCCAACACCATGCAGGAGCTGGTGGCGTATGCCAAAGCCAACCCCATGAAGCTCAACTACGCCTCCTCGGGCAACGGATCGCTGCAGCACGTCACCGGCGTTCAGCTGGAGCAGGCGGCAGGCATTCAAATGGTGCACGTGCCTTACAAGGGCACAGGCCCGGCCTTGCAGGACTTGCTGGGCGGCCAGGTGGACCTGACCTTTGGTACAGCGCCCCCCTTCATGGCCCACATTCAGGCAGGCAAGCTCAAGGTGCTGGCGGTAACGGGCAAAGAGCGTCTGCCCAGCCTGCCCAAGGTGCCCACCACTGCTGAGACCGGTTTTGCGGGCGTGAATGCCACCTCGTGGTTTGCGCTGTTTGCACCTGCCAAAACACCGAAAGACATTGTGCGCAAGCTGGAGACCGATGTGCGCAACATGCTCAGCGATGCCTCTTTCCAGAAGAAGGCACTGGACCAGGGTGCAACGGCTGACTTCATGGACAGCAAGGCACTGGGCGACATGGTCAAGCGTGATTACGCCATGTGGGCCAAGGTGGTCAAAGAGGCCAACATCAAGGCCGATTGAGCCTGAGATGAAATAGTGACCCGGTGCAAAATTGGGTGCACCGGCTTATCTAAAAAAATAGCTGCCAGCGCATATATAGCTTGGTTCTTGGATATGAAAGTATCTGAAAACAAGGCTCAGCAAGCGATGGCAGCTCTTTTTTTGTGGTAACCAGCGCAGGGCGCTGGCTCCAGCCGTGCAGTTTATTGCAGCTCTTTGCCCTTGAGTTCCGGAATCAGGAACGCCGTGGCAATCATGTCCAGCACATAGATGGCCGCCAGCATGGCAATGGCCATCTGAAAGCCGTAGCTCATGGCCACTGCGCCCACCACAACGGGGCCAAAACCACCCACGCCGCGGCCAATGTTAAACAGCACGTTCTGCGCCGTGGCGCGTGCCTCGGTGGGGTAGGCCTCGCTCATCACCGCGCCGTAGCCGCCCATCATGCCGTTGACAAACATGCCCAGTACCGCGCCAGCCCACAGCATGGCGGTGGGGTCCGACAGTTGCGAGTACGTCAGCACCATGATGACTGCGCCCAGCTGGAAGATCAGGAAGCTGGGCTTGCGGCCAATGCGGTCGGCCAGTTGGCCAAAAATCCAGATGCCGGCCATCATGCCCACGATGGTCACAGCGGTCCACATCGAAGACTTGGTCAGGCTGAAACCCAGTTGCTTGGACAGAAAGCTGGGCATCCAGATCATGATGCCGTAGTAGCCAAAGTTCTGTACCGAGGTCAGCACAATGATGCCCAGGCTGATCTTGGTGGTGGCCTTGTCTTTGATGAGCAGTTTGAAGGCTTCAAAACGCTGGCTTTTGGTGGCTGCTGGCTTGCGCACAAACACCTCAGGTTCGTGGATGCGGTTGCGAATCACCCAGGCAACAATGGCCGGAATCACCCCCACCAAAAACATGCCACGCCAGCCAATCACAGGCAGCAGCAGCGGGGTCAGCAAGGCTGCCGCCAGCACACCCACTTGCCAGCCCAGCGCCACATACGAGGACACGCGCGCACGGTGGCGCGCTGGCCAGGCTTCTGCAGCCAGCGCCATGCCAATGCCAAATTCACCGCCCAGACCAATACCGGCGATGGTGCGGTAGATCAGCAAATCCCAGTAACCAGTGGCAAAAGCGCACAGCCCTGTGAACACGGCAAACAGCATGATGGTCCAGGTCAGCACGCGAATGCGGCCGTAGCGGTCTGACAGTGCGCCAAACACAATGCCGCCAAACACGGCGCCAATCAGCGTCCAGGTGACCAGCGAGCCAGCCTGACCGGGCGTGAGGTTCAGGTCTGCCGAGATGGCGCTGAGCATGAAGCCCAAAATCAGCAGGTCAAAGCCGTCCATGGCGTAGCCGACGGCAGAGCCGGCCAGGGCTTTCCAGCTGTAACTGTTGATGGCCGTTAGCTGGCCCGTGGGTGCGCAAGAGGGGGAGGTCATGGCTGTGGTTTTCCTTGTTGTTTTTTGAAGCTTCACCAAGTGGTGTTTCTACAAAAAGCAAAACCCCCAAGGTGCAAAGACCTCGGGGCCAAAGAGCCAGCCAAGTTGTGCAGCAGCGCCGGGTACAGGGCGTGCCAAAAACCTGCGCAGAAAACGCAGGCCGCAGATTCGGAGTGTGATTCTAGGCAGGGCCGCTGCTGCCTGGCTGGCGCTGGCGTAACAGCCGTGCAGCTCGGCGGTATATGGCAGCAACACCTGCGCAAAGTGTGCATTCATGCCATTCGCGTGCGCGAACCCTGCAGGCGTTGATAGGTGCAGTCCGGTGCAGCGCCCTCTAGCGCGATGCCCAGAACCGCTGCTGCAATTGGGCGATTTCAGCGGCCATCTCTGGCACGGGGCCAATCAGCTGCACCGGCTTTTGGCAGTGGTCAAACACGTAGCGCGAGGGCACGCTCATGGTGGGGTTCTCTCCGTGGCTGCCCGTGCAGTGCAGCAGCTCGTGCTCGGTCATGCCAAACACCACGCGGCCAATATTGGCCCAGTAGGCCGTGCCTGCGCACATGCAGCAAGGCTCAACATTGGTGTAGAGCGTGCAGCCCCACAAATACTCGGGCGTGAAGTTGGTGGCAGCCATGCGCGCCAGGGTCGATTCGGCGTGGTTCACCGTGTCGATGTTGCATTGCTCCATCAACACGGTTTCCTGGTCCGGGCCCACCAAAATGGCACCAAACGGGTGGTGCCCCAAAGCGATGGCGCGTTCAGCCACTTGCTGGGTGTGGCGCAGATGGCGGCAGATCTGTTCGTGGGTGGGCGTCAGCCCTTGAGGCGGCAAATTGAGGGGGGTAGTCATCGGTCGAACTTTGGAAAGTGAAGGGTCAAGCTTGCCCTGTGCACCGATGTGCAAGCAATTAGTGTGCGCACCTGCTGGGTAACCCGCAGGTGCGCGCCCAAACTAAGCCTGATTAAGTCTGATTGCGCGGCTGTGGCTGAACAGGCCAGCCTTGCATGTGCTGCTGTGCAATGTCGCGCAGCGCAGTGATCCAGGCGCTGTGGTCGTTCAGGCACGCAATGAACCGGTAGTCCTTGCCGCCTGCGTGCACAAAGGCTTCGCGCGCCTCCATGTTGATCTCTTCCAGGGTCTCGATGCAATCGCTGGTAAAGCCGGGGCACATGATGTCCACACTCTCCAGCCCCTGCTTGGCCATCTCCACCAAGGTGGGCTCGGTGTACGGCTCCAGCCACTTGGCCTTGCCAAAGCGTGACTGGAAGGTGAGCACATATTGCGCATCGCTCAGATTCAGTCGCTGTGCCAGCAGGCGGCCCGTGGTCAGGCATTCGTCGCGGTAGGGGTCGCCCAATTGGTAGGTGCGCTCAGGCACGCCGTGAAAGCTGAGCACCAGCTTTTGTGCCCTGCCGTTTTCACGCCAGTGTTGCTCTACGGTCTGGGCCAGCGCGTCGATGTAGCCGGGGTGGTCGTGGTAGCGCTGCACAAAGCGCAGCTCAGGAATATGGCGCTGTGTTTTGGCCCAGTCATACACGGCATCGCACACGCTGGCAGTGGTGGTGCCTGAGTACTGGGGGTACAGCGGCAAAACCAGAATACGGGTGGCGCCTTGCGCTTTGAGGGCATCCAGTTGCGATGCCATCGAAGGGTTGCCGTAGCGCATGGCAGGGGCCACCAGTACGTTGGCACCGGCCTGCCCCAGCCAGTCGCACAGCAAGCTGGCCTGACGCTCGGTGAAGTACAGCAGGGGGGAGCCTGTAGCGCCGCCTTGGTTCCACACGGTGGCGTATTTGGCTGCCGACGCTTTGGGGCGGGTGCGCAAAATAATGCCGTGCAAGATGGGCCACCAGGCCAGTTTGGGGATTTCCACCACGCGGTCATCTGCCAGAAACTGCGCCAGATAGCGGCGCACGGCGGCAGGCGTGGCCTCATCGGGCGTACCCAGATTGCACAGCAAAATGGCGGTGCGTTCAGGTTGGCCTGCGGGGAGTTGGGGTTCGGGGGCAAAGCGTGACAGCATGGGCACCATTGTGACAAAAGCTTGGGCCTTTGAAGACCGGCATGGATGCAGTGCTTGTGTGCTCCAGTATTCTTGGGCCATGTTTGACCCATCAAAAATTCGCGCCATTACGCTTGATCTGGACGATACGCTGTGGCCCATCTGGCCCACCATTCGCCGCGCTGAAGAAGTCTTGTTGCTATGGTTAAAAGAGCACGCTGCTCAGACTGCACAATTGTTCAGCACGCCAGAAGCATTACGAGCCATCCGCAATCGAGTCGAGCAAGAGCGCCCGGACCTGCGCCACGATCTGAGCGGTTTGCGCCAGGCATCCATCCGCCAGGCTTTGTGCCAGGCAGGCGATGATGAAAATTTGGCTATGCCGGCCTTTGAAATTTTCTTTGCAGCGCGCCAGCGCGTTGAGCTGTTTGGTGATGCCGTGCCCGCCCTGGAGCGTCTGGCGGCGCGCTGGCCCGTGGTGGCTGTGACCAACGGCAACTCTGACATTGAGCAAATCGGGCTGGGGCAGTTCTTTCAGGACAGCTTTAACGTTACGCGCACGGGCTTTGCCAAGCCCGATGTGCGCATCTTTCACTGCGCGGCCCAATCACTGGAGCTGCCGCTGTCCGCCATCTTGCATGTAGGAGACGATGCCAAGTTGGATGCAGTCGCTGCACGGGATGCGGGTATGCACGCTGTTTGGCTCAATCGCAGCGGCTTAGATTGGCCCATAGAGGAACAGCACCCCCCCACAACGGTCAGCAGCTTGTTGGATTTATGTGACTTGCTGGCGGCCTGAGTGACCATTGCCCCATGGGGAAAGAGGAGTCCGCGCATGCCCAATACCTTGTCTCGTGCACCCAGCCTGGATCTGCCTGTAGCGCTGCGCATCGGATGGATGCAGCCATTGACCTGGCTGGCGCTGGGCTGGAGGGATATTTGCCGCACCCCGCTGCTTAGCTTGTCACACGGCGTTTTCCTGGCGCTGCTAGGGGCGGCCATCTTGCTGGTGGGGCACAATCGCTTTTGGTTGATGGCGGGCGCGCTGTCTGGTTTTCTGGTGGTGGGCCCGGTGGTGGCGACCAGTTTGTATGCAATCAGCCGCGCATTGGAGCGTAAAGAGCCAGTGAGCTGGCGCCTGGTGCGACGCACGTGGATGCACTGGCAGCAAGGGCAAAGCAAGCTGGGCAATGACTACTGGTGTCTGGTGCAGTTCGGGCTGCTGCTGGCCATTTCGGCCACGGGCTGGGTGCTGGTCTCTGCGTCACTGATTACCTTGATGGCGCCGGTGCGTATTGCTACGCCGATGGACTTCATGCAGTACGTGGTGCTGGCACCCGATGGCACGCTGTTTCACCTGTGGCTGGCACTGGGCAGCTTTCTGGCAGCGCCCATCTTTGCATCCAGCGTTATTTCTATGCCTTTATTGATGGATCGCAAAGTGACTTTGTCGCAGGCCGTGCTCACTAGCTGGTCTGTGATTTTGCAAAACCCCATTGCCATGGCTTTGTGGGCGGCGCTGATTGTGATGTTTACGTTGTTGGGCTTGGCGTCGCTGTTGCTGGGTCTGGTGCTGGTGATCCCCATGCTGGGCCATGCCAGCTGGCATGCCTACCGTGATTTGGTGGATGCATCAGACTTTGCGCTGCGCGAGGCAGTCGGTTAGCGCACACCAAGCGCTTTGCGGTTTCGAGGATACGTGTTGTGATTTTTGGTTTTACAGAAGAACAAATCTCTGAATTTTTTCTGACCTATGGCATTGGGGCCTTCATTGTCTTCATGCTGTTCATCATCGGGCATTTGGCGTGGGAATCCAAAGCGGGCAAGTTCGGCACTTTTGTGCTGTTCCTGGGCTTGTCCGTCGGCTTTATTGGTTTTATCGCCAAGGCCGTTATCCAGTGGTATCTGGAGCACAAGTAAATATTAAAAAGAGAGCTGCCAGCGCTTAGCCTTAAAGCATTTCAGATAGATAAGTATCTGAAATGACTAGTGGATAAGCGCTAGCAGCTCTTTTTTTAAATTTTATTCAGGTGAGCGCAATATCTTGTGCCACCTGCATGCCACTGCGCACCGCTCCTTCCAGCGTCGCCGGGTAGGGGCCATCCACATAGTCACCACATGCCCACAGGCCGGGCAGTATCTGGTGCGCAGGGCGCTGCACCAGCGGCGTGCAGGCAAAAGTTGCGCGTTTGTCGATCACCGTTTGAAGTGCCTGCAAATCAGGCAGCTGCAACTGGGTGCGGGCTTGCTCCAGCACCTGGGTTTGCAGCGTGTCCTTATCGCCATGGCTGGCGCTGACCACCAGCGCAATTAAACCTTCCGGCCCGTTCAGCTGGGCCTTGTCAAACGCAAACTGCGCGGGCGCCCCGGCATGGCTGCGTAGCGCCACCATGGGCGCGGGCAGCAGCTTGCCATTGCGCAAAGGCTGATGGCTGAAAGCGTAGACCGTGGCAATTGCTGTGTGCGGCAGGGCGTGGGCCACCGCCGCCCACGGCGCTGCTCTGGCTTGCCAAGCTGCTGACAGCTGTGCTTGCTCTACCAGCCGTGCAGCTTCTGCGCAGGAGGTGGCAAGCACCACCGAATCAAACGCTTGCCCGTTGACCCGCCATTGCGCGGTATCAGCGTCATGGGCCAGTGCCTGGGCTCTTGCCCCCAGGTGCACCTGCGTGCCACGCGTTTGCAGCCACTGGACGGCTGTGGCGGGAAAGAGGCTGCTCAGATCTGTGCGCGGAATCAGCAGGTTGGAGCCGCCCTGTCCGCTGAACAATCCGTCTTGCAGCACGCGCAAGAAGATGGGGCCGCTGGCCTGTGTGGCAGGCAGGTTGAGGGCTGAGATGCACAGGGGATCGACAAAATCCTGCATCAACCGCGCGGGCAAGCCGTGGCAGATATCTGCCACCGTGGCCCCGGGGGCGCAGTTAAAGCGGTTGCGCTGCCAGCGGTGGGCGGTGCGCACCAGCGCCAGTTTTTCGCTCCAGCTCCAGCCTCTGGCGCGGGCAATGCCAATGGCGGCATCCCATGGCGGGCTGCAATGGGGCAGGTGCAGCCCCTGGCCATCCATGTAGCGCAAATCCAGTGGCAGCCGCAGCATTGCTGCCGATGCATCCACGCCCACGGTCTGCAGCATCTGCAGGCACCCCTGGTAGGCGCCAATCAGAATGTGCTGGCCGTTATCGACGGTCCACGCTTGGCCAGCAGGGCCGTTCAGAGTCAGTGCGCGCGCGCGGCCACCCCAGATGCGGCTGGCTTCAAAGATGTGAACGTGCTGGCCCTGCTGCTGCAGTTGTACCGCTGCAGCCATGCCTGCCCAGCCACCGCCAATGATGGCTATGCACCGAGGTGTTGCTGTGCCGGTCACTGCTACATGCGGCCCAGCGCTTGCATCTTCCACGCCAGCCACAGCTTGCGCAGCGGTGTCAGGCCAATGCGCTGGTGCAGTACCTGGAAGTTTTCAGCCTCAATCTCGCGCAGCAGCGTGCGGTAGATGCTGGCCATCATCAGACCGGGCTTTTGCGTGCGCCGGTCTTGTGCGGGCAGCAGAGCGAACGCTTCTTCGTACAGCTGGTGCGCACGCTGGGCCTGAAAGCGCATCAATGCCGTGAAGCGATCGGAGTACTCGCGCTTGGTGATTTCATGCGCCTTCACATCAAACTGCTGCAAATCGCTGATGGGCAGGTAAATGCGTCCGCGCAGGGCGTCTTCACCCACATCACGGATGATGTTGGTCAGCTGAAATGCTTGCCCCAGCTTGTGGGCGTAGGCGGTGGTGGCTTCATCGGTCTGGCCAAAAATGCGCGCAGCCACTTCTCCCACCACACCGGCGACCAGGTGGCAGTAGCGCTGCAGGCCGGGGTAGTCCAGATAGCGGGTTTGGTCCAGATCCATCTGGCAGCCTTCAATCACGGCTTGCAGGTGGCGTTGCTCAATTTGAAATGGCTGGGTGTGAGGCATCAACGCCAGCATGACCGGGTGCGTGGGCTTGCCTGCAAAGGCCTGTGCCACTTCTTGCTGCCACCACGCCAGCTTTTGCGCTGCTACGCCCGGGTCTTGCACGTCATCCACCACGTCATCCACCTCTCTGCAAAATGCATAGAACGCGGTAATGGCCGCTCTGCGGTTGGCGGGTAGAAATAGAAAAGCGTAATAAAAGCTGCTGCCCGATGCAGCTGCTTTTTCTTGGACGTAAGTTTCCGGATTCATATTGCGATGGATTGTCCCATGCCTTGGGTTCTGTCCCGCAAATGCGGTGGAAGCAGCGTGCTCTTGATGTGCATCAATCGTCGGCACTGTTTTGGTGTGCTGTTTTTGGGGGGCAGCCTCTAAGATCAAGAGGTTGCAATTAGATACATCGAACGAGATGCCCAGCTTCAATTCCCTGCGGTTAACTCAGCGCTACATGCTGGTTTTTGGTGGCTACTTTTTATCCATGGCGGTGGTCATTGGCATGAGTTGGCATGGGTTGATGAGCTCGCGTGACAGTCTGCGAGCCCTGCACGATGAATCACTCCAGCGCATTTTGCTGGCAGATTCGATCAACGAGAGCGTGTTGCAATCGCGCATGCAGATGCTTTTGTCGTTTCAGCATGCGCCCGATAGCTCGCTGGCCAGTTTGCACGACCACCCCGTTTCATTGCATCTGGATCTGGTCAAGCATGGCCTGCAGCAAGGCATGGAGTGGCAAAAAGAGCTGGACAAGATGATTTCTCCTGGCATGGAGAAAGACATGTTCGCCGAAGCCATTCGCGTGCAAACCGATTGGAACGCAAAGCTCAGCGAGCTGGTGCGCAGCATGGAGGCGGGTGACTTCAGCAGCGACCTGATGTCGCGCTTCCTGGCCATGGGTCGTGAAGAAGGCGACATGCTGGTGGCGCTGGTTGGCGCGTTCAAGGGCTTGCAGGTAACGCAAGCGGACGAGGCTTACCAAGCCGCTGATGCGCGCTACCACGTCAGTATTTTGGTGTTTGCCTTGTGCGTGCTGCTGGGTGGTCTGCCTGCGACGGTGCTGTCGATTTCCTTGCTGCGTCGAATGAGTCAGGGCTTTAAATCAGCGCACCACACAGCCCAGGCCATTGCAGCGGGAGATATTTCGCAGCGTGTCACCTCCAGCGGCAAAGATGAAATCACGGAGCTGCTGGTACAGATGGAAGACATGCGCAGCCATCTGCATGACATCATCTCCAAAGTACGCAGCGGTGCTGATGCCATTGCTGGTGCGTCAACCCAGGTGGCTGCGGGTACGGGTGATTTGTCGATGCGCACGGAGCAGCAGGCTGCATCGCTGCAGCAAACGGCAGCTGCCACCGAAGAGCTTTCCAGCACCGTGCAGCAAAACGCGGACAGCGCCATTCGCGCCAGCGAACTGGCGCGCGGTGCCACTGATGTGGCCGCCAAGGGCGGGCAAATGGTGTCAGAGGTGGTGTCCACCATGGAAGACATCAACACCTCGGCCAAGAAGATTGAGGCCATCATCGGTGTGATTGACAGCATTGCTTTCCAGACCAATATCTTGGCCTTGAATGCAGCGGTAGAAGCCGCGCGTGCCGGGGAGCAAGGCCGTGGCTTTGCCGTGGTGGCCAGCGAGGTGCGCTCTTTGGCTGGCCGCTCGGCTGAAGCGGCCAAGGAGATCAAGGTCCTGATCAACGACTCCGTCAACCGGGTGCGCACAGGTAGCGAGCAAGTGCACCGTACTGGCCGCACCATGCAGGACATCGTCCAGAGCATTGCCCGCGTGTCAGACATCGTTGGCGAGATTGCGGACGCCAGCCGCGAGCAATCCAAGGGCTTGGCGCAAATCAACGATGCCGTTGCCAATCTGGATGATGTCACCCAGCAAAACGCAGCGTTGGTGGAAGAGACCTCAGCAGCCTCCAGTTCACTGCAAGAACAAGCGCGGCAGATGGCCAGCATGTCGTCGCAGTTTGTGCTGGAGGCTGGTACTGCAACTAGCGCTTATGTGAGCAACTACAGCCCAGCGGCCAAGGCAGGTAGTACGGCTAAAGTGACGGCCACAGATTCATCGAAGGCGGCATTGCCCCACGCACAGACGCAGCAAGAGACTGTTTTTTAAGCAGCCTGCTGCAACAAGAAAACCGGCCTGTGCGCCGGTTTTTTTATGGCTGCAGTACTTTTGACTACATCCAGAGTGCGCGCCACAGCATGCGCGGCATATCTGTTTTGCGCAGCGTGCGACGTGCATGCAGGTTGTGACCACGCTGCGCTTGGACCTTGTCCAAAATGCACAGCCCGCCTTGCACTACCAGGCGCAGCTCCCAGCCGATACGACCAGGCAGACCGTGAACCAGGTTGAGACCGTTTTGCATGCTTTGCCTTGCCCATAAGACGTTGGACGCTATGAGCTTTTCAATGCCCGGGGTCACTTCTAGCAAAGCAAGTTCGTGGCGGCTCACTCCGTGCTGCGCGCAGTCTGCATCGGTGAGGTAGTGGCGCCCGCGTGGAATGTCTTCGCTCAGGTCTTGCCAAAAGTTGATGAGCTGCAGCGCTGTACAGATGGCGTCACTTTGCTGTAGCGCCTGCTCGTTGTGCACGCCGTACAAATGCAGCAGCAGCCGGCCAACCGGGTTGGCAGAGCGGCGGCAGTAATCGAGCAGCTCAGCGCGGTCGGCATAGGTGGCTGCATCGCGCGTTTTTTCAATGTCTTGAATGAAGGCGCTGAGCAGATCATCCAGCAGCGCCACGGGCAACTGGTGCTGTTGAATATTCAATTGCAAAGGGCCAAAGATGGCCATCCATCGTGGCTGGGGTGCTTGCCCTTGTGCAATGGCATGCAACTGTGCGCGGTATGACTGCAGCTCGGCCAGGCGCTGTGCAGCGGTCGCTGTGCCTTCGTCAGCGATGTCATCAGCCGCCCGGGCAAAAGCGTAGATGGCCGCGACAGGCTGACGCAGATGGGCCGGGCACAGCCATGACGCTACGGGAAAGTTCTCGTAGTGCGTCACCGGGCTTGCTTGGGTGCGGGTGGGGTCTGGAGCATTCACTGCAGCATTGTCGCTTGACAGCAGGCGTGGCCTTCCTTAGATTGCTAACCAATTAGTCAGTAACCACATTTCACATGCCTTCCTTCTTTGTTGTGCGGCCCATTCAGGGCCTTTTTGTTGGTGCAGTTGTTTTAGGGTTGCTGACGGCGTGTTCACGACAGGCCCCGGCACCCGAGCCCATTCGTGCTGTCAAACTCATCGAAGTTGGTGCGCATGCCTTGAATACAGAGGTGGAGTACGCAGGTGAGGTGCGTGCGCAAATCGAATCACGTCTTGGTTTTCAGGTGGCTGGCAAGCTCGTGCAGCGCTTTGTCAATGCGGGTGATGTGGTGCGCAAGGGGCAAGTGCTGGCGGAGCTGGATGGGCAAGATTACGCGTTGGCTGCCCAGGCTGCACAGGCCCAGGTTGCAGCAGCGAAAACCCAGCGTGACTTGGCCAAAGCGGATTGGGAGCGTTTTTCGGCGCTCAAGAACCAGGGCTTTATCAGCGGTGTAGAGCTGGATCGACGCCGCGCAAATTTGCAATCAGCGCAAGCGCAGCTCGAGCAGGCGCAGGCACAGGCCTCTGCACAGAGCAATCAAAGTGGCTATACGCGTTTGCTTGCCAGCGCAGCGGGGGTGATAACGAGCGTACAGGCTGAACCCGGGCAAGTGGTCGCGGCAGGGGCCCCGGTGGTGCAGCTGGCCCACGATGGAGCTAGAGATGTCGTGGTCGCGGTGCCGGAAACTGCCCGCAGTCATATAAAGCTGGGGCAGATCGTGCAGGTGCGCATTTGGTCACAAGACCGTTTGCTGGAGGGCACTGTGCGAGAGCTAGGTGCCAGTGCAGACCCTGTAACGCGCACGTATGCCGCCAAGGTAAAGGTGCAAGGCGCTGACCAGCCAGCGCTGGGAGCGACTGCCTATGTGCGCATGCATCTGGCAGAAAAAGCTTCGGACGATGCCATCAAATTGCCGTCAACAGCGGTGCTCGATCAAGGCGGCTCTTCCACAGTGTGGGAATTTGACGCCAGCACGTCGACGGTGCACGCACGCAAAGTAGAGGTGGCAGGCGTTGACGGCAATGAGATCTTGATCACTGCTGGCGTGCAGCCGGGCATGCAACTGGTAGCGGCGGGCACGCATGTGCTAACTGAAGGGCAGAAGGTCAGTGTTTATCAGCCCCGTTACCCCGAAACAGCGCGCTAAGCTTGGAGTCAGAGATGAGTTCTTCGAACCAGGCGCCTGAAAAAACAGGCTTTAATCTTTCGCGCTGGGCGCTGCAGCATATTCCCCTGACACGCTATTTGCTGGTGGCAATCTTATTGCTGGGAGGCACTGCTTACTTTCAGCTGGGTCAGGATGAAGACCCTCCCTTCACCTTCAGGGCCATGGTAGTTCGCACCTACTGGCCGGGTGCTTCTGCCCAGTTGGTAGCAGAGCAGGTGACGGACAAGATTGAGCGCACCCTGCAGGAGGTGCCCTACGCAGACAAGATCAGCAGCTACTCCAAGCCGGGAGAGTCTCAGGTCATCTTTCAGTTGCGAGACAACTCGCGACCACAGGATGTGACCGATCTTTGGTACACCGTACGCAAGAAAATTGGCGACATGCGCTACACCTTGCCGCAGGGTGTGCAGGGCCCATTTTTTAATGACGAGTTCGGTGATGTATTCGGCGTCATTTATGGTCTGTCTGGCGATGGTTACAGCTATGCAGAGCTGAAAACCTTTGCCGATGATGCGCGCCAGCAGCTTTTGCGAGTCAAAGATGTCGCCAAGGTGGAGATGTTTGGCGTCCAGAATGAGCGCATTTTTGTCGAGCTGTCGCAAAAGCGCCTGGCCCCTATGGGGCTGGATATCAACCAGGTTATTGCACAGCTGAATCAGCAAAATGCGATCGAAGGCTCAGGCGTGCTGCAAACGCCTCAGGAGCAGGTTCAGGTGCGTGTAGCTGGGCAGTTCAATGCAGTGGAGCAGGTGCGTTCCATGCCTGTGCGCGCTGCTACTGGTGTGCAACTGCGTCTTGGCGATATTGCGGATATTGAGCGAGGTTACGAAGACCCCCCTGGCGTGAAGGTGCGCCACAACGGGCAAGAAGTAATTGCTCTGGGTATTTCAATGAGCAAGGGTGGCGATATCGTAGGGCTGGGTAAAGCCCTGCATGCATCGGTGGAGCAGATTGCGTTGACGCTGCCTGCAGGGGTAAGCCTGGTCAATATTCAAGACCAGCCCAAGGCCGTCACGGATTCCGTCAATGAGTTCATCAAGGTGCTGATCGAGGCCGTGGTGGTGGTGCTGGCCGTGAGTTTTATCAGCCTGGGTTTGCACAAACGCACAACTGCAACGGTGTGGTGGAGGCGTTGGTACATTGATCCTCGGCCCGGATTGGTGGTGGCGGTGACCATCCCCCTGGTGCTCGCAGCCACCTTTCTGGCCATGTGGTACTGGGGCATTGGCTTGCATAAAATATCGCTGGGTTCACTCATCATTGCGCTGGGTTTGCTGGTGGACGATGCCATCATTGCTGTCGAGATGATGGTGCGCAAGCTGGAAGAGGGCTATGACAAGCTGCGCTCTGCCACCTTCGCTTATGACATCACGGCCATGCCGATGTTGACCGGCACCTTGATTACTGCCGCAGGTTTTCTGCCCATTGGCATGGCCAAGTCCATGACCGGCGAATACACCTTTGCAATTTTTGCGGTGACTGTGATCGCCCTGATCATTAGCTGGGTGGTCTCTGTGTACTTTGTTCCGTATCTCGGCAGTATTTTTCTGAAAGAACCCAAGGCCCGAGAAGCCCGGGAGGGTATTGAGCACGATCCCCATGAAGTATTCGATAGCCCTTTCTATCAACGTTTTCGCGCTGCTGTTTACTGGTGTGTGGAACATCGCTGGCTGACCATTGGAGCGACTGCCGTGGTATTTGCGCTGGGGGTGTTTGGTATGACGCGGGTGCAGCAGCAGTTCTTTCCAGATTCCAATCGACCTGAAATCTTGGTAGACGCGTGGTTTCCTGAAGGCACGTCCTTTGCCGGCAACCAGCAGGTTGTGCAGCGCATGGAAACTTATTTACAGGCACAAGGCGGTGTCAAGGATGTCACCGTCTGGGTCGGCTCCGGCGTGCCACGTTTTTACTTGCCTTTGGATCAAGTGTTTCCACAGAGCAATGTCTCGCAATTTATTGTGATGACACAGGGGCTTAAAGAGCGCGATCAATTGATGAAGGCATTGCCAGCGAGCTTGGCGCAAGCCTTTCCTGAGGTGCGTGCACGCGCAAAATTGCTGCCAAGTGGCCCTCCGGTGCCATATCCGGTGCAGTTTCGTGTAGTCGGGGCAGACGCTTCGCAGTTGCGCCAGCTGGCTGACCAAGTCAAAGATGTGATGCGCAAGCATCCTGATATGCGTGGCGTGAATGACAACTGGAATGAGTCAGTCAAAGTCATGCGTTTGCAAGTCGATCAAGAAAAAGCGCGGGCCCTGGGGGTGAGCAGTCAATCGATTGCGCAAGCCACTCAGACCATGCTGACGGGGGCCACGATTGGTCAGTTCCGCGAAGGGGACAAACTCATCAACATCGTATTGCGCCAGCCCTTGAATGAGCGTGATGCGATGGATGACTTGGCAGCAGCCTATTTGCCCACGTCATCTGGTAAATCCATCCCGCTGGCGCAAATTGCTCAGCCTGTTTTGGGCTGGGAGCCAGGCGTACTTTGGAGAGATGCACGCAGCTATGCCATTACTGTGCAGGGTGATGTGCGTGACGGTATGCAAGGAGCGACATTGACGCAGGCGCTCAAGCCAGACATGGACAAGCTGCAGGCGCAGTGGCGCGAGAAGGGTCTGGGCGACTATCGCATTGTGGTAGCTGGTGCTGTGGAAGAGAGTGCAAAAGGTGCTTCATCGATTGCAGCAGGCATTCCCGTCATGCTGTTTCTGGTGTTCACCTTGCTCATGCTGCAGCTTCATAGTTTTAGCCGGGCGTTGCTGGTGTTCATGACTGGGCCGCTGGGCATTGCAGGTGTTGCTGCAGCTTTGCTGTTGCTCAACCGGCCCTTTGGCTTTGTAGCACTGCTGGGTGTGATTGCGCTGATGGGGATGATTCAGCGCAATTCGGTTATTTTGATCGATCAGATCGAAACCGATCGGCAGCGTGGTGTTCCAACCTGGGATGCCATTGTGGAGGCTGCTGTGCGGCGCTTTCGGCCGATTGTGTTGACGGCAGCTGCCGCCGTGCTGGCCATGATCCCTTTGTCGCGCAGTGTTTTCTGGGGACCCATGGCTGTCGCCATCATGGGAGGGCTGGTCGTGGCTACGGTGCTGACATTGTTCGCTTTGCCTGCCATGTATGCCGCCTGCTTCCGTGTGAAGCGTCCTGGCGTTGAGTATTTGCCAGAAAAATGATGTGAGGGAGCGTGCGTCAGGTGTATTTTCGCGGTTAAAATCTTTTATTGACCTATAACTCAGGCTTGTGATCCACCAGCTCTGCAGTTAAGCAAGACCGCGCGGGTGGCGAAATTGGTAGACGCACCAGGTTTAGGTCCTGACGGTGGCAACACTGTGCGGGTTCGAGTCCCGCCCCGCGCACCACGAATAAAAACAGCTTGATCCAAGCTCGTCCTGCATAAGCCCGTTTCTCCCTGCGAGAACGGGCTTTTTTCTTGTCTACACTGTCCGATGTCTACCTGTCTTATTCGGCATAAGGCTGTGTAAAACCGCATGTCGTTCTCGCGCTGACCCCGTATCCAATCCCGCGCGCAATTTTGCTGTGCTGAGGGACAGATGACGTACACAGGTTGAGCGGCCAGGTGCACGGCGTACAGCCCCACGGGCCACCAAGCGAGCCACAACTTTGACATTGCCGGGTAAACCGTGTGGATGTGATGACACCGGCTCGTATCAGCGGCCATGTAGATATCACTGAGCTGCTTAATACATATTATTGAGAATATTCTGAAGATAGTGCGGCTCATCGGTAATCAGATTTATTGTATGTAGGAGTTTTTCGCAAAACTGATGAGAAGGTGGTTGATTTTAATATTTGAAAAATCAATATTTATTAATTTTCTTAATGGATGTTTGATGACAGGGAAAACCACGGGACGAATTTTTCAAAAAATAAATATTTTAATGCTTTAATAAAAGACACAGTTTGTTGCAATTCATTTCATTTTAAAAAACAAAACTGTAGCAATAAGCAATGTATTGATAACAGGAGAAGTATGAATGGATCGTTTGAAAATCTCTGTCCGAATGACTCTGGTGTTCATGGCCATGATGGCTCTGCTACTGGTGTTGGGGGGAGTGGCACTTTGGGGGTCGTCTACACAAAGTACGGTGCTCACTGAAATTACCCAGAGCCAAATTCCTGTTATCAGAACGTTGAACAACATCACGGATGGTGCCAATGAACAAGCGATTCAATTTCGTAATTTAGGCCTGTTTCCGGCAGAGAAAATTCAGGCATCTGCACGTGCCGTTATTCAGAAATCTCGCAGCGAAGTCTCTGCCGAAGTCGAAACGCTGCAAAAGCATGCTGTCTCTGAACAAGGTTCGGCATTGGTCGACAAGTTAAAGCAGGGGCGAGCAGAATTTCATAAATTTGGCAACGAATTTATTGAGCTTCTCGATAAAAATCAAAGAGATGAAGCCTTGGTCTTGCTTGAAACCAAACTGCGGCCGACACAGCTTGAATATCAAAATGTCATTCGAGAAATTCTGAATCTTCAGACAAAAGATTCAGAGCGAGCAAGCCAGCAAGCAGAAGCAGCAGCTCGCGACTTATCACGTAATGTTTTGATCACCAGCGTTGTCGCAATGGCCCTTGCAATTTTCCTGGCTGTTGCAATTACCAGGTCCATCACCCGCCCGCTGGCCCAGGCAGTCGCAGTGGCAGATCGCGTGGCAGGTGGCGACCTGAGTGAGCAAATCACAGTGAAGTCCAAAGATGAAATGGGGCAGTTGCTCAACGCTTTGCAGCGCATGCAGCAAAGTTTGGTCAAAACAGTGACCACCGTGCGCAGCGATGCTCAGGGCGTTGCTGCATCCAGCGCTCAGATTGCAGTGGGCAATAGTGACTTATCCAGCCGCACAGAAGAGCAGGCGAGTGCGCTGGAGCAAACTGCGGCCTCCATGGAGCAGCTCGGCGCTACAGTAAAACAGAATGCCGACAACGCGCGCCAGGCCAATCAGATGGCAATCAGCGCTTCTTCCGTTGCCGCTCAAGGTGGCGAAGTAGTCGCTGAAGTGGTTGAAACCATGAAGAACATTGATGCGAGCAGCAATAAAATTGCCGACATCATCAGTGTGATCGACAGCATTGCCTTTCAGACAAATATTCTTGCTCTGAATGCGGCAGTAGAAGCCGCCCGTGCGGGCGAGCAAGGCCGAGGCTTTGCAGTGGTGGCCAGCGAAGTACGGGCCCTGGCTCAGCGTAGTGCGGAAGCTGCCAAAGAAATAAAGTTATTGATTAATACCAGCGTTGAATGTGTTGAGCATGGTTCGCAGCTTGTCGACAAGGCCGGTAAAACTATGACCGAAGTGGTTACTGCAATTCGCAGAGTCACCGATCTGATGGGAGAAATCAGTGCAGCAAGTCATGAGCAAAGCACTGGTATGGCCCAGATTAGCGAGGCAGTCACGCAGATGGACCAAACCACTCAGCAAAATGCCGCTCTCGTAGAGGAAATGGCGGCTGGAGCTAGCAGTTTGAACAATCAGGCCCAGTCATTGGTGGGGGCCGTCGCAGTCTTCAAGCTATCAGCGTTTGAGCACACGGCTGGCGCTGAAATGGCTCCGTTTGTTGCACCGGCTCGAAAAACTAATCCAGCCCCTACGCTAGAGCGTCCTCAAGGCTCAGTCATCAAAGATAGGGCGCCAGCATTGCGTCGCCCTGCAATGATGGCAGGTGCTCAGCAATCGACGAATAAGGATGACGATGATTGGGGATCGTTTTGACAGTGTTCTCCCAGCACGAGCCAGCCAAGAAGCCAGCGAAGCTGGCCGCTTGAATAGTGGATGTGACCGTGAAAATCTGTCTGCTGCTGCACGGCAGTTGCTGACAGATTTCTAATAACTACGTGACTGCAGCGATCAAATCTATTTCTACTGCTGCATTTTTGGGGAGTTGGTAGACGCCTACCGATGTTCGCGTGTGAACACCTGCATCACCAAGGACGGCATAAAGTACTTCGGATGCACCATCTGCAACCTCGCTTTGCTGAGTGAAATCCTGCGCACATTGGACAAACACTGTGATTCGCAAAATACGTTGAACTCTGCCAAGTGAGCCAAGCTCTTGCCGTAGCAGTGCCAGTGCGCGCATGGTGCATACTTTTGCCGCACGCTGCGCCTCTGCTACAGATACCTCTGCCCCAACTCTTCCGGTGACGACAACTTCATTGTCAACGCGGGGGATCTGGCCACTGATGAACACCTGGTTGCCATGGCGGACAACGGAGACATAGTTTCCACCAATCTTGAGCTCACCTGCAAAGCTGTAAGAAAGGGCGGCTTCTACTGCTGCGAAATTGAAATCGCGCGATTGGGACATGAATAGTTTGCTCCTGCGCAGAAGTCACTGCACTTGAGATGTATGGTCCCAGGCAAGCCCGAGATCGCCGCAAATTGGCTCAATATTGTCACCCAGCAGCCTATAAGTTTTTCCTGCCAGTGGCGATCTCCAGGCACAAAAAAACGCCCTCAATTGTGGGGCGTTTTTTGAGTGTGTAGCTAAATCAGTAGCCAGTACCGCCGCCATAGCCATCATTGCCATAGCCAACGTTAGGACGAGAGCTGGCGCGGAATTCGCGGTTGCCGCCGGAGCCACGTCCTTCTTCGCGAGGTTTTGCAAGGTTGACGACGATCGAGCGTCCATCAACCGACATTCCATTGAGCGCAGTAATAGCGGCTTGACAAGCATCGGCAGAGGCCATCTCTACAAACGCAAACCCTTTAGATTGACCGCTGTCGCGATCGATCATGATTTTGGCGGAGGTCACACTTCCGAATTCAGCAAAATTGCTTTTCAGGCTGGAATCGGTCACGGAGTAAGGCAGATTGCCAACGTAGATTTTGGTGCTCATGGAAGGAGCCTTTTTATTAATGATTCGTCAAAAATTGACGCATCGTTTGAGTATGGCTGTGGGGAGTGCTAGTCCGTAGCAACCGGATGGAGTTGAGCGTTTGCTAAAGGCTCAGCACGTGGGGGGCTGCATGGACGTCTGCAGCCAGCCTTGGGTCACAGCATAGATTTTTGCTGCTTCGGTCGAGGCAAATGTTTTGTCAAAGCGGAAAACACGGCAGTAGCTGCTGTTTTGCTTTGTGCGCTGAAGTGCGAAGGAAGCTTGAAAGCGACCGCAATGGGTCTTAAGTGATGAGGGCGTAACGAAGTACTTGCCCATGGCAATAGGAGAGAGTGGAATCTAGTTCAATCAGAGAGCAGGTCTCAAAGACCTGCATGAGCTTTCAATAACTCGATTGGCTGCTGCTCGACAGCCAACGGCGCGACAAACTTCGCGGAAATTTCTTGCACGAGGGCTTGTTCACCTCATGCTGGCGTTGCTGTGGAACTACTTAAGTTTGCTGGCAACAGTTTTATTATAAGTCTTTTGCATAAAAAATTCAACTTTTATTGTTTCTGGTTTTTAGCTTTCTTGGTTTGATGGCCGTGCTTGGGCTGCCTGCTGCTTTAGCCTTGATAACTTGTGCTTATGGATTGACTGCACCTGACCGAGAACTACCACTTTGTGGCGGCGGCTGACAGCCCGTGACCCAGGAGATCGTAAACACGTTCTAAGGTTATGGAGTGAAGGCCTTCTGGGGCCGGACAGCCTGGCCTGAGCGTGCCACGGTTACATTGGAAGCTTCATACAGGAGATTTCTATGGCCAAAGGCATGCAACTTAACAACAAACTGGTCAAAAAACCGAAGAAGGACACCAGCTTGCCACCGCTGGTCAATACCTCGCCGGAATCCATGCGCCCTATTGCCCCGCTCACCTCGGTGCTGCCCAAAGGCAAGTTGAAAAACAAATAAGACGTGCGCCGTGCGCCCCCGCACAGGGGCGCACGGTTAGCGTTTGCACTGGGCCATTACAACGTGGCCAGCATCGCCGGCCATTGGCCTTGCACAGCACGCTCCAACAAGGGGATATGACCCAGCGCCTGCACACGCTCCTGCCAACTTTTGCCCAGTTCGTTGGCTGCAGCACGCCATGCATGGCTTTCGCTGATTACGGTCACCATGCCCTCCATCTGCTCGCCAGTCCGCTGCAGCAAGCGAATGACCGCTTCTGGCTGTGGATTGCGACAGTTGCAGGTCGCGCCTTAGCTAACGCTCAGATGCATGGTCAGCAACCACCGTTTTGATACGCTTTGGGTCTGATTGATAGACAGCCAGATATAGGCATGATTTTAAAATTTAAGCGACTCACTGAAGTTGAGCCGGCTCAGATTGTTTCGCTGAACAACAATCCGGATGTGCTACGGCAAATGCCGCTCGGAAGTGCAAATTTCGACCTGGCGAAAGCAAATGAATGGGCTCGGCAAAAAGATGCCCAGTGGCAGCAATACGGCTATGGGCCATGGGCGTTTGAAATTGATCAGCAATTTGCTGGCTGGGGTGGCTTGCAGTACGAGGAAGGTGATGCCGACCTCGCTTTGGTACTTGACCCCAAATTTTGGGGAAGTGGTAAAGCTATCTATCAAGAGATAGTCAAGCGTGCATTTACTAGTCTTGGACTGAGCTCCATCACAATCTTGCTGCCGCCTTCAAGAACCAGAATAAAAGGGATTTTCAAGTTGGGATTTCGGCCAGATGGCGCATTGGATATTGAGGGGACTCGTTTTTTGCGTTATCGCCTCCATGCACCCGGCAGTGCAGACGCCAATTAGGGCCGAACGTTCAGGTGCCGTACACACGCAGCCAGGGTGGGTCGCACCTGCTGGTGGATTCGACAGGCATCAAATTCCCAGGTGAAGGCGTGTGCAAGTGCAAAAAGCAAGGGCCTGAACGTCGCCGCCAGTAGCGCAAGCTGCGCATTGGCATCGATGCCCAGACATTGCAGATTCGGTCCATTTGAATGACTTTTAGCAATGTCCGCAATGCTGCCGTGTTGCCTGACCTGCAGCAGCAGTTACCGCAAGATGAAGTCCTCGAGAGACTGACAGGCGATGGAGCTTACGAAGCACAGCCAGTCCAGCAGGTGAAGTTGAGGCGCGGAACGACCCCAGTCATTGCACCTGGAAGGAATGCTCGCATCCGCAAAGGCAGTGTCTTTAATTGCTCCATGCAGCGATTGCCGCATGCAAGCGATTTGGGCCAAGCATCTGCAAGCACTGGAGTGGTTGTCACTGGCAAAGCTTGGTGGAGGAAAACCAAGATGAACTGCATCAAGCGACTTGGTGAATGCGTGATGCCCCGCACCTTTGAGCGCCAAGTCAGTAAGTTGCACATCCGGGCCGCTATCTTGAATGGATTGCGTGAACTGGGACGTCCTCAGGCGGCAGCCGTGGCATGGCCGCGGCTAGGGTTTGGAGGCGCTCGCTTCAGACAGGGCTTATGCAACAGCACCGAATGTAAGCACAGTATGTGTGCAAGCGCGATCTGTAAGCAATTGCTGTCACAAAGTCTTCCCCGCCGCATCTTCCAGCGCGCGCTCGAAACCCCGCCTCGCCCGCGCAGTTCTTGTGTTGATTTTGATGGTGGTGATGGGGTGTTGAAAAAACACGCTCCACAAGCCTTTGACTGCAGTTAGTGCAAAACAGGTGGCGACGGGTTTTGACAGCAACTGAGGCCCTGTACAGGGGCTTGGGTGGTCTAACTTGGCTGTTTGTAAGGTTGCGCCGGTTTTGGCTGTCTCTGGCTGGATATAATGTTGGATTAAGAATGCGCTGGGAAGTGACTTAGTGTCCCGCGCGAATCCCGCAAACAATGCATAACTTGTTGAATCTATTGTCTGCTCGATCCGCGCCCCGCGCACCACATTCCAGTGAGACTATGCGGAATACGGTGCAGGCTGTGAACTGCAGTCGGCACAGTCCACTATTTCCCCAGAATTAGGAATCACCATGGCCGTTACAGTTGAAACTCTAGAAAAGCTCGAGCGCAAAATTACGCTGAGCCTGCCCCTTGCCGCAATCCAGACTGAAGTTGAAAATCGTCTGAAGAAGGTGGCGCGCACTGTGAAAATGGACGGTTTCCGTCCCGGTAAGGTGCCCATGAACGTTGTTGCTCAGCGTTATGGTTACTCAGTGCAGTACGAAGTGCTGAACGACAAGGTCGGTGAAGAATTTGCCAAGAGCGTGCAAGAAGCTGGTCTGCGCGTTGCTGGTCAGCCTCGCATTTCCGAAAAGGACGGTGCCGCTGAAGGTCAAGCAGAATTCGAAGCTGTTTTCGAAGTATTCCCGGAAGTGAAGATCGGTGATCTGACCGCTGCTGAAGTTGAGAAGCTGACTGCAGAAGTGGATGACGCTGCTATTGAAAAAACTTTGGACATCCTGCGCAAACAGCGCCGCACTTTCGCACAACGCGCTGCAACTGAAGCTGCAGTGGATGGCGATCGTGTGACCGTAGATTTCGAAGGCAAGATTGACGGCGAAACTTTTGCTGGTGGCAAGGCCGAAGACTTCCAATTTCTGGTTGGCGAAGGCCAAATGCTCAAGGAATTTGAAGACGCAGTCCGTGGCATGAAGGTTGGTGAATCCAAGACTTTCCCCTTGGCATTTCCTGAGGACTACCATGGCAAGGATGTAGCTGGCAAAACCGCTGACTTCCTTGTGACCTTGAAGAAGGTTGAAGCTGCAAGCTTGCCTGAGGTGAATGAAGCATTGGTAAAGTCGCTGGGTATTGCTGATGGCAGCGTTGATGCCTTGCGTGCAGATATCAAGAAAAATCTGGAGCGCGAAGTGAAGTTCCGCTTGCAGGCGCGCAACAAGCAAGCTGTGATGGATGCTTTGGTCTCTGTAGCTGAACTGGATTTGCCTAAGGCTTCGGTGCAGGCGGAGGTGGCTCGCTTGATGGAGGGTGCGCGTGCTGACTTGAAGCAGCGTGGCATTCCAGATGCTGACAAGGCTGAGATTCCTGAAGATATTTTCTTGCCACAGGCAGAGCGTCGTGTACGTCTGGGTCTGGTGGTTGCAGAGCTGGTGAAGGCCAACAAGCTGGAAGCTACTCCTGATCAGCTCAAGGCCCATGTGGATGAGCTGGCTGCTTCCTACGAGAAGCCTGAAGAAGTGGTTCGCTGGTACTTTGGTGACCGTCAGCGTCTGGCTGAAGTGGAAGCTGTGGTGATTGAAAACAACGTGACTGAGTTCGTTTTGAGCAAGGCCAAGGTAAGCGACAAAGCTGTGTCGTTCGAAGAACTGATGGGTCAAGCCTAAGAGCTTGGCTTGAACAAAGCGCCGTTGATCGCTGTGCAGTGATCATGCGGACATCGCTTAAAAAGTTCTAGATCCGGGGCTTGTGCTTTGCCGCACAAGCCCCATTTCATTTCTTGGTTACAGTATTTGTTCTGTTCCCTTGTTTGGAGAAAACATGAGCGCATTGGACATGCAAGGTTTGGGTATGGTACCCATGGTGGTTGAGCAGTCAGGTCGCGGTGAGCGGTCTTATGACATCTATTCCCGCTTGCTCAAGGAGCGCGTAATTTTCTTGGTTGGCGAAGTCAATGATCAGACTGCCAATCTTGTAGTGGCTCAATTGTTGTTTCTGGAAAGTGAAAACCCAGAAAAGGACATTTCCTTTTATATCAACTCTCCTGGCGGGAGTGTGACGGCAGGGATGGCTATCTTTGACACCATGAACTTCATCAAGCCCGATGTATCGACCTTGTGCTGTGGCATGGCTGCAAGCATGGGCGCGTTCTTGTTATCTGCTGGTGCGAAGGGAAAGCGTTTTGCGCTGCCTAACTCACAAGTCATGATCCACCAGCCTTTGGGTGGTGCTCGAGGTCAGGCCACTGAAATTGAAATTCACGCACGTGAAATTCTGAAGACACGAGAGCGGCTGAATAAACTGTTGGCAGAGCAAACAGGCCAGCCGCTGGAAAAAATTCAGCACGATACGGAGCGTGATTACTTCCTGTCGGCGCAAGAAGCCAAAGACTATGGTCTGGTTGATAGCGTGCTTGAAAAACGCGCGTAACACATAGCGCTGATCAGCAGCAAGCGGCGCTTTCCCCTTCGGTGAGCGCCGTTTTTACATTGCTATCATCCTCTTCTCTTATTGACGTAAACAAGGCGTAGCCCCCATGGCCGAGAAAAAAGGCACAACCAGCGAGAAAAATCTTTATTGCACCTTCTGCGGCAAAAGCCAGCATGAGGTCAAAAAGTTGATTGCTGGTCCATCCATCTTCATCTGTGATGAATGCATTGATTTGTGCAATGAAATCATTCGCGATGAGGTTCCGGATGCCAGCGCACGTGAGGCCCGTGGCGATCTTCCTACGCCTGCGGAAATCAAAGCAAGTCTAGATAACTATGTGATTGATCAGGAGCAGGCAAAGCGTACGCTAGCGGTCGCGGTTTACAACCATTACAAACGCCTCAATCACAAAGATAAAGCCGGCAAGGAAGATGTTGAGTTGTCGAAAAGCAATATTTTGCTGATTGGCCCAACAGGCTCGGGCAAGACATTGCTCGCTCAAACTCTGGCACGTCAACTGGATGTGCCTTTTGTGATGGCTGACGCAACTACGTTGACTGAAGCTGGTTACGTGGGCGAAGACGTAGAAAATATTGTTCAGAAATTACTGCAAAGCTGTGAGTACAACGTAGAGCGTGCGCAGCGTGGCATTGTGTACATTGACGAAATTGACAAGATTTCGCGCAAATCTGATAACCCGAGCATTACTCGCGATGTCTCTGGCGAGGGTGTGCAGCAAGCACTGCTGAAATTGATTGAAGGCACGATGGCCAGCGTTCCTCCACAAGGCGGGCGCAAGCACCCCAATCAAGATTTTCTGCAGGTTGACACTACCAATATCTTGTTCATTTGTGGCGGTGCCTTCCAGGGCCTGGAAAAAGTTATTGAAAATCGCACAGAAGCTTCGGGCATTGGCTTTGGTGCTGCAGTTCGCAACAAGGCGAACCGTTCTCTGACCGAGCTTTTTCAAGATATCGAACCTGAAGATTTGATCAAGTTCGGCCTTATTCCTGAGCTGGTTGGGCGCATGCCTGTCGTGACTGCCCTGACTGAGTTGAGCGAAGAGGCATTGGTTCGCATTCTGACGGAGCCCAAAAATGCCTTGGTGAAGCAATACAGTAAATTGCTCTCCATGGAAGGGGTTGAGCTGGAGGTGCGCCCATCAGCCTTGTCAGCAATTGCGCGCAAGGCGATTGCCCGTAAGACAGGGGCTCGTGGGCTGCGCTCAATTCTTGAGCAGTCACTCTTGAGCACTATGTTTGATCTGCCCAATCTTGAGAATGTGGAAAAGGTTGTGGTGGAAGAGGCCACTATCGTAGAGGGCAAGGCTCCTCTACTGGTCTATCGAGAGGCCGCTAAAAAGGCTTAAGCGGATTGGACATGGCTTTGCATTACGTAGAGCCATGTTTTTCTACAAGCTGAAGCTTGGGTGTAAAGATGATGAATCACGGCATATGCGTGCTGTGATGGCCAAGGAGTTTCATGTCAGGATCTACTGATTTGTCCCCCAATGAGAGTATTGAACTGCCGCTGTTGCCTTTGCGTGATGTGGTGGTATTTCCTCATATGGTGATTCCCCTGTTTGTGGGGCGTGCAAAGAGCATAAAGGCTCTTGAGCTAGCGATGGAAGCAGATCGCCGGATCATGCTCGTTGCGCAAAAAACGGCATCTAAGGATGAGCCTTCAGCCGACGACTTGTTCGAGGTCGGTAGTATTTCCACCATTTTGCAAATGCTGAAGCTGCCTGATGGCACGGTCAAAGTATTGGTGGAAGGCCAGCAACGTGCCAAGTTGCTCGA
The DNA here is from genome assembly GCF_014836675.1 of Comamonas avium. Lineage (GTDB taxonomy): Bacteria > Pseudomonadota > Gammaproteobacteria > Burkholderiales > Burkholderiaceae_C > Comamonas > Comamonas avium. Next base: position 111,874 of record NZ_JACSQK010000006.1, read on the forward strand.
TGTGCTCGACCATGAAACCCACTTTGTAGCGCGCTGTCTGGAGATTTCGGTCAATACGCCTTCGGAGAAGGAGGCCAGTGAGATCGAGGCTTTGCGCCGGGCGGTGTCTCAGCAGTTTGATCAGTACGTCAAGCTCAACAAGAAGATTCCATCTGAGATTTTGACGTCAATTGCTGGTATTGATGATGCAGGCCGTTTGGCCGATACCATCGCAGCACATTTGCCATTAAAGCTTGACCACAAACAGGTCGTACTGAATTTGGCAGGAGTGAAGGAGCGCCTGGAGAATCTGTTTGAGCAGCTTGATCGGGAGGTCGATATTTTGAATGTCGACAAGAAGATCCGCGGTCGTGTGAAGCGCCAGATGGAGAAGAACCAGCGGGATTTCTATTTGAATGAGCAAGTCAAGGCTATTCAGAAGGAGCTCGGCGAGGGTGAAGATGGCGTTGATTTAGAAGAAATCGAAAAGAAGATCAAGGCAGCCAGAATGCCGGCCGAGGCTCGTAAAAAGGCTGAAGCGGAGCTTAAAAAGCTCAAGTTGATGTCACCCATGTCTGCAGAGGCGACGGTTGTACGTAATTACATTGATGTACTGACTGGTTTGCCTTGGAGCAAGAAAACCAAGATCAAGCATGACTTGGCGAACGCAGAAGAAGTGCTGAATGCAGACCATTTCGGTCTTGAAAAAGTCAAAGACCGTATCTTGGAATACCTTGCTGTACAGCAGCGTGTTGATAAGGTCAAGGCGCCAATTTTGTGTCTGGTTGGCCCACCAGGCGTGGGTAAAACCTCGCTGGGACAGTCTATTGCCAAGGCTACGGGGCGCAAATATGTGCGGATGGCGTTGGGTGGCATGCGCGATGAAGCGGAAATTCGTGGCCATCGCCGAACCTACATTGGTGCTATGCCCGGTAAAGTCATTCAGAACTTAGAAAAAGTGGGTACGCGTAACCCGCTGTTTTTGCTGGATGAAATTGATAAGCTGGGCATGGATTTTCGGGGGGATCCATCGAGCGCATTGCTGGAGGTTTTAGATCCAGAGCAAAACAGTGCTTTCGGTGATCACTACGTGGAAGTGGATTTCGACTTGAGTGATGTCATGTTTGTGGCAACCTCGAACTCGATGAATATTCCACCAGCGCTGCTGGATCGGATGGAAGTGATCCGTCTGGCCGGTTATACGGAAGATGAAAAACTCAATATTGCCAAGCGCTATTTGCTACCTAAGCAAATAACGAACAATGGTTTGAAAGAGGGCGAGCTGGAGGTCAAGGATGATTGCATTCGTGACATCGTCCGTTACTACACGCGTGAAGCAGGTGTGCGCTCTTTGGAGCGTGAGCTGTCCAAGATCTGCCGTAAAGTCGTGAAGGGGCTTCAGCTGCAAAAGCTAAAGCCAAAGGTTGTCGTCAGTGCAGCAAATCTGGATGAGTATCTGGGGGTGCATAAATACACTTATGGTCGTGCTGAACAGCAAAACCAGGTGGGGCAAGTTGTTGGTCTTGCTTGGACGGAGGTCGGTGGTGATCTGTTGACTATCGAGGCGGCAACGATGCCTGGAAAAGGCAACATCCTGCGCACCGGATCTTTGGGTGATGTGATGAAGGAGTCGGTGGAAGCGGCGCGTACTGTCGTGCGCAGTCGCTCACGTGCTTTGGGCATTGAAGATGCCGCTTTCGAGAAGCGCGATATTCACGTGCATGTCCCTGATGGCGCTACCCCTAAAGATGGGCCTAGCGCAGGCGCGGCAATGACAACTGCCTTTGTCTCGGCTTTGACAGGAATACCAGTTCGCGCTGATGTTGCTATGACGGGCGAGATCACATTGCGCGGTGAAGTGACCGCAATCGGTGGTCTGAAAGAGAAGCTGCTCGCAGCCTTGCGAGGAGGCATCAAAACTGTCTTGATTCCATTGGAGAACTTGAAGGATCTACAGGACATCCCGGCGAATGTGAAGACTGACCTGGAAATCATTCCAGTCCGGTGGATTGATGACGTTTTGAGGATTGCTCTTGAGCGCATGCCCGTCGCTTTGGATGAAGACACGGTTGCATCTATTCCTGTTGCTGCTCCAAAAACCGTAGCAACCAAAGCAGCAGCCAAGAAAACGCGTGCAATCAAGCATTGAAGAAAATTTGTAGCGTGCTTTTCAGATGCGTGAAAAAAGTGCGCTACAATTCGTCTCATCGCAGCGATCCTTTATTTCTGTTGTAGAATTTAAGGCTTCGTTGGATACGCGGGAATAGCTCAGTTGGTAGAGCGCAACCTTGCCAAGGTTGAGGTCGTCGGTTCGAACCCGATTTCCCGCTCCAGAATTATTTGGAGTTTGTCAGTCGATAAATTTCAAGCTTTTGAGTGATCGAAAGCACAAGCGGGAATAGCTCAGTTGGTAGAGCGCAACCTTGCCAAGGTTGAGGTCGTCGGTTCGAACCCGATTTCCCGCTCCA
>NZ_JACSQK010000006.1:114420-209113 GCF_014836675.1 Comamonas avium
GCGGGAATAGCTCAGTTGGTAGAGCGCAACCTTGCCAAGGTTGAGGTCGTCGGTTCGAACCCGATTTCCCGCTCCAGTTTGAGGGGTAGTAACTCCTTAGGATGGCGCGATAGCAAAGCGGTTATGCAACGGATTGCAAATCCGTCTAGCCCGGTTCGACTCCGGGTCGCGCCTCCATAATGCGGGAATAGCTCAGTTGGTAGAGCGCAACCTTGCCAAGGTTGAGGTCGTCGGTTCGAACCCGATTTCCCGCTCCAAATGTAAAAGGAAGCCAAGGCTTCCTTTTTTCATAAGGAAACGTTGCTGGCGCTTCATAAGACATGCGTTTTATGTTTGCCAACATCGGTTATGCTTTAAAGATTCAACACCATTGATTGGTGTTGAAGCCCCGGTGGTGAAATTGGTAGACACATCAGACTTAAAATCTGCCGCCTATTAAACAGGCGTGCCGGTTCGATTCCGGCCCGGGGCACCAAGTATTTTGTATTTATAGTCTTCTGTTCATAACAGTAAACCCTAGGTTATCAGTGACTTAGGGTTTTTTTGTTTAAACCTCTCTGCGATTGCATCGTCATTAAAGTGGCCTGAGCCCAAAGAATTTTTGATGATAGAAAAATTGCAGTTGTAAGGCATTGCCCATCGCGCTCTGATTGCGCAGCGTTGGGCGTTTTAATATCCATACAACTCAGAGTTGGCATTCCTGTACAGCGGTTTGGCTGTTTTCCACTTGCTTGCTGTCGCATCTGCGCCTGGATTGTGTTTGGCTTTGTTTGTCCAAGTCTGGTTGTTGCGCTGTGCTCACTGTTTTGCTGCTTCTTAGCCGGTTTAATGTCACCTAATGTGTGGCGGACAATCCAAGAAAAGGGCAGAAGAGCAAGTGGCATGCGAAAATGTACAAGAATCTATCAACTGGAATCTCACACACATTGATTGTGTGTTTTTAACTGAAGAAAACAATGTCTAGCTACAACGCTCCATTTGAAATTCACGTTCACGGCCAAGTGCTGTTGCGCGCTGATGTGACCTTCGAGCAGTTGCAAGATGCACTTAAGCCGCTGTGGTCGTATGCTGGCGCGCGCTCGCTGGCTGCTGGCGCTGCCAGTGCTTATGAAGAAGAGCCAGGCATCCAGTTCAACGCCAAAGAGTCGATGCTGCAAATGTGCTGGACAGTATCTGGAGATGAGAACTTCCGCCAGGCATTGGACGATGTCTGCATGGGACTCAACGAACTTGCACAAGAAGGCGCCGCTATTGAAGTGACGTTTTACGATGCTGAATTTGACGAAGAAGAGGGCGAGCGTTCAGACCAGGCACGTGATGACTTCATCATGCTGTTTGTGGGTCCCAACCCTGCTGCCATCATGAAAGTGCAGCGCGATATGCTGGTTCAAGATGTGATTCAAATGATGGAGCGTCACTTTGAGGCCTCGGAGCTGACCGGTGTGGTTTCCGAGATTGATAAGCTGTTTATGCAGCGCTTTGACAGCTTGCTGAGCTCGCTTGAGATTGGAAAGTTACCTCCCAGTGGAGGCAGTGGTCCCCGAGGTGGTGGCAATGGTCATCGGCCCCGCCATTTGCACTAGCAGATAACGCTTCATGCATGACCGGCTAAATAGCCGGTTTTTTTATTTGTTGGCGTGTGTAATGGATGCCGCTGCAGTCGCAAAGGTATTGTTTGGGCACAGGTCGCACATGTCTTTCATATGACGTGTTGCATGTCGTTTGTTGTGCTCAACCCTGCAATAAAGCGGTATCCAGAAAATCTAGAGGCTGCTTTTTCTTGCTGCATTGGCTTTGTCGCTGCCATCCTTCCTTTGCTCAAGAATGGGAATCTACGCAGCACTCTCCGTTTAAGTGGCATGCATTCCTAGCTGAAGGCAGGCGATGGGGGCGGGCTCCATGGCTGGTAGGCACAGAGTAACTCGCTGATTTGCTCTGCGGGAACAGGTCTGCTGAATAGATACCCTTGTGCCTCATCGCAGCCTTGCTCACGTAAAAAGTCCAGCTGCTCTTGTGTTTCCACGCCTTCTGCAGTCGTTTGTATTCCTAGAGCCTGAGCCATGCGAATGATAGCGCTGACGATTGCCCGATCATTGCTGTCATGGTCGAGGTCATGTACAAAAGACTGATCAATTTTGAGTTTGTAAATTTGGAATCGCTTGAGCTGGCTGAGCGATGAGTAACCGGTTCCGAAATCATCGATGGATAACCAAACGCCACTTTTGCGCAGGGCGTCCATGGTCAGAGTTGCTGCTTTGGGATCGTGCACGGCAACGCCTTCTGTCAGCTCCAATTCAAGTGCTGTAGGTGGAATATCCGATTCCAGCAAGATGCGGCTGATTAGCTCGGGCAGCTGCGGCTGGTGAAACTGAATGGCCGATAGGTTGACTGCAACTTTTAACTGCCCAAAACCTGCTTGATGCCAAGTCTGCAGTTGTGCGACAGCTTTGCGCAGTACCCATTCACCAATTTGCAAAATTTGGCCGCTGTCTTCTGCGACTGGAATGAATTCACCTGGTGACACAGACCCAAGCTCGGGCTGATTCCAGCGCAGCAACGCTTCTACGCTGCGGATTTCTCCAGTGTGCAGACAGATCTGCGGCTGATAATGCAGCGTGAATTCGTTGCGTTCTAAAGCGCGCCGCATGGCATTTTCAAGCTGCAATGCACGCACCGACTTGGCGTGCATCTGGGGCGTGAAGAAACGGTAAGTGTTGCGGCCTTCCAGTTTTGCGTGGTACATCGCCACATCTGCCGACTGGGTCAAACTGTCAATGTCTTCCCCGTCTTGCGGGAAAAGTGCAATACCCATTGAAGGGGCCATGCTGAGCTCGTGGTGACCAATTTGATAAGGCCGTAACGACGCCTCTTGCAACTTTCCGGCGACACGCGCAGCACCTTGGGCATTGGCCCCGGGTAAGAGCAAGACAAACTCATCTCCGCCCAGGCGTGCCACCGTGTCTTTCTCGCGGACCACCGCGCGCAGTCGCTTGGCAATTTGCTGAAGTAAAGCATCACCTACCTTGTGGCCCAGGGAATCGTTGACGTGTTTAAAACGGTCTAAATCCAAAAAGATCACGGCCAGAGGGCTGGCATTGTTGCGTGCTTGTGTAATGGCTTCTTGGCTGCGATCTGCCATGAACGTTCGATTGGGAAGACCCGTGAGTGGGTCATAGTGCGCCATCCAATGAATTCGTTCCTGAACACGTTTTCGATCCTCAACTTCCTGGTGCAAGGTTTGGATCGTCGCACTGAGTTCATTGGTGCGTTCATGGACTTGGCGTTCTAGCTCGGCCTGTGCTTTGGTGAGCATGGCCTGAATGTTCTTTCGCTCAGTGATGTCCACCAAAATCCAGACCTCACCTTGTGAACGATCCAGCGGGTCTACCCAGCGGCTACGTGCTTCACATTCGATGCGGTGCCCTTGCTGGTGGGCCAGGGTCAGCTCGCCTTCAAAATTGCCGGAACTGCTTGCACTCATCTGCGAAAGCACATTCAGTGGCGATATGTTCGCAAGCAATGATGTGGGTACGTTGGTGAGGTTGAGTAAGGTTTCAGGCTCGTAGCCCAGCATAGTGCCAAGGTGCGGGTTGCATCGTGTTAAGGCACCTTGGCGAAAGTACGCAATACCCACTGCAGCGGTTTCAAATAGCAGCTGTTTTTCACGGATCGCCGAAGACAGCAATGCTTTGCGATGACGCTGCTCATCAATGTCATCCACGATCCATATGGCCCCTTCATGCGGGGCCTTGGCATTGATGAGATGGCCTGTCAGGCTGGCCCAGAAAAGGTGGCCGCTGTTGCGACGCAGTCGACGCTCTGTTTTGAATGTCTTTCCCTGAATCATGCTTGGGTAAGCGGAGCGTCCCAGTGCCTTGAACTCTTCACGGGAAGGGTGCAGGCTGGCGCTGCGAATGCCTACGACTTGATCGCGATGGCTAAAGCCAAAAATCTTTGCAAAGTGTGGATTGCAGCGCACGACCACCCGATTTTTGATGAATGCAATGCCCACACCTGCGCTATCAAGCAACGCTTGCTGTTCACGTGACAGGCGTTCAAGGTCGACGTGGGCAGTTACAAGTGCAGGGTCTTGTTCAACCGAACCAAGGGTCAGGGACATGGGCAGATGCAATACTTGCAATAAAGGGCCAAGCGCTAGTTGTCTTGAGCTAGATGATTGATGGTGCAGTGCGAATTATTGCCAATGAGTGAATGCTACTTTTATGTGGGCACCTACTGTTCGAATACGGCGGGAAACGCAATTGCACATGCAAAGATTCAGTCTCTTCAATAGGATGAATAAAAAAGGCTTGCGCTTTTTACATGCCTAGTGATTTCAACAGTGCTTCTGTTTCCGTATCGTTAGTGCTCGAGGCGGACGGTGTGGAGCGTGCGCCAGATGTACCTGCCTGGGCAATGATGGCGTCAGGGTCGATAACTTCATCCGCATCGAACTCATGCAGTTTGATGAACTCGGTGCTGTCAACGGCCAGCTCCAAGTAAAAGATATTGTTGGCTGCCGTGTAGAAGGTCACTCGACGCGCTTCAGGATTGTCGAGATTGGCATCCACACTAAGTTGTACTTGCTTGTTGAGTACCAACATCTTGGGCTGATTCTGGGTGATGTGCGTTTGTAGCTCGCGGCGCACTTTGCCAGTGAAATCCCCCACTACTTGGTTCATCAACTCGCCCATTACGTTGCTGACTTCGTCAGAGGTATGTGAGCTGGCCAAGTCGCTTTCTGACATACCCATGTTCAGCAGATAGCTGCGATACAGCTCCATAGCCGCCGCTGCAGAGAAGTTGATGATGACCAGCCCAGAAAACCCGCCATCAAACAGTACAAAGCAGCCGATTTCTGGTTTGAGATAGGTCTTTTTGATTCGCTGCACCATGCCGGAGTACTGAATCTGGCAAGTGGTCGCGACATTCAGCACGCGGGTGACAGAGTTGCAGAGGCTGACAAGCAGTTCGTCAGTACCTTGAACCGTGGAGATGGCTTTGTCACTCATGGGTAGTTAGTGCAATGAAACAGAATGTTGTTGATTATGGGTGCTTTCTGCAGGCCGTCGAATTGCTAACTTGCTTGAGTGAATTGGAGTTGCGCTGTGTCGGGCAAATGGCACAAAAAAAGGAGGCTAAAGCCTCCTTTTTTTATTTCACGGCAGCGCGAGCCTGGGCTAGCCAGCCATCGAAAGTTTTCTGGTGTGCTTTGATCCAGCTGTTGGTGTGGCGCTCAATGTCGGCAGGTTTGCCTTGGCCCTGGCTCATCATGTAATTTTGAGCATTGATGTCGGAGACGGACAGTTGCATCACTTCAAACAATTTGGCCGCAGCCGGGTTCGCATCTGTCCATGCCTTGTTGGCCAGGATGTGCTGCTTGTTCACAACAAAACCGTAGTTCTTTCCGTTGGCCAGTTTGGTATCGACACCTTTTTGCTCACCGGGTGCTGAAGAAAAAGGCACTTCCAGCCACACCACATCTTTACCCGGCTTGAGTTCGTTGCTGACCCAGTAGGGGGTCCATGTGTAGTAAAGAACAGGTTTTCCAGATTTGTAGCGGGTGATAGTGTCTGCAATCAGCGCCGAATAGGTGCCTTGCTGGTGAGTGACCGTATCGCGCAGCTTGTAGGCGTCCAGGTGGTGCTCGATCATGGCTTCACAGCCCCAGCCGGGGTTGCAACCAGTCAAATCTGCCTTGCCGTCACCATCTGCATCAAACAGCTTGGCAATTTTTGGATCTTGCAACTGCGCAATGTTGGTGATCTTGTGGGCGTCGGCGGTTTTTTTGTCGATCAGATAGCCTTGGGCTGCGTTGTCCGAGTACACACCCTTGCGGTAGAGCTTGGCCTCACCACCGGCATTCTTGTAGTAGTCAGCGTGCAGCGGGTTCCAGTGTGTTGCGATGAATGTGGCGTCACCATTACCGATGGCCAAGTGTGCGGTGGGGTACTCCACTTCTTTGAATGGCTGAACGTCGTAGCCCAGTTGCTCCAGCGCTTTCATGACCAGAAGTGTCTGGAATGATTCTTCAGCAATCGAGCTTTTCAAAGGGTGAACTTTGATGCCTTTGCCCGGCGTCTCGTTGGCATTGGCGCTCAAACAGGTTAAAGCCAGGGTGCTGGCGGCCACGGCGGCCAGGGTGCGGGTGGCATGGGTGATAGATGTCATCTCTCGTCCTCCTGTTGAAAATGAATGGAATGTGGCTGCGGCGCTTACTCAGTAAGTGCCGACAGCTACTGACTGGTTAATTAAGAAGTTTTGCGGGGTTTGAGCAGCAAACCCAAGGGACCACGGTGCCACCAGCGCTCTCCACCGCGATGGGGCTGGCCCATGGCCTGGGTGATGCGGTCCAGCACAATCGCCAAGAGCACAATGCCCAAACCACCTACGGTGGCCAGGCCCATGTCCAGACGGCCAATGCCGCGCAGCACCATTTGTCCCAAACCGCCTACGGCGATCATGGAAGCGATCACCACCATGGACAGCGACAGCATCAGTGCCTGGTTGATGCCAGCCATGATGTTGGGCATGGCCAGCGGCAATTGCACTTTCCACAGCAGCTGCCAAGGCGAGGCACCATAGGCGCGGCTGGCTTCAATCAAATCGGGGCGTACTTGGCGAATACCCAGGTTGGTCAGACGTACCAGCGGGGGCAGCGCAAAGATGATGGTCACGATCACGCCGGGGACATTGCCAATACCAAACAGCATCACCACAGGGACCAGGTAGACAAAGGCTGGGGTGGTCTGCATGGCATCCAGCACTGGGCGCGTCCATCGCTGGGTGCGGTCGCTAGAGGCAATCAAAATGCCCAGCGGCAGCCCAATCACAATACAAAACGCCAACGAGGTCAGCACCAATGACAGGGTCACCATGGCTTCGGGCCAGATGCCCAGTGCCGCGACAGCCAGCAGTGACAATGCCGTGCCAATGGCGAGACCACGGCCCGCAAACTGCCAGGCAACCAACGCCACCAGTATGGTCAGTACAGGCCAAGGCAGCGCCAGCATGAGCTGCTCAACGCCTGACAGGGTGGCGTCGATGGGAGCGCGTACGCTTTGGAAGAAAGGCCGGAAGTTATCGACCACCCAGCCAAGGCCTTGGTTGATCCAGGCTTCAATTGGCAGACCTTCGGTGCGCAGTTGATCCCATAGGCTCAGTGGGGCATCCGTAGAGGGGGTGCTGGCTGCCAGCCAATCGGAACCTGCACCTGCATCCGGTGTGGTGGCTGTGGGCGATGCCCATGGATCTGCGGCTGTTTCTGCAGTTGTGCTTGCAGCCCATGGATCTACGGCTTCGGGCGCGCTGCTGGTGTTCCAGGGGTCGGTACTGTTCGTCACCTCACTCATGCTTTTTCTCCTTGTTGCGTGGGCGTTGCGGCGCTGTCGGAATGCTCTTGCAGCATCGTGGGCGAGTCCGCGTCACCAGTGGAAAACAAGGGGTTGAGCGTGACCGGTGGCTGCACTGGCTGTGGTGGTGGGACTGGAGGCGTGTCGCGGTCCAAGAAGCGCAGCATGGTCGTGCGACTGATGACGCCCAGGAATTTGCGGCTCTCTCCCAATACAGGCAGGGGGCAGGGGGCCGTGGCCATGGGGCCATAAAGATCAGCGACGGGGGTGGCTGCATCCAGTGGCAGCACGCCTTCGATAAACGCATGTTTCAAGCCCAGCGCGCCTTTATGTCCCTGCAGGGCATCGCGCAATGACTGGGCAGACACTACGCCCTGCAGGTGCTGGCGTGCATTGAGGACATAGGCGTGGTCGCGATCAGAGTCTTCGATGAGACGCAACGCTGCACGGCAGCCTCGGTCGTTGTGCTCCGAGATGATGGTCAGTGCCTGGCGTGCAATGTCCGAGGCCTTGAATACGGCGGCGGCATCCACGCCTTTGATGAAGCTGCGTACATAGTCGTTGGCTGGACTGCGCAAAATATCATCAGGGGTGCCAACTTGAATGACTTGGCCGTCTTTCATGATGGCAATGCGGTCACCAATGCGCATGGCTTCATCCAGATCGTGCGAGATGAACACAATGGTGCGGCGTTTGGTTTCCTGCAGGCGCAGCAGTTCAGACTGCATCTCGGTGCGGATGATGGGATCCAGGGCAGAAAATGCTTCATCCATCAGCAAGATGGAGGGGTCGGATGCCAAAGCGCGTGCCAAGCCAACGCGCTGCTGCATGCCTCCAGAAAGCTCGTCAGGGTAGCTGGGTCCCCAGCCGGCCAGACCCACTTGCTCCAAGGCTTCTTGTGCGGCTTGCTGGCGCGCGGCGGGGGCAACGCCAGCCATCTCTAAACCAAAGGCAGTGTTGTCTTGTACGGTCATGTGCGGCATGAGAGCAAAAGACTGAAACACCATGGAGATGTCTTTGCGCCTCAGTGCGCGCAGGTCTTTGTCGCTGAGCTCGTTGATATCTTGCCCATCCACCACGATGCGGCCGCTGGTGGGCTCAATCAAGCGATTGAGCATGCGCACAAGGGTGGATTTGCCTGAGCCCGATAGGCCCATGACGACGAAGATTTCACCGGCTTCGATGGTGAAGTTGGCATCGAATACACCGATGGATTGACCGGTGCGTTCGAGGATTTGTTGCTTGGAAAGCCCTTGGCGCACCAGGTCCAAGGCCTGCTTTGGCTGATCGCCAAAGACCTTGAAGACGTTTTCGATGCGAATTTGTTTGGCCACTGGTTGTCCTCCCTTAAGTTGTTCTTGGGGGTTACACACAGTGCAGCCGCGTTACAAGCAGAGCTTGAACGGCCTACACGCGAAGCTGAAAGTCATGCCAACCGATGCACCGGCCGTGCCAAATACCTGACAAGGCCGCAATGAAGGGTGTGAGACTGGGCCCGAATGGCAGCGTGGTGTGCGCAAGGGCCGCAAGAGAGGGCAGAGGCAAAGCACGGATGTGCGTTACATGATCCAAACATATCCGTGCATCAGTGCCAGAAATCCAGCGCTGTGGCACCAGCGTTCTGCAAGCGCAGGGCTGATGCCGGATGAATCCATGCCGTTAAAACATGGATTACCTGCATGGCAGGTTGTTAATGAGTCGATCATTGTAACTATTGGGTATATGGCTGTCAATGCTTAATTGTGGGGTGGCATTGGCTTCGTGTGACATCCGTCGGCATTGTGTCGTCAGGCGCTGTCAAAAGAGTGCAAAACGAAAAAACCGGCGCATGGGCCGGTTTTTTCGTTCAAGTGTTAGTTTTTTAGTGCGCAGTGGGGTGCTGGCTGTGAATTAACTTGTCGGTGTAGGCAATTGCCAGGGCACTGAGCAGGAACACGACATGAATGATGGTTTGCCACATCAATACTTTGACGTCGTAATTGCCTGCGTTGATAAACGTTTTGAGCAAGTGAATCGAGCTGATGCCGATGATGGACAGGCCCAGTTTGACTTTCAACACAGACGCATTGACGTGGTCGAGCCATTCGGGCTGGTCTGGATGGGTGTCCAGGCCGAGGCGACTGACGAAAGTTTCGTAGCCACCCACAATCACCATGATCAGCAGGTTGGAGATCATGACCACGTCAATCAAGGCCAGGACCACCAGCATGATCACTGTTTCATTCAACCCGGTCAGTGGCGCATCGGGCTTGTAACCAATGCTGGTGACGAGGGCTTGCAGCGCTGTCTGGCTGCCAAAGGCCGCTTCAATCAAATGCCAAAGCTCGACCAGGAAGTGCCAGACGTACACGGCTTGGGCGGCAATCAGACCCAGGTACAAGGGCAGCTGCAGCCAACGGCTGGCAAAAATCAAACTGGGCAGTGGGCGCATGGGTGAGCGGGACATGGGCTGTGCGGGTGACTCGGAATGCGGGTCGACAGAGGGCATAAATTGAATTAGCGGTTGAAGTGAGCGAGAGACCGCGTTTTAAGGCGCGGGCTAGCGATTGTAGAGGCTCGAATTAGTGTTAACCCTTGCTAAGTCTTTAATTTTGCTCCAGTTTGTACGCTATGGAGTCAGTGGTATGTAAGTGCTGCACCCGACATTTGCGCGCAAACTATCCCTAAAAGAGTAAGGAGATAAATCCATGAGCGCACCAAGTTCTGCAATTGAATCTGTGTTGGTTGAAAACCGTGTGTTTCCACCTTCTGAGGCCACCCAGAAAGCCGCCCGTGTGGCTGGCATGGCAGCGTATGAGGCGCTGTGTGCGGAGGCGGAAAAAGACTACGAAGCTTATTGGGCGCGCCTGGCCCGTGAAAATGTGGTGTGGAGCAAGCCTTTCACCCAGATTCTGGATGAAAGCAATGCGCCTTTTTACCGCTGGTTTGCAGATGGTGAACTCAATGCCAGTGCCAACTGCCTGGACAAGCATATGGGGACTGCGGTTGAGCACAAGACCGCAATTATTTTTGAAGCAGATGATGGTCAGGTGACGAAGGTCAGCTACCGCGAATTGCTCAACCGTGTGGCGCAGTTTGCCAATGGGTTGAAGGCGCAGGGCATTAAAAAGGGTGACCGTGTCCTGATTTACATGCCCATGACGATTGAGGGTGTGGTGGCCATGCAGGCATGCGCACGCATTGGTGCAACGCACAGTGTGGTGTTTGGCGGTTTCTCGGCCAAGGCCGTGCAAGAGCGTATTGTGGACGTGGGCGCATCGGCGGTGATTACGGCCAACTACCAAATGCGCGGTGGCAAGGAGCTGCCGCTCAAAGCGATTGTCGATGACGCTTTGCAAATGGGTGGGTGCGAACACGTAGGCCACGTTTTTGTGTTCGAGCGCACAGCGACAGCCACCCATATGGTGGCTGGGCGTGACATGACATTTGCGCAATTATTGGACGGGCAAAGTACAGACTGCCCGCCGGTGGCAGTGGATGCCGAGCACCCGCTGTTCATTCTCTACACCAGTGGCTCCACAGGAAAACCCAAGGGGGTGCAGCACTCCACAGGTGGCTACATGCTGTGGGCCAAGCAGACGGTAGAGTGGACATTTGACATGCAGCCGACGGACGTATTTTGGTGTACGGCGGATATTGGCTGGATCACGGGCCATACCTATGTGGCTTACGGCCCGCTGGCAGCTGGGGCCACGCAAATTGTGTTTGAAGGCGTACCCACCTTCCCGCACGCTGGGCGTTTCTGGCAAATGATTGAGCGCCATGGCTGTACCGTTTTCTACACCGCTCCGACAGCCATTCGCTCGCTGATCAAAGCGGCCGAGACAGATGAAAAAGTGCACCCCAAGAACTGGAATCTTTCCAGCTTGCGCATCCTGGGCAGTGTGGGGGAGCCGATCAATCCTGAAGCATGGATGTGGTACTACCGCAATGTGGGAGGTGAGCGTTGCCCGATTGTGGACACCTTCTGGCAGACCGAAAACGGTGGTCACATGATTACGCCATTGCCAGGCGCAACACCGCTGGTCCCTGGTTCTTGCACACTTCCTTTGCCCGGCATTACGGCAGCCATCGTCGATGAAACAGGCAACGACCTGCCCAACGGCGCGGGTGGCATGCTGGTGGTCAAGCGCCCATGGCCCAGCATGATTCGCAATATCTGGGGTGACCCTGAGCGTTTCAAAAAGAGCTATTTCCCGGAAGAGCTGGGTGGGAAAACCTACTTGGCAGGCGATGGTGCGGTGCGCAGCGAAGACCGTGGGTACTTTCGAATCACGGGCCGTATTGATGATGTACTCAATGTCTCGGGCCACCGCATGGGAACGATGGAGATTGAGTCTGCACTGGTCTCCAAGACGGACCTGGTCGCGGAAGCTGCTGTGGTAGGGCGCCCGGATGATATGACGGGTGAAGCCATTTGTGCGTTCGTGGTGCTCAAGCGTCCCATGCCCACTGACCCTGAAGAGGCCAAAGCCTTGGCCACAGAGTTGCGCAATTGGGTGGCCAAAGAAATCGGCCCGATCGCCAAGCCCAAGGACATTCGCTTTGGTGAGAACCTGCCCAAAACACGAAGCGGCAAGATCATGCGTCGCCTGTTGCGCTCGATTGCCAAGGGTGAAGCCATTACCCAGGACACCAGCACCCTGGAAAATCCAGCCATCTTGGATCAATTGTCGAAAACCAATTGATTGGGCTGGAGCCCAGCTGCAGCGCGTGAGCGATGCAGCCCGCTGAAATGAGCAGCGCAGAGGCGCATAGCCGCTGATCTGCTGGATGTCAGCGTAATCTCTTGCCTGTGTTTACAAATGCCACCTGAGGGTGGCATTTTTATTTTCAGTTGTAGGAGATGATGCAGAGCGAGAATGCGCGTGCCACTGGCTTGTGGATGGTGTCTCTTGGGGTAAAACTCTGACCTATACAAATAGAGCTAAAGGAAACCGGTATGAAGTCGCGTATTGCATTGTTGGTTCTGATCATCGCAGTGATCGGTGTTCTCGCCTTTTTCAACTTTCCTTATTTGGCGCAGGAAGTGCCGATGTCTCTGGGCATCACCACGGTGCAGGCTCCGCTGGGCTTGATTCTTGTCGCGCTGACTGCCTTGATGGCGATTGTGTTCATTGCCTATGTGATTGCCATGCAAGGAGCTTGGCTGCTGGAAGCGCGTGCACACTCCAAGGAAATGGCAGCACAGCGTGAGCTGGCAGACAAGGCTGAAGCTTCACGCTTCACTGAACTGCGTATCGCCATTGAAAATTTGCACAAGGAAGAGGAGCGCCGCTTGCTCGATCGCATAGACACTCTGGAGGCGCATCTGCAAGCGCGTGCCCTGGAGAGTGATAACTCGACAGCCGCCTATGTCGGGCAGTTGGAGCAGCAACTGCGCTCCAGTCTGCATGCAGCGCCAGCCCGCGTGGATGTTGTGAAACCAGATCCTATGGATGTGACGCCGCGCGATACACGGCTGTGATGCTATTTAAAAAAAGAGCACTCAGCGCTTGCTCAGTATTGTTTTTGAAGTGTTTTATATCTGAAACAACCAGCCTGTAAGCGCTAGCAGCTATGAAAAAAGCCACCATGAGGTGGCTTTTTTTCCTAGACGCAGTGAGATATGGCTTACTTGAGCGACAGCACCCAGGCAGCCAGTTTCTTGGCATCGGCTTCACTGACCTGGCTGTTGGCAGGCATGGGCACGGGCCCCCAGACGCCACTGCCACCTTTCACGATTTTGGCAGCCAGCTTGTTGACGGCGTCACCTTGGCCCGCATATTTGTTGGCAACGTCCTTGAATGAAGGGCCAACCAGTTTCTTCTCCACTGCGTGGCAAGCCATGCAGTTCTTGGAAGATGCCAAGGCTTGGTCGGCCATGGCTGGTGTGATTGCGCTCAGGGCCAGCGCAAAGGTGATCATGAAACGTTTCATCGTTACACTTTCCTCTAGTGGGGGAGATGTTGGCAGCCATTGTAGGGTGCGGTGCGTGAACGCTGCTTGTCTCTGTGTGAACAAACTGTGAATAGGGTGACAAGCTTATGTGGTTGCTGATGGCTGCGGTGGTATTGGCCGTACTCAAGGCGCTGGTGCATCTGGAGGTGGTGGATGTGGCTGGCATTGCCGCCATGTCCTGGTGGTGGGTGCTAGGTGGATTTGCGGTGACGATGGCCTGGTTCACTTACGCCGATCAATCAGGCCTGACCAAGCGCAAAGCCATGGAAAAGATGGACAAGCGCAAGCAAGAGCGCCTCGACAAACAACGTGAACTGCTGACAGGCCGGCGCAAGCGTTGAGGGCAGCTTTCGCCAATCGCGAGACCGCTTGCCTTGGTGTGCGGGGTGTCACGTACCCGCAGGGTGAACATGGTGGGACATAATGTTTGAATTGGCTTTTGCGAGCCTTGAGACATTTTTGCAAACCAACAATTAGCTCCACCATGCCTGTTTACCGTTCCAAAACCTCCACCGGTGGCCGCAATATGGCCGGTGCCCGTGCCTTGTGGCGTGCCACTGGCATGAAAGATGGCGACTTTGACAAGCCCATCATCGCCATTGCTAACTCCTTCACACAGTTTGTGCCCGGCCACGTGCACTTGAAGGATATGGGCCAGCTGGTGGCGCGCGAGATTGAAAAAGCCGGCGGCGTGGCCAAAGAATTCAACACCATTGCGGTGGACGACGGCATTGCCATGGGCCACGACGGCATGCTGTATTCGCTGCCCAGCCGTGATTTGATTGCTGACTCTGTGGAGTACATGGTCAATGCCCACTGCGCGGACGCGCTGGTGTGCATCTCCAACTGCGACAAGATCACTCCGGGCATGCTGATGGCCGCCATGCGCCTGAACATCCCGGTGATCTTTGTCTCCGGTGGCCCCATGGAAGCGGGCAAGACCAAATTGGCCAATCCCACCACCAACGTGATCGAGTTCAAGAAGCTGGACTTGGTGGATGCGATGGTGATTGCCGCCGATGACCGCTACTCCGATGAAGAAGTGGCGCAGGTGGAGCGCTCGGCTTGCCCCACCTGCGGTTCTTGCTCAGGCATGTTCACAGCGAACTCCATGAACTGCCTGACCGAGGCGCTGGGACTGTCCCTGCCGGGCAATGGCACGGTAGTGGCGACGCACTCGGATCGTGAAGAGCTGTTCCTGACTGCCGGGCGTCGCATTGTTGAGCTGGCCCGCGATTACTACGAGAACGACAACGACCGCGTGCTGCCCCGCTCGGTGGGCTTTAAGGCGTTTGAAAATGCCATCACGCTGGATATCGCCATGGGCGGCTCCACCAACACCATCTTGCACCTGCTGGCGATTGCCAAAGAGGCCGAGATCGACTTCACGATGGCCGACATCGACCGTCTCTCGCGCGTGGTGCCCCAGTTGTGCAAGGTGGCACCCAATACGCAGAAATATCACATTGAAGATGTGCACCGCGCAGGCGGCATCATGGCCATCCTGGGTGAGCTGGCGCGCGCTGGCAAGCTGCACACCGATGTGCCCACGGTCTACGGCGACAGCATGGCCGAGGCACTGGCCAAGTGGGACATCGCCGTGTCACAGGACGAGGCGGTCAAGCATTTCTACCTGGCGGGCCCCGCAGGCATTCCCACACAAACCGCATTCAGCCAGAGCACCCGCTGGCCCAGCCTGGATCTGGACCGTGCCGAAGGCTGCATCCGCTCATACGAACACGCATTCAGCAAAGAAGGCGGTCTGGCTGTACTGACAGGCAATATTGCCGTGGACGGCTGCGTGGTGAAGTCAGCCGGTGTGGATGAATCCATTTTGGTGTTCGAAGGCACAGCCCATGTGACCGAGTCGCAAGACGAGGCCGTAGCCAACATCCTGGCCGACAAGGTCAAGGCGGGTGACATCGTGATCGTGCGTTACGAAGGCCCCAAGGGCGGCCCCGGCATGCAAGAGATGCTGTATCCCACCAGCTACATCAAATCCAAGGGCCTGGGCAAGGCCTGTGCGCTGCTGACCGATGGCCGTTTCTCGGGCGGCACGTCGGGCTTGTCGATTGGTCACTGCTCGCCCGAGGCAGCAGCTGGCGGCGCGATTGGCCTGGTGCAAAACGGTGATCGCATCCGCATTGACATTCCCAACCGCTCCATCAACGTACTGGTCAGTGATGAAGAATTGGCCAAACGCCGTGAAGTGCAAAACGCCAAGGGCTGGAAGCCCGCGAACCCCCGCCCACGCAAAGTGTCTGCGGCACTCAAGGCCTACGCCTTGCTGGTGACCTCGGCCGATACGGGCGCGGTGCGCGATTTGTCCAAGCTGGGTGACTGATGGAGTAGGCCTGCACAGCATGCAAACCGCCCTTTGGGGCGGTTTTTTTATGCGTGCCTGCAAGGCGGCAGTGTCGTCACTGGCGCGGTGCCGGCTGCAGGCCTGTGCGCACCACCCAGATCGCCGCGCAGGGGTGCAAGGGCGCTGCGCTGGTAAAACCACAAGCTTTTTGCCTATGATGCCAAGCATGCGCTCCATCCAACGTTCCTTATCCCTGCGCATCTGGCATGCGGCACGCGACATTGCACTGGCGTGGGGGCGCATCTTTTATCTGGCTGCCATGGTATGGGTGCTGCTGCTTTCACCTTCGACATACCGATGGCAATCTTTGCGCCCCATTTTGCAGCGCATGTACAAGGATACGGCGTCCATTCTCCTGGGCTTTACGATTTTGGCGGCCTTGATTTGCCTGGTCATCACGCGCATTGTGGTGGTGACGGCCATCAGCTATGGGCTGTCGCGTTATGCGCTGGAGATGGTCATTCGGGTGCTGGTGCTGGAGCTGATTCCGCTGACAGCTGCCTTGTTTGTGGCGATGCGCTGCACCATTCCGAATGCGACAGAGCTGGCGTTGATACGCCAGTCTGGTGAGTGGGACGCCAGGCAAAGCCGTGGCGAAGCACTGATGCGCCTCGAGGTATTGCCACGGGTGATTTCAGGCCTGTACGCCTGCGTGACACTGGCGGCGCTGTCGTGCGTGGTGGCGCTGGTCACCGCGTATATTGGTGTTTATGGATTTACGCTGGCCGGTTTGCCTGGCTATACCCGCATGTTTGGGCACGTGTTTAACCCCTCAGTGACTTTGGTGTTTGTGCTCAAGACGTGGCTGTCAAGCTGGGCCGTTGCCATCATTCCGGTAGCCACGGGCCTTTATGCCCATCGTACGCATCGTCAAATGCGGCCCGGTGAAGAACTCAGCGGTCTGGCGCGCATGTTTGCTGTGCTGTTAATGATTGAGCTGGCATCGCTCATGGGTAACTATTACTGAACGAGAAGGGTAAGCGCATCTTGTCTGATACACGAATGCAGTCTTCTGCGGCACCACAGCCAGAAGCCACGCCATCACTGCGGCCCGTGGCCCATTTGGAGCGCAAAGCGGCAGCGTTGCTGCTGTTCACGATCGCGTTGATCGTGGGGTCTGGTCTGTACCTGCTGTATGCACGCGGTGCTTTTGAGCCCACTCAGACTCTGGTGCTGACTTCGGATGATTCGGAAGGCGTGTCCGTGGGCATGGACATGACGTTCTCTGGTTTTCCCATTGGCCGGGTAAGCAAGCTGGAGCTGGCCAACGATGGGAACGTGCGCATTGTGGTGGCCGTGCCTCGCAAAGATGCCCATTGGCTGCGAGAGTCGAGCGTATTCACCCTGGTCAAAGGCATTGTGGGTGGCACCACCATCAAGGCCTATAGCGGGATATTGCAGGACCCTCCCTTGCACGATGGCGCAGAGCGTCCGGTGCTGCGTGGCGATGCTACTGCCGAGATTCCGCAGATTGTGGCTATGGCCAAAGACTTGCTCAACAACCTGAGTCTGATGACTGCGCAAGACTCTGCCCTGGGCAAATCGATGGATCAAATACGCCAGCTGGGCGAAAAACTCAATGGCAAAAGCGGGGCGATGGAGGTGTTGCTGGGCACCCCAGAGAATGCGCAAAAAACGGTGGAGATGCTGGAGCGTACCAACCAGTTGCTGGCGCGCATGGACCATGTGGTGCAGCGTGCAGACCAGCAGGTGTTTGATGCCAACGGCGTCATGCCGCAAGTGCGAGCCACCGTGGAGACACTCAACCAATTGCTGAAAGAAACGCGTGGCAGCTTGAAGAGGCTCGATGCAGTGTTGGTGAATGCCGAATCCATCAGCACCAATGTGAACGATGCGAGCAGCGATATTGGGCAACTGCGCAATGAGGTGGAAAGCAATCTGCGCAAGATCGAAGACATGCTGGCCGATTTGCAGCGCAAATGGCCGTTTGCCAAAGAAGCCGAGGTCAAGCTGCCATGAAAAATACTTTGCGATGGCCCATTGCACTGGGCTTGGTCAGTGTCTGGCTGGCCGCATGTGGCAGCAAACCTCCAGCCCCGAAATGGGCGCTGGAGGCGCAATCTGCCTCAGAGCGCGCTGTGCAGGCGTATTTGAAGGGCCAGACGCGCGTGGCCGATGTGGAGTGGAGCAAAGCCTTTAACGAAGTGGCCGCCACCGGCCTGCCCAGCCAGATGGCACGCATGGCCTTGCTGGAATGCGCAGCGCAAACTGCAGCGCTGGAGCTGACGGACTGTCCACGCTACGAGCGCTACGGCGCTGGCGCTGAACCTGCGGAGCAGGCTTACGCCCGTTATCTGAAAGGAGCGCACACCGCTGCCGATGTGCCGTTGCTGCCGCAGGCACAGCAAGCCATGGCTGCACAGTTGTTGGGGGGTGCACCAGTGGCTGCGGGCCTGCCTGCGGGGCAGGCACTGTCGCAACTGACGGCAGCCGGTGTGGCACTGCGCGCCGGGGCCATTACCCCCATGCAGGTGCAACTGGCGGTGGATGTGGCCTCACAGCAAGGCTGGCGCAGGGCGGCCATGGCGTGGCTGCTGGTAGAGCGGCGCTGGGCGCAGGAAGCGGGTGATGCAGCGCTATTGCAAGCAGTGGATTTGCGCCTGCAGGTGCTGCAGGAAGGGCAACGTAAGGATGCACTGAAAAAGTGAGCTGTTAGCGCTGATGAATAAAGCGATTCAGATAGATAAGTATCTGAAATCATTGTGTGGAAAGCGTTGAAAGCTATTAAATAAAGTTAAGAGACACAAAAAAAGCCCCGAACTCGGGGCTTTTTTACGTAGAGCACGGGCTTAGAAACGGTGGCGGATACCGACTGCCAGGCTGGTGCCGGACTTGTTGTCGATCAGTGCGCTGTTCTTGTCATACATGGCGGCTGCATAGGCGTCAGTGCGCTTGGACAGGAAGTGATCGTAGCCCACGGTGGCTGTCGTCCACTTGCCGGAGACAGAGTCTGTCTTGGTTTGTGCCATGGCCACTTTGACTGTGCCAGCCTTGGTCACAGGTACATCCAGGCCCAGAGAATAGGTTTTCTTTTTGATGTCATCAGCACCCGTGCTGAAGTCTTGCGTGGCTTGGCCGTAAGTGGCGTACAGCTTGACCACGCTGAAGTCATAAGCTGCACCCACCATCCACTTGTCTTTGGAATAACCAAGGGCGTTGTAGTTGGCCAGCCCGGGGTTGCCGATGTCGGCTTGCTCATACACGGCGGTCAAAGCCAGGGGGCCTTGGTTGTAGAACACGTTGGCGCCAACGTTGTTGGTGCCAGATTTGTCGGCTTGTTCACCAAACTGGTACTGCAGATTGGCGCGCAGGCCCGCAAATGTGGGTGTGCTGTAGGTGATCTGGTTGCTCCAGCCTGTATCTGCAGCGTTGTTGCCTACGGAGTGCAGCACCAAAGGAGAGACGGTGAAAGAGTCACCGTAGGGATTGAACAGGATGGTTGGCAAGAAGTTAGGGGCCATGGAGCGGCCCAGCTTCAAAGTACCAAAACCGCCAGACAAAGACACGTTGGCATCGCGAGCAAAGAACGCATCCCCATTAAAGCGGCCAGGGGTGCCGGTGTCAGCGCGGAAGAAAGCGCCAAGTGCAAAGCCTACTTTCAGGCCATTGCCCAGGTCTTCTGTGCCGTTCATGCCCCACCAGGAGGTGGTCATGCCGCCAGAGCCGACTTCGCTGGTGCGCTCTTTGCCTGCGGTCTTCATCGAGCCCACATACATATCGACCAAGCCAGTCAACTGCACATTGCTTTGCGCTTGTGCAGCACCCATGCATGCCAAGGCGGCACCAAAAGCGATCAGAGATTTTTTCATGGTATTTCCCTCCATAGATCAATTGAAAACGTTGCTCACCAGTTGCCCACTTCAGGTGCGTGGGGGCATCCTGCGTGCTGCTTTTGTATACAAAGCACAAGCTGTGCCAGATTGGGTGATCTATGGAAAAGGCGGTGATCGCTTAGCGCATGCAGGCCAGCAAATGGTGGGCAGCAGCCTCAGGCTCGGGGGCGTTGACCAAGGCGCGCACAACGGCCACAGAGCCGACGCCTGTGGCCAAAATGGCAGGAAACTGCTCTGCTGCAATGCCGCCAATGGCCACCAGCGGGTATTGCTGCATCAAGCGCACATAGGCTTGCAGGCGGGCCACACCTTGCGGTGCGGTTTCCATCTTTTTGAGGGTGGTGGGAAATACCGCGCCCAAAGCGATATAGCTGGGCTGCACGGCATGGGCACGCACCATTTCGGCGTAGCCATGGGTGCTGACACCCAGGCGCAGGCCGCTGGCGTGGATGGCGTTTAGCTGCGCGCCTTGCAGTGCATCCAGATCTTCCTGCCCAACGTGAATGCCGTAGGCCCCTGCGTCGATGGCGGCTTGCCAGTGGTCGTTGATGAACAGCAGGGCCTTGGTGCCCTGTACTGCTTGTACGGCGGCTGCAACTTCATTGCGAATGGCGTTCTGGTCGTCACTTTTAAAGCGCAGCTGTACTGTGGGTACACCGGCACGTGCCATGCGGCCTACCCATTCGGCGCTGGGCAGTACGCCGTACAGGCCCAGGGCACGTGGGCATTGCGGGAAGGCGAGCTGTGGGTCAGCGCCGGCCAGGCCAAAGTCTTGCGGCGCATCGGGCCAGTGCGCTGCATCAAACAGGCCTGTGCGCTGGCTCTGGTTTTGCCATGCCTGTGCCAGACATTGCGCATCGATGGCGATAAAGCCCAGCGCACTGCACGCTTGCAGTGCGGCCAGGTAGACGGGGTCTTGGCTAGTAGCCACAGGTGTGGGTTGCGCAGGCAAGCGGTTGCCTTCTGGTGCAAAGGTGCTTGCGTGGGCAGCAATGATGGCGGCAACCATGCCAGGGATGTGCTGCTCAGTCATGGTGCCAAAACGGTGTGCCCAGAACGGGGGTGCTGGGCTGGGCTGCGGTTTGCTCGGCCATGGCACCAGCCAGATAGCCATCGCGGCCTGCTTGTGTGGCATCGGCAAAGGCACCGGCCATGCGCACGGGGTCTTCAGACAGGGCCACAGCGGTGTTCAGCAGCACGGCATCAAAACCCCACTCCATCACGGTGCAAGCGTGGCTGGGTCGTCCCAGGCCGGCATCCACAATCAGGGGCACCTTCAGGCGCTCGCGCAGCATTTGCATGGCGTAGGGGTTGGCGGGACCACGGCCCGTACCAATGGGCGCGGCCCATGGCATGACGGCCTGGCAGCCCACGTCTACCAGTCGCTGGCACAGCACCAAGTCTTCGGTGCAGTAAGGCAGCACCTGAAAACCCTCCTTGATCAGGATGGATGCGGCTTCCACCAGGTTCAGCGTATCGGGTTGCAGGGTGTAGTCATCGCCAATGAGCTCCAGCTTGATCCAGGGGGTGTCAAACACTTCACGCGCCATCTGCGCGGTGGTGATGGCTTCCTGTGTGGTCATGCAGCCTGCCGTATTGGGCAGCACGGGCACATTCAGCTTGCGCAGCAGCTCCCAGAAGCTGGCACCGGTTTCGGCCGCATTGCTGCCCTGGCGGCGCAACGAGGCCGTCACCATGGCAGGCTTGGCGCGGGCCACCGCTGCTTCCAGCACGGCGGGCGATGGATAGCGTGAAGTGCCAAGCAACAGGCGGCTGTGGAAGGTCTGGCCGTACAGCACCAAGCTGTCTGCGGGGGCGGTGTATTTGCTCATGGCTGAATTTGTGAGCTACCAGCGCTTTTGTGATAAGTGCTAGAGGCTGATATGACTGTATAAATTATGTGCGGCAAGCAGTTTAGCCGCCGGTGACGGGAGCAATCACTTCCATGCGGTCACCTTCGGCGAGCAGGTGGATGGCATAGCGTGATTTAGGTACAAAGTTGGTGTTCACGGCCACCGCAAACGGCGGCTTGGCTTGCCAGTGCTCTATGGCGGCGGCCACTGAGGCGTTGGCAGGCAGTTGCACAGGTTGCTGGTTGATGGTGATGTTCATGGGCGTTTAGGCAGGGGGCGCAGGCCCCCCGTTTCAAAATTTAAGCGTCTGCCGTGTCATGCACGGCCACATCAAAACTGGCCGCCAGTTCGGTGCTGCCGGTGCGCAAGATTTGCAGCGTGATGTCCAGCATGGCTGGCGAGATCATGTAGCCATGGCGGTACAGGCCGTTGACCTGCAAGATGCGCTCATCCAGCCAGCGCACGGCAGGCAGATTGTCAGGCAGTGTAGGGCGGCACTGGGTGGCAATTTCCAAAATGCGGGCTTCTGCAAAACCGGAGTGCACGGTGTAGAGGGCGCTGAGCAGCTCCATGACCGAGCGCAGGCTGGCCGGGCCCATGTCGTCTGATTCAATCTCGGTAGCACCAATGACAAAGATGTGATCTTCCTTGGGCGCGATGTACAGGGGGTATCGCGGATGCACCAAGCGCGTGGGGCGTTGCAGTGTCACCTCGGGGGCGTGCACGCGCACCACTTCACCGCGAATGCCGCGCAGGTCCTGCCATTCAGTGCGGGCACCCAGGCCCCGGCAGTCAATCACAAGGTCAGGCTGGTGGGCGGTGCCAGGGGTGAAATCGGTGGTTTCGCGCGGGGTATGCCAATGGAAGGTGACGCCCAGGCGGGTCAGCGTTTTTTCCAGTGTGGCCAGCAACTGGCGATTGTCCAGCTGGCCTTCGCCGGGCAGATACACGCCTTGGTTAAAGCGGCCTTGCAAGGCTGGCTCTACTTCATTCAAGCGGTCGCTGGTCAGTGTTTCCAGTGCAGGCAGGCTGGGGTTGATGCGGCGGTTTTTCTCAAACAGGCCGCACAGGCGGTTGGCATCGGCGGCATCTTGGCGGTGCCACACCACCAGTGTGCCGTTTTGCTGGAAGTAGACGTGATCGTCCAGCTGGGCAATCAATTGTGGCCAGCGGTTCAGGCCGTACTGACCCATGCGCACTACGCCGGGCTCGGTGATCGCAGATTCAGCCAAAGGCGCCAGCATGGCGGCAGCCACCCGTGCAGCGGCACCATCGGCCTCTGGCCCCTTGGCTTCAAAGACTTCCACGCGGTGCCCTTCGCGCGCCAGCTCCAAAGCCAGTAAACGGCCCATCAGGCCTGCGCCCAAAATAGCAATGTGAGAGGGTGCGGTGAGAGCGATCATGGTCAGTATTTCGTCCGTTGCTAGGTATCGCCATGGACAAAACGGGCGTTGCAGCCGTCTCGGGCCGCCGCTCTGGTGAAACTCCCCACGCCAGCATGATCTGGATCGGGTAACGGGGCACATGCTGTGATGTCGATTGCCCCAGGGTGTTTCTCAGTCGCTTGCCGCGTAAGCGATAGGCTTGGCGCAGCAGGACACCCCTGTTTCGTCCGCAAGCGACAATTACATCATATGGGGGGCAACTGCGAGGCCAGCATGTGAACAAGCCTTGGCTTGGGTCATAATTTTTGGCATGACTACGCAAATCCTGCCTTCAAGCAGTGCATCTACCCAGTTGCCGCGCTATCCCCGTGTGCTCTCTATCGCCGGCTCTGACAGTGGTGGCGGCGCAGGCATTCAGGCCGACCTTAAAACTTTCAGCGCTTTGGGCTGTTATGGCATGACCGCCATTACCGCCATCACGGCGCAAAACACATTGGGTGTTCGAGGCATTCATGGCATTCCGCCGGAAATGCTCAAGGCCCAGATCGACGCAGTGATGCAGGATATTGGTGTCGACGCCATCAAAATCGGCATGCTGCATGCCCCCGAAGTGGTGCACGTGGTGGCCGAGGCGATCCGCAGCTATGGCATCACCAATGTAGTGCTTGACCCAGTGATGGTGGCGACCAGTGGCGACAGGCTGATTCATGACGAAACCGTAGATGTGCTGGTGCGCGAGCTGTTTCCACTGGCCACCGTGATTACGCCCAATTTGGATGAGGCAGGCTGGTTGATCGGCGGCAAGATTACGGCCATCAGTGACATGGAATCTGCAGCCCAGGCCCTGCTGGAGATGGGCGCACCCCATGTGTTGCTCAAAGGTGGTCACTTGCCTGGTGACTGGGTGATGGATTTGCTGGCAGGCGCTGGCGGCCTGCGCAAAGAACTGGGCTCGCAGCGCATTCACACGCACAACGGACACGGTACGGGTTGTACGCTGTCATCGGCGATTGCCGCGCACATGGCTCTGGGCTTTGATTTGGTGGCTGCTGTGGAAAGTGCGCGCACCTACATTGTCGGGGCCATTGCTTCCGGGGCGCAGGTGCACACAGGCAAAGGGCAGGGGCCACTGAACCATGGCTTTGCGCCGCTGCCACAAGTCATCTTCCGTAGCTAAGCGTTCTTCAGGGCGGGCACGTTAAAAATACAAAACGGCGCTGAAAGCGCCGTTTTTCTTTGGGTGGAGAGTTGCCACATTGCAGCTCTTACCAGCCCCAGCCCAGTTTTTCCAGCATCCACCCCTCCTGGCCTTCAGACGTTTGCACTTTGGCCCATTCGTCTTGCTTTTGAATGGTTTTGACAATGTCGTATTTCTTCAGCTTGGTGACCACGCTGTGGCTGGTGCCAGGGCCCGAGCGCAGATTGACGGTGTCGGCTTTCACCAGAAAGTGAGGTTCGGTCGATGTCAGGGGTTTGTGCACCCAGCCCAATGCCCCCTCAAAGTCTTTGACCTTGACCCAATCGTCTTGCTTGGCGATCACTTCTACGGGGTAGCCGTTGATCAGCTCCCAGGCAATTTCGGATTGCGTGCTGGGTTTTGCACGGATGTTGACGGTTTTGCCCTTGATGCTCAAAAACTCTTGTGCGTGGGCCAACGTAGGGGCGGAGGCGAGAGCGCCTGTCAGCAACAGGGCAGCAATGCCGCCGCGGCGCAGGCGGCCGGTCAGGTGAAGGGCAAGTTGAGGCAGCACGCGGTAATAACTCCTGTGAATCAATGGTTGAGGCACTTACGTATAACGCGTTGCCTGCAATGGCATGAATCATGCCTTGGATGGCGCTTCTGATTTTGGATTTGACACGCAAAAAGCAGAGCGAAATCCTGACGTCATCGCGTTGCGGCCGATATTAAGTGATGAAACGTCTAGACACAACTTGCAAATTGCCCTCACTTGATCACACGCGGGATGCTGGTGTGCGCGGTAACCAGCGCGCCAAGACAAAGCAGACAATCAATGTTGGCACTGAGCGGCCAGCTTCTGCTGCAATCGAGGGCAGGAGATGGTAAAACGCCACGCCCGACAGCCACAGCAGCACTGCAGGCCAATGGGTATGGTGTGCATCTTGCAGCCACTGGGCAGCTTGGGACAGGCGCTGAGGTGCTGACTGCCATGCCAGACGGCCCAGGATGACACCAAACAAAGGCACAAACACGGAGCTGAGCATCAATAAAAATGGCTCAATGCTGTGCATGGGCAGTACCAGTGCAAGCAGAACGCACACCAGCGTCAGAGCCAGGCCCCAGCGGCGTAGAGTCCAGCGCGGCACGATGCTGTGCGCGGCCATGGCCCCTGAGTAGGTGTCGCCATATGCATTGTCTACTTCGTCAATCAAGATCAAGGTCAGTGCAATCAATCCACCCTGGGCCAGCAGCAAGGCGGTGACCAAGTCGGCGCTAGGCAGCGTCAGTGTCACCAGGACACCCAGACCGTAGCACCACATATTGGCTGCGGCATAGCCCAGCCATGTGCCGCGCAGGGCGCTACGGCCATCGCGGCCGTGGCGTGCATAGTCGGCCACGAGGGGGAGCCAGGAAATAGGCATGGCAATGACCAGATCCATGGCGGGTAACCAGCCCATGCCGCCCGTGCCTTCACGATGCCACAGACTGTGCCAGCCTTGCTCCATTGCCAGGCCCACAAAGTGCCATGTCAGCCATAGCAGTGAAGCGATCACCAGTGGCAGTGCCACACGTGCGATCAGCTGGCGCACCAGCTTGAGCATGGAGCCACTGATCAGCAGCGCAATCACGCCACCCCAGACCAGTGTCATCACCACAGGCCAGAACGTGGACACCATGCCACCTGCCTGACGTGCAATGGCAACGCTGGCATCGCGCATGACCACCAGTTCAAATGTGCCCCAGCCAATGAGCTGCACCAGATTCAGCAAAATAGGCAGTTTGGCAAATTGACGACCGTACACATGCGTCATCAGTGCTGCGCTGGACAAGCCTGTATCGCAGGCAATTTTGGCCATCCAGCCCAAAAGGCCTGCACCTAAAGCTGAGCCTAAAACAATCGCCAATACGGCTTGCTGGGTAGACAGTGCCGGCAATAAATAGGCACCAACCTGCATGACCAGCAAGCCAACGCCCAGGCTGAACCACAGGGCCGCGTGGTCGCGCAAGGCAAACACCCGTTCAGACGGCAAAGTCTGTGACAGCGCCTGGTTAGCGGGTGTGGAAGAAGAGGGGCTCATTAAATGCTCCGTATGCCAACGAAGCAGGGGCCGTGACAGGCGAGCACCCGGGCAGCGCTCAAAGCGTGCGGGTGCATAGGCCAGCTGAACAGCTTCCCTGCGCGAGGATGATCTCAATCAGGTTCAAAGGGACTCTCTCAGCCCTCTGTCTGCGACACAGGGCACCCCTAGCGAATTGCTGCAGGAAAGCAGCGGGGCGATTGTGCCACGTTGTTCAGAGAAGTTGCGCAGGCGCAAATCTGCCGCAGATTGCACTGTCTTTGCTATTTGATCTGCGGTGCGCGCAGTCGCGCATATTTGATAATGGGCGCCCATGCTAGAGCAGCTGCGTCACAACCGTCGATTGCACACCATCGTTTTTATGGTGTTTACAGCGCTATGGCTGGTAGCGCTGCTTTCTGGTGCGCGCGTGCGTGGGCTGGCGACGAGCAGCGATTCGCTGGCTGTTGCGATGCACGAAAGCCTCTGTATTTCAGAGGCAGAGGGTGCGGCTAGCACCCTGGTTCAGATGCCGCTTTGGGTGGGGGCACAGGTCGATCAAGACCACAGCAGCAATCCACACAGCGATCACCAAGATCCGCAATGTTTGCTCTGTATTGCACTGAGTCCGCCGCCTGCGTGGTCATTGCAACTGGCTCAATACCCTGAGCCCGCCTACCTGGAAAACTGGCGGCGCCCGGCACATTTCCCTCCCTCCTTGCAGGTGGCGGCGCAATTGCCGCCCCGTGGACCTCCCGTTTCCGCGCGCGTTTGAAACGGGCGCATTCCTTGTGGATGCGCCGATCCCTCATTCAAATTTGCCTTGACCCGCATGCACGCAGGGCAGGCGTGCCTGCACGCTTGTGACTTTTGCAGCAGGGAAGGGGCGCGGATTTTTGCAAGATGAATAAACAATTTTGGGCACCGCGTGGCCCTTTGACCCCCGGCGTGTGTGTCTGGGCGTGTGCATCCGTGTTTTCAATGGCCTCTGTCAGCCGGGCTGCAATGCCTGTTGAGCAAGGTGAGCGACTGCCAGAAGTCGTTGTGACGGCGATTCACGATCACTCTTTCGCGCAGGTGGTCACCGACCCTAAACAGCCGCGGCAACCTATTCCTGCCAGTGATGCGGCGGATTACCTCAAGAGCATTCCTGGTTTTTCTGCCATCCGCAGTGGTGGATCGAACAGCGACCCCGTGTTTCGGGGGCAGTTTGGCTCACGGCTGCCGCTATTGACCAATGGCTCGCAGTTGATGGGCGCTTGTCCCTCGCGCATGGATGCGCCCAGTTCGTACATCTCCCCAGAGACCTATGACCAGCTCACCTTGGTGAAAGGGCCGCAAACCGTGCTGTGGGGGCCTGGTGCATCGGCGGGGGTGGTGCGTTTTGATCGCCTGCCACCTGAATTTACCGAGCCTGGTGCGCGTGGTTCTGCCAGCGTGCTAGGTGCCAGCCATGGCCGCAATGACCAGCGTGTGGAGCTGGAGCTGGGGAATGCCAGCATGTTTGCTCGGATGAGTGCCAACCGCGCGCACAGCCAGGATTACCAAGATGGTGCCGGGCGTCGCGTGCCTTCAGCCTATGAAAAATGGAACACGGACGTTGCGCTGGGCTGGACCCCCGATGCCCAGACTTTGCTGGAGTTAAGCGCTGGCGCTGGAGATGGTGAGGCGCGGTATGGTGCGCGCGGTATGGACGGCACCCAGTTTCGTCGAGAAAGCTGGGGGCTGCGCTTTGAAAAGCGCCAAATCAACAGCTGGCTATCCAAAGTGGAGGCACAGCTTTACCACCACAACGCAGACCATGTGATGGATAACTTCAAGCTGCGAACACCCCCAGCGTCAGGAATGATGGCGGGTGGCATGGCCAGCAATGTGCGCCGCATCACAACAGGAGGGCGCGTCGCAGCCACTGTGCAACCCGCGGCGCAATGGGAGCTGACCACAGGCATGGATATGTACACCAGCCCGCACGACAAGCGCACAGGAACGCCACTGCTGCCTTTCCAGACAAAAGAGCGTGTGCGCGATGCCAAGTTTTCTAACTGGGGATGGTTTGCAGAATTGGGCTGGCAGGCCAGTGTGCAGACACGCTGGGTAGGGGGCTTGCGTCTGGATCAAGCCAAGGCGCAGCGCTATGGCACGGCACAGGTCGATACACGCAGTAGCTCGGCCATGCCCAGTGGCTTTCTGCGCTGGGAGCACGTGGCTGCGGATGGCACAACGGTCTATGCAGGGGTTGGCCATGTTCAGCGCTTCCCTGATTACTGGGAGCTGATCTCGCCGGGCAATAGTGCGGTGGGCAAAGGCAATGCATTCGTAACACTCAAGCCCGAAAAAACCACCCAGCTGGATGTGGGCGCGCAATGGAAAAGTGACAAGGCTCAGGCCTGGGTGTCTGCTTATATGGGCGTGGTGCAGGACTACATCTTGCTCAATTACCCGGGCATGACCTCCAGTGTGCGTAATGTAGATGCACGTACTGCGGGCTTGGAGCTGGGCGGCAGCTACCGCTTGACGCAGTCATGGACAGGGCAGGCCACATTGGCAGGAACCTGGTCGGACAACCGTACTGATCACCGGCCCTTGCCTCAAATTCCACCTGCCGAACTGCGCTTAGGGCTGGATTACGCCCAAGATGCATGGACCGCCGGTGCTCTGTGGCGTCTGGTCCCGGGCCAGCACCGGTATAGCTTGGATGAGGGCAACATTGTGGGGCGTGATCTGGGGGCCAGCTCTGGTTTTGGCACCTTGGCCATCAATGCGAGCTATCGCGTGAATTCGCACCTCAAGTTGCTCGCGGGTGTTGATAACTTGTTTGACAAAGACTATGCAGAGCATTTGAACTTGGCAGGCAATGCAGGCTTTGGTTATCCCGGGTTCGCTCGCTTGCAAGAACCTGGCCGCACTGTCTGGGTGCGTGCAGATTTCCAGTTCTGATGCAGTTCAGCGCAGCGACCAGGTAAAGGCATAAGCACACCCTTGCCGCACTGCGGTAAGGGTGCTGTCCCTTAAAATTAGTGCCATGCCCAATCTCTATGACACCCTGATCGCTATCTTGCGCGAGCACTGGAAAACCCACAACAACGCGTATCCACAGCGCATTGAGTTAAGTGCGAGTGATATGCAATTGTTGAAGGGTGAGCGAACGCTGGTCAATGAAACGATGAACTTCAAACTCACTGACGGATGGGAAGCCAGCTTTCACGGCACCCCGGTGCAGATCGGTGATGTGTCCTGCGTGATTGATCTTCACGGTGCGCGCATTCCAGTGGTGCCAGTGCACACAGATAAGCAAGCGTAGCTGAACATCCGAATGGCTTTTGGCGCTGATGACGTCAGCGCTGTTAGTCACCCAAAAAGCATGGCAGGTTTTCTTGCCATGCTTTTTTTATGGCCGCTGGCGCATGCAGTCTTGGTGGCGCAGATATGGGCTGTGGTCCGAATTACTTCGTGCTGTTTTTTGCATGCTGGGCCGCTGTTGGGCATGCCTGTCGGCTCATCGGCGGGGATAACCATGTTCCGCACAGCGGAAATTTCGAATAAAAAAACCACATATTCGCGCTAAGCACGAATGCAGGCTTATTGAAAGAAGTCCTTTGAAGACAATAAGTTAAGGGTTAACCCTTTGTGTTTTGGCTTTGTAAAGCGAAAAGTGTCACTTTCTGGACAAATTGGCCATGTGAGGTCTGCTCAAGCGCGAAACGTGCTGGTCTCTGACGCGACAATGGTCTGGTTTTCAGTCACAGAAACGACAGGCTATGGACGATCCGATTCTTACTATCGAAGAACGTGAAGCGATCAACTCAGGTCGCTGGTTTTCATCCCTTTCACCTTCTCTCAGGCACGACATTCTGCGATGCGCTTACGTCAAACGATTCAAAGATGGTGCGTTAATTTGCGCCCGCGGCGAAGCGCCGGAAGAATGGTTTGCGTGCGCCAGGGGGGCGGTTCGCATCAGTTCCACATCGATCACGGGCAAGCAAATTACGCTGACCTATGTCGAACCTGGGCTGTGGTTTGGGGATACCTCCATTTTCGACGGGGATCGACGCACCCACGACGGGTATGCGCACGGCTCCACCACGCTGCTGTGCGTGGCCAAGGCAGATTTCAAACGCATTTTGGCAACACACACAGAGTTTTACGAAGCCATGCTGTGGCTGGCGGCGCGCCGCATTCGGCAGCTCTATGGTTTGGTGGAAGACTTGAACACGTTGCCACTGCGGGCACGTCTGGCCAAGCAACTGCTGCATCTGGCTCGCAGCTATGGCATTCCCAGCCTTGCCAATGGCGAGGAGATTCGTATCGGCCTGCAACTGGCGCAGGAAGAGTTGGCCCAGCTGCTCGGGGCATCACGCCAGCGCGTGAACCAAGAGCTCAAGGGCATGGAGCGCGAGAACATCATCCGGATCGAGCCGGGTGGGTTGGTGGTGCGCGACCGCGATGGGCTTTTGCGCATCGTGGAAACTGACCTTTAAAGACGTATGAGCAACTTTGACCATTTTGTAGGTACCAAACCCGTCTCTGAGGCACATGAATTTGATGTCCAAGTGCTGAGCACATGGATGGTGCAGCACGTTGCAGGCTTTGAGGGGCCAGTGACGGTAGAGATGTTCAAAGGGGGGCAGTCCAACCCTACCTACAAATTGATCACACCGGGGCGCAGCTACGTCATGCGTTCCAAGCCCGGCCCGGTAGCCAAGCTGTTGCCGTCTGCGCACGCCATTGAGCGTGAGTTCAAGGTCATGAGCGGCCTGGCGGGTACCGATGTCCCTGTGCCGCACATGTACGCATTGTGTGAGGACGAGTCCATCATTGGCCGCGCCTTCTTCATCATGGAGTTCAAAGAGGGGCGCATTCTGTGGGACCAGTCTCTGCCCGCAATGACCAACGCGCAGCGCGGTGAAATTTACGACGAGATGAACCGCGTGATAGCGGCGCTGCACACCGTGGATGTGCGCCAGCAGGGTCTGGCAGACTACGGCAAGCCCGGCAATTACTTTGAACGCCAAATTGGACGCTGGAGCAAGCAGTACACAGCCTCCGTCACGCAGCCCATCCAAGAGATGGACCAGTTGATGGCGTGGCTGCCAGCGAACATGCCCGATAGCGCCAGGGACGAGCGCAAGGTCTCCATCGTGCATGGTGACTACCGGCTGGACAACGTCATGTTTGCTCCTGATGCTGGCAAGGTCATCGCCGTGCTCGACTGGGAGTTGTCCACACTGGGCCATCCCCTTGCAGACTTTAGCTACCACTGCATGGCCTGGCACATTCCTGTCAGCCTGGGGCGTGGCATCGGTGGGTTGGATATTCAGGCGCTAGGCATTCCCAGCGAGGCGGAATATATGCGTCGCTACTGCGAGCGCACAGGTCTGGCAACGCCTGAGCAGCTCAAGGCAGACTGGAACTTTTATCTGGCCTACAACATGTTCCGCATTGCGGCCATCTTGCAGGGCATTGCCAAACGTGTGGAGGCCGGAACAGCTTCCAGCGCACAGGCCAAGGCAGCAGGCGATACGGCACGTCCGATGGCACAGCTGGCATGGTCGTACGCACAGAAACACGGCGCTTGAACAGCGCCGGTCACAACCCCCCTTACCCCCTTGTGTGTTAGACGGCCTGTAGCTGCCGGGGGGCAGTGCATGCCCATGTTTGCTAGTTAACGAAAAGGAGCACTCCATGGATTTTGATTACTCCCCTAAGACCAAGGAATTGCAGGCACGCTTGCTGCGTTTCATGGAAGAGCACGTCTACCCTGCAGAAGAAACCTTTCACCATGAACTGGAAGCCAATACGCAGGCAGGCAAGCGCTGGACACCACTGAAAGTCATTGAAGGCCTGAAAGAAAAAGCCAAAGAGCAAGACTTGTGGAATCTGTTTTTGCCCAAAGACACGGCTGAAATCGCTGGTGTTCAGGGGGCGGGGCTGACCAACCAGGAGTACGCGCCACTGGCCGAGATCATGGGGCGTGTGGGCTGGGCATCCGAAGTGTTCAACTGCTCGGCGCCTGACACCGGCAACATGGAAACCATTGCCCGATATGGTTCCCAGGAGCACCGCGACCAATGGCTGCAGCCACTGCTGCGCGGTGAGATTCGCTCCGCCTTCGCGATGACCGAGCCTGAGGTCGCCTCCAGCGACGCCACCAACATCTGCACACGCATTGAGCGCCAGGGCGATGAATACGTCATCAATGGCCACAAATGGTGGATCTCGGGAGCGGGTGACCCGCGCTGTGCAATCTACATCACCATGGGCAAGACCGATCCAGAGGCCGCCAAGCACTCACAGCAAAGCATGGTGCTGGTTCCTGCCGATACCCCGGGTGTGCGTGTAGTGCGCCCCTTGAGCGTGCTGGGATTTGACGATGCGCCGCACGGTCACATGGAGATGTACTTTGAGAATGTGCGCGTACCTGTCAGCAATGTGCTGCTGGGTGAAGGCCGTGGTTTTGAAATTGCCCAGGGCCGCCTTGGCCCTGGCCGTATTCACCACTGCATGCGCTTGATTGGCCAGGCAGAGCGTGCATTGGAGCTGATGTGCAAGCGCGCTTCCAGCCGCGTGGCGTTTGGCAAGACCATTGCCCAGCAAACGGTGACGCAAGAGCGCATTGCTGAAGCGCGTTGCCGCATTGACATGGCCCGTCTGCTGACGCTCAAGGCGGCATGGATGATGGATACCGTGGGCAACAAGGTGGCACGTTCCGAGATTGCCATGATCAAGGTGGTTGCTCCGCAACTGGCCTGCGATGTGATCGACTGGGCCATGCAGGTGCACGGTGGTGGTGGCTTGTGCCAGGACTTCCCGCTGGCCCACGCCTACGCCACATCGCGCACGCTGCGCTTTGCAGATGGCCCGGATGAAGTGCACCGCAACGCGATTGCAAAGTGGGAGCTGGGCAAGTACGGCACCTATGGACGCGACGCACAGGTGCCCATTACACGGGGTGCATAAACAGGCCGTGCAGACCACAAAAAAAGCGACCTGAGGGTCGCTTTTTTTGTGGGTGCTGGCGCAGTGGCTTATTGCACCTTGGCCTTGGCGCGCAGCGCTTCTTGGAACTGCATCATCTTTTGCTGTTCCAGCTGCTCGGCGATCTGGGGCTTGATGTCTTCCAGACCAGGCAACTGGGCATCGCGCAGGTCGTCCACGCGAATGACGTGCCAGCCAAACTGGCTCTTCACGGGCGCATCAGACAGGCCGCCCTTTTGCAGCTTGACCATGGCTTCAGTGAACTCAGGCACATAGTTGGCAGGGCTGGCCCAGCCCAGATCACCGCCTTGCGCTCCCGATCCTGGGTCCTTGGATTCTTTCTTGGCGATGTCTTCAAACTTTTTGCCAGCCTTCACTTCTGCAATGATGGCCTTGGCGCGGTCTTCAGATTCCACCAGGATGTGGCTGGCGCGGTATTCCTTGCCTGCGTTGGCTTGTACGAATTTTTCGTATTCAGCCTTGATCTCGGCGTCGGTGACCGGGTTCTTCTTTTGGTAGTCGGTGAACAGGTCGCGGATCAGGATGGTCTGGCGGGCCAGATCCATTTGCTGCTTGTACTCCGGTGTGGCGTCCAGACCGCGTTTGGATGCTTCTTGCATGAAGATTTCACGGGCAATGACTTCTTCCTTGATCTGGGCGTCCATCTCAGGAGGCACTTGGCGGCCAGAGCGCTCAATTTGCTGCTTGAGCACAGTCACGCGCTCCAGGGGCACGGCCTTGCCGTTGACGATGGCCAAGTTTTGCGCAGAAGCCGAAAGGGCGACAGTGCCCAACACGGCGGCAGCCAAAAGGCTGGGCAAAAGCTGTTTTTTCATGCGGAAATCCAAGAAAAAGATAAGTGGTTGGTGCCCGCCAACGACCGTTGGCAGGTCTAGCTAATCGTCTGCTTACAGCACTTCAATCGCCAGGGCGTGCAATCCTTGGTCGATAAAGTGTTGCAAGGAATCATACACAACGCGGTGACGTGCAACACGGCTTTTGCCTTCAAAAGCAGGTGCAGCGATACGGACGCGAAAGTGCGTGCCAAAACCAGTGCCATTGGCCCCTGCATGGCCAGCGTGCGCTGCGCTTTCGTCAATCACTTGCAGTTGCGTGGGTGCAAGCTTGTCACGTAGCATTTGCTCGATGGCTGCGGCGGTGATGCCTTCACTCATTGCCCGGCTCCTTGGCCGAAGTCTGCTCGGGTTCCTTGAGGTAGCGGCCCAAGTACAGGGCCTGGCCTACGACAAATACCAGCATCAGGCCAATACCGCCAAACATCTTGAAGTTGACCCAGGCATCGGTATCAAAGTTAAAGGCCACCCACAGATTCAGTACGCCCATGACCGCAAAGAAGATGGTCCAGGCCCAGTTCAACGTGGTCCATACGGACTCTGGTAATTGCAGCTGCGCGCCCATCAGACTCTTCAAGAAATTTTTCTTGAAGATCAGATGACCGACCAGCAATGCGCCACCCATCAGCCAGTACAGCACGGTGGGTTTCCATTTGATGAAGTTTTCATCGTGGGCCAGCAACGTAGCGCCACCAAACAAAACAATCACACCCAGACTGAGCCACTGCATGGTTTCTACCTTGCCAGTTTTGATGCGCAGATAGGCTATTTGGATGATGGTGGCCACGATGGCAACGGCCGTGGCGGCGTAGATGCCCCAGACCTTGAAGGCCACGAAAAACAAAATAATGGGGAAAAAGTCGATCAGCAGTTTCATGAAATGCATTCGGACTGGGAGAAGCCCGCGGTCATGCGAAAAAGATGCCAAGCATGCCATAGCACTGCAGACATGCTGGCCCTAAAACCTTCAAGGCGCAGGCTTTCAGCGATGCAAAGGTCAATTGCTGCCATCACCACTGTCACCGCTGTCGGTGTGGGCGCTGTCCAGACTGTCTTCGTGCGGGGTGCAGGCGCTGCCCTGTGAGGCTGGGTCGTGAAAGTTCAGCGAGGCTGAATTCATGCAGTAGCGAAGCCCCGTTGGCTGGGGGCCGTCTTCAAACACATGACCCAAATGTGCGCCGCACTGGCTGCACACAGTTTCAGTGCGCACCATGTGGTGGCTGCGATCTACTATTTCGGTGATTGCCCCGGGAACGGCTTTGTAAAAACTGGGCCAGCCGCAACCGGCATCAAACTTGGTGTCGGAATGAAACAGCTGCGCACCACAGCAGACGCAGTGATAGCTGCCATCGGCCCAGTGCTGCTCGTACTTGCCCGTGAACGGGCGCTCTGTCGCCGCGTGGCGTGTGACCTGGTAGGCCACTGGTTCAGCACCCTGCGCTTGCAATGCTTCAAACCATTCGGTGTCGGTCTTTTGGATGGGGAATGTCATGACGAGCAACTGATCGCAATAGATGAGGCCCAGTCGGGCGGGAAATCAGCCCAGGCGCTGTGCGCTGGGTGATCGACAAAAGGCTGACTTAGCACCTGCTGCAATGATTGCACCATGCTGAAATCACCGGCTTGTGCGGCCCGAATGGCCAATTCACCGACGTGGTTGCGCAGCACAAAGGCCGGATTGGTGCTGAGCATTGCATGGGCATCCGGCGCTTTGCCTGTTTGGGCTGACAGCTCTTGATAGGTGAGCAACCAGCGGTCAAACGCAGCGGTATCTAAAAACAGCTCGCGTGCGCGCTCGTAATCGTTGTCTTGGGCGGACAGGGACAGACGGCGCCAGAAGATGGTGTGATCGACCCGGCTGGCGGCCAGAATGTCCAGCAACTGCCCAATGACGGGCGTGACCGCTGCCTCATGGCTGTCGGCGGCCGATGGCAGGCCCAGCTTGTGGCACATCAGGCGGCGAAATGCGTGGCTGAACGTGGGGCGGTAGGCCTCCAGCGCCTGCACGGTGATGTCTTCGTCTTCAATCAGCGGCAGCAGGGCCTGACCCAGACAGAACAGGTTCCAGTAGGCAACTTGCGGCTGCTTGTTGAATGCGTAGCGGCCCTGATGGTCACTGTGGTTGCAGATGTGGCTGGGGTCAAAAGCATCCAGAAACTGAAAGGGGCCGTAGTCAATCGTGAGACCCAAGATACTCATGTTGTCGGTGTTCATGACCCCATGGCAAAAGCCCACGGCCTGCCAGTGCGCCACCATCTGTGCGGTGCGCTGACCCACCTCATACAGCAGCGCTGCGTAGGCGTTGCCTGTGCTGGCGCTGCCACTTTGCCAGCCATTGCGGCAAGCGGGGTAGTAGCGGTCAATCACATAGTCGGCCAGCTGACGCAGCTCGTGGTGCATGTCGCGCGCGGCAAAGTGTTCAAAATGGCCAAAGCGCACAAAGCTGGGTGCCGCGCGGGTCACCACGGCGGCGGTCTCGGCTTCTTCGCGGTAGACGGGGCCATCTGACGCCGTCAGGCACAGTGCGCGTGTGGTGGGAATACCGAGCGCGTGCATGGCCTCACTGCATAAAAACTCGCGGATGCTCGAGCGCAGTACTGCCCGACCATCACCGCCACGTGAATAGGGCGTGCGGCCTGCGCCTTTGAGTTGCAGCTCCCAGCCTGCAGCGGTTTCACCCAGATGAATGGCCCGGCCATCACCCAGCTGGCCTGCCCACACGCCAAACTGGTGGCCGCTATAGACGCTTGCATAGGGCTGGCTGCCGGGCAATACGGTGTTGCCGGTGAAGGCTTGCAGGGCCGCATCGGTGTACAGAAACCCATCAGGCAAGCCTG
Organism: Comamonas avium; assembly: GCF_014836675.1. Taxonomy (GTDB): domain Bacteria; phylum Pseudomonadota; class Gammaproteobacteria; order Burkholderiales; family Burkholderiaceae_C; genus Comamonas; species Comamonas avium. The sequence continues at coordinate 151,073 of NZ_JACSQK010000006.1, forward strand.
CGAGACTGGCAACTTCAGGGCTGCGAGCCACCCATTGCGCATTGGGCAAGGGTGTGGGTTGTAAGTGGGTAAGGAAAGCGCTGCCAAGGCGGCCAAAGCCTTCTTGCCACGCTATGGCGCGAGAACCATCGGATGAATGCATGCAGCCATTGTGGCCAAGCTGTGAAACCTTGTTGCGTGCAGGAAATGGGCTGTGAAAAGCCGTCCAACTGGCACATTGGCGACACATGCATGCTGGAAAGCCCGCAATCGGCGCTGTGGGGGCTGCGCTTAGGATGCAGGATTAAAGTGTTGCCAGCCTGTGTGCTGGTGCAGCGCATGGTCTTTACTCGAACACCCAAGGAGCAACATCCATGCAAGGATTGATGCAAAACCAGCAGTTACTGATTTCGTCGTTGATTGAGTTTGCAGCACGGCACCACCATGATGCGCAGATCGTCTCTCGCCGTGTAGAAGGCGATATTCACCGTTATACCTATGCTGATCTGGGGGCGCGTGCCAAGCAGCTGGCCAATGCGCTGGATGGCCTGAAGCTGGCCCATGGTGACCGCGTGGCATCGATTGCGTGGAATGGCTACCGGCATATGGAGATGTACTTTGGCGTCAGTGGCTCTGGCCGCGTGCTGCACACCATCAACCCGCGCCTGCATCCGGAGCAGGTGGCCTGGATTGTGAACCACGCGGAAGATCAGGTGGTGTGCTTTGACATGACCTTCCTGCCTTTGGTGCAGGCGGTGCATGCCAAATGCCCCACCGTGCGCCAATGGGTGGCCTTGTGTGATGCCGACAAGCTGCCTGCGGACAGCGGCATTGCGGGGCTGATCAGCTATGAGGCGTGGATTGGCGGGCAGAGCAAAAACTACCGCTGGCCGCAGCTCGATGAAAACACCGCCTCCAGCATGTGCTACACCAGCGGCACTACAGGCAACCCCAAGGCGGCGCTGTACAGCCACCGCTCGACCGTATTGCATGCCTACGCTGCTGCACTGCCTGATGTGATGGGGCTGTCGGCGCGCGATGCGGTGCTGCCCGTGGTGCCCATGTTCCACGTCAACGCCTGGGGCATTCCGTATTCAGCAGCGCTGACAGGGGCCAAGGTTGTGTTCCCCGGCCCGGCGATGGACGGCAAATCGTTGTACGAATTGATGGAAGCGGAAGGGGTCACCTACGCTGCGGGCGTGCCCACGGTCTGGCAGATGCTGTTGAGCCATGTGCAGGCCAGCAAGCTGGGCTTTAGCACATTGCGCCGCACGGTGATTGGTGGTGCAGCCTGCCCGCCTGCCATGATTACCGCGTTTGAAGAGGGCTTGAACGTGAAGGTGCTGCACGCCTGGGGCATGACCGAGATGAGCCCGCTGGGCACGCTGTGCACGCTCAAGAACAAGCACTTGAAACTGTCCAAGGAAGACCAGTTCAAGATCAATCAAAAGCAAGGCCGCGCCATTTATGGCGTGGAGATGAAGATTGTGGATGCCGAGGGCAATGAGCAGCCCTGGGATGGAAAAACCTACGGAGACCTGCTGGTACGCGGGCCGTGGATCATTGAGCGTTACTTCAAGGGCGACAGCCCGCTGGTGATGGACGAGCAGGGCTTGGGCTGGTTCCCCACGGGAGACGTGGCCACCATCGATGAAGACGGTTTCATGCAAATCACCGACCGCACCAAAGACGTGATCAAGTCTGGCGGGGAGTGGATCAGCTCGATCGACATTGAAAACATTGCGATGGGCCACCCCGCAGTGGCCATGGCGGCCTGCGTGGGCATGCCGCATCCCAAGTGGGACGAGCGCCCAATAGTGGTGGTCTCTAAAAAGCCCGGTGCTGAATTGAGCCGCGAAGAGCTGCTGGCTTTTTACGAAGGCAAGACTGCCAAGTGGCAAATCCCGGATGACGTGGTGTTTCTGGATGCCATTCCGCTGGGTGCTACGGGCAAGATGCTCAAGACCAAGCTGCGGGAACAGCTCAAGGATTACAAGCTGCCATCGGCGTAGCTGGCGGTACAGCGGGGTTTGCTCCCCGCTGTTGACGATCTTTTAAATAAATGAGCGACTGGCGCTTGCCCTGCTTAGTTTTGCATGCTGAATGTATGTAAAGGTAAGTATGCATAAGCGTTGGGTGCTCTTTTTTTATGCAGGTTCCTACGGAGGGGGATAGTCCCAAGAGTGAAACCACCATGCGGTTTTCTCGGTGTACTGACTACGCTTGCTGGGTGTTTCGGTGAGTTCCTACCAGCCCTCAATCTATTCCTACAACGCAGGAGACAAGCATGCAGTTTGTGTTGAAGACCGTGGCCGCTTCCGTATTGCTCAGCTGCGCCGGTGCCTCGATGGCCCAGCAAGGCGAGACCGTCAAGATCGCATGGTTAGACCCGCTGTCCGGCCTGATGGCGGCGCTGGGCACCAACCAGATGAAAAGCTGGCAGTACCTGGCTGAAGAGTTCAGCAAGAACAACCCGGCCGGCGTGAAGTTTGAAATCATCGCCATCGACAACAAACTCAGCCCGCAGGAGACCACCAGCGCATTGCGCTCAGCCATGGATCAGGGCGTGCGCTACGTGGTGCAGGGCAATGGCTCTGGTCCGGCGCTGGCCATCATGGATGCGCTGGAAAAGCACAACGCCCGCAACAAGGGCAAGGAAGTGGTGTACCTGAACTACGCCGCAGTAGACCCTGACCTGACCAACAGCAAATGCAGCTACTGGCACTTCCGGCTGGATGCCGACACCTCCATGAAGATGGAGGCGCTGACCTCGTACCTGAAAGACGTGCCCGAGGTCAAAAAGGTCTATCTGATCAACCAGAACTATGCGCACGGCCACCAGGTCAGCAAGTACGCCAAGGAGATGCTGCAGCGCAAACGCCCTGACGTTGAAATTGTGGGTGACGATATGGCACCTTTGGCACAGGTGCGTGACTTCGCACCCTACATTGCAAAGATCAAGCAGTCAGGTGCTGACAGCGTTATTACCGGCAACTGGGGCTCTGACCTGTCGCTGCTGATCAAGGCGGCCAACGATGCGGGGCTGAACAACGTCAAGTTCTACACCTACTACGCGGTGGCCACTGGTTCGCCCACGGCCATGGGTGCAGGCGCTGCGGGCCGTGTGTATTCGGTGGGTTACTCGTACACCAACATGCCGGGGCCCATCAACAACGTCATCAAGGGCTTCAAGGCCAAATTCAACGATGACATGTACACCGGTGCGGTCTACCACGGCTTTGCCATCCTGACGGAGGCTTTCCAGCGCGCCAAGAGCACCGATCCCGTGAAGGTGGCCGCTGCCATGGAGGGCATGAAGTTCAAGAGCTTCAACGGTGATGTCGAAATGCGCAAGCAAGACCACCAGTTGCAGCAGGGCCTGTACATCAGCCGCTGGGAAAAAACCGATGCCCAGAACCCCATCGACATGGAAAACACCGGCTACACCTTCAAGCAGGTGAAGTACTTTGAGCCCTATGTGGCCAGCACGCCCACCTCGTGCCAGATGAAGCGACCCTCATGACGGCATAACTGGCCAGTGAACTTCGCAAAGGGGCGCGAGGTGCCCCTTTTTTTTGCCTGAAATCAGGCAAAACACGGTTTTTCGGTCTGATCGGTGGTTATTTGTTGTCAATGTGTCAAGGATTGCGGCCAAGTCGCATGCGCGATAGTTTCTAAGGCATTCCCCGAGGAGGCGTTGTCATTCAGGCGTTAGTCTGGTGCCAATACAGATATCCGAATCAAGCGGAAAAAGGAGGCAGAGTCATGAAGTGGATCGTGCATTCGGTGGCGGCAGCCTCGGCCATGCTAGTCTGTGCGTCGGGGGCCTGGGCGCAAAAGGGCGAGACCGTGAAGATCGGCTGGATCGACCCGTTGTCAGGCCTGATGGCCGCCGTGGGCACGAACCAGCTCAAGACTTTCCAGCTGATGGCCGAGGACTTCAACAGGAAGAACGCCTCGGGCGTGAGGTTCGAGATCATCCCGCTGGACAACAAGCTCAGCCCGCAGGAAACCACGGCCGTGCTGCGCTCGGCCATGGATCAGGGCGCGCGCTACGTGGTGCAAGGCAATGGCTCGGGTCCGGCGCTGGCCATCATGGATGCGCTGGATAAGCACAACGCGCGCAACAAGGGCAAGGAAGTCGTCTACCTGAACTACGCCGCAGTAGACCCTGACCTGACTAACAGCAAGTGCAGCTACTGGCATTTTCGCCTGGATGCCGACACTTCCATGAAGATGGAGGCGCTGACGACCTATATGAAGGACGTGCCCGAGGTCAAGAAGGTCTACCTGATCAACCAGAACTACTCGCACGGTCAGCAGGTCTCCAAATACGCCAAGGAAATGCTCAAGGCCAAGCGGCCCGACGTGCAGGTGGTGGGTGACGATTTCGCGCCGCTGGCACAAGTGCGCGACTTTGCGCCCTACATCGCCAAGATCAAGCAGTCAGGCGCCGACACGGTGATCACGGGCAACTGGGGCTCGGACCTGTCGCTGCTGCTCAAGGCCGCCAATGACGCGGGGCTGAACAACGTCAAGTTCTACACCTACTACGCCTTCGGTTCGGGCTCGCCCACGGCCATGGGCGCGGCCTCCGACGGCAAGGTTTACACCGTGGGTTACGGCCACTACAACATGGGCGGCCCCATCCAGCCTCTGATGGCCGAGTTCAAGAAAAAGATGAACGACGACCTCACGCAAAGCTCGATCTACCACGTGTTCACGCTGCTGGATGCGGCGTTTGCCAAGACCGGCGGCACCGATCCCGTCAAGGTGGCGGCGGCGCTGGAAGGCATCAAGGTCAAGAGCTTCAATGGCGAAGTGGAGATGCGCAAGAGCGACCACCAACTGCAGCAGGGCCTGTACATCACGCGCTGGGAAAAGGCCGGCGGCAAGAACCCCTATGACGCCGAGAACACGGGCTACACCTTCGCTCCGGTGAAGTACTTCGAGCCCTATGTGGCCAGCACGCCCACCTCGTGCCAGATGAAGCGCCCGTCCTGAGTCGGATCCAAACCGCTCTCTGTCCCCAACGCTCCGAAACCAAGGCCTTTCGATGACGCTTGAGTTCTTCACCATATCGCTGCTCAACGGCGTGAGCTATGGACTGCTGCTGTTCATGCTCAGCTCGGGGCTGACGCTGATCTTCAGCATGATGGGCGTTCTCAATTTCGCCCACACCAGCTTCTACATGCTGGGCGCTTACTTTGGCTACATGCTCTCCGGGGTCATCGGTTTCTGGCCAGCGCTGCTCATTGCACCGTTGCTGGTGGGTGTGCTGGGCGCTGTGTTTGAGCGCTACAGCCTGCGCAAAGTGCACAAGTACGGCCACGTGCCCGAGCTGCTGGTGACGTTTGGCCTGTCATACCTGATTTTGGAAGTGGTGCAACTGGTCTGGGGCCGCAGTGCCGTGCCTTACGCCTTGCCCGCCGCGCTGCAGGGGCCGCTGTTTACGCTGTATGGCACGCAGTTCCCCAAATCGCGCTCGTTCATCATGCTGCTGGCGCTGCTCATGCTGCTGGCCGTGTGGCTGGTGCTGACCCGCACACGCATTGGGCTGGTCATTCAGGCGGCCCTGAAAAAACCTGAAATGGTGGAGGCGCTGGGCCACAACGTGCCGCGCGTTTTCATGCTGGTGTTTGGCGGTGGCTGTGCACTGGCCGGGCTGGCCGGTGTGATTGGCGGCAACACCTACATGACTGAGCCATCGATGGCCATGTCGGTAGGCTCCATCATCTTTGTGGTGGTGGTTGTGGGGGGGCTGGGCTCGCTGGCCGGCGCGTTTCTGGCCTCGCTGCTCATTGGCATTGTGCAGACCTTTGCGGTGGCGCTGGACTACTCCTGGGCTTCGCTGTTTAACAGCATGGGCATGAACCTGACGCCCGACAGCTTTGGCTGGCCCGTGCTCAGCCTGACGATTTCGCAGATGGCGCCCATCCTGCCGTATCTGTTCCTGGTACTCATGCTCATCTTCCGCCCCAAGGGCCTGATGGGTACGCGGGAGGACTGAGCCATGTCCGCCATATTGCATCCGCAAATGCGCAACGAAACCATGCCTGTTGCCGGGCAAGCTGCCATGAATGTGCCTGACTACTACCGTTTTAAGCCCTTGAATGTGGGGCGCGTCATTGTCTGGGGCGTGTTCGCGCTGCTGCTGATTGCGGCCCCCCATGTATTTACCAGCTCGCTGGCGCTGACCATGCTCAGCCAGATGGGTTACGCCATCATCATTTGCCTGTCCTACAACATCTTGCTGGGGCAGGGCGGCATGCTCAGCTTTGGGCATGCGGTGTATACGGGGCTGGGCTCGTTCATTGCCATTCATGCCATGAACCGCGCCGCTGGCGGGCATTTGCCCATTCCCGTGTGGTTGATTCCGATTGTGGGCGGCTTGGCCGGCATGTTCTTTGCCGCGCTGCTGGGCTGGGTGACCACCAGAAAATCAGGCACAACCTTCGCCATGATCACGCTCGGTGTGGGCGAGCTGGTGGCCTCGATGGCGCTGATGTTCCCCGGCTTTTTCGGGGGCGAAGGCGGCATCACCACCGACCGCGTGTACGGCCCCACATTTTTTGGCGCAGATTTTGGCCCGGGCATACAGGTGTACTACCTGATCGCGTTTTACTGCTTTGTCTGCACGGCGCTGATGTTTGCCTTCACCGCCACACCGCTGGGCCGCATGCTCAACGCAGTGCGCGACAACCCCGAGCGCGTGGCCTTTGTGGGTTACAGCACGCAGCGTGTGCGCTATATGGGCTTCATCATTGCCGGCTTTTTTGCCGGTATTGGCGGGGGGCTGGCGGCCATCAACTTTGAGATCGTCACTGCCATGGACAGCGTGAGCATCATCCGCTCGGGCACCTATTTGCTGTTCACTTTTTTTGGGGGCGCCACCTTTTTCTTTGGCCCCATCATCGGCGGCGTGCTGCTGGTGCTGGCCACCGTGTTCCTGTCTGAAATTACCAAGGCCTGGATGCTGTACCTGGGGCTGGTGTTCCTGTTCATGGTGATGTATGCGCCCGGTGGCATTGCCGGCCTGATCATGATGAATCTGCGCCTTGCCAAATACGGCAAGCTGGGCCGCATCTTTGGTGCGTATCTGGCGCTGCTGGGCACGGGGCTGGCCATGGTGGTGGGCTTTGCTGCGCTGGTGGAAATGCTCTACCACCTGCAGCTCAACAGCGGGCTGGGCAGTGAGCTGCGCTTCATGGGCACCACACTCAATGTGCACAGTGTGGACAGCTGGGTGGGCGCTGGTTTGATCTTTCTGACAGGGCTGGGCCTGTTTGAGCTGGTGCGCAGGCAGTACATGCGCCAGTGGGGAGAGATTCAGGAAGAAATTGAACATGACATCCAGCGTAGGGAGTCCGTCTGATGAGCGCCGCAACACCTTATGCGCTGGAGCTGCGCGATCTGCGCAAAAGCTTTGGCAAGACCGAAATCATCCGTGGTGCCAACCTGGCTGTGCAGGCCGGTGAGCGCGTGGCCATCATCGGCCCCAATGGCGCTGGCAAGAGCACCTTGTTCAACCTGATCAGCGGGCGCTTTGCCCCCACCAGCGGCGATGTACTGCTGCACGGCCAGTCCATCAACGGCAAAGAGCCGTACGAGATCAACCGTCTGGGCCTGTCGCGCAGCTTTCAGATCACCAACATCTTTCCCAAGCTCAGCGTGTTTGAAAACCTGCGCTGCGGGGTGCTGTGGAGCATGGGTTACCGCTACACCTTTTTGCGGTTTCTGTCGCGCATGGATGCGGTCAATGAACGCGCCAAGCAGTTGATGGAGCAGATCGGGCTGCAGAAAAAACGCGATGAGCTGGCCGTGAACCTGACGTACGCCGAGCAGCGCGCGCTGGAGATCGGCATCACCATTGCCGGCGGTGCCGATGTGATCTTGCTGGACGAGCCCACCGCGGGCATGAGCAACAGTGAAACGCGGCGCTTTATCCAGCTCATCCGCGAAGTGACCGAAGGCAAAACCTTGCTGACGGTAGAGCACGACATGGGTGTGGTGTTTGGGCTGGCCGACAAGATTGCCGTGGTGGTTTATGGCGAGGTGATTGCCTTTGATACGCCCGAAAACGTGCGTGCCAATGCCCGCGTGCAAGAGGCGTATCTGGGCTCAGCGGTGGCCGATGAGCAAGCGGCTTTGCATTGAGAGGAATGTGCCATGTTGAAGATTAATAACTTGCACGCCTACTACGGCAAAAGCCATGTGCTGCACGGTGTAGATTTTGAGGTGCAGCCCGGTGAGATTGTGGCCCTGCTGGGGCGCAATGGATCGGGCCGCTCCACCACCGCCAAGGCCATCATGGGGCTGGTGGACTGGGAAGGTGATATCGAGTGGAAAACCCAGCGTCTGGATGGCAAGAAGGCGTTTGAGATTGCCCATCTGGGCCTGGGTTATGTGCCCGAAAGCCGCGACGTGTTCCCGAACCTGACCGTGCACCAGAACTTGCTGCTGGGCCAGAAAGGCCGCGGCAAAGGCAGCCGCTGGACTTTTGATGACATGTACGCCATGTTTCCGCGCCTCAAGGAGCGCCAGCACACCGAGGCGGGTGTCATGTCGGGGGGCGAGCAGCAAATGCTGACCCTGTGCCGCACCCTGATGGGAGATCCCGATCTCATCATCATCGATGAGCCCACCGAAGGCCTTGCGCCCAAAATTGTGGAACTGGTGGGCGAGTACCTCAAAAAGATCAAGGAGCGTGGCGTCTCAGTACTGCTGATTGAGCAAAAGCTCACCATTGCCATGCGCATCTCGGACCGTGCACTGGTCATGGGCCACGGGGCCATTGTGTTTGACGGCACACCCCAGTCGCTCAACAGCAATCAGCACATTCGCAAGGAATGGCTGGAGGTTTGAAACTATAGCTTTCAGCGCGCTTGTACATTGGTTTTCAGTATTAAAACTATTGGAAAACACCAGTAGGTAAGCGCTGGCAGCTCTTATTTCTAATGTGCTCTGCAATGGCGCATATAAAAAAAGGCACCGCAAGGTGCCCTTTTTGTGGGTGGGTTAAACACTCAATCATTTCACCTGTGTGCGGCTGCCATCTTTGGCCAGCTTGAACACCACAAACTCGAAGTCCTTCAAATCGCCCTTGGCATCAAAGGCCACCTTGCCAATGGCGGTGTCAAAGGTGTTGGCGTGCATGTAGTCAGCCACTTTCTTGGCATCGGCGCCCACGGCCTTCATCGACTTGTCCAGCACTTGCAGGGCTGCGTAGGCAGGCATCTGGTAGGCACCGTTGGCAGAGCGGTTGGCCTTTTTGAAGGCCTCCACAATGCCCTTGTTCTCAGGGCGCTGGCTGAAGTCAGCCGGGAAGGTAAACATCATGCCTTCCACTGCCGGGCCGGCGATTTCAATCAGGCCCTGGTTGAATGCACCTTCTGCGCCTACAAACTGTGTCTTCAGACCTTGCTCTTTGGCCTGGCGCAGCAGCAGGCCCATTTCTGGGTGGTAGCCACCAAAGAACACCACGTCCACCTTGGCGCTCTTGAGCTTGGTGATGACGGCGGAGTAATCGCTGTCACCGGCGTTCAGGCCGTCATACATCACCACGGGGGCTTTGAGCTTGTCCAGCGTGTTTTTCACGTGCTGGGCCACACCGGCACCGTAGGTTTGCTTGTCGTGCAGCACGGCCACAGCCTTGGGCTTGAGCTTTTCTGCAATGAACTTGGCAGCGAAAGGCCCTTGCTGGTCATCGCGGCCAATGGTGCGAAAGAAGTAGTGGCCTTTGAGGCCGTCGGTCACCTGCGGGGCTGTGGCACCGGGGGTGATGGCCACAATGCCTTCTTCTTCATAAATCTTCGAGGCCGGAATAGTCACGCCCGAGCACACGTGGGCGACCGCAAATTTGGCCCCGGAGTTGAGCACACGGTTGGCAGCGGGTACGGCTTGCTTGGGTTCGCAGGCATCGTCCACAAACACGGGCTTGTACTCGCGGCCATTCATGCCGCCTGCGGCGTTCATGGTTTCTATAGCGGTCAGCAAACCGGCTTTCACTTCATCGCCGTACTGGGTGTTGGGGCCCGTCATGGGGATCGGAACACCGATCAAAATGGGTTCGGCCGCGTGGGCGCTGAGGGAGGCTGCGCCCATCAAGGTGGCGGCGGCCCAGGATGTGCTCAGGCGGATGAATGTTTTGCGTTGCATATTGGAGTGAGCCTTCCGTAAATAGCTTGGGATTGCGTGTGCCCGCTGCACGCGCAATGCACATTGTTGGGGCGGCGCTTGGGCGCATGGGTATGGGTTTCCCCAGCGTTTTATTGCAGCCACACCCACAAGGCACGGCATGTGCAGTTGATGCAAACAAACTGTCGCAAGAAGTGAGCCACGCGTGAGCACATGGCATGCCGTTGATCGGATTTATGGCGTCAGAAAGCAGGGTGGCACCCCGGTCTTTTCTGATAAAGAACAAACGCTGTGTGACTGCATAGTTCCGCTGTTCGGAACTTGCCTTTTGAGGCATGTCCCAATCGAGACAATTCGAGGGCAAAACGCGATAGCGCTCACTGGCATCCCTTCCTAGAATGAATTGCAGAACGCCCGTTCTTTTTTCATAGAACTGAAGGAGACAAGCCATGACGGCTGAATACAAGGTTCACGGCGCAGTGGCCGTGATCACGCTCAACAACCCGCCTGTCAATGGTCTGGGTTTGTCCACCCGCCGTGCCGTGATTGAAGGCTTGAACAAGGCCAACGCCGATGCTGCGGTGCAAGCCATCGTGATCACGGGTGCAGGCAAGGCGTTCTCGGGCGGCGCTGACATCAAGGAATTTGGCAAAGAGTCGGCTTTGCAAGAACCCAACTTGCACACTGTGATTGCGCAGCTCGAGCATTCGAGCAAGCCCGTTGTGGCCGCCATTCACTCCGTGTGCATGGGCGGTGGGCTGGAGCTGGCCCTGGGTTGTCACTACCGCATGGCGGCACCCGGCACCCTTGTTGCTTTGCCTGAAGTCAAGCTGGGTCTGCTGCCCGGCGCGGGTGGCACACAAAGGCTGCCACGCGCGATTGGGGTGGAGCCGGCGCTGAACATGATCGTCAGTGGTGAATCCATTCAGAGCGACATGCTGGCGCAAATTCCGGGGCAAAAGCTGTTTGACAAACTCTCGGGCAGCGCGCAGACGCTGGCGGCAGAGGTCTTGATCTTTGCACAGGAAGTAGGCGAGCGGCACGTGGCAGGCAACGAGCCTCTGCCCCTGGTGCGCGACCTCCAGTGCAAGCATCCCAAAGGCGATGCCTACTTTGGCTTTGTGCGCAACATGGTCAAGGGCATGTCCAAGAATTACCCCGCACCACTCAAGTGTGTGGATGCGGTGCAAGCGGCCACCAAGCGCAAATTCCAGGATGGCCTGGACTTTGAGCGCGAGCTGTTCGTGAACCTGATGTGGACGCCCGAGTCGCGCGCACTGCGCCACCTGTTCATGGCCGAGCGCGCCACCACCAAGATTGCCGATATTCCAGCCGATACACCCGTGCGCAACATCCAGAAGGTGGGCGTGATTGGTGCGGGCACCATGGGTGGCGGCATCAGCATGAACTTCCTGAATGCCGGTATTCCGGTCACTATTTTGGAGACCAAAGCCGAAGCGCTGGAGCGCGGCGTGGCCACCATCAAGAAGAACTACGAAGCGCAGGTCAAGAAGGGCAAGCTCAAGGAAGACAAGTACGCACAGCGCATGGCGCTGCTGAGCACCACGCTGAGCTATGACGACCTCAAAGACTGTGACCTGATCATTGAGGCCGTGTTTGAAGAGCTGGGCGTTAAGGAGATCGTGTTCAAGCAACTGGATGCAGTGGCCAAGCCCGGTGCCATTTTGGCCTCCAACACATCAACGCTGGACGTGGACAAGATTGCGGCTTTCACCAGCCGCCCACAAGACGTGGTGGGCATGCACTTCTTCAGTCCTGCCAACGTCATGAAACTGCTGGAAGTGGTGCGCGGCAAGGCCACCGCCAAAGACGTGATGGCCACCGTCATGCAGATCGCCAAGAAGATCAAAAAGACCGCCGTGGTCTCGGGCGTGTGCGATGGTTTCATTGGCAACCGCATGATTGAGCAGTACAGCCGCCAGGCTGGCTTTTTGCTGGATGAAGGTGCCACGCCCCAGCAAGTGGACAAAGCCGCAGAAAAATTTGGCTTTGCCATGGGGCCATTTCGCATGGGCGACCTGGCGGGCAACGACATTGGCTGGGCCATCCGCAAGCGCCGCGTAGTCGAAAAACCCGGCATGAAGTACAGCGCCAGTGCTGACCGCCTGTGTGAGCTGGGCCGCTTTGGGCAGAAAACCGGCAAAGGCTGGTATGACTACCAGGCCGGCAAGCGCGATGCCATCCCCAGCCAGGAAGTGCTGGACATGATTGATGCGCACCGCAAGGCCATCGGCATCACGCCGCGCAAGATTTCAGACGAAGAAATCGTGCAGCGCCTGGTGTTCTCGCTGGTCAACGAAGGCGCTCACATTCTGGAAGACGGCATTGCCAGCAAGTCCGGTGACATCGACATGGTGTATCTGACTGGATACGGCTTTCCTATCTACCGCGGTGGCCCCATGCATTACGCCAGCGAGCTTGGCCTGATCAACGTGGTGCAAGCCATGCAGCGCTTTGCTCAGAACCCGCACGACGATGCCAAATTCTGGCAGCCCGCACCTTTGCTGGCGCGTCTGGCCGCTGAAGGCCAGCGCTTTGCGTAAGCGGTGTGTGCCGCTTGAACTGTACGAGTTAAAGGATTGAAGTTATGACATCCGCTGTGATTGTTTCTACCGCGCGCACCCCGCTGGCCAAGAGCTGGAAGGGTTCGTTCAATATGACGTATGGCCCCACGCTGGGTGGCCACGTCGTGCAACACGCTGTGCAGCGTGCAGGCATTGACGGTGCCGATGTGGAAGATGTGGTGATGGGCCTGTCGCTGCCCGAAGGCACGACGGGTGGCAACGTTGCCCGCCTGATTGCCGTGCGTGCAGGCCTGCCTGTGACGACGTCGGGCATGACCATCAACCGCTTTTGCTCTTCGGGCCTGCAGGCCATTGCCCTGGCTTCGCAACGCATCATTGCGGGTGAAAACGAGGTGCTGGTGGCCGGTGGCCTGGAAAGCATTTCCTGCGTGCAGCAGGAAGTGAACCAGCATATGGCGCATGACCCTGAGCTGACCAAGATGAAGCCCGAGATCTACTGGTCCATGCTGCAAACGGCCGAGCAAGTGGCCAAGCGCTACAACATCGGTCGCGAAGCCATGGACGAGTACGGCGCAGCCAGCCAGCAAAAAGCCTGCGCAGCGCAAGCTGCCGGGCTGTTTGATGCCGAAATTGCCCCCATCACCGTCACCATGGGTGTCGCCGACAAAGTCATGGGCCTGACCACCAAGCAAGTCACCGTCAGCAAAGACGAGGGCACCCGCGAAGGCACGACTGTGGAGGCTATTTCCGGCCTGCGCAGCGCCTTGCCCGGTGGCTTGATCACGGCGGGCAACGCCAGCCAGTTCTCTGACGGTGCCGGTGCCTGTGTGGTGGTGCACGAAGACTATGCCAGCAAGAAGGGCCTGCAACCCATTGGCCGCTTTCTGGGCTTTGCGGTGGCTGGCTGCGAGCCCGATGAAATGGGTATTGGCCCGGTGTTCGCCATTCCCAAGGTGCTCAAAAAGCTGGGTCTTAAGGTGCAGGACATTGACCTGTGGGAGCTCAACGAAGCATTTGCCGTACAGGTGATCTACTGCCGCGACAAGCTGGGCATTCCCAACGAAAAGCTCAATGTCAATGGTGGCGCAATTGCCTTGGGCCACCCCTATGGTGTCTCGGGCCAGCGCCTCACAGGCCATGCACTGATCGAAGGCAAGCGCCGTGGCGGCAAGCTGGTGTGCGTGACCATGTGCATTGGCGGGGGCATGGGCGCTGCCGGTGTGTTTGAAGTCCTGTAAGTCACGGCCTGGCGTCAGGAGTCGCCGTTGCCAAAGCCGGTCGTAGCGCTGCTGCTGACTGCGCTTTGGCGCCTGGTCTCCACCACCCATCTGCGATGGGCTGGCGCTACGACGTGCCTTGGGGCCGCAGGAATCTGAGCCGCCGCACCTTGATGGCCGAGGAGGCGGCTTTTTTACCGCCTTGAATTTTAAATAACCATAGCTGCTGGCGCTTTCTGCATAAGCGTTAGAGCCTGATTTTTATTAAAACTATGTCTCAGTTGCGATCTACCCTTGAATTCCTGGTGTACGACTGGCTGCAAGCCGAAAATCTGACCAGCCGTGACCGCTACGCCGACCACAGCCGCGAAACGTTCGATGCGGTCATGGACACCTGCGAGCGCATTGCACGCGAAAAATATGCTCCCTTCAATCGCACGGTAGACACGCAGGAACCCACGTTTGATGGCGAGAAAGTCAGCCAGCCACAGTGCACGCACGATGCCCGCAAAGCCTTTGCCGACAGTGGCATGCTCAGCGCCGCACAGCCGTATGAAAAAGGCGGCATGCAACTGCCCTATGTGGTGGAGGCTGCGGCCAACAGTTTCTTTGGCTGCGCCAGCATCAGCATTGGCTCCAACCTGCTGACCGTGGGCAACGCCAACTTGCTGCGCGTGCACGGCACGCCCATGCAGCAACAGGTGTTTGCCGACAATGAATTCAATGGCCGCTGGGCAGGCACCATGGCCTTGTCTGAGCCACAGGCTGGCTCCAGTCTAAGCGACATCCTCACGCGTGCTGAGCCCGACGGTGCCGATTTTGACAGCGATGCACTGGGGGCGCGCTACCGCCTCAAGGGCAACAAGATGTGGATCAGCTCGGGCGATCATGAGCTGACCGAAAACATCGTGCACCTGGTGCTGGCCAAGATTCCCGGGCCGGACGGAAAACTGATTGCGGGCGTGAAAGGTATCTCGCTGTTCATCGTGCCCAAAAAGCTGGTGGATACCGACGGCAATCTGACGGGTGAGCGCAACGATGTGGCGCTGGCAGGGTTAAACCACAAACTGGGATGGCGCGGCACCACCAACACGCTGCTCAATTTTGGTGAAGGCAAATACCCGGTGCGTGGCGGTGCAGGGGCGATTGGCTACTTGGTGGGCAAGCCGCACGAAGGCCTCAAATGCATGTTCCACATGATGAACGAGGCGCGCATCGGCATTGGCATGGCTGCCACCATGCTGGGCCTGGCAGGCTATTACGCCAGCCTGGAATATGCCAAGAACCGCCCGCAAGGCCGGCCCACGACAGAGGGCGGCAAAGACGCAGCCAGCGCCCAGGTAGCCATCATTGAACACACCGACGTCAAGCGCATGCTGCTGGCACAAAAGGCGTATTGCGAAGGCGCACTGGCGCTGAACATGTACTGTGCCCGTTTGGTGGACGAAGGACGCACCGGCGCTGCCGAGGAAGCGGTCCGCTCCAAGCTTTTGCTGGAGGTGCTGACGCCGATTGCCAAGAGCTGGCCCAGTGAGAATTGCCTGGAGGCCAACTCTCTGGCCATCCAGATTCATGGTGGCTATGGCTATACGCGCGACTTCCCCGTGGAGCAGTACTGGCGCGACAACCGCCTGAACATGATTCATGAAGGTACGCACGGTATTCAGGCAGCTGACTTGCTGGGGCGCAAAGTACGCATGCAAGACGGTGCGGGTTTGCAACTGCTGGCTCAGACCATGCAAGCCACGATCAAGAAGGCAGCCGCCCGGCCCGAGCTTGCGCAGTATGCGCACGACTTGAACCAGGCCTTGCAAGACGTCAGCGCTGCTACGCAGGCCGCATGGCTGACAGGCAATCCGCAAGAAGCACTGGCCAATGCCGTGCCCTATATGCAAGCCTTTGGCCACACCGTGCTGGCATGGGTATGGCTGGATGTGGCGTGCAAGGTGCTGGAGCAGGATGCTTCGCAGGCCTTAGCGGCTAACGCAGGCCGGATCAATGCAATCAGTTATTTTTACCGCTATGAATTGCCAAAAATTACTGCATGGCTGAACGTGGTGAACGCACGCGATATGACTTGTGCACAGATGCCGGTGGAAGCCTTTTAAGCGCTGCCATCACCAAAGTAGCGCAATGATTTATGGGCCGGTTCATCCTGCACCGATCCATGGGTGATGGAGGGAATGCGCCTTGCCACCCGTGAGCCAGCTTTGGCGCAGTTCAAGCACGGACTGCTGCCCAAGGTGGCTCCTGTTAAGTAATACTTCGTAGCATCTGGGTGCTTTGCTGCGGCCTTCGCTATCATCCCTCGCATGCAAAAGTTTATGGATTCGGCCAACAGCGTTGGCTGCCCTGTGTGTGCGTATGTCTGCGATGTGTGGGGGCGCAGCGTCGCATGAGCGCGGGGGAGTGGTTCACGCAATTGAGCGCCTGGCAGGTCATGCTGCTGGGGTTGGTCTTTTTTGGCAGCCTGTATCTGCTGGGCGGTGCAAGCATGCAGGCTTTGACACGCAGCCTCTCGCGCAAAGGTGTTGGTCATGTGCTGGATACGCGTCCTCTCAAGCCCGATCAACTGCAGCGTGAATGGCGCCAGTCACTGCACTCGGTGCTGCTGTTTGGCATTGGCATGGTGGTGCCCTGGGGGCTGTTGCAACTGGGGTGGGCGCAACTGGCGCCCAGTGCCAGCGCGGGGCGTGTGGCGCTGGAAATTGTGGTGCTGATGATCTGGAACGATGTGCACTTCTGGATCAATCACCGCTTGCTGCATACCCGCCCGCTGGCGCGCTTTCATACTGACCACCATCGCTCCATCGTGACCACACCGTGGTCCACCTACAGTTTTCACCCGGTAGAGGCGCTGATGCTGGGCAACATCATCTTGTTGCCCATGCTGGTGCACGATTTTTATTTCTGGTCTTTGGCAGCAGTGCCGGTGCTCAGCCTGCTACTCAATCTCGTTGGTCACTCCAACTACGATTTCTTTCCGCGTGTGTCTGACAACCACCCGCTGGCTGCCAGCCGCCGCCACTATTTGCACCACGCACGGCCCAAAGGCAACTATGGCTTTGCGTTGGCGTTCATGGATCGGTGGATGCGCACGCAGGCCGAGGCAGCACCGGCATCCAGCAGCCGTGGTACGCACTGAATGGGACTGATGCAGCATGCGTTTGCAGGCTTGCCTGGCCTGCGCCATTGGCGTGATGTGCAGTCTCTGGCATATCTGGTAGCGCTGCCGCTGCTGGTGGCTTGGCAATGGCACAACGGATTTGTCTGGTGGCTGTATGCCGCACTGCTGTTTTTGACACTGGGCATTGGCGTAATTCACCACAACCACACGCACTTGCGCATGTGGCGCGGGCGTTGGGCCAACCGGGTAACCGACTACGTGCTGACTGTGCTGCAAGGCCACCCCACCTTTGTTTTTTGGCCTGCGCATGTGGGCAATCACCACCGTTTTCGCCATGGCCCGCAAGATTTGGCACGCACCTACCAGCCTGCATTTGGAGGTGATACCAACAACCTTTGGGGCTACCTGGTGCACCCCTTGCAGGCGGCGTGGGTGCTGTACCCGCTGTTTGTGCGCTGGCTGCTGCGTTTGCGCCTGAGCGCACCGGGCGCATTTCGTTATTGCATGGGGCAGTACGTGCTGTGGGTGGGCAGCTGGGCTTTCTTTCTGGTGCTGGACTGGCAAAAAGCTTTGCTGTTTGTCATCGTGCCGCAGCTGCATGGTTTGCACTGGCTGCTGGCCACCAACTATCTGCAGCACGCCCATGCCGATGGTCGCCCCTTGAGCCGGGCGCAGCGCCAGTCCCCCCATGCCGTGTTGAATTACGCGCGCAATTTTCAGGGCTGGGTCAACCCCTTGCTGTTCAATATTGGGCTGCACACAGCGCACCATGAACACCCGCAGGCGCATTGGTCGGATTTGCAGCGCCTGCACTGTGAGCACTACCAGCACCGTGTGGCACCTGCATTGAACGAAGCGGGGCTGCTTGCCTACATGGGGCGCGTGTTTGTGCTGGGCCTCGTGTGGCCCAAGGCTCGTACCCAGTCTTTGCTGCCGCCCCAAGATATCTGTTAACCAGAACGACACTACCTATGCCTGTTGCTTATTCCAATGTCTATCTGCAGTCTGCCGGCTGGTTCTTGCCGGGCTCTCCGGTGGATAACGCCGGTATGGATGCTTTTGTTGCACCGCTGAACCGCTTGTCTGAACGCATCAAGCGCCGCATCCTGGGTGAAAACGGTATTCAGTTGCGCCATTACGCACTGGATGCGCAGGGCCAGACAGTATTCAGCAATACACAGATGGCGGCTGCTGCGATTGCCGCATGCATGCAAGGTGCGGGACGTAAGCTGGATGAGGTGGGATTTTTGGCCAGCGGCTCATCGGGCGGCGATGCCCTGATGCCTGGTTTTGCCAGCATGATTCAAGGTGAGATGGCGGCACCACCCATGGAAACGCTGTCTGTACATGGTGTATGTGCGGCCAGTGTGGGTGCACTGCAAGCGGCTGCGCTGGCCATTGAGAGCGGGGCGCATGCACAGTCGCTGGCTGTGGCCAGTGAAATGCCCTCGCGGCTGTTCAAGCGTTCGCGTTTCGCAGCACAAGGCTATGACACCGATTTCGATGCCCATTTTTTGCGCTGGATGCTTTCTGATGGTGCGGGCGCAGTGCTGCTGGGAGGGCCACAGGCACTGCCCCGGGCACCCGGCTTGCGCCTGAAGCTCAAGTGGACGCATTTGCGCAGTTTTGCGGGCGACTACCCAGTGTGCATGCAACTGGGGTTGACGCCAGACCGGGCCAAAAGCCACTTGGACTTTCCCGCGTGGGCAGATGCTGAAGCCGCAGGCGCTTTGGCGTTGCGCCAAGACATCCGCTTGCTGCCGCATCTGTTTGACGTCTGCATCCATGAATATGCCGATCTGGCCCACAAGGGCTGGGTGCCTGAGCGCGGGATTGACCACTTTCTGTGCCACTACTCCTCTGAGCGCTTCATGCCTGTGGTGCAAGAGTTGCTGGAGAAAGCGCAGCTGGGTATTCCTAAAGAGCGCTGGTGGAGCAATCTGGCATGGCGTGGCAATACTGGTGCGGCGTCCATTTTCATCATGCTGGCTGAGTTTCTGGACAAGGAGACGGCTCGCTTGAAGGCTGGCGATACGGTGCTGTGCTTTATCCCTGAGTCGGGGCGTTTCACGGCAGGTTACATGCTCTGGGAGGTTGAGCAGGATGCGCCAGTGGAAACTGAGCAAAAGCCTTTTTTTGCTCAGAAAGCAAGTGCAGTATCGCCTGCCAATGATGCACTGCCTGATGTGGCGGCCATTGCACCGCCGCATGACCCGGCCGCTGCGCCTGCAGCATTGGCTCCTTTGTTGACTGAGCTGGCCAGCGTGTGGCAAGACTACCGCTCTCAGGTCTGGCGCACACCGCTGCTGCAGCGAATGCGTACCCGCCAGTTGCACACCGCCGACTATGTGCGCTGGATGGAGCACTGGATTCCACAGGTGCGTGAAGGCAGTCTGTGGATGCGCGAAGGCGCAGCCTCGCTGACAGGGGATTACGCTGCACTGGCGGCGCTGATTGATCTGCATGCCGACGACGAGCAGCACGACTTTAAAGTGCTGCACAGCGACTATCTGAAAGCCGGGGGGACGCAAGCCGACATCAGCCAGTTGCGGCGCAACCCCGGTGGTGAAGCGCTGAATGCCTACCTGCATGGCTTGGCGGCCACACCCAATCCGATCGGTTTGCTGGGGGCGATCTACATCATTGAAGGCACGGGCCAGCGCATTGTGCCCAGCTTGCTGCCTTTGTTGCGTCAGGCCTTGCCGCTGCCACCTGATGCCTTCCGTTTTCTGGAATATCACGGTGCCAACGATGAGCACCATCTGGAGCGCTGGCTGATGGCGGTGCAGATGACGCTGGAGATGGACACCACGGGTACGGCGCAGCCAGCCATCATCCAGACTGCCCGCCATACTGCTGCGATTTACCTGATGCAGTTTCAGCATGTGCTGACTGCGCAGGCTTGAGCATCAAGGAGCGGCTATGAAGAAACACAATGATTTTCTGGAGCAGCCCTGGGATGAGCGCGACCCCAGCCCCTGGCTGGCGCTGTACCTGGACCAGAGCACCCCGCTGCCAGATGCGGTCAAAGCCGCATGGCTGCGTGACTGCAGCAGTGGTTCGCGCCAGTATTTACTGCCCTTTTTACGGCCTTTGGCACGCTTGAGCATCATCTTGATTCAGGTGCTCAAAGTGCTGCTGCCCAAGCGCTGGGCGCATTCAATCTTGCTGCACAAAGTGCTGGCGTTCAGCATGAAAACCTTTGTCTCGCCCGAGGCCAACTGGTTGATCATGCGCCACTTTCACCTGGGTTCGCACATCCTGGCTTTTGTGGCTGCGAATGCTCCGACAAAGGTTGCCACCTACCCGATTGCACCCACCACGCTGGACGATATCAAGGACGAACTGTTTCTCAAGCATGACCTGAATCTGTTTAACTTCGTCATCCGGCTCAACAAGGCTTTGCGCAACGCAGGGCAGGACATTGGTCCGGTGCCAGAGCCTGATTTTTCGATGATTACAGAGCCAGCGATGGCATTGAGTGACATGCCCAGAGGCTGGCTGAACCGGCTGGATCTGCAAAGTGCCATTGAGGTCTACACCCCCGTCTACCAACTGCTGCTGACCGACAACGACTTCTGGCGCGCCAGTAATTCTTTGCAGCTGGATGAAACCCTGGCCATTTATTGCGCCAAGATCTTGGGCTCACCCGAGCATCTGGTGATGCTCAATAACAAACACCCGCTGGTGCCGCTTTCGACCTTGCGGGCAGGTCACCGTCTGGTATTGCATGGCCTGTCGACCGAAATGCTCCATTGCCTGCTGGCACGCATGGCCAGTGGAGAGCTGACGCTGCCATCGCGGGCCATGGCCAGCCTGCAGGCCGACCTGGCACGCGCAGTGGCTGGCAAGGATGGTGGCACAAGCGCTGCATAAAACGCAAAAGACGCTGTGGTGGCAGTGATGCCTCTGGCGGTTGGTTTGGGCACTGGGGTGCGCTCCATACTGTTTTGTGGCGGTGCTGAGGCGGCACAGCCAGGGCTAATCAGGTGCGATTGGCCCCCATGCCGTATGTGGGGTTGTTCCATCGCAGAACACGGTAAAAGGCCAGATTTGCCAAAATACTTTGCATGCAAACTAACTGTGCGGTGTCTGCGGATGAGGCCTCTGAACGTGTCTCGGCACGATCGCGTTTTGGCCTGTTGATTGGAAGCGTCTATCGCCAGTGGCGCAGGCAGGTGGATCTGAGTTTCAAAGATTTGGGCCTGTCAGATGCCACCCGCATGCCTTTGCTGGTGCTGCATGCGGGCGGTGTGCCCATGCGCCAGAAAGATTTGGCTGAGGCACTGTATCTGGACACATCCTCCCTGGTGCGGGTGCTGTCGCAGCTGCGTGCAGAGGCGCTTGTGGACTGGTCTTGCGACCCCACCGATCGGCGCACCAAATACATTGAGTTGACGCAGCAAGGGCAGCGAGTGGCTTCACTCATCCTGCAAAAAAGCTTGCAAATTGAGCAAACCATTTTGGCCGGGCTGACCCCTGAAGAGCTGCAGATCACTCGCGCATCGTTACTCAAGATTTCTCAGCGCTTTGACCACATAACGAGTCAGCCTTGCGGCGCAGAACCTGGGGATATGAGCCCCAGCCAGAACAAGAATTAAGTACACGGTGTTTCGATGAAATTAAAAGGTTCTCCCTTCGTCTGGGTGAGTTTCGCCATGATTGTGGGTGTGATGGGCACTGCGCTTATCAGCCCGCTGTACGCGCTGTACAAAGAAGCTTGGCACCTGCAGGCCAGCGACATTTCGCTCATTTACGTGCTCTATATGGGCGGTGCGCTGTGCGGCCTGCTGTTTCTGGGGCGTATGCCCGACCGTGCCGGTTTTCGCCGCGTGATGCAGTGCGGGCTGGTGCTGGCCTTGATTGGTACGTTCATCAGCATGGTGGCCTGGAACATGGGCAGCTTGATCGTGGGCCGGATGATTGTGGGCGCGGCCTCCAGCATGTTGACGACCAGCGCTACGCTGGGGTTGTCGCAACTGTCTCGCGCTGGGCAGATGCAGCGCGTGGCCATGGTGACGGGGTTTTTGATGGCGCTGGGCTTTGGGCTAGGCCCACTGGTGGGTGGCATCATGGGTCAATGGGTGGCCTACCCCTTGGTGACCACCTATATCCCAACGCTGCTCTTGGGTAGCCTGGGCCTGTTTGCCCTGACCCGGCTGGAGCTGCCAGAGTCGACGCTGCCTGACAACGCGCAGCGCTTGCATTGGCGCGATGCTTTGCCCAAGTTGACGTGGCCTGAAACCAAGGACTCCATCGCGTTTGTGCTGACCAGTGCATTGCCGTTCATGGCATTTGGTGTGTTTGGTCTGTATGCCTCGATGTCGCCACTGTTTCTGGACAAACTGGTGCCCTGGCATGGCCCGTTTGTCAGTGGCACAGCGATTGCCGTGATCCTGCTGGCATCGGCCTGTGTGCAAATCATGGCGGGGCGCTTGCCCACGCACTGGTGTGGCTTTGGCGGTCTGTTGGGTTTGGCGTTGAGCAATGCCTTGCTGATGGTGAACCTGTGGGCCGGCTCGGCCATCTTGTTTGCCTTGGGTGTGACGCTGACTGCCATGGGCCACGGTATGAGCATGCTGGCCGGCATGGGCATGGTTAACCGCATTGCCAAGCCCAACAACCGCTCGGGTTTGCTGTCCACGTACCTGGTGATTGGCTACATCGGTAGCATGCTGCCCATGATGGCGATTGGCTGGATTGCCGACCACTGGGGCATGAATGTGGCGGTGTGCACGTTTTGTATTTTTGTCATTGCGCTGGCGCTGACAGTGGCTTTCTTCTTTCAACGCCACCCCCGCATGCGCGCAGCAGGGCTTTAAGCCATGCGTGAAGACAACAACTCGGCCGTCATGCGGCCTGTGGCTCCCATGTGGTTGCTGGTGCTGGTCACGCTCAGTGGCACGATGGCCATGCACATTTTTGTGCCAGCACTACCGATTGCAGGTGCTGCACTGGGGGCTGCACCTGCAGGCATGCAGCAAACCATCACGTTGTATGTACTGGGCTTGGCGCTGGGGCAGTTGGTGTATGGCCCGCTGTCGGATACCTTGGGGCGACGGCCCACGCTGCTGGTGGGCCTGGGGCTGTATCTGAGTGCCAGCGTCTTGGCGCTGTGCGCGCCCAGCTTGCAATGGCTGGTAGTGGCCAGGCTGCTGCAGGCCCTGGGAGGTGCAGCAGGCATTACCTTGGGCCGGGCCATAGTGCGCGACACCTCGGCACCTGATCGGGTTACCAAGGATCTGGCCTTGCTCAACTTGCTGACCTTGGTGGGCCCCGGTCTGGCTCCGGTGGTGGGCGCTTATCTGGCCGATCATTTTGGCTGGCGTGCTATTTATCTGTTTCTGGTGGGCATGGGCTGCATCATGCTCGGCTGTGCGTGGCGGCTGCTGCCCGAGACCCATGCGCTGCGCCGTCCTCTGGCGGTGAAAGCGATTGCGCTGGACTACCGCAGCTTGCTGGGGCAACCGCGTTTTGTAGCATTCATGCTGGGTGGTGCCTGTTCCAGCACCGCGCTGTACCCGTATCTGGCAACCTCGTCTTACATCGTGCATGAGCAGTTGGGGCTGCCTATCAGCGATGTGGGCTGGTTTGCGGCCAGTACCATTGTTGGGGCAAGTCTGGGTACGCTGGCAACGCGGCGTTTGGCGGGGCGCCTGCCCAACGTGTATTTCTTGTATGCGGGGGCTGGCTTGGGGCTGGCTATGGCAACGTTGCTGCTGCTGGTGCAGCTCATGGGGTGGCTGACTGCGCCTTGGCTGCTGGCGATCACCATCACGATGACTTTTGGCGCAGGGCTGGCCAGCCCTGCAGCCTTGTCGAGTGCCTTGTCGTGCACGCCTGGTCTGGTGGGCGCTGCAGCGGGCCTGTATGGATTTGGGCAGATGGCCATGGGGGCCATCGGTACCCAGCTGGTCGGTTACGGCAGTGTGCCTGCAGTGGCCTGTGCCGTAACCCAGATGTGCATCACGGGGCTGGCCTTGGGCAGCTACCGCTTTGCGGCTACGCGCCAGCAGAGCACATTGGTGTAAGAGATCGGTGGGCGGGGCGCGCTGCCATGTGCGCATGCAAAGACAGGGTGTTTTTGCTGTGAGCAATGTGGTGCGCCGGTGCTCGAATGCCATGGACCAAGCTGCTGTCTGTATTGGTCGTAATTAACAGCAGCTATCGCCCGTACATATTCCGTTTACCGTTGATAACACTGAAATTCAGTTGTCTCAGGCAGCGACATCCAGCCACGGAGCCAGCCAGCGTTGCACCATGGCTGTATCCAGATTCATAGCGGCGCGGGCTGCTAGTTGCTCAACGGGCGGGTTGATCCAGTGTGCTGCAAGCAAGGGCTGGGGCAGCAGGTGTGCCCTGACCGATGTGGTGTAGTGCTTTTGAAGCGCCCCATTCACTGCGATAAAGACGCGGTGAAAGGGCAGCTGGCGCTGAGAGACAGGGGCGCTGGAGATACGGGCTTGCAGTTGCTGGAGCAACTGTCTGGCGCTGGCACGGTCCGTGTCAGGCAGCGCTAAAGCTGCATTGCGGGCCCGCAGTAAAAAATCGCGGTCTGTGGTTTCAGCCCAGGCAGGCTGGCCTAAAGCCAGCAGGCAGGCTGCGGTAAGAACGGATAATGTGTAGCGCATAGCCAGTCAAGCTTTCTAGCAATGTCTTGCCCTTGTGGCCGGGCAAAACCAGACGCAAGATTAGGCATTTGTCGTCTTTGTTACAAGATTTTTTACAAGTTCTTTCAGTCTGTAGTGCTTGTCCAATAAGTATTCGTTGCTATGAAATGCTTTAACGGCTGACTGCACCACCCAGCCGCCATTCAGGCAGAGCGCGTGCAATGCTGTGCACCACCAGAGCAGTCAGTGCACACTTGATCAGATCGCCCGGTACAAAAATGGCGTTGGCCCAGATGGCTTGTGTGAGTGGAATCTTGGCAATCCATACCAAGCCCGCAATCCCAAACAGATAGAGCACAGCAATGCAGCCAATGGCTGATGCCGCAAATGCACTGCCTGCAGCGCGCAGTGGTGTGGATTTGGGCAGGATGGACATGAGCCAGCCGGTCACAAAGGCTGCAGCGGTCCAGCCCACCAGGTAGCCGGTAGTGGGAGACATGAAAACGCCCAGACCGCCTCGCCCTCCAGACAGCAGTGGCAGGCCTGCTGCCACGGCCACCAAGAACAGACCTATAGCTTGCAAGCCACGCCATGGGCCCAGCAGGCAACCTGCGAGCATGACACCCAGTGTCTGGATGGAGATGTGCACGCCCAGTGGTAAATCGATCTTGGGAATCAAGCCCATCACCCCCAGCAGTGCGGCAAACAAAGCCACCAGAGCTATTGATTCGGTGTTGCGGCGCGTGAGAGTGTGGTTCATGGCGTGCTTGTCAAAGTTGAACACCCGCCTGATGGCGAAATGTGCAGGCATTGTATGCACGCCAATTGCACTTAACGCAGCATGAATTTGAATTCATCTGCATTTAATTGTGGGCAATCCAGTGCGCGTAACGGCTGGTATTTGTGCCAGCAAATCACTGCCAAAGACTGGGTTTGCCCGCTGTTGGCAGCATGAAGAGGTGGCGGCGTGCAACACGCCATCATCTGGGCGCTAAATGCTGTGATCTGCTTGCAAGTTGCCTGTAGTTTATGCGCAGGTTGCGCGCACTTGCTCCAGAAGGCTGCACGCTGTTTGTACATGCTGGCGTGCAGCGGGGCTGCTGACCAAGATGCG
This sequence comes from Comamonas avium, assembly GCF_014836675.1. GTDB lineage: Bacteria > Pseudomonadota > Gammaproteobacteria > Burkholderiales > Burkholderiaceae_C > Comamonas > Comamonas avium. The sequence goes on from NZ_JACSQK010000006.1 coordinate 176,803, forward strand.
TGCAAAGCCGTGCACCATGCCTTCAGCGCGCTGCAGACACACGCGCGGGCCTTGGGGCAGGGCTTGCAACTGGTGTGCGAAATCTTCGGCTTCATCGCGCAGTACATCGTGGCTGGCCGTCATGATGACGGTAGGTGGCAGCAAGGGCAGGGCATCAAGGCACAGGCTGGGGGTGCGCAGGGCCTCGTCTGCACCACCCAAGACATCCCAGTACTGCTGCATGGCAGCGCCTGTCAGCCCAAACCCTTGGGCAAAGCGGCGCATGCTGTCGTTGTCTTGTGCTGGTTGAATGCAGGGGTAGAGCAGCAGCAGGGCTTGAATATGGGCATGCGCGTCTTGCGGTGTTTGCACGGCACGCACAGCAGTTGCCAAAGCCAGATGGCCGCCTGCGCTGTCACCACCCAGCAGCACTTTCTGGCTGGCAAAAGGCAGCACCCCCTGCATCTGATAGAGCCAGCGCAGCACGGCCTGGGCATCATCCACAGCGGCGGGAAAGGGGTTTTCAGGTGTGCGGCGGTAGTGCACGCTCAGCACGGTGTGGCCTGTGTAGTGGGCCAGGTGTTCACACAGATCGTCGTGGGTATCCAGGCTGCCCACCATCCAGCCGCCACCGTGCAGCCATACCAAGGTCTGTCCCGTGGCCTGCGCGGTGGGCATGTAGCTGCGCAAGGCAATTTCACGACCTTCTTCAGCCACGAAGTGGTTGTGCACGCTAATGCCGGGCAATGGCAGCGTGCGCAGCGTGCGGGCTTGCAGCTCGCTGAGCAAGCGGCGTCGCTGCACGTAGTCCAGATGCGGGGTTGGTGTGTTCGCATCCAGTTGCACAAAACGTTGCAGGCACGATGCCAGCGCGGGGTCAATCAAAGCAGTGTTCATATTTTGATAGCTGTAAGTGCTTTATTTACATGCGTTAAAGGTGCTTTTTTCTGGTAATTTAGTGTGCCATGGCTTCGGTGCCGGGCGCACGGTAGACCAAGACTTTGAGGCTGCGCTCTTCATCTGTGTCAGCAAACGCGGCGGGGTTGGCGACACGCTCGACAAACTGCAGCGTGGGTGCGATCTCTGCCATTTGTTCTTTCAAAAATGCCGTGCCCAGCTCTGGTGCGTTCAGGCACAGCAGCACATGGCCACCGGGGCGCAGCAAGTCAGGTAGGCGGCGCATGAGCTTGGCGTAGTCTTTGGTGGCGATAAAACTGCCCTTCTGGTAGCTAGGGGGGTCGATAACGATCAAATGGTAGGGCCCGCTTCGAGTGATCTTGCCCCAGCTGCTAAAGATGTCGTGTGCCAAAAAGCTGGCACCGTTGAGTGCATTGAGCTGGTGATTTTGCTGGCCCGTCGCCAGCGCGCTCTGGGACATGTCCATATTCAGCACCTGGCGTGCGCCCGCATGCAGTGCTGCAACAGAGAAGGCACAGGTGTAGGCAAACAGGTTCAGTACTTTGATGCCGTGGCGGTGTTCAGGGTGCTGCGCCACATGTTCATGCACCCAGCGGCGGCCTTCGGCCATATCCAGAAACAGACCGTGGTTTTGCCCGCGCAGCACATGGGCGCGAAACTGAAGGCCAGACTCGGTCACGGTGTGGGGCTCTGGCACGCTGCCAGCCATCAAGCGTGTCTCTACCTTGTTGCCGCTTTGGCGTGTTTGAAATACCCAGTTCAGGGGCTTGCCTTGGCCAATCTGTGCCCAGCGCGCTTGCAGTGCTTGGTCAATGGTGGTCAGTACGGCCTCGTCCAGAGGCTGAAAGCTGGTCAGCAGCAAAACAGGCGGGAATGCGTCCAGCACCAGGTGCTCGCACCCCGGAAAGCGCCCACCCCGACCGTGGAAGATACGCTGGGCATCGGTTGGCAACTCAAATTGGGCAATGGCGTCGAGCAGGGCTTGCATGGCAGTCACAGAAAACTTCAAAGGCCGTGAGTATGAGGGACACCACGCCCTGATGGGGGAGAGGGGCGGTTCGGGCTGCTTGCCGCTGGCAGTGAACTGTCTGGCCATTTGCACTTAACCACGCCGACTTGATGCGGCACCTGCCAATCTCAACGCGGATTTGATGGCAAGGCTCCTAGATTGCAGGCTTCGAAACTACAGGCCTGGACGATCAGGCACATCCATGTATGAAGCCTATTGCCATTCTTCAGCACGAAGCTACGCAAGGCCCCGGCGTATTTGAAGAGTATTTGTCATCCCAAGGTATTACCTACGAGTTGATCACGCCTTGTGTTAAAGGCTGCATGTCGTGGCATGTGGGCGACTACAGAGGGGTGGTGGTGCTGGGGAGCAACCATTGCGCGAATGAGCCGCTGCAGTGGATTGAGCAAGAGTGCAGCCTGCTGCAAGATGCCTTGGCACACGATATACCGGTGTTAGGTCACTGCTTTGGCGCGCAAATGCTTGCCAGAGCGATGGGTGCACGGGTGCGGCGCAATCCTTGCCCCAACATTGGGTGGAGCAATGTGTGGGTCACGCGCCAAGCGCAGGAGCGGCTTCAGTTGCCGCGCGAGATTACCCAGTTCAACTGGCATTACGACACTTTTGAGATTCCCTCTGGTGCCATTCGCAGCCTGTATGGCACGTTTTGCTTGAACAAGGGCTTTTTGCACTGGCGCAACTGGGCATTCCAAGGGCACCTGGAGGTGACTGCGCAGAGCGTGCAAGCCTGGTGTGACGAAGGCCATGAAGAGCTGTCTCAGGCGTATGGGCCTGCCGTGCAGTCTGAGGCGCAAATTTTGTCTCAATTGCCTTTGCGGATTTCTGCGCTTCGAGCCACCGCCGTACAGGTCTATGGTGCGTGGACGCAGCAGCTGAATCGGCCCGTGCACGTTTATCTCGGTGGGCTGCCCGATGTGCCACCCGATGTGCAGCCCGATCCCAAGTTGTCTGTGTATGCACAGCCCCATTCAGGTCAAGCAGTGCAGTTTCAGGCATCGCTGGCGGAGAAAACGAAAGATATTTTGAACAACGCATCAAGGTCACGCCTTGCCCGCTCTGCGAGCTCGAAAGCTTGATGCCATCTTGATATCTAGCGCGCCATTCTCTATACGGCGTTGATGGGGGAGTTTTTATATTTCTTTCATCGCTGGCAAATGATGCCTCCATGCAAGGTGCATCGAGGCCGCTGGCAACGGGAGAAATCAAATGATGACCGGCCACTGGATTGAAGCCTGCGCTGCAGTAATGGCGTTAGGGTTATTTGCCTATTTAGGCTATGCGCTGCTGCGCCCTGAAAAATTCTAAGGAGCCAGCATGCACGCACTACAAGACCTGATTTTTGTCAGTCTCACGGTCACCTGTTTTGTTGCCCTGCTGGGCTTTGCTCGCGCTTTGGCGCGTATCTGAGAGGGGAACACCATGTGGTTACCCTGGATGGAATTTGCCGTAGTGCTGGCGGTCATGGCCGTGCTGACTGTGCCAATGGGCCAATGGTTGGCGCGCTGTTTTACCAGCGACCACCACACATGGCTAGAGCGTTTGACTTATGGCACTTTGGGCATCAACCCGCAAGAACAGATGGGCTGGCAGCGCTATGGCGCGGCACTGCTGCTTTCCAATGCAGTGATGATGCTGCTGGGTTACCTGATCTTGCGTACGCAAGACTGGTTGCCGCTTAACCCGCTGGAGATTGCCGCACAACCGCCGCATTTGGCATTCAATACCGCAGCCTCTTTCATCACCAATACCAATTGGCAGGCCTATGCGGGTGAAAGCAGCTTGACCAACGCCACGCAAATGGCCGCCATTACTTTTCTGATGTTTGCGGGCGCGACAACGGGTGTTGCCGTTTGCGGAGGTTTTGTCAGAGGTCTGGCGCGCTCCAGCAGTCTGAATATGGGCAACTTTTGGGTCGACTATGTGCGAGTGTTGTGGCGCGTGTTGCTGCCGTTGTCCTTGCTTGTCGCGCTTTTTTATGTGTGGCAAGGCATTCCCCAGACGTTGAATACGCAGACTTTGGCCACCACGGTGGAAGGCGCACGCCAGCAACTGATGATGGGGCCGGTGGCTAGTCTGGAGAGCATCAAGCACCTGGGCACCAATGGAGGCGGCTTCTTCAGTATGAATGCTGCGCACCCGTTTGAAAATCCCACACCGTTGACGAATCTGGTGCACATCTTGTCGATGTTGCTGATTCCTGCTTCATTGACTTACGCGTTCGGCTCCATGCTGCTGCAGCGCCGTCAGGGGTGGGTATTTTTTGGTGCCTGTCTGGTCTTGTTTGTCGGCTTCCTGAGTCTGGTGTTTACGGCAGAGCAGGGTGGCAGTCAATTGCTGGCACGAGCAGGGGCTGATCAGCAGGCGAGTATCACCCAGCCGGGTGGCAATATGGAAGGCAAGGAGCTGCGCTTCGGGATTGCTGACACAGCGTTGTTTGTAACGACAACTACGGCTGCAACCACAGGCTCGGTCAACGCCATGCACGATTCACTGACTCCGCTGGGCAGCATCACACCGCTTGCGCTCATGATGCTCAATTGCGTATTTGGTGGTGATGGCGTGGGTCTGATCAACCTGATCCAGTACGCGATCCTGACGGTTTTCTTGGCGGGAATGATGATTGGCCGAACGCCCGAATTTTTGGGCAAGAAGATCGAGGTGCGTGAGATCAAGCTGGTCATGCTCTCGGTGCTGGCCCATCCGGCGGTCATCTTGGGTTTCACCGCGCTGGCTGCACTGTGGCCTGATGCGAGTGCCAGTCTGAACAACCGTGGGCCGCATGGTTTTTCGGAAATCTTGTATGCCTATGCCTCAGCCGCAGCCAATAACGGCTCTGCCTTTGCTGGGCTGAATGCCAACACCCCCTTCTTTAACACCACGATTGGCCTGGCCATGCTCGCAGGGCGCTTTCTAACCTTGCTGCCTTTGCTGGCTGTGGCCGGCAGCATGGCCGCCAAGGCGACGGTGCCGGCTGGGCCAGGTACTTTCCCAACTGCCACGCCGCTGTTCATGGGGCTGCTGGTCTTTGTAGTACTGGTGGTTGGCGGGCTTACTTTCCTGCCCGCCTTGGCGCTAGGCCCGGTGATTGAGCATCTGCAAATGCTGGTGGGCCAGCTGTACGCATAACGAAACTTTTTGCCAAAGGGGCGGGGCTTATGTGCCCCGTACCAAGGAGCAAGCTATGAAATCTTCTTCCTCTCTTTTCCCGTCTGTGTCTGCTGCTGTGGACATGGCCACGCCCACGGCATCGAACTCCAGCTCCTGGGGGCAGCTTGTAGGCAGCAGCGTACGAGCTGCCGTGGTGGTGATGCTGGTGACCGGCATTGCTTACCCGCTTCTGACCACGGGTGTGGCGCAGGCCCTGTTTCCACAGGCTGCCAATGGCAGCCTGATCGTGCGTGATGGACAAATCCTAGGGTCTGCTTTGATTGGCCAGCAGTTTGAAGCTGCGTCTTACTTTCACAGCCGGCCCAGCGCTACCCTTGGCCCGGACCCTGCCCAGCAAGGTGCCAGCATGGCATCGCCTTACAACGCCGCTGCATCCGGGGCGAGTAACCAGGGCAGTACTCACCAGGATCTGGCTGAAACCGTTGCCAGGCGTGTGACGCAGTACCGCATGGACAACGGTATGGCCGCTGGGGCTGCCGTTCCTGTGGATGCTGTGACAGCTTCGGCATCGGGGCTTGATCCGCATATCTCAGTGGCCAATGCCGCGCTGCAATTGCCGCGTGTGGCCAGGGAGCGCGGCTTGACGCATGAGCAGGTACAGCAACTGCTCAGTCAATCAACTGAGCAGCGCACCCTTTATCTGCTGGGGGAGCCTCGGGTCAATGTACTGCAGCTCAATCTGGCGTTGGATGCTTTGCACCAGCCCGCAGTCTCTGCTGGTGCAGCCAAGGAGTAAGCCATGAATCACAAGAATATGACGGCAGGCAAAAGCCTGTTTGATGGCAAGCTGCTGCGCGCTGCTTTGCGAGGGGCTGTGTGCAAGCTTTCACCGCGCACGCAGTGGGCCAACCCGGTGATGTTTGTGGTCTATCTTGGTGCCTTGCTGACAACTTTGCTGTGGATGCAAGGTCTGATGGATCGGGAGAGCCAGAACCTGGGTTTTACGCTGGCAATTGCCCTCTGGCTGTGGTTCACCGTGCTGTTTGCCAACTTCGCAGAGGCCTTGGCCGAAGGCCGTAGCCGCGCTCAGGCGGAAAGCCTGCGCGGCATGAAGCGCGACACAATGGCCAAGGTTCTGCAGCAACCGAGCTACGGCAGCAGCTGGATTCCTGTACGTGCCAGTGAGTTGCGCAAGGGGGTGACATTGCTGGTGGAAGCTGGCGATGTGATTGCGCTGGACGGCACGGTCATAGAAGGGGTGGCATCGGTGGATGAAAGCGCCATTACCGGTGAGTCAGCACCCGTAATCCGTGAGGCTGGGGGAGATTTTTCTTCCGTCACTGGTGGTACGCGCGTGCTGTCAGACTGGCTGGTGGTGCAGGTTTCGGTCAATCCTGGCGAGTCGTTTCTGGACCGGATGATCTCAATGGTCGAGTCGGCCAAGCGCCAGAAAACACCCAATGAGCTGGCACTGTCGATTTTGCTGGTAGGCCTGACTCTGGTGTTCCTGCTGGTCATTGTTACGCTGTGGCCGTTCTCGGCGTTTGCTGTATCACAGGCTGGTAGTGGTTCAGTAGTCAGCATTGCTGTGCTGGTGGCATTGCTGGTGTGCCTGATCCCAACCACGATTGGTGGCTTGTTGTCCGCAATCGGTGTGGCAGGAATGAGCCGCATGATGCAGGCCAATGTGATTGCGACTTCTGGCCGTGCGGTGGAAGCGGCAGGAGATGTGGATGTGCTGTTGCTGGACAAGACGGGCACCATTACCTGGGGTAATCGGCAGGCCAGTGAGTTTTTTCCGGCGCCAGGCGTGACTGCACTGCAATTGGCTGAGGCGGCACAGCTGGCTTCGCTGGCTGATGAAACTCCGGAAGGGCGTAGCGTGGTGAATTTGGCCAGAGAGCGCCATGGGCTGCCTGACCGCATTGCTGCTGAGTTAGTGGCCGAATTTGTGCCATTTACCGCACAGACACGCATGAGTGGTGTGGACTTGCCAGCACCTCATGGCCTGCGCAGCTTGCGCAAAGGTGCTGCCGATGCAGTGCGCAGCCATGTGCAAGCGCTGGGTGGCAGCTTGCCTGCCGCTGTGCAGCAATCGGTTGACAATGTTTCGCGCAAGGGCAGCACGCCGCTGGTGGTTGCTGATGGGCCCCGGGTGCTGGGTGTGATTGAGCTCAAAGATATTGTTAAACCCGGTATGCGAGAGCGCTTTGCTGAGCTGCGGCGCATGGGCATTCAAACGGTGATGGTGACGGGGGACAATCCGCTGACTGCAGCCGCTATTGCTGCCGAAGCAGGTGTGGATGATTATCTGGCTGAAGCCAGACCTGAAGACAAGCTGCAGCTGATCCGCTCGCACCAGGCGGCCGGGCGTCTGGTGGCAATGACGGGCGATGGTACCAACGATGCCCCCGCACTGGCGCAGGCCGATGTGGCCGTTGCCATGAACAGCGGTACCCAGGCTGCCAAAGAGGCCGGCAACATGGTGGATTTGGACAGCAATCCCACCAAACTGATTGAGGTCGTGGCGACGGGTAAGCAAATGCTGATGACGCGTGGTGCGCTGACCACCTTCAGTGTGGCCAATGATGTGGCCAAGTATTTCGCCATCATTCCTGCCGCTTTTGTGGGCACTTATCCGCAACTGGCCTCATTGAACGTCATGCAGCTGCACAGTGCTGATTCGGCGATTTTGAGCGCGGTGATTTTCAATGCGCTGATCATCATTGCCCTCGTGCCATTGGCCTTGCGTGGTGTGTCTTATCGTGCTGTGGGGGCTGCTGCACTGCTGCGCCGCAATTTGCTGATCTATGGGCTGGGTGGATTGATCGTGCCGTTTGTGGCGATCAAGCTCATTGATATGTCGCTGACACTGCTGGGGTTGGTGTGATTACAGAAACACTGACAATGACAACACGATGCCGGTAAACCACCACCACCCATTTTGTGCGCCGGCACGCCCCGATCCGGATGCGCTGGTTGCCCAGTTGCAGGCAGCGCAGCAGCAGGCGCAACGCGGTAAGTTGCGTATTTACTTCGGCTCCAACGCAGGCGTCGGCAAGACCTACGCCATGCTGGCTGCGGCACAGCGAGAGCGGCAGGCAGGTCTGGATGTTTTGGTCGGTTTGGTGGAAACACATGATCGTGCCGAAACCGTGCAGCAGTTGCATGGGCTTAAGCAACTGCCGCGTCGGTCAGTGTCTTACCAGGGTAAGACACTGACCGAGTTTGATTTGGATGCGGCGCTGGCGCATCGCCCTGGTGTCTTGTTGCTTGACGAGCTGGCCCACAGCAACGTCGCTGGCTCGCGCCACCCCAAGCGCTGGCAGGATGTTCAGGAGTTGCTGGATGCGGGCATTGATGTGTGGACGACACTGAATGTGCAACATCTGGAGAGTCTGAACGACGTGGTCAGCGCTATTGTGGGGATACAGGTGCACGAAACCGTGCCTGACCATATCTTTGATGATGCTGATGAAGTCATCGTGGTCGATATTCCACCGGAAGAGCTGCTCAAGCGGCTCAAGGCCGGAAAGGTGTACCCACTGGAGCAGGCGGAGCGTGCCTCGCGCAACTTCTTTCGACTGGGTAATTTGCTGGCACTGCGCGAGCTGGCCTTGCGCCGCACGGCCGACCGTGTAGACGAAGACATGCGTGATTACCGCCGAGAGCGCGCAATCAATGAGGTCTGGCCTGCACGTGAGCGGTTGCTGGTCTGCATTGGAGGGCGCGCAGGAGACGATGCACTGGTGCGTCAGGTGGCACGGCTGTCGCGCCGACTGGAAGCTGAGTGGATGGTGGTCTACGTGGATGCACCTGAGCGTCAGCACCGCCCACGCCCGGCACAAGAGGCTGTCCTGAAGACGCTGGCGCTGGCAGCACGGTTGGGGGCAGACACGGCGACCATCCCGGGCGCGCATGTGGCGCAGGCATTGGTCGACTATGCGCGAGAACGCAACGCCAGCCATCTGGTGCTGGCAAGGGTGCAGCAGCGCTTGCGTCGCTGGTTGCCTTGGAGATCCCCCAGCTTGCCAGAGCAGATTGCACTGCTCAATCCTGGGCTGGATGTACTGGTGCTTTCTGTCAACAGTTTTAAAAATCAGGGCGCCCCGCGTTTACCTGTAGGCACTGGCAGCCTTTTCTCATGGAAAGGTTATCTGGGCGTTACGCTGGCCTGTTTTTCGGCAACTGGTTTGGCGGAGCTGCTGCTTCAAGTGTTTGACCCGGCCAATGTGGTCATGCTGTTCTTGCTGGTGGTTGTGCTCTCTGCGCTGCGCTGGGGGCGCGGGCCGGGTGCATGGGCGGCACTGCTGTCGGTGCTGCTGTTTGATTTCTACTTTGTGCCGCCGCGCAACTCCTTCAGCGTCAACGATACCCAGTACGTTTTCACCTTTTGCCTGATGCTGGGGGTAGCCCTGGTTTGTGGGCAATTGATGGCACGGTTGCGCCACGAAGCGCGTGTGGCGGCAGAGCGTGAACGCAGGGCCGGGGCATTGGCACGACTTGCGCGGGATCTCTCAGGTGCCCTGACACAAGATCAAGTCTCTGCGATTGCGTTGTCCACCATGTCAGGAGTATTTGGTGCGCAAACCGGTTTGCTGCTGCCTGACAGTGAAGAACAGCTGCATATCGTCCGCGGTAGCGAAGGTTCGATTGACATCAGCGTAGGACGCTGGTGCATGGAGCATGGAAAGATTGCCGGGCATGGTACCGACACGTTGGCCGCAGCGCCTGCGCTGTATGTGCCGTTGATGGCTCCGGTACGTGCACGTGGTGTGCTGGCGCTACAACTGCGCACCCCGGATCGGTTGCGGGTGCCGGAAGAGCGCCGCTTGCTTGACGCCAGCGCCAGCCAGATTGCACTGGCGCTGGAGCGTGTTCACTTTGTGGAGGTAGCGCAGCAAACGCAAGTTGCCATGGAAGGCGAGCACATGCGAAACACGCTGCTTGCGGCAGTTTCACATGACTTGCGCACCCCTTTGACCAGTATTTTGGGGGCAGCCCAAGCGGCCTTGCCCCATGCCAGAGCAGGGGCAAGCAAAGACATGCTGCTCCAGATATTCAGTCAGGCACAGTCCATGCAGCAGTTGATTGATAACCTTCTGGCGATGGCTCGGTTGCAGCAAGGTGGTGTGCACCTGAACAGACAATGGTTTCCGGTGGATGAGTTGGTGGGAAGCGCCCTGCATCAGATGCGCCAGCGTCTGACCGATCACCCCGTGCATACTGATATTCCGGCCACATTGCCGTTGCTGCATGTGGATGCTGTGCTGATGGAGCGTGTACTGGTCAACCTGCTCGATAACGCGATCAAATACACCCCCAGTGGGACGTTGATTTCATTGGCCGCCAAGATCGACGGGCCAGCCTGTGTCATTTCAATCCACGACGCTGGCCCCGGTTTGCCCATGCATATGGACACAGCACAACTGTTTGAACCATTTACCCGTGGCCAGACTGAAACTGCAGTATCTGGCATGGGGCTAGGTCTGGCTTTGGCGCAGCGCATTGTGCAGGCGCATGGCGGCAGTTTGAGCGCTGCCACCGCTGAAGCAGGGACTGGTTCAGTGTTTTTTATCAAGTTGCCATTGACCCAGCAACCAGACATTGATGCATAAAGTTGTGTGAATGCTCTTCGCCCCTACGCTCCATGAACAGTTCTACTCCCCGAATTTTGCTGATTGAAGACGATGCCAGCATTCGTCGTTTTGTTCGCTTGGCCTTGGAGGACGAAGGCTGGCAGGTTTTTGAAGCCGAAACCGCCAAGCGTGGATTAATTGAAGCGGCTTCCAGGCAGCCTGATGCGGTGGTTCTGGATCTTGGTCTACCTGATGCAGACGGAAAAAGCGTGATCACCGAACTGCGTCGCTGGAGTCAATTACCTCTTCTCGTTTTGTCAGCACGGGACCATGAAGGCGAAAAAGTTGCTGCATTGGACGCCGGTGCGGATGACTACCTGTCCAAACCATTTGGTGTACCTGAACTTCTGGCTCGCCTGCGGGCCATGCTGCGGCGGCGCCAACTCGTGGGCACAGCTGGTGTGTCCAGTACGCAAATTGCGTTTGGTGCAGTGACTGTGGATTTGGCCACCCACGAGGTACGGCGTGGGCAAGAGGATGTGCATCTGACACCGATTGAGTTTCGTTTACTTGCAGCCCTGATTGCGGGGCAGGGCAGGGTACTTACTCACCGGCAATTGTTACTGCAAGTCTGGGGGCCAGAGTACCTGGATCGACCTCACTACTTACGTGTGCATATGGCAAATTTGCGTCAAAAAATAGAACAAAACGCCGCACAGCCGCAATACCTCATGACGGAGTTGCAGGTGGGCTATCGGCTGAACTTGAAACCAGAAAAATAAATGGCAAACCAGTGCTTGGCCATCGTGATTGCAACCGTTGGCTATGAAAAACCAAGGGTGCATGTTGCAACGGCGGGGCCTGGGAGAAGCAACCGGACAGATGATTTTTTCATCTCTGTGCAGCACCGGCTGTTCAGCAAGGATGGAGATCGGTACATGGCTTAACTGGTGTGGCGACTGGCTGCAGCCCAGCACTGAAGGTGCTGTTCAAATTGTTCGGGTGTATTTCAGCCTTGTCTTGCTCGAAGGTAGTGGCTGCTTGAATGGTCATGGTTTTGTCATGTGCATGTCGCATCGCTGTCATGCAAGACAGTCAGCATCACGGTGTGTTCAGCACTCGCCAGGAAGCACCATGATTTCAGTCGATCAGATCGTTGACATGCATTTGCCGCAGTTGCAGCGTCATCCACGCATCAGTCAGGGGGTGCGTGGGGTATTGCGACGCTTGCTGCGCGAGCAGAGCTTTCGCAACTTTGCCCAGCAATACCCGCATCTTGAAGGATTCCAGTTTGTAGAGCAGGCACTGGAACACTTCGCGTTCAGCTATGCCGTGCGGGATAACGAACGCGAGCGCATTCCTGCGCAGGGCCGCGTAGTCATCATTGCCAATCACCCCATTGGCTCTTTGGATGGACTGGCGTTGCTCAATTTGGTGGGGCGCATACGGCGTGATGTGAAGATTGTGGCCAACGGTTTGCTGGCTGAAGTAGCGCCTCTGAAACGCCTGTTGCTGCCCGTCACCATGATGGGCGAGCGCAGCGGGGCGCGCCAGCTCAAGGCAATTCTTGAACACCTGCAGGGAGACGGCGCGGTGATCATGTTTCCGGCGGGCGAAGTATCGCGCCTGCACCCGGAAGGCGTGAGGGATGGGCGCTGGAACAATGGTTTTTTACGTTTGGCAGGGCAGACACAAGCGCCCATCGTCCCAATCCACATTGATGGACGTAACTCCGCGCTGTTTTACGGTGCATCCATGCTGTACAAGCCACTGGCGACCCTGCTGCTGGTCAAAGAGATGTTTGGCCAGCACCAGAAAAGCATTGCCTTGCGTATTGGGCATCCGATTCCGCATACCAGCTATGGCGCATTGCCCTTGGAGCCTGATGCTGCTGCCAAGCTGCTGCGCAAGCACCTGTACCGCGTAGCGCAGGACAAACCTTCGCTGCTGCGTGTTGAGACAGCGATTGCGCATCCTGTGGATCGCAGTTCCCTGGCTCAAGCGGTTGCTGCTTGCAAGTTGCTGGGGGAGACGCCTGACGGTAAGCGCATTCATTTGTTTAGCGGTGGACTGGACTCACCCATCCTGCGGGAAGTAGGGCGCTTGCGTGAGCTGTCTTTTCGCGCAGTTGGGGAGGGCAGTGGTACCCGGCGAGATCTGGATCGTTTTGATGCCTATTACGATCATCTGATCTTGTGGGACCCTCAGGATCTGGAGATCGCCGGTGCTTACCGTATGGCGCGCACGGCCCAGGTGCTGACGCAGCAGGGAGCCGAGGGCTTGTATACGCACAGCCTGTTTGAATTTACGCCGGGCATGCAGCCATTTTTGCAGCAAGGACTGGAGCTGGGTCGCTCTTTTGTACAGCCACGCTATTGGGGCAAGCGTTCGCTGGACTATCTCTGGTTTGGAATTGGTGCCTATGTACAGCATTACCCCGAATGCCGCTACCTGTTCGGTCCGGTTTCACTCAGCCGCGACATGCCTCAGGCTGCACGTGACTTGCTCATCTACCACTATCGCACCCACTACGGTGCGGCATGTTTGGCCCATGCACGCAGGCCGTATGTTCCCTCAGGGGATGGATTGGAAGTATGCGCCCAATTCACCGGAGACGATCGTGTTGCAGACTTTGTGCGCCTCAAGCATTTGCTGGCACACATGGGCTCCAGCGTGCCAACGCTCTACAAGCAATACGCTGAAGTGGCTGAACCCGGCGGGGTGCGTTTTTTAGATTTTGGCGTAGATCCGGATTTTTCGAACTGTGTGGATGGACTGGTGCTGGTGGATGTGCACAAGCTCAAAGCGCATAAACGTGAGCGCTACATGCCGGCTTGTGCAGCCAGTGAAAGCGAAACCATTTAGGCTCCTGGCGCTTACCAGTTCAGCGCAAGTAGCTATTGAATTTAAAGCTGCATGGAATATGCCGCTTTGTATGCTGGGTCGTGTTCAGCGTGCGCCAGGTATAAAAACCAGCTGGTGCAAGCCATCGCTAAAGCGCGCGGCATACATGCCCAGGCGAACCATGGTGCGGTGGTCGACCTGCAGATTAACTTCGAAAGGTGACAGTGCATGGGTGATGCGCACATCCTGTCCATTGGTTGCGGTTAATTCGGGTTGCCGCAGCGGCATCTTTCGAGTGTCCAGCAGCGTAGCAACTAAAGGGTAGCCAATGTGGGGGGTGCGCCGGATAACGACGGCTGTTTCACCGGTGGAAAGTGCTACGTACACGCCAGGAGGAAAGAGGCCAACACTGCGGATCAAGGCATCGCCCGCTTGCTCGTACAGCTTGGATTGCGGGCCTGTTACAGCCTGCACTGATTCAGTCACGCTACGGCCAGCCCGGCTGCGCCGGGGGCTGATCATGGCGGCATACCGGTCACAGGTGGCCAGTATGCGTGCCAAACGCTCTGCAGCAGGCTGCTGCATCAACGGTACTTGGGCGGGCGTGTTGATGTGGTGCAGTCCCACCACGTCCAGCCAGAGTTTGTTCTGTACGCCTAGCTTTTGGAGCGTGTGCCGACCTTCGGCAGGATGCATGCGTATGGCTTCCTGCTGGGCCACGCTGGGGCGCTCGCGCTGCAGTGCCAATTGATCTTGCAAAGCAGTCATGCCGATGTTCATGGTGAAGGCTGCATGGACCAATGCGTCGCGTTCAGCCTGTGACAGCTGGAAGTCTGCCGCCAAAATATGGCACAGGGTGGTGCAGACCAGGGCGTGCGAAGCGCTGTAACCCACAGTTGAGCTTCCCGCCAGCTGGAACATGAGATACAGAGCGCTATCGCTGTCGTGAGCGACAAGCTCTTGCAGCCAGGCATCGAGCTGCATCACTTTGGTAGGCAGTTGCTGGACCAGGGCGGGGCGGGTGAGTAGCAGGCTCAGTGCAGCCTCAAGATCCGACCACATGCCCAGCAAATCTTGATAAGGCGCTTCATCTTCTGTATGGGTTGGCAAAGACAGATGCGCCAAACTGCTCGGGTGGGTACTGATCACGATTTAACGCTGCTCCAGTACCATCTCGTTGCCTTGGCGAGTCATGTGCAGCTGCGCCAGAAAGCTGTTGCCCAGCAGTATAAAAGGCATGGGTTGGGGGCTGACGATGGCATCTACCCCATAAACGGTAATGTCTCCCACACGTACCGTATCTAGCTTGATGCGCCATCCCTGGGTATTACCGTTGGCGGTGCGGACGGTCACAGGCAGGCCTTTTTTGAAATCAATGCCCATGCGCTGAGCGTCTGATTGACCAATGCCAATAGTGCTGGCCCCGGTGTCGACCATGTAGACCATCGGTTTGTTATTGATAAACCCGTTTTCTCGAAAATGCCCACGGCTGTCCGCACGTAGAACCACTTTGCGCCCACTTGGCAGACCTTTGCCTACGCTGACAGGAGAGTCGCCTAGCTGCAGGGTCTGGCGCTTGCCCTGCACCTCAACAATTGCGCGATCGCCTTGCACCTGCACTACGCGAACACCCTCATGGCTTTCGCTGACACTCAGCGCTTTGGGCGCGCCACCATTGACGATAAGTAGCACCTTGCTGCCCATCACCCCCGTCATCGCCACTGATTGCGCGTAGCTGGCGGTGACTGCCAGTATGCAGCTTGCAGCGGCAAAAACTGTAGGGGTCAGGAGATGGCGGTGCATGGGGTGTTCGTTAAGACTGTTTAAGGTTGTAACAGTCTAGCGGACACGTTCAGTCACGGAAGTTGTTAAAAGACAGCGGATGGTCTGCCATTTTCTCGCGGATCAGCGCCATCGCTGCTTGCAAATCATCGCGTTTGGCGCCAGTGATGCGTACTTTGTCTTCTTGAATGGCAGCTTGCACTTTCAGCTTGCTTTCCTTCATCAATTTTTGCAGTTGTTTGGCAATTTCGGACTCAATGCCATTTTTGACCTTGATGACTTGCTTGACCTTGTCGCCACCAATTTTTTGCGACTTTTGAATGTCCAGAAAGCGGACATCCACATTGCGCTTGGTGAGCTTGTTGCGCAACAAGTCCTCCACCTGTGTCAGTTGAAACTCGGCATCACCAAACATGGTGATTTCTTTGTCTTTGAGCTCTACGGCGGCTGAGGTGCCTTTGAAGTCGAAGCGGGTGGCAATTTCCTTGGAGGCATTTTCAACCGCGTTCTTCACTTCAACGAAATCGGCTTCCAGCACAGTGTCAAACGATGGCATGGTTTTACTTTCTTAAATAGGGTGGTGGACAAGGCACTTGGCAGATCAAGCAGACACAGGTCTGAGTGCAGTGCGACAATCTCAAGGATGTTAGTCGAGAAAAATACCCCCCTGCAGGATTGCAATACCTTCGGCATTGTGGCCAGTGCAGACACCTTGGTGCGTATTCATAGCGCAGCCGATGTGCAAGAGTTTGTTGCCAGTCCACATTACCGGGGCCGTAAAGTATTTGTACTTGGCGGCGGTAGCAACATTGTGCTGACAGGCGATGTCACGGATGCAGTGGTGCTCAAAATGGAAATAGCTGGCATTGCAGCCATTGCACAGACGGACAGCCATTGGATTGTGGAGGCTGGAGCAGGCGTGCTTTGGCATGATTTGGTAGCTTGGACCGTTGAGCATGGTTACCCGGGCTTAGAAAACCTGGCTTTGGTCCCTGGCACGGTAGGGGCCGCGCCAGTGCAGAACATTGGTGCCTACGGCGTTGAGCTGCAAGACCGTTTCTATGAATTAGATGCGGTGGACCTGGCCAGTGGTCAGTCATTTACTTTGGATGCAGCGCAGTGCGCATTTGGCTACCGAGACTCTGTCTTCAAACATGTACCCGCCTCGCCCGTGGGTACACCAGTGGCCAAGGTGCAAGGCATGGGGCTGGCAGGTCGTGCGGTGATTACAAAGGTGCGGTTTGCTTTACCCAAACATTGGAAGCCTGAGTTGGGATACATGGATCTGCAGCGTAAGCAATCGGACGAAGCTGTCGAACATCCTAGTGCGCAGCAAATCTTCGATTGGGTGGTGGCGATTCGCCGCGCCAAGTTACCCGATCCAGCAGTGGTCGGTAATGCAGGCAGTTTCTTTAAGAACCCAACCGTGACTGACGATCAGTGCCGTGACATCTTGGCGCGGGAGCCGAAAATTGTGCATTACGCGATGCCCAATGGTTCTATCAAGCTGGCTGCAGGCTGGATGATTGATGCCTGTGGCTGGAAAGGCAAGACGGTAGGCAATGCCGGTGTTTATGAGAAGCAGGCACTGGTGCTGGTGAACCGGGGGACGGGTGAAAACAGCGTGACAGGCGGCGAGGTAATGACTCTGGCAGGTGCAATTCAGACCAGCGTTTATGAGCGTTTTGGAATACGCTTGGAACCTGAACCCGTTGTCCTCTAAGTCAGACGAGACATGAGAGCCTAGGCATTAAAAAAGCGCTGTGAATTTCGCAGCGCTTTTTTGTTTACAGCCAGTATTCCAGTGCTGGCTGCGAAGAGACCTGTAAATACATCAGGCCAGCGATTTTTGTTTCATCCACTCACCAGCTTGCTGGGCCGCATATGCCAAAGCGCGATCTGCTGATTTGAACAGAGGCTTGAATGTGAAAAAACGCTGAGTGCGGCCCGCGCCGTTGCCACTATCGACAGTCAGTTGTGCGTGAAAGCGTCCATCAGCTTCAGGCAATGCCTTGGGCTCAAACGTGAAGCGGTCAATCGTGATGGTGTGCGAGGGTTGTGTTTGGATTTTGGACATGGTGTCTCTCCCTTCTTTATGTGTCTCATACATACGCAGTGCGTAATGCATCATAAAGATAGAGAGAGGTAAGTCAAAGAAAGTTCCGTAGTGCTTGTGTGCCTGCGGTCAAGCAAAGCGAAATTTGGGTGACTCAGTTACTTCAAGCTGCCCGACAAAAACTTGGCCAAACGCTCGCTTTGTGGATTGCTCAACACCTCGCGTGGATGACCTTGTTCTTCGATCAAACCTTGGTGCAGAAAGACCACGTGGTTTGAGACTTCACGGGCAAAACCTATTTCGTGGGTGACGACCACCATGGTGCGCCCTTCTTGGGCCAAGACCTGCATCACGCGCAGTACTTCACCGACCAGCTCAGGGTCCAGAGCGCTGGTGGGCTCGTCAAACAACATGACTTCAGGCTCAACCGCGAGGGCGCGAGCGATCGCCACGCGTTGTTGCTGGCCGCCACTCATGTGATTGGGCCAGGTGTCTTCCCTGTTTTCAAGACCCACAAGGCGCAAGTATTTACGAGCACGTTCAATGGCCTCTTCTTTGGGCAGGCCCAAAACATGTATGGGCGCTTCGATGATGTTTTCTAGAACCGTCTTGTGTGCCCAGAGGTTGAAATGCTGAAACACCATGGACAGCTTGGTGCGCAATTGCTGCAATTGTTTCGGACTTACAGGCTCCAGCTCGCCTTTGCGGCCAAGTTTGAGTTGCAGCTCCTGGCCTGCAACTACGATGCGGCCTTGCTGGGGTTTTTCCAGCAGGTTGATGCAGCGCAGCAATGTTGATTTGCCGGAACCAGAGCTGCCAATCAGGCTGATCACGTCCCCGGCCTTGGCGGTCAGCGTGACGCCTTTGAGCACATGGTTGCTGCCATAGCTCTTGTGGATACCTTCGGCTTGAAGTTTGTATGCAGTGGATGTCATGGATGCGTGTGCGGTGTTAGTGCGTACGAGGTGCCAGATAGGCCAGAAAGCGTTTTTCTAGCAATCGAAAAAAACCAATCAGCGCAAAAGTGACGCACAAATAAATAACGGCAGCGGCCAGATAGGCCTCAAAAGGAAGGTAGTAGTCCGAGTAGATGCGGCTCGCAACGGCTGTGACATCGGTCAAAGCAGGCACCACACTGGCCAAACTGGTTGAGTGCAGCATCATGACAGCCTCATTGCAATACGGTGGCAGGGTACGGCGTAGAGCACTGGGTAGCACGATGCGCAGCATGATTTGCCAGCGGCTCATACCGATGGCGCGTGCGGCTTCAACCTCTCCAGGGTTGGTTTCACGAATGGCTCCAGCCAGCATCTCTGCGGTGTAGCCTGCTGTATTCAATGTGAAAGCCAAGAAGGCGCAGAAAAATGGTTCTTTAAAATGCGTCCACGGCCAGACATCGTCCCAGCGGGTCTGAATCCATTCCAGCTGTGCCAGGCCGTAGTAAATCAGGTAAACCTGAATCAGCAGGGGCGTGCCACGCACGAAGTAGGTAAATGCTCCCACAATTTTTTCGAGCACAAGATTGCCACTGGTAAGGGCAATAGCCCCCAGCAAGGCCAAGATGCAGCCAATGGCCAAACTGGAGATCAGCAACCACAAGGTGGTGAGCAAGCCGTTGCCGTACATGGCCAGATGCTCAGGTTGAAAGATGATGTCCCAGCTCATAACTGCACCTTCTCTGTACCAAGGCTATAGCGTGCATTCAGGCGTTTGAGTGCCCACAGAGAAATACTGGTAAACACAAGGTACAAAGCCGCAGCAAACAGCAAAAAGATAAAGGGCTCACGCGTTGCTGCGCTGGCTTGCTTGGCCAGATAGGTCATGTCATGCAGGCCAATCAGGCTGACCAGCGCTGTTGCCTTGATCAGCACCAGCCAGTTGTTGGTAAAACCAGGCAATGCATAGCGCACCATTTGCGGCAAGGTGATGCGCATGAAGGTCTGGGTCGAACCCATGCCGAAGGCCCATGCAGCTTCCATTTGCCCTCGTGGGATCGACAAAATGGCGCCACGAAATGTCTCTGTCATGTAGGCACCATAAATAAAACCGAGAGTGCCAACACCCGCAACAAAGGGGTTGAGGTCCAGCGTGAATTCGGAACCAATTGATTCAAAAAAGGTATTAATACCAATCGCTGCGCCATAAAAAATCAGCAGCATGAGCACCAGTTCAGGGATGCCGCGCACCACCGTGGTGTACAGGGTAGAGATCCATACGAGTGGTTTTTTACCAGACAGCTTGGCTGTTGCGCCTAGCAGTCCCAGTACCGTAGAGACAACAAGTGAAGCAAGGGACACAGCTACAGTCAGCAGTGCCCCTTGCAGGATAGATAAGTAGTAATCGCTCATGCGTAGCAGACGCTTTTCCTAAACAGGACTGCCCGCAGCCGGAGAATCCGGTCAGCGGGCAGTGACAGCCTTAAAGCTTAGTTGCCGTATGGGTCAAAGTCAAAGTACTTCTTGGCAATGGTGCTGTAGGTGCCATTGCTGCGGATCGTCTTGATCGCCTTGTTGATCTGCTCTTTCAGATCTTTCTGGTTCTTGCGCATGCCAATGCCAATACCGTCACCGTAGTACTTGGTTTCATACTGATCTTGGCCCACATAGCCGTAGTCTTTGCCTTCAGGCTTGCGCAGGAAACCGCCGTGCACTTCTACCTTGTCGGCCACCGTGCCGTCCAAGCGGCCTGCGTTTATGTCCAGATAGACCTGGTCTTGCGCTTCGTAAGGAATGACATTGACGCCGGCGGGTTTGAGCTCGCCCAGCGCCCATTTTTCTTGGGTGCTGCCTTTGAGTACACCAATACGCTTGCCCTTGAGCGAGGCCGGGCCTGTGTACTCTGTGCCCTTTTTCACCACAATGGCGCTGGGTGTCTTGTAGTAACGGTCGGAAAAGTCAATGACGCGCTTGCGTTCGTCGGTGATCGATAGCGAGCTGACGATCACGTCGTATTTACGCGCTTGAAGCCCGGGGATCATGCTGTCCCAGACTTGTTCGACAAATACACAGTTGCGCTTGATTTCAGCACAGACGGCGTTGGCAATGTCTACATCAAAGCCTGCGGGCTTGCCGTCAGGAGTTTTGTAGGTGAAGGGTTCGTAGGTGGGGTCAATTGCGACCTTCAGATCAGCAGCTTGTACTGCTGTTGCACAAACGGCCAATAAAGCCAAGCTTACAAAATTCTTTGTCATTCAAGTCTTCCTTCAATGTAGTTATATACGCCTTGGCATTCGCATGATGCATGCCAAGTTGCGATTGCATTGTAGGAGTCAGTGAATGTTTTTTTACTGCGTTTTTACCAATATGAACAGCCTTGTGGTGGAGATAAACACAAAGGATAGGTCGTTACAAAATGCTGGACTGGTATTACGGTTTGTTGTAGCTGGGGCGTATGAGCAGACTGTGCACGCGATACGGTGCACGTTCTTCTACTGCGATGTCCATGGGAACAAAGGCTTTGTCGCATTGCAGCAAGTAGCTGCCGATGTAGGAGATGGGTGAGCGCATTTGTCCCGCAATGTGGCAGTCGCCAACGGTCTGGTGCACTTGAGCAAACACTTGTTTGAGTTGATCGGAGCTGGCTTGTTTGTTGAATTCTTCGGTGAAGTTTTTGGCGTCTGGTACCGCTGTCTTGCCTTCAAGTGCCGAAAAAATGGCTTGAAAGTGTTTTTTGAGTGCTTGCTCTGCCGCAGGGTTGGGTAAGGGTTGCTGCGGAGTGGGCGTGGCAGCAGGGCCGGCAGGTTTGTTGTTGTCAGCCGCAAAAGCTGTGGGTAGAGCTGTGGCTAAGACCAATGCGGCCATCCATTTGCCAGCTTTGAAGGGGTGGATTGCAGAATTCATTGTTGCAAACTCCTTGTTTTCAGTGATGAAGCAGTTTTCACTTTCATCTTGAAGTGCTTGGTAGGAAAAACTCTTGCATCGCTGTAGTGGTGCAAGACGGCGCTGGCACCGCTGTGCCGTTGCTCCTGCATAAAAAAAGCCGCTGAGATACAGCGGCTTTTAATGTTGAACACTCGAGCAGTTGCCCGCTCAAAGACAAGTATTACTTCTTGTCGTTACCCAACTGAGGCAGGGCGCTGGCGCTGCTCACACTCAGCAGTCCTGCCTTGGAGTAAATCGCCAGTTTGTCGCGGGTGTCGATCAAGTCCAGGTTGCGCATGGTCAGTTGACCGATGCGGTCAGCTGGGCTGAACGGTGCGTCTTCTACCTTCTCCATGGACAGGCGCTCAGGTGCGTAAGTCAGGTTGGGCGATTCTGTGTTGAGGATGGAGTAATCATTGCCACGGCGCAGCTCCAGTGTCACGGTGCCGGTGACGGCGCGTGCTACCCAGCGCTGCGAAGCTTCGCGCAGCATGATGGCCTGTGGATCAAACCAGCGGCCTTGGTACAGCAGGCGTCCAAGCTTGAGGCCATTGATGCGGTACTGCTCGATGGTGTCCTCGTTGTGAATGCCTGACACCAGGCGCTCGTAAGCAATATGCAACAGCGCCATGCCGGGTGCTTCGTAAATGCCGCGGCTCTTAGCTTCAATGATGCGGTTTTCAATCTGATCGCTCATGCCGATGCCGTGGCGGCCACCGATGCGGTTGAGCTCCATGAACACTTCGACCAGGTCGGTCACAGCGTTGCCGTTGATGGCTACGGGGCGGCCTTCGTCAAAGGTGATGGAGACTTCTTCGGCCTTCACTTCAACTTCTGGCTTCCAGAATGCCACGCCCATGATGGGGTTGACGATGCGAATGCCGGAGTTCAGTTGCTCCAGATCCTTGGCCTCGTGGGTGGCGCCCAGCATGTTGGAGTCGGTGGAGTAGGCTTTTTCGGCCGACATCTTGTAGCCGAAACCTTCCTTGGTCATGAACGCCGACATTTCAGAGCGGCCACCAAGCTCGTCAATGAAAGTTTGATCCAGCCAAGGCTTGTAGATCTTCAGGTCAGGGTTGGTCAGCAGGCCATAACGGTAAAAGCGCTCGATGTCGTTGCCTTTGAAGGTCGAGCCATCGCCCCAGATGTTGACGTCATCTTCCTTCATGGCTGCAACCAGCATGGTGCCGGTCACGGCGCGGCCCAGTGGCGTGGTGTTGAAGTAGGTGATGCCGCCGGTAGAAATATGGAAGGCACCGGACTGGATGGCAGCAAGGCCTTCATTGGCCAGTTGAGGGCGGCAGTCGATCAGGCGGGCTTGTTCTGCGCCGTATTCCATCGCCTTGCGGGGAATTTCGTCGTAGTCGGCTTCGTCAGGCTGGCCCAGATTGGCGGTGTAAGCGTAGGGCAGAGCGCCCTTGTTCTTCATCCAGCGCAATGCGGCACTGGTGTCCAGGCCACCGGAGAAGGCGATGCCGACTTTTTGGCCGACGGGTACGGATTGCAGAATGGTTTCCATCAGATTCTCTTTAAATTAATAGCTTTCAACGCTTGCTAAGTAAGCGCTAGAGGCATAAAAGGCTTGAAATTATTTGCTCCAGCCCAAAGGCTTAGGCGTAATGGCAGATGTAGTGGTAAGCCTCAGTCACGCGGATGTCGAACTTGGAGTTCGCGGGAATGTGAAAGCTTTCGCCAGCGCTAGAGGTTTGCCATGTGCCGCTGCCGTCCAGTTTGTATTCGCAAGAACCACCCACGCATTCCATGATTTCTGCAGCGGCAGTACCAAACGTCAATGTAGCGGGCAAAACCACGCCGACGGATTTCTTGGTGCCATCGGCCAAGGTGAAGCTGTGGCTTACGCACTTGCCGTCAAAGTAGACGTTGGCCTTGGTGGTCAAAGTGACGCTGGAGAAATGCTCGGTAGTCATGGTGAACGCGCAGTCGCTGGTGTTGGATCGAAGCTGTCCATTTTAGGCTACCTGCGCCATCCTTGGGGTTTCGCAAAACGCACGAGAAAAAGCCCCTGAGCAGGGGCTTGCTGAATGCTTAGCGCCAGTGTCCAGAGGGAGGCGAGGCTGGGTGAGTGGGCGCTGCTGCATACGGGTTGCCCGGCTGTGCGTAGGCGATGTTGTTGGTCACAACCATATGGGCCGGTGCTGGCTGGTAGATACCGCTGGGCCCTGAAAAATGCCTTGCACTGGCGGTGTACGAAGATGAATATCTGTTTTCAGCTTGGGGCTGCACGTTAATTGGCAGCCAGGCTCCGGGGTGACTGCCAGTCCGCGTGGTGTAGCGTCGGCCTGCATACTCATAGGCCACGTCGTAGCCGATGGTATGGTTTTCGTACACGGTTTCATTGGTGCAGCGACGCACGGTTTCGTAGCGTGGCTGGCTGTTGCTGCTTTCGATGACGTTGCCAATCAGGCCGCCTGCAATGGCCCCCACAATGGTTGCAACGCCCCGGTCAGAACCTTGGCGGTAGTTGTGGTGGCCGTAGCCGTGATAGCCGCGGGGGCTGTAATAACCTCGCGCAGCAGAGCGGCCACTGCTGCGCCCGAGGGCATTGCCTGCTACACCACCTACAACGGCGCCAATGATGGCGCCGGTGCCATTGGTGCGTTGCCCGCCATCAACCTGCACATCTTCACAAAACTGTTGTGGCACACCCACTTGCTGCATCACTGGGATGACTGAAAGTACGCGTGCCTGCTCTTGGGCGAAGGTGCTGGCGCAGGCCAGGCCTGCTGTAACAGCGATAGTGTTCGTGATAGTGAGCCACTGCTTGATACCCATCTAAAAGCTCCTGACCAGATGGCAATCGGGGTGTGATTACGCACGCAAGTTTAGGTGTGTCGCTTCACCACGGTCACTGGTACGGGTAAAAAACCGCCTCATTTGAAGAGGGGTGTGTGCGCTCAGCGTCGAGGCTGCGGGCGACCCGGGTGTATCTCGATATTGACGGGGATGTCTGCATCGTTGTTGCGGTACTCGATGCTTTCCACCACTGGGGCTCCTGGGGCCACAGAGCCATAAGATTTTTGCCCGGGCGTGACGCTGTTGGCGCTGGGGCGGTCATTGCTGCCATAGCGGTGGCCCGGGGTGGCTGCCTGTATGGGGATGCGTTTGCCCGGGTTGTGCGCCATGCGCTGCGCGTGTTGCTGACCGTTGTATTCGTAGAGCACGTCATAGCCGACCAACTGCTCTTCATAGATGGTGCTGGTCTTGCAGCGTGTGCGCTGGGCATAGTCCATGCACTCTTCGTGCGGCACGGCCACTTGTTCATAGATGGGCGTGGCGCTGAGCACACGGGCATAGTTTTGCTGTGCCGATGCTGCCAAAGGCAGGCTGGATCCCAAGCACACACTGGCGACAGCAAGGCTAATGCGTTGAAGCGATGTGAGGGTCACTGGGTTGTCTCCTGAACGCGATGGGTAATTTGTTGGTGTGGTGTGCTTGCCGGACTCATCCCAAGGCTGCTTGCCAGACATCTGCTTTGAAACCTACGGTGATACGCCCATCTGCCCATTCCACCACAGGGCGCTTGATGACGCTGCAATGGTCTTGCAGTAGCAGGGCGGCGCTGGTCGCATCCGTCACGCTGGCTTGAACGCTGGGATCCAGCTTGCGCCAAGTGGTTCCTTGGCGGTTGGTGAGCTTGTCCCAGCCTACTGCCTGCAGCCATAGCGCCAGCTTGTCGGCGGGTACGCCTTGCTTTTTGAAGTCGTGAAACTCGTAATCCAAACCTTGCTCGGTAAGCCAGGTGCGTGCTTTTTTCACAGTGTCACAGTTTGGGATGCCGTAAACACGAATAATCTTGTTGGTACTCATGGTGTTGATGGTGATGCATGCGTGGGTGCGCCACAATCATGCCCTGTATGCACAGTACTTTCTCCACACTTTCTGAATGGCTTGCGCACTGCGAGCAAATTCATCCACAAACCATTGCCATGGGGCTTGAGCGTGTGCGCGAAGTTGCGCAGCGCATGCAGTTGAAATTCGACTGTCCTGTGATCACCGTGGCAGGCACCAATGGCAAGGGGTCAACCTGTGCCATGCTGGAGGCCGTGGCCCTGCAATCTGGCTACAAGCCCGGTGTCTATACATCGCCCCATTTGGTGCACTTTGAAGAGCGTTGCCGCATCCATGGCGAGATCGCCAAGGCCGACGATTTCTTGCCGCACTTTGAAGCGGTCGAAGCTGCTCGCTTGCAAGGTGATGAGGTATTGCTGACGTACTTTGAGTTCACTACGTTGGCCATCATGCGCATGCTCAGCCTGGCCAAGCTGGATGTTGCCATCTTGGAAGTGGGGCTGGGTGGGCGCTTGGATGCAACCAACATTGTGGATGCAGACTGCGCCATCATCACCAGCGTAGATATTGATCACGCTGCTATTTTGGGCAATGACCGTGAGACGATTGGCCGTGAGAAGGCCGGCATCATGCGCGCCGGGCGTCCGGTGGTGGTCAGTGACCCCGTTCCCCCGCAAAGCGTGATTGACCATGCGGCAGAGATTGGTGCGGATTTGCGTTTGTTTGGCCGCGACTTCAACTATGACGGGGACAAGCAGCAGTGGGGTTGGGCTGGGCGTGACCGGCGCTATGCAGGTTTGTCTTACCCCGCCTTGCGTGGTGCGAATCAGTTGATGAATGCATCGGGGGTTTTGGCCGCTTATGAAGCGCTGCGGCCTGTGTTGCCGGTCACAGCGCAAGCGGTGCGCACGGGCTTGGCCATGGTGGAGCTGCCGGGCCGCTTTCAGATTATTCCAGGGCAGCCAACGCTGGTACTGGATGTGGCACACAACCCGCATTCGGTGGCCGCTCTGACCGCCAATCTGGATGCCATGGGTTACTACCCCACAACACATGCAGTCTTTGGAGCCATGGCGGACAAAGACTTGGCACCGATGCTGATGAAAGTCGGGGTCTTGATTGACCGCTGGTATTTCACCGATCTGCCGACGGAGCGTGCAGAGACTGCTGCCAATTTGCAGCAAAAAATGAACGCACTGCAAGTGGTGGCTGGCGGTACGCGCCGGGAAGTGCCCATCAGCTTGCATGCCAATCCGCAAGCCGCTTTGGATGCTGCCGTACGCGCAGCAGACCCGGCTGATAGAATCGTAGTCTTTGGCTCGTTCTATACGGTAGGTGAGGTTTTGAAAGATGGGCCACCTCGCCTGCACGCCAAACATTTGGGCGAATAAGGTCCGCTACGCGACGCATCTTCATGGCACTTTTCAAATTCCGTTGGCCTGGTCAGAAAGAGGAGCGCGAGCAAACGCCTGTACGGCGTTCTCGCACTGCGCAGGCAGAGAGCGTAGATGACATGCGCCGCCGTGCGCGCCATCGCCTGATTGGCGCCGCTGTTCTGGTGGTGTTGGGGGTGATTGGTTTCCCCATCTTGTTCGATACCCAGCCGCGCCCGATTCCGGTCGATGTGCCGATTGAAATCCCGGATCGCAATCAGGTGGCTCCTTTGATCGTGTCGGGTGCACAGGCTCAAACGGAACCCAAAGGGTCTGCGCCTGCTTCGGCCTTGCCACCTATTGCAGATGGTGCGCTGGGTGATGGTGAAGAGCTGGTGGTGAATGAGCCCGCTCCTTTGACGGTGCCTAAGCCGCCAGAGCCGCCCCGCTTGGTGCCTGAGCCTGTACATACACCTGCCGCGGTGCCCAAGCCAGAGCCCAAGCCAGAGCCCAAGCCAGAGCCCAAGCCTGACGTATTGCCTGAGCCCAAGCCTGTGCCTGCCCCCAAGCCGGTGAGTGAGGCTGAGCGTGCCCGTGCTTTGCTGGAGGGGCGCAGTGTGCCTGCCGCCGCTGCAGCGCCTGCCAAGGTAGAGGCCAGCAAGCAAGGGCGCTTTATTGTGCAAGTGGGTGCCTTTGCCGATGTGGCCAAAGCGAATGAAGTGCGCAGCAAGCTGGAGCGATCAGGCCTGAAGACGTACACCCAGGCGGTAGATACCAAAGACGGCAAGCGCACACGTGTGCGTGTGGGCCCTTACGAGCAGCGTGGTGATGCGGATCAGGCGGCGGCACGCATCAAGGGCCTGGGTCTGCCGGCATCGGTGCTGACTTTGTAAGCCTGGCTGACAATAACTTCCTACAAATAGGGCATTGAAAGCACATGGCTGTTTTGGATGGTGTGTTGCTGGGCATTTTGGTGGTGTCCTTGCTGCTGGGTGCTTGGCGTGGCCTGATTTTTGAGCTGTTCTCTTTGGTGGGCTGGGTGGCTGGTTTTTTTGTGGCCCGCCTGTTTGCTGAAGATGTCGCGGCCTTGTTGCCTGTAGATGGCTTTGACGCCACTGTGCAGTACGGCATTGGATTTGTGCTGACCTTTGTGCTGTCCGTTTTTGTATGGGGACTGCTCAGCGCCTTGGCCAAAAAATTGGTTGAAGCGGCAGGTTTGCGGCCGGTGGACCGTACGCTGGGCGCTGTGTTTGGCCTGTTGCGCGCAGCGGTTCTGATTTTGGTGCTGGCTGTGGTGGTGGTGTCAACGCCTCTGCATGCGCAAGGTTGGTGGACACAATCCTTGGCAGCACCATGGTTGACAGAGGCGGTGGCAAGCATCTTGCCCGCCTTGTCCGTGGAATGGGGAAGGCTGTTGCCTTCCGCGTGAGAGAGTAAATGCTGTGCCTGACTTGGGCACGGCTTTCAAGCAAATACCGCGGGAGCAATCCCGCAGATTGATGGAACGCGACTATGTGTGGAATCGTCGGGGTGGTCAGTACCACGCCAGTGAATCAACTGATCTATGACGCCTTGCTGCTGCTTCAGCACCGCGGCCAAGATGCAGCCGGTATCGTCACCCAGCAAGAGCGCAAGTTCTTCATGCACAAAGCCAAGGGCATGGTGAAGGATGTGTTTCGCACCCGTAATATGCGCGCATTGCCTGGCACGATTGGCTTGGGCCAGGTACGTTACCCCACGGCAGGCAATGCAGAGAGCGAAGAAGAGGCCCAGCCTTTCTACGTGAACGCACCGTTTGGCATTGTGATGGTGCACAACGGCAACCTGACGAACGCCAAGCAATTGCGCGAAGAGCTGGCCAGCACCGACCACCGCCACACCAACACCGAGAGTGACTCTGAGGTGCTGCTCAATGTGCTGGCCCATGAACTGGGTCGCAGCACCAGCGGCGTGCCGCTGACGACGCAAGACGTGTTCAAGGCTGTGCGTGCGGTACACAAGCGCATCAAGGGCTCTTACGCAGTGATCGCCTTGATTGCGGGTTACGGTTTGCTGGCTTTCCGCGACCCTTACGGCATTCGTCCCCTGTGCCTGGGCAAAGGTGCGGATGGCACCTGGGTGCTGGCTTCTGAATCTGTGGCGCTTGAAGGCACTTTGCATACGCTGGAGCGTGACGTGGCGCCGGGTGAGGCGGTGTTCATCACGACCGATGGACAGGTGCATTCCGAGCAATGTGCAGAAAACAGTGTGCTGAACCCCTGCGTGTTTGAGTACGTGTACCTGGCACGACCTGACTCCACCATGGATGGCATTTCGGTCTACCAGGCACGCTTGAACATGGGTGAAACCCTGGCCAAGCGCGTGATCTCCACCGTGCCCCCGGCAGAGATCGATGCCATCATTCCCATCCCTGAATCCAGTCGCCCCAGCGCCATGCAGCTGGCGCAGCTGCTGGGTATTCCCTATCGTGAAGGTTTTGTGAAAAACCGCTACGTGGGTCGCACTTTCATCATGCCGGGCCAAGGGGCGCGCAAAAAGTCCGTGCGCCAAAAGCTCAACGCGATTGGCAGCGAGTTCAAGGGCCGCAATGTGCTGCTGGTGGATGACTCCATCGTGCGCGGCACTACCTCCAAAGAGATTGTGCAAATGGCACGCGATGCAGGCGCCAACAAGGTGTATCTGGCATCAGCCGCCCCACCGGTGCGCCATCCCAACGTGTACGGCATTGATATGCCCACCCGCACTGAGCTGGTGGCCCATGGCCGCACCGTGGAAGAAATTCGCCAGGTCATCGGCTGTGACGCGCTGATCTACCAAGATGTGGATGCCATGAAGCAAGCCGTGGGAAAGATCAATCCGGCAGTCAAGGGCTTTGAGGCCTCATGCTTTGACGGTATTTATGTCACGGGTGATATCTCTGAGGCCGAAGTGGCTGCGCTGAATGAAGGGCGCAATGCTGGTGCGCAAGAAGAGTCGCAGGACACTTCCCGCCTGTCGTTGCCCAATGCTCAGGAGCAATAAGCTCTAAGCTCACAACCGGGCGTCATAAGCCCGCAGGCACAATAAAAGGAGCTGCTAGCGCAGGTGGAATAAGTACTTCAAAGTGGTTTTGCTTTGAATTCCTTGTCTACTCTGCGTGCGTTGCTCCTTTTTTCGTGGTGCAACATCGTTGTTTGCACTCTACCAAGACGCAAAGACATAACAAGGAATAGCCGCCGTGACCGATTCAACACTTCCACAAGGCCTGCATCCTGAAACCCTGGCAGTGCGCGAAGCGTTGCCCCGCAGCCAGTGGGGTGAGCACTGCGAGGCGCTGTACATGACCAGCAGTTTTGTGCAGCCTGACTGTGAAACGTCTGCCCGCCGCTTTGCAGCGCAGGAAGACGGCTACACCTACAGCCGCACCGGCAACCCCACCGTAACCAGCTTTGAGCGGCGCTTGGCGGCTATGGAAGGCACAGAATGCGCGGTGGCCACCAGCACGGGGATGTCAGCCATTTTGCTGGTCGCACTGACCATGTTGAAGGCGGGTGATCACGTAATCTGCTCGCTGTCCATGTTTGGCTCCACCATCAAGTTGCTGGGCACCGAAATGGCGCGCTTTGGTGTCGAGACCACATTTGTCTCGCAAACCGATATCAGCGAGTGGAAGGCTGCCATCAAGCCCAACACGCGGCTGTTCTTTGCGGAAACGCCCACCAACCCTCTGACAGATCTGTGCGATATCGCCGCCTTGGCCGAGCTGGCGCACGCCCATGGAGCCTTGCTGGCGGTAGACAACAGTTTTGCCACACCTGTGTTGCAGCAGCCAGCCAAACTGGGCGCTGACATTGTTGTGCACTCTGGCACCAAATTTCTGGACGGGCAGGGCCGCACCATGATTGGCGCTGTATGCGGCTCTATCGCCCTGGTTGATAAGGTGATGGGTACTTTCCTGCGCAGCGGTGGCCTGAATGCGGCGCCTTTCAATGCCTGGACGGTGATGAAAGGCTTGGAAACCTTGGCCTTGCGCGTTAAAGCGCAAAGCGCAGCAGCGCTGGAGCTGGCTGCATGGCTGGAGGCACACCCTAAAGTGGCTCGCGTGTACTACCCCGGCCTGAAGAGCCATTCGCAGTACGAGCTGGCAATGCGCCAGCAAAACGGTCTGGGGGGCGGTGTGCTTTCCTTTGACGTTGTGGGCGATACGCCGGAAAACCTGCGAAAGAATGCCTTTCACGTGGTCGACCATACGCAGGTGTGTAGCATTACGGCTAACTTGGGTGATGTGAAAACCACCATCACCCATCCCGCCAGCACCTCGCATGGCCGTCTGACAGAAGCGCAGCGTCAAGCTGCAGGCCTGGGTCAGGGACTTATTCGCATCTCCGTGGGTTTGGAGCACTTGAACGATATCAAGGTCGATCTTTCCCGCGGACTGGACACACTGTAATGACACAAAAAATTCGCACCCGCTTTGCACCTTCGCCCACTGGTTTTATCCACTTGGGCAATATCCGTTCGGCCCTGTATCCATGGGCTTTTGCGCGCGCCAATGGTGGTGATTTCATCTTGCGTATTGAAGATACCGATGTAGAGCGCTCGACCCAGGCTTCTGTGGATGTGATCATCGAGGGTATGCAATGGCTGGAGCTGACCCACGACGAGGGTCCGTTCTTTCAAATGCAGCGTATGGATCGCTACAAGCAAGTGCTGGCTCAGTTGCAGGCCAAAGGCTATGTCTACCCTTGCTACATGAGCATGCAAGAGCTCGATGCGCTGCGCGAAAAGCAGATGGCCAACAAGGAAAAGCCCCGTTACGACGGCACATGGCGCCCTGAAGAAGGAAAGGTGCTGCCTGCCATTCCTGAAGGCGTCAAACCCGTGCTGCGCTTCAAGACCCCCAAGGACGGCATTGTTGCCTGGGAAGACAAGTGCAAGGGTCGCATCGAGTTTCAGAACTCGGAGCTCGATGACTTGGTGATCGCCCGCCCAGACGGCACACCCACCTACAACTTCTGTGTCTGTGTCGACGATATGGACATGACGATCACCCATGTGATTCGCGGTGACGACCATGTGAACAACACGCCTCGCCAGATTCACATCTTTGAGGCTTTGGGTGCCGCAGTGCCCGTGTTTGCCCACCTGCCCACCGTGCTCAACGAGCAGGGTGAAAAAATGTCCAAGCGCAATGGTGCCAAAGCCGTCACCCAGTACCGTGATGAAGGCTACTTGGCCGATGCCATGGTGAACTATCTGGCCCGCTTGGGATGGAGCCACGGTGACGACGAAATCTTCTCGCGCCAGCAATTTTTGGAGTGGTTCAATCTGGACCACCTGGGGCGCAGTGCAGGTCAGTTTGATGAAGCCAAGCTGCGCTGGGTGAATGCCCAGCACTTGAAGGCTATGGACGACGTGGCTTTGGCTGCCAAGGTCAAGCCTTTCCTGATCAAGGCGGGTGTAGCTGAACCCCTGATTGATGCGGATGACCGTTTTGTGCGCATTTGTGCACTCTTCAAGGACCGCTGCGAAACCCTGGTGGATCTGGCCAACTGGGCCAAGCTGTTCTATGTCGACGGTGTAGACCGTAACGAGGAAGACTTTGCCAAGCACGTGACCGAAGCTGCCAATCCAGTACTGGATGCATTTGCGGCAGCCATGGAAACTGTGCAGTGGGATAAAGAAGCAATTTCTGCCGCGATTAAAGAAGTGCTGAAAGCGCAGGGCGTGAAAATGCCCGTCTTGGCCATGCCCGTACGTGTATTGACCGTAGGCACAGCGCATACGCCATCGGTAGATGCGGTGCTGGAATTACTTGGACGTGAAAAAATTCTTGCGCGTTTGAAAAACCGTTAAAAACCTGTCTATAATTCGAGTCTCTGTGCAGCACAATAACTAAATTGTTGTGTTGTCAAGTGGGGGTATAGCTCAGCTGGGAGAGCGCTTGCATGGCATGCAAGAGGTCATCGGTTCGATCCCGTTTACCTCCACCA
>NZ_JACSQK010000006.1:209213-411885 GCF_014836675.1 Comamonas avium
GGTAGTTCAGTTGGTTAGAATACCGGCCTGTCACGCCGGGGGTCGCGGGTTCGAGTCCCGTCCACTCCGCCAGTTTTTAAAAACCGCATTAATTTTCATTAATGCGGCTTTTTGTTTTTTAAACTTCGAAAAAATGTTCAGTTCGAAGCTCTTGGGTGGTCACTGGATTATTTCGGAGCAAGGCGAATAGCACCATCCAGGCGAATCACTTCACCGTTGAGCATGTCATTTTCAATAATGTGCTTGACCAGCTTGGCATAGTCTTGCGGGGTTCCTAAACGGCTGGGGAAGGGCACACCTGCGGCCAATGTATCTTGCACTTCTTGAGGCATGCCAAACAGCATCGGGGTGCCAAAGATACCGGGCGCAATGGTCATGTTGCGAATGCCGTTGCGTGCTAAGTCGCGGGCAATCGGAAGGGTCATGCCAACCACGCCGCCTTTGGATGCAGCATAGGCCGCTTGACCCATTTGGCCGTCGTAAGCAGCCACGCTGGCTGTGGAGATGAGTACGCCACGCTCTCCCGTGGCTTCAGCCTCATTTTTGCTCATGGCTTGTGCAGCCAGGCGAATCATGTTGAAGCTGCCAATCAGGTTCACTTGAATGACTTTTTGGTAGACAGCCAGGCTGTGGGCGCCATTTTTGCCAACGGTTTTTTCTGCAGGCGCAATGCCTGCACAATTGACCAATCCCATGAGCTTGCCTATTGCTGTGGCCTGCTGCACCACGGCCTGCCCGTCGGCCTCGCTGCTGACATCGCATGGCACAAAAACGCCGCCAATATCTTGGGCTACGGCCTGGCCTTTGTCTGCCTGCATATCGGCAATCACTACTTTGGCGCCGTTGGCAGCCAGCATGCGTGCTGTGCCTTCGCCCAAGCCAGATGCTCCCCCCGTGACAATGAAAACCTTGCCTTGAATGTCCATGCTTGTGCTCCTTGTTTTTCGTTAACGTAAACGTCAATTATGAAAGGTGCTGCTTCTAAATACCAGTCACTTGCGCTGCATGCAGACGAAAAAAAACCCGGCGATAAAGCCGGGCTTAAATGGATCCAAGAAACGGGGGTTTCGAGAGGATCCAAGGAGACAACTGGTAACCAGGTGAACTGGTCGATGTGCGTATTCTAGGGTAAACCCTAGACCTTGTCTAGATCGCAGCTTTAAAAAGCTGAAAAAAATCAGGATTTACGGCTTGCAGGGGCCTGGGCTGCGTTTGTTGCAGTGGCTGTCACAGCCTTCAGATTGGCTTCGGCCAGATCAGATGCTTGCTTGACGGCTTTTTGAACGCCTTCAAAAGCGTTGTTGGCTGCAGAAACGGCGCTCTTCATCACGGCCACAGCTGTTTCGGAGCCAGCAGGAGCGTTCTTGGTGGTCGATTCCACCAAGTTGTTGAAACCTTGCTGCAATTCGCCAGCCTTGGCTTCGAGTGCTTTGCTCACTTCGGTGCTGGTGCTGGTGGCGATGTTGTAGAGGTGGCGGTTGTATGCAGCAGTCTTTTCAGCGAGGGGCTGGAAAAAGCTGGTTTGCAGTGCCAGCAGCTCTTGCGCGTCTTTCACGTTCAGCAGGGCCTGGCTGTGGGTGGCGGCTTCTGCCAATGCGGCGCGCGAAGCTGCAACGTTCAGTTCCACAATCTTTTCAACGCCTTCAAAAGCCTTGGTGGTCAGACCAAACAGGGTTTCGAGGTTGGCTTTGTGGGCTGCGGTGAGTTGTTCAGGTGTGAGTGCCATGGTGAGTTCTCCATCAATAAAAAAAGCTGACAGGGGTGTTAACGGCAGCTGCACTTGTGAATCCAAAAAACCATGTTGCAGCGCAGCATGGATGTATTCTTCCGCAAGCTTCAATTTGGTGCAAGTAATTTTTTGTGCACTGCAGCATTCTTTGCGTTGAATCAGACAAAAGGCGGGTGCAGACGGTAGCGATGTGCGGCAAGGGTGCTGCTTAAGACGTAGCGAGCCTGTCACCTGTATGCATGCGCAATCAACAGTGCGCAGCCAAAATGCGGCGATGACTCAAGCTCATTCTTTTGCTGCACGTCCCGAGGCACAGCCGCGCAGTGTATTTTGCGTTTTTCGTGACATTCCCACGCGCTGGGCCGACAACGATGTCTATGGTCATGTGAATAACGTCGTGTATTACAGCTGGTTTGATACCGCTGTGAATGCCTATCTGATAGAGCAGGGTGCCCTGGATATTCACCAGGGGCAGACAATTGGCCTGGTGATTGAAACCCAGTGCAACTACTTTGCCCCCCTTGCTTTTCCGCAAATTGTGCAGGCGGGGATCAGGGTTGCCAAACTAGGGCACAGCAGTGTGCGCTATGAGATAGGCCTGTTTGCACAAGGCGAGGCAATGAGTGCGGCGGTGGGGCATTTTGTCCATGTCTATGTAGATAAGACGACGCGCCGCCCCTGCCAATTGTCAGCAGTTTTACGGGCCGCACTGCAGCCGCTGGTGCTGCCTATTGCCGAGGGTGAAACTTCATAGCGCCTGGTGCTTGCACATCAAGGAAATTGGCTAGTTTGAATGCATAAGGCTTGCACCAAAGCCTTCGGTGTATGGCCTACACTGTGGCTTTCGCATCCGGCCCGCATGCCATGATTATTACCAGCTTGCTTGATACCGACCTGTATAAGTTCACCATGATGCAGGCGGTACTGCACCAGTTTCCCGGGGCACAGGTTGAATACAAATTCAAATGCCGCAACCCCGGTGTGCAGTTGGCACCTTATGTGCAAGAGATTCGCGATGAAATACGCGCGCTGTGTCAATTGCACTTTCAGGATGCAGAGCTGGCGTATTTGCGCTCACTGCGTTTTATCAAGAGTGACTTTGTGGATTTTCTGAGCCTTTTCAAGCTCAATGAAAAGTACATCACGATCAAGGCGCTTGAAAACGGCGAGATCGATATCACCATCAAAGGCCCATGGCTGCACGTGATTCCGTTTGAGATTCCGGTGCTGGCCATTGTCAATGAGGTCTATTTTCGCAATACCCAGCCTGTACCTGACTTCCTGGAGGGGCGCCGCCGTTTGGATGAAAAAATCAAGCTGCTGCGTGGCGATACGCTGGAGGGCTTGAAGATTGCGGACTACGGCACGCGTCGCCGTTTTAGCCGTGCCTGGCATGAAGAAGTGCTGCGCGTTCTGTGCGGCAAGCTGGGCACAGGCCCTCAGCGCCCCGCACCAGGCCACGGCCCCGGGCAGTTTGCAGGCACCAGCAATGTGCTGTATGCCATGCGACTGGGCATCACCCCTTTGGGCACCATGGCCCATGAGTTTTTGCAAGCCTGCCAGGCATTGGGCCCGCGTTTGCGTGACAGCCAGGTGTTCGGGTTTGAGTCTTGGGCCAAAGAGTACCGTGGCGACTTGGGCATTGCCTTGTCAGATGTGTACGGCATGAGTGCTTTTTTGCGCGACTTTGACCTGTATTTCTGCAAGTTGTTTGATGGTGCGCGCCACGACAGTGGAGACCCTTTTGTGTGGGGTGAGCGTCTGCTGGAGCATTACCGTACCAACCGTGTGGACCCGCTCAACAAGACGCTGATTTTCAGCGATGCGCTGACCATTCCGCGCACGATTGAGCTGTACCAGCGCTTTCATGGCCGCTGCCAGCTGGCCTTTGGCATTGGCACCAATCTGACCAATGACCTGGGTTATGAAGCCTTGCAGGTTGTGATCAAAATGACGCGGTGCAATGACCAGCCGGTGGCCAAATTGTCAGACACCCCGGGCAAGAGCATGTGTGAAGATAAAAAGTACCTGGCCTACCTGCGCCAGGTGTTCGAGATTCCCGAGGAGACCAACGAATGAACTATGTGCGATCTGCTGCTGTGGCTGGCCTGATGGCGGGGTTGCCAGCATGGGCCCAGGCTGCTGAGCTCGACGGTGCAGGCCTGGGGCTTTGGTGGGCAGTACCTTTTGCGGGCTTGCTGCTGTCGATTGCCCTGATGCCTTTGCTGGCGCCTGACTTTTGGCACCACCATTTTGGCAAGGTAACGGCAGCCTGGTCGCTGGCATTTCTGATTCCCTTGGTGCTGATATATGGCATGGGGGCTGCCACCGCTAATTTTGTGCATGCGCTGCTGGCGGAGTATTTGCCTTTTGTGATCTTGCTCACCGCCTTGTATGTCGTGGCCGGTGGTATTTACATTCGCGGCAGTTTGACGGGCACGCCTGGGCTTAACACTGCAATCTTGGCCCTTGGTGCGGTACTGGCTAGTTTCATGGGCACCACAGGTGCGTCCATGCTGCTGATCCGGCCTTTGATTCGCGCCAACGCACACCGCTCGCGCGTGGTGCATGTGGTGGTGTTTTTTATATTCATTGTCTCCAACGCTGGTGGCTCGCTGACGCCGCTGGGGGATCCTCCGCTGTTTCTGGGCTTCTTGAAGGGCGTGGATTTCAGCTGGACGTTGCTGCACATCTGGCCTCAGGCCTTGTTTTTGGTGAGTGCGCTGCTGGCCATCTTTTTTGTGCTGGACAGCTGGCTGTGCAAGAACGACACCAATCAGCTGTCTGCACAGCCAGGCCATGACGCGCGCGAGTCGCTGGGTTTTGACGGCAAGATCAACTTTGTCCTGCTGGGTGTCGTGGTGGGGCTGGTGCTGCTCAGTGGCATGTGGAAGTCCGGCGTGGCATTCAATATTGCTGGCACTGATGTGGGCCTGCCAGGCATGGTTCGTGATGTGGGCCTGATTGCGGTGGCATTGCTGTCGCTGGCGCTCACTCCCAAGGCGGTGCACGCGAACAACCAGTTTGGCTGGGGCCCTATGCAGGAGGTTGCAAAGCTGTTTGCCGGCATATTCCTGACCATCATTCCTGTGATTGCCATGCTCAAGGCGGGGGTCGATGGCCCCTTTGCGGCTATTGTGCGAGCGGTCACCAACCCGGATGGAACGCCCAATGTGGCCATGTACTTCTGGGCCACGGGGGTGCTGTCTTCATTTTTGGATAACGCACCCACTTACCTGGTGTTCTTCAATACTGCAGGTGGTGATCCGGCCTTGCTGATGACGGCTTTGGCTCCCACGCTGGTTGCCATCTCCGCGGGTGCTGTGTTCATGGGCGCCAACTCCTATATCGGTAACGCACCCAATCTGATGGTGAAAGCCATTGCCGAGGACCGAGGCGTGCGCATGCCCAGTTTCTTTGGCTACATGCTGTGGTCGGTCGGCATTCTGGTGCCGCTGTTTATCGTAATGACATTTATCTGGTTCTAAGCCCAATGACAAAGCGCCGTATCTTGATTGCCCGTGCCATCCATCCTGACGTGGTGGCCTTTTTGAAGCAGCACTTTGAAGTGCACACCAACGATGCAGATACTGTCTGGTCGCCCGAGCAGCTGGCGCAGCAGTTGCAGGGAATGGATGGGGTGCTGACAACGTCCTCCGAACGCATCAGTGCACAGGTGCTGGCCGCCTGCCCGCAGCTCAAAGTGGTGGCCAACATGGCAGTGGGCTATAACAATTTTGATGTCGATGCCATGGAGCAAGCTGGTGTGCAAGGCACCAACGCCCCGGATGTACTGACAGAAACCACTGCGGACTTTGGCTTTGCCCTGCTGATGGCCACGGCCCGGCGCATCACCGAAAGCGAGCACTACCTGCGCGCGGGCAAGTGGAGCAAGTGGAGCTACGACATGTTTGCAGGTGCTGAGGTGCACGGCAGCACGCTGGGCATCATTGGCATGGGGCGCATTGGCCAGGGCATTGCCAAGCGCGGTGCTTACGGGTTTGGCATGAACGTGATTTATCACAACCGCTCTCACCTCAGCCCTGCGCTGGAAGCTGAATGCAAGGCCCGCTATGTGAGCAAGGACGAACTGCTGCAAACCGCTGACCACGTGGTGCTGGTGCTGCCGTACACGCCCGAGAGTCACCACACCATTGGCGCGGCCGAACTGGCGCAGATGAAGCCTACCGCCACGCTGATCAATATTGCGCGTGGCGGCATTGTGGATGACGCAGCGCTGGCGCAAGCCCTGAAAGCACAGCGCATTGCCGCTGCTGGCTTGGATGTGTTTGAGGGCGAGCCCAAGGTACATCCAGATTTGCTCACCGTGCCTAACGTAGTGCTCACTCCACACATTGCCAGTGCCACGGTGGCCACACGCCGTGCCATGGGCAAGCTGGCGGCAGACAATTTGGTCGCGGTGCTAGGTGGTGAGCTACCACTTACACCGGTGAATACGCCCGATGCCACAGCGAAGTCTTTGCGCTGGAATAGTGAATAAAGATAAGTAAAAAGATAGCTGTTAGCGCTTGTGTAGTGGTGTTCTTAGATATAAAACTATCTGAAAACTAGAGCTGGCTTGCGTTGATAGCTATATTTTTAAGGAGTTTGTGTGGATTGGATGCCCTGGCTACTGCTGGCCCTGCTGATACTGATCGTGGTCCTGCAACTTGTGCATTGGCTCCTTCCACGGCCTGCGCCGGTGGATCTGGATTTACTGGAGCGGTTGGAGCACCTGGAGCAGGCCCAGCAGCTGACGCAAATGGCGGTGTCTAAAAGCGACGGCGCGCTGGCTGGCATGGGCCAGCAAGTGCAGGGCCTGGTCCATACCTTGGGCCACAACCAGACCACGGCCGCCGACAGCTTGCGCCAACTGGTTGATGCACACATGTCACGACAATTGCAGGAGGCACGCGACAGCCGGCAAGAGCTGCAGCAACACTTCAACACCTTGCAGCAAGCGCTGGCGCAGCAACTGCAAAGACTCAATCAGGACAGCCACCAAACGGCCGAACAGCTGCGTGGCACGCTCAATGAGCGGCTGGCCACCATCCAGGCCGACAACGCGGCCAAGCTTGAAGAGATGCGCCGCACGGTTGATGAAAAACTGCATGCCACGCTGGAGCAGCGCTTGGGCGAATCCTTCAAGCTGGTGAGTGACCGCCTGGAGCAGGTGCACAAGGGCCTGGGTGAAATGCAGTCACTGGCCAGCAGCGTGGGCGATTTGAAGCGCGTGATGACGAATGTGAAAACGCGTGGCACCTGGGGCGAGGTGCAACTGGGTGCCATCATCGACAACGTGCTCACGCCCGAGCAGTACGCACGCAACGTCAAAACCGTGCCGGGCAGCGATGAGCTGGTCGAATTTGCCATACGCCTGCCGGGCCGCGATGACGAGCATCCAGTGTGGCTGCCCATTGATGCCAAGTACCCGGTGGAGCATTACCAGCGGCTGCAAGATGCGCTGGATGCCGTGGACAAGGCGGGTGTTATTTCAGCAGGCAATGCCCTGGAAAGTTCCATCCGCAATGAGGCGAAAAAGATTGCTTCCAAATACGTAGAGCCGCCATTTACCACCGACTTTGCCGTCATGTACCTGCCCTCAGAGGGCTTGTTTGCGGAAGTCATGCGCCGGCCAGGGTTGGTGGAGGCAGTGCAAAATGCATCCCGCGTGGTCATCACCGGCCCAGCCAATCTGGCGGCCATGCTCAACAGCCTGCAGATGGGTTTCAAAACGCTGGCGATTGAAAAGCGCTCATCGGAAGTGTGGGGCGTGCTGGGGCAGGTGAAAACCGAGTTTGCCAAGTTTGGCGAAGTGGTGGAAGCCACGCGCAAATCGATCGATGCGGCGGCCAAGCGTTTTGAACAAGTAGATGTGCGCACACGCGCCATTCAACGCCGTTTGCGCACGGTGCAAGAGCTGCCCAGTGCCGCAAGCACGGCAGAGCTGATGCAGCCGCTGAACCCAGAAAGTGCATGGGCTGCGCCTTTGGCGGCCGCTGACCCTGAGGACGAATGAATCTGTGACCTGGTCGTTAATGCGCCTGATACTGGCGCAAATTTCTATCCACGCCTGTATGACGGGCATGCGCATGGCCACCCCCTTGCTGGCGCTGCGCGAAGGCTATAGCCCTGCTGCCGTGGGCGTGCTGCTGGCGCTGTTTGCGCTGACACAGGTGTTTCTTTCGCTGCCTGCAGGCCGTTATGCAGACCGACATGGTTTGAAGCGCCCTTTGGCTATCAGCGTGGTGACTGCCAGTGTGGGCGCGGGTGCTGCGGTGTTCTTTCCCATCTATCCCGTGCTGTGTCTGGCGGCGCTGCTCAGTGGTGGCGCATCGGGCGCTGCCATCATTGCGTTGCAGCGGCATGTAGGGCGTGCAGCGCATGACACGGTCACGCTGCGCAAAGTATTTAGCTGGCTGGCGATTGGCCCAGCGGTCTCCAACTTTCTGGGGCCATTTTTAGCTGGTTTGCTGATTGACTACGCAGGTGGTGAAGCGGCCAGCGACACCGGTTTTAGGGCTGCATTCTTGCTGATGGCGCTGCTGCCATTGAGTGCATGGCTGTGGGTGCGTACGCTGCAAGAAGAAAAGCCTGCACCCAAGCCCGAGGGGAGCAAGAAAACCACGGCGTGGGACATGTTGCAAAACCAGGGCTTTCGCCGCTTGCTGCTGATGAACTGGGCGCTGTCTTCGTGCTGGGATGTGCACACCTTTGTGGTGCCCATCCTGGGGCATGAGCGTGGGTTGTCGGCCTCGGTGATTGGCTCCATCCTGGGTGCGTTTGCGATTGCGGCGGCAGCCATTCGTGTGCTGATTCCGCTGCTGTCGGAGCGCATCAGTGAGTGGAAGGTCGTCATGGGGGCCATGCTGGGCGCATGCCTGCTGTTCACGCTATACCCCTTCATGTCTAACGCCTGGGCCATGATGGGGTGTTCGATCGTGCTGGGTCTGGTGCTCGGTTCGGTGCAGCCGATGGTGATGAGCATGATTCACCAAATTACACCGCCCGATCGACAAGGCGAAGCATTGGGCCTGCGCATGATGGCCATTAACGGCTCCAGCGTGATCATGCCTGTGCTGTTTGGCTCCATAGGTACGGTGGTCGGAGTCTCGGCCCTGTTCTGGGCGGTCGGGGCCGTGGTGGGCGGCTCTTCACGTTTGCCTTGGCTTCTGGGTAAAGAGGACATGAAGGCGCACAACGTATTGCCGCACATGGGTGCCGGCAAATAGCGGCCAGCAAGTCAGGCGGTGTACGTGTGCTCGCTGAAGATTAAAAAAAGCAGCCCTGAGGCTGCTTTTTTCATGGGGCCGCTTTAATCGGCTAACTGGTAGAAATCTTTGATGATGTCCCACGCCGCCTGCGGGGTGTCGACAAAGTGAAACAGCGCCAAGTCTTGTGGGGAAATCATGCCTTCTTGCACCAGCAGATCGAAGTTAAATACCTGTTTCCAGAACTGGCTGTCAAACAAGATGATGGGAACGGGCTTGACCTTGGTGGTCTGTACCAGTGTCAGCACTTCAAACAGCTCGTCCATCGTGCCAAAGCCACCAGGGAAGGCAACCAAGGCTTTGGCGCGCATCATGAAGTGCATTTTGCGCAGCGCAAAGTAGTGAAATTTGAAGCTCAGCTCTGGCGTGATATAGCGATTGCCTTGCTGCTCATGGGGCAGCAAAATGTTCAGCCCCACGTTGTCTGCACCGGCTTCAAAAGCACCACGGTTGGCCGCTTCCATGATGCCGGGGCCTCCGCCGGTGCAAATGTAGATGCGCTGATCTTGCGGCTGGTGCTGGCTGTGCTCGGCCACCAGACGCGCAAATGCGCGAGCATTTTCATAGCGGTCAGCGTTGCGAACGTCACGCTCTGCAGCGCGAATTTGCGCGGCATCGCCATTGGCCTGTGCTGTCGCCAAACGTGCTTGCGCCGTCTGTGCATCAACAAAACGGGCGCTGCCGTAGACCACCACAGTGTGCTCAATGCCGTGGGCCTGCTGGCCCAGATCGGGTTTGAGCATCTCCAGCTGAAAACGGATGCCACGCGCCTCACGCCGAGCCATGAACTCGGGGTCGGCAAACGCCAGTCGGTAGGCGTCGGGCAGCATAGGGTCAGCCACCACAGATTCACGGGCGGCTGCGGGAGCGTCAAGCGGGGCTAAGTCTTCTTCCAGCGAACGCTCGTGCAGGGATGTTTTCGTGTCCATAAATCTCCAATTGCACTATCACAGGGACAAGCTGCAATCTTCGCAGATTGCGCAGCGCTTGCAGTGCAAAAAGTTCGAGAAGCTCGATAGAGTTAACGCAGCGCATGCACGGTGTAAATACCGGCAATGGTCAAACTTAAAGAGGCAAAGAGGTGGACAGCTGTCCACGCCATGGCCAT
The DNA here is from genome assembly GCF_014836675.1 of Comamonas avium. Classification (GTDB taxonomy): domain Bacteria; phylum Pseudomonadota; class Gammaproteobacteria; order Burkholderiales; family Burkholderiaceae_C; genus Comamonas; species Comamonas avium. The sequence goes on from NZ_JACSQK010000006.1 coordinate 219,322, forward strand.
GCCCCAGCGCTGTGCTTGAAGCAGTCCAACCACTTCAGCCGAAAAGCTGGAGAAGGTGGTGAGCCCACCCAAAAAACCGGTGATGATGGCCAGACGCCAGATTGGATCAAGCTGGGGTGAGGCATTCAGCCAGGCAACGGCCAGGCCAATGCCGTAGCCGCCGATGGCATTGGCGGCCAAGGTGCCCCAGGCCAGATGCCCGTGAGCGGTCAGCCACAGGCCCAGCTGCCAGCGCGCCAAGGCGCCAAGGCTGGCTCCTGTGCAAATGGCGATGACGTGGTGCATGGTTTTTTAGATGAAAGCTGGCGCTGCCCATTGTGCGGATCAGCGATGGCCGCTTATTTGTTGGGTGTTTCAGACTCTGCGCTAGACGCTTCTTCTGCCTGTGGCTGATTGGGCACGACACGACTGACGCTGGGCGGTACATCACGGCCAGCTCTGCGCGCGCGAAACAGTGCTGCGCGCATCAAAAAGATGGTGGTGATAGGCACGGTCACGGCGATGAATACGGCAATCAGCAGTGCATGCAGCGCCAGACCTTGGCCGGTGGCACTGAAAAATACAAATGTGGCCCACATGATCAGCCAGCATCCCATGGTGGCAATGATGGAAGGCGCATGCACGCGTTCAAAGTAGCTTTTTAAGCGCATCAAACCCAGCGAGCCAAGGAAGGCAATAGTGGCGCCACCCAGAACAAAAATGGCAATCAGAATCTCGGCCCACATGGGCAGTTGAACTTCGTTCATTCAATCACCTCGCCACGCAGCAAAAATTTGGCCATGGCTGTAGAGCTGACGCAGCCGAACAGGGAGATCAGCAGCGCCGCCTCAAAGTACATGGAAGAGCTGTACATGATGCCCAGCACCAGCATGACCAGCATGCCGTTGAGGTACATGCAGTCCAGAGCCAGTACCCGGTCTTGGGCAGATGGGCCTTTGAGCAGGCGCGTCAGCGTACAGGCCATGGCCAGAACCAGCAGAAACAGGGCAGCGGACAAGGCCCACATCAGCCATTGACTCATTCGAAGATCTCCATCAGTGGGCGCTCGTACTTGGTTTTGACATGGTCAATGATGATTTGCGGATCCTCGACTTCCAGAACATGCAGCAGCAGCATAGAACGGTCGCGCGATATCTCGGCCCATGCGGTACCAGGTGTGATGCAGGTGATCATGGCCAGCACGGCAAGGCCATTGGGGTCTTGCAACTGCAAAGGAATGTGCACAAATGCGGCCGGGTGTTTGCGCAACGATGGGAAGAGCAAAAAGCGCACGACCTGAAAGTTGGACACAGAGGTGTCTGCCACCACGGTGATAGCCAGCTTGAAAATAATCCAGGGGTGGCGCACACGTACTGGTAAAGGACGAAGACCTCGTGTCAGTACAGGAATGAGCAGCCCCAGCAATGCACCCAGTACGAGGTGGCCTGCACTGACCGAGTGGTTCAATAGCAGCCACAGCACAAACAAAGCCACAGACAGCAGCGGCGCTGGAAAAATTAATTTCATCATGGCTTGGCTCCCGGTGCTGCGGTGGCGGGTGCCGCAGGTGCTGGGTTCGCAATGGGCTGGGTTTCCATCACTGCTTGAATATAAATATCGGGCGAATGCAGTGTGTTGGCCGCATTTTGTGTGTATTGCATCACGTAGTCCGCCTTGACGGTCAGCACGATGCACAGCGCCATCAGGGCGGCAATGGGCAGCCCCTCGGAGATGCGCAGCTCAGGGGTGCCACGTTCATGGGTCGCCCAGAAATGGCGAACGCCTGCGCGAGTCAGAGAAATCAGTGCCAGCAGACCGGTGCCAATCATCAGCGCCATCAGCACCCAGCCCCAGTGCCCGGCCTGATAGCCCGCTGACTGCCCAAGGCCGACTGGGTTGATGAGGTTGCTGAGCATGGCAAATTTTCCAATGAACCCGGACAGCGGTGGCAAGCCAGCGACCACCAGGGTGCACATGATGAACGCCAGACCCAAAAACGCAGCCGATGCAGGGATGGCTCGCCCAATCAGGACCTGCTCGTTTTCGTCCAGATTGAGACTCTGAGTGGGAACCAGCTCAGAGTTGAGGAAGGGGGCTTCCTCGTCATCAATATCCACATTGCCGTCGTTGCGCCAGCGGTCCATGATGTCAGCCAGCATGAACAAGATGGCAACCGCCAGCGTCGAGCTGGGCAGGTAATACAAAAGACCTGCGGTCAACATGTTCTGCCCAAAGCCAATGGCCGCAAGCAAGGTGCCTGAAGACAGAATGGCCGCGTACCCGGCCAAATGGGTCAGGCGTGTGGCTGCCAATGTGCCAATGCCGCCAAACACCATGGTGACCATGCCGCCCACAATGAGCCATGTTGAACCAAAGAGGGCGGAGTCCCCAGCTTCGCTGGAGAACATGAGCGTCCACAAACGCAAAATTGTGTAGATCCCTACCTTGGTCATCAAGGCAAACAAAGCACCCACGGGGGCAGTTGCTGCGCTGTAGGCGGGAACGAGCCAGAAGTTCAACGGCCAGACGGCAGCCTTGATCAAAAAGGCAGTGGCCAGAATGCCGGCTGCGGCGTGCAGCAAGCCGCGGTCTGCGGCCGAGACCTCGGGAATGGCCTGGGCCAAATCAGCCATGTTCAACGTGCCGGTCAGGCCGTACAACATGGACACACCAATCAAAAACAGCGATGACGCAGCCAAGTTGATGGCGATGTAATGCAAACCAGCTTGCACGCGCATGCGGCCAGAACCATGCAGCAGCAGGCCATAAGAGGCTGCCAGCATGATTTCAAAGAACACAAACAAATTGAACAAATCAGCCGTGAGAAACGCGCCTGACAGGCCCATGAGCTGCAACTGGAACAAGGGATGAAAGTGCACCCCCGCCTTGTGCCACCGTGCAGTGGAAAAAAGGCTGGCAGCCAAGGCAATGCTGTAAGAAAGAACCAGCATCAATGCGGTCAGTCGATCAACGGCAAGCACAATCCCGAAGGGAGCTTGCCAGTTGCCAGACAAATACACGCCCATGGTGGTGCTGGAGCCAGCTTGGTCGGTCCATAGCAGCAGCGCAACCGAGACCAGAAGGCCCAGCGCAGTAGCTGCAACGTTCATCACCATTTTGACCTGTTGCTGCTCTTCTTTGAGTAGCAGCATGATGGCTGCCACCAGCATGGGCAGCACAATGGGGGCAAGCATGAGATGCGGCATCAAAGATGCCAGCCATTCGAGAACCAAGCTCATGGCATCTCCTGCATGTCACGAGATTTCACGCCATCCACATGGTCGGTGCCGGACATGCCGCGAGAAGCGAGCAGGACCACCAAGAAAAGTGCAGTCATCGCGAAACCAATCACGATCGCGGTGAGTACTAAGGCTTGGGGCATAGGGTCGGCGTAGTGTGCCAATGTCTCTGGGATACCGGGTCGCAGCACGGGTTCTTTGTCGATGGCAAGGCCTTGACGGCCCATGCTGAAAATGAACAGATTCACTGCATACGACAGCAAAGAAAGGCCCACAATTACTTGGAAGGTACGAGGGCGCAGCAGCAGCCAGACTCCTGAGCCGGCCAGTACACCGATGGCAATCGCTAGAACGGTTTCCATTAACGATCCCCTTCGCGAGCGTTTTGCTCTTCTTGCATACGTGCGTGGTAGCGATGGCCGCGCACCGTCTGGTGAGCGATGGCCGTCAAAATCAGCAGGGTAGAACCCACAACCAAAGTAAAGACTCCTATATCAAAGAACGTAGCACTGGCCAGGTGAATCTGACCCAGCCAAGGCAAGCTGAAGTGGAAGGTGTGGCTTGTCATGAATGGATAGCCCGCGACGAGCGATCCAAGGCCAGTCAAGATGGCGAACAACAGACCAAAGCCAATCCAGCGGCGAGGGAACAGCGGCATGTGTGCTTCGACCCAGTGCGTTCCCGAAATGATGTACTGCAGCAGTAGCGCAACGGAAAAGACCAGACCCGCCACAAAGCCACCACCGGGCTCGTTGTGCCCGCGCATGAAGAGATAGACCGAAACCAGCGTGGCAAAGGGCAGCAGCAAGCGCACCAGCACCGCAGGCACCATCAAATAACCTACGGCAGTATCGGTAGCGTGACGCGGGTTGATCAGATCGGTTTGCAAGTCACCAGGCACATAGCGTTGCTGCTCTGGAATGTCCATGGTTTCGCGTGCAGGCCGGAAACGGCGCAGCAATGCATAAACCGTCAGGGCCACAACACCCAGCACAACAATTTCACCAAAGGTATCAAAGCCTCGGAAGTCCACCAGCATCACGTTGACAACGTTGGTGCCGCCACCTTCAATCAGTGCGCGTTCCAGGAAAAAGGTCGATGTGCTCTCCGGGAAAGGGCGGCTCATCATGGCAAAAGCCAGCCAGCCCACACCGCCGCCTGCAGCCAAGGCAATCAGCAAGTCGCGCATGCGGCGGGCGCGCGCCGTTAACTCGGTGGACAACACAGGGATGCGCAAGTTTTTGTCGCGTTTGGGGAGCCACCGCAAACCCAGCAAGATGAGTACGGTGGTGACAACTTCAACGACCAATTGCGTCAGGGCCAGATCGGGTGCAGAAAACCACAGGAATGTGATGCAGGTGCACAGGCCAGCACCGCCGAGCATGATCAGCGCAGCCATCCGGTGGTATTTGGCTTTCCATGCCGCTGCCAGGGCGCATAGGCTCCCCACCGTCCACAGCAAGATGAAGGCCGGTGATAAAGGCAAGTTAGCGCGGTTGCCGAGTTCTAGCCCACGTATCCACAACGGCAGCACACCAGCGCCCAACGCGACCAACACCAGCCACAGCATTTGCCATTGCAGATGCTGTGTATTGAGCAAGCGCCGGGTATCTCGTGCAAGCAGCGTCAGGCGAGCCATCACATTTTCAAAGATGCGCTTGCCGTCGAGATTGAATAAAAGTGGTACGCCGTCTTTGAGTACGCCTTGCTTGCGTAACCAATGCAATGCGGTGTACAGCACAATGCCGCCAATCAAGGCCACCACACTCATGATCAATGGCGTATTGATGCCGTGCCACACGGCCAGGCTGAAGTGAGGCAGGTTGCCGCCCACCACAGGCAGTGCCGCAGCGTTGAGGAAATCACCAACAGCCCAGGCCGGGAAGATGCCGACGAGCAAACAGATCAGCACCAGCAGCTCAACCGGAACACGCATCCAATGGGGCGGTTCATGGGGCTTGCGTGGCAAATCAGTGGCTTTGGGGCCAAAGTAAACATCAGCGGTAAAGCACAGCGAGTACGCCACACTGAACATGCCCGCAATAGTCGCCGCCAGTGGCAGTGCGATGCTGACCCAGTGATCTGCATCGACAAAAACGGTTTCTGCAAAGAACATTTCCTTTGACAGGAATCCGTTAAGCAATGGAACGCCTGCCATGGCTGCGCTGGCAACACAGGCTAAGGTCGCTGTGACAGGCATCATCTTGCGCAGCCCGGACAGCCGGTCCATGTCGCGGGTGCCGCTTTCATGGTCGACAATGCCAGCCGCCATAAACAGCGAGGCTTTGAACGTGGCGTGGTTCATGATGTGAAACACCGCTGCCACTGCCGCCAAAGGACTATTGAGCCCCAGCAGCAAAGTAATTAAGCCCAAGTGAGAAATCGTGGAATAGGCCAGCAATCCCTTGAGATCTCGCTGAAACATGGCAAAAAATCCACCCAGCAGCAAGGTAATGGCTCCGGCGCCGCCGACGAGCCAAAACCACTCATCCGTTCCGGACAGCACTGGCCATAGACGGGCCATCAGAAAGACCCCCGCCTTTACCATTGTGGCTGAGTGCAGGTAAGCAGATACGGGTGTGGGCGCTGCCATGGCATGGGGCAGCCAAAAATGAAAAGGAAACTGAGCGCTTTTGGTCAGGGCGCCTAATAAGATCAGAACCAGCATGGGGGTGTACAGGTCGTGTGCCCGGACTTGTTCACCTGCTGCCAAAACGTTCTCTAAGTCATAGCTTCCAACGATATGACCCAGGATCAACATGCCCGCGAACATGCACAGCCCACCTGTACCCGTCACGGTCAAAGCCATGCGTGCGCCGCGGCGTGCATCTTGGCGATGGTGCCAATAGCCAATCAGTAAGAACGAAAAGAGGCTGGTTAGCTCCCAAAAGAACACCATTTGAATGATGTTGCCGGAAAGAACAACGCCAGACATCGCCCCCATAAATGCCAGAAGGAACGAAAAAAACCGTGGCACAGGATCTGCTGGTGACATGTAGTAGCGCGCATAAAGCACCACTAAAGAGCCAATGCCAAGCACCAGCATGCTGAACATCCATGCAAAACCATCCATGCGGACGACAAAATTCAGCCCAAGCGCAGGCAACCAGACCAATTCTTGGCGTATCACGCCTCCGTCTGCTATTTCTGGGAAAAACAGGGCGGCCTGTATGACGCAGGCAAGAGCAATGATTCCCGCAAGCGTGGATTCGGTATTCCGTGCGTTCGCAGGCAAAACGGCGGCTAGAAGGCTGCCGATAAAGGGGAGAAGAATGAGCGAGATCAGAGGCATGAATTTTTATTCTATGGGGCAGTGGTCTCTTCGAGTGCTATGAAAACTTAAGCTACAAAGGGTTTTCTATGTAACGCAGCGATAAAAAAAGCCCGCCAAGGGCGGGCGCTTTGTAAGCATAAAGGAGAAATTCAACTCTTCTCTTGTTTTTTGCCTGCAGTTTGAGCAGGTTTTGCTGATTTTTCTGTAGTGCTTGCTGGTTTGCTGGAAGATGCAGGTCCGGCTTTGTAAGCTTGGCCATTGACGGTTAGGCCTTCTTCAGAGAGCTTGCCGGCAGAGGTCTGTGCAATACCCTTGACGCGACCAATCAAGTCATCCCAATTTTTGAATGGGCCTTGCTTGCGCGCATCCATGATGCGTGTGGCAGTGGCAGGACCGATGCCTTTGACTTGCGTCAGGTCAGCGTGGCTGGCTTTGTTGACATCGACAGCCGCCAATGCAAGTGCTGCATACAAGGCAAAGAAGACCGCAATGATTCTCTTGAGCATAGGACTATTTCCTTTTTTCCCTTTTAGAAAGGTTGGGGTGTAAGCAGTGCAAGTGCACCAAAGACCACCAACATGCTAAGAAGCTTGCCAGGCAAAGGACATTGGGGTTCTTAAACTTCTGGCTGACCGGCATTTGCTGGACTGAAGGCCTCGTCAACCACTTTCTTTGCGCTAGATTTGAGGGCTTCCTTCTTTGCGGCCATAACGTGCTGCAACGGCCGCTGACACCATGAGTTGCATCGGGTGAAAAAGCATGACGGGCAGAACCATGGGGCCAACCATTGCAGCAGAGAACAAGACCTGAGCCATTGGAATTCCGCTGACCAAGCTCTTTTGTGCGCCACAAAAGACAACAGTGGCTTCATCAGCGGTGCTGAAGTGCAGGCGGCGGCTGCTCCAGATGCACCAGTTCATTGAGCAGGCCAAGATGAGTGCGCAGACGGCAAACAAGCCAAGCATTGCTGTCCATGGCATTTGTTGCCAAAGTCCTGCGATCACTGCGCCGCTAAAAGCGGTGTAAACCACCAGCAAGATAGAGCCTTGATCCACAATTTTGATCTTGCTGCCAAGCTGTTGAAGTGTTTTTTCTGTCCACGGACGCAGCAAATGGCCTGCAGCAAAAGGCAAAAGCAGCTGCATGGCGATTTTGACAAAAGCGTCCAAGGTGATGTCAATGTGGGCCGAGGACGACAGCAAGATGCCTGCTAGAAATGGGGTGAAAACTATACCCATCAACGTAGAGCCTGAGGCACTGCAGACAGCAGCAGGAACATTGCCTCGCGCAAGCGCGGTCAAGGCAATGGCCGACTGGACTGTCGCTGGAAGTGTGCATAAAAAGAGGACCCCCAGCACCAGCTCTTGCGGCAACAGGTGGTTGAGCATGGGCTGCAGTAGCCAGCCAAGTAGCGGAAAGAATAAAAAAGTGGTGACCGTCACCAGCAGATGCAGACGCCAGTGCTTAATGCCAGTCCAGATTGCCTGGCGAGAAAGCTTGCTGCCATGCAAAAAGAAAAGTAAAACAATGACGGCATTTGTGATTTTCTCCAGGGCATTTGCGAACTGGCCAGATGCTGGCAGCAAGCTTGCAAGGAGGACGGTACTTGCCAAAGCCAGCGTGAAGTTATCAGGGCGTAGGCGGGCTGCAGTGCTCATGGATTCACTTTGATCTCAATGGGATACCGGAAATCGGCATTCTTTTAGAAAAAACACTTAATTTTTTGTGTCAGGTGTCGATATGAACGGTGTTCGTATCTATGAAGGCATGCTCCTATGTTGCTAGTTAGCCCCGATTCCGCAGATTCTGCTCACGTGCACCATGAGCGGTCCAGCATGTTTCAAATGCCAGTTTTCAAGCCAGGTGTCCAAGTGATAGAAGGCAATCGGCAGGAAACTGTAAGCCATGTTGTTTTACGTCGCCGTGAAATGATGGTGTATTTGGTTGGCAAGGAAGAGCCAGTCAAACCTGATCGGTTAAGTTTGGTGCCAACCTGGTTCACGACCACGCGACGCCCGGAAGCGTTGAACTGGTATCTGTAACGCATAAATAAAAAGCTCCGAATCGGAGCTTTTTATTTATTGGGCACTCTGGCTGCCCATGGCCTCACCCAGGCGCACAGGAGTTGCGGCTTGCCAGGTGTTGTTAAATTGCAGGGTGTTTCTGGGCGTCAAAAGGACGATGGTTGAACCGAGTAAAAAGCGACCCATCTCTGCGCCTTGAGGCAGCTGAATGTCTTGATTTTCGTATTGCCAGTCACGTACTTTTCCAGGGCGGGGCGGATTCACCACGCCATGCCATGTCGTTGCCATGCTGCCAACCACGGTAGCCCCTACGAGCACCATGGCAAAAGGTCCAAAAGGTCCTTCGAAAATACACACAACCCGTTCATTGCGCGCAAATAAGCCTGGGACACCGCGTGCGGTTGTCGGGTTGACGGAGAATAAATCGCCAGGAACGTGAATCATGCGCAGTAACTTGCCTGCGCATGGCATGTGAATGCGATGGTAGTCACGAGGACTTAAGTAGATGGTTGCGAAGTGACCGTCTTGAAACTGACTTGCCAATTGTGCATCGCCACCTAAAAGCGCTTGCGTCGAGTAATGGTGCCCTTTGGCCTGAAAAATCTGATCACCCTTGATTGCGCCTAGTTGGCTGACTGCACCATCGACAGGACAGATCCACGCGGCATTGGCTAAAGGGCGCGCATCGGGCTGAAGTTCGCGCGTGAAAAATGAATTAAAGCTAGGGTAGGAGGCTGGATCCGGGTTGAGCGCCTCTGCCATATTGACTTGATAGCGCTTGATAAACCACCGAATGACAGCTGTAGTCGCAGCGCCTCCTTGCAAATTGGCCAGATGTCCCATGAGCCGGGTAAGGGCTTGCTTGGGGAGAAGGTATTGGGGCAGGACCGAGATGCGATCAGACACGGGTAATGATTGAGTAAGAGGCAAAGGAATGGATTCTATCGGTAGCGTCTAAGGTCATCCCTAGGTTTGATACCAAGCAGTTAGGTGGACGGCACAATCAAAGGCCGTGATCTATCTGTGCGAATCTTTGGCTGGTGGCTTGAGAGGATGCTTTGAGGTGCTTAATGCTTGACCCTTTCAAGAACTCTTCTGCAAATTCTGCAAATACTTTGGATGCCAGCCGTGCGCAGCTGAGTCGCTGGGGGCTGTGGCTGAGAAATTTTTTGCCTGCATCTGTGCGAGTGGGGTACGCCGAGGCATTGCGCATGTCTGTCGGCATTGCTTTTGGACTGCTGGTCACCGGATTGCTTTCTCGCTGGTGGGGCGGAGAAGCAAACAGTATGTGGATGGCATCTTCGCTGGCCGCGAGCGCTGTCTTGCTTTTTGGCATGCCTGCCAGTCCGCTTTCGCAGCCATGGCCTGTGCTGATGGGAACCGTTCTGTCTGCCTTGATCGGTGCTGCCGTGCAGGCGTCAATATCGGATACAGCGATTGCGTGTGCTGTGGCAGTTGGGTTGTCTGTGATGTTGATGGTGCCTCTGCGGTGCATGCATCCTCCTGGAGCAGGTTTTGCCGCCTATGTCGTGCTAGAGCACGTCAATGGCGTGACTTTGATTGCGTTCCCCATTTTTTTTAATGTGGCGGTGCTGGTCGTCTGTGCGGTGCTCTACAACGCAGTGACAGGCAAGCGTTACCCGCATCCACAACACAGCTTGAAGCGCGCATTCAATCCGGATGGCAGCGATGTCTTTGCTCCTGAAGACTTGGATGCGGCGCTGAAGCACTACAACCAAGTGCTGGACGTTAGCCGATCGGATCTAGAAGGGTTGCTGCATATTGCAGGACGCTCTGCTTTTAATCGCAATTTTGGTAATTTGCGTTGCGAGGACATCATGTCTCGGCCTGTTTTCGCTGTTGAGCCTGGTGTGCCTCAAAAAGAGGCGTGGGCACTCATGCGCCAAGAGCGAGTCAAGGCGTTGCCCGTGGTGGATGCAGACGGGGTAGTCCTTGGGATGCTGGCAGTATCAGATTTCGTTCGACAGGCAACTTTGGATGCCTCAGAGGGTATGGCGCAGCGCATTCGCCATTTGGTAACCGGGCGCAGTGCAAGTAAAGCAAAAGTTGAAGCGTTGATGGACAGTGGAGCGCAAGTGGTCCGGTCTGACTGTTTGCTGGTCGATTTGCTGCCCTTGTTTTCTGCCGGAGGTTGTCACCATATGCCGGTTGTGGATGAACACAAGAAGCTGGTTGGCATCGTGACCCAGACAGACTTGATTCGCGCCCTCAGTGGTGCAATCAGCGTTCCCGAGCGTAGCTGAGAGAATCAGCTGTTGTACTGCGGCATCAGCACTGCCTATGTACTCACTATTTGATGGGTTCTTCCAGAGTAGCTTTGCTGGCTTGCATTCGAAATATGTCTAAACAGCTACAATTAACAGCTGTTTTGCAGCTAGATATGCCGCATTTCCGTTGAGAACTTCTGTTCATGCACGGTGCAAACTTTGTACTCTTGCATTGCGACAGAGTCCTCGCCATAGGTATATGGGGTGAAACAAAGGCGCCGCTAGCAGATACCTATTCCTAACGAGTTTATTGAACATGGCAAAAGAAGAACTGATTGAAATGCAAGGCTCTGTGACTGAAGTCCTGCCTGATTCGCGTTTCCGCGTGACCTTGGAAAACGGTCACCAGTTGATTGCGTACACCGGTGGCAAGATGCGTAAGCACCACATTCGCATCCTGGCGGGAGACAAAGTGTCTTTGGAAATGTCGCCTTACGATCTGACAAAAGGCCGCATCACATTCCGTCACTTGCCCAACCGCGGACCAGGCCCTTCATCGCGTTAATTTCGAGAAGAATCCTTGGGCAGAGGGAAATAAATTCAGTTTTTCGAATTTGCCCGATTTTTATTGCATATAATCTAAGTCTTGTCGGAGCGTAGCGCAGCCTGGTAGCGCATCTGCTTTGGGAGCAGAGGGTCGCGAGTTCGAATCCCGCCGCTCCGACCATTGATTCAAGGACTTAGCTGAGAGATCAGCTAAGTCCTTTTGTCTTTATGGGGCTGACGGTTTTACCTGTGTTGCAGCGATGGGCAAGGCTGGGCATGGTGCAGTTTGAAGCACGATGTGGCGTGAATGCAAGCCAATCGCTAGGCCTCACTGCTTGCTTTCAACGCAGAAGCCGTCAAAAATTTGCGCCAGGCATGTAGCGCGCATATTCATGCTGGCGCTGCAGGCTGTGATTTGAGTGATGCATTCACATTAGCCAGTGAGGCGCGCAGACTCGGTAGCTGATAGCTGGGCTTTCTTAGGGCTGGTTGCAAAAAAAGAAACCCGCTCTAGGCGGGCCTTTGTAAAAGTTAGCGCCCCCAAGTTTTAGGGCGATAAGGCTCGAAGCTTGTGCCGTTACAGATGGGGTAATTGTCCGGTGGTGATTTTCGCTCATGCACCTGAACTTTGAGTCCTTCAGGTATCACGGTTTGTGCTTGAATCTTCACGGGCGTTTTGCGAGCCTTCTTGGCTTGGGTGTCGCTGCTGGGTAGAGCTGCGGTCTTTTGTGGTGGCATGGGAATCCTTATCCATAGTCATCAGCAATTTGAACCATAGTCTAGTGTGCCAGCACACGGGTGTCTTGGGTGTCTCCATTGCCTGAGTAAACCCGCACGTAGGCCAGTTATTAGCTGTTTTTGAGCCATTGTTGGCGGTGTTATCGAATTTTTTTCATTTCACCCGCGAGTAAGAACTTTTTTAAAACGGGTGAACTTCACCTGCGGTAGTGACTTGATGGTGTGCGATGGATCTTTTTCCAGGCGGTTTGCTGGTCAGTACCGGCATTTTCCGTGACGCCATCAAGCGTCATGAATGTCGTGCCAAAGCTTGCAGTAGCTGGTGGCAGACGGTTGCATCCTGGAGAATGTGAAAGTGCCCCAGGTTATCGAATCGGTGCAGTTCGGCGTGTTTCCATGCATTTACTGCTTGAATGCCTTCTTCTACCGGCACTACATCATCGTCATTGGCATGAAGCCACAGGCAGCGCTGATTCAATGTGGCTGCTTGTTCAGGAATGGCTATGCGGTCAGGGTGTGTGCCTGTCATTTCTTCCAGCCGATCAAGCATTTGCGTTGTGTCACTGTCTGACAGGCTGCACGCATGTGCAACTTGGCGCGCATAAGCTCCGTAATGTGTAGGTGCAGCAATCACAATGACCTGGGTTGCCGGCAAGCCTGTTGCCAATGCATTGACTACCACTGCGCCACCCAGAGAATGCCCGATGACGGCATGAAAGTGATCAATTTTGTGCGCAATGCTGTGCAATGCCTGGGTCGCGAGTGGAATAGAAAGCATGCTGCCTGACGAGTGACCGTGTGCTGGCAGGTCTGGGCACCAGACGCTGAATCCTGCTTTAGCGATTGCATCGGCCAAATGCCATAAATCGGTTGCTTGAGATTCCCAGCCATGCACCAGCAAAACATCAGGGCCGCAGCCCAGACGGTGGCAGACAAATGGAATACTTTCTCCGTCTGGCCACTCGATGCTTGCCTTGGCTTGGAGCTCAAGTGGTGGCAGGCTGGACGACCAAGTTTTCTTGGCAGGGCGGTGTGGGGTGAGAAAGTAGCCAATGGCTTGCTCAATGGCTGGGGTAATGGTCAACGGTGTGGATGTGTGCTGCATATTTACTACCTATTGGTTGGTAGGTTGCTGATTTAAAAATTGCCATGCGTGCGCTGAATGCGTTGCTTGCACCCATGCAGCCCGGTGAGCTTTGCTTTGGGTACATAGAGCGTGCCGCTATTGCAGCAGTTTGTTGAGGTGGGCTGTAGCGACATCGAATACCTGTGCGTTCCCATGCAAGCGGGCGCTGAGCAGGGCTCCTTGGCACAGCGCATTAATCAGATGCGCCCTTGCTGTAGCGTCGTGCAGGCGCAAAGCGCTGCTTTTCAACGTTGCGATAGTGTCCAGTTGCGCGGTCGTGGCTGTGAGCCACTGAAGTTGGGACAGATGCAATTGCCGGATACGGTCTTGCAATGCTGGCTCTAAGCAGTCCCATTCACCGCCGGTTGCCCCGACAGGACATACTTTTTGGCCAGCCCCAATGCCATCGCGGAACATTTGCACATAGGCTTGCAACTGGTTGGTGGGAGAGCTGTTTTGCACGCTTTGTGTCCATTGCATAAAGCGCGTGTCGGTTGCGTCAATCAGTGCAAGGCCAAGTAACTCTTTGGACGCAAAGTGGTGGTACAGGCTGGCTTTGCGAATGCCAACGAGGTTGGCCAGATCTTGAAAACTCAGCCCTGTGTACGAGCGAGTCAGCAAAAGCGTTTGGGCATGCTTAAGTATCAGTGCGCGCGTGTCGGTTTGCGTGTGGCGAGAAATGCTTGGCTTCATAACTACCTACTGTAAGGTAGGTGGCTGCCGCTGACAAGTCCAGAAGGCTGGCTTGAGTGGGCGATGTTGCTTGGGAGTTGTTTTGCAAACTTGCACCAATAATCGCAGGCGCAGGGTTGTGGATTGGTTTCTTTGATCAATGCGGGTTTGAAGAGGTGCGCAGTGAACCTTTTCAATTTGCACGTTTGGTTTGGCAATGCATGAGCTGGCGGTGTATCAAGCATTGAAGCATTCCAGCCTCGTGGCCGCATTTGCAAGTGCGCGCTGCGCTCTACCCCAGGTTGCCATCAACCAATTTTGCATCCTTGCGGTAACCAATGGGCAAAAAAAGACCCGCAGCTGAATCAGCCCGGGTCATTAATGACAGTGTGCACATGACACGCCGGTTAAATGCGGCGTGCTTGAATGTCTGAGTTACTCCAGGTCATCGTCTGAGAAGTGATGCTGGGGAGGGGATTTGCGGAACCCTTTGGTCATCCATGCCAAGTAGACGATACCCACAGCAGCCCAGGCTACACCGGCTTTGAGTGAGGTGTCCTCGACTTCCAGCCACAAAGCGCCAATCGAGATAAAGCCCAGCAACGGAATCACGAAGAAGTTCAGGATGTCCTTGGGCGTCTTCATGCGGCCATCGCGGAAGCAGTAGCTGCAGATAACTGACAGATTTACGAAGCTAAACGCAGTGAGTGCCCCGAACGAGATCAGGGCGACCACGAATTCCAGGCTCAGGAAACCGGCGGTCAGGCAAATTACACCCGCCAGCCAGATGTTGAGCGAAGGGGTGAAGCTTTTCGGGCTGATATAGCCAAAGAATTTCTTGGGCAGCACGCCGTCGCGGCCCATCACATACATCAGGCGCGAAACACCTGCGTGTGCAGAGATGCCGGAAGCCATCACAGTCACAATGGCAAATGCCAGCACCACCGACTGGAAGAAGGCACCGCCGACCAGCAGCAGAATTTCAGGCTGGGTTTCGTCCACCAGTTTGAAGTACTGCTCGGGGCTGCCGGGGAAGTACAACTGCATGAAGTAGGTGGAGATGACGAAGATGATGCCGGAGATCAGCGCAGTCAGGAAAATGGCGCGGGGCAGAGTCTTCTTGGTGTCTTTGGTTTCTTCAGCCAGTGAGCTCAATGAGTCAAAGCCTGTGAAGGAGAAGCACAGAATGGTTGCCCCTGTCACCAGGGCACCGATTTCAGTCGAGGCGCTCCAGAAGGGGTTGAAGCTCCACAGCGCATCAGCGCCTTGCTCGGCGATGTTGCCCAGAGCGTTCTCGCCAGCGTGCAGCTTGGTGTAGATCAGGTAGGTGAAGATGCCGATGATCAGCACCTGCAATAGCACGATCAGGCTGTTGAAATTGGCCACAAAACGTACACCGCGCAGGTTTACGCCGACCATGATCAGTGTCAGCCCGATGATCCAGATCCAGTGGTTGACATCAGGGAACAGCTCTTTGAGGTAGATGTTGGCCAGCAAGATGTTGACCATGGGGGACAACAAATAATCTAGCAAAGAGGACCAGCCCACCATAAAGCCCGCATTGGGGTGAATGGACTTTTGCACATACGTATAAGCAGAGCCCGAAGAGGGGTGCTTGCGGATCATGTGGCCGTAGCTGATCGATGTCAGCAATACGGCGATCAACGCAATCATGTAAGACGTGGGTACGTGCTGCAGGCTGTCTCGCGACACCATGCCGAACGTATCCAGCAACGTCATGGGCTGGATATAAGCCAGTCCAATGATGATGACTTGCCACAGGACAAGTGTCTTTTGGAGTTTGGCGACTCCACGGGAATCATGATGGGTGGTCAATTTACTCTACCTCTTAAGGAATCAAGGAGTGGTGAACTCGGGAGGCTTCGCCTTGGGGCGTTGCGGAAGCTGAGTCATATGCAGCTCGTGGTTGGAAAAGCGGTGTGTACTGTCATCTGGCATAAAAAGTGGCCTCTGTGGGCCTGTTTTTTTCATCGGATTTCGCGTTTGTCCGCAGGTATCGTTGATCGAAACCGTGACATTGCGACGTAAAAACCCCGCTATGTAGTGATGCATAGCGGGGCCTTGAAATCGTTTTCGCGCAGTCAGTGTTGGAACATTTGCCATGTTTGCACTTGCGCGCGCGATAGGGGGCGGATTTTAGCACCGCCCGTTACTTCGCAACAGTCTTTAAAAAGCGACGCGGTGCATTCAGGCATTTCTGGTTTTGATAGCTGCGAGCGTAGCGTATGTCTTTAAGTGCATGTGTTTTGTATCTATATGCGTGGGAACAAGCGCGTTGACCGCTTCTTTATCTGTAGCAATAAAAAAGCCCTTGACATAGGCCAAGGGCTTGCAGGAAGTGTGCCAGAACACCCGGGTCTAGAAGCCCAGAAGGACCGAGCCTTGAAATTGCTTCTCTACAAAAGAGCGGGTGGATTCTGACTGGTAGGCCTTGACCAGTTTTGCGGCCCAGGGTTGTTTGATGTCTGCTTCACGCACGGCCAAGATGTTGACATAAGGGCCGTCTGCGCGCTCCAGAGCAATCGCATCCTTTTTGGGGTTCAGTCCGGCTGAAATGGCAAAGTTGGTGTTGATGGCAGAGGCATCCAGATCATCCAGAGAACGTGGGAGTTGCGCGGCATCCAGCTCTACAAAGCGCAATTTCTTGGGGTTCTCCACCACATCCAGTGGCGTGGCTTTCAGACCAGCGTTGGGTTTGAGTTTGATCAGGCCTTGCTCTTGCAGCAGCAGCAAGACGCGGCCCCCATTGGTGGGGTCGTTGGGAATGCCGAACTTGGCACCTTGCTTGAGCTCGCTGAGCTGCTTGACCTTCTTGGAGTACAGACCAATGGGGAAGTTGACCGTATTGGCCAGCTTGACAATCTTGTAGCCACGGTCTTTGACCTGTGCGTCCAGGTAAGGAGTGTGCTGGTAGCTGTTAACTTGCAGGTCACCCGAGGACAAGGCCGCATTGGGTTGCACGTAGTCGCTGAACTCAATGATCTGAATTTTCAAGCCATCTTTTTCTGCAACCTGCTTGACGTGCTCCATGATCTGGGCGTGGGGGCCTGCAGTGACGCCAACCTTGATGACATCTTGCGCCTGGGTGCTAAATGCACTGGCGGTGGCGATAGCCAGTGCTGCTTGGAGGAACACGCGTTTGTTGAGCATCTCGAACTCTCAAAGAATGGATGTCGAACTGTAATACGACATCCATATTCCCCAAGAGAATATATTTTTATTTTTATATAGCGTTTCGAGATGAAGAGCGTCGCCAGCCGCTTGGATCAGATGTTGTAGTCAGACACGTCAGGCTTGGGCAGGGCCATCACACGGTATGCCACAACGTCCAATGCTGGGTAGCTGATGTCCTGACGGTCTGTCCACACCTTTGGGGTGATGGGGCCAACCAGGGACACCACGTCGCCTTCCAGTAATTCGCTCAACTGGCTGCAAGGTACGGGGTCAAACGCCACCACATTCACGAACAGGCTGCTGGGGCCGTCACCGGTGTTGGCGCGCAAGCCCCCATCGCCCACGGTTGCGCGCATGCGTGCAACCATGAACGTCTTGCCAAAACGGTCTGTGCGCTCGCTGGGGTCAGTGGTCAAGCGTCCTGTAATCAAACCTTCAATCATTTCTTTGTCGCTCTTTGTGGTCTGCGAATGCAGACTAAAAATAAAAATAAAAAACAAAAAGGGCTAACAGCGAACTGTTAGCCCTTTTCTATATCAATGGTCGGCGTGGCGGGATTCGAACTCGCGACCCCTTGCACCCCATGCAAGTGCGCTACCAGGCTGCGCTACACGCCGACAAGACCTAGATTATATGTCGAAAAAAAAATGCCAACTCCGTAGTTTGGCAATGTTTCAGGACTCTGGCCAACTTTGAGTTGCTAGCGACTGCTGGTGAAGACCGAGCATGGCTAGCAAAACAACTTCGCAAGTTTAGCGAGCTTTTTGGGCGTGTACGGCAAACAGTTAATTATGTTGTCAGCTTCTTGATGGGAATCATTTTTTTGCCCTTAAAACTTGCAGCTGCGCATGATGTTCCTAGCATGTCACAGGCAGCACATGCAGTTTTCAGTTGCTAACCAATGCGTGTGCGCAGCTCGGATTTACACACAGTAAGGAGTAGACGTATGGCGATGATGAAAGCAGCGGCCTTTTTGGAAAAAGGGCGCATTGAAATTGTTGACAAACCTATCCCTGATGTTGGACCTAACGATGCGCTGATCCGTATTACGACCACCACCATTTGCGGTACTGATGTACACATTCTGAAGGGTGAGTATCCGGTGGACAAGGGCTTGACCGTGGGCCATGAGCCTGTGGGTGTGATTGAAAAGCTGGGCAGCGAAGTGAAGGGCTACAAAGAGGGGCAGCGCGTGATTGCTGGCGCAATTTGCCCCAACTTCAACAGCTATGCTGCCCAAGATGGTTACCCCAGCCAAGATGGCAGTTATCTGGTTGCGCGCGGCTTGTGTGGCTGTCATGGCTACAAGGCCACTGCAGGCTGGCGCTTTGGCAATTTGATTGATGGCACACAGGCGCAATACGTACTGGTGCCCGATGCACAAGCCAATTTGGCCCCCATTCCTGATGGCTTGACGGATGAGCAGGTGCTGATGTGTCCAGACATCATGTCCACGGGCTTTGCGGGCGCAGAAAATGCGAACATCAAGATAGGCGACACCGTGGTGGTGTTTGCCCAGGGGCCGATTGGCTTATGCGCCACTGCCGGGGCGCGTCTTTTGGGGGCTACCACCATCATTGCCGTGGATGGCAATGACCACCGTCTGGGTATTGCCAAGAAGATGGGGGCGGATGTGGTGCTGAATTTCCGCAATGTCGATGTGATTTCTGAAGTGCTCAAACTCACCGGTGGCAGGGGTGCAGACAGCGCCATCGAGGCACTGGGCACGCAGATGACGTTTGAGCAGGCCATCAAGGTGATCAAACCGGGGGGGACGGTATCCAGTCTGGGTGTGTACTCAGAAGATCTGAAAATTCCTATGTCAGCGTTTGCCTCAGGCTTGGGGGATCACACCATCCGTACGGCGCTGTGCCCCGGTGGCAAGGAGCGCATGCGACGCCTGATGAGTGTGATTGAAGCCAACAGGCTGGATCTGGGTGTGATGGTCACGCACCAGCGCAAGCTCGATGACATTGTTGAGGCCTATGACCTGTTTGCCAATCAGAGAGATGGAGTGCTCAAGATTGCGATCAAGCCCTGATAGGTCGATTGCTCAATAAAAAGCCACCTTAGGGTGGCTTTTTATTGAGGATTGTGCAGTCAGTACGCTTAGATGTCTTCCAGCAAGGCGTAAGGCAGAGGCAGCAAAGTCAGCGGCTCACCACTGGCGCTGCCCGCCGTCAGGGCCTCCTGGGCAGAGCTGATTTGCATGCTGACAATGGCGTCCCAGCCGCCATCAGGTGCTGGGGCTGCCTGGACGATGGTGCCGGTGGCTTGCTCGGCATCGCTGGCGGCAAAGACTTCAGCACCTGCTTGTATTTCACTGGCTGCATGCACGATGAACGCACGGCGCTTGAGCGTTCCGCGAAATTGGCTGCGTGCTACGACTTCTTGGCCTGGGTAGCAGCCCTTTTTAAAATTAACTCCGCCCACAGATTCGTAATTGAGCATCTGAGGCACAAATAATTCGTACGCGCTAAGCGATACGGTGGCAATGCCGCTGGCCACTTCGGTCCACAGCCATTGTTGTGCACTCAGCGCTGGCCCCTGTGGTGCGGCTGTGCCAGCAGGAGCCACCCACAGCGCTCGTGGCTGCCCGGCTGCAGGGTAGAGATGCACGAGGTGCGCATCCCCCATGGTCTGGACTGCCCAGGGAGCTTGCGCAGCATCGGGTACCGCGCTGCCCATCAGGCCTAAAAGTTGAAAGTCCTGGGTGGCGTCGGTGAGCTTGGCTTTGGCGCGCAGCACAAACATGGACAGGCGTTTGAGGGTTTGCGCCAGCAAATCAAGGCTGCAAACGAGCAAAATGTCGTCTGGGGCGCGTTTAAAACCAATCATGCTGGCTTGCATGCGGCCTTTGGCGGAGCAAAAAGCGGCCAAGCGTGCGTGCTGTAAATCCAGCAGCGCAAAGTCGTTGGTCAGCTGGCCATGTAAAAAACTGGCGGCGTCATCACCCTGTACGCGGATGACGCCCAGATGCGAAATGGGGGCAATGCCTTGGAGAGTCTGGGTCATGGGTGAATTATGATCCCCGATCTTTTTCATAGGATGCAAAAGGTTGTGCGACGTTTACTTATAGTGCTGTTGTTTTTGGTTGCCGTGGCTGCTGCCGTGGGTGGCGCTGCGGCGTGGTGGCTGGGCCAGCCGCTGCGCATGTCCAGCCCAAGCTTGGAGCTGGAGATTGAGCCAGGGACCTCCCCGCGTGGCGTTGCACAGGCCGTGGCGGATGCAGGCGTGCAGACAGACCCGCGCTGGCTGTACTACTGGTTCCGGCTGTCAGGGCAAGGCCGCCAGATTCGCGCGGGCAACTATGAGCTGACGGCTGGCACCACACCGCGCAGCTTGCTGCAAAAACTGGTGCGTGGCGAAGAAAGCCTGCGAGCAATTATTTTTGTAGAGGGCTGGACCTTCCGCCAGATGCGAGCACAGATTGCCAAGGATGAGTTCCTCAAGCATGACACCGCTGCAATGACCGAAGCGCAGATCATGGACGCTTTGGGCAAGCCCGGGCTGGCTGCGGAAGGCATGTTTTTTCCTGACACCTACACCTATGCCAAGGGCAGCAGTGAACTGGCTGTGCTGCGCCGCGCCTTGCATGCGATGGAGCGCAGACTGGATGAGGCATGGGCACAGCGTGCGGCAGATACGCCTTTGCAAAGCCCTTACGAGGCGCTAATCCTGGCCAGCATCGTAGAAAAAGAGACGGGCCACGCGAGTGACCGTGGTCAGATTGCCGGTGTATTTATCAACCGGATGCGCGTGGGCATGCGGCTGCAAACGGATCCCACCGTGATTTACGGCATGGGCGAGGCATTTGATGGCAATCTGCGCCGCCGTGATCTGCAGACCGATACGCCCTGGAATACCTACACGCGTGCTGGTTTGCCGCCCACACCCATTGCGGTGCCCGGTAAGGCGTCATTGATGGCTGCGGTTCGCCCTGAGCCTACCAAAGCCTATTATTTTGTCTCGCGCGGTGATGGCACGAGCCATTTCAGTCCGAATCTGGATGAGCACAATCGCGCAGTCAACCGTTACATCCGTGGCGGCAATTGAGGAGGCGCTGCTACAGCACGCCCCCATGCTTTCTTTGTCGCGCAGAACTTATAGAGATCGGGTTTGGTTTTGAACAACACCCCCAGCACAGGCTTGTTTATCAGCTTTGAAGGCATTGATGGTGCGGGCAAATCCTCGCACATTGCTGCACTGGCACAAGCCTTCAAGGATGCCGGCCGTACGGTGACACTGACGCGTGAGCCGGGAGGCACGCCTTTGGCTGAAAAGCTGCGCAACCTGCTGCTGCACGATGCCATGGATCCGTTGACCGAAGCGCTGGTGGCTTTTGCTGCTCGTCGCGATCATCTGGTGCAGGTGATTGAGCCAGCTTTGGCCCGGGGTGAAGTGGTCGTCAGTGACCGTTTTACGGATGCCACTTTTGCCTACCAAGGTGCAGGGCGTGGTTTCGATTGGGAAAAACTTCAAACCCTAGAGCGCATGGCTCAGACGGGTAGCGGCTCGAATGCCGAGTTGATGCGTGAGCCTGACCTGACTATCTGGTTTGATCTGCCGGCCGCCGTGGCCGCAGAGCGTTTGGCGGCTGCGCGCGTGCCCGATCGGTTTGAGGCGCAGCCACAAGACTTTTTTGCAGCGGTCGCCTCGGGCTACGCACGCCGCTGTGCGGCTGCACCTAAGCGCTTTGCCCGCATTGATGCCCACCAGCCTCGCGAGGCTGTCTGGCAGCAGGTGGCGGATGTGCTGCAAGCGCGTGGCTACCTCCAAGGTGTGCAAGGAGCCGCGGCGTGAGTGAAACAACGGGAATGCTGGCCCCTTGGCTGCAGCAGCAACGCCAAGCCTTGCTTGCGCAGCGTGGTCATGCATGGCTGCTGCAAGGGCCATCAGGCATGGGGCAGTTTGAGCTGGGCATGGCCATGGTGCGCGCCTGGTTGTGCGAGCAGCCCACTGAGCAGGGTGCCTGTGGGCATTGCACCAGTTGTCACAGTGTGGATGTGCACGCGCACGCTGACTTGTGTGTGCTGATGCCAGAGGCCGATATGCTGGCGCGTGGCTGGCCCTTGAGCGAAAAGGCGCAGGCAGATATTGACGACAAAAAACGCAAGCCCAGCAAAGAAATTCGTGTGGATGCCATGCGCGATGCCGTGGAGTTCACCCAGCGCACCAGCGCTCGCGGGCGAGGCAAGGCGGTGCTGGTGTACCCGGCCGAGCAGATGAATGCGATTACCGCCAATGCACTGCTCAAAACGCTAGAGGAGCCGCCGGGCGATGTGCGCTTTGTACTGGCCACAGAAGCGGCCCACCAATTGCTGCCCACCATTCGCAGCCGTTGCTTGGCGCACACCATGCTGTGGCCGGCAGAGGCACAAATGCTGCAGTGGCTGCAGCAGCAAGGCTTGCAGGCCGATGATGCACACGCCTGGCTGCGTGCGGCGGGCGGGCGTCCTTTGGATGCCTGGGCAATGGCGCGGGCTGGCAAGGGGCTGGATGTGTTTCAGCGCTTGCCCAAAGCGGTTGCTGCGGGCGATGTGGCCATTTTTTCGGACATGTCACAACCCGAAATTGTGCAATGGCTACAAAAGCTGTGCCATGACTTGATGTGTGTGGCGCAAGGGGCCGCACCGCGGTATTTTGCCGTGCAAGACCTGCCTAAAGCTCCCTCTGCAATGGTGCTGGCACGGTGGGCCAGGTCGCTGGCGCAAGAGGCGCGCACGGCTGAGCATCCATTTAATGCAGGTTTAATGACCGAAGCGCTTGTTGCGCAGGCCCGCACGGTCCTACACTCCAGAACTTAACGCGATGGAAGCAAGTTGATGAGCATGCAGACCCCACCCCCTCGCCCCAGTGTGTTGCAACTGGCCCTGAAAGAAAAAGGGGCTTTGTATGCGGCCTACATTCCCTTGTTTGCGGATGGCGGTATTTTCGTTGCAACCCCACGAGACTTTCGCCTGGGCGACGATGTCTACGTGCTGTTGACGCTGCCTGAAGACACTCAGCGCTACCCTATTGCAGGCAAGGTAGGCTGGGTCACACCGGCCGGTGCCGGGGGCAATCGCACGCAGGGCATTGGGGTGTGTTTTCCCAAAGATGAAAAATCTGTGCAGCTGAAAGCCAAGATTGAACAGATTTTGGGCACTGCCATTGCTTCGGACAGGCCCACGCAGACCCTGTAGGCCAACTGCGTTTTTTCTTGCCATGCCGGCTTGGGGTGCTCCTGAGCCGGCATTGTTTTTTGTACGATCGATCACTGATGTTTACCGATTCACACTGCCACCTGAACTTTCCAGAACTGTCCGCCAATCTGCCGGCTATTCAGGCCGCCATGGCCGAGGCACAAGTCACACGGGCGCTGTGTATTTCTTGCACCATGGAAGAGTTTCCTGAGGTGCATGCCCTGGCCATGGCGTATGACAACCTGTGGTGCACAGTGGGAGTGCACCCTGATACCGAGCACATGACCGAACCCAGCGTGCAAGATTTGGTCGAGCGTGCCGCCTTGCCCCGCGTGGTGGGTATTGGCGAGACGGGCTTGGACTACTACGGGATGGAAGAGCGCAAGGGCGGCCGCACGATTGCCGACATGCAGTGGCAGCGTGAACGCTTTCGCACCCATATCCGCGCTGCACAACAGTGCGGCAAGCCGCTGGTCATTCACACCCGTGCGGCGCAGGAAGACACCATCCGCATCCTCAAGGAAGAGGGTGAAGACGGCTCTGCAGGCAGCGCAGGTGGTGTCTTTCACTGCTTTACCGAAAGCCTGGAGGTGGCCAAGCAGGCGTTGGATCTGGGCTTTTACATCTCGTTTTCAGGCATTGTGACGTTCAAGAGTGCGCAATATTTACGCGATGTAGCCGCCTTTGTGCCTGCTGACCGCCTCCTGATCGAGACGGACAGTCCTTATCTGGCGCCCATGCCCTATCGCGGCAAAACCAACAGCCCCGCATACGTGCCGTTTGTAGCCAGGCAGGTGGCGCAGGTGCGCGGCCTGTCGGAGCAAGAAGTGGCGGACATCACCAGCCATAATTTTGACCAACTGTTTAAAGGTGTGGTGACGGGATGAAGCGGCGTACCTTGTTGCAATCTTTCAGTGCATGTGCGCTAACTGGCTCCGTGCTGGTAGCGCGTGCCGATGCGTTCACCGACTTTCAGACCGCCATTACGCGCGATGATTTCGTGCGCATGCGCAAGCTGCTGCAACAGGGCATGGACCCCAACACCGTGGATGAGCGCGGCCGGCCAGGGCTGGTCAAGGCCATGCAGCTAGAGTCTTTGCGCGTGGCTCAGGAGTTGATCAAGGCCCCAGGTATACGTATCAATGATGCCAGCGCGTCGGGTGAGACAGCTTTGATGCATGCCTGCATCAAGGGGCACATTGATGTGGTCAAGCAGTTGCTGGCGCTGGGCGCACGCATCAATCACCCGGGCTGGACGCCGCTGCACTACGTGGCCAGTTCAGATACAGAGCACAGCGTGGCCATTGCGCAGCTGCTGCTGGATCAACACGCGTATATCGACGCCGAATCGCCCAACAAAAGCACGCCGCTAATGCTGGCTGCCCAATATGGCTCGGAAAAGATGGTCAAGCTGCTGCTGGATGCGGGGGCTGATGTGCAGCTGCGCAATGAGCTGAATCTGACGGCGGTTGATTTTGCCCGCCGCTCCGAGCGGGAATTTTTGGTCAAGCTGCTGGACACGGCTTACCAGGCAACGCGCAGAAGCAAGGCCTCCTGGTAATTGATAAATCAATAAAAAGAGCAGCTAACGCTTACCCGGAAAGCACTTCAAATACATTTAATACGCAAAGTGTTGCTGTGAAAGCGTTGACTGCTCATTTATTATTTAGATCAGCGGCCGCCACTGTGCGCTTGCAGGCGTGCGTACAGGCCGTTCAGGGCCAGCAGCTCAGCGTGCGTGCCTTGCTCGGCGATGCGGCCACGCTGCATGACCACCACGCGGTCGGCATGCTCAATGGTGGACAGGCGGTGAGCAATCACCAGGGTGGTCCGGCCTTGCATCAAGGTTTGCAGCGCTTGTTGCACCAGCCGTTCTGACTCGGTATCCAGCGCGGATGTTGCCTCGTCCAAAATCAAGACCGGGGCATTCTTGTACAAGGCGCGCGCAATCGCCAGCCGCTGGCGCTGGCCACCAGACAGCTGCGCGGCGTTGTGGCCAACCTCAGTGTGAATGCCTTGTGGCATCAGGCGCACATGTTCGGCCAGATTCGCAGCCTCCAGGCTGGCCCAGACGCGCGCTTCATCCATCTCGCCACCCAGTGCAACGTTGGCAGCAACGGTGTCGTTAAACATGACCACGTCCTGGCTGACCATGGCAAATTGGCTGCGCAGGTAGTGCAGATCCCAGTCTTGCAGGGGCACGCCGTCCATGCGTATCTCACCCGAAGTCGGGTTCAGAAAACGGGGCAGCAAATTGACCAGTGTGGTTTTGCCTGCGCCCGAAGGACCCACCAGTGCAACCACCTCCCCAGGGTGTACTTGCAAGCTGACGTCCTGCAACGCAGGCGCTTTGTCATCCCCAAAAGAGACTCCTACATTGCGCAATTCAATCGCACCCTGCACGTGACTGGGGCGCTGTGTGCCGCTAGATTCAGGCAGGGTGTGGTCCAGCAGGCTCAGTCCGCGCTCCAGCGCCGCAACACCGCGCGTGATGGGGTTGGCCACGTTGGCCAGGCGGCGCATGGGGGCAATCAGCATCAGCATGGCGCTGATGAACGCCACAAAACTGCCCACCGTAATATCCCCTGAAGGATTGGCCCGGCTTTGCCACAGCGCGATGCAGATCACCGCTGACAGCGCAAAAGCGGCAAACAGCTGTGTCAGCGGTGTCATGGCAGACGAGGCAATCGTAGACTTGATGGCCAGGCCGCGCAGCTTGCGGCTGATGGCTTGAAAACGGCGCTCTTGTTCAGCCTGTGCCCCGTGTAGTCGCACCATGCGGTGGGCCAAAAAGTTTTCTTCCACCACGTAGGCCAGCGAATCGGTCGAGTTCTGGCTGTTTTTGGTAATGCGGTACAGCCGCTTGGACAGGGTGCGCATGATCCATGCAACGCCTGGAACCACCACACCCACAATCAACGTCAGCTGCCAGTTGAGGTACAGCAGGTAACCCAGCAAGGCCAGCAGTGTGAAGCCATCGCGCGATAGCGTGATGAAGGCGCTGACCAGCTGGTTGGCGCCCGTTTGCACTTCATACACCACAGTGTTGGACAGAGAGCTGGCAGTTTGCGACTGAAACAGCCGCATGTCGGTGTTCTGTACCCGGCGAAACAGCACCTCCCGCAAGCGCAGCATGGCGTCATTGGCAATTTGCGACAGTGCGTACTGGGCCAGAAACTGCGCAACACCCCGCAGTAAAAAAACCCCAATGATGGCTATGGGCACCATCCATAGATTCAGCGTTCCCTCAGAAAAACCACTGTCTAACAGGGGCTTTAACAGGGCCGGAATCATGGGCTCGGTGGCAGCGCCAAGCAGCGTTGCCACAATGGCAACAGTCCACGCCAGCTTCTGGTTGCCAAAGTAGGGCGCTACGCGCAGCAAACGCTGCTTGAGTGACAAGTCAGAGGGGGTGTTTGTCATCAAATGGTGATTTTTTTCTGGGGTCTGCATGTGGAAAGTGATTCTACGTGCCCGCTCTGCAGCCTCGCTATACACATTGACACAGCAACAATGTGATCACATGCCTTGAACTGTGTGTAACATCATAGGAAGTCCCGGGAGCCTGATCCGGTACATGATGGCTGCGCATGAATACTGAACCTCAAATTCTCACATCCCCTCTCCGAGCGGTCGTACCGCTCACATCGCGTCGAACCTTGCTTGCCGCAATGGCTGCAACGTCAGCGTTACCTGCTCTGGCGCAGTTCCGCGTGGAAGTAACCGGCGTTGGCCTCACCCAGCTTCCGATCGCTTTGCCCGCCTTCCGTGGCGAAGAGGGCGCTCCCCAAAAGATTTCCCAAATCATCCGTGCCGATTTGGAGCGCAGCGGTCAATTTCGCAATGTTGATGCAGCAGGCGTGGCGCTGGATGAAACTTCGCGCCCTGAGATGGCCCAGTGGCGCCAGCGTGCCGCTGATGCACTCGTTACCGGAAGCGTGACACGTTTGGCAGATGGCCGTTTTGACGTGCGATTCCGTTTGTGGGATGTTGTCAAAGGTCAGGATCTGGGTGGACAGGGGTTTGCAGTCACGCAGGCTGATCTGCGCTTGGTTGCTCACCGTATCGCTGATTTCGTTTACGAAAAACTCACCGGTGAACGCGGCATCTTCTCGACACGCATTGCATACGTAACCAAAGCTGGCAAACGCTATGTGCTGTGGGTGGCAGATGCGGATGGTGAAAATGCCCAGTCTGCGCTGTCGAGCAGCGAACCCATCATTTCTCCGGCATGGTCGCCCAACGGCGGCGAGCTGGCATATGTGTCATTTGAAGCACGCAAGCCCGTGGTCTACGTGCACGATGTAGCCAGTGGTCGCCGTCGTCTGGTGGCCAACTTCCGCGGATCTAACAGCGCACCAGCTTGGGCTCCAGATGGTGCGACTTTGGCAGTAACGCTGACGCGTGATGGACTTTCGCAGCTTTATCGCATCAGCTCGCATGGCGGACAGCCCACACGGCTGACACAAAGCAACGGTATCGACACAGAACCCGCCTTCTCTGCCGATGGTAAAACCGTTTACTTTGTCAGTGATCGTGGCGGCTCGCCACAAATTTACAAAGTGGCAGCCACGGGCGGGTCCGCGCAGCGCGTGACCTTCTCCGGAAACTACAACATTTCGCCTACCGTCAGCCCTGATGGCCGGTGGTTGGCCTACATATCACGCGTAGGTGGTGCATTTAAGCTGTTCGTCATGGAGCTGGAGTCGGGTAATGCCACTTCCGTCACCGACACTTCTGATGATGAAAGCCCAAGCTTTGCGCCCAACAGCCGTCTAATCGTTTACGCGACCAAGCAAGGGGGCCGTGAAGCATTGATGACAACCACTTTGGATGGCAAGATCAAAGCGCGATTGGCTGGGCAGGGCGGTGAAATTCGTGAACCTGACTGGGGTCCTTATCAAAAATATTGAATTTACGTAAACCTTTGTGAATGGCTTGCGTTCTATTAGTGACCTAGCATACCTAGGCAAGGAGAATTTTTGATGATTACGTTTAAGCGAGTTTCTATCGCATTGTCTGTAGCTGCCTTGTTGGCTGGCTGCTCTTCCGGCGTGAAGTTGGATGAAAACGCCGCTGCTGGTGCCAACGGCGGCGCCAACACTTCTGGCGCAGCCAGCGGTGTGGCAGGCGTGGACTTGACCGGTTCCCAAATCGATGCTGACGGCGGCCCTCGCGGCGTTGGCCGTGTGGTGTACTTTGACTTCGACAGCTTCATTGTGAAGCCGGATGCTCAAGGCCTGGTTGATGCGAATGCACGCTTTATCAAGGCTGACCCTTCGCGCAAAGTGACTGTTGAAGGTCACACCGACGAGCGCGGTGGCCGTGAATACAACTTGGCATTGGGTCAAAAGCGTGCTGAAGCAGTGCGCCGCTCGCTCAACTTGCTGGGTGTTAGCGACAACCAGGTTGAAGCGGTGAGCTTCGGTGAAGAAAAGCCTGCGGTATCTGGCAACAACGAAGCTGCCTACTCGCAGAATCGTCGCGCTGAACTTTCTTACCGTTAAAGCATGAGCATTCGCAATGGATTTTTGCGGATGAATGTTCGTGCACTGGCTGTGATTGGCCTGTGCACGGCATTTGTTCATCCTGCATACGCTTTTTTGGAAGATGCGGAAGCGCGTCGTGCCATCTTGGAATTGCGTCAGCGCTTTGATAGCAGTGCTGAGGAAGCCGCACAAATGCGCCGGGGGATGCTGGATTTGCAGTCGCAAATTGAATCCATGCGCCGCGAAATGGCTCAGCTCAATGGTGCTAAGGAGCAGCTTGAGCGGGAAGTCTCCGAAATCCAGCGCCGTCAAAAAGATTTGGCTGCTGGTGTGGATGACCGGCTGCGTAAGTTTGAACCTGTCCGTGTCCAACTGGATGGTCTGGAGTTCACTGCCGACCCTGCGGAAAAGCGTGATTTTGACGCTGCGTTGGAGAAGTTCCGCGCAGGCGAGTTCGCAGAGGCACGCAAAACCTTTGCAAGCTTTGTCAATACCTATCCAAGTAGCGGCTACGTGCCATCTGCAAGGTTTTGGTTGGGTAACACGCAATACGCAGGGCGTGATTACAAAGAAGCCATTGCCAACTTCCGATCCATGCTCAAAGCAGCACCTCAGCATGCCCGTGCTGCAGATGCAGCCTTGTCCATTGCGAATTGCCAGCTGGAATTGAAAGACACCAAGGGTGCGGTAAAGACACTGCAAGACTTGGTCAAAGACTATCCTGCCTCTGAAGCTGCTTCAACAGCAAAGGAACGTCTTCAGCGTTTGAAGTGATGAGTTCATCTGAGATAACAAGCAACACCATCGCCGGCTTAGCCGGCGATGGTTTTTTTGCAGACGCTGATCTTCAGCGCCGATTTGGTGGGCTGGAGCGCCTCTACGGTGTCGATGGCGCGGCCCGAATTCGCCAAGCACATGTGGCGGTAGTTGGTGTGGGCGGCGTCGGCTCATGGGCAGTCGAGGCGCTGGCTCGCAGTGGTGTGGGCACGTTGACCTTGATTGATCTGGACAACGTGGCAGAGTCCAACATCAATCGCCAGATTCATGCGCTGACGGATACGGTGGGTAAAGCCAAAGTCGAAGCAATGCGCGAACGCATTGCCCAAATCAATCCACTGTGCACAGTGCACTGCATTGAAGATTTTGTAGAACCTGATAATTGGCCAAAAATTCTGCCCGCAGGTGTGGATGCCGTGATCGACGCTTGCGATCAGGTCAAAGCCAAGCTTGCCATGGCGCAATGGGCGCGCCGCAGTAAGTCTATGTTTGTCAGTGTTGGTGCGGCAGGGGGCAAGCGGCTGGCGCACAAAGTTGAGATCGATGATCTTTCCAAAGTCACGCACGATCCTTTGCTGGCACAACTGCGTTATCGTTTGCGCAAAGAATTCAATGCTCCCAAAGAGGGCAAGAAAATAGGCGTAACGACAGTGTTCAGTCGTGAGGCGGTCCAGCAACCCAGTGCTTCATGCCAAGCAGTAGTGACTGACGGTTCATTGAATTGCAGTGGCTATGGGTCAGTGGTTGCGGTGACTGCTACATTTGGACAATGCGCTGCAGGCTGGGTCCTGGAGGAAATTGCGAGCAACTTAAAAAAATAGCACGAATTTGAAAAATCACCAAAAAAGCGATGCTACAATTGATTTATTCGCTGATCAGATGAATAGTTTGATTGGCAGGTAGGGCCTTTAGCTCAGTCGGTAGAGCAGCGGACTTTTAATCCGTTGGTCGCGAGTTCGAATCTCGCAGGGCCCACCAAAGATTACAGCCCCGTGTAGCAATACACGGGGCTTTTTCTTGCTCTCATTTTAGTTGTACAGCCGCTTTTAAGTGGCTTTTCTTTTGGGCGTTGTGCGGGTTTTTTTGCCTACCAGCCCAACAGCGTTCTGCAGGGTCTTGGTAGCAAGGTGGCTGTAGCGCTTGGTACTGATTGCAGACTTGTGACCCAACACGCCGCCCACGGTGTAGAGATCGACTCCGGCATTGATCATCTCGCTTGCTGTGCTGTGGCGCAAATCGTGCAACCGGGCATGGCCATAACCTGCAGCTCGAGCGCCGGCTTTGAATTCCTTGCTCACCGTCCACTTGGTGGGTTTCACTGGCCATAAGCTAGGGTTGCGCACTACGTGGGCAATTCTGGGGTGAATTGGCACCACGCGTGGCATACCATTTTTAGTGTGTTCGCCCCCCAGCTCAAACATATCGCTGCCGAAATGGACCTGGGCCAGGCCAACCTCGGCTGCTCGCATGCCGCTGTAAAAGGCAATCCTGATGGCTGCCCGGGCCTTGCCGGGTTTTATCTTTTGGCAGATAGAGAGAAACTCAGCGCGACCAAGATACACGTGGCGCTCGTTGCGCACCTTAGGCATGCTGACCCGCTCTGCAGGATTGCTGTCACCCAGGTCATGATGCCGCCATGCGTAGCGGCAGGCCGCTCGCAGGTACGACAGGCGGTTTCGCGCTGTTGCCGCAGCCAGTGGTTTTTTGTTGGCGTCCACTGGCTTGTAGCTCAATGCAATGGCTGGCAAAGCAGAAAAAGGCTTGCCAGCGTAGGCGTCGTAGCAAGCTTTCAACTCTCGCACGATGTTCTCAAAACTCTTGAGGGCAGGTGCGTGATGCTTGAGATACAGCAGAACCGCATCTTCAATCAGTGGTTCTGGCTTGCTGACGCCAGCCGCAACGGAGTGGAGTCGCTTGGTTTCTTCGAGGTCGAACTTTTGGGCTTCGGATTTGGTGTAGCCTTTTGGAAGTAGGCGGCTAGCCCGCTGCCGCTGGCCCGCAATAACCTGGTCGAACTCAAAGCGCCAACGCTGGTTGCGTGCGTCATAACGGATCGGCATGATTTTTTGTACTCCTCAACATCGGTTTCATCAAAACGCACAGCCGCGCCAAAGCGGTAGCAATGCAAGCGCCCTGAACGGGCAAGCTCATAAACGGTGCGTTCACTCAGGCCAAGCAGCTTGGCAACAGCTTTAGCGTCAATCATTGGACTTCCAGAAACAAAAAAGCCCGCACGGCATGTACCGGGCAGGCTGTTGGGTTAAAGGTTAAATATGCTGTTATCGCTTATGCAGTAAGCGCTAGTAGCTATTTAATTTGAATTTATCGCAGCTGCAACTTGCTTTGCGTCAGGCCCTGCGTGCTGGCTTGCTGGGTGCTGCGGCGCTCTTGGGCCTCGGCGTGGTTGGCAAGGCGCTGGGTGCAGGCAGTGGCAAGGTTGGCCAGCGTGGTGTCGGGCACCATCAGGTCGGTGCGGATGGCCTTGGTCAGTTGCGCCAGCGTCATGGCGAACGTGCCTTCTTCCAGCGTCTGCACTTGCGGCACCAGTGCGTTGCTGTTGCCCGTAAAGCCCAGCAGCAGGCGGGTGGAGTGGGGCGGCTCACCATCACGTAGCACCGCATCAAACACCGCCTGGTACACCTGCGCCGTGGCAGCGTGCGCCAGCTGGCGGGCCAGATCGATGTGGCTGGTGGTTTCTGGCAGCTGGCTGTGGTTGCCGGATTGCTGCTCCAGCACATCCAGCACCCATGTGCGAAATTCTTTGGCCACCGAAGTACGGGCAAACATGGCCAGCAGGTGCGCGCCGCGCAGGCTGAAGATGCGGACTTCTTTTTTGCGTTTGCTGTCGTTGATTCCATTGACCGTCAATTTGACGGTCAATGTCATGTCCTCACGAAACTCTGCGGCGTTGCGCTCGTAGATGCGGCTGATTGCATCTTCACGTGCGTAGCCCAAAGCACGTGCAAGGTCGCTGGCTTTAAGCCAGTGCTGACCGTGTTGATCAATGATTTCGAATCGGGTGGAGCGAAAAGACAGCGCAGATGCGCGGGTGGTGATGTCAGCCATAGCGGCCTCCGAAGGTTGTGACTTTGCTACAACCACCGCCCATCGCTTCCCAACAATTGGCGGTGACTCGAAGGGGTAGGAAGACCGGACAACCTGCGGCAAACCGGCGAGCCTTGCGGCTCCCCCTCCGAGCCACCATAAAACTGGGGCCACAGACGACAAAGCCGCACGACTGCGGTACAGATGCGGCTTTGTTGTCACCGCAGGTATGTTTCAGGCTTCCCAACCCGATCACGCTTTACTGGCGTGACGGGGTTGAGTGTAGCGCTACTTCCGCACAGACGCAAAAAAGCCCGCTAAGCGGGCTGTTGGTGTTTGCTGGTTAAGCGGGTGTGGGGTTTTCGTCATCACTGCTTTGCAGCTTGTTCAGCAGCTGCATTGCGCGGCCAACTACTAATTGGATTTCAGGCTTGCTGTCGTCGGCGTATCTTTGCACGACTAAGTTCAGAGCATTGATTGCATCTTTGTTGTCGTCTGCGCCCATCAGTGCGGCGCCCTTGTTGAAGAGAGCTTTAGCGACCTGTTGGCGCAAGACTGGGCTGGGGTCGCTTCTATACCGTTGGTCAATCAGGTCGCTTATTTTTATTGCTTCTGGGCTACGGCCCAATTGCCAGAGTGCGACACTTTTGTTGAAAAGTGCCTGAGCCACGTGCTCGCGTAGAGCTATTTCTGGATCGTTGCCATAACGTTGCTCTACTAAATCTGAAGTCTTAATAACGTCTTCGTGACTGCCGGATTTGCCTTGCGCTGTGCTCTTATTGATAAGTGCCTGAGCGGCTAGTTTGCGCAGCACAGGTTCATCATATTTTCCATAGTACTTTTCCAGTGTGTCAAAGACTTTGATAGCTTCTTCATGATGGCCTAATTTCCCAAACGCTGAGCCCTTGTTGCCAAGTGCGCGGGCGAGTGGCTCACGCATTACTGTGCTGCCATCATTGCCATAGCGCTGCTCGACTAGGTCATAAACCACAATTGCTTTTTTGTGATGTCCCTGCTGACTGAGTGCATTGCCCTTGATGTTGAGTGCTTGAGCGACTAGCTTGCGTATGGCAGGGCTTTCATCGCTGGCATAGCGTTTCTCAAATCGGTCGCACAATGCAATCGCTTCTTCGTGGTTTCCTAATTTTTCTAGTGCGACGCCCTTGTTGCAAAGGGATTGAGCCACAAGTTTGTGCAAAAAAGGGCTGTCATCATTGTCATAGTGCAGTTGCTCTAGCTGCTCAAAGGCCGCGATTGCTTCCTTATGCTCTCCCATTAGACCTAGTGCTACGCCTTTGGCGAGAATTGCTTCAGCAGCCAGGTGGAGTAATGCTGAGTTTGGGTTTTTGCGGTAGTGGCTTTCAATCCAGTTATAGCCTTTGATGGCTTCTTTGTAGTTACCCAGTTGCCTATGTGCACTTGCAGCAGCAAGCATGAACTTAGCGACTTCTTCAGGTGAAAGCTTTTCTTCTGCTGCTGCTTGAAAAGCGTTTTCAAAGTTGACTAGTGCAGAGTCAAAGCGCTTCTCGCTGTATTCACTTAGGCCACGGACGTAAAAATCTCTGGCGGTGTACTCATTTTCCGGT
Organism: Comamonas avium; assembly: GCF_014836675.1. Lineage (GTDB taxonomy): Bacteria > Pseudomonadota > Gammaproteobacteria > Burkholderiales > Burkholderiaceae_C > Comamonas > Comamonas avium. Next base: position 253,425 of record NZ_JACSQK010000006.1, read on the forward strand.
TTTGCTTTGAGGGCTTGATTGGCTGCGTTTACTGCTTGTTGGTCAGCGAGGGATGGTTCTGAGGATGTAGAGGCGTCAGGGGAAGTGATTTTTAACTGGGCAGCTATTGCGATTTTTTGCCCATCTTCATCCATCTTTCGTTTAGTTTTTTCTGCATGCTCCTCTACTTCTTTTTGAACCGTTTCTACCTTTTTGCGTAGGTTTTTAATTTCTTCTTTGAACTCAGAGCTGTTATCTGCAAACCATTTTTCTGATATTTCTTCGGCTTCTTGTTTGGCGCGTCCTTTAGTGGTGAAGTAAGTGCCTAAGCTAGCCAGCAGGGTTAGCACTGTGATTAGTGTTCCAAAAAAGGATATTGAAAAACTCAAGTCACTGATGCGCTTGTCTTGCATGTCAAACTGTTTGCCATTGACTTGCGTAAAAACGGAAACGTCATTCATCAGCTTCTGATTCTGCTGTTGAAGCTGCTTGATGTCTTCTTGCTGCTGGGGCGCGGTAGCTTGCAGCGTTTGGACTTGCTGCTGCAATTGCTGAATTTCAGTCGGCTGTTTAGTGGGTGCTGCAGTGGCTATAAAAGCCATGCATAGGCTGAGGCCCAGCAGGAGTTGGCGCATGTCTATATGGTCGGTTGTCTCTGTTACAACAATTGTAACTAGACAGATTTTGATCTGATGTAAGGGGTGGGTCACCCTCCCGGGCTACGTTTGAAGTTCCACAACTTCAACCCGAGAGGGCTACCCATGGCAAATCAATTTGAACCAGACCAACTGGCTGCTGCAGAACTGGCTGATCGCTACATTGAGATCGTGCTTTCGACCAAGCCTGAACTTTTGCTTTCGAACCACTCTGCAGGTGATGGAACGGGTGAGCTATACGCTAAAAGGCTGCTCGAATTCAGAGAAACGCTTATTGATGGTTTGGCTGAGCAGCCACTGACTGATGTTGAGGAGGATTGATCTCTTCCTTGCACGCCTTGTAGACCTGCGCAATTTCTTTGCCGAAGTATTTGCCTTCGTGCCCGTTGCACTTGAACTTGAAAACCGCAATCAACGGCAGCAGTGATTTGATGAACATGTGAAGGTCTCCTGAGTGAAGGTGTAAAACAAAAGCCCACGCGGCGCGGTGCCGGGTGGGCTTTTTTGTGGGTGAAGTGTTTAGCGGATGCCGGTGAGCCTGGATAGCTCGGCAAGCCGCTGGTAGTTAAGTGCGGTCTGCATTTGGCGCTCTTGGATGCGGTTGAGCAGTTCGGTGCCGCGTGCGTGCCAGTCGGGGCTGGTGGTGAGGTTGTTGACCAGATTGCGCAGCGCCAGTTGGTCGCGCTGCTGGGCGGCGGTGAGGGCGTCGTTATCACGCTTGAGCAGGGCTTGCTCGCCCGCCATGCGCACAAGTTCGTCCCGGTCTGTGTTGTCGGTCATCAAATCTCCTTGGTGATGAAAAAAGCCCGCTAGGTCTGGAACCTTGCGGGCTTTGGTTTGGATGGCGTGGGCTGGCTTTTACAGATACGCCTGCCTTTGCAGCCTGAGTGCATCGCGGTCGATGCTGGCGGCCAGCAGCTCCATATCGGACTGGCTGACGCCCAGTGCGGTGAAGTACGCGGCCCAGCCATCAACGGTGGTGGCCACCTGCCGTACCAGCTCAACGGCGCGGGGCATTTTGATGCCGTATTCGTTGATCTGGGTCAGCGCGTTTTCCAGGCTGGATTCGGCGCCTGCGGTGCCGACGACCAGTGCTTGATAGCCCAGGTTTTGCAGGCTGGGCACGACGTCATACGCAGGGGTGAGGTCGTAGTAGCCATCTGCCAGGTTGAGGCTGATGCTGTGGTTGCGCTCGTGGTCGTCGGTGTTGTCCATGAGGATGTTGAAGACCATGCGTTTGAACAGCTCTTCGCGCATGGCGGCTTGCCGGTCTGGGTGGCCCAGGCGCAGCAGGATTGTGGCCAGGTTGCTGTAGCTTTGCTCCAGCCCCGCAGCGCGCAATGCGGTGTTGGCGGACTGGCAGTGCACGCGGTAGGGGCCCAGACGGTCAAACCGCTCAATGGTGAGGGCATGGCGCTGTTTGCCGTGGCGCATGGGCAGCGGCAGCACGGTGGTGTTGGCAACGTATAGGCCCGCTTGGGTGGCCAGCGTCATGGTGGCGTGCTCAATGAGCGGGGTGTCTACGGGGTCGTCCAGCTCACTGAACTTGATGACGCAGGGGCCGTTGTCGGTTTGCAGCAGGGCCTTGGGGCGTGCGCCGCCCAGGGTGACGCCGGGCTGGATGAGGCGCTGTATCTCTGCGGTGATGGGGGCCTGGGTCTGCACGTCTTCCACCGCGCTGGCCAGTTGCGCCAGATCCTTCAACTGCGGATAGGGGCTGAGGTGGCGGGGTGTGTACTGATCGGCTGAGGTGGATATGCCCAGCGCGCCAAAGCGGTCGTCGCCGGCGAAGAGCAGCATTTCCAGTATGGACAGGCGCGCGGGGCGGTCAATGTGGCGGATGATGCGCTCGCCCCAGCGGTCAGGGCGGGCGTCGTCGATGGCGCCGGGGGCGGTGTTTTTCTGGCCGGTGGTGAAGGTTTGCCCCTGGATGAGGGGCAGGTCTTCGCTGAGGGCAAAGTTCCACCACTCTGTCGCGTAGGTGAAGGTGGCGCAATCGGAGACAAGCTGTGACAGCGCCACCTCGCCCACCAGCGTGGGCGCGGCGGGGTTGACCATGGCCCATACGTAGAGCCGGTCTTGGGGCACATAGGTGCGGGGCGATACGGCGTTGGGTTGGGTCATTTCTTTTTAGGGTGGTCTGACTTGGCCAGGAGGGCGGCTAGGCCTGCAGATTTTTTACTGATTTCAGCAATCTGCTGTCCGGCTGGTGAATTGTGAAAGCCCATTACCGCCTTGATGGCCGGTGAATTGTGAAAGTCCATTACCGCCTTCATGGCTGGCGAAAATGCTTTGTCCACCTGAACGGCGGGCAGTTTTGAGATCGTTTCCCCAAGCTGCATCGCAGGCAAGTTTTTAATAGTGTTGCCAATTTGGGCGACGGGCATTCTCTGAGTGACAGCTAGGGCATGTTCATTGGAACTCGCAGGAGCTTGTGCGGCCTTTGAAGGTAAGGCGGCTGGTTTTTTCTTTGCCCGGACCTTGGCCACTTCCTTCTCCAGCGCTGCATGGTCGTTCTGTGGAGCAATCAGGTCGGCCAGGCCAGTTGCTGGATTGATCAGCCACATGCACATCACGTACGAAGCCATGGCCACGGATGGGTCGCCGCGCTCGATACGCGCCATGGTGGGCTGAGAGATGCCCAGTTTTTTGGCCCATTGCGCCTGCGACTCTCCACGCCGCTTGCGGGCGATGACGATGTTTTGTGCCAGCTGCTCAATTTGCTGGAGCACGGCTTGTGGGTAGTTGGCAGGTGATGTGGTTTGGCGTGGCATACATAGATGTTAGTGTTTTATCAGAAACATGTAAATCTATGAATTGTTTATGGGTGCGGTGCACACAAATGCTGCACCATGAAGTTAAAACTAAATCCATAGATGTATTTGTTTTTCATAAATATATTCATCTATGAATAATTTAAGTCAAGAGCTTGTGCCTGCAGCAGGCTGGCAATGGCGCTTCAGCTCATGCCAGTGGGTCAGCACAAGGTGCTGCAGGTGGCCCACGTCTGCGATGTTGTGCAGGGTAAGGTCGGCCTGGATCTGCAGGTGTTCGGTGCTGGTGGCGTGGGTGGTGCGCTGCTCATGACCGGGGCGCTTGATGCGCCAGATGGTGCCGCCCATGTTGCGGATCATTTCTGCCTCGTTGCGCTTGTACACATCGGCCAGCACGATAGGGCGGCGACAGCTGTGCATGCGTAGGTAGGCGATGCGGCTGCGTACGTATTCAAGCCAGTAGTCGGGGGCTTGCGTGCGGCGGTATTCGCTGCCCCACCATTCCAGAATTTGGAGCGGGCTGCGGGGTGTTTGCAGGTCGCCTTCCGCGTGGGCTTGAACGCACTGTACAAAGTCTTTGTCTGTGCAGTTTTGCAGGGCTAGCAAACGTTGCGGCTGGGTTTTGCTCAGACGGCTGGCCAAGTCCAATATGCAGCAGCCAAAGGCTTTGGCTACTTCGGCATATATGCCGTCACTGAATGCCATGGCGCGGGCATCTGCGTGCGCTTCAAGCAGTTGAGCGACGGTGGTTTTACCGCAGTTGTGATCGCCGGTGATGCCAAGAATGATGGGCTGTTTAGCGGTGCGGTGTGGCATGGTGGTTTCTTAATTTATGAGCACGTTGTGCATGCAAATGCTCGGTTTTAAAGTGGTTTTGAAGTGAAGCTAAATGCTGATAAGCGCTAACAGCTTTGTTTTCTATAGCGTTCAGGATGCGGCTGCGTCGACTGTCTTGTTGCTGCAGGTGGGCCAGCAGTGCATCAAGCGCGGTGCTGTGTGACGGGTTTGACTTTGATGGCTTTGGCATCGGGAAACATTCCAAAGGCGATGTCGAAGGCATGCCCGCCAGTGCGGGCCGGGGTGATGTAGCTGGTGCGGCCGCGGGGTGTGTACACGGCAACGTGGTAGCTGCGAAGCTTGGGCATGGGGTGGCTCCTGCGTTCATAGGGGGTAGGCTGCAATGGCACCAACGGCCAGCGTGATGGCCGCAGCAATCAACCAGGCAACGGCGTGGCGCATAGCGTGGCTCCTGCATGAGGGCAAAAAAAAGCCCACCGGGTAGTGGGCTTGAGAATAAAAAAGCCGGTGCCTTTCGGCATGCCATGGGAAGAAGAAGAGGGAGGGAGGAGACCCCCACGACCCGGCTGGAAAAAGGTTGATGGCGCCGTATGAGCCCCGGCTTTTCGACAAGATGGAGGGGGTCGACTTTCACGCCTTGCTGGTGGGCGACTACCAGTCACGATTGCCATCAGGTGTATTCACTGCGTCAGTAAATGCACCTCATGGCCCTGCATCTCGCTGCAGGCGGCGGTGCTTTGTGCCCACGGGGCTTGCTCACTTAAACGGTGCGCTCCTTGGGCAAATAAAAACAGCCTCCTGAGGGAAACTGCTTGTGTTTGGGCATGAAAAAGCCCGCTCGATGCGGGCTGGTGGTTTGGTAGACGGAAGAGCGACTTGCAGAAATGAATTTTCTGCTTCAAAGCATCGTCTTGCTGCTTTTTGTTCTGAGTTTGTCCTGGCTGCTTTAGACCAGGCGAAGATCGCTCAGCTTGTCGCTCTTACCTTTGTCTCTGACCAAGGATGTTCAGGCCAGAGTGGATGTGTGTTGCATTGGACTAACTCCTTAAGTTAGAGAAAGCCAACAGGGCTTTCACGTCTGCACGATGCTCCTGAAGCAATACCCGCGTTGTATCAATGCGTAAGTAACACAGGCTTGAGTCTCAAACCGCAGCCCTCTGTCACAAGGCTCTGGTTTGCGGTCGTAGCTTTCCGACCTGTCATCGCTTGCACGACGGGCTTTGCTGTTCTTGGCAACCCGGTATGCCTCACCCTTTGACCGTGTACGCACTTTGGCGACTGGATACAGCGGGACACTGCGCGGAGCACCCGCCATGCCGGGTGACGCTATAGAGCCGGACGAACCCCAAACTTTGGCTGGGGAGCAACATCGGCGGTGCAGGGCGAGAGTGGATAGGCAAGGGTGCGCGAGGCGTAGGCGGTAAGGGTGGAGTCCGCTCGCTGCAATACATTTGAGGTTCCAACATTCAAACTTCATACAGGAGGGACTCCATAACAGTTGCATTACTGGCGGCGGCTGTGCAGGAGTGTCGCGATAACTATGACAACAAAGGAATGGATTGAAATAAGCATCCAAATTGCATCATTGATCCTGACGGTCTGGATAGGCGTTAACTCATTGAAGCTCCAGCGCACCCACATCAGTGCAGCCAAAGCAGCAGAACAGGCTGCTGATACGCCAATGACCCAAAGATGGAAGTGGTTCAAAACACATGTTTCGGGGTTTTTCTTCATGTGGCTCCTTTCAATTGGCTGGCTGGTTTATGCAAGCGCGCAGTCAGAGCCCATTACACGCGTCACTTTGCTTCAGTTTTCGCTGTTGACGATGTGGTGCCTTACCTGTGCGTTCATGGTGGTGCTATTTGCGTTCGTGGCGGCATTTGTCCCGTTGAGCCTGATTCGGGACGACGCATAACCCTTTCCTATCCACTCTCTTGTTAAAGACCGGGGGCAACGCCCCGGTCAATGCCGTGGCACCCATCGCGGTGGCACCTTGCTGCGCGCTGTGAGGCGCTAGACCTTCCTCTTGCATCGATTCGGTACGGGGCGGATCGCTTCCCCTTGGTCGTGTAGCGGTTGGTGCTGCGATGAATTTATTAAACACTATGTTTATCAATAAGTCAAACATATTGTTTAAACAAGGTGTTTTAAAAAAGTGATGGGCTTCATCCGACAGGCAGTGCAAAGGAGTTGGGCTACAACTGCCGAAGGAGAGCGCTGCCATGCAACTGAACCCCAAAGAGCCTCGCAAGGAACAAGAACCCAAGCCTGAGCCGATTGATCCGCCCAGCGATGCCCCACCGGTAGAGCTGCCAGGCGATCCGATGGATGAGCCAAATATTTAGGGCGTAAAAAAGCCCGCGTTAGGCGGGCCTTGAATTGAGATGATGTTTGTCTGTAATAGACCCGAAGCAGACAGCCACTAACGAATAAGCTAAGCCGACCGCAGTATGCGGGTCGGCTTGAGCGCCGGGTTAGACCCAGCGCAACAAAATAACTATGGCCTCGCGGGCCACGGACTACAAAAACCATAACTGCTAACCCTAGTGAAATAAGGGCTAGAGGCCAAAAACACCAATAACTTACCCAAAGCCACCACAGCGGCACGCAGGCGAAGCCTAGCGCAGCGCCGAACACCCAACGAATGAACGCTTGAAAAAGTAAATGGCGTTTGGATATTCATGGGCTTAAATGGGTAGGAATAAAAGGCAGGCTAGCGCCCTTCATCAGCGGTGCAACCGCAGGTTGCATCCGGCGCCGAAGTCGCGAACTGCCTAAAATTGTTAGGCCGCACTTGTGCTAGCCACTTGCCGCCTGAAATGGGCAGCCAATGCATGATTTGCGCTCTCAAATGCTTCCTTATGCTTCTGATCCTCCTCCACAGATGTAATCAACGCAGAAATTTCAGCTGAGGAATGAAACTGCGCCAAGATCTCTATCAATTTATTGTCACAGAGGAGATCCTGAAAAAAGCCTCTCGAAGAGACCAACGACCCACCGTATGGCCTGGATTTATATGTGTCTTCGATAATTTTGTAAAAGAATTTCATTCTGCCTAGTTCACGCTCACACAATGCCAAGTAGTTTCTATAGAGCGTTGAATCCTTCTCGAACCGCGATCCTTCAGAATGAATCAACTTAGAACAAAGTTTGTACTGGCCGGAGTGGTACAGCGATTGCATTTTGTAGAGGAAGCGGTCCCGATCTAGTGGGCGATGATTTAGAACCAGCTTCTGCAATTGGCAGAAAAGCTGATAGAGCTCAAAAAAGTTTTTGTAGCGATAACTAATAGAAGGGTCTACAGGACGAAACATCTTCCCGTTGATAGTGGAGCCACACGGTCGCTTTATGTGTCGTTCACCAAAGTCATACACACGAATCTTTTCCCGAATTTTCTCAAGTAAAACAAGTTCTTCAGCAGTGGCGTATGTATGAAAGCTGAGCACTTTGTTTGCAAGTTCGTCGATATCTAATGTCCGGTCTAGGATTTCCTCTCCTACAACGAGAAGCGCATCCTTTACATTTGGATCGTACAGATAAGACTCGTTTAGGCATTTGTTCTGAAGCCCTAGTTTGATGTCATTTTCAGAAAGGTTGCCAGCACGAATTTTTGATTGGAAAAATGACGGGCTGTGCGAGCGATGGCGCATTACTAGATCGAACAAGTAAAAGAGCTGTTTGTACGTGTCAAAAAGCGCAAGCTCTACTATCGGCCTTAGCTTCTTACGACGTTTTTTTTCTGGTAGGTATGAGAACGCCAACCAGAACACAATTGCCGCTACCACTGATAGCAGTATTGGCAGCAAGATGTTGCTTTCCTTTGCCCAAGCATCAAACGACGCAATCCACCCACTTATATGCTCGCAAATGATCTCTATTAGTTCATTCGAGTCCTTCATTTCTGCACCTTGGCTCATATGCGGCCTAACTTGATTTAGACGACAAGCGAAAAAGGCTTGTCGTTCTTATAAAAATTAATCTATTTGCATTTTTTAGAGTGAGCAATCACAAGCCAACTTTTTAGGTAAACCTAAATATTTTGAGATTGCAGTTGGTCTAGACTGGACGAAGGCCAATGTCGAAATGATTGTCTGCTCCTGGCCGGATGCAGTCTGTGACTAATGCATTTATTCACAGAGTATCTAAAGCTTTTTCCCATTCCACGCCCACACCACACGTCCCAGTACGTTCAACTGGTGGTCACCGTTGAGTACATCTACGGTCTTGATGTTGGTGTTGTCAGAGCTGACTTCCATGGCTCCATCCATGCGCACGCGCACACGCTTGATGTAGAGCTGGCCGCGCACCTCGAGCACGTACACGCCTTCTATGCTGGATGGGTCGCGTGAGCCCACGTCTACCAGCAGCACATCACCGCTGCTAAAGGTGGGGGCCATGCTTTCGCCATGGGCGTGGATGAACTTCAGCTCTCGAATATTGCCGGGGCGAATGTGCTGGTTGATCCAGTGCGATGACAGGGCCAGATCGCCCACCACATAGTCTGCATCCAGCATCTCATTGCCGGGGCCCATGCTGCCGCAATTGGCCAGCAGGGGGATGCGAACCAAGTCTTCAGACTCCATCACGGCCTGTGTCTGGTTGATAACTATCGGCGACGTCGAGCCAGCGCTCATTGAACCTTCTCCAGTGAGCAGCCAAGCGGCACGCACACCAATCACAGTTTCAGCAGTCATGGCACCTGCGCGTGAAACGCCGCGTGTCTCCCAGTTCTTCACAGTCTGAGGCGATTCGTTGAGAAGGCGAGCGACTGCCGATTGGCCGGAGACATCTCGCATTTGTTTGGCTGCTTGATAGAGCCGTTCTGTAGAAGCGTGCATGTGTGAAATTTTCTGTTTAGTAAACAAAATGTTGTTAAACGCAATGTTTGACTTTTGTTTAAACCGAATGTTTAATTTGCGCATGCATCAAGACGAAAAGCTTATTACTCGGTTCGGCGGCGTAGTGAAGTTCGCAACGCGCTTGGGCTTTGACCTTAAAAAAGGCGGTGCTCAGCGTGTCCAGAACTGGAAGAGTCGTGGCATTCCCGCTGCTATCGAACGCGATAACCCGTGGATTGCCCAAGAGCGAAGCCTTATACGCAGTAGTACCTACCTGCGCGATGCCCCCTTGCCCCAAGCGACGCAGGAGGTGGCGCATGGGCTGGATTGATCCTCAAAAAGAAAAGGAAGCCTTGGGGTTGCTGATCGCCGGGGGTGTCAGCTCGTTACGTGCGAGAGCCAATCGCGCATGCGGTCAATTGCAATCAGGCGGCTTTCAGGAACGGTCTTGTTCAGCAGCGCTGTCTCCACCGCTTGAAGCCGCTTCAGGCCCGATTCACGGAACTGGTGTTTGTCCATCGTGCTTTCGGCCACTGCAAGCAGCAGCGCAGTCAGCGCATCAATCTGACCGTGGAGGTAATGAATGTCTTCGTTAAGTGGCTTTTCAGTAGACATGGTTGCTCCTTTTTTTGGAATGGTGATGACTGTCAATAAAGCTAGTACGCGTATTTGTGGACAGGTGAAGGTAGGTGTCTATGGGTTCTAACGAGCGTTTTTTCTGGATTGCGTTTTCTGGGGGCATGTTTATGTCCAATGTGGTTGGCGGCCTGCTTCCGAATGCGCTGCACCACTTTTGGCCTGATCGTTTTGACCGGCCCAAAAGCAGCCAGTGCGAGAAAGGTGCACCAGCGCCAAAAGTACCTGCAGCGTTGTTGCGTGAGGTGCCCGTGCCTTCTGCGGCGCAGGAGGTGGCGCATGGCTGATCCACAGAGGCGTGATGGATTGGATGCGCAATCAATAACCGGCGCATTTGCAGGTAACGCCAGCACAACAGCGCGTGCATTGCGGGTGCCTTGCAAGGTGGTCATCAAGGCGGTGCAGTTTGTGACGGCAGAGCGTGACTGGCTGATCAGTCTTTGGGAGGCAGGCGCGATTTGTCGATCGCAGTGCGAGCGGCTTGCGGTGCTGTTGGATTTGTGCCCTCTTGATGCCCATCGCCCTCTACAAGCTGAAGACGTTCGCAAAGCTGCGCAAACACTACCTGCGCACGTGCATCTGCAATCTGGTGAAGTACATAGCGCTATCGCATTCATCGTCATTAACTTGCTGCCCGATGGCCGTGCAAGCATTTCATCAACGTGTGGCGGCAAGCCAGATGCTTCGTATTTCCCGACGGCAGATGCCAGAGTGAGCAAGGAAGTGAATGGATTGCTGGCTGAGTTGCGTGAGCGACTGTGTGGAGTTACTCCGCAGTGATTTTGTACACCTCGTTGAACTCGATTTGCACACTGCGCGGTCCGTCTACAGGGCCACGATCTTTGAATCTGTACAGAGTCAAAGGAGAGTCTGCAGAGCCGAAGTACACGTTGTCGTCGTCTTTGAGGGTGTCTAGAAGCTCTGCGAGTTTTTCTTTGAATTCTGCTCCGCTCATCATTTTTCTTTCGTTCATGTCCGCCCTCCTTGGCGTTGGTTGTGTGAGAGCTCCCATCGTAGCCAAGGCAGGGGCGGGCACCTATTCGAAGATGACGGGCGGCCTGCATGCCGCTTACCCCACCACGATGCGTTGCAGCCTGCGCAGGGCTTGCACTTCCTCAAGCGTGGCACTTTTGGTCATTTGCATTTTTGCGGTGGTCATGTCCAGCCAGGCATTCATGCGGTCAGCGGTGAAGCCTTTGCGTTCGCATTCCAGAATGGTGGCCATTTGGGCGAGGAACTCTTCCAAAGCAGTAACGCGCAGTTTGAGGATGGCGAATTCTTGTGCTGTGGGCGTTGGTGCTTCGTTTTGCATGCTGGCTCCTGAACAGGGGGTGTTGCTGTGACGGGATTGAGTTTCTCTGCCGCGGCTTTTCAGGTCTATGGCGAAAAGCAGCCGCATGCCGACATTGCCCGTGGCATGGATGTGCTGGATGCCGCCTTCCTGATTGCGCAAGAGACACCCGGCGGTGTGCAAGTGCTGGCACAGCGCATGGGTGTGTCGCCCAACACGTTGCAGCACAAGCTCAACCCCAACAACACAACGCACCACCTGTCTCTGAAAGAAGCGGTGGCCTTGCAGATGGTGTCTGGCCTGCCGTATGTGCTGTTTGCCATGTCGGCCGCGCTGGACCATGTTTGCCTGCGCTCTCGCCCGGATGTGGCGGAGGGTGATGCCTGGGAGGCATTCCGCTTTTTGCAGCAGGCGATGGGTGAGTTAACTGCGGCGGCTGCCGATGCGTTGCGCGGCAACGGTGCCGTAAGTGGCAATGCACACCGCCGTGTTGAGCATCACGCCAATGAGGCGATTGCCGGCATCAGTGCGCTGGTGGCCGCCGTTGCGGCCCGTGTGCCCAGGCGGGAGGGCTGATATGCACATTCAAATTAGCGCCCAGGTGATGAACCAGGCCGAACTGCTGAAGCAGTTGCACGGCCTGACTGGCCAGCAGGCCGCACGGGCCTACGCCAAAGCGCTGAACGATGTGGGCTTTGAAGTGCGCCGTGCCATGCAGGACGAGATGCGGGCGGTGTTTGACCGGCCCACCAGCTACATCTTGCGCAGCCCGCGTGTGCGCATGGCCAAGCCAGACAAGCTGAGCGTGACGATCGAGCCCGCCTACATGGGCGGCAAGGGCGTTGACCCGCAAAAGATTCTGAATGCTCAGGCCTGGGGTGGCCGCCGCCATGACAAGCGCAGTGAGGTGGCCCTGCGCCGTGCAGGCATCTTGCCCACGGGATATCAGACGGCCATTCCTGATGAAAAGCGGGGCGGTCCGTACCCCGGCAGCGATGACGGCAGGGGCAATCTGCGTGGCGCATTTTTGGTGCAGCTGATCAGCTACTTCCGGGCGTTTGGTGAGCAGGGCTACAAGGCCAACATGAGCGCCAAGGGCTACCAGCGCGTGCACCGAGGCACCAAACGGCAGGCAGGGCGGCGCTACTTTGTGGCGTATGGCGCGCTGCGTGGTGGGCCACGCATCACCAAAAAAGGCGATGCAGATGAGCGCACCGCCCACCTGCAGCCGGGCATCTGGGGCGTAAGTGGCACGGGCGGCGCAGATCTGCGACCGGTGCTGCTGTTTGTGAAGGCTGGCACGTACCAGCCCCGGCTGGACATGGACAAGGTGGCCCAACGGGCCGATGCCGAGGCGTATCTGGCCCGGCGCATTCGTTATCGCCTGCGTGAGGTTGCTGGCGTGTAGCCAGTGCGTGCGCAGATATCAAAGGAGATCAAGCATGTATCACAACCCCACCGTGACCGGGCATGACACCAGCGCAGAAGCCTTTGCCGCCATGGGCAACGAAGGGCGCCGCCGCCTGAACGAGCGGCTGTATGAGTCGCTGCGCCATGCCCACCAGTACGGCACGCGTGACATGAGCCGCCGTGAGCTGCGTGGCTACCACCACCAGCAGACAGGCGAGTGGCTGGAGCTGTCCAGCGTGGCCAGCACGGTCAACGCCTTGCTGGCCGCAGGCAAGCTGGAAGAGGGCGAGGCACGCATGTGCAGTCAGTCCAGCCGACAGCGGCTAGTGATGCCTGTGCGCTGCAAGGCGCGACAGGTGCGTCTGGACTGATATCGAAAGCGTTATATGAGCACCATCATCATGTCCACCTGTTGGCCGCTGCAGGGTATGTCGCCCTCGCAAAAGGCCGTTCTGATATCGCTGGCTGATCAGGCGAATGACGACGGCGTTTGCTGGCCCGGTATTGGCACGATTGCCAGGCGCACCTGCCTGTCGGAGCGTGCAGTGCAAGAGGCACTGTCGTGGCTGCAGAAAGTAGGGCTGGTTTACCGCGAATACCGCTTGAACTCCAGCACCAGTTACACCATTACGCCGGGGCGTTTTGATCCGGCAAAAGCACCCGTTGCCCGCAGCCGTTTAAAGGCAGGTGGTGCAGATGGCGCACCCCCCGCAGATAGCGCACCCCCCGCACAAGGCGCACCAGGGGGTGAACCAGGCGCACCTGTACCCCCGCAGGAGGCGCACCCCAGGGGTGCGCCAAGCGCACCCAAATCATCATTGAACCGTAATAGGAACCATCAAAGAACCGCCATCTGCGCGGGCGGCGAGCGCGAGGCTTTGCCAGAACCGCATGAACTGCCTCAACCGGGGGCCGGTGGCAGCCATGCGCTGGCAGGCACGGTGTGCCAGCTGCTCAAGCGGATGGGCATGGGCTTGGTCAACCCGGGCAATGCAAAGCTGAACGCGCTGCTCAACGCCGGGGTCTCGGTCGGGCAGATCGAGGACGCTGCCCGCAAGGCGCTGGACAAGGGCAAAACCTTCACCTACGCCTTGGCGATCGTGGAGCGCGAAGAGCGCGATGCCCGAGACCTGGGCAAGCAGCTGGAGCTGCAGCGGGTTGACCAGCAGGCGGGCACAGAAACCTTCGCCCAGCGTGCGGCGCGGCTTCGCATGGAAGAGATTGCGCCCATGGCGGCCCGCAAAGTGCCCGGTGCGGTCAGCGCTTTTGAGCGTGCTCAGGCGTTCATGAACGGCGGCGATGTGACCGATGTCACGCCCGTTCAGCAGCGGATTGGGGGTTGAGCATGGCTGTCGAATCGTTTCCCGAGGTGATCGATGCCATCTTTGCCAAGCTGGCCGTGCGCTACGGCGCATTGTGGCTGCGCCAGTGGGATGGCATCGACATGAACTTGGTCAAAAGCGACTGGGGCAGCGAGCTGGTGGGCTTTGGCGAAAACCTTGAACCACTGCGCTACGCCTTGCGCCATCTGCCTGAGCGTGCACCCAACGTGATCCAGTTCCGTGCCATTGCCAACCAGTGCCCGCTGCCCGAGTTCAAGCAACTGCCCGCTCCAGCGGCTGACCCCGCCGTGGTGGCTGAGCAGCTGGCAAAGCAGACCGAGATCCGCAAGGCCATCACCCCTCGTGAGGACAGCAAAGAGTGGGCACGCCGCCTGGTGGCTCGGCTGAACAACGGCGACAACAGCATCTCGCGCTATGCCGCCATGTCCGCCCGCATGGCGCTGGGCATGGAGGCCAAGCCGTGATGGGCACCGACTGCATCCACCGACCAGCGTGCCGCAGTGGTCGCGGGTCCTTCCCAGCCAGCCTGAGAGCGGGTAATTCGAACCGCGTGTTCGGACTGTTGTGTGATGTTCCTAAGGGGGTTAAGTGAAGGTTCTGCCTTATCTGGATGCTCCTATTTCGCAAGCAGAGTTTGCAGAAATGATTGGCGTCAGCGAGGCCCGTATCAGCCAGCTGGTGAGCGACAGCGTGCTCACCCGGGGCGAAACGGCCCACGCCTGGCTCATCGCCTACTGCGAGCGTTTGCGCGACCAGGCGGCTGGCCGCTCTGGGCTGGGTGGCGCAGATCTGGTGCTGGAGCGTGCGCTGCTCACCCGCTCGCAGCGCGAAGCGCAGGACATGAAAAACGCTGTCGCCCGTGGGCAGTTCGCGCCGGTCGGCATCTTGGCTGATGTGCTGGGCGCGGCCAGCTCGGCAGTGGTTGACCGCATGGACCAGGTAGAGCCCCAGCTGCGCAAGTCCTGCCCGCAGTTGCCGATCGAGGCCATGACCACCGTCAAGCGCGTTATGGGCGATGCCCGCAATGAATGGATCCGCGTTACCTCCAAGCTGGTGAGCGACCAGATCGATGCCATGGCACTGACCGGTGATGACGAAGATGCAGAGCCTGATATCGAGGATGACGCATGAGCCGCCGCCTTGCCAAAGAAGCCGTGGCTGGCATCAAAGCTGCCGTTGACTTGGGCTTGTCCAGCCTCAGCGCTGATTCACCCATGACCCTGTCTGAATGGGCCGCCCAGCACTTTCTGCTGGCCGGGGAATCTAGCCACCAAAAGGGCGGCTGGGTGGCGTGGCCGTTTCAGGTGGGCATTCTGGATTTCATGAGCGATGACCGCATTGAAGAGCTGGCCGTTAAAAAGTCCAAGCGCGTGGGCTACTCCAAGATGATCACCGCCTTTGTTTGCTACAACATTGCGCACCGCCGCCGCAAACAGGCGCTGTGCAGCCCACCGATGACGACCGCGACAGCTTCGTCAAGTCAGAGATTGAGCCGCTGCTTGACCCCAAAGACGGAGTGCCCGCCGTCATTGCCGCCCGCAAGCGCAGCAGTCGCATTGAAGAAACCATCAAGTACAAAGCCTTTCGCGACAGCGTGCTGCACCTGCTGGGTGGCAAGGCCGCCCGGGCCTACCGCCGTATTACCGTGGCCGTTGCCATTCTGGATGAGTGGACTGCCTTTGACCAAACCGTGGGCGCCAGCAAAGACAAAACCTCTGGCTCGCCCGGTAGCTTGGCCAAGGGCCGGCTGGAAGGCGCCCCGTACCCCAAGTTTGTGGGCGGCAGCACGCCCGGCATCAAAGGTTTCTGCCACGTCAGCCGCGCGTGTGAAGACGCTGACGACGAAGTCACCTACCTCATCGAATGCCCGCACTGTGATATCGAGCACGCCCTGACATGGGGTGGCCCCGAGGTGCTGCACGGTTTCAAGTGGGAGGCGGGCCAGCCCGACACCGTCTGCCACATCTGCCCGCATTGCCGCCAAGCCATCACCCAGGCCGACTACATGCCCGGCGGCTGGCCGTTGACTGGCGCATGGGTCTGCCGCAAATCTGGCAAACGCTTTGGCGCAGACCAGACATGGCGTGATGCCCGCGGCCAGCCCTGCGCGCCACCGCGCACGCTGGGCGTACACGTGTGGGCCGCGTACAGCCCCCAGCGACCATGGTCATCCATCGTGGATGAGTATGAAAAAGCCAGCCGCGCCTTGGTAGAAGGCGACGCCGGGCCCATGACCACCTTCACCAATGAAACACTGGGCGAGGCCTGGGAGTTGAAAGGCGAGGGCGCAGACCAGCACGTACTGCAAGCACGGGCAGAACCCTACGCCCTGCACACCGTGCCCGTTGGCGGTCTCATGCTCTTTGCCGGGGTAGACGTGCAGACGCGTTTTGCGGGTTCTTGACGGGTGGTAACGCCTCTGCGTCTAGCGCGAGCAACGCCAGTGTGTACGGCAATGTGTTTGACAACGAGCCAGCAACCACGCGCTCGGTGATGCGGCGTGCCAACGGCCTTGGGTCCTCGCAAACATGTGAGCGCACAGCTTACGGTGCAACGATCAGCGGAAACAACGGTGCGTTCGGCCTAGCCCCTGCTGGCGTCAACAATGGTCTGTTCCTGGCTCCCATTGTTGTCTCCGATGGAGGGACCCTGGCGGGTAACGGCCCACGCGGGGAGCTGCCCGGTGCACTGTGCAGCATTCAGAGTGGAGTGCCTGGTGTGGTGGGCCTTGGTATCGGACAGATCAGCGGCACGGGCGTTTACGCGGGCAAAACGTTGCTGCGCCTGCAGGTGGTGACCAGGATCGACGGCAGCACTGCGCAGCAAGGTACCGGCTTCATCGACATCACCGGCCCCTGGCGCGAGGCCTAGCCATGGCAAGCACCACATGGCAGATTCGCGGGGTGGATACGCTGGGTCAAGATCTGGTATTGAGCCGGATTGTCCCTTGGGGCGCGCTGGGAGCGATCACGCCCACAGCCATCTCCAGTACGTTTGCGCCGATCTCTGGAGCGCTGGCTAACCTTGCTGTGGACAGCAGCGCTCAGTGTGTATTCGCTGGAGTTGACGTTCAAAAACCTGGCTTTGCCATTGAGTTCACCTTTGCGCAAGAGGTTGACGTGTGGGGCTTCAGGTTTGCTGGCCCTAGCGCCAGTACATGGCCTGTCCAGCATGCCGTGGCAACTGGTGTGCTCTCTGCCTCCTTGAAGCGCGTGCAGTGGTTATCTGACGGAGTGCTGAGCCCGGCACCCTCGAAAGCACTGGTCTTCACTAACGAAGCGGGCCTGTGGCTAGAGCAGCCTGCAGCAGGTAGCCAAAACTGGTTTGGCTGCGCTGCGTCGGCAGATGGCGCGACGCTGTTCGCAACACCCTATGGAAGTACCACCTGGTTGTCCAGAGATGGAGGCTTGACGTGGGCGGCGCAAACAGCGGCAGGCTCTCGCAATTGGCGCGGCTGCGCAGTCTCTGCAGATGGAATGACTTTGCTGACTGTAGCTGTGGGTGGTAGCCCTTGGTTGTCCAAAGATGGCGGTCAGACCTGGATTGCACAAACTGCCGCCGTTGGAGCCGATTGGATGGCCTGCGCAGTGTCTGCAGACGGTAAAACATTGATTGCTACGGCATACGGCACAACTCCTTGGTTGTCGAAAGACGCTGGCCAGACATGGGTAGCGCAATCTGCAATGGGTTCGCGCAACTGGTTTGGTTGTGCAATCTCTGCAGATGGAAAGACACTGCTCTGCGCAGCACAAGGCCATTACCTGTGGTTGTCCAAAGACGCAGGTGCTACATGGGACACACAAAACGCAGCGGGTTCACGATTTTGGCGAGGGTGCGCGGTGTCAGCGGATGGGTTGACGTTTTTTGCAGTTGACTCCAATGGCACGCCATGGTTGACCATAGACGCAGGCTCTTCATGGAGTGCACAAACTGTGGCAGGAACCCGCAATTGGTATAGCTGCTCGGTCTCTGCAGATGGTCGCACGTTGCTTGCTGCGTCAGAATCAGGTGCACCCCTTTGGTTGTCGAAAGACAAAGGGGCGACATGGTCTATGCAGTCCTCGCTGGGCTCAGGCGTTTGGGTGGGTGCTGCAGTGTCCGCAGACGGCCTGATGCTGATGACTGGCAAGTACGGCGGCGGTTTGTATCTATCGATGGATGGTGATCGGATCTACACCAGCTTTCCCGTGCAAGGTGGTGTGGCCCATGGTGTTCTGTTTGCCACTGGTACTGCACTGCAAGCGCAAGGGCGAACCTCGACAACGTGCCTTGATGCGCGGCCATTTAACGATTTTGAATTTGGGGGCAATGGGCAGATCTACGGCACGGTAGAGCGCCAAGTAACCCCCGCCAACGTGCCCCTGCGTCGGCGCGTGCGTCTGCACCGCAGCCGGGACGGCATGCTGGTGCGCGAAACCTGGAGTCATACAGATGGCAGCTATGCGTTTACGCACATCAGCCTGAACTATGAGTACGACGTGATCGCGTGGGACCATGACATGTCCTATCGCTCTGTCATCGCCAACAACCTCAAGCCGGAGGTCATGCCATGACAGCCCCTGCAGTCAACGAATGGCGTGTCGCATCTGCGCTGGTGCTTGCCCAGCTTGAAGCCACGCTGGTCCGGCTGGATGCTGGCACTGGCAACGCCAAAATTAACCTCTACAAGAGTGTGCGTCAGGATGCAGTGGGGGCAGGTATTGCCCCCATGGCTGAGATCGTGCTGGCCAAGCCTAGCGGAACAGTCTCTGAAAACGGTCTGCTGGAGCTGATTGCGCAGTCTGCGAGCGGCGTTATGGTGCTGGAAAGTGGCATTCCCCGATGGGGAGAGCTGGTTGCGGCCGATGGCACGGTGCTTACTGATGGTGGTGTCACGGACGTAGGCCATGACGGCTGCTTTCAAGTGGCAGGCGGGCAAACGCCTGAGGGTGACAATTCCCCCATGTTCTACGGCGGTGGTCTGATCACCCTGGCTGGTACAGCGTTGGGGTAATGTATGGCCAGCACGCCCCTTGTCTTCAACCAGTCAAACCACAGCGCGGGCAATCCCGTGCCGCTGGTGTTTGGAGCAGATGGCGGTGCACCGCCCCAGCAGCAATACATGGTCAGGGCTGTGGGTCGTATCACCCTTGGTATGCGTGGTGCCGTGCGTCTGGCCACTGTGCAGCGTTTGGTGGCGGTTGGCCGCATCACCGGCCTGCGCGGCACCGTTGCCATGGTCTGGAATGTCAATGTCAGCCGCCCCAGCGTGGCACAGATCACTGACAGCACCCAGCAAGCCCAGCCTTTGCGCGCAGCCGTGCAGGGTGTGTGGCAACAATCGCAGCGCACGCACAACGCGGTCGCGCAGATCTGGCAAGACGCGCAGCACGTATCCCAGCAAGTGCGCAGTCTGTGGCAGCAGGCGCAGCCACTGCGCGGCATGGGGCAGGACACCATGCAGAACGCAGCCCCCGTGCGTGCTGCTACCACCAGTAACTACCAGCAAGCCCTGCGGTTGCACACCGCTGTGCGCACTGCCATGCAAGACGCCTTGGCCCTGCGTGCAGCCACGCTGGCGGGGTTTGAACAAGCCCAGCGCCTGCGCGCCGCCCTACAAAACCGCATGCAGCAGGGCATGCCCACCGCAGGCCACTGGCTCACAAGCTTTAGCTACGGCTTGCCGGTGCGTATTGACTTGCAAGGCCGCTACCAAGAGACCACCAAACCCGGCCCCGGTGTTTGGCTGTGGCCTCTGCAACCGCCCAAGCCCCAGCCGTGCTACGTGCCCGGCTTGCCTGCAGCGCTGGTGTTTGACCAGGCATACGCCCCCGGTCTGCCCGCTGCGCTGGTGTTTCGCTGCCCCTGCAAAACGCCAGACCCACAACCCAGCCCGCACTACGTCATCCCCTTACTGCCTGCCTATATGCAAGTTCACCAACTCACGGCACATTTGCTGCCCAGCATGGAACCCGTGGTTCTGACCGATGTGGCCCTGGCCGCTGACGACGATGGCTACGGCTGGAGCCTCATGGCCAACGGCCCAGAACATCTGATGGACCAGTTGGCCCCTGTAGCAGGCCTGCCCACCCGCGTGCAGGTCGTGCTCAATGGCATGGCCTTTGTGTTTGCCATCACCAGCACTGCCCGCAGCCGCAGTTTTGCGCGCCACCGTGTGGCGGTGCAGGGCGTCAGCGTCACTGCCATGCTGGGCACGCCCTACATGCCGCAGCAAAGCTGGCTGAGCAGTGCACCGGCCACCGCCCAGCAACTGGCCGTGCAGGCGTTGGAATTTACCGGGGTAGGGTTGGACTGGCAGATTGCCGACTGGCTGGTGCCCGCAGGGGCGTGGAGCTTTCAGGGCACCCCACTGCAGGCCGTGCTGCGCGTGGCAGAAAGCGTGGGCGCGGTCGTGCGCAGCCATCCCACGGCAGAGCAGCTCATCATTGCGCCGCGCTACCCCGTGCTGCCGTGGCAGTGGGCAGATGCCGTGCCTGATGTGCAAATGCCCGCCGCCGTCATCGCCACCGACGAACTGCGGCCCGAGCCACGGGCCGACTACAACGCCATATATGTGACAGGCGGCAGCGTGGGCGGCGTACAGGGCCACGTCGTGCGCAGCGCAAGCGCCCGCAACCAGCTGGCTCCTAGCGTGCAAGACGACCTCATCACCCATGCAGACGCCGCCCGCATGCGCGGCCAGTGGGCGCTGGCAGCCAGTGGCAACAAGCTGCTGCACACCATCAGCATGCCCGTGCTCACCGGCGGCACCAACCCCGGCATCGTGCGCCCCGGCCAACTGCTGGAGGTAGCAGACACCGACGGCACATGGCGTGGCCTGGTGCGCGGCGTCAACGTCAGTGCCGCACTGCCCAAGGTGCGCCAGCAACTCACTGTTGAAAGGGTGGCCGCATGAGCACCAATCTCTACAAACGCCTCAAGGCACTGCTGCCAGAGGCCCCTGTGCTCACCGGAACCGTCACCGTGCTGTACGCCGATGGCACTGCAGAAGTCACGCAAGACGGCGGCCATGGCTTGCTGCGCGCCCGCAACCCCTTGCTGCTGGCCAGCGGTACGCGTGCCTATGTAAAGGGTGGCGCTATCACAGGGCCAGCGCCTGATCTGCCTTACGTACTGATTGAAGTCTGAACACCACCAACAACCACATAAATCAGAAAGAGAGGGCGCGCATGGATGAGTGGGGAAACGAGCTGCCGGTGATGGAACGGGAGCAAATCAATCATCGATTCGATAAAGGGAGTGAGCGGATGGCTGCTATTGAGCGGGGAGTAAACGACGCTAACCGTGGACTGGGTGAGAACAACGCAGAGCTGGCAAAGACGCGGCAGGAGCTGCATGAGCTCAAGCAGCAACTGGCTGACTTTCTGGAGTTCTTCGTGGCTATGAAAGGAGCCATCAAGGTATTTAACTGGGTGGGTAAGTTGGCCAAGCCCATGACGGCGATTGTCGCTTTGGGGGCGGCGTGCATCACGGCGTGGAGCGCCTGGAGGGGGCTGCGATGAGTAAAGTGCCTGCAATCTTGCGCAATAAGCTGATGCAGATGGCCATTGGTTTTGCCGCTGGTACTAGCGCATATATGTCAGTGCAAGCACCCAGCCATGAGGTACAGCTGGCGATGGAGCTGGGCGCGCACTACGAAAGCAGTGGCCGTCACATTGGTGTGCCTTATGTGGACAAGCTGGGTAAGGGGCAGCCCCTGACGGTCTGTAACGGAGTCACTGGTCCAGAGGTGCAAAAGGGCCAGTACTACACAAAAGAAGACTGCCAACGGTTGGAGCTGCCCAAGTACCTGGCTGCAGAAAAAGCTGCCAAACGCATCTTCAAACACTGGGGGCAGTACAACGTGTGGGTGCGCGCCAGCTTCATCGACATGATCTACAACCTGGGCGAGCCTGCCGTGGCTGTCAGCTCGATGGTCCGGCTGGCTAATGCCGGTGACCTGCTGGGTGCCTGCGCGCAAATGCCGCGGTGGGTGCGCGGCACTGTGAACGGCCAGAGTGTGTCCCTACCTGGTCTGATTGATCGACGCGCCACCACGCAAGAGCTTTGCCGTGACTGGGGGCGTGATGGCCACTTTACAGCCGTGCTGGTGTCGGAAGGGGGGCTCAATGCTCGCTGATCGACTGCCAAAACTCTGGCTGTGGCTGGGTGTGGCTGCCTTAGGGGCTGCTGGTGGCTGGGTGGCCAACGGCTGGAGACTGGGCCAAGACATTGCGCAAATCAAGCTGACCCATACCCAAGAGCAGGCAGCACGCGATGCGGGCACCTTTGCTGTGGCCCAGGCCATCACTACCAACTACCAAGGGGCACTCAATGCATCCATTCAAGAACAAGGGCGCCTGGCTGGCGCTGCTGCTGTTGCCACTCGCAATGCTGGCCGGCTGCGCGAGCAGCTCACTGAAGCCGACAAGCGAATTGCCACGGCTTCCGCCGCCGCCGTCAGAGAGTACGCCGCAACCGCAAATCAGCTACTCGGACAGTGCAGCCAGCGATACACAGAGCTGGCTGCAAAAGCTGATGGACACGCCCTTGATGCAAGAGTCTGCAGGGCAGCTTGGCCAGTGAATTGACCGTCATAAACATACGGGAAAACAAAAAACTACCAACATGAATCGCTGTGATCCAGTTCAGCGCAGAGCAGTTAGGCGGTAGTTTGAATCATTTCTTTTTGATTGAGGAATCCACTGCGCCTTCTAGATCAAAAGCATGCTGATGCATTGCTCAAGCCTGCTGCGCTGCCGCCGAGTGCACCAGCAATTGAGCCTAGTGTTGCACCCACAAGCACACCCATCGGGCCAGACACTGCAGCACCAATCACCGCTCCTGCAGCCAGGCCGACCAGAGCCCCGCCGATGACAAACGTGGAAGACTTCTCACGACGTGTTTCACTGGGTGACATACCAAGTTGAGCATTCGGATCTGGGTCTTGCGACGGAACCCCATGACCAGGCAATGCCTGTTCATCAATATCAGGGTCTGTTTTTCTTTCGCTAAAGTTCGGATTGTGGTCGGTTGTCATGACTGCTCCTTAGGCAAATTCCCAAAGCTTGATTGGCTTCTGGATATTTGTTTTAACTCCTTGTACTGGTTTAGAACGCGGTCTATCCAGCCAGATGAACGTCAGCTAACAACCCCTTTACTTTTCACGACAAATAAAAAGCCCGCATATTGCGGGCTTTGGCATTAAAAAATTAACCTGTTAACGCTGCTCTCAGCGAGCACGGAAAGAAAAACCTGCAGAGAGTCGATTTAATTTTGCATCAATCAAACAAAGCCTCATATGCTCTGGTGACTTGTCTATCATGATGGACAAAAGTATTTGTGAACCTTCAGACTTGAGCTTATTTATGCGTGCTTGCGTTAGCATGTCTTTGTGGGATTTGTATTCCATAAGTCAACCTTTCATCAATGCAACGATTTCGCGCACCGATCTATTGACGATAGATCAAAAAAAGAAGATCAAGAAAATAGTTGCAAAAAATAACAAATGCCAAATTAAAATTTCACGTATTGAAGAAAAATTATTGCTTGCGAAGGTCTTTTGACTTATGCCGCTTGAACTGAGGGCCTTTTATCCACTTTCCATTCAAGGCTGTTACTTACGTATTCATACAACGCAGGTATGCATTAAGCCTCATTGTGAAGACGTGGAAGCCGATTTGGTCTTCCACTAACTCTCAGGAGAAATTGCAATGACACAATCTAACCAACCAGGCCAAAACAACCCTAGCCAAAAACCCGGCCAGGCTGAGCAATCAGCCCCAAACAAGCCGCAGCCAGGGCAGACCCCAAACAAGGAACAGGACAACAAGCCAAAGCAACCCAGCTAACGCTTGCTCCTCTTTCAGGTAACTGATTCGTTTACCAGTTTGGAATGTAGTAACGGAACCCGCGCATAGCGGGTTTTTATATTTTTGAGTTTTTAACTGATTTAGGGGTGATGGATTTTTTTGAAAATTAAAAATAAAAGAAAAAAGATCTGAGAAATATTTATTTAAGAGGCTTTGCTTTTAGCTATGCGATGGCAAGAAATCCAACATCAGGATCAACGCATACACAGTTACGGCCAGAATCTTTGGCTTTGTACAAAAGTTTGTCACCTTGACCGAGTGATTCCTGCAAGTTTCCTTCAAATTTTAAAACGGTAACTCCAAAGCTGATTGTTAACGGCTTGCCGGCTGGCAATCCAGCGGCGTTTGCACTGACCTGTTCACGAATGCGAGCTGCGACTTGTTTTGCGCGTTCTATATCTGAATTTACAAGTAAAAGTACAAACTCTTCACCTCCGAAACGCGCCACTAAATCTTTATTTCGCACGTTGTTCATCATCGCCAGCGAGACATTTTGTAAAACCATGTCGCCGCACTCATGTCCCCAGCTGTCATTGATGCTTTTAAAATGATCTATGTCGCCAACAAGCAGAGAAATAGGCTGTAAACGCCGGTCTCTGATCAAAGACTCAGCAGCCTCATTAAATGAACGTCGATTTAGTAACCCTGTCAGCGGATCATGATCTCGTTCATCGCTCAACTTGTTCACGGCTCCTTTTACAGCGCAGCCTAATAGCAAGAAAGTGAAAAACAAGCTGAAGGCCATGGAACTCATTGTTGTCACAATCCAATATTGGGAGTACACATAGTTATTGAGTTCAGCATAGCCAATCGCGTGGACGATAGCGGGCCTTGAAAGGGTGTAAAAACAAAACAGCAAATAGGCTGAGTACAAAGCAATTTCTAGATGTTCGTGCTTTCGTAGTTGGCGCAAAATTGCAGGTGCTGGAAGCACTTGTATCAGCCCCAGAGCCATGCTCAGCACATGAACGCTAGCAACAATATCGTCTTTAATCAGGCTGAAGTACCCAAGCATGACCAACGCCGTCAAACCAATCGCTGCGCCTAGGCGAGGGTGTGATGAGACGCTATATATGGAGCCCATAGCCAAGGCTCCAAACCATGCACCGCACAAATAACCCAGTCCTGTAAGCACACTCCACGTAGCGACCTGAATTTGATCAAGAGTTGTCTGAAATATCAGTGCTGACCCCATACATGCCAGCGCACAACCCATCCACAACAGGTAGCGTTGATCGCGTTTTAAACGCCAGACAATAAAAAGTGCTGCACTCAACATCACGATGACTGCTGGCGCTACTAGCAAGTAGGTCTGGACATTGTTCACAGCCATGGTGAGTCCTTCGCAAGCAAAGCCTGCTTTCTGACAAGAACCCGCAGGGGTTACAAACCAGCCATGAGCAATACACCTTCACATGTGAATCAAGATCGCGGCAGTTTTAGAAAGCTCAGTTTATATATGTGATGCGTTAAAGCCACATAACTAAGTTCATGAATCCGGCATTTCCTGATGAGCGGTTATTTTTTGGCGTACATACATGTAAAAAATGGCCGAAATTCTTTACTACTGCCAATAGTTTTTGTGTGTAAATCCGCAGTCATATGCAGGCGTGAAAGAGTTTTCCTCCTCTTGGATTTGATGCGTACGCCTGCGCCAAGGATGTAAGAGATTGAGTTAAAACGGTTTTTAAGTTCAAAACGGCGTACTGTCTGTACAGGTTGGTCGCTCCCGATCTGCCTAGACCGGAGGCAAATATGCACATCCCATCCCAACCTGTTACCTACACCGAAACACCGCAAACACGATTGCAAGACATCGACAGTCATACAACTTCAGATGATGACTATGAACTAGATCCGAACTGGCACGTTAAGACGGTTCTAGTGGATCCAAGTAAAGCGCCAACAGTACGGGTAAAAAAGGCCCGGCGTTTGCAGCCTGCTCGCAGTGCTGAGCAGGACTACTGAAGGGCAAAGCCGTGATGCTTGTGCCGACATCATCAGCTACAGCGCTGCGATGTATACAGGCACAGGCCTTTAGCCGTGGCACCTGCCGCATCACTGGGTGTGCGTATGCACAGTGACTTAGTGCTGGCAGCTAAAGACACCCGCGTGCTTGGTGGGTGTGCGCCATGCTTGGGGCAACCTTAGCCAGAACCGCACCAGGGCATTTCATGGGAGAGTAGAAATCTGTGCGGGGATTTTTGACTTGCGGCACGCATATCGTGCGCTACATGCGTATTGCGCGCTTGCATTCTTATAGGTAAAGCGTGATCGCGTACAGTCCGCACGCCGCTTTTAATCCGCTGGTCGCGAGTGCGAATCTCGCAGGGCCCACCAAAGATTACAGCCCCGTGTAGCAATACACGGGGCTTTTTCTTGCTCCCAATAGTAAAGCAATCCGGCTCACTGAATAAGCCCCGCTGTTCTGCAATTCACCTGAGTAGCTTCACCTTTTGCCCGATCTTGTGCCGGATGTAATGGGCTGTCAGCCCCTCAGTGGTATGCCCCAACAGTGCCTGGGCTTCGCGGATTCCAACGGCTTCATCAAGGGCGGTCGTGGCAGTGGCTCGCAGATCGCGGAACTGAAACTACGCCTTTGGAATTCCTGCCGCTTCTCTGGCTGCATCAAAACGGTCGCGCAGTTGCAGTATCGACTCCACCAAGCCTGTGGTTTGCCTGAGCGGCAAGCCAAACAAGTTTTTAAGGGTCAAACAAAACTGGATGGCAGCATCGCCTTGGGCTTCGCCCGGCTTTGCCGCTGGTAGCGGCAAACCAGACCATGCGCTTGTCCAACTAAATTGATTGTGATCCACGGGCCTTGAGGGCTGCGTTGTACTGCTTTTCCAGTTTGTGGTTCGGTAGCGAGGTTTGTTGGGAGGACTCATGCCGCAAGCCGTAGGCTAGCGGCACAGCGATTTATGCAACAACGCCTGCTGAAGGATGAGTAAGGTAAAGCTGCAGACTCTCAGCCTGGAGTGCAGGTGCTGGACATCCGATGCTGGTCGCAAGCCAAAGGCCGCAAATGAAGCTGCTGTGCTGGAGGTTTGGAGCTCAGATCAAACAAAAAAACTCGCATTGATTCAACGAAATGCGAGTCTTTTTGGAGTGCTGTAGGTCAAAAAACACCAAATAGCATCAGTAGCAAAACAACCGAAATGGGTACGCCGAGTAGCCAGAGCAAAATGGGCATGTGAACTCCTAGTAGCCAGGTCAAATCCTGGGATGGTTCCACCTTATCTTGGGTATGCGCGGTGCGTTGTGCGTTGAAGGGGTACATCGCCGTAAGGGGTAACCTACCGCTTGTCGGACTTTCAACATAAAAGCAGCCACCAATCTCAATGCTTAGCCACCTTATGGTGGTTTTTCCATTTACGGCCCAGTCATGGCAACTCATCCGGCAAGGCTGCCAACACTTAAGCCTAGATTGCTGGTGCTTGAAACCAGGCGCGTGCCAACGATGCAGGCTGGAAGTTGGCGCACAGAGGGAATGACCAGCACCCAGCGTAGCTACGGCTACAAGTGGCAGCAAGCCGGGCTAGACTTTCTTCATGAGCATCCACTGTGCGTGATGTGCGATGCAGAAGCTAGGGTAGAGGTCGGCACAATGGTCGACCACAAGATTCCACACCACGGTGAGCAGAAGTTGTTCTGGCGCCGAAGCAATTGGCAGCCGTTATCTCGCTACTCACCACGCACGAAACAAGCAGCGCGAAGAGGCGATGTAGGGCTTATGAGCTAATGATCTGGCGTATTTGAGCCAGGCTGAACTCTAGGCCCTCATCCTTGAAGTCTTGAAAGATGTGCTCGCCTTTAGTGAGTAAGCCATCAATCTTTGCGACCTCCGCTTCTTGGAGTGCATAGACGGTGATGAACGGTTCGCTGGCATCCTGATCGCTTTTCACAAACTCGGAGTTTTCTGCGTACAAAGCTTTGATTGCGGCCTTTGGGCCGTTGGCTTCATCCATCCACTGCAGAAGTCCAGGGCCAGTGTCGAATATTGCGTAGTGCATTGCATCCTCCGTGGTTCGCTGAACTTCATCATAGATGAGCAGCATTGCCATTACCGGAAAGACGCAGGCGGGGGCCAAAGTCTGTAGGGCTTGCTCCTCTAGACCGCCCTGTACCGCATGCGCAAAAAAATCCCCCCTGTTTGTTTTATTTCTGGGGGCAGAAATCAAAGAAATCAAACATTCAAAAAGTGATGTCGGACATGCCACGTGGCGGTTCCCGTCCGGGGGCAGGGCGTAAGCTTGGGGCTCTTTGACGGTGTGGCTGGTTAAGCGCATGTGCTTGTTTGCTGCTGCAAGAGTCAAACGTGGGGAACCCGGTGCATGACGTGGCTTCTGTGTATGGGCGCAAAAAAGCCCGCACAGTGGCGGGCTTAGGGTGTCGGGGCTGAGTTAGTAGCTTGGCGTGTGCTTAGTGCCGAGCAGCCTGAACGCTAATGGCTGCGGCTCTGGGGAAACGTTTCATGGCATCTTCCAGCGCAGCGAAAGTGCTGGGGAACAGAGCCGTGTAGTACGCCCCTGCCACTTTGATGATGCATAGCCTCATTGATGTCTCCTTGTGCTTATCCAGTTACTTTCAGTTTATCGACCATTTTGTATCAAACTGAAACAAAAAAATGTAAAACTGAGAGGTGCTTACTGCTGCGCCGAGGTGGAGGTGGGTGAGTGATGTTGCCCGCCAGCAGCTTTCTGGCTGCTATTTCAATTCCTTAGGCGAAAAAAAACCCACCAGATGGTGGGTTTGGAATAAAAGGCCGGTGCCTTGCGGCGTGCTATGGGATTGCATAAGAGGGAGGGAGGAGGTGCCCGTAGCCCGGCTTGAAACTTGTAAAGCTTGCGCTTGCTGTTGATAGATAGAGCCGATTGGCAAAAGTTCAATCAGGTTTTTGTACTTTCTTCGCTGGGTGGCTGTGTAAAGTCTGTTGGCAGCGGGAAAGTGCGCTGCGTTTTGGCCCATTCCAGTTGCCTGGGAAAGAACTGCCGCCTGTTCTCAATCCCTGTGGCTTTTTTCAATGCATGCGGGGGGCAGGGGTAAGGCAGGCCGGTTGTAGATCTTTGCAGGCTGGTGGTGCCCACGAACCGGAGTGTTGAACATGTCATCACCTTTGAAAAACGTGTCGGTGCAAGACATAGCAACCACCATTGCACAAGCAAGTAAACACTGTCAGTGAGCAGGCTTGAGTGAGGAGGTCAGTGGGTTGAGGTTCGAACCAAATGCTGTCCGCGTGGATCTGGCTTTGTTGGCAGGGGTGAAGCGCTATAAAGCCGCCGGCTTGCCTTTCTGACTGAACTGCTACGCAGTTCCGCAACCCCTTGCGCAAAGGCGCTTGGACTTTCTCTCTACTGTCGTGCAGAGGGCAATGCTACTTGCGCTGTGGGCTTCACTGTTGTTGGCAACCCGGTTTGCCTCAGCCTTTGATCGTGTAAGCACTTTGGCAACAGGAGATGGCGGGACGCTGCGCGGAGTCCCTAGCTTGACGGGAGGCCTTATGGAGCCGCACCGAAAGCAGCTTGTGAAAAGCCGAGGGGCAAGCGTCCAGTCAATGCCGTGGTGCCCAGAGCGGGAGCACTTTGCCACCTTGCCACCTTGCCACCTTGCCACCTTGCCACCTTGCCACCTTGCCACCTTGCCACCTTGCCACCTTGCCGCACGCTGTGGAGCGGATTGCTTGCCTTAGGTCTTTCGCCGTTGGTACTGCCAAGGACGCATTAAAAATATGCATCAAGTTGAGCGTAGTGGTTGCATCTGACAGATGCTTCTATGGGTTTGGGCTACAACTTGCCCAGGAGGTGCCGCCATGCAACTGAACCACAAAGAACCCCGCAAAGAGCAGGAGCCCAAGCCTGAGCCAATTGATCCCCCCAGCGATGCACCGCCAGTAGAGCTGCCAGGAGAACCCGTGGATGAGCCAAATATTTAGTGCACAACAAAGCCCGCACGAGGCGGGCTTTGGTTTGCAATTCAGTCTTGCACTCGTACGCTAGGCTGCATTAACTTTTAATCCCATCCCTGCTTATTGCGTCGCAAGTATGGCGTAATTGAGGCCAGCGCTAGTATGGCCAGTATGAACCCAATCCACATTGGAGAACTCAAGCCATAACCTGAAACTATTGCTACCCCACCCAGATAGGAGCCACCACCAAGACCAATATTAATAATTGAAGTGTGTACGGAGTTAACCATTGGGCCAGGATGCGCCACGCTGACAATTCTTGCCATCATTGCGGGGTTCATGGGAACGCCGGTCAAGCCTATCAATATTATTGAGATAATCGCAATAGATTTGTACTCGGCAAACAATGCCATAACTAGCAATGAGGCGCTAAGAATCGTTAAACCAACTACCATAATTGCTAAGCTATGTGCATGTGCTAAGCGCCCAGTTATAATATTTCCCACGATATTGGATAAACCAAAAATCATAAGAATAAATGGTATATCTTTCATGCTGAACCCAGTTACATCAACCAGGACTGGTACGAAATAACTAAATGCAGCAAAACTGGCGCCGAGGATAAGGCAACTGGTCAAACATGCTTTCCAGTAGGCTGCGTTTTTAAAAGCTTTTAACTCATCTTCCATCTTTAATTCCCCACCACTACTGGTGATGGTTGGTAATAGACGTTTTAAAGCAAGTAGACAGATAAAAACCAAAACAGCAACTAAACCAAAAGTTATTTGCCAGCCCCAGCGTTGGTCAATGATGGTTGCAAGTGGTACGCCAAACACGTTGGATATCATGAAGCCACCAATAACTACTGATGCTGCACGAGGACGTTTTTCGGGTGAAACCATTGCCATGCTTGTTGCCAGCGAAAGACTTAAGCAGCCAGCGCACAGAACACCAGTAAAAATACGAATAAAAACTAAAACCGAATAGCTAGAGACAAAGGCACTTAAGCCTTGTGCGACGACATATAAAGTTAATAGTAAAAGCAATACTTTGCGATATGGTACCTTAAACTTTAAAAAAAAGTAGGTTAATACTGGACCACCTAGCATTACACCAAATGCATAATATGATATTAAATGCCCCACCTCACCCACTGTGATGCCGAAGGCCTCAGATAAAGTAGACGTCATGCCGGCCACCATTAACTCTGCTGTGCCAATTGAAAAAATTGCCAGCCCCAAAATATACACTGCTAACGGCATACCCGTACCACATCCTTTTTATTTTAACGATCGTTACAAAAATATTTAATAAAAAATTTCGATTGAAATATTTTTAGAAATTAATCAAGATGCCATTGACGACATCTTCAAGAGTATCTCTGTCTGAAATATTTTTACTTAGCACGCGCAAACCGTAATAGCCAGCCAAAAACCCCCTGGCCATCACTGTGGCAGAGGCTTTGGTGCTTAGTTCGCCATTTTTTTGGCCTTCGGTGAACACTGTAAATAGTGTTTTTTCTAAGCGCTGTCGATATTCCAGATTCAGGCTGGCAACTGCCTGATCTTTGCTGCCCATCTCCAATGCAGAAAACAAAACCATGGCGGCATGCTGTTCCGATTGAGAGAGATCTTCCGAAATTCCCCATAGTAAAAGAGATCGCAACCGATCCTTTACTAATCCGCACTGCCTGAGAATTCCTAATTGCGCCGACATAGTTTGCTCGTGGCTGCGCAGCAAAGCTTGTTCGTATAAGGCCTGCTTGCTACCAAAAGCGTTGTACAAACTGCCTCTGCCTAATCCTGTGCTTTCGCATAAATTCTGGGCTGAGGTGCCGGCATAGCCATTGACGCTAAAAACCGCCACGGCGGCATCAATAACCCCTTCATCATCAAACTGTCTTGGGCGGCCAGGTTGATTGGTTTTTTCAGTATTCATTAAGAATTGACAGGGGTTTGACTTTGGTCAAATCATGTATTGTAGTTGTTTTTTGAACGATCAGTCAAATTCAGGCCTGAGCTTTTACTCAAATCGTACTTGCCCTGATGAAGGATGGTTTCAAGGCTCATTACGACCTGTGGCGGATTTCTGGGTGAGGAGCTTTGGGTTTCTCAGGTCATAGCTTTTGCCACTCCATGCCAGCGCCACACGTATCAGTGCACGAAGCTGATGGTCGCCATTGAGTACACATCCACAGTGTTGATGTTGTCAGAGCTGGCTTCCGTTGGTAGAGCGTCATTGACACAGGCCGCTGGACCGTGGGCCTGGGTGGCCGCCTGCTGCTGCGCAGCGGTGTTGAGCTGGGGGTGGAGTACACCACCAACATTGACCAGAGCAGTGCCTACGTGGGCAGCCTGCGACTGGGCCTGCGCGTGCCGTTCTAAAACGGCTGGCGCTCAATGCAAGCCCCCTGCCGGTGCAAGCTGGCAGGGGGCTTTTAATAATAAACTCGCTTAAAAATTGAGCCAACTTGCAGTGAACAGACTGCAGAGTACTTCGTTCAGACTACTTTTTTCTCACTTCGGAGCCTCATTGCAAGCCAATCAGTATTTCGCTCTCGTCGTACCTTTGTGCGGCGTCTTATTGGGAGCTGCTTTGGTCGGTTGCTGGGCTGTATTGAGAAGGCACAAGTATTTGATCTGGCTGGCCGCTGCTTACATCTTGCCAGCGTTTGCCATTGCGGTGCAGAGTATGCAGACCAACCAGCAGTTGGCTCAGACTTCTGTGGTGTTAGGGTGCTTTTACCTGTTTGGCCTGTGGGCCATTGCACAGGGGATGGCACAGAGATCGGGGGGCAGTGCCTATCCGAAAATTGCGCTACTGATCAGCTTGGTAGCTTTAGTGGGGCTGTATTACTTTTCTCAGGTGGTTGACGATCTCCACGTGAGAATGCTGATACTCAACATTGCAATGGCATTGCTGGTGCTCCTGGGTGTAGCGGCTGTGTACAGAGGCCAAAAGTCCGCGGACTTGTTTGAACGCATATTGCGAGGCTCGTACTTGTGCTTTGTGGCCTATTCGTTGATTCGGCCACTCGTCATAGCTATAGCTATTGAACAGGGGCCATCGGTGGAGCTTACGCAGTCACCAATGTGGCTGCTGATGCTGGCGGCCAATTTGCTGTTGAGCCTTTGGTTCATTGGTGTCTTGCTGGTGGTGACCTTCAGGGAAGTTTTGCTTACGCTGAAGAAAGAGCGTGACCTTGATTCGTTGACCCATCTTTTGAATCGGCGTGCTTTTTTTGAACAGGCACCGGTGCGCATTCAGCGCTCCAGAAATGGCTTGTGGGCCTTGCTGATCTGCGATGTGGACCACTTCAAGCAGATCAATGACACCTTGGGGCATGCTGCGGGTGATGAGGTGCTCAGGTCTGTGGCCAAGGTGCTGTTGCGCAATACTCGGCATACGGACCTTGTTGTGAGGCTGGGAGGAGAAGAGTTCGTTGTGCTGCTCAATTGCGACAGCCTGCAATGTGCCTGTGTGGCGGCAGAGCGCATGCGTGAGCAGTTTGCCGAGGTGCGGCTTGCTATGGGCCAAAAGCTGACCGCCAGCTTTGGCGTAGTGGTGATTGAATCGGCGCAGCAACTGCAATCAGCGATCAATCAAGCAGATGCCTTGCTGTATTTAGCCAAAAAAACAGGCCGCAACAAAGTGGTGAGTGCCCCGGTTGCCGATGAGCCAGCAGGCCAGCTCGTCTCGGCGTGATCCATTTGATTCAGCCCAGAGAGCTTGGTTTGCCCGCTTGCTTTAGCGCTGTTTGCGTTCAGCTGCATCAGTGCCTTGCAGCCTGACTTTGCACAGACTTGGCTGTGTGCCGCAAGCGGTGCTTGTGTTGCCGTCAAAGGTGCCTGTGATGGGGCTGACAAGGGCGGCAGCTCTTGTGGCAATAAGTTCCTAGAGGGCGCATGTGGCTTTGGATCTAAAACTTGAAATATTCCCACTCAACGATGCAAACCCGCATGGGTGCTTGATTGTGATGCGGGCTTTTAATCCGTTGTTCGCGAGCTCGAATCTTGCTGGGCCCATCAAAGATTACAGCCCCTTGTAGCAATACGCGGGGCTGTTTTTTACTCTGAGTTGAGCGGTTCAGCTGCTTTTACGCGGCTTTTCTTTGGGTTGCTGTGCAGATTTTTCTGCCTACAACGCAACAGAATTTTTGTAGTTCGTAGCAGTAGCGCTTAGTGCTGATGCCCAGCTTGTGACTCAGCACGTCGCCCACGGTATCAGGTTCAGCCTTTGCTAATCACGATTACGGCTTGGCGACACGCCAGACGTTGCCGACACCATCCCCAGTGATGTCTCCGGGTTTGCTGTCTTTGACCCAGTAGTAAAGAGGTTTGCCTTGGTAGGCCCATTGCTTGTTGCCGTCGTCACGCGTGATAACGCTCCAGTTGCCAATGGGTGCTGCTCCAGCAGGAGCCATCAATGGTGGCCAGTTGGTGGCACACCCGCCATTGCATACGCTTTTGCCACTGCCAGCCGTATCTCGGTCAAAGACGTAGAGGGTCATCTGGTTGGGTCCAACGAGCTTGCCGTTCATGACTGTGGCTGGTGAGGCCTGCGCCATGGGCGGTTTGCTGGCGGGCGCAGTGCTGCAGGCCGTCAACCCTATGGCAGCCACTAAAGTGATGGAAGCTAAAAGTCTCATGGAATACTCCTTAAAGATCAGCACCAAGCTAGGTGGGCTCAGGTGTAGATGATTTTTCAGTCAGTGCATCCTGCATTTACGTAAGGGAGTATGAGATTTTGGGGTCAGCGGGCAGTACCCCTTGCCATGTGGGATGGGTATGGTGCGCGGGTTGCTTGAACGTTGACCCTTTTAGCCAGCAAGTGCCAAGTGCTAGGATAGATGGGCACTTTCCAAAGAGAGGTCAGCATGAACCGGACAATGACCATTCTTGCCATCATTGGCATCCTGGCGGCACTGTATTTTTTGAACAAATACGGCCTGTACTAAAGTCTGCTGCTAAGACGCAGCGCAGCAGGCGTGGTGAGCGCACTGAAAGTGCAACCCCCTAGTTGGCTGAAGCAATCGCGGGGCTTTGTGGACAGCAAGATCTGCGGGTGCTGACTGCGATTAGGCAGCTTTGCTGTGTGCTTGGATCTGAGAATAAAAAGCGCTGTAGTCGTTAAGACTGTGGCGCTTTTTTGATGAAACGCCATAGATAGACATATGGATCATCTCTAGGCGCTTGTTCATCGAGGAACAATAATTTTGGGGTCGTCTCTTTTAAAACGCGCTTATTGAACAGGGACGATGACGGCAACTCTTCGATTTTCCTTGCGCACCGCGCTGGCGTTGCTTGCTGGAAGTGGTTTGCTATTGCCGTAGCCCTGTACCGAAATGTTGGCTTGGGGGATGCCGGCATTGACCAATACCTGAGCAACTGCCTGAGCACGGCGCAGGGACAGTTGTTCGTTGTATGCATCGGCTCCCACATCGTCGGTATGACCTTCTACGCGAAGATGGTTGATGCCTACGCTATGGAGTGAGCGGGCCATTTTTTCCACATTGGTTTTCTGCTCGCCAGACAGCTTGTCAACATTGAAGTCGAACAACAATTTTCCAGGCATTTGGAGCTCCCAGCCTTCGTCGGTTTGCTCGAAACCGTATTCACGTAGAACATTGACTTGCTGGGATGACAGCCCCGTTGCGGCGGGTGGAGACTGGCATGCACTTAAAAAAAGAGCTATCGCCAAAGGGGTGCAACGAACGAATGCCTGCAGTAGTTTCTTCATCTTGGTTTCCTTTTTACGTTGTGCTGCCGATGGCCAAATGCTGTGATCCACGTCGCTGTGCTTTGGCGCGGTACATGGCGGTATCTGCTGAACGCAATAGCGTTGACATGTCCTGTCCGTGCACAGGATAGACGGCGATGCCGATACTTACCGAGGGTTGCAGGAACCCGCTGCTTTGCAGTGGAAGTGGGGGGCGCATGGCCTTGAGAATGTTGTCAGCGATTTGTGTGGCTTCGTCATTGCCCAGAATGGGAGTCAGAAGGACGGCAAATTCATCACCTCCCAGTCTTGCGACAACATCTGATGCACGCAACTGAGAACGTATTCGATGCGCCACCTCAATCAGCAATGCATCGCCTGCCTCATGCCCATAGGTGTCATTGACTTGCTTGAAGTGGTCGTTATCCAGGAACAAGACGGCAAAAGTGCAGTTTTCGTGCTGACCTTGGGCCAGCGCAGTTTGTAGGCGGTGCTCGAAATGTGCCCGGTTCGGCAGTCCTGTCAGACTGTCATGGCTTGCTTCATGCGCCAGTGCTGTGTTCTTGTGCTGAAGCTGGGTTTGCCGATCCTGCAGCTCATCGAGCAGCGTATTGAAGTCATTGCCAAGTTCTCGCAGTTCAAGAATACGAGCAGGTTGCACGCGCAATGCCAGATCGCGTTCGTAGCGCGCGGCTTTGGCTACTTCTGCCAGTGAATGCAAAGGCGTAACTATTTCACGCAGCATTCGTCGAGACAACCATGTCCCCATCGCACCACTTGCTGCCATGCACACCAGCAGTGCTGCAATGGCTGAAAGCAGAAAACCGAGCAGACCCCGACCATCGCCACTGAGCTCGATTTGGCCCACGACATGTTGATCGTGGTGGATTTCACTGACCGTTGGGGTTGTTAATATTTGTCGACCCAGCCATTCACCCAGCTCACTGATGAGGCCCTGATCCTGATGCCCCCATTGGGCGAGTACCTGGCCTTTTGCATCGCGGATACGAGCAAATGCAATGCCTTCGCCTTGCAGCATGCTGCCGAGTGTTTGATCGATTTCGTCTGCGTCTCGAAACACTACGGCGGCTTCAACGGTATAGGCCAGTGAGCGCGCAACGAGGCGAAGGTTGTTGTCGATGTACATCCGCAATGCTATGACCCCCGCTAGCAGCACAAGACAGCCAGCCATGGCAACAGATGCCCAGGCCATGCGTCGGTGTGCGCGGCGTACAACCCCCCCCAAGGTCGGGGCGTTCGCTCTATCAAGGTCAGCACTCATGGCTTGCCCTTGCGTCTGGCCAGTTGTAGTACCCGTGGATTCACGCGTACGCCGCTTCGGGCCACAGAGTCGAGATTCACTTCAAAAGACACATTGCCTGGACGCACGCTTAAGCAGAACATGCCTCCAATTGAGCAGGGTTCTTGCTGCTCGCTAATGGAGAGCACGGGTTGCCCTGTAAAGCGAGCTGCCAGTTGTTTCCAGGCACCTTCAGGCACCGTACCTACATAAATGCCGTCGCAGCTGGTCGCAAGCTCGGGATCATCCAGCCTCATTCGTCGAACCACGACTTTGCGTTCACCAGCAAGCTGGGCTCCCTTGAGGACTTCGTCGGCGTATTCTGTGGGCCCCAGCACACACAACCGGATGCTGGGAGGGTCAGCAGGCCAGCGTGTGTAGCTGACGATGCCAAAGACAGCCTGTGCGACACCTTGAGAACGCTCATCCGTTGCGATGTCTTGCGCACACGCAGTTGCAGGCAAGATCAACCCAGAAAGTAGAAGAAGTAAGACTGAAAAAATCTTGCGCAAAAAATACATGGGCGTTAGTGCCAAGGTTGTTCTGGAGTGACTGAGAGCGAAGCGTGCCTGAAGTCAGAGAGCCAGCAGTCGATGAATCACATGGCCGGGCAATGTTTATTGTTTGGACAGCCCTTCATTGGG
This sequence comes from Comamonas avium, assembly GCF_014836675.1. Taxonomy (GTDB): domain Bacteria; phylum Pseudomonadota; class Gammaproteobacteria; order Burkholderiales; family Burkholderiaceae_C; genus Comamonas; species Comamonas avium. Next base: position 290,568 of record NZ_JACSQK010000006.1, read on the forward strand.
TTGAAACTACCTCGGCATTGGTGGCAATGCAAATCGAGGCTCCTAAAGTACTGGATCTGGGGTTGCTTGCAGCGCATCAAGACTTGTGCCATCTACATAACGTCGATGTTAGCTAGCCCAAGTGATTGAGCAAAGGAGTAAAACAATACCAAGTCATAAATGGCTGGAACTGCGTTGTTTCTTGCTGCTGATCACAGTTGGCGGCGAATGAGTGCTCCAGTAAACAGCACAGGCCCAGTAGGGCCGGTTTCACTGGGCACCCCACCCTTGGGCTCCAGGCTGATGGCCAGTGTGGGCACGGCCTGTACTTCAGCTTCGTGGGCGGTGAGTTGTTCAACCTCCCCGCGACCTAGCACTCCCAGTGATCGTGGTGCTCCCTTTTGCGGCAAAGCCCATAGCTGAAGGGACTGGTTCGCAGCTTCTTGCACCGCCCCCACACGCTGGAGTACTAACTGGCTGTGATTGGCGTCGAAGGTGACGAGCATGGATGGCCCGGCTTTTGCGTCTGCCAGCACTGCCACGTACTGAATCTGTGGCGCAGCCTCTAATGCGGCTTGTGTAGTTTGCAGCTGTGTTTGCAGGCTGGACAATTGCTGTTGTGCGGTGTGTTTGAGTGCTTGGTGTGTCCACAATCCTACTGCTGTGGCAGCTACAGTAGCCAAGCCCCCAGCCAGTGCAGCGTTGCGCCACCAGGCCAGTGCGTGTGCCGCTGGGTTTTTTCTGCTGGCTATTTGTGGCCGGTTTTGCACGGCAGCAGATTTTTCAGCTTCAAGCAGGTTGTTGATTCGAATCCAGACGCTGGCATCTGGCTGCACAGGTGCTTGCATTTCTGACAAGGCTGCCCAGCGGCCTTGCCACAGCAGGGCTGCGGCACGCACTGGCGAATGCTCACGTGCCAGGTGCTCAAAGCGGCTGCGGGCTCCTGCGCGCAGTGTGCCCAGTGCATAGGCTGAGGCAAGGCGGTCCAGCAGCTCGGGGTTGTTCATTAAGTTCATGGCTGTACCTCGTACTGCTCAAACATGGCGGCTCATGCATTTGCGCAGTTGCTCCAGGCTGCGACGTATCCACGATTTGACAGTTCCCAGGGGGAGCTTCAGGTGCGTTGCCAACTCGCTGTGGCTCAGATCACGCAGGTACGCCAAGCTCACTACCTGGCGTTGTTCTTGTTCCAGGCGCTGCATGCACTGGTGAAGCGCTGCCGCTTGTTCGCTGGCCTCCACCAGTTGCATGGGGCTCTTGGCATCAGGGTGATCAGAAAGCGAGTCAGTGTCCTCCAGTGGGAGATTCGCATGCAAGCGTTCGGCACGGCGGCGGCGCAAAAAATCCAGAGACCGGCTGCGTACCAGCAAGCCCATCCATGCCAGCGGAGGACTGAGGGAGCTGCGGTAATCACCTGCATTGCGCCATATTCCCAGAAAGCTTTCCTGCAGCACATCCTCTGCCCACTCACGGTTGCCAACAATGCGCAGAGCCAGACCATACAGCCGTGAAGCGGTTTGATCGTATAAGTGCTTGAGTGCCGCCTCATCCTGGGCCGCAACGCGGTCCAGAAGTGCTATCAGCGTGTGATCTGGTGTTTGGGGGCTCATGCATGCCATTGTGATGAGAAGCGTTCTTGGTTGGATCAATTGTTGGATTGCTGCCAAGTCACATGGTTTTGTCTTGCGTAGTTGGCCTATCTCCATGTACGCAGCTTCCCGCCTTTCAGATGCATGACGTAGCTGAAGTACATGCAAAAAAATAATTGCATCCAGTTGCCTGCCAGCTGCGTATTCATAGTGTCAGTGCCGGTAGGTAATCTGATGCCGCTGCAGACTCACACGGATTCATCGCATGGCATGGCCTCTGCTTACAAATTCCTTGTAGCTTGGCGCCTGGCGTAAGTGCCACTTTGTCACTTCAGCGCGTTGCGTTTTGTGAGTTCTGTCTTTTTGGATTTTTAAAGGAGACCTTCATGAAATATCCGTTGATCCTTCGGGTGTCTGCGCTCTGTGTTCTGGCTGTGGGTTTGTCAGCGTGTTCGAGCATGGGTGGGCATTCGATGTACTCCCAGGCAAATCTGCCTGCTGCCGTGCAAGTTCCGGGGGGGCACAAGGTAGTGATGGAGACAGTGGGTGTGGGGCAAATCACTTATGAATGTCGCGCTAAAAAAGACATGGCGGGGGCGCATGAGTGGGTGTTTGTGGGGCCTGAGGCCAAGTTGCAGACACGCAGTGGCGCCGTCATTGGCCGGTATTGGGGTCCTCCTGCCACATGGGAAAATAACGATGGCTCCAAAGTCACCGCAACGCAGGTGGCGGTAGCGCCCGCCGGCATGGGGGATATTCCTGTGCAGTTAGTCAAGGCCAACCCAGCCACGGGCATGGGGGCGATGCAGGGCGTGACCTATATTCAGCGAGTGAATACGCGCGGAGGTATTGCGCCAGCCATGGCATGCAATGCTGGCAACATGGGTAGCAAGCAAATCGTGCCGTACCAAGCAGATTACATATTCTGGAAAGCCAGCTGATGTTCTCAATAGCGGCAACGCAAGGCTGCATGTTCCAGCGCAGCCTGGTGCAGGGCCGCTTTTCGCAGCCGTTAAAGCAAGCCATGGCTGTCAATTTTTGCTTCTGAGTAGCGAAATATTCAAATAACAATGCGGGGTTAGCCCCGCATTGTCTTTGGCTGGTTCTGGCACTTCCCATGCGGAACGTTGTGTCGTTGATGCCGTCAGAATGCGGTGCTCAAACGCCGTGAGCACGGCGGTGCATTCAAGCTGTGCTTCAATCGTTGGAGCATGTGACTGCCGCTGTTGCAGAGGGCTGAAGCATTCGCCATCCAGCAAATAATCACTAACGAAAAACCAACCATGACCTCTAGTGCTCTGGTGTGGCTGCGGCGCGATTTGCGTTGTGATGACCACGCTGCGCTGTACCACGCACTGCGCCGTTTTGACCGGGTGTATTGTGCTTTTGTCTTTGACACAGATATTTTGGATGCACTGCCCAGCAGGCAGGATCGACGTGTGGATTTCATTCATGCCAGCGTACTGGAGCTCGATAGCGGGCTGAAGGCGCTGGCAGAACGCAGCGGCGCACCCGGTAGTGGCTTGATCGTGCTGCATGGCCCAGCGGTAGATTGCATTGTGCAACTTGCACAAAAACTGGGTGTGCAAGAAGTACTGGTCAATCGCGACTATGAGCCTCAGGCCATTGCACGTGACCAACGTGCTGCTCAAGTTTTGCAGGCAGCAGGCATTGCATTGAGTGCCTACAAAGACCAGGTGCTGCTGGAGCAAGAGGAGGTGATGACGCAGCAGGGCCAGCCTTACAGTGTGTTCACGCCTTACAAGCGGGCATGGTTGCAGAAGTTGGATGCTTTTCAGCTCAAGCCTTATCCCGTTGAACGGTATGCGCACCATCTGGCGCCACCTCCTTGTGTGGAGCAGATACCCAGCTTGCAAGCACTGGGCTTTGCCCCCAGCAACTTGCATGCGCTGCGCCTGCCAACCGGTATGCAAGGTGCTCAGCAGCTGTTGCGCGACTTTGTTCCGCGCATGTCGCTCTACCATGAAGCACGTGACTACCCGGGGCGAAAAGGGGTGTCGTACCTGTCTGTGCATTTGCGTTTTGGAACGGTCTCCATTCGCCAGGTGGCAGCGCTGGCGCAGCAGCAATCTCGGCTAGGTGATGAGGGGGCGCAGACCTGGCTGTCAGAGCTGGCTTGGCGTGACTTTTATTTCATGATTTTGTGGCACCACCCGCGTGTTGTGAGGCAATCATTTCGGCAGGCCTATGACCGCGTGCAGTGGGACGATGCCCCTGAGCTATGGCAGGCATGGTGTGAGGCAAAAACAGGCTATCCACTGGTGGATGCGGCCATGCGCCAGTTGCACCAGACGGGCTATATGCATAACCGTTTGCGCATGGTGGTGGCCAGCTTTCTCACCAAAGACTTGGGAGTGGACTGGCGCAGGGGAGAGGCACACTTTGCGCAGCACCTCAATGACTTTGATTTGGCGGCCAACAACGGTGGCTGGCAGTGGGCCGCTTCTACGGGCTGCGATGCACAGCCATGGTTTCGGATTTTCAATCCGGTCACGCAGTCCCAGCGGTTTGATCCAGATGGCAGTTTCATCCGCCGCTATGTCCCTGAACTGGCGAAGGTGCCTGACAAGCACATTCATTTTCCTGCAGCCATGAAACCGCTGGAGCTACAGGCTTGCGGCGTACAGCTGGGGCAAAACTACCCATTGCCCGTGGTCGATCATGCTGCTGCGCGCCAGAGAACCTTGATGCGATTTCATTTTCTACGTGATGATGCCGACTGAAGGTCTGTGCTGAATGAAAACAAAAATAGCTGCCAACACTTGGCAAGCAAGCACTGGCAGCTATTTTTTGTGGCTAGCACCAGTCAGTCGTCAACCGAGCAAGAGGGCGTCGTCCGACAGTTTTTCGCCACGCACTTTCTCGAACATGTGCAGCAGATCGGTGACATCCATCTTGGAGCGTTCTTCGCCCGAGACATCCAGCACCACCTGGCCCTGGTGCAGCATGACGGTGCGCTCGCCCACGTCCAGCGCTTGGCGCATGGAGTGCGTGACCATCATGGTGGTCAGCTTGCTCTCATTGACAATGCGGGCTGTGAGCTGAAGCACAAAGTCTGCGGTACGGGGGTCGAGCGCGGCAGTGTGCTCGTCCAGCAGCAAAATACGTGAAGGTTGCAGTGCAGCCATCAGCAGGCTTACGGCCTGACGCTGGCCGCCAGACAGCAGACCAATGCGGTCGGTCAGACGGTTTTCCAGACCCAGCCCCAGCGTAGCCAAGCGCTCGCGGTATAGCGCACGGTGCTCGTTCTTGACTGCCAAAGACAAGCCACGTGAGGTGCCACGGCAGTGTGCCAGCGCCATGTTTTCTTCAATGCTCAGGTCTTCGCAAGTGCCGGCCATGGGGTCTTGAAAAACACGGGCCACGCGGTGGGCACGGTCCCAGACAGGGCGTCGGGTCATGTCTTCATCGGCAATATGGATGCTGCCTTTGTCCACGCTCTGGTCGCCAGAGACCGCATTCAAGAAGGTGGACTTGCCCGCTCCGTTGGAGCCAATGACGGTGACAAACTGGCCGTCAGGAATTTCCAGCGACAGACCGCGCAGCGCGCGCGTTTCAATCGGGGTGCCGGGGTTGAAGGTGAGTTCGAGGTTTTGTGCGCTCAACATAGGTTCACAACTTTCTTCTGTGGGCGCATCAAGGCTTGCGGCTCAGCTTGCGCTTGAGCTGTGGAATGACCAGGGCAATGGTCACAAGTACGGCGGTGACCAGGTTCAGATCTTGTGCTTTGAGGCCGATGAAATCGCTGTTCAATGCAGCAGCAATAAAGAAGCGGTAGACGATGGCACCAATTACGACAGCCAGCGTGGCCCAGATGATTTTGCGCGACGGCAAGATGGACTCACCCACGATCACTGCTGCCAGACCAATCACGATGGTGCCGATGCCCATGGAGATGTCCGAGCCACCTTGGGTCTGCACAAACATGGCGCCCGCCAAGCCTACCAGACCGTTAGAGACGGCCATGCCCAGCAAAATCATGCCACCTGTATTGACGCCTTGAGCGCGAGCCATGCGGGCGTTAGAGCCCGTGGCACGAATGGCCAGGCCCCGCTCGGTGGCGAAGAACCAGTCCAGCAGCAGCTTGGCGGCAATCACAATGACGAGCAGGAGCAGAGGGCGGAAGACGTAGTCGTCCATACCTTCGGGCTGCAGCATGTTGAAGATGGTGGGGTCGTTAATCAGGGGAATGTTGGGGCCACCCATGATGCGCAGGTTCACGGAGTACAGCGCAATCATCATCAAGATGGAGGCCAGCAAGTCCATGATTTTGAGCTTGACGTTCAGCCAGCCGGTCACCATGCCGGCGGCAGCGCCTGCAGCCGTGGCGGCCAGGGTAGCCACCCAGGGGTTGGTGCCCGTAGAGATCAAGACGGCACACACAGCGCCACCCAGGGGAAAGCTGCCATCTACAGTCAGATCGGGAAAACGCAGCAATCGAAAAGAGATGTACACACCCAGCGCGACCAGGGCAAAGATCAGGCCAATTTCAACGGCGCCGAGCAGTGAAAACAGAGACATAGTGAAAAAACTTCAATGAAAAAAGGCAGGGCCAGAAAGTTGGCGCCTGCCTTGGTGCTATGCGGGCTTATTGCACCACTTGCGCGGCGCTCTTGACCAGTGCGTCAGACAGTTTGATGCCTTGCTTTTCGGCAGCACTCGGGTTCACAAACAGTTCCATCTTGGTGCTCACCTCAGGCTTGATCGTGCCCGGTGCTTCGCCCTTCAGAATACGGGCCACCATGCGGCCAGTCTGTTCGCCCAAGTCACGGTAGTTGATACCGTACGCAGCGACAGCACCGCGTTTGACGGAGTCAGTATCCGAAGCGACCAATGGAATTTTGGCGTCCTGGCCCACTTTGACCAGGGCTTCATAGGCAGACACGACGTTGTTGTCGGTGGAGGTGTAAATCACATCCACTTTGCCAATCAGGCTGCGGGCAGCGCTGCTGACGTCCACCGAGCGAGGTGCCGCTGCTTCAACCAATGTCATGCCCAGTGTAGGCAGCAGCTTTTGCAGCTCTTTGACCACCACCACAGAGTTTGCTTCGCCGGGGTTGTAGACCATGCCAACGCGCTTGGCAGTGGGCACCACTTGCTTGACCAGGTTCATCTGCTTGTCCAGCGCCAGCAAGTCGGAAACACCGGTCACGTTGGTTTTGGACGCTTCCCAGCTGGGAACCAGCTTGGCAACGACGGGGTCAGTCACAGCAGAGAACACGACGGGCACGCTCTTGGTGGAGGCTACGACGGCCTGGGCCGAAGGGGTGGCAATGGCAACGATGGCATCGGGCTTGTCTCCCACAAATTTGCGAGCGATTTGCGCTGCCGTGCCGGTATTGCCCTGGGCGCTTTGGTATTGCCACTTCAGGTTCTTGCCAGATTCAAAGCCTTCTGCTTTGAGTGCGGCCTGAACGCCGTCACGCACGGCATCCAGTGCAGGGTGCTCCACGATGGCGGTCACCGCGACAGACTTGTCTGCAGCGTGTGCACCTGTCATGGAAGCGATGGCCAGGGCGACAGCACCCAGAGGTGCCCAGGACTTGAAATTCATTGCGTTTTCTCCACCATTGTTATGAAGCCTAGAAGGCATTTATGCATGCAAGGAACAGGCCAGTTGTCTGCTCTTTGCGCCGAACAAGTCTATAGCAGCAGGTCTTGGTCATTGCTGGGCAAAGACGTGTGCTGTGACAGTTTGTCAACACGGCGCAGTTTTTGTGCGTAATGAACCTGATTGGTGCAGTTGCTCAGATTTTGTGCAGCAAATATTGGAAAAAAAGACCCGCAAAGCGGGTCTTTTTTGCATGAAGCATGCGTGGCGTTACATGCCCGAGTAGTTCGGGCCGCCGCCGCCTTCCGGGGTCACCCACACGATGTTCTGTGTGGGGTCCTTGATGTCGCAGGTTTTGCAGTGCACACAATTTTGTGCGTTGATCTGCAGGCGCTGTGCATTGCCGCCTTTGTCTGTGTCCGCAACAAACTCATAGACGCCCGCAGGGCAGTAGCGACTTTCTGGCCCGGCATATTTGGCCAGGTTGATGTTCACGGGTACAGAGGCGTCTTTGAGCGTCAGGTGCGCAGGCTGGTCTTCGCCATGGTTGGTGTTGCTGATGAAGACGCTGGAGAGGCGGTCAAACGTCAATTTTCCATCGGGCTTAGGGTAGGCGATGGGCTGGCACTCGGCCGCAGGCTTGAGGTAGGCGTGGTCAGGTTTGTCGCGGTGCAGCGTCCATGGAATGCAGCCTTTGAGCAGGAATTGCTCCAGGCCGTTCATGACGGTTGCGGTTGACAGGCCCTTCTTGAACCAGGTCTTGAAGTTGCGTGCCTTCCACAGCTCTTCGTAGAGCCAGCTGTTTTCAAACGCGGTTTCGTAGGCCGCCAGCTCGTCGCCCTGGCGACCGGCGACGATGGCGTCGTACGCTGCTTCAGCAGCCAGCATGCCGGTTTTGATTGCAGCATGGCTGCCCTTGATGCGCGAGGCATTCAAGAAGCCAGCGTCACAGCCCACCAGCGCACCGCCGGGGAACACCAGCTTGGGCAGGCTCAAAATACCGCCTGCAGTGATGGCGCGTGCGCCGTACGAGATGCGCTTGGCTGGCTTGATGCCCTTGGCTTCGTCACCTTCCAGGTAGTAGCGGATGTTGGGGTGGGTCTTCCAACGCTGCATTTCCTCGAACGGAGACAGGTAGGGGTTGGCGTAATCCAGGCCCGTGACAAAGCCCAGTGTGACCAGGTTGTCTTCCAGGTGGTACAGAAAGCCACCGCCATAGGTTTTGCTGTCCATGGGCCAGCCGCCGGTGTGCAGCACCATGCCGGGTTTGTGGCGTGCGGGGTCGATCTCCCACAGCTCTTTAATGCCCAGTCCATAGGCCTGGGGATCTTTGCCCTCGTCCAGATTGAACTTGGCAATCAGTTGCTTGCCCAGATGCCCGCGTGAGCCTTCAGAGAAGATGGTGTATTTGCCATGCAACTCCATGCCCAGCTGGAAGTCACCCGTGGGCTCGCCATCTTTGCCTACGCCCATGTTGCCGGTGGCAATGCCTTTGACGGAGCCATCTTCGTGGTAGAGCACTTCCGCAGCAGCGAAGCCGGGGAAAATTTCTACGCCCAGTGCTTCTGCCTGGTCGGCCAGCCACTTGGTGACAAAGCCCAGACGCACCACAAAGTTGCCTTCGTTGTGAAAGCACTTGGGCAGCAGGAAATTGGGCGTGCGCAGCGAGCTTTTTTCGCTGAAGAACACCATGGCATCTTCGGTGACGGGCTGGTTCAGGGGGGCTCCCTTTTCTTTCCAGTCAGGGATCAGCTCCGTCAGTGCCTTGGGGTCCATGATGGCGCCGGACAGCGTGTGCGCACCAGGCTCTGAACCTTTTTCCAGAACCACCACCGAAACGTCTTGGCCTTTCTCGGCTGCCAGCTGTTTGAGGCGAATGGCCGTTGCCAGACCGCCAGGGCCGCCGCCGACGATCACTACGTCGTATTCCATAGCCTCTCGCGGGCCGTACTGCGCCAAGATTTCTGCGTTTGTCATCGGGGTGTCTCTCTTGGGAATAATAAAAATCTAAATGGCACGCTCGTGCGGATGGCCACAATTTGGGGCTGATTTTATGCGTCCAGATCGCTTCTGCCCAAAAACTTGAGGCTGGCAGGGCGTGATTTGCGGGCCATATCGACTTTTTAGACACATCTGTGACACCTAGGTGACGCCATACAGACGCAATCGCACTGGGTTAGGCTGACGCACTTGAACAAGATGAGCCTACTGGCGAACAAGCAGGAGCAAAGGGAATGAAACTGGAAATACCAGAGCACAAAAAGCTGGTCTATGAAACGAGCTTTGCTGTGAAGTGGGGGGATATGGATGCCATGGGGCATGTCAACAACGCGATGTACTTCAAATATATGGAGCACGCGCGTGTGGACTGGTTCAGCCAGATTGGTTTTTTGCTGCTGCCCAATGGTCAGGGGCCCGTGATTGCAAATGCGTTTTGCAACTTCAAACGGCAGCTTAAATACCCAGACAACGTGTTGCTCAAGATGTATGTGAGTGACCCAGCACGCGCCACGTTTGACACCTGGACAACGATGGAGCGTGTGAGCGAGCCCGGAGTACTGTGCGCAGCCGGTGGCGCAACGGTGATCTGGATTGATACGGCGCGCCAGAAGGCTGCTTCACTTCCAGAAGCACTTAGCGCGCTTGTATCTTAGCTTTCAGATATAAAAGTATCTGAAGTCCTTGTTAGGCAAGCGATAAGTGCTCATTTTTATTTAAGCCTTGGCTTTGGGTACGCGGCCCATCAGATAAAACTCTGGGTTGGGCTGCATGCCGGCAAAGCTGGCCATGCGGTTGGACAGGCCAAAGAACGCCGTAATGGCTGCAATGTCCCAGGCGTCTTCATCGTCAAAGCCGTGGGCATGCAAGGCGGCAAAGTCGGCGTCTTGCAGCGCATGGCTGTCCTGGCTGACCTTCATCGCAAAATCCAGCATGGCACGCTGGCGCGCAGTGATGTCTGCCTTGCGGTAGTTGACCGCTACCTGGTCGGCCAGCAGAGGTTTTTTCTCGTAGATGCGCAAGATGGCACCGTGCGCCACCACACAGTACAGGCACTGGTTGGCGGCGCTGGTGGTGGTGACGATCATTTCGCGCTCGCCCTTGGTCAGGTTGCCGTCTTCTTTGAGCATCAGCGCGTCGTGGTAGGCAAAAAATGCGCGCCACTCTGCCGGCCGGCGTGCAAAGGCCAAGAAGACGTTGGGAACAAATCCCGCCTTCTCTTGCACCTCCAGAATGCGGCTGCGCAGGTCTTCCGGCAGCGTGCTGATATCTGGAAAAGGGTAGCGGGTAGTGGTCATGGTGCTTGTCTCCGTATATTGGTTTTATCGGCGCCATCTTGGCGATGGCTATCCGCAGCATACCGACAAGCATTCGCCGTGACCGACAATGGCGGCTATTGCAGAACAATGGAATTGGAATGAGCGAAGGAAATCAAAGCACCGACTGGGCCGCCTGGAGTCGCGAGGCGGTAGAAGCCATGATGGCCCACAACGCGCAATGGCCACGCCAGTTTGGCTTGCTCGAAGCGCCCAGCTACCGCTGGGATCTGGACAAGGCCACGCTGGTGCTGCAGGCGCCCCTGCACCAGGTAGTGGCCACCGTGTGTCTGGTGGGCACCACCAGTGACAGTGAAGGCAGCTTTTTATGGAGCTGGGCCAACGATGCCATTCCTGCCCAGCACAGCGAAGCCTTGCAGGTGGTGCGTGAGTTTGGGCAGGCCAATGATCTGGCGTTGCTGACCACGCCCCGCATTGTGGGTGGTCGCCCGGAAGCGACGGAGTGCCTGTGTATTGCGGGGCGTTTGCAGCGCGCGGTGGGCACGTTCATTGACAAGCAAGGCGACGTGACGCTGTACTTCACCATTTTGCATTTGCAGGTGGCGGGCGATGAAGGGGTGCTGGTGAACTGACGCTGGTTCAGGTGTCTTGCTGTGCAAGAAAAAAACGCTCTTCGGAGCGTTTTTTCTTGTTACGGCGCACAGATCAGCGAAGTGGATATGGCACGCTGCGCGTGCTGGAGCCGTAATGCAAAAGCCCTCCTGCGCAAGGCAAAGAGGGCTTGTGTCTGCCATTAGGCTGGCTGATTTACAGCTTGCCAGCGCGCAGGGCTTGCAGCGCGGCTGCTACGCCTGCGCCGTACGCTGGATCTGCCTTGGTGCAGTGCTCAATGTGCTTGTCGATGATGTACTGCGACACACCATTGATGTTGCGTGCGGTGTTGGCAAACAGCAATTGCTGCTTGTCTGGTGTCATCAGGCGGAACAGGTCACCCGGCTGGGTGAAGTAGTCGCTGTCGTCTTCACGATAGTCCCAGCGGGCCACGTCACCGTACAGCTTTTCTACTGGCTCAGCGTACTCAGGCTGCTCTTTCCATGCGCCCTTGGTGTTGGGTTCATAGGCAATCGTGCGGCCAAAGTTGCCATCCACGCGCATGGCACCATCGCGGTGGTACTGGTTGACAGGGCAGCGCGGTGCGTTCACGGGAATCTGGTGGTGGTTCACACCCAGACGGTAGCGTGCTGCATCTGCGTAAGAGAACAGGCGCGATTGCAGCATGCGGTCTGGCGAAGGGCCGATGCCAGGTACCAGGTTGGAGGGCGCGAACGCTGATTGCTCGACGTCAGCGTAGTAGTTGTCGCTGTTGCGGTTCAGTTCCATCACGCCTACTTCGATCAGCGGAAAGTCCTTCTTGCTCCATACCTTGGTCAGATCGAAGGGGTGGAAGCGGTAGGTTTGCGCTTGCTCTTCGGTCATGATCTGCACACACAGCGTCCACTTGGGGAAGTCACCGCGGTCAATGGCCTCCAGCAAATCGCGCTGCGAAGATTCACGGTCGCCGGCAACCACAGCAGCGGCTTCTGCGTCGCTCAGGTTTTGAATGCCCTGCTGGCAGCGCCAGTGGAATTTCACGTAGTGGCGCAGGCCGTCCTTGTTGATCAAGGAGTAGGTGTGTGAGCCAAAACCATGCATGTGGCGGTAACCCGTAGGAATGCCACGGTCGCTCATCACGATAGTGATCTGGTGCAGCGCTTCGGGCAGGCCGGTCCAGAAATCCCAGTTGTTCTCGGCCGAGCGCATGTTGGTGTATGGATCGCGCTTGACGGCCTTGTTCAGGTCGGGGAACTTGAGTGGATCGCGGAAAAAGAAGACGGGGGTGTTGTTGCCCACCAGGTCCCAGTTGCCTTCTTCGGTGTACAGCTTGACGGCAAAGCCACGGATATCGCGCTCGGCATCTGCTGCGCCTCGTTCACCAGCGACGGTGGAAAAGCGTGCGAACAGCTCTGTTTTCTTGCCAATTTCTGAGAACACCTTGGCACGGGTGTACTGGGTGATATCACCAGTGACGGTGAAGGTGCCGAAAGCACCTGAGCCTTTGGCGTGCATGCGACGCTCTGGAATCACTTCGCGGTGAAAGTGCGCCAGCTTCTCCAGATGCCACAAGTCTTGCAGCAGCATGGGGCCGCGTGGGCCTGCGGTCAGAGAATCCTGATTGTTGGGTACCGGTGCGCCGGCTGCGGTGGTGAGGCGGTTCATCGCAAGCTTCCTTTTGATGGAGGGACAGACTGGAAGGGCTACGCAGAAAGGCTGTCCGCTTTGCTGACTGCGTGTGCAACTCAAGAGCTGTAGTTATTCTTAACTAGAAACTATCAAAAATAATTGTCAATTGATTGGTTTTATGAATCGCGCCGATTAAGGCTCTGCGCACGCTATCGGGGGGTGGCATGCAGATATTTTGCGCACTCTCATGCTATTGCGAATGTCAGAGCAAGTCGCAGATATAGCGCAACATTGCACAAAGCGATCAACGGTGCTGCTGTGCTTTCAGCTGGCGGATACCAGCTTGTGCACCAGATCTGCGGTGGTGCTGGCATCGTATTTGCGCATCAGGCGTGCGCGGTAGATTTCTACGGTGCGATGGCTGATGCCCAGGGTGCGACCGATTTCTTTGGAGGTCAGGCCTTCCAGCAATTTGGCTGCCACTTCACGCTCGCGGCCTGTGAGCGTGGCTTTGACAGGACGCTGCTCGCTGAGGTCTTCAAAACTCCATATGCCTTCAGCATGCGGGTTCAGACGGTCCAAAGCGCGGCCGCTGACGTGGCACCAGAACGTCTCGCCTGTGGCCCGTTTCATGATCCGGTTGTCTGAATATGTTCCCTTGGCATTGAGAATGGGAGCCATGCGCGCACCCAGACGTTCGTACTCGTCGGCAGAGGGGTAAAGTATTTGAAATGACTGACCCAGCAAGAGTTCGCGCGAGGTGGTGAACATCTCGCAGACACGCTGATTGCAATCGACCATGATGCGGTTGCGCGAGATCACCAGCCCCACAGGGGCCAGCTCGAAAGCCAAACGGTGATCCAGATTCATGGTGCAACACTCTAGGAAAAACTACGTACGTGGTTACGTAGTATCTTTGAAGCGTGCTTAGACAACAAGGAGACGATGTGAAAAAACTTTATCCCTCTGCGGCCGCAGCCTTGCAGGGCGTAGTGGCCGACGAGCAATTGCTGGCGGTGGGTGGCTTTGGCCTTTGCGGCATTCCAGAGGCCTTGATTGATGCACTGCGCGACAGCGGAGTGAAAAATCTGACGGTGGTCTCGAACAACGCCGGTGTGGATGGCTTTGGTCTGGGCAAGTTGCTGGAAACCCGCCAGATCAAAAAAATGATTGCCAGCTACGTGGGCGAGAACAAAGAGTTTGAGCGCCAGTATCTGGCCGGTGAGCTGGAGCTGGAATTTACACCGCAAGGTACGCTGGCCGAGAAGATGCGCGCTGGCGGTGCCGGTATTCCGGCCTTTTTCACCAAGACCGGTGTGGGCACGCTGGTGGCTGAAGGCAAAGAGCTGCGCGAGTTTGATGGCGAAACTTATGTGATGGAGCGCGCCATCGTGGCCGATGTGTCGCTGGTCAAGGCTTGGCGTGCCGACAAGAGTGGCAACCTGCAGTTCCGCTTGACCGCACGCAACTTCAACCCGGCAGCGGCCACCTGCGGCAAGGTCTGCATTGTGGAAGTGGAGGAGCTGGTGGAGGTGGGTGACATTGCACCAGACGATATCCACCTGCCGGGCATCTATGTGAACCGCATCGTGCACAACGCCACGCCAGAAAAGCGCATTGAAAAACGCACCATCACTGAAACCACTACTCAAAAAGCAGGAGCCTGACCATGCCGTGGACCCAAGACCAGATGGCCGCGCGTGCGGCGCAAGAACTCGAAGATGGTTTTTATGTGAACCTGGGCATTGGCATTCCCACGCTGGTGGCCAATCACACCGGGGATAAGGAGGTGTGGCTGCAATCGGAAAACGGCATGCTGGGTATTGGCCCATTTCCGACCGAAGACCAGGTGGACGCTGACTTGATCAATGCGGGCAAACAGACCGTCACCACCATTCCAGGCTCGGCCATTTTTGGCTCTGACCAGTCGTTTGCGATGATTCGCGGCGGCAAGATCAACCTGTCCATTCTGGGGGCCATGCAGGTGTCTGAAAAGGGTAACCTGGCGAACTGGATGATTCCCGGAAAAATGGTCAAGGGAATGGGCGGGGCGATGGACCTGGTCGCGGGCGTCAAGCGCGTGATTGTGCTGATGGAGCATGTGGCCAAGAAGAAAGATGGCACGACCGATCTGAAAATTTTGCCCCAGTGCACGCTGCCACTGACGGGTGTCGGGGTGGTTGATCGCATCATCACCGATCTGGGCGTAATGGATGTGACGCCTGAAGGGCTCAAGCTGGTTGAGCTGGCTGCGGGCGTGACGCTGCAGGAGATTCAGTCTAAAACCGGAGTGCCGCTTTTGACGTGACCTTTTGGCATAGTCAATATGTGTCAAACCCGCCATATGGCGGGTTTTTAGTTTGTGTCTGTTCTATCGTTAATATTGGCTTAAACAACTTGCTTTTATCGCATGAACTTGCCCACCACTGGCGACAGTGAAACACCTTTGGATCCTTCGGCGTTGTCTAACGATGCGCATTACCTGCGTGCCGTGACGGCAATGGCAGAAAGTCAGGTGGTGGTCGCCGAAAGTGCTATTTATTCGGAAAGTGGCATCAAGCTGCTGGACAAAGGTGTACGCATTGACAGCCGCTTGTATGAGCGGTTGATTCAGCACAGGTTGGCAGGTGAAGTCGATGACCAGCTCTCCACCAGTGATGCCGTAGATATTCACTGCATTGCAGCGCAGGTACAGCGGTTGTCAGATAGCACGATGCTGGGACGGCAACTGGCGCAGTGGCTGGGTGACAGGCACCCTCGGCTGGTGCAGGTTGTGCAGCACATGAAGTGGCCGCAGCGTGCCAGTTTCAAAATGACAGTGATGCGCCACCAGCTGCCGCAATTGTTTGAACACAGTGTTTTGATGATGATGGTGGCCGTGAGCTTGGCGCTGCAAGAAGAGATGTCGCAGGACGATTGCGCAGAACTTGCAGCGGCAGCTTTGCTGCACGATATCGGCATGCTGTACATGCCACCGGGCTGGGAGAACGTGCAGCACAAGCTGACGCTCAATGAGCGCAAGCAATTGGCTGTGCACTCCATCACCGCCATGCTGGTCGTGCAGTCCACTCAGGCCTATTCACGCCGTGCAGAGGATGCCGTGCTGGAGCACCATGAGCGTCTGGATGGCAGTGGCTACCCTGGCCATACCAAAGGAGATGCCATTTCGCTGTGGGGACGCATTTTGATGCTGGCCGAGGTGGTGTCGGCCTTTTATGGCAAGTTCAGCGACATGCCAGCGCAGCGCCTTTCACTGGTGCTGCGCATGAACCACAACCGCTTTGACCACCGGCTGACACAGCATGTGCATGCATTGTTATCTCATGAGCAGCCGGCAGACAGCGCGCAGCCGCTGGCGTTAGCGCACTCGAGTGCGCAGGTGCGGCAAGTGGTTGCAATGCTGGCCGCAGTCATGCAGCACTGGGCCGTATGCAAGCGCAAATTCCCGGAGAAATGGCAAACGCTGGCCAGCGGGCGGGCGGGTGTATATGTGGATTTGCGTATGCAGGCCTTGGAGAAGTCTTTGGCGGAATCGGGCTCGCACCCGCGCCAGCAGGCTGACTGGTTGAAGATGTTCGAGGAAGATCCATCCAGCATGGCTGAGCTGGTACTCATCAACAAAGAGGCGCTATGGCAGGCCGAAAGCTGTGTGCAAACCTGCATGCGCCGCTGGCCGCAATTGCTGCAGCCTTCAGATGTGCTGGCAGAAGCGCTCAATGACTGGCTGGTCAACTGCCGCAGTGTTTTTGGGAAAGAGGTTGCAGGCGTACCTGCAGCGCAAGTGGTGGAGGCGACAGAAAATCTTTCTCAAAATTGAAACGAACCAGCAAGACCAATCAGTTTCAGGAGCGGATAGAGCAGATGAATACTGATTTTTAGTATGTTTTGTTATCTATTTTCAAGCAGTGACTGCGCAGGATGCTCTCTTTTTCGTGTCATCAAAAAGACATGAGCACCATTTATGCTGAATGTTGAGAACCAAAAATCAACATATAGCACCATCGTGAGCGACGGTGCTTTGGCGCTGAGTCGCCAAATTCAAAAGGCTTGTTTTATGCACCCTGCGCACCCCGGCACCATCACCATGGATCGTTTCACGTTTGTGCCACGCGCTCAGCAAGCGCAAGATGCTGGCTTTGTCTCTCAGCTCAGCATCGACAGCGGCGAAGGCACTGCGCGCTATCAACGTTTTTTTACTTTCAAGCCTGTTTTTGCGTCAGCAGAAAATGCTGTGGCTTATGCCATGGAGCAAGCCAGTCATTGGATGAAGCACAAATCACTTGCCTGAGCGTCGGCAAGTACTTGCGGGATGTAAATAAGAAAAGCCCTTGGCGCTTGAGCCAAGGGCTTTTTTGCTGTGGCAGATTTGCTTAGGCGACGTGTACCTGTGGCTCGCCTGCAGCCATGTGACCAATGACGGCGGCGTTGGCAAAACCGTTGCTGCGGAAAATCTCCAGCACTTGCTGCGCACTCTCAGGCGTGCAAGACACCAGCAGGCCGCCTGAGGTCTGGGGGTCGGTCAGCAAAGCGCGCTGAATTTCGGTAATGCCTGGGTCTAGGCGCACAGCATCACCATACGACGCCCAGTTGCGCCCCGATGCGCCGGTGAAGATACCTTGCTCGGCCAGCGCCATCACTCCTGGCAGTACGGGCAGGGCATCAGCATCAATGTGCGCAGCCAGCTTGGCACCGCGCGCCAGCTCCAAGCTGTGGCCCAGCAGACCAAAGCCGGTGACATCTGTCAGCGCGTGTACACCTTCCAGTCTGGACAGATCGATACCCGGGCGGTTGAGCTGGGTGGTGGCTGACACCATGGCCTGGTAGCCTGTCTCGTCCAGCAGCTTTTTCTTGAGTGCTGCAGAGTAAATGCCGACACCCAGCGGCTTGCCCAGTATCAGTACGTCGCCCGCCTTGGCGTCTGCATTGCGCTTGATCTGCTTGGGGTTGACGATGCCAATGCCCACCAAGCCATAAATAGGCTCGACCGAGTCAATGGAGTGACCACCGGCCAGGGGAATGCCCGCTTCCTGGCAAATGGAAGCACCGCCTTCCAAAATGGCTGCGATAGTTTCATGGGGGAGCACGTTAATCGGCATGCCCACAATGGCCAGTGCCATCAACGGTGTGCCACCCATGGCGTAGATGTCACTCAAGGCATTGGTGGCAGCAATGCGGCCGAAGTCTCGCGGATCATCCACGATGGGCATGAAAAAGTCAGTGGTTGCAACAATCGCCTGCTCGTCATTGATGCGGTAAACCGCTGCATCGTCGGCAGTCTCTGTGCCCACCAGAAGGTCGGGGAAGAACTGTTTTGGCAAAGTGCTTTGACCAATCAGTTTGGCCAATACACCAGGGGCAATCTTGCAACCACAGCCACCGCCATGCGACAGCGAAGTGAGACGAGGTGCGATAGTGGATGTGGTATCAGGAGCTTGGGTCATGGTGGTTCAAAGGCTGCACGCAGCACGGGGGCTTGATTGCACGTTAAATATGAAAAGGCACCGGCTCAGGTGCCTTGGGCATTGTGCGCCAGTTCACGCAATGAGTGACTGCAGTTGAGGATGGTGCAATGGAGTCGGACTATTTGTAAATAGGCCCTCGGATTTGGGTTATACTTTGAGCTTGTCGGAGCGTAGCGCAGCCTGGTAGCGCATCTGCTTTGGGAGCAGAGGGTCGCGAGTTCGAATCCCGCCGCTCCGACCACGATATCAAGGGTCTAGCATTGAAAAGTGCTAGACCCTTTTTTCGTTTCTGAAGGTGGTGGCTGCACTCCAATTGCTGTCTTGCTGGTCCATTCAATCAGTCTGCAGACAAGTAAGCATTGGCTGCCAAGCCTGAGTTTTTGCGAGCCATGGTGCCTTTGGCATTTGTGCAGACTGCCGTCTGAAGCAATGCTTGCAGCTTCTTTTTGTCTGAGGCCACGATTCAGGTAGATGGGGGCATTTATGCCAGCGCTCATTTTTTCTCAGCAAGCTGCGGCCATCGCAAGTGCTGTGGATCTGCTGCATGAGCCTGCCTCATTTTGCTGGCTGCAGCTGTGTCAGGTTTGTCCAGGCGCCATTGGAGATCGCATCGGCCAGCGTATAGCAGTCCAGGTGCTGCCAGAAAGCTCTGAGCGCACCTTGCAGGATGCAAGTGAGTGCACAGCTTCCATTCAACTGGCATTGGTTGTTGGCGCCCAGGCATTCAACAAGTGCAAAGTCCGGCTCAATGCTGCGTATGACTTGCCCCAAGTTAATTTCTGATGGGTGCCTGCTCAGGCGCAGCCCTCCATTTTTGCCGCGCGCAGTAGTGATCCATCCGTTCTGTGCCAGCAGCTGTGAGACTTTCATCAAGTGCGAGTGCGAAATGGCGTAGCTTTGTGCGATTTCGCTGAGTGTGCAGAGTCGATCTTGGTGTAAGCCTGCAAAAAGCAACACGCGAAGTGCGTAATCGGTAAGAGCGGTAAGGCGCATGATGTCGTTGCAAGAGCACTAAGGGGTGCGTTTGACGACAACAGGCTTGCCGGAAGGTGCATCAACCCGTGGTCTGATCAGAAGAGGAAAGAAGTGGTAGATGTAGAGGGCAAAAGCCAGCATCCACAGTAACGCACTGGTATGAATGAGTGGGGTCGTCAAGCGGTGATCGATGAATGCCGCTAAACGCAAGACGGCGGCCCCCAGCACCATTGCATAGCAGTACAAAATATGCCGATTTGCGCGCAAGGCAAGACCCAGGTGTCCCAAAGCCGTTCGAGTGATCATGCCCATGATCAAAGTCGAGAAACCCATCACAGCCAATGCATGAATGGGGATGGCAAAAGTAGCAATCCAGCCAAAGCAATATGCCGCAGTACTCAGCAAGCCGATTGCTAGACCAGCATAGCCAGCGTAAAGAATCCATAGCAATGGATGCTTGCGCACAGCCCAGGGGTGCCAGGCAAACAGATGCCACAGTGCAATCGCTGCAGCACCGCTCAGAAAGAGTCCAGCGCCTAGGGGCCACTTGAAGATCCAGCACACGATGGCTAAGGCACTGAATGCTGTCTGCCATTGACCCGTGAGGGTGTGGCGATTGATATCCAGACCTTCAACTGCGCGGCTGGCAAAGAAGGGGATAACGCGCCGCGCTAGAAGCGTCGTAATGCTCGCCATGCACAGCATGCCGGTTGCGTACTGCTGCACGACCGAAGAGTGGTCGGTGCCTTGATGAAACTGCCATAAATAAGCTGCACTGCTTGCGCCCATGACCAGCATGAGCAGCGCAAATCCATAGTTCTGAGGATTTCTTTTTTGAAAAACGCAGCGCGCCACGGCCAAGGCGGCGGCGGTGTAAAACAGCAAGTTGGCTATGAGGGCAATCAGCAGTGATGCTTGGTAGGGCAGCAGCAGCGAAACTCGGGCAATGATCCACAAAAATAATAAGCCGCCCAGTGCGCGCCCGTGAAGGGGGTTGATTCCCGTCCAGTTGTTGGTTGCTGTGAGAAGAAATCCAATGGCCACAGTGCCAACAAACCCCCACAGCATTTCATGTGCATGCCAGTAAACCGTGGCAATTGGGGCTGAGATCAGACTTGGCAAGAAAATCCACAGCCCAATCGCGATGACAGCCCAAGCGCATGCAGCCAAGTAAAGAGGCCTGAAGCCCAACTCCAGAAAAGCAGTCCAAGAGGGAGAGCTCTTTTTTCTGGCACCAGCGGGCTCTTGAATTTGCATGAGTGGCGACATTTTTCAGAATAAACCGAAATAACTGAACATCTATACAGAATAGATATTTCCATGATTTTTTGGTCGCCAAGTGACTTCGATTTGATTTATATCAACCTGTTTGCGCGGCTGATTGACTTTTTATTTTTAAAATCCAATGAAATTCTTTTTTTATCAAGTACTTGTGGATGTTTTTTAGGAATTTTCTAGTACTTGAGTGTTTTGCGATCATTTGAATATCGATTTGACATCAAACAAAAGCCGCGTTCTGATCTACGCGTAGAGTAATTGAATAAATAAACGTCGGCAGTGCAGGGTTGAGGCAACTTGACTCAACTTTTTGAAGCTCAGATGAAAGTGGTGAGAAATCACCAAGAAAGGTAGCTATGCCTAATAAAAATTCTCACGATTCAGCATCAGAAGAGTTACGCAGTTTTGCGTTTCTGACGGTGGTGATGGCGCCAGTGCTTGCTGGACTGCTTATTGCAGCGTATGGCTTCATTGTTTGGTTTTACCAAATGTTCGCTGGGCCGCCACACGCATAAAAAGAGGTGGCTCTATGAATGAGGAACTTCACATCGCCAGTCTGGTGATCCATGTGCTCCCAGCAACAGTAGAACAGGTGGCGCAAGCCATGGCTGCAGTTGAAGCGGCACACGTGCATGGAACCCATCCCAATGGGAAGCTGGTGATTACTTTAGAAGGCCCCAGCGCGGCGTTCATCATGGATCAAGTGGCGTTGATTCGACAGATTGCCGGCGTAATTAATGTTTCCTTGGTGTATCAGCACACCGAACCCCTGCATTCACTCAACGAGGGAGTCACTTCATGACCAGTACCCGTCGCGATTTTGTTCGACAGTCAGCCGCAGCCGCAGCAGGCGCTGTAGCTGGTATTCCTATTTATGCTGCATCGCAAGAAGCAGGAGCCGGTGCGAATGGCTCCATGAAATGGTCGAAGGCTCCCTGCCGTTTTTGTGGAACAGGCTGTGGAGTGATGGTCGCTGTAAAAGATGATCGTGTAGTGGCTACACAAGGAGACGCCCTGGCGGAGGTGAACCGCGGGCTCAATTGCGTTAAAGGCTACTTTCTTTCCAAGATCATGTATGGCGAGGACCGGCTCAAGCAGCCATTGCTGCGGATGAAGAACGGCAAGTACGCCAAGGATGGTGAATTCCAGCATGTCAGCTGGGATACCGCCTTTGATGTGATGGCCGATAAGTTCAAAAAAGTGCTCAAGGAAAAGGGGCCTTCCGGTGTCGGCATGTTTGGCTCGGGACAATGGACGGTGTGGGAAGGCTACGCTGCGTCCAAACTTTTCAAGGCGGGTTTCCGTACCAATAACATTGACCCCAATGCGCGCCACTGTATGGCCTCTGCCGTCGCGGGGTTCATGCGCACGTTTGGCATGGATGAACCCATGGGGTGCTATGACGACATTGAAGCTACCGACACCTTTGTGCTTTGGGGCTCAAACATGGCTGAGATGCACCCGGTGCTATGGACTCGCGTCACGGACCGACGCTTGAGTGCATCGCATGTGAAGGTGGCTGTTCTTTCAACTTTTGAGCATCGTTCGTATGAACTGGCTGATATTGAACTGACCTTCAAGCCTCAGACGGATTTGGCCATACTGAACTACATTGCCAATCACATCATTACAACCGGGCGTGTCAATCAGGAGTTTGTGTCCAAGCACTGTAATTTCCGCCGTGGAAATACCGACATTGGATATGGGCTGCGGCCGGAGCACCCTTTGCAAAAGGCTGCCAAAAATGCAGCAGATCCGGGTGGCTCTCAGGACATGAGTTTTGACGAGTTCGCCAAGTTCGTCTCAACCTATACCCTGGACTACACCACCAAGCTGACGGGAGTCCCGGCCAACCGGCTCAAAGAACTGGCGGAGTTGTACGCCGATCCCAAACGCAAGGTTGTGTCGTTCTGGACCATGGGGTTTAACCAGCACACACGTGGTGTCTGGGCCAACAATATGGTCTACAACGTTCACTTGTTGACAGGAAAAATTGCGACGCCTGGCAACAGTCCGTTTTCGCTGACAGGCCAGCCATCGGCATGCGGAACGGCGCGAGAAGTAGGAACGTTTTCGCATCGTTTGCCTGCGGATATGGTGGTGACCAATCCCAAGCACCGAAAAATTGCTGAGCAGATATGGAAGCTGCCAGAGGGCACTATTCCCGACAAGCCTGGCTACCATGCAGTGCAACAGCACCGCATGCTCAAAGACAGCAAGCTCAATGCGTACTGGGTCATGGTGACCAACAATATGCAGGCATCGGCCAATATGGTGGAAGAGGGCTACCCCGGTTATCGCAATCCAGATAACTTTATTGTGGTCTCTGATGCCTATCCCACGGTGACAGCTGTAGCGGCGGATTTGATTTTGCCCACTGCAATGTGGGTGGAGAAAGAAGGCGCGTATGGCAATGCAGAGCGCCGCACGCATTTTTGGCATCAGCTGGTGCCGGCACCCGGTGAGGCACGTTCTGACCTGTGGCAGCTGATGGAGTTTTCCAAGCGCTTCAAAATTGAAGAGGTATGGCCAGAGGAGTTGCTGGCTAAGGCCCCGCAATACCGCGGCAAGACCATGTTTGATGTGCTGTACCGTAATGGTCAGGTTGATAAATTTCCAGTTACAGATATAGAAGAAGGCTATAAAAATCACGAGGCAGAATTCTTTGGCTTCTATCCGCAAAAAGGACTGTTTGAAGAATACGCAACGTTTGGCCGTGGGCATGGGCACGATCTGGCGCCATTCGATGTTTATCACCAGGTCCGTGGCATGCGCTGGCCTGTGGTGAATGGAAAAGAAACCAAATGGCGCTATCGAGAAGGGGCGGATCCATACGTCAAGGCCGGGAGCGGTTTTGATTTCTATGGCCATAGCGACGGGAAAGCCATCATCTTTGGCCTGCCCTATGAGCCTGCCGCAGAGGCTCCAGATAAGGATTTCCCATTCTGGCTGTCCACTGGCCGGGTGCTGGAGCACTGGCACTCAGGGTCGATGACGCGCCGTGTTCCTGAGTTGCATCGCGCAATGCCTCATGCGCTGTGCTACATGCACCCAGAAGATGCCAAGGAGCTTGGCATGCGTCGAGGCAGTGAAGTTGAGATTGCTTCTCGCCGTGGCTTTATTCGCTCGCGCGTGGAGACGCGTGGTCGCAACAAGCCACCACGTGGTCTGGTCTATGTGCCGTGGTTTGATGCGAGTCAATTGATCAACAAGGTCACGCTGGATGCCACTGACCCAATTTCCCTGCAAACCGACTTCAAAAAGTGCGCAGTGAAACTGACCAAGGTCTAAAAGCAGAGAGGCCCACCATGAAGCTAATACAAAAACTGGGTATTGCATTGATGCTTTGCGTCGGTGCTGCATCTTTCACAGTCTCGGCAGAGCCTTTGTACGACAAAATGCGGGGCACAACCCCCTTGCTGGAAGCGCCTAAGCCTCCTGTGCTTGGCAATGCCATCAATGATGACGTGCGTCGTACACGCAACTATCCGCAGCAACCGCCTGTGATTCCGCACAGGATCGATGGCTACCAAATCGATAAGAATTTCAACAAATGCATGGATTGCCATTCCCGTTCCAAGGCGGAAATTTCACAGGCGATTCCGGTGTCGATCACACACTACCAAGATCGTGATGGCAATACGCTGGGGCAGATTTCCACGCGTCGCTACTTCTGCGTGCAGTGTCATGTCGGCCAAGATAATGTGAAGCCCCTGGTCGGGAACACATTTCAGGATGTGGATAGCGTGATCCTGAATGCGTTGAAAAACCCCGCGAACTCTTCAAAAAAACACTGACGTAAGGCTTGCACATGCTGAATCTACTTAAGCGCTACTGGGGTGTGATTCGCCGCCCCAGCGTGCACTTCAGTCTTGGGTTCTTAACCATTGGTGGTTTTATTGCAGGCATCCTGTTTTGGGGGGCCTTCAATACAGCCATGGAAGTTACGAACACCGAGAAGTTTTGTACGAGCTGCCATGAAATGCGCGATAACGTATTTGCGGAACTACAAAGTACCATTCACTACACGAACCGCTCGGGTGTGCGTGCGATCTGTTCTGACTGCCATGTGCCACACAACTGGACTGACAAGATGGCTCGCAAGATGCAGGCTTCCAAAGAGGTGTGGGGAAAGATCTTTGGTACGGTAGATACGCCAGAAAAATTTGAAGCCAAGCGCCTGGAGCTGGCGCAGCACGAATGGTCACGCTTCAAGGCCAACGATTCGCTGGAGTGCCGTAACTGCCACAACTATGACTCCATGGACTTCACGCGGCAAAGCTTGCGTGCACAGAACATGCACTCCACGTACCTGGCAAACAAAGAAAAGACGTGTATTGATTGTCACAAGGGCATTGCCCACAATCTGCCGCATATTCCTGCGGGGCAGGGGCCCAGCGATAGTCCCGGCCAGGTTGTTCCATCCTCAGCTGTAGTCAGCAGCAAGCCTTAATTTCATGGCGTGTGAGGACTGCGCACCCCAAAGCCTGC
Organism: Comamonas avium; assembly: GCF_014836675.1. GTDB lineage: Bacteria > Pseudomonadota > Gammaproteobacteria > Burkholderiales > Burkholderiaceae_C > Comamonas > Comamonas avium. Next base: position 315,409 of record NZ_JACSQK010000006.1, read on the forward strand.
AGCTTTCAGGCTTTGGATGTATCCGTAGCGGTCGCGTGCTGCTGCGACATATTGACCTAAGGCTCAGCGCTGGCCAGGTACTGCTGCTCAGGGGGAGTAACGGTGCAGGTAAAAGCACTTTGTTGCGCAGCTTGGCTGGATTTTTGCCGTGGCGTGCCGGGCAGCTGTCATGGTGTGGCTGTGAGGTTCAGGTGCGCAGCGCTGTTTACCAGCAGCATTTGTCCTATTTGGGGCACCAGTGCGGCATGAGTGATGCGTTGACTGGGCTGGAGAATTTACGCTTTGCACTGAACCTTCTGAATGTCACCTGGCAGCCGCATAAAGTGGCGGCGGTGCTTGAGCAACTTTCAATGTATGAGTGGGCAGATCAGCCATTTGGACGCTTGTCACAAGGGCAGCGCAGGCGCTTGGCAATTGCCCGCACCATGCTGAGTGAAAAGTCACTGTGGCTACTCGATGAGCCGGACAGTGCGTTGGACAGTCATGGAGAAACTCTTTTGGCGCAGGTTTTAGAGGCCCACGCCAGAGCAGGTGGGATGGCCATTGTGGCAACACACCGTGGAATCACTCTGGCTAGCACACCCACCCTGGTGCTTGATTTAAGTGCTGCGGCATTTCCCATCCCCGGCGCAACTCCAATCCAGGGCATTGCATGTTGATTGCGGTCGTCGCGCGAGAACTGCGTCTTGCCATCCGCCGTCCCGCAGATGCTCTGAGTGGTTTGATGTTTTTCATCATGGTGGGTAGCCTGCTGCCTCTGGCCCTGGGGCCTGACAGCATCTTGTTGCGTCAGATAGCACCAGGTGTTATCTGGATAGCCGCTTTGCTTGCTGTGCTGCTGAGCCAGCATCGCCTGTTTGAAAGCGACTACGCTGACGGAACACTGGAGCAATGGATGCTGGCTGCTGCACCATTGCCACTTTTGGTGGGGCTCAAGACCGCTGCACAGTGGTTGGCGGGTGTTGGCCCTGTGCTCCTGGCCACGCCACTGCTTGGGTGGCAATACGGCATGGAGACTGAAGTCATTGCCGTTTTGCTGCTGTCACTGGTGCTTGGAACACCGAGCCTGTGCCTCTTGGCCGCGTTTGGCGCTGCTTTGACTTTAGGTGTGCGCGGACAACTGCTGCTGGCCCTGATCGCGCTTCCCCTGTCCATACCTGTTTTGATATTTGGCAGTCACGCGGTCGTGCAGGCTTCGCTAGGCCTGCCTGCGGCACCCTCATTAAATTTGCTGGGTGCTTTTTTGTGTCTGGCAGTGCTGATTGGCCCGTGGGCTGTGGCTGCAGCGCTGCGTTTAGCGTTGGAATGATATGAAGCCCTCGGATCCCCCCCTTTCCTGTGCAACTGCTGCGGTGGTTGATTTCCGCTGGCGTCAACTGGCTGCACCATCCGTGTTCGATGTATGGGCGGGCCGTCTGTGGCCCTGGCTGGCCGCCTTGACCGTTGTCCTGACAATTGCAGGCCTGTGGACAGGATTTGTACTGGCGCCCACCGATCATCAGCAAGGCGAGGTTTATCGCATCATTTTTTTGCATGTGCCTGCTGCGTGGATGTCCATGTTTATCTATGTGGTCGCCGCTGTGCATGCAGGCCTTGGTTTGATCTATCACACCCGGCTGTCACCCATGCTGGCGCGCGCATTGATGCCCACAGGGGCGCTGTTTACAGCGATTGCTTTGTGGACGGGCGCTGCCTGGGGAAAACCTACTTGGGGTGCCTGGTGGGTGTGGGATGCGCGGCTGACATCAGAGCTGATTTTGCTTTTTCTCTATCTGGGCTATATCGGGGTGGTATCCGCTATTGAGGATACGAGCCGGGCTGATAGCGCCGGTGCCATCGTTTTACTGGCCGGTGTCGTGAACGTACCCATCATTTATTTCTCTGTGCAATGGTGGAGCACTTTGCACCAAGGGGCCACCATCCGGATGGATGCGGCTCCAAGCATGACGCACACCATGCTCGCTGGCATGCTGCTCATGGTGCTGGCCTGCTGGGCTTATACGCTGGCGGTGTGTTTGGTGCGCACCCGATGCCTGATTCGCGAGCGTGCTGCACAGGAGAAGCTCTGATGCATACCCATGATTTTTATATAGCGCTGGCCTACGGTCTCAGCGCTGTGTTGCTTGTCGCAGAGGTCATTTCTCTGTGGCTACGCTGGCGCAAGGTGCGCACTGTTCAGAAAAAGAAAGACTTGCTATGAAGCCTCGCAAAAAACGCATGATGTGGGTGCTGGCCGGAGTAGCGTTGGTCGGTCTGGCCGTTACCTTGGTACTGCGTGCATTGGACGCTAACGTCATGTTTTTCTATAGCCCGAGCCAGGTTCATGCGGGTGAGGCGCCTAAAGGGGCTGCATTTCGCGTGGGAGGATTGGTGGAAAGAGGGTCCATCCAGCGCTCTGCAGACGGTCTTCAGGTCCAATTTCAAGTCACGGATGAGGCGCAGCGTGTCGCTGTGCAGTACAAGGGGCTGCTGCCCGATTTGTTTAAAGAAGGCAAGGGCGTAGTGGTGGCTGGAAAATTGCATGACTCTGGCCTCTTTGAAGCCACAGAAGTGCTGGCCAAGCACGATGAAAACTATATGCCACCAGAAGCTGCAAAGGCCCTGCAAGAGGCCGCGCGTGCCAAAAAGGCCTTGCCATGATCGCTGAACTGGGTGTCTTTGCGCTGGTATTGGCCTTGATTGTGGCGGTCATACAGGCCACGTTGCCATTGATTGGTGCGCAGCTGGGCATTGCCGCATGGGTGCGTTTGGCGCGACCGGCAGCCATGCTGCAGTGCTTGCTGTCTTTGCTTGCGACCGGCATTTTGATCTGGTGCTTCTGGGTAGGCGACTATTCAGTGCTGTATGTGGCTGCCAACTCGCACAGCGAACTTCCTGCGATCTACAAGTTGACTGCTTTTTGGGGCGGACATGAGGGCTCCATGCTGCTGTGGCAATTGCTGCTGGCCGGCTGGAGCGTTGCGGTGGCGTTGTGCAGCCGTGCATTGCCTGCAGACTTTGTGGCGCGTGTGCTCGCGGTACTGGGCTGGGTCAGCGCAGGCTTGCTGCTGTTTTTGTTGTTTCTCTCTAATCCCTTTTTGCGATTGGTACCAGCGGCTTTGGAAGGTAAAGACCTGAATCCATTGCTGCAAGACCCTGGCATGGTTTTTCACCCTCCATTGCTGTACATGGGCTATGTCGGTTTTGCTGTGCCCTTTGCATTTGCCTTGGCAGCGCTGATATCGGGTGAGCTGGGTGCCGCGTGGGCGCGTTGGTCGCGCTCCTGGACGCTGGCAGCCTGGGGCTTTCTGACGCTGGGCATCTTGCTGGGCAGTGCCTGGGCGTATTACGTGCTGGGTTGGGGGGGCTGGTGGTTCTGGGATCCGGTGGAAAACGCTTCCTTCATGCCTTGGCTGGTCGGTACGGCGTTGCTGCACTCCTTGATAGTGACGGATCAGCGTGGCGCGTTTCGCAGCTGGTCCGCATTGCTGGCTATTTGTGCTTTTTCACTGTGCCTGATGGGCACGTTCCTGGTGCGCTCAGGCGTACTGACATCTGTACATGCATTTGCGGTTGATCCCGGTCGTGGCCTGTTCATCCTGTGTTTTATCGTGGCGGTAGTGGGTGTTTCGTTGTGGCTGTACGCATGGCGTGCGCCTGAACTAGGGCGCGGCGGTGGGCAGATTGCATTGCTCTCGCGTGAAGCCTTGCTGCTGGTCAATAACGTGCTGTTTACTGCCGCAGCGCTGGCAGTCTTGATTGGAACCCTGTATCCGCTGGCACTTGATGTGTTGCGAGATGAGAAAATTTCTGTCGGGCCACCTTATTTTGAAGCGGTATTTTTGCCTTTGGTGCTGCCTGCGCTGGCGTTGATGGGCGTTGGCACGATGGCGCGCTGGAAGCAGGGCTCGGGGATAGAACTGTGGCGGCGTTTGCGGGGGGCCTTGGTGCTTACCGTTGCAGGCATTGTGGTGCTGATGTTGTCCCAAGGTGCATGGGGCTGGCACATTACGCCAGCTACCTTGCTGGGTCTGGCCCTGGGCCTGTGGTGTGTGTTGAGTACATTGGCCCACGCCTGGCAGCGACTGCACCCTGGCGCGCACCCGGGTGCAGTCTGGCAGCGCGTGGTTCGTCAACCCTGGGGCTGGTGGGGCACATTGATGGCGCATGCAGGCATAGGTGTCTTTGCCATAGCAGTGAGTCTGGCCAATGGGCTGGAAACAAAGCGCGAGACCAGTGTGGCCCAAGGTCAAAGCGTTCAAGCGGGGCAATATCACTTTGACTTTGTCAGCCTGGAAGCGGTATCAGGCCCTAACTACGAAGCACAGCGCGCTCACTTTCGCGTCAGTCGTGGAGATGCGGTGTGGGACATGTACCCTGAAAAACGTGCCTACCGCGTACAGGCGATGGGATTGAGTCAGGCTGCGATCGATAGCAGCTGGACACGTGACGTGTTCATTGCACTCGGAGAACCTCTGGATGACGAAGGTTTGGCATGGACAGTGCGGCTGCAGATCAAACCCTTCATGGACTGGATCTGGCTGGGTACTTGCATGATGGCGCTGGGTGCAGGTCTGAGCTTGCTGGATAAACGTTTTCGCATGGCCGGCTCGCGCGTGCGAAGTGGCGTGCAGGCAGTGGCTGCCCGAAAGGCGGGATGATGCGTTTTATGCTCCCTCTGGCTGTTTTCCTGGGGTTGGCTGTCATGCTGGGCCTGGGGTTGCAGCGAGATCCCCGTGCGCTGGAGTCTGCGTTACTGGACCAGCCAATTCCCGTCTTCGATTTGCCGCTTTTGGGCCAGTCAGATGCGCGCCTGGCACCTCAAACCCTGCGTGGCAAGGTGTGGCTGCTCAATGTCTGGGCGTCATGGTGCGCCCCTTGCCGCCAAGAACTACCCATATTGGTGGAAATGTCGCGCAAAGACCAGGTCGCCATCTACGGTCTGAACTACAAAGACCAGTCAAGCAAAGCGCAGGCATTGCTGCGGGTGGCCGGTAACCCTTATGTAGGTTCTGCGGTGGATGCTGATGGCCGTGTGGGAATGGATTTTGGCATTCACGCGGTGCCTGAGACATTTGTGATTGATGCTCAGGGGCGTGTGCGCTACCGCCACCTTGGTCCTGTGACGCAGCAAGTGTGGGAAGAAAAAATCATGCCTGTAGTGAGGGCTGTTCAATGAATGCATGGACTGTGGCACTGTGTGCAGCCGTGGCCTGCAATAGCGTATTTGCCGCTGCTGATCTGGAGGCCCGTGAAGCAGCGCTGGCTGCAAAGCTGCGTTGTGTGGTTTGCCAAAACCAGACTGTGGCGGAGTCGCAGGCGCCTATTGCCAAGGATATGCGGCGTGTGATTGCAGAGCAGCTGGAGCAAGGGCGCAGTGATGCTGAAGTGGTGGCGTTTTTTGAGCAGCGCTACGGTACTTTTGTTCGGTATACCCCGCCATGGAAGCCCTCGACGTGGCTGCTGTGGTGCGCGCCTTTTATCGCTTTGGCTGCAGGTTTCGTTGTGTTGTGGCGGACGCTGCGTCAACGCAGCCAGCTGCCGCATTCTCGTTTGACACCGCAGGAGCGAGCACGTGCAAAAGCATGGCTGGAGCGAGCGCAGAACAACCCGGGCAAGGAGGACAGCGCATGACTGACATGCAAGGTTTGTGGTTGGGTGCGCTGTCCTTGGTGTTGCTCACCTTGGCTGTCTTGCTGCCCAGTCTGCTCAAGGAAACAAAGGCGCTTGAGCGTAGCAGTGAAGATGCCTTGCGTGGCCTTTATCAAGACCAGATGCAGGAGCTTTTGCGTGAGCATCGCTCAGGCAATCTCAGCGACACTGATCTGGCCCAGGCTGAGGATGAGCTGCAATCTCGGCTGCTGATAGAGCTGGACCATCGTGTGCAGCCCAAGGCATGGGGGCAAAGACCATGGCTGCCACGCGCAAGTGGCTTGTTGCTGGCTGTAGTCATCCCGGTTGCAGCCCTCGTTCTGTATGTGCAGGCCGGAGACCCTCAGGCAGCAGCCAGATTGGCGCAGGCGCAGGAGGTGGGGCACAGCGCAATGGAAGGGCAGGTGGAGGCCATGGTGCAGGGCTTGGCGCTGCGCTTGCGTGAGCAGCCAGACAATGTGCCTGGCTGGGTCATGCTGGCCCGCTCCTACGAAACCATGGGCCGTTTTGCAGAGGCAGCTGATGCCTATCAGCGGGCGGTGGATGCTGCCAAAGCGCAGGAAATGGATGCGCAAGACCAGGCAAGGCTATGGGCTGACAAGGCGGATGCTCTGGCATCTGCGCAAGGTGGCGATTTGAGTGGTGATGTGCTGCTGGCACTTGAAAACGCCCTGCAGCTTTACCCGCAACAGCACAAAGCCTTGGCTCTGGCCGGCAGTGCTGCGCTGGCACGCGGAGATTTAGAGAAGACGAAAGAGTATTGGCAAGCGCTGCTGCAGCTGCTGGAGCCGGGCAGCGATATTGCTTTGCGCATCCAAGATGACCTGGTCAGGCTGGAGCAGCTTGAACCATCGAAGTGACAGGCATGCCTGCCAGTGGCTAAACAGTGGCTAAAGCACCTGCGCCATGCGCATGCATGCTTTATGCGTGACAGACGCTCTGGCAAGCAACGTACTTCAAACAAAAAAATGCCAGCTAGTTGAGCACTAGCTGGCATCGATAAGAACATCAGTTTTTATAGCTGCTTACGCAGCAGACATTAGCCGCAAGCGCCAATGTAGCCGCAGGCGGTACAAAACGAGCAACCGTCTTTCTTGATCACCGCATGGGCACCACAGTCAGGGCATTTTTTGCCGCTGATGGTCTGATTGCCTTCCGCAGGGGCAGGTGCGGCAGCCGGGGCCGCTGCCGTGCTGGGAGTGGGCAGTGCTTCACCACGGTTGGCAATGATGGCTTGGATAGCGTAAGCCAGCAGGGCCACTTCGCTGTCATGCCACAAAGGCATGCGGCTGCCATCGTCCTTTTCCATCCAGCCATAGCGGATGGGGCCGCGGTCCCAGGCGACCTTGCGCAGATCATCCAGAGCCTTGTCCAAAAAGCCTCCGCGAGCTGCCAGAGACAGGCTGCGCATGGTGGCGGTGATCCATTGCTGGCTTTCGCCTGTTTGGCCCACTGGCATAAAGAACTCGATAGGGCGCTCGACGCCGTCGATGTTCATGAAGCTCACAACCAGGTACAGGCGGCGTGCACCGTCATGTGTGAAGTACTCGATTTTGTCGACCACCGCATTGAGCGGACCTTCGGGGCGACGCTCCACTACGGCTGCGATGTTGCTGCTGTTAGCGGCTGCTGGTTTGGCGGCCTCTGCCGCTTTGGGTGCATCGACTGAAAGCACTGCACCCAGCGTGTCATTGGGGCGGTAGGTGGCGCAGCCTTTGAGGCCCGCCTTCCAGCTTTCCATGTACAGGTTCTTGAAATCTTCAAACGGGTAATCCGCTGGAATATTCACTGTCTTGGAGATGGCCGTGTCGATATACGGCTGCACAGTCTGCATCATGGCGACGTGCTCAGCAGCGCTCATCTCCAGCGCACTTACAAAGTAATCAGGCAGCGCAGCGTCTTCGCCGAACATGGCTTTGAACAGGCGGTAGGCGTGGTCTTCTACCGTGTAGTAGGCGTTGCCGCCATCTGCAGTGCGCTTTTTTCGGTTGTAGGTCCAGGAGAAAGGCGGCTCGATGCCATTGGACGCGTTGTCGGCAAAAGCCAGCGACACCGTACCTGTGGGGGCAATCGACAGCAGGTGGCTGTTGCGAATGCCATGCTTTTTGATCTCGGCGCGAATGCTTTCAGGCAGGCGTTTGGTAAATCCGCTTTGCAGGTATTTGTCTGCGTCAAACAGTGGGAACGCGCCTTTTTCCTTGGCCAGCTCGACTGAAGCCAGGTACGCCGCGTCACGCATTTCTCGTGCAATGGCTTCGCCCTGGGCCACGCCTTCAGCACCACTGTATTTCAGGCCGAGCATGATCAGTGCATCGCCCAGGCCTGTGAAGCCCACGCCAATACGGCGCTTTTGTTGCGATTCTTTGTGCTGCTCTGGCAAGGGCCAGACGGTGGCATCCAGCACGTTGTCCAGCATGCGCACCTGAATAGTGACAGCCGCACGGAAGGCCTCGACATCAAAGCGTGCGTTGGCGGTGAAGGCATCGCGCACGAACTTCGTCAGAATGATGGGACCCAGATCGCAGCAACCGTAGGGAGGCAGTGGCTGCTCGCCGCAAGGATTGGTGGCTGCAATGGTTTCTGCGTAATACAGGTTGTTATCGTCGTTGATGTTGTCGATAAACAAAATGCCGGGTTCTGCGAAGTCATACGCTGACTTCATGATGGCATTCCACAGCTCACGAGCGGTAGTTGTGCGGTAGACCCACTGGCCATTGTCGCGCTGGTATGCACCGCCTTCGATCTGAATATCAGAAGGCGTTGCAACGTGCACCAGCTCCCATGGGCCATCGTTTTCTACGGCCTGCATGAAGTCGCTGGTCACGCCCACCGACACATTGAAGTTGTTCCAGCGGCCCTTTTGGCGTTTGGCCGTGATGAAGTCCAGCACATCAGGGTGATCGATGCGCATGACGCCCATCTGGGCGCCGCGACGGGCGCCGGCCGACTCCACCGTGGTGCACGATGCATCAAATACGTCGATAAAAGAGCATGGTCCTGAGGCGTACGAATTGGTGCCCTTCACACGTGCACCTTTGGGGCGCAGGTTGGAGAAGTCATAGCCCACACCGCCGCCTCGGCGCATCGTTTCAGCCGCTTGAGACAGTGCCGTGTAGATGCCGGGATTGCCGTTTTCGTCAAACCCGTTGGTGGCATCGGCCACAGGCTGCACGAAGCAGTTGATCAGCGTGGCCTTGGTGTCCAGACCCGCTGCCGCCATGATGCGGCCGGCGCCGATAGCGCCTGCCTGCATGTTCTTGAAAAATTTTTCTGCCCACTCGCGACGCAGCTCAGGCTTTTCCTGGTCTGCCAGAGCTTGGGAGACGCGTCGGAAGAGATCTTCTGCGGTTTGCTCGCCTGCGGCCAAGTATTTTTCGGCCAATACGTCTTGGCTGATGGCTTGAGTGTTCAAAGAAGTCATTACGTCTTTATGGGAAAAGTGTGAGGACAGTCCTGGTGCAAGCAAAAGTCATGCACAAGGTGCGAAAAGAAGCGAGGCTGTTTGCGGACATCGGTGAACAAGCAATCGCAGGGCTGTGATGCTTTGGCTCGATACGTTCTGTGCACTCTCATGGGTCCCCAAACGGCATCCCTGACTTCGGTGCACTTGCGCCACAGTGTGTGGTGCTGCCTGTTACTTGTGCAGATGCTGGCTTTCAGCCAAGGACGTATCTTAGTCGGCTTCGGATTATGAAATTCATAGCGGTATTTCATCTGTGAGTATGAAGATTCCGCTATTTGTTGCTAACTTCTGTCTAAATATATTTGGGGGCGAACTGGTAAGGGAGTGTTACAGCTGCTTGACCAGTACTTGGCTCTTGCGATCCCAGTTGTATTTGGCTTTGCGGGCCTCGGGCAGCCATTCAGGGCTTACGGGTTGAAAACCCCGCTTGATAAACCAGTGCATGGTGCGGGTTGTCAGTACAAACAACGAGTCCAGACCTTGGTTGCGGGCACGCTGTTCGATGCGTTTGAGCAGTTTTTCACCATCGCCTGTGCCTTGGGCTTTGGGAGAGACTGTGACGGCAGCCATCTCTCCGGTATTGGCCTCAGGATACAGGTGCAAAGCGGCGCAGCCAAAGATCACGCCATCGTGTTCGATGACGGTGTAGCTGGAGATGTCCCGCTCGATTTCTGTGCGGTCGCGTTTGACCAGCGTGCCATCGTTTTCAAAAGGCTCAATCAGCTGAATGATGCCGCCCACGTCATCAATCGTGGCCTCGCGCAACTCTTCGAGTTTTTCGTCAATCACCATGGTGCCAATGCCATCGTGTACGTAAATTTCCAGCAGCAGCGAACCATCGACTGCAAACGGCAGAATGTGGCTGCGTTCAACGCCGTGTTCGCAAGCGCGTACACAGTGCTGCAGATAAAAGCCCGTGTCGGTTGGAACCTGAGGAGGTGGCAACTGGGCCAGTAATTTGCGTGCTTGGGCCAGTGGCAGCTCGGTATCGATGGGGTTGTCTTCGCCTTCCGGCTCCAGTGGCTGTGTGCGCACGCCGTGCACTTCGGTCAGGAACAGCAGCTTGTCGGCCTTCAGTTCGCTGGCTACGCGCGTGGCCACTTCTTCCATGCTCAGGTTGAAAGCCTCGCCTGTTGGCGAGAAACCAAAGGGGGACAGCAGCACCATGGCCTCTGAATTGAGGGCGCGGCGAATGCCTTCCACGTCAACCTTGCGCACCAGGCCTGAGTGCATGAAATCCACGCCATTGACAATGCCGACAGGGCGCGCTGTCAAAAAATTGCCAGACATGACCCGCACGCGCGCACCTGCCATGGGGGTGTTGGGCAGGCCTTGACTGAAGGCGGCCTCAATTTCGTATCGCAGCTGGCCCGCTGCCTCCTGGGCGCAGTCCAGTGCCACGCTGTCAGTGATGCGAACGCCGTTGTAGTACTGCGGCTCCTGGCCTTTGACGCGCAATTGCTCGTTGACCTGAGGGCGAAAGCCATGCACCAGAACGATCTGAACGCCCATGGCCTGAATCAGCGCCAAATCTTGCACGATGCCTTGCAGCTTGCCCGCTTCAATGGCCTCGCCCGTGATGCCAACCACAAAGGTCTGGTGTCGAAATTTGTGGATGTAAGGGGCCACAGACCGAAACCAGGGAACAAAGGTGAAATTGAAAACAGAGGACATGGACAAAGGTGCAGGCTGCAAAGGAAAAAAAGGCTTGCCATTCGCAGTGGAATGCAAGCCGTTGTCAAGTGTAGCGGCTGCCAGTGGTCGCTGGGGTGCTTTTTTCACAAGCGCCAGCTCGTGAAATGCGAGGCTGGCGGGAGCTTGCCGGCTAGCTCCCAGGCCGTACAGACCAGCAGGGCCCAGCTGTGTGCGGGCAGCCTCTGCGCGTTTCTTTATTTGCGGATGACCCACAAAGTCATGCTGGTGGCGAAGCCGGCAATGCCGGCCAGCATCAGCAAAGGACTGCCGTAATACAGCACCGCGCTGAGGATCTCATGGAGTGTGGTGTTGTCGAACATCGCAACCTCCTTTCTGGCGCATGGGCAAAGCCCATGTACAAAGAGTCACACAAACAGCTCGCTGCTGTGCGTAGGCATATCGCTATGTTTGCACTAGGGTCTACCCCAGTCTGCAGCCATTGGCGAATGTCAGCGCATGCAACGCACAGACGTTGCTGTGCACAAGGCGCGGTATGCATGGCATCACGCCATGGCGGGCAGGTGGTGCCAGATGGATTTAAAAGAGAGCGTTTTGCGCTTTATTGAATTGAGATTGCGGGTGACTCTTGCTGAATTTTATTGTGATTGCTACGTCGGGTGCTTTGAAAAAAATAGCGCTCTAGATAAGTTTTCTGCAGCTGGTGGCTGTGTTCAATGGCATGGTTAATGTCTTGACGGCACTCAATTTTTGGCGCGCAGTGCGAGAATTGTCCGCAGCGGTCTGTCGTACCGCCCTTTACCGATGGCGCTCAGCTTGCTGTGGCGCTGATTAAACCGCCGTGCTTTTCCGTCCGGTGGTGGCTTTTAAAACGGAACATTCATGACTACATCTTTTGCCCGCCGCTTGGTCATCAAGCAGGCGCTACTGGCTGTTGCCGCGACCTCGGCAATGACCGCTTTCTCGGCTTCCGCTGCTGAGCAGGTACTGCGCGTTTCGGCCATTCCTGACGAAGCCCCGACAGAGCTGCAGCGTAAATTCAAGCCCTTGGGCGAGTACCTGTCCAAAGAGACGGGCATGAATGTGGTCTTCACCCCCGTGAGCGACTACGCCGCTGTGGTGGAGTCGCTGGCCACGGGCAAGCTGGATATGGCCTGGCTGGGCGGCTTTACCTATGTGCAAGCCAAAATTCGCACCAAAGGCACAGCCAATCCCATCGTGCAGCGTGCAGAAGATGCCGTGTTCACCTCGCGCTTCATTACTGCCAACCCTGATATCAAGACACTGGAAGACTTGAAGGGCAAGACCTTTGCCTTTGGCGCGCCTTCTTCCACTTCTGGTTCATTGATGCCTCGCTACTTCATTCAGAAAGCTGGCATCAACCCTGAAAAAGACTTCAAGAACGTGGCCTACTCGGGCGCGCACGATGCCACCGTGGCCTTTGTAGCCGCTGGCAAGGCCGATGCAGGCGTGCTCAACACTTCGGTGTGGGACAAGCTGGTTGAAACCAAGAAGGTGGATCCCGCCAAGGTGCGCGTGTTTGCCACCACGCCCGAGTACTTTGACTACAACTGGACCGTGCGTGGTGACCTGGACCCCGCCATTACCAAAAAGCTCACCGAAGCCTTTTTGAAGCTGGATGCCTCCAAGCCTGAAGACAAGGCCATCATGGACTTGCAACGCGCCTCCAAGTTCGTAGCCACCGAGCCTAAAAACTACGTGGGCATCGAAGAAGCCGCCAAGACTGCTGGCCTGCTGAAGTAATCATCCGGCACCGCCTGCCGTGCGGTCGCCACCCACAAGCCAGCCCTCGTGCTGGCTTGCTGTATTGGTGTGGTGGTGTTTCCAATTTGCAAGCCGCATGGCCCTTGAGGGCTGATGGCTTCAGCGCTGACAGCTATGGTCGGCGGAGTGTTCTATGAGTTTTTTACTGCAGGAAGTGGGGCTGACCCACAGCAATGGACACATGGCGCTGGCCGCCATTACGCTGCGCGCCCAGCAGGGTGAAAACATTGCTTTGATTGGCCCGTCAGGCGCAGGCAAAACCACGCTGCTCAACACCATCGGCACGGCGCTGCTGCCCACGCAAGGCGTCATGACGGTGCTGGGGCAGCAGCCCAAGGCATCTTCTGCACGGGCGCTGCGCCAGCTGCGTGCACGCATAGGCACGGTGCATCAGGCTGCGCCCATTCCTGCGCGCCAGCGCGTGGTCACGGCCATCTTGGCAGGCAAGCTGGGCCAGTGGCCGGTGTGGAAGTCGCTGGCTTGTCTGATCTATCCCCAGGATATGGCAGGTGCACGCCAGGTGCTGGAGCGTGTGCATTTGGGCGAGAAACTGTTTGTGCGGTGCGATCAGTTGTCCGGCGGGCAACTGCAGCGCATTGGTATTGCCCGTGTGCTCTATCAGGAAGCGCAACTGATTTTGGCTGACGAGCCCGTCTCGGCGCTGGACCCCACGTTGGCGCTGGACACCGTGCAGCTGCTGGTCAAGGAAGCCAAATCCCGCAACGCCACCTTGGTTGCCAGCTTGCACGCCGTGGATTTGGCACGCAGCTGCTTTGACCGTTTGGTCGGAATCCGTGATGGCCGTATTGCGTTTGACCTGCCCGCACACGCAGTCACCGACGCCCAGCTGCAATCCTTGTACGCGGCAGAGACCGCGCCCGCTGAAACCGTGCGCCCCCAGCCCAGTTTCCTCGTGGATGGGCAGGTCATGCCAGCCCATGGGTGCCGCTGATGTCTGAGCGCAGACCTTTGGCGCTGGCCGCACACGACGCACAGCGTGACCCCGCTGCACCGCGCCGCCTATGGGGTGTAGTCATTGCTGCGATCGTGCTGTGGCCCCTGCTGCAAGGCGCAGGCGTGCAGCCCGGCGCTTTGTTTGATGCACAAAACGTGCAGGTCATTGGTGGCTTCTTGCTGGGATTTTTGCCACCAGAGACCAGCGCCGACTTTGCTGGCTACCTGTGGCAAGCCACGCTGGAGACTTTGGCTATTGCCACCGTCGGCATGTTGCTGGCGTTTATTTTGGCCGTGCCGCTGTCGTACTGGGCAACCAGCGCGGTGCGTGAAAAAGCCACGCAAAACCCTGTGGCACGCCTGGTACTCACCATCTTGCGCGGCATTCCAGAGCTGGTGTGGGCGCTGGTATTTGTGCGCGTGTTTGGCCTGGGTCCGGCTGCCGGTGTGCTGGCGCTGGGGCTGACGTATGGGGCCATGCTGGGCAAGGTTTACGCAGAAATTTTAGAGAGCGAAGACGCAGCCCCCGCGCGCGCTTTGCTGCGCACGGGCAGCCCCCGGGCCGTGGCCTTGCTGTATGGCCTGCTGCCACTGGCCTCCAAAGAACTGGTCTCTTACACCGTGTACCGGTGGGAATGTGCCATTCGTGCTTCGGTGGTGATGGGCTTTGTGGGAGCGGGTGGCCTGGGCCAGCTCATGGACCAGGCCATGAAGATGCTCAATGGCGGCGAGGCATGCTCCATCTTGCTGGTGTTCATGGCTTTGGTACTGCTGGCCGATGCACTGTCTAACGGACTGCGCCGTGCGCTGGAGGCGCAGCCTGCCCCGCAGCCCAGTGCATGGGGCTGGCGTAGTGTGCTGGTGTGCCTGGCTTTGGCCGCGGGCCTTGTGGCCAGCTGGCAGCTGCTGGACATGGATTTGCTGGCCTTGTTTACGGGCAGCGCCGCATCGGCCATGGGTGACTTTGTCACCGGGTTCTTTCCGCCTGATACCAGCAGCGCATGGCTGTGGGCCGTGCTGGTGGGGGTCTGGGAGACGCTGGCCATCTCGGTGGTAGGCACCTTGCTGGCTGCGGGAGCAGGCATGGTGCTGGCTCTGCCCAGATTTCGTGCCCCGTGGAATGTGGTGCTGAACGTGCTGCGATCGGTGCCGGAGCTGGTGTGGGCCACCATCACTGCGCTGGCCGTGGGGCTGGGGCCGTTTGCCGGTGCGCTGGCGCTGGCGCTGCACACCACCGGGGTGCTGGGCCGCCTGTATGCAGAGGCACTGGAGAACGCGCCCAAAGCGCCAGCCCAGGCGCTGCGCAGGGCTGGCAGCAACCGTGCCATGGCCTTTTTGTACGGCACCTTGCCGGGCGCTGCGCCGCAATTGCTGGCCTACACCCTGTACCGCTGGGAGATGAACATCCGCATGGCGGCCATTCTGGGCTTTGTGGGGGCGGGCGGTCTGGGGCAGTTGCTGTATGTCAAGCTGTCGCTGTTTCACTATGCGCAGGCCAGTACGGTCATCATGGCCATGCTGCTGCTGTCGATAGCAGTGGACCAGGCCAGTGCATGGCTGCGACGGGCGATGCGCTAGGCGTTGACCGGGGTTTGGCGCTCTGCATCTCTGACATGAGGAACGATGAGCTGCAGCAGCTGCGGGGTGATGGCGGCATCAATCTGGTGGCGCATGCCGCAGACAGTGTGCAGCAGTGCCCCATGAATGGCCCGGGCGGTGGCTTCACCCCCGCTGGGGTGCACCATGCGATCGTGATCGCCGTGGATGACCAGAGTGGGTGCCTGAATGCTGTGCAGCAAGTTGGTTCGATCGCCTGAGGCAACAACGGCAGTTACTTGCCGCTCATAGCCAAGCAGGCCTTGTACAGGTGTGTCGCGCTGCCAGGCTTGTTCAATGTAGTTGCGCCAGACGGCTTCAATGTCCGGTACATCGGGATTGCCGATGTGGCGCATCATGGCAACGAACCGGTCCTGTGCTTCAGGCAGGGTCCATGCAGGCTTGCTGAGCAGCATGCGCCACAGGGTGGAGCCCGCAGGCTGCCCCACCTGCTTGTTGCCGGTGGTGGAAAAGATAGATATCAGTGAGAGCACTTTGTGCGGGAACTGCGCCGCTAAATTCTGCCCAATCATTCCCCCCATCGACATGCCCAGCACATGGGCCTGGGCAACGCCCAGCTGCTCCAGCAGCGCTGCGACATCATCAGCCATGTCCTTGATCTGATAGTGACCCGCAGGGGGACGGCCCAGCAATAACCGCCAGCGTGCAGGCGGTTGCATGGACATGTGGGTAGAGCGCCCCATGTCCCGGTTGTCCATCACGATGACGTGCATGCCTTCAGCCACCAGCCCTTCAATGAACGCCATGGGCCAGGACACCAGCTGCAGCCCCAGGCCAGCAATCAGCACAATGATTGGCTGGCCCGGATGGCCAAACGTGCGATAGCACATGCGTATGCCATGAGGCAGATCTGCAAACAGGTCTAAAGCAGGGTCAGCCAGGGGGAGGTCGTGGTTCATGTCAAGCAGCTTGAAGGCAATGGTGCAGTGTGGCGCGAAGCTTGGAAGCCTTCAAGGGATAAAACCTGATGGACGCAATACCCGCTCACACTGCCTCGAGTGCCTGGCTGCAGCGCTGTGCTGGCATGCGGCCATGCTGCCGGGGCAGTGCAGTTGCGTTTCTGACTGACGCTGTAAGGGCGCTGCAGGTGCTAAGGTCGCCCAGGTTGCTGCCGTTAAGCTTGATGCACCGCTGCGTTGTGCTGCCGTACCCTTTGGGACTGCTTGTGGCGGCTCTTTGCAATGGTGTGTCGATTGAATTTTGCGCAATATAGATAAGCATTCATAGCTGTTAAAACCACATGCATTTTCAATTTTCTCGCACTGTATGGAACGGCTCTCGCGTGGCATTGGCCTTGGCCGTCAGCAGTCTGAGCCTGGGCGGGCTTGCCCAGGTGTCGCAGCAGACCATGAGCTTTTCGCAGGCGCGTTCCGCCTTGCATGCGCAGTCGGCCCAACTGGCAGCCAGCCGCAAAGCGGTGGAGAGCGCACAGTTGCGCCGTGAGGGCATGCAAGGTCTGGGCGGCCCTTCTGTGGCCGCTACCGCAATGGCCTACCGTTATTCTGCAAGCGTCGATGTCGATCTGGACCCCGCCCGCAATGCGCTGGGCAATGCCCTGGGACAACTGCCACCCGGCGTGGTTGGGGGCATCGCCCAGATGCCGCAGTTGCCCAGCAACTACAACCTGCAGCGCAAAGACAACAATGCATCGGCCAGCCTGTCTGCCCTGTGGCCGGTGTACGTGGGGGGGTTGTCGGATGCCGTGCGTGAAGGGCTGGATGGCAAGGCCCAGGAAGCGCAGGCCGATGCAGCCACCACGCAAGACCAGTTGCACAGTTTGCTGGTGCAGCGCTACTTCACCGCACAACTGGCCGAGCGCGCAGCCACGCTGCGTCGCCGGGCACTGGCGGGTGTGCGCTCACACGATGATGCTGCACAGCGCATGCTGCAGGCGGGGGTGATTACACAGGTGGAGCGTTTGCAGGCCAGTGTGGCTTTGGCCGATGCCCAGCAGCAATCGGAGAAAGCGGACAGCGACGCCCGGCTGGCACGCAGCGCCCTGGCGCGTACCGTGCACAGCGCCGCAGGGGTGCAGCCCAGCACACCGCTGTTTGTCAACCTGCAGGCTTTTCCCGCGCTGCAAGAGTTTCAGGATGCGGCGCTGCAAAACCACCCCGGTTTAACCAAAGTGGCGGCCAAGCACACGCAGGCGCAGGCCTTGCATGACGCCAGCGAGGCATTGCGCAAGCCCCAGGTGCTGGCGTTTGGCATGCGCGAGGTCAACACCCAGGGCAAGCCCAACTGGGTGGCTGGCATGGCCGTACGCTGGACGCTGTGGGACAGCGTGGACCGCGACAAGCTGGCCGCTGCTGGGCAGCGTGCGGTAGAGCAGGCTGAGCTGACCGACGCGCAGGTGCGCAGTGATATTGCCTTGCTGGTGGAAAAGAACTGGCTGGCGGTGGAGCAAGCGCGCACCAGCTACCAGTCGGGCCAGGCGCAGGAAGACCTGGCGCATGCCTTGCTGCGCCTGCGTGTGGCCGGCTTGAAGGAAGGCACCAGCACATCCCTGGATTTGATTGATGCGCAGCTGAATCTGGCGAAGGTGCAAACCGAGCGCGCATCGGCTGCGAACAACTATGTGCAAGCCCTTGCGGCTTTGCTGGAGAGTTCGGGGCAAACCGCTGCGTTTGAGCAGTACATGGCCCGAGCAGACATTGTCATCACCCCCGACGCACCCTAAGCATGAATACGACTTCTTCCTCTTCTTCGCGCAAGCCCCAAGGCCAGTCCCGGCTGCTGGTGGTGCTTGGTGTGGTGGTGCTGCTGTTGATTGTCTGGGGGTTCTGGAAAGCCGCCCAGCCTCCTGCACCGTATTTTCAAGGGCAGATGGAAGCGCGCGAGACTGATATCGCCCCCAAGGTGACGGCGCGCATCCGCCAGGTGCTGGTGACCGAAGGCCAGCAGATACAGGCCGGTGATTTGCTGGTGGAGATGGACAGCCCGGAGGTGCAGGCCAAACTGGCGCAGGCCGAGGCTGCCAAGGATGCGGCACAGGCCGTGGCTGACAAAGCCAGCAACGGTGCACGGCCCGAAGAAGTGCAAATGGCCAGGCTGGGCTGGGAGCGTGCACAAGCGGCTGCCAATCTGGCCAAGACCTCTTACGACCGTGTCCAAAGCCTGTACGACCAGGGGCTGGTGTCTGCGCAAAAGCGTGATGAGGCACAGACCAACTGGCGCGCTTCTGCTGCGCAGGCCCAAGCGGCCAGAGCGCAGTACGAAATGGCGGCCAAGGGCGCGCGTGCCGAAGACAAAAGCGCCGCTGCTGCGCAGGCCCGTCAGGTTGATGGCGTGATTGCCGAAGTCAAGGCCGCAGAGGCTGAAACGCAGCTGCGCAGCCCTGTGGGGGGCGAGGTGGCCAATGTGCTGGCCAGGGTGGGTGAGCTGTCACCGCAGGGCGTCTCGGTCGTGACCGTGGTGGACCTGACTGACCAGTGGGTGATCATCAATGTGCGTGAAGACTTCTTGCAGCGCTTTGCCGTTGGCAGCCGCTTTACCGGCAAGCTGCCTGCGTTGAATAACCAGAGCGCAGAGTTTGAGGTGTATTACCTGGGTGTGCTCCCGGATTTCGCCACCTGGCGCACCACCCGGGGCAGCCAGGGCTTTGATGCACGCACTTTCGAAGTGCGTGCACGGCCTGCGCAGCCCATTGTGGGTGCGCGCCCCGGCATGAGTGTGCTGGTGGAAGGCGCATAGTGCCACCGTTCATTGCCAGCTTGCAGCGTGAGTGGCAGCGCTTGCGCGCTTGCCGCTGGGATTGGGCCATGGTCAGCTGGGTGCCTTTGCTGTCCATGGCTTTGATGTGCTGGATTTTCTCTGCAGGCCAGCCGTATAAATTGCCGATTGCGGTGTGGAATGAAGACCACTCCAGCATGTCACGTCAGCTGGTGCGCATGCTTCAGGCCACGCCCGGTTTAGAGGTGGTGCACAGCGTATTGAACCCCGCTGAAGCGGCCGACGCCCTGCAGCGCATGCAGGTGTATGGCGTGGTGCACATCCCCCCCGGCATGGAGCGCGACGTCAAGCGCGGTGGCGCAGCCACAGTGACCTTGATGCACAACGCCCAGCTGGCCACGGCATCGAGCCTGCTGCAGCGCGATTTGCAGCAGGTGGTGGGCACCTTGTCTGCCGGGGCAGAGATGCAGGCACGCGCCAAGCGCGGAGACCCGCACCAGGCGCTGCAGGTGCGCATGGAGCCCATCACCACCAAGCTGGTGGCACTGTTTAACGTCTCTACCAATTACGAGCAGTTTCTGGCGGCCACACTGGTGCCAGCCCTGGTGCATATCCTGGCCATGACAGCCGGAGTGTGGTGCGTGGGGCGTGAGCTGCGTGACCGCTCTTTGGGTGCATGGCTGCAGGCATCAAGCAGCGGGCTCGATACGCTGGCAGCCCTGCTGGGCAAGCTGGCAATTCCTGCGGCATTGCTGTGGGGCAGCGGCATGCTGTGCCTGCTGTATCTGGCACAGCTGCGTGGCTGGCATGTGGCGGGCAGCATGGGCTGGATTGCCGTGGGCTTGGCTGCTTTGGTGGGCGTGAGTCTGGCCGCAGGTGCGGTACTGGCGGCAGTCACACTGTCTTTGCGCACGGCGCTGTCTGGCGCGGGGCTGTTGTCAGCGCCCGCCTTTGCGTTCAGTGGCGTAGGTTTTCCGCTGCTGTCCATGAGTGCCTCTGCCCGTGGCTGGGCGCTGGCAATGCCGTACACGCACTACGCCCGTTTGCAGATGGAGCAGTGGCAAATGGGTGCACCCGTGGCGCAGACCGTGCCGGTGGTGGGCGGCTTGCTGCTGGCAACGCTGGTGCTGCTGGCGCTGGCCACCTGGGGTTTGCAGCGTGCACGTACGCTGCCTGAACGCTGGGGAGGGCGCTGAGTATGGACAGCCAGACAGCGGTCAGTTTCATGCGCTTGTGGTGGGCCAGCCTGCTGACGCTGCTGCGCGACAAGGGGGCCGTGCTGCTGCTGTTTGGTGCGCCCATGCTGTACGGGTTTTTTTATCCGTGGTTCTACCAGCAGCAGGTGGTGCAGCGTGTGCCCGTTGCGGTGGTGGTGCAAGACAACTCTGGGCTGGCGCGGCAGGTGCTGCGCTTTGCACAGGCCAGCCCGCGCATAGATCCGCAACTGGTCACGGGCGATGAAGCACAGGCGCGCGATGCCGTGCTGCGCGGCACGGTCATGGGCTACGCCTTGATTGGCCATGATTTCAAACGCGATGTACTGCGCAGCGACAAAGTGGTGGTGCCCGTGTACGCCAATGGTGCCTACCCGCTGGTGAGCAAGCAGGTGCAATACGGATTTGCCGAGGCCGTGGGCACGGTGTCTGCGGGCGTTGAGATGAAGCGCCTGCAAGCCAGCGGGCAAAGCGCGCTGCAATCGGCTGCCAGCCGCTCGCCCGTCAATGTGCACAACGTGGCGCTGTTCAACCCCACAGAAGGCTATGGCAGCTTTGTGGTGGCTGCCGTAGCCATTTTGATCTTGCAGCAAACCTTGCTGATGGGGGGCGCTTTGCTGGTGGGCACATGGCGTGAGCAGGGCGTGGCCCATGCCAGCGTCAGGCAATGGCTGGCCCGGCTGCTGGCGCTGTGTGTGCCGGGCTGGCTGGCTGGGCTGTTTTACTTTGGCTGGATTTTTATCTGGCAAGACTACCCGCACGGCGGCAACCCATGGGGCGCTTTGCTGCTGCTGGCCTGCTTTGTACCGGCGGTAGCGGGTTGCGCCAGTTTGCTCGGCTGGTGGCTGGCCAACCGCGAGCGTGCGTTGCAGGTGGTGCTGTTTACGTCCATTCCGCTGGCATTCATGGGGGGCTTTACCTGGCCTGTGGAGGCTTTGCCTGACGCCTTGCAGTGGCTGCGCTGGCTGTCGCCCAGCACGGCGGGCATTCAGGCATCACTGCGGCTCAACCAGATGGGGGCACCGCTGGCGGCTGCAGCCCAGCCCATGCTGTGGCTGGCGCTGATGGCACTGAGCAGCTGGGCCGCCATGCTGTGGATAGGTAGCCGCCACAAGCTTTCTGAAAAGTGAGCTGTCAGCGCTTATGTAGCAATAGTTTCAATATGAAAACAATTTGAAAGTGTTGCAGTGTAAGCGCTGATAGCTACTGATATTGATATCTCCCTGATGGAATCTGCAATTTTGCGTTGTGTCTAAAATAATTTGCAATACCAACTATTTGGTTTGCAAAATAAATGACAAATTCTCAATTGAGCACCTCTCCTGCCCAAGTAGCGGGCGATGCACAGCCTTTTTTTGACCCCATTGCAGTACCTCAAGCCCCCTTGTTTGGTCACTTGCTGATGAACGTCAGCCGCACCTGGCGTCAGGTGCTGGAGGTGCGTCTGGCAGAGCTGGGGTTGACCGATGCCACCTGGGTGCCGCTGTTTCACCTGCACGCGGCAGCGGGTACGCCCTTGACGCTCAAGCAGCTTGCGCAGCGTGTGGGGCTGGACAGCTCTAGCCTGGTGCGTGTGGTGGATTTGCTGGAGTCGCGGGGTTTGCTTGTGCGCCACAGCGATGCCCACGACCGCCGTAGCAAATCGCTGTGCCTGACCGCGCAAGGCCAGCATGTGGTGGCCGATGTGCGCGCCAAACTGCACCAGGTGGAGGGCCAGTTGCTGCAAGGCATGGACAGCACCACCACTGCAGCGCTGCGCCACGGCCTGCAGCAATTGCACACCCGCCTGATTGCCATTCAGGCACAGGACAAGGCCGCGCAATGAACGCTGCTGATGCTCAACCCCGGCCACGGTGGCAGCGCGCCGCTGCAGCGCTGGGCTTTCATGTGCCGGTGCTGGCCTTTGCGCTGCGTACAGCGCTGGCCGCGTTTGCCGCTTTAGCGCTGGCCCACGCCATGGGGCTGGAGCACCCGCACTGGGCTGCCATGTCGGCCTGGGCCGCCAGCCAGCCCATGCGCGAGCATTTGCTCTCTCGCGGCCTGTACCGCTTTGGCGGCTCGGTGGTCGGTGTGGTGTATGCCGTGGCCCTGGTGCTGCTGGCGCAAGATTCGCTGTGGGTACTCGCATTCGGCCTGGCACTGTGGGTGGCGGCGTGTGCTTTTCTGGGCAACTTGCAACGCGGCTATCTGGTCTATGGCTGCATGCTGGCGGGCTATTCGGCGGCCATGGTGGTGCTGCTGCACCATGGCCCGGCAGACAGCGTGTGGCCCTTGGCGTGGGACCGCATGCTGACGGTGATCACCGGGGTGGCTGCTGCGCTGTGTATTTCGTGGTGTTTTGCGCCACGGCGCAAAGCTGCGGTGCTGATTGCGCAAAGCCGCAGCGCGCTGGCTCAAGTGCTGCAAGCCGCCGCCGCCCAATTGCGCCAGCCGTCTGCAGGCCAGGCGCTGGACCAAGGCCATCTGCTGAGCCGTCTGGCGCAAGTTGAAGAGTTGCTGGAGCTGTACCCTGAAGGCTCACGCACGGCACGCAATACCTCCAGGGCCATGCACTGGCAGCAGCACTACGCCATGGAGCTGGTGTACCAGCTGGGGCAGGCACAGGGCAATACGGGTGCGGGCGCAGGCGCGCAGGCATCTGCATCCAGCGCAATTCTTGCTGCGGGTAGCGGTGCGCTGGCACCGGCTCAGATTCAGGCGCAGAGGCTGGCCTTGTGCGATGCGGTGGACCAGCTGGCACAGGCCATGCACGCAGCACCCCATGCCCAGGCTGCCAGCCCTCAAGGGCTGAACCACGCTTTGCACCAGGCCATCCGTGCCTGTGAAGCGTCGATTGCAAGCTTGCAAGGCGGTGGCCAGCAGGCACTGCCCGGTTTGCATGCCCTGTACTTGCTGCTGCAAGCCATACGCCGTGGCCTGCGGGCTGAGGCGCTGGACCTGAACCTGCCTGCACGCAGTGGACACAGCGGTCAGCGGGGCAAAGGCCGCAAAGGCTGCAATGGCCGCCATGACAGCCCCCTGGCCCTGCACCGTGACTGGGTGGGTGCACGCCAAGCGGCCCTGCGCGCTGGCGGTACTTTGCTGGTGTTTGGCATGGTGTGGGCGTGGACGGGCTCCGGGCTGGTCGCTTTCGGCATGCTGGGTCTGTCCGTCATGCTGCTGGTGTTTTCTGCGTTTGAGAGCCCCAGCCACACCATGGCCTTTGTGCTGCGCGGGCAGCTGATTGGTGCAGGGCTGGCCTTGCTGTGTCAAAGCTGGGTGTGGCCGCTGGCACAGTCGAGCTGGCAGATGGTGGCGATGCTGCTGCCCTTTGCGCTGATGGGCGGGCTGGTGTTTGCCCACAAGCGCACGGCCGCTGGTGCAATGGACACCAACATGGCCATGTTCATTTTGCTGGCCCCCGTCTTTCCGGCAGCGGGCAGCTTCGGGCAGCACCTGAGCATGGCGCTGGTGGTGGTGTCTGGCCCGGCGCTGGCGTGGGTGGTGTACCGCTGGGTGTATCCCACCAATGACCAGCGTCGCCTGCAAACCCTTGCGCGCATGATGGTGCAGGAGGTGCCAGATTTGGCACGCCGTCTGCTGCAGGACGGCAGGCCTGTGCAGTGGCAGGTGCGGCCGGCGCACCCCAGCAACCGCTGGCAGGTGCAGCTGCACCATCGTTTGCTGCGCCTGGTGCGCTGGGCAGACAAAACGCAGTGGCCCGAGCGCGCTGTGCTGCCACGCATGGCTTTGTCGCTGCGCGCCATGCCTGCCACGCTGCTGCAGCTGCAGCAGTGGCGGCGCGAGACCATCCTGGTCACCCCCGCATTGCGCCGCACCGAGCGGCTGGCCGTTGTGGCGCTGCGCCGTCTGGTTCAGTGGGGTGCGGGGGCACCATCGGCCAGCGCCAGCCGCAACGCACGTGCTGCCTGGCAGGCACTGGCGCAGCAAAGCTGCCTGCCTGCCGCACTGGCTGAGCAAGCGCAGTGCCTGGCGCAGCGTGACATTCCTGCGCTGGATGCGGTGCGCCATGCCTTGCACGAATCGCAGGCATAAAAAAGCCTGAACCACAGTGGTTCAGGCTTGGCGCCGCTTAGGTTGACGTTGACGGCTGCAGCAGCGCAGTGGGCTTATTTTGTGGCGCTGCGCAGCACCAGAATATCGATGGAAGAGGGCACACCCAGACGCACGGCAAAGCCGGGCCACAACCCCGCGCCATTGCTGACAAACAGGCGCATGGGGCCTACGTCGTACAGGCCACTGACAAAACCATCGTTGGCCGGGGCCACAATCCAGCGGTCCATGCCCTTGATATGACCGCCATGGGTGTGACCGGCAATTTGCAGATCAATGCCGTGGGGCGCATAGCTGCGTGCCATCTTGGGTTGATGGCCCAGCAAAATGTGCACTTGCGCACCACCTGCCCGGGCTTGCTGTGCCACGGTTTGTACATCGGGTGGCACCCCCTCGGGGGTGTTGGGGTCGCTGTTTTGCTCAGACAGGCGGCCATACGCGGGGTCACCCACGCCAGAGATCGCCAGCTTTTGTCCGCGCACATCCAGCACCCGTGCTTCGTTGGCCAGATAGTTCAGGTTCAGGCGGTTGAACACCCTGGCCCACGCGTCGTAGCCGCTGTAGTACTCATGGTTGCCGGGCGCTGACCACACGCCAAAAGGTGCATGCAGGCCTGCCAGGGGGGCAATGTTGCCAGCTTGCGTGGGCGCATCACCATCAATCAGATCGCCGGGCAGCACCACCATGTCGGGGCGTGCTGCGTTGGTGCGTTCCACCAGCGCTTGCACGTAGGCGGCGTTGTTCACCGGCGTGGCATGAATGTCTGCCAGCACGGCAATGCGCAGGCCATCGAGCTGGGCAGGCAGGCGCGGCAGGGTCACTTCATGCTCATTGACTTGCGGCAGCTTGACGCCCTGGGTCAGGCCATAGGCATTCAAGCCCACTGCCAAAGCCATGCCCAGCACCGTCCAGCGTGGGCGCAGGATGTGCGCTGCGCGGGTTGGACCTGCGGTGGCACGCAGCACCAGCCACAGCACATCTCGCACGATGGCCAGCACCACACCCATGCCAATGGCAGCAAACAGGCCGCCACTGATGACCTGCAGGTGCGAGACCAGGGCAAAGTTCATGAATTCATGGCGCATGGCCACAATCAGCAGCGCCGGTGCAATGCCCAGCAGCGTGGTGATGGCCACGCACCACACGAAAGCGCGGCGATGTTTTTTGAACAGGGGATACCAGAGCCAGAGCGACAGGATGGGCGCGAGCAGCGCAAGCAAAGAAACCATAAAAACAGTGCAAGAAACCAGTAAAGCGCGATGACGCGGTGCCAAGAAGTTGCCAAAAGCAGGGTGCGCGCAAGCATAGCAATGCGATGTGTACGTTCTGTGCACCTGGGCTTACCCCATGTAAGGAAATGCGAGCAAGGGCTTGTCTGACAAGGCTTGAGCCTTGAGCGCGAGAAAGTACACCTTGTACCTGTCCAAGCGGGTGGGTGCGGATTTGTTTTGAGAAATCTGGAGGTTTGGATGACAGCAAAAATCATCGCTATCGCGTGCAGTGCCTTGGCTGCAGCCACATTGTCTACATCGGCCCTGGCTGGTACAGGCGTGGGCGCAGGCTTGACCTGGACATTTGGTGGGCCCAAGCCCATTGCCGGCCCCGCGCTGGGGGTGAAGGTGTTCTCTACCGACAGGCAAGACAAGGCCGCAGCCTCGCTGGGGGTGGACTATTCCTTTGCCGATCGCAGCTTCCGTCCCAATGTGGGGGTGGCTTATCTGGGTAAGAACAATGTGTATGTGGGGGCTGATGTGGGCTACTCGTTTGCACAGCAGGGTATGAATTTCGGTGTGGGTGCCGGCTATGTAGACACGAAAAAGTAGCCGCTACAGCCGCTTGGAAAAATCCCCATGGTGGTGGCCATGGGGATTTTTTTATGCCTAAACCTATGTTCAACGCAGATGGGCTGGTGCTGGGATAATCCAGCCCCTTATGCCCTTGAAGATCACGTTTCCAGAGTCCCTGCCCGTATCCAGTCGCCGTGAAGAAATCATGGAGGTGATGGAGCGCCACCAAGTCGTCATCGTGTGTGGTGAGACGGGTTCGGGCAAGACCACCCAGCTGCCCAAGATTGCCCTGGCGCTGGGGCGCGGCAAGATCAATGCGCAGCCAGATGCCAGCGGCAATGTGCGCGGTCACCTCATCGGCCATACGCAGCCGCGGCGCATTGCGGCAAGCTCGGTGGCCAAGCGCATCGCCGAAGAATTGAACACCCCGCTGGGCGAGCTGGTGGGCTACAAGGTGCGTTTTCAGGACACGCTGCAAAAAAATGCCTCCGTCAAGCTGATGACCGACGGTATTTTGCTGGCCGAAACACAGACGGACCCGCTGCTCAAGGCGTATGACACGCTGATCATTGACGAGGCCCACGAGCGCAGCCTGAACATCGACTTTTTGCTGGGTTACCTCAAGCAGATTTTGCCCAAGCGCCCCGATCTGAAGGTAGTGGTCACCTCGGCCACGATTGATGCCAACCGCTTTGCCCAGCACTTTGCGGGCAAGGAAGGCCCGGCGCCCGTGATCATGGTCTCGGGCCGCACCTTCCCGGTGGAAATGCGCTACCGCCCGTTTGAGGAAAAGAAGGACTACGACCTCAACGACGCCATAGCCGATGGTGTCGATGAGCTGTGGAGCGGTGGTGCCAAGGGCGGCGACATCCTGATCTTTCTGCCCGGCGAGCGCGAAATCCGTGAAGCGGCCGACCATCTGCGCAAGCACCTGCAGCACCATCCTGCGCTGCGCAGTGCCGAGGTGCTGCCGCTGTTCTCGCGCCTGTCGCAGGCCGAGCAAGACCGTATTTTTGATGGTCACACGGGCCGGCGCATTGTGCTGGCCACCAACGTGGCCGAAACCTCGCTGACGGTGCCCGGCATTCGCTACGTGATTGACGCAGGCACGGCACGTGTCAAGCGCTATTCCTTTCGTAGCAAGGTAGAGCAGTTGCTGGTGGAGCCCATCAGCCAGGCGGCGGCCAACCAGCGTGCAGGCCGTTGTGGCCGTGTGGCCAACGGCATCTGTATCCGCCTGTATGACGAGGCTGATTTCACCAGCCGTACACCGTTTACCGACCCCGAAATTCTGCGCAGCTCTCTGGCGGGCGTGATCTTGCGCATGAAATCGCTGGGGTTGGGCGATGTGGTGAACTTTCCGTTCCTTGAGGCCCCCTCGGGCCGCGCCATTGCCGACGGCTACCAGCTGCTGGCCGAGCTGGGCGCGGTGGACGAGCGCGGCAACCTGCTGCACATGGGCAAGGAGCTGTCGCGCCTGCCGCTGGACCCGCGTGTGGGCCGCATGATTGTGGAGGCGCGCGAGCGCGGGGCGCTGGCCGAGGTGCTGATCATTGCCTCAGCACTGAGCGTGCAGGACGTACGCGACCGGCCTTTGGAGGCGCAGCAGCAGGCCGACCAGCAGCACGCCAAGTTTGACGACGAAAAGAGCGAATTCAGCGGCTACCTGCGCCTGTGGAAGTGGCTGCAGGATGCCCGTGGCGGCAAGGTGGTGGCCAAAAGCCGTGCCGAGATGGCGGCGCAAACCCAGCCTGCTGCCAGGCCCAGCGCGCGCAACCAGGCATTCCTGCCCGTCAGCCAGCGCACCAGCGGCGCGCAGGTGCAGGGCACCGTAGAAGAACGACTGGCGCTGTTCAGCCCTGCCGACGTGGTGGAAGACGCCACGCACAAAATCAGCAACCGCCAGTGGGAGCAGTTGCTGCGCCAGAACTTCATCAACATTCGCCGTGTGCGCGAGTGGCGTGACATTCACAGCCAGTTGATGACGGTGATCAAAGAGCACAAGTGGCTCATCAACAGCGAGCCCGCAGGCTACGAGCCTGTGCACCTGTCCATGCTGTCTGGGCTGCTGGGCAATATCGGCTACAAGGGCGAAGAAAGCGATGCCTACCTGGGCGCACGCGGTATCAAGTTTCACCCGCACCCCGGCGCGCATTTGAGCAAAAAGCCCGGCCGCTGGATTGTGGCGGCCGAGCTGGTGGAAACCTCGCGCCTGTACGGGCGCGGCATTGCGGCGATTGAGCCGCAGTGGCTCGAAGAGGTGGGCGCGCACCTTTTAAAAAAGCAGCTGCTGGACCCACACTGGTCCAAAAAACAGGCCGATGTGGTGGCGCAGGAGCGCGCCACGCTGTATGGGCTGGTGGTCTACAACGGACGCAGCGTCAGCTATGGCCGGGTCGATCCGGATGCCGCGCGCACCATGTTCATTCGCCAGGCGCTGGTAGAGGGGCAGTGGGACACGCAGTGGCACTTTCTGCCCTCCAACATCAAGATGGTGCGCAAGGTGGAAGACCTGGAGCACAAGTCGCGCCGCCAGGACGTGCTGGTGGACGATGAGCTGATCTTCGCCTTCTATGACCAGCATCTGCCCAAGGGCATCTACAGCGGTGCCACGTTTGACAAGTGGTTCCGCGTGGCCAGCAAAGGCCAGTCTGAGTTGCTGCGCCTGTCCAAAGACGAGCTGATGCGCCATGAGGCGGCAGGCATCACCACTGACAATTTCCCCAAGATCGTCAAGCTCGGCGGCGTCGATTGCAGCGCCACCTACCTACACAGCCCCGGCGATGCACGCGATGGCATCACGGTGACGGTGCCGCTGTTTGTGCTCAACCAGGTCTCTGAGGAACGGGCCGAATGGCTGGTGCCGGGCATGCTCAAGGACAAGATTCAGGCCTTGCTCAAAAGCCTGCCCCAGCGCCCGCGCAGCCGCTTTGTGCCGCTGCCCGAAAGCGCAGCGCGCCTGGCCGAGCTGTTTACGCAAAGCGAGCGCTGGGCCAGGGGTGGACTGATTGATGTGCTGCTCAAGCAGGTGCGCGATGAAACCTCGCTGGATGTCAAGCGCGCTGACTTCAAGCTGGACATGCTCAGCCCGCACCTGTTCATGAACTTTCGCATCGTTGACGAGCATGGCCGCCAGCTGGGCCAGGGCCGCAATCTGGGCGCGCTCAAGGCCGAGTGGGGCGTCAAGGCGCGTGGTGCGTTTCAGGCTTTGGCATCATTAAAGGTAGCTGCTACCGTAGAGCAGTCAACAGTTTCAGATAAAAAAGTATCTGAAAACAAGCAACTGCAAGCGATAGTAGCTCCTAAAAACGATAAGACAGCCGCCAAGGCATCGACTGCACCGCCACCTGAAAAGGCCGACCAGCGTTACACCGCATGGAGTTTTGGCCAGCTGCCAGAGCTGATGGAAATCAGCAAGGGCAGCACCACCTTGATTGGCTTTCCTGCGCTGATCGATCACGGCACCGATGTAGGCATTGAGGTGTTTGACGAACCCGAGGTGGCCGCCGCCAAGCACCGTCTGGGCTTGCGCCGCCTGTTTGCGCTGCAGATCAAGGATGCGCTCAAGTACCTGGAAAAGAACATTCCAGACCTGCAGAAAATGGCCGTTGCCTACATGCCGCTGGGCACGCAGGAAGAGCTGCGCGGCCAGATCATTGATGTGGCAATTGACCGCGCATTTTTGCAGGAGCCGCTGCCCGCCAATGAGGCGGACTTCAAGCAGCGCGTGCAGGATGGCCGTGGCCGCCTGACGTTGATTGCCAACGAAGTGGCACGCATGGCCGGCGTGATTTTGGTGGAGTACGCCGCCGCTGCGCGCAAGATCAAGGACACCAAGAACGCCCCGGAAGCCACCAAGGATGCGAGCGAGCAGCTGCAAAAGCTGATGCCCAAAAACTTCATTGCCGTGGCCCCCTGGAGCCAGCTGGCCCACTACGCCCGCTACCTCAAGGCCATCACCATTCGGCTGGACAAGTACCGCGCAGACCCGGCGCGTGATGCCGCCAAACTCAAAGAGCTGCAGCCGCTGGAGCAGCGTTACTGGCGTCTGGTGGCCGAACGCAAGGGCGCAGTCGATGCCCGCATGCAGGAATACCGCTGGATGCTGCAAGAGCTACGCGTGAGCTTTTTCGCGCAAGAGCTGCGTACGCCGTACCCCGTCAGCGCCAAGCGGCTGGACAAGGTGTGGGCGCAACTGCAGCAGTAAGCGTTTTCGTATTGCGCCACCGCCACCGCCACTGCCACCGCCACTGCCACCGCAGCAGGAGCGGTGGCGGGTACACCCCCCGGTCCACACCCCCCGGATCGGGTTTTGACATAGAGATTTTTGAATGACCGATATCACCCAAGACCTGCGCGTGGTTGCCATTGACAACGACAGCTACGACCAGGCTGTGGCCGCTGCCCGGACCTACTGCGTGGGCGATGACCCTGCGGGCTTTGCCTTCACAGGCAAGGCGACGCTGATGTTCCAGCGCGAGGCAGATACGTGGGCGCATGAGTCTTTCAGCAGCACGCCGTTGATTCGGCATGTAAATCCCGTGCAGGGTGCTGCAGACGCAGATGCTGCGCAGACTGCAGATTTTCTGCGCGCTGTGGCCGATCAGGTCACTTACATGCATGTGCCAGCCGAGTGCCAGACCATGCAGGTCGATGATGTGTGGGGCATTGACTGTGAATTTTTGATGTTTGCCATGCCACACCCTGCGCAAGAAGGTGGCACGGCATGGCTGCTGGTGCCTGGGCCGCACGATCGCGTGGTGTCATCGCGCCAAACGGTACAGGACTACCAGTTCGCAGAAATCAAGGCAGCCGCCAAAGACCTGGGCTTGTAAGCGCAGGGCTGTCTCGCCATGGTTTGCTTTTTTCTGGGGAGCCAGGAGGCAGTTGCGTCCAGACAGCCTTGGGTCGTCCTGCCTTGTGCAATGCTGGCCGTCAAGCAGTCACGGTGCATGTCCCTGCACCCCCAGCGGTTGACCCGAAAGCCTGCATGTGCACAATGCGCCCCACGAAACAAGGGGGCGCGGCGCAAGTGGGTGCTTGGTGACAAGCTGCAGCGGCGTGCCAGATACATACAAAGACAAAGGGAGACACCATGTTCCGCACACTTTTGAAGTCCAAGATTCACCGGGTCAAGACCACGCAGTGCGAGCTGCACTACGAAGGCTCGTGCGCCATTGACGAAGATTTGCTGGACGCCGCCAACATTGCCGACAACGAGCAGATCCACATCTGGAACATCGACAACGGCGAGCGCTTTGTCACCTATGCCATCAAGGGCCAGCGCGGCAGCGGCATGATTTCTGTCAATGGTTCTGCCGCACGCCGTGCTGCCGTGGGCGATTTGTTGATCATTGCGTCCTTTGCGCAAGTGCATGAAAGCAATGTGGCAGAGCACCAGCCACAGCTGGTGTTTGTGGACGATCACAACCGCCAGACACAGCTGCGCCATCACGTGCCCACACAGACGCTGTAAACCAGCACCTTTTTGCCTTTTGCGCAGTCTTTGCGCAAGTTCTTAATGGCGGCCAATGGCTGGTGCACCCAGCCTTGCGCCAGCGTTTGGTGGAGTGGATCGCAACCATGACGGCTTTGAACACAGAAACAGCAGGCAACAGCGCAACCCCTTACGGCACGCTGCCACCCGCATCACCCATGCCTGCGCGCAAGCCGGTCAGCCTGCCCCGGCTGGCCCATATGCGTGCGCAGGGCGAGAAAATTGCCATGCTGACGGCGTATGACGCCACTTTTGCGGCGGTGGCCGACGCAGCAGGTGTGGACTGTATTTTGGTGGGCGACTCACTGGGCATGGTCTGCCAGGGGCGGCACAGCACGGTGGGCGTGTCGCTCGAAGACATGGTCTATCACACGGCCAGCGTGGCACGTGGACTGCACCGCAGTCAGGGCACAACGTGGCTGGTGGCCGACATGCCCTATGGCAGCTATGCCGAAAGTGCCGAGCAAGCCATGCGCAATGCCTGCCTGCTGATGCAGGCCGGTGCCCATATGGTCAAGCTCGAAGGCGGTGGCTGGACCGCTAGGACGGTGGAATTTCTGGTGGCACGCGGTGTGCCCGTGTGCGCCCACCTGGGGCTGACGCCGCAAACCGTCTACGCGCTGGGCGGCTACCGCGTGCAGGGCCGTGACGAGGCCGCAGCCCAGTTGCTGCGCCAGCAGTCGCTGGAGCTGCAAAGCGCTGGTGCCACCATGCTGGTGCTGGAGATGGTGCCAGAGCAACTGGCCAGCCGCATCACGCAAGAGCTGGCGCATTGCCACACGATTGGTATTGGCGCGGGCAATGGCACTGCCGGGCAAGTGCTGGTGCTGCACGACATGCTAGGCATGAACCTGGGCAAGATGCCCAAGTTTGTGCACAACTTCATGGCCGATGCGGGCAGCATTCAGGGGGCCATGCAGGCCTATGTGCAGGCCGTCAAGGCAGGCACGTTCCCAGACAACCGCGTGCACGCCTGGTAAGCCGGTCTTCGCTCCAGTTACAGAGAGATTTTTCGCCATGCAGATCGTTCAATCCATCGATGCCTTGCGCCAGACACTGGCAGGGCGTGGTCGCCCCGCCTTCGTGCCCACCATGGGCAACCTGCACGAAGGTCACTTGTCCCTTGTGCGCCATGCACGCGAGCACGGTGACATCACCGTGGCCAGCATTTTTGTCAATCGCCTGCAGTTTCTGCCGCACGAAGACTTTGACAGTTACCCGCGCACCTTTGAGGCCGATTGCGCCACATTGCAGGCGCAGGGCTGTGACGTGGTGTTTGCCCCCAAAGAGCAGGATTTGTACCCCCAGCCACAGACTTTCAAACTGCAGCCCAACCCAGCGCTGGCAGACATTCTGGAAGGGCACTTTCGCCCGGGCTTTTTCACCGGTGTATGCACGGTGGTGATGAAACTGTTTGCCTGTGTATTCGGTACTGCCGGGGGGGGCGTGGCCGTATTTGGCAAGAAGGACTACCAGCAGTTGCTGGTGATACGCCACATGGTGCAGCAGTTTGCGCTGCCCGTGCAGATCATTGGCGTGGATACCGAGCGCGCCGCAGACGGCCTGGCGCTGAGCTCGCGCAATGCCTATCTCAACGCCGAGCAGCGTGCGCAAGCGCTGGCCCTGCACAAGCAGCTGCAATGGCTGGCGCACCAGGTGCGCACAAGCGGGCAACCACTGGCGCAATCGGAGGCGCAGGCCATGCAGCGCCTGGCAGACTTGGGCTGGCAGCCCGACTACCTGACGGTACGCCAGCGTGGCAACCTGCTGCCACCCGCACAGGGGGACGCCAGCCAGACCCCCCTGGTAGCGCTGGGTGCTGCGAAGCTGGGAACAACCCGCCTGATCGACAACCTGGAGTTTTAAGCAGTCCACGCTGCGCCACAGGCGCAGCAAAGTGAAAAGGGCAGAGGAGATCGGTCTTACATGCGGGCTGGGCTGACATACGCAAGTCACATGCCGCTTCAAAATGGCAGTCCAGAAAGGATGTGCCATGCATTTTCGATCATCCTCGTGCCGTGTTGCAGCGTTCAGTTCGCCGGCACCTGTTTTGCCTGTGCCGCCCATGCCCAGGCAGCCACAGGACACAGACCCTTCACCAGAGGATTTGCCCCCGCCTGTGCCTGTCCAGGAACCGCCCAATGGCACGCCACCCATCGAGCTGCCGCCCAAGCCGGGCCCACAGCCGGCGGCTTAAGGCCCTGTGCATGCGTTGTGCTGCCCCGGTTGCCCAGCGACAGCAGGCAGTATTTTTAGGCTAAGGCTTTGCGCATGCGTGCGTTTTGCAGGGTGACACCATGCAAGACCTCAGACCTGCGCTCCAGCACGCTAAAACCGTGCAAAGCAAAAAATGGCTCTGCCGTCTTGCTGACGTTGGAAGTGAGCTCGGTCAACTTCAGAAACTCGGCTTCTTCATGAATCCGTGCCATCAGCTGTGTCCCAATCCCTTGGCGTGGGTAGTGGCCTGACACAAAGAAATGGTCGATATAGCCGCTGGCCTGTACATCGGCATAGCCCACGATCACACCGTTGAGCACGGCTACGAAGGGCTGAATTTTCTGAACCAGCTGGGCCCACATCTTCTGATCAACTTCAGGTGGAGCCCAGGCATTGACTTGCTCTTGCGTGTAGTTGCGGATGGCGACTTCATGGATCGCCGTGAAATAGACATGAAACAACGCGGCTTCATCACCCATCTTGAATCTGCGAATCTCCATGCCAGCCTCTTTCTGTACCACGCTAAACGGCAAGCGTGCCTGCCGCATTCATTCAGACAGCGATGCAACGTCTTTCAGAATGCGCAGCACGCAAAGGGGCACAGTTTAGCGTTGCGCGAGGCAAGACAAGGCCTGCATCCAGACGGCGCAGCCTGATGTGGCTTCTTATACGCCGTCTCCTGCATTGCCGGTGATGGGCAGCACGGTGCCGGTGATGTAGCTGGAGCAAACTGGCGACGCCAAAAACACATAGGCCGGAGAAATCTCTTCGGGCTGTGCGGGGCGGCCCATGTCCGTGTCTGCACCAAAGTTGGCGATATCGTCTTCGGTCTTGTCTGCAGGGTTCAGGGGCGTCCACACTGGGCCGGGTGCTACGGCGTTGACACGGATACCACGGCTGGCCAAGTTAGAGGCCAGTGACTTGGTAAAGGCGTGAATGGCGCCCTTGCTGGTGGCGTAGTCCAGCAAGTAGGTACTGCCGCGCAGGCCTGTGACCGAACCGGTGTTGATGATGCAGTCGCCGCGCTGCATATGCGCCACAGCGGCGCGAGCCATGTACACATAGCCGTAGATGTTGGTTTTGAAGGTCTCGTCAATGCGCGCATCGCACAGGTCTTGCAGGCTTTCTGCATGTTCCTGGAACGCGGCGTTATTGACGAGGATATTGAGCGCACCAAATTTCTTCACCACCTTGCGCACGGCTTGCTCGCAGTAGGAGCTGTCACGTACATCGCCTGCAATCGACATGCATTGCGCGCCCTCGGCCTTGACATGTTTGCAGGTGGTCTTGGCATCTTTATGCTCATTCAGATATGCAATTGCAACGTTGGCGCCCTCGCGCGCAAACAGTACGGCTACGGCGCGGCCAATGCCCGAGTCGCCCCCCGTGATCAGTGCCGTCATGCCCTGCAATTTGCCACTGCCATGGTAGTTGGGTGCTGCAAACTGTGGAGGGCATTCCATCAAATGCTCGTGCCCGGGTTTGTCCAGGCTTTGCGCGGGCATGGGATTGCTGGGCAGTGCATGGCCAGGGCCCGGTGCCGCTGCTTTGCGCGTTGTTTTTTTCTTGCTCGCTTGTGCGTCTAGGGCCTTCTGGGCTTTTTGCAAGCGCTTTTGTCGCTGGGCAGTTGTTTGCGCTTTGGCGGTGGCCATCTTCGTTGCCATGCTTTCTCCTTGGGCTAGCACTGGGGGGTGTTTTCAGTTTTGCCAAGGCACCTCGAACGATGTGGGGGCAAATCTAGATCGCGGCAGTAGGAGAGGGGCTGTTTCTGGGTTGGCACAAAGGCGCACCCAATGTGGTGGTGCTGCTGCCGATGCCTTGCTGTCAGCGTTTTCTTCTTCGATCAATACCCCCTGACCGCTGGCATCTCCTGTGCTGGTACAACATGGGCGGGTATGCATCGTTTTTATGGGGCGCTATGGCAGCGCATGTCCTCGCGTTACTGGCGGCGTTTACTGCCGCAGGAGCACTTTTTTGTCCGCACCATCTTTGGTGATGTGATGGGCGCCTGGCTGGCTGGGCATGTGCGCTTGGGTCAGCGCCGCTTAGGGGATACAAGGCGTGCGCTGTCGCTCAATGGTGGCTGGCTATCGTTTCCTGCCGCCATGTTTGAGGCAGGTGGCATGCGCCAGTCACTGCGCTTGAGCGACCCTGTGGTGGCAGGCATTGTTGCCCACGAACTCCTGCACGTCCTTCAGCGCAGGCAAAAGCAGCCTGTCACTCGCCAAGCATTGCTTTTGCAGTGTCAATGGCTGCTGCAAGGCCGTGATCCCTATAGCTACAGCAACTGCAGCAGTGCTGCTGGGCAATTAAGGCAGTTCTGGCGTGCCAGCGTTGAGCAGCAAGGGCAGATGTGGCAAGACTGCGTGCAGGCGCAAGTGGCGGGTCAGCCGCTTGCGTCACATGCTTTATTAGTTGTGGCAGTGCGTGCTGGCAGATTGCGCCAGCGGATGGGAAAGCGCTGAAATTTCTGATGTGCCTGTTTCTCTGCCATGCCATCGCACGACCGTCTGTCACCAAGGCGTATGCAGTGCTCATATTTAGATAGCTGATGCCATAAGGCGGGTAAGAGCACGAGGCAAAAAGATGATCTTTTGTAGCGCTTTTTGGTAATTGTTTGATTTGGTAGTTCCGCACAGCGAAACATTCTGACCGGGTCGCGCAAGTGACCGCCCGTGGGGTGCTTCCCGAATGTCAGACTCCGCCAGAGGCGATAGTTTCAAGGCATTCGCAACCTGAGATGGAACTGCTGTTATGCGCCCGCACTTTAATCATTGGCCACGCCGTGTTCCCCATGCATTGACCTTGCTGGATACGTCCCTGTGGGACAACCTGGCCACCAGTGCCCGACGTTATCCCGCTAAAGCAGCGCTGCAGTTTTTTGGCAGCTCGATCACCTATCGAGAACTGGCAGATGGTGCCGAGCGGCTGGCCGCACACCTGCATGCAGCAGGCGTGCGCAAGGGCGATCGTGTCATGTTGCTCATGCAAAACCTGCCGCAGCTGGTGATGGCGCACTTTGCCATCCTGCGTGCCAATGCTGTCGTGGTGCCTGTCAATCCGATGAATCTGGCGCAGGAGCTGGAGCACTACATCACCGATGGCAGCATCAAGCTGGCCTTCACCACCGCCGATCTGGCGGACGAGCTGGTCAAGGCCAGCAATGCCTTGCCCGCAGGCCAAGGCTTGCAGCAGATGGTGGTGACGCAGCTGGGTGAATACCTGCCGCCACAGGCGCAGCGCGAGCCGATTCCAGATGTCTGGCAGGCATGGCTGACGACAGAGCGTGCGGTGCCCGTGCTCAACGGCGGCGAGGTGGTGCTGTGGAAACAGGCCTTGGCGTGCTCTGCCCCGGCGCCTGCGCTGGAAGTCGGGCCGCAGGACATGAGTGTGCTGCCCTACACCAGCGGCACGACTGGCTTGCCCAAGGGCTGTGTGCACACGCATTCGAGCATCATGTTCAACACGGTGGCCTCTGCCGTATGGGGCAGTGGG
The DNA here is from genome assembly GCF_014836675.1 of Comamonas avium. Lineage (GTDB taxonomy): Bacteria > Pseudomonadota > Gammaproteobacteria > Burkholderiales > Burkholderiaceae_C > Comamonas > Comamonas avium. The sequence continues at coordinate 352,447 of NZ_JACSQK010000006.1, forward strand.
TGCAGTGAGAACGTCACGCTGGCCGTCATCCCCATGTTCCACATCACAGGCATGGTGTCCATGATGCATTCGAGCATCTACGTAGGCGCCACCATGGTGCTGATGCCGCGCTGGGACCGTGAGCTGGCCGGGCGCCTGATCTCGCAATACAAGGTGACGAACTGGACCAACATTCCCACCATGGTGATTGACCTGTTTGCCAGCCCTAACTTCAAGCAGTTTGACCTGAGCAGCCTGACCTATATCGGCGGTGGCGGTGCGGCCATGCCGCAGGCGGTGGCTCAGCGATTGTTTGAAGAATACGGGCTGCGCTATCAGGAAGGCTACGGCCTGACCGAAACTGCGGCACCCTCGCACAACAACCCGCCAGAGAAGGCCAAGCAGCAGTGTCTGGGCGTCCCGTTCATTGGCACGGACAGCCGGGTGATCGATCCCGACACTCTGCAAGAGGTGCCTGTTGGTGAGCAGGGTGAAATCATGGTGTGCGGCCCCCAGGTGTTTTCAGGCTACTGGCGCAACGAAGCTGCCACCCGCGCTGCCTTTGTTCAGATCGATGGCAAGCGTTTTTTCCGCACCGGTGATCTGGGGCGCATGGATGAAGAGGGTTACTTCTTTATCACCGACCGCCTCAAGCGCATGATCAATGCCAGCGGTTTCAAGGTCTGGCCTGCCGAGGTGGAAGTGCTCATGTTCCGCCATCCGGCGATTCAGGAAGCCTGCGTGATCTCGGCCAAAGATGCTTACCGTGGCGAGACAGTCAAAGCGGTGGTGGTTCTGCGCCAGGATTACAAGGGCAAGGTATCAGAGGAAGACATTACCGCATGGTGCAGAGACAACATGGCCGCCTACAAAGTGCCGCGACTGGTCACTTTTGTAGATGCACTGCCCAAGAGCGGCAGCGGCAAGGTGATGTGGCGCCTGCTGCAAGAGGCCCAGACCGCGCCTGCATGAGACACAGCTTGAATGAACCGGCACCTGCATCAGGTGCCGGTATTTTTTGGGTAATGTGGCTAGCAGATTCAGTAATTTGAGGCTGAAAACCTGCGCGCAGTCACTGGCTGGGAGTAAGCTTGCATACCTTATGGCCCATGTGACTTTTCCTCCCCCATACCATTCTCCCAACCGCGTGACTGAGCAGCTGCGCGATCACGGTTATGTCGTGCTGCAGCCTGCAGATACCGCCGCCTGGCTGGAATGTGATCTGGCAGCCCTGCTGGCGCTGACCCCCGACTGGGAATCACTGCCGCCAGACGAATTCCTCAAGGATGGGGGGCGCTATCGCTTTCGCCGCCACGCCAGTTTTGAGGTGGTGGGTGACACGGTCACGCAAGTGGCGCACCGTGCGCACTGGCAGCCTGTCAAGTACAACGCCTTGCACGGTGGCATGGAGCGCTGGTTTGCACCCATGCATGCATCCACCACGCAACAAGCCGTGTGGACGCAGCTGGTTGCCCGGTTGGCGCATCTTTCGCAGCAACTGTGTGGCAAGGCGATGGACACCCCCTGTTTTGTTGAGGCGCACCAGTTTCGGATTGATACTGCCGATGGCATTGGCCGCCCCACGCCCGAAGGCGCGCACCGCGATGGTGTGGACTTGGTGGCTGTGTTTTTGGTAGGGCGACGTGGCGTCAAAGGCGGGGAGACCCGCGTGTTTGAGGCCCAGGGCCCCAGCGGCCTGCGCTTTACCCTGACTGAGCCTTGGTCACTGATGCTGCTCGATGACGCGCGCATGATTCATGAGTCCACGCCCATCCAGCCGCTGGGAGATGCCGAGCACGGTGCGCGTGATACTTTGGTCATTACTTGCCGTGGCCAAGGATTTCAGGGAGATGAAGGCAAGAAATCTGGCTGATTTGACACGTGTCAAGGTGGGCGGTGTACTACGGGTGCAGACTGCATCTGTAGGCTGGTTCAAAGCCAGCCGCTGTTTTACATAAAGAGGAGTTATTCATGTTCAAGCACATTCTGGTTCCTGTCGATGGTTCGGAAACCTCGTTGAAAGCTGTCTCCAGGGCCGCAGAGCTGGCCAAGGCTTTTGGCAGCGAAGTTACTGCGGTCTATGTGCTCGACCCCTATCCTTTTACGGGCGTTGGCGCTGATTTTGCCTACGGTCAGGCCCAGTACCTGAGCGCAGCAACTGCAGAAGCCAACAAGGCACTGGAAGATGTAAACAAGGCCATGGCCGATACCGGCGTGGCCGTCAAGACACTGGTGGGCGAAGGCCACGCCGTACACGAAGGCATTGCCCGCGTGAGCGAAAACGTGGGTGCTGACCTGATCGTGATGGGCTCGCACGGCCGCCGTGGTCTGGAAAAGCTGGTGCTGGGCAGCGTGGCACAGCGCGTGCTGCAGACCACCCGCATCCCCGTGCTGGTAGTGCGCGACTAAGTCATTCGCGCCGTCCCTGTCAAAAACGCTGCCACTGGCAGCGTTTTTTTATGCACGAAAGCCGTCAAGTGCTTGCACGCTCAAAGCGGTGAATGCCACCCGCAGCATCGCTGATGCGCGGGCAAGATCAGCCGTGAACCCCGGCCATAAAGCAGCAGGCAGTACAGATGTACAAAGATGCACGACAACTACAGACAGCGGTGTTTCAGCGGTGGTGCTGGCGGCGCTTACTGCCCCAGGCGGGCAAACAAGGCATCGCCCACACGCTTGGCCGTCTGCAGCATCTGGATGCTCAGTGGTGCCAGCAGCCGAAAGCCGCCGGCTTTGCCCGTGCGCAGGCGGTAGGCATCGTCCAGACGCTTCCACTGCACAAAGAAGTGTTCAATGAAACGCAGCATCAAAGCCAGCTGCAGTGCAAAACGCTGTGATGGAAAGCCCAGCCTGGACAGCGGCTCCAGCAGCGTTTCCAGCAACTGCAAAATCTGGCTAGGGTGTGTCGTGACTGTCAGTGCCACCCCCAGCGTAGAGGCGCAGGCCAGACGCAGTGAACTGATGGCTGCCAGCTCGTAATTGCCCATGAATGCGTGGAAAACGGCAATCAGCAAAGCTGCAATCAGCACCGAGACAATCAGCCGGCGTGCCACACGTGTGGCTGGGCCCAGACTGAGCCACAGCAGCAGGCATGCCAGGGCGCAGACCCCCATGATGGTGGGCGACTGCAAAAGAAACAGCAGCGTGCCCAGCACCGCCATCAGCGCCAGCTTGAGCGCCGGGCTGACGCGGTGCAGCCACGTGATGTGTTCGCTGTAAAGACTGCCCATGGCTTAGCTGTCCATGGCTGCAACGCGTGCGCGCACGCTGGCTTCGTAGGCGGCGCAGACGGTGCTGCCTGCGCCGTCTGCCAGTACTCGGCCTTGCTCCAGCCAGATCACGCGCGAAAAGTTGCGCACATGCTCCAGCAAATGGGTGGAGACAATGACCTGCTGCGCAGTCTGTGCAATGTCCCGCGCCAGGCGGGCCTGACCGGGAAGATCAAGGCTGGCAAAAGGCTCGTCCAGCAGCAGGCTGCGCGGGCCCGCCAGCAGCAGCGCCAGCCAGCACACATGCTGGCGCTGGCCCTGGCTGAGGCTGGTGACAGCCCGGTCAGCCCAGTCCTGCAAGCCTCGGTTTTGCAGAAATTGCAGCGCCTGCGCCTTGGCTTCTTTCTTTTTCAGCCCTTGGGGCTGCAGCCCCAGTGCCAGCTCCTCCACCACGGTGGGGAAGATGATCTGGTCGTCGGGGTTTTGAAACATCATGCCCACCCAGCGTGCACGCTGGGCGCCTGCGGCGTGCAAATCTTGACCCTGGCTCAGTACCTGCCCGCTGTCGGGCACTTCCAGACCGCACAGCAAGCGCAGCAAGCTGGTTTTGCCTGCGCCGTTATCGCCAATCAGGCCAATGCGCGGCTCGTGCAGTTGCAGGCTCAGCCCATCAAAAACCTGCGTGCGCCCGCGCTGCAGGCGCACTTGCTGCAGCGCCAAAGCGGCTGCGGTGGAGGAATCAGTGACGACAGTGTGGGAATTCATTCAAGGGTTCAACGGCGCAAAACAGGCCGCATTGTGCCTGATGGAGGGTGCACGGCCTGTGCGTGTAGGTGGGTGCCCACGCTGAAGATCGGGGTCAGGTTCCATAATCACTGGCATCCCTAACCATGGAGTGATTGTTATGAGCCAATACCAAGTTGCCATCATTGTGGGCAGTCTGCGCAAAGCGTCCTTCAACCGCCAGCTGGCACAGGCGATTGCCAAGATGGCACCTGCAGGCTGGACGTTCACCAGCGTGGATATCAGCCAGCTGCCGCTGTACAACCAGGATGCCGATGGTCAGGAGGTGGCGGTGGTCAAGCAGTTTCGCGATGCCGTGCGCAGTGTTGATGCCGTGCTGTTCGTGACGCCCGAGTACAACCGCTCCATTCCGGGGGTACTCAAAAATGCGGTGGACCAGGGCTCACGCCCTTATGGCCAGAGTGTGTGGGATGGCAAGCCTGCGGCGGTGATTGGCATGTCGGTCGGGGCGATTGGTACGGCTTTGGCGCAGCAGCATCTGCGCAACATACTGGCTTATCTGAATATGCCCACTCTGGGTCAGCCTGAAATGTTCCTGCAGGCCAAAGACGGCTTTTTCAACGCCGACGGCAGCATTGGCGAAAACAGCAATGCCTACGTACAAAATTTTGTAGACCAGTTTGCATCCTGGGTGCTGCAACACAAGAAATAATCCAAGGATTATTAAAAACAAGAGCTGCTAACGCTTATTAGTGCTAGGTTTCAGATATAAATGATGCTGAAACCTTTAGCTGGTAAGCGTTAGCAGCTCTTTTATTTGATTGCTTTACTTAAAGCCCCTTGGCTTGATCGATGGCTTTCACAATGGTTTTGCCGGTAGCCTGTACGCCGGGCTTGTCAAAACCCGAGCCTGGGGTCACAGCAGGGTGGCCCAGCAGGTACTTGCGGGTTTCCTGCGCTTCGCTGACTGCAGGCGGTTTTTCGGCAGCTCGGGCGGCGGCATTGCTGCGGGTGTATTGCTGGTAAGCGTCATACACATCAGCTTGCTGGCTCAGTGCTGACTGGTCAATGCGCTGCTGCTGCATCCAGTAGCCACCCACAATCAGCACGCCAACCAGTACCACCACCGTGCCAGCCAGCCAGGAAACGAGTGTGGAGTCGTTATTTTTTTGAACGGGGAGTGGTTTGCGTACAGCCATGCATCTCTTTCGTATCAACCTGCTAATGCAACAATTGTAGAGGTCAAGACACAATGTGTAACGGTTTGCCGCAGTAGCAGACAGGGGCTTGATCAGGGTGAATACGCAGCCTTCGTTTTTGGGTATGTGAGTACAAACCCTTATATGCACCGAATGGCGCTTCTTGCCTGTTTAAGTGCCTGTTTTAATTCGTCTTTATGGACGCTGCTGGCTGGGTATTGCCCGATATGGGTGAGGACCAAAGTTTTTACAATCGTTGCTAGATTCACAAATCTAGAGCTTTGCCGTTGCGGGCCACCTGCATGCACGAGCCAAAGCCTTTCTATTTTTAGACAACGAGGGACATTCCATGGTCATGATTCGCCGTACTTTTATCGCCGCGTGCACCACGGCTGCTGTGGCTATGGCTGCGGGCAGCGCGGTTGCTGCCCCCAAAGAAGTCAAGCTGGGCTATGCGCTGGCGATCAACTCGCACTACGGCGCTGCAGCCAAGGCATGGTCTGAATCGGTTGAAAAGGGCACCAACGGTGCGTTTGCCGTCAAGCAGTTTCCTTCCAGCGCCCTGGGCGGTGAGCGTGAGCTGATCGAAGGTCTGCAACTGGGTACGGTAGAAGCGGCCATCGTCTCTACCGGCGCGCTGAGCAACTTTGTAGGCGATGTGGGCATCGTCGATATTCCGTTCCTGTTCCGTGACACGGCCCATGCGCGTGCGGTGCTGGATGGCAAGTTCGGTCAGGACCTGCTGGGCAAATTCAAGCAGCGCGGTCTGGTTGCACTGGCCTGGGGCGAGCAAGGCTTTCGCCACCTGACCAACAACAAGGTAGCCGTCAAGAGCGTGGCCGACCTCAAGGGCCTGAAGATTCGCGTGACCGAGAACCCCGTGCACATCACGGCTTTTCGCACGCTGGGTGCATCGCCCACCCCCATGTCATGGCCTGAAGTGATCAGCGCCTTGCAGCAAGGCACGATCGACGGTCAGGAAAACCCCATTTCCGTGCTCACTTCCTCCAAGCTGTGGGAAGTACAAAAGCACCTGACCTTGACTGCCCACGTGTACGCACCTGTGGTGCTGATCGTGTCGCCCACTTTCTGGGGCGGCCTCAATGACGCTCAAAAGGCAGCCTTTACCGAAGGCGCCAAGGCGGGTGCAGTAGCCTCGCGCGCCTTTGTCGATGATGTGGAAACCAAGGGCGTGGCCTTGGCCAAGAGCCACGGCATGCAAGTGGTCGAGAAAGTTGACGCTGCAGCCTTTCGCACGGCCTTGGAGCCTGCTTACAAGCAGTACGCCAAGAAGTTCGGTCAACCCGCACTGGACGCTATTGCCAACGTGAAGTAAGGAAGCGCGGCTTCCGTTGTACCGCTCTGTGTGGTGCAAAGCCTGCGTGCGCTGTAGATAGCCCGCAGGCTTTTGCCGTTTGGAGCGCATGATTGTCCGCCGCGCATCGCAAGCCTGTGCATGGAGCTTTTTCCGTGTGCAGGAAGGGATCGACTTTTTAAAGAAAGCGTTGTGCAGTGCATGCCATTGAATGCATGCGGGCTGTACACCGACGACCTATGCTCGACTGCATTGAACGGTGGCTGGTAGCCATCAACCGCTGGATATTGATTGTGTTGCTGCTGGCCATGGCCTGCATCATTTTCTCGAACGTGGTGCTGCGCTACACCACGGGTGACTCCATCTTCTGGGCTGAAGAGGTCTCGCGGCACATGATGATCTGGGTGACCTTTCTGGGCGCGGGTCTGGTCCTGCGCACCGGTGGGCACGTCGCTATCGACAACTTGCACACCGCGGTAGGCACCAGGGCAGCACGTATGTTGCGGGGCTTGGTGGCGGTGGGTATTGCGCTGTTTTGCGTGTTCATGGCGGTGGCCTCTAGCGACTATGTCTGGCGCACGCGTTTTCAGACAACGGCGGCCACGGACATTCCTATTTCCTTCATCTATGCCGCCATGCCTGTGGGCTTTGTGCTGGTGCTGGTGCATTTGGCCTTTATTGCACGCCGTTATGTGATGCAGGGCCAGTACGTTGCTGAAGAAGAGATGGACGGCGATGCCGCCTCATCGATCTAGGCCATGTTTGTGATTGTTGAGGACTGAAATCCCATGGCTGTGACTTTGTTTGTATCTATCCTGGTGTTGATGACACTGGGATTTCCCGTGGCCTTTGCGCTGGCCATCTCGGCGGCACTGGCCGTGTTTGTTGGTGGCCGCTACCCGCAGCTGGTGGTGTTCAAGGAGATGTTCACTGGCATTGACAGCTTTCCGCTGATGGCTGTGCCGTTTTTCATCTTTGCTGCCGAGCTGATGTCCGGGGGCGCACTCACCAAGGTGCTGCTGCGCTTTGCGGCGCAGTTCGTGGGCCACCTGCGCGGTGGTCTGGGTTATGCCAACGTGCTGTCTTCGGTGCTGTTTGCTGGCGTGTCAGGCTCTGCACTGGCAGATGCGGCAGGCCCCGGTGCCATGATGACCAAGATGATGGAAAAGGCCGGCTACGACCGCCCCTATGCAGCCGCCTTGACGGCCAATAGCGCCATCATCGGCCCCATCATTCCGCCTTCTATCAGCATGATCATCTACACCCTGCAAGATGAAAGTGTCTCGGTGGGTGGCCTGTTCATGGCGGGTGTCATTCCCGGTGTGGTCATCGCTGTGGCCATGGCTGCTGTGAACTGGTGGGTGTGCAAAAAACGCAATTACCGCTCGACAGAGGCGCGCCCCAGTACGCGCGAAATCATCATCAACAGCCTCAAAGCCATTCCCGCCTTGATGCTGGTGGTGCTGATCATTGTCGGTATCCGCTTTGGCATCTTTACGCCCACTGAAGCATCGGTGGTGGCTGTGTTCTATGCCTTTGCCTGCGGCAAGTGGGTATATCGCACGCTGCACTGGAGCGCAGTGCCTGCTATTGCAGCGCGCTCTGCGCTGCTGACCGCTTCAGTGTTGTTTGTGATGGCTGCCTCTGCAGCCTTTGCCTGGGTGCTGACGGTGGAGGGCATTCCGCAATATCTGTCTGAGCTGATCATCAGCTGGCATTTGACGCCCGTAATGTTCCTGCTGGCCGTCAATATTTTGCTGCTGGCCTTCGGCATTTTCATGGAGCCCTTGCCGGGGATCATGATCCTGGTCCCCATCTTGGCACCTATCTCTGCGGCGCTGGGGATCGATCCGCTGCACTTTGCCATGATCGTGATTGTGAATCTGACCATGGGTATGGTGACGCCGCCTGTGGGGGGCCTGCTCTTCGTCACGGCTGTGGCTACGCGCACGCCCATCGCTGCACTCACGCGCGAGCTGCCCATCTTCATCGTGGCGCAGCTGATCGTGCTGGCGATTCTGACTTTTGTGCCAACCTTGTCGACGGCCTTGCCGCACGCCTTGGGTTTTTAGGCAGTGAGTCGACCCGCAAAAGAGCCCCAGCAGGGGCTCTTTTTTTGTTCAACTTCAGCGTGAGTAACGAGGGCTCTGCCGTGGCGTGATCGTATGCTTAGCTGCTGCGATGTATCACTGGCTCCCACTGGCTGTCACCGGCTATCTCCGGCAGCAGGCCAGCACCATGGACCCGCACCGCCCATTCAAGCCGTGTGTTTGGGCAAGAGGGCAACGCTCTGAGCGTTCTGGCGCCAAGTCAATGACCTGTAATTGGCTGCAGCCATAGTGGGGCAGCTTGCTGCATTGTTTTCTTCTTCTGGCTGCCATGGGTGGCATGGATACGGTGCAGGTCAGGGCAGCCTTGCCTCAAAAATCGATTTGCGCAACAACCGTGCATAAATACGAAAAATACCTGAAAGCAGTGATGGTGCCCCCATCCTCGGGTGTGTAGCATCTGTTTGCGTTTATTCCGTTTTAGGTACATATGCCGTCAATGAAGAACGGCCTTGCTTTGCTTTTGTGGCAATAGTGCAAGCAAGACATGGGACGGCGGCAGTTTGAGGGGTTAGTCAGTCATCCGTCATCAGATGAACTAATTTGGAGCTTTCGATAATGACAAAAGAGTATTTTGACGCGCCGCTTTTCATCAAAGAGGGAGCCGTAAACGATGTCAATCTTGTGGAGACACCGTTTTTCTACAACAACAATGGGTGCCCAACCTATGTGAAGGCGCTGCCCCCGTATGTTGAACCCCTGGAGCCAGCAAGCAGCGACCCCTACATTCCCATCGGCAGGGAGTACGAGGTCATTGATGCGAAGACGGAGACACCAGATCCAGAGCACGGAGAGCAAACCAAGCTGACGCTGGTTGCCAACGAGGTGGTGTACGAACCCATGTGGGTTACCAGCAGCGTAGCTGCTGCATTCGGTATCACGCTGGTGCAAAAAGGGCAGGGCATTCGCGTCAGCAGCCCAGAGGACAAGCTCAAGCAAATTGACTATGAGTACGGCATGTTTGCAGGCCACAGGTCTCCCTATCAGGGCACGGGATACCGCTTGCTGGGCATGGTCTGTACCGATCTGGAGCACCACGATTTCCCCCATGTATTCGCTTCGATCGACCCGGAACTGCCGCTGGTAATTTCGGTAGCACGCTATTGGCCCAGGTTCAAGAAAATCTTTCTGGCAGACCTGTGGGTGCCATCTGGCAGTGCCCTTTACATTCCCCCCCGATCCAGGGCCAAGGGACAAGAGTTCGTACACTTGCACGGCAACCGCAATTCTGCGCTTGCCTGCTGGCGGGGCATTGAGCGCTCCAGCATCCAGACGCAAACCTTGCTTCAGGTAGATGGTGGTTATTTCCATTGGTTCTGGAATGAACTGCCTACGATCCATCCTCTCTTGAAGTAACCACAACGAAACATGCTCGATACGCTTACGCGCTTGCGCACACTTGAACCAAATACAGACAACGGCCTGTACCAGACGTTGCTGGAGTCAACGCTGGCGATTCCATTTCGGATTGACTGGGCAAGCAAAAAATACACCTACGTCGGGCCGCAGATCGAACCCTTGCTGGGGTGGAGTCCGGAGAGCTGGCAGACGGTGGACGACTGGGTAGCGCGTATTCATCCCGATGACCGCGAGCGCACAGTCACGCGCTGTGTGGAGCTGTCCATCGCCGGCGTTGACCATGAGGCTGAGTACCGGGCGCTGACCAGTGACAACAGCTTCATCTGGGTCAGAGAAGTGGTCCACGTTTTGAGCGATGAGCATGGCCAGACCTCGGCCCTGATCGGTTTCACTTTTGACATCAGCAAGCAAAAGAAGAGCGAGCAGATGCTGGAGGCGCAAAAGCTCTCCAACGTGCGCCTGCAAGAGCGCCTGAACCTGACCCACGATCTGCATGACGGCCTGGGTGGCGCGCTGGTACACATGATTGCCTTGGTAGAGCAGGGCAATGAGGTGCTTGCTAAACCCCAGGTGCTGTCCATGCTCAAGCTCATTCGCAATGACCTGCGGCTGACCATTGACACCAATACGTCGACACAGGTTCGTGTTCCCGAGTCGCTTCAAGATTGGGTGGCACCATTGCGCCACCGGTTCAATAACCTGTTCGATGTGCTGGGCATCACCTGCCACTGGCAATTTGCACAGAACTGGCGCACCCCCCCTAACGCCTACCAGTATCTGGCCATGTCGCGCCTGATCGAAGAGGCACTCACCAACGTCATCAAGCACAGCAAGGCGCGCCAGGTGCGCCTGTGCCTCGTACAGCCCGAGCCGGATGCACTGGTCCTTGAGATTGAAGATGACGGCATTGGCTTCGATGTGCCCGCAGTCAAAGCCTCGGGCCTGGGCATTGGCATGCATTCCATGGCCGTGCGCATCGCCCGTGTGGGTGGTGTGCTGAACATCGACTCTCGGCCCGGCTGCACGTTGCTGACAGTGCGGCTGGCGCTGAGCCAGCCCAGCTAGGCAGCCGCTCAAGCGGATGCCGCTCGGCGGGCATCAGGCTGAAAGTCAAAGACCGCTGGGAGCACGTCTGCTCAAACAAGCCAACCGAACGCATTAGCTGCTTGCAGGACCGCGCCAGGCATCCATGCTGGCGTGGTCGATATGGTGCTGTCGCTCTTTTTAGCCGGCGGGGCGAGCACCATCCACGGCAGGGCTGACTTTGGGCTTGCGCTGCTTTGGTGCGGACTTCTGACGCTTGCACGGGTTACCCCTGCCATTGGGGTGCTGCTGGCAGGGCGGTCGGTCTGGGCCGTGGCAATGGCAATGGCAATGGCAATGGCAATGGGCATTCGATGCCTGTTTCTCAGAGAATTTTCCATTCAACGCCATGGCGTGACAGCGCTGTTTGAAGGCCAGAATCGGCACCGTACAATTGCGCTTCGATGCGCACTTACCTGTTTGCTCTTTTGCTGCTCTTATGCTTGCCACTGCAGTGGCCGGGCGCAATTGCGGCAGCCACTGCAACAGCTGTACCGTGCTTGCTTGAGCATTGCCAGTCCCAGCCATTCAGTCTTTCACTCCCCGGTGAGCCAGCCATCTCTGCCGGACAGCACACTGATGAGATCCATGCGCAGCACCACACGCACTGTGTCAGCTGCCACAGCGGTGCGCTGGCATTGCTGAGCACCATCTACTTTTGCGCAGACACCCCCAGCACCTCCATACAGACTGCGCTGCACGCATGGGTGCAAGCGCTGCTGGTCAGCCGGCCTGAACGGCCACAGTGGAGCACCCTGGCCTGACCAGGGTTCAGCCTGCCATCCGGCGCGCTAACGTCGGCTGTTAGCACTGATCCCTGTGAATCGCCCCAGCTTTTGCAGCTGGAGGATTTTCATGTTCCAGGGATACGCTCATGTTTTCTTTACTCCGGCAGGTGCTTGCCTGCCGCGCATTGCCTGTGCTCGGCGCACTCATGCAAGCCCTGATGCTGTCGCTCTCAACCACTGAACATGGGGGGCGCCAATGAACCGCCACTGGACACTGTTGATGCTTGCATGGCTGCTGGCCACTGTGGCAACTTTGGGGGCCATGTTCTTAGGCGAAGTCATGGGAATGACGCCTTGCGTGCTGTGCTGGTACCAGCGCATCTTCATGTTTCCCATCGCCATCGTGCTGGGCATTGCCGCCTATCTCAATGACCGACAAGGTGCGATTTATGCCCTCTGGCTTGCTCTGGGCGGGCTGTGCCTTGCCGCGTATCACACGCTGCTGGTGGCGGGCTGGATACCCAGAACATGGACACCTTGCGGCAGCGGCGTTTCATGTGCCAATCAGCGGCTCGATCTGTTTAACGGCGCAGTTCAGATCCCCTGGCTTTCGCTTGCCGCATTCACCGTACTTGTACTTCTTCTCTTTACTTATCTAAGAAAGACCGCCCGATGAACCGCAGAAAATTCGCTGTATCCCTGCTTGCACTGCTCATTCTTGCCTTGTTTGGTCTGGGCATCTGGTCGTACCAGCAAAGCGTAAAGAAAGCGCAGACACAAGCTGCTGAGCAGCAAGCCGACCGCCTGGTACGTCCGCATGCTCCAGCGTTTGGTCCTGCATCAGCGCCAGTGACCATCGTTGAGTTCTTTGACCCTGCCTGCGAAACTTGCCGCGCCTTCTACCCCATCGTCAAAGACATTCTCCGGCAGTACCCGCAAGAAGTGCGTCTGGTCATTCGTTACGCGCCTTTTCACGCTGGCTCCGATCAGGTGATTCAGATGCTTGAAACGGCCAGGCTTCAAGATAAATACCAGCCAGTGCTGGAAGCCTTGCTGGCCAGCCAGCCGCAGTGGGCCGACCACGGTCAGCCCCGCATTGATCTGGCCGAGCAACAAGCACAGCGTGCGGGCTTGAATATTGAGAAAGCCAAACTGGACGCGCAGCGCGCTGACGTGCAGGCGGTGCTCAAGCTCGATGTTGAAGACCTCGTGGCACTCCAAATCACCAAAACGCCCAGCTTTTTTGTCAATGGCCGGGCTCTGCCAAGTTTTGGTGAAGCCCAGTTGCGGGATCTGGTGGCCGACGCGGTCGCACAAGCAAGAGCGATGCCGGGGAAGTGATTTGAGGCCACACGGCATCTCAGCAACTCCTTGTGAGAACGCTTTGCCAAATCGTCGAAAGTTCTTGGCTCAGGCACTGCTGGCTGGCGCAGGCCTTGGCTTGCCGCTTCGGCAGGTCAACGCTGGCGCTTCAGATGCATCCTTTGCTGGCGCATTACTCAGTGGTGTGCAGCGCGATTCGCCCGAGGCACGGTTGATTGGCATCTATCGTGCTATTGCTGCGGGAGACTCTGCCTCGCTGGATCTGGCCCATGCACTTGTCCGTGACATGCCTCGCTTTCAATTGGGGCAGCTGGTATATGGTGACCTGCTGCTGACGCGCAGTGGAAAATTGAATGGTTTTTCCTCCGCAGCAGACATCACGCCGACCCACGGCAAATCACTGCAGCTGCTGCATGAAGAAGCATGGCGTCGCTTGCAATGGCTGCGTGAAACACCAGAGCCCGGCTTAATTCCGCGGCAACTTGTGCGCCTTGCCTCCAACGTGCGCCACCTCATCGCTGTGGATGCCAGCCACTCACGCGTCTATGTGTTCATGAACACAAGTGCCGGGCTTGAACTCATCCGCAGCTTCTACGCATCCATTGGTCAAGGTGGTTTTGACAAACAGGTTGAAGGCGATCTGCGTACCCCTCTTGGGGTCTACTTCATAACCAGCCGTCTGGAAGAAATACAGCTGCAGGAGATCTATGGCATCGGGGCACTGCCACTGAACTATCCCAATGAGCATGATCGGCGCTTAGGCCGTACTGGCAGTGGAATATGGTTACATGGCGTACCTCGGACAGGCTATGCGCGCAGCCCTTACTCAACCGAAGGCTGCGTCGCCCTTGCCAACGACGATATGGCCTACCTGATGCATACGCTGCAATTGCGGCGCACGCCTGTCATCATTGCTAATGAATTGCATTGGGTACACCCCGATGAGCAAGCCACCGAGCGCAATGCGTTGGACGCGGTTCTTTCTACCTGGCGTCAAGCGCACGCACGTGGCGATATTGACACCTTAAGCGCACTGCAGACGCCTGACTACAACGCACGCACAACACAGCCAGCGCCGCGCCAAGCGTCGGCCACGGCCGCAGCTCAGACGGGCATTAAAGAGGTCCGTGCACAGGCACAGGCACAGGCACAGTGGCGCAATGTCTCCGTCTTTCGCTGGAAGCACCAAGGCGATGTGGCAATCGTCAACTACACGACTGTGTCTGCATCCTCCCGGGCGCGCAGCATTGACCGGCGCCAATACTGGTCTCAAGACGATGGGCACTGGCGCTTGTTTTTTGATGGAATGGTCTGAAATAACCAAACTTACAGCGCCCGCACTATCCATAGGTGGTTTCTCCGGGCCTTCGCTGCGTATGGGCCATACCTTCACACGCCAGCAGTGCCAGTACATGCTCTCTCAGAACCTGGTGCTGCATGGCAACGCAGCTGAGCTGCATCTACCAAGCTCTCGACTGATGGTCGATGCAGCCTGTTTTAGTTGCTTGGCAACGCAGCGAATGGATTCGCCTGCTGCCAGTGCTCTGGAGATTTCTTCATGCTCGGCCATCGACAAGACCAAGCGAGAGCGATATCTATCCGGCGACCTAATGCCGCATGCATCACTCAGTATGTTCTGAATGGATGTGTGTGGACGGTCAAACAGCTTGCCGATCTCATGCAGGGTATCGCCAGCTTTCCAGCGGTCCCACATTAATGCCTTCTGGCCTGCTGTGTAGTAGATCGGTGGTCTTTGCTTCATGCAAACACTCCTTTCGCAAGTGGCGGGCATTGTGTTGCATTGATCAGTTGAATCCACAGTCGATCTGCGACAGTCGAGAATCGATCCAAAACATGCTTTCATCTTCGGTGTTCGCCATGGGCCACGTGGATGAGTTGCAACTAAATTTCGTGCCCACTCTTTTGGTCGTTTGAGATGGATGCAGTTTGTTGGGTAATTGTCAGATTTCACCTTTTAGGTGTTCATTCATTGAATCCTTCTGGTAGTCGCGACACAGACCGAAGCCACCAGCGTACTGTCAGCCGGCTGATGCTGAGAGCGTTACCTTTATCGGGCTCACATCCACCATGCAGAGTCTGGGCAAGCTGTTGACGCCTCTCGCCAACGACCTGAGAATGCCTCACAGCACAGACCTTGAAAGTCTCAAATGCCCAAACAAATTTTCGTCAACCTGCCCGTCGCAGATCTGCACAAGGCCAGGTCTTTCTATGAGGCAATCGGCGCTGTCAACAACCCGCAATTTAGCGATGACACCGTCGCCTGCATGGTCGTCTCCGACACCATCTACGTGATGCTGCTCACCCATCCGAGGTGGGCCACGTTTACCCCAAAGCCTATCGTCGACGCCCATGCTGCAAGCGAAGTCATGCTCTGCCTAAGCGCCGAAGATCGTGCGGCCGTCGACGCCATGGTTGAGACTGCATCGGCTCACGGCGGCAAAGCGGACGTCAACCCTGTGCAAGACCACGGCTTCATGTATGGCCGCAGCTTCGAGGACGTGGATGGTCACATCTGGGAAATCATGTTCATGGACATGAGCCAGATGCCCCAGGGCTGACACCTGTCACAGCTGCATCCACGCACGCCAGAGAACCAGATGTCTTTGTAAGAGGCGACATCTGTGGTTGCATCCACTGCGGGCTAACGCGCGATGCAGAGGGTGTGCACCACCAGCACTCCTCAGCCGTGCTTTGCGCTTCGCCATGTAGCGCAGTACATAAAAAAACCGGGCACAAGGCCCGGTCAAAAGAGAAGTTCCTTGTGGTTTAAGCCAAGGTGTAGGCTGTCTTGACCGTTGTGTAGAACTCTTGCGCATAGCGGCCTTGCTCGCGGGGGCCGTAGCTCGAACCTTTGCGGCCACCAAATGGAACGTGGTAGTCCACGCCTGCGGTGGGCAGATTCACCATCACCATGCCTGCTTGGCTGTGGCGCTTGAAGTGGGTGGCGTATTTGAGGCTGGTGGTAGCAATGCCTGCAGACAGGCCAAATTCTGTGTCATTGGCCACCAACAAAGCTTCTTCATAGTCACGCACGCGGATCACGCTGGCCACAGGGCCAAACACTTCTTCGCGGTTGATGCGCATGCCTGCTGTGGAGTCCACCAGCAGCGCGGGCTGCATGTAAAAACCTTCCTTGCCGCTGCCGGTGTGGCATGCCACGCGGCCACCACCTGCTGCCAGCACCGCACCTTCGGCCTTGGCGATTTCCACGTAGCTCAAGTCTTGTTCCAGCTGGGTTTGGCTGACCACAGGGCCGATGTCGGTGCCCGCAGCGCGCGCATCACCCACCTTGATTTTGGCCATGCGCGCTTGCAGTGCTTCGATGAACGCGGGATAAATTTTGTCGGTCACGATCAGGCGGCTGGATGCCGTGCAACGCTGACCGGTGGAGTAAAAGCAGCTTTGCGCCGACAGCTCAACCGCCTGGGTCAGGTCGGCATCATCGAGCACCACTTGTGGGTTTTTACCACCCATCTCCAGTTGGACTTTTTTGCCATTTTGCGCACAGGCTGCGGCAATGCCACGGCCCACGCCTACCGAGCCGGTGAAGCTGATGGCCGCAATGCCAGGGTGCTGTACCAAGGCCTCACCAATCACGCGGCCAGGGCCCATCACCAGGTTAAAGACACCGGCGGGAATACCGCTGCGGTGAATGATGTCAGCCAGCGCCCAAGCGCTGCCGGGTACCAGATCGGCAGGTTTCAACACCACGCAATTGCCAAACGCCAAAGCGGGGGCAATCTTCCAGGCAGGGATGGCGATGGGGAAGTTCCACGGTGTAATCAAACCGACCACGCCGATGGGTTCGCGTGTGATTTCAACACCGATGCCGGGACGCACAGAAGGCAGGGTCTCGCCGGACAGGCGCAGACATTCGCCCGCAAAGAACTTGAATATCTGCCCTGCACGGGCCACTTCACCAATACCTTCAGCGCGGGTCTTGCCTTCTTCACGCGCCAGCAGATCACCCAACTCTTCTTTGCGTGCCAGAATTTCAGTGCCGATTTTGTCCAGTGCATCGGAGCGTGCCTGAATGCCCGATGTGCTCCAGGCCGGGAAGGCCGCCGCGGCTGCAGCGACGGCGGTGTCAACGTCTGCAGCATTGCCTTGGGCGTACTCACCGATCACGTCGGACAGGTCGCTGGGATTGATGTTGGGAGCAACGGTCTGGCCTGCAGTCCATTGGCCGTTGATGAGGTTGTTATGTTGTTGCATAGCTGGAATTTCTTGATTGAGAGTGATGTGTTTCACACGGAGCCATGTGCTTCGACGTAAAGCGCATAGAGAGAATGGCTACTGGCCATGTAGAGCCGGTTGAGTTTGGGGCCGCCAAAAGTCAGATTGGCACAGCGTTCTGGCAAGCGAATGAAACCAATGGGCTTGCCTTGTGCATTGAAGACCTTGACGCCATCCATCTCTTCGGATCGACCTAACGGCAAGTGAGCTTTCATGCCACCGCCAATGTCGGAGGCTTCCAGGGCAACCGCGCCAGAATAGCCCCAGCCGCACCACAGATTGCCATCGCGATCCACGCAAAAACCATCCAGCGCGCCTGGGCCGTCTGCATCGATCAGCTTGACTTTGTTGGACAGCTGGCGTCCATCTGGGGATACGTCGTAGCTCCAGATGCTGCGGTTGGGCGTGCCTTTCCACTCAACCACAAAGAGCTTTTTCTCATCCGGCGAAAAGGCCAGACCGTTGGGGTTGACGATGTCTGTGACGACTGCGGTGATGCTGCCGTCCTTGTCGATACGGTAGACGTTCGTGCTTGCCTGTTCAGGGGAGGCACGAGAGCCTTCCCACTCCCCGTTGATGCCGAACAGCGGATCAGTAAACCAGATGCTGTCGTCCGACTTGACAACTACATCATTGGGCGCGTTCAGGCGTTTGCCTTCAAAGCGATCTGCCAAGACGGTGGTGCTGCCATTTTTTTCTGTGCGAACCACGCGGCGCGTAATGGAATGCTCGCAGGTCACCAGTCGGCCTTGGCGGTCACGGGTGTTGCCATTCGCGTAGTTCGCCCCTTCTTTGTGCACCAGGAAGCGTCCCGTTTTTTCCTCGTAACGCATCAAACGGTTGTTGGGGATGTCCGACAGAATCAGGATGTCTGTTTCAGGGAAGTAAGCAGGCCCTTCTGCCCAGCGCATCCCTGTGCCGAGTTGTTCGACGGTACTGCTGTAAATACGGTATTTGGCAAAACTTGGATCCAGTAGGTAGACAGCCGGGTCGGGGTAGCGTTGATTCGGTCTGAAGTCGAAGGATTGCGCCCCCGCTGCTGCACCCAGTGCGCTCAATGCAGAAACGCCGGCACCTTCAAGCAAGCGACGGCGGCTGATGGTCTGGTTCATAGCTGATTTCCTGTGGTGGAGGTTGGAGTGGCTGGCATCGGACAGCAGTCTTAGCGCACCATGCAAGGGCGTTTGTTGTCGAACTTCCAACCGGGGATCAGGTGTTGCATGGCGATCGCATCGTCGCGTGCACCCAGGCCGTGTTCTTGGTACAGCGCGTTAGCGCGCTGCAGCGCGGCGCGGTCCACGGTGACGCCCAGGCCCGGGGTCTTGGGTACTTCGACGAAGCCACCTTGGATCTGCAACGGGTTCTGGGTGAGGTATTGGCCGTCCTGCCAGATCCAGTGCGTGTCGATGGCCGTAACCTTGCCGGGAACGGCGGCGGCGACGTGGGTGAACATGGCCAGCGAGATGTCGAAGTGGTTGTTGGAGTGCGAGCCCCAGGTCAGGCCCCAGTCGCGGCAGGTCTGACCCACGCGCACCGAGCCAGCCATGGTCCAGAAATGTGGGTCGGCCAGGGGGATATCTACGGATTGCAACGACAGGGCATGCACCATCTGGCGCCAGTCGGTGGCGACCATGTTGGTGGCTGTGGGCAGGCCGGTGGAGCGGCGAAATTCCGCCATGACTTCACGGCCCGAGAAACCGCCTTCGGCGCCACAGGGGTCTTCTGCATAGGCCAGTACACCGCGCATGTCGCGCATCAGGCGGATGGCATCCTTGAGCAACCAGCCCCCGTTGGGGTCCAGCGTGACGCGGGCTTCAGGGAAGCGCTGGGCCAGGGCCGTCACGGCTTGAACTTCCTGTTCGCCGGCCAGCACGCCGCCTTTGAGCTTGAAATCATTGAAGCCGTAGCGTGCGTAGGCGGCTTCGGCCTGGCGCACGATGGTCTCGGGCGTCATGGCTGTCATGTGGCGCACCTGGGTCCAGTCGTCCGAGCCCAGCTTGTCTTGGCCGGGCTTGACGTAGTCCAGGCCGGTCTTGTCCGAGGGGCCCACAAAGAACAGATAGCCCAGCATTTCCACGCGATCGCGCTGCTGGCCCTCGCCCAGCAGGGCCGCCACAGGTACGCCCAGATGCTGGCCCAGCAGATCCAGCAAGGCGGATTCGATGGCAGTCACGGCGTGCACACCGATGCGCAGGTCAAAGGTCTGCAGGCCGCGGCCACCGGTATCGCGGCCTTCCAGCGACTTTTGCACTTCCTGCAGCAATTGCAGGTGCTGGCCGACAGAGCGGCCGATCAGCACGTGCCTGCTGTCCTCCAGAGCCTGGCGAATGCCTTCCCCGCCCGGAACCTCACCCACCCCCGTGTGGCCCGCGCTGTCGTGCACCAGCACAATGTTGCGGGTGAAGTAGGGCGCGTGCGCGCCGCTGAGGTTCATCAGCATGCCGTCGCGGCCGGCGACGGGAATGACTTCAATGGCGTTGATGGTCGGAGTAGTGGACATGGGAAGGCTTTTCAACAGATTCGGAGGAAAAAGGAAATCACTGCGCTGCGGACCAGGGCACCTCGGCCGCAGGGCGGCCTGTGGTGATGTACTGCTGCAGGTTATGTAGCACCAGGTCGGCCATGGCGCGGCGGGTTTCGTGGGTGCCGCTGGCGATGTGGGGGGCCAGCACCACGTTGTCCAGGGCCAGCAGCGCTGGCAGGGGACGGGGCTCGTCCTCGAACACGTCAAGCCCGGCACCGGCGATGCGATGGTTGGTCAGTGCATCGGCCAGGGCGGCTTCGTCCACCACACTGCCGCGCGCCACATTGACCAGGAAGCCCTGCGGGCCCAGGGCCGCCAGCACTTCGGCGTTCACCAGGTGACGCGTGCCTTCGCCGCCGGCAGCGGTGATGACCAGGATGTCGGCCCAGCCCGCCAGCTCCAGCAGCGAGGGCTGGTACTGGTGAGGCGAGCCTTCGACGGGACGGCGGTTGTGGTAGGCCACTTCCATGTCGAAACCCGAGGCGCGGCGCGCCACGGTGGAGCCAATGCGGCCCATGCCGAAGATGCCCAGGCGCTTGCCGCTGGCCCGGGTGCGGATGCCAAAACGGCCCTGGCTCCAGTTGCCACGGCGCACGAAGCGGTCAGATTCGCTGAGGCCGCGCGTTGCGTCCAGCAGCAGGGCAAAAGCCAGGTCGGCTACGCAGTCGTCAAGTACGCCGGGCGTGTAGCCTACGCGGGCGCCACGGTGCAGCAGGGCGTCTTTGTCCAAAGCGTCGAAACCCACACCAAAACTGCTGACAAACTTGAGGTTGGGGAGGGCGTCGACCACATGGGCGGGCAGGCCCATGGCCGCCGAGGTGACCACGTATTCGAACTGTGCGCCGTGCTCGGCCAGGAAACGCTGGGGGTCGGCCTGCTGCGAAAGGATATGCACGTCGTAGGCTTGGGCCAGTTCGGCGTCAAGCTGGCTCAGCGGCATCTTGCCGTATTGAAGAACGCGTGGTCGGGAGAGCGTCATACCGGGAAATCCTTGAATCTTGCGGGGCACGCGGCCCCGTTGCAAAAGGCCTGCAAAACAGGCCTGTGAAGATGGCCAGAGGCCAGTCCACAGTTTTATCTCCGTTATCCGCTGTATTCAGCGTCAAATCAGTGGGTTGAAACACAGCGCAAAGGTCTAGAGAAAAGGCGTGCCTTGGAAGTTGCCTCTTCGTTTGTTGCACGAAAGAGCGAAGTCCCAACGCCAGCCTCATTTCAATCTGCGGTGATCCTTCGGGTCTGGATCAGTTGTTTCCAGCGTTCGCTCTCTTGTGCTTGAAAGCGTGTGAACTCTTCGGGCGTGTTTGCGACGATTTCAAGGCCTTGTTCCAGAAAACGCTTGCGAATGTCGGGCTGCTGTACGGCGGCGATGGCAGCCTTGGCCAGCTTGGCCTTCACGTCAGCCGGTAAGCCCTTGGGGGCGGCCATGCCTTGCCAGGAGTAGACCTCGGCACCTTTGACGCCTGACTCGGCCAGCGTGGGCACATCGGGCAGCACAGGCGAGCGCTGTGTGCCGGTGACTGCGATGGCGTGCAGCTTGCCGCTGCGCAGGTGGGGGAGTACGGCGTTGACGTTCTGGAAGGAAAAATCGACCTGACCGCCTAACAAATCAGTGATGGCCGGAGCGCCGCCCTTGTAAGGAATGTGCATGGCCTCGGTGCCCGTTTGCTGCCAGAACAACTCTGCCGACAGGTGGTCTGAAGAACCATTGCCTGAGCTGGCGAAGCTGATCTTGCCGGGGTAGGCTTTGAGCGCGGCAATGACTTCTGCCGTGGTGCGCGCTTTTTGTGCAGTGCTGGCTACTAGCACATTGGGCGCCTGCACGGGAATAGTGATGTAGTCGAAATCCTTGGTCGCGTCATAGGGGACGCTTTTGACCAAATGCGGGGTAACTACAAAGGGCCCCAAGGAGGCAACCAGCAGTGTGTAACCGTCGGCGGGCGCACGCTTGACCGCGCCTGCACCGATGGTGCCTGTGGCACCGGGGCGGTTTTCCACCACAAAGGACTTGCCCAGCTGCTCGCCCATGCTCAGGGCTATGGCACGTGCCACCATGTCGGTGGAGCCACCAGCCGGAAAGGGCACGATCACATTGACAGCTTTTTCGGGGAAATTACCAGAAGCCTGCGCCGTGAGTGCGAGTGTGGCAGCCAGTGCGAGCAGTATTTTTTTCATGTATTTGTCTCCTTGAACCAGCAGGCACCGGCAACGGCGCCTGCTGGGCTCGGCTTACTGGGGGCCGAGCTTGTCGATCAGGGCCTTGAGTTCTTCGACTTCCGAAGGCTTGAGGTCCGACAGCGGGGCACGCACGGGCCCGGCGTCGTGACCCACGATCTTGGCGCCGGCTTTGATGATGCTGACGCCGTAGCCTTCAACGCGGTTGCGGATATTCAGGTAAGGCATGAAGAAGTCCTTGAGCAACCTGTGCTGCGTGGCTTGGTCATCGGTGCGCACAGCTTCGTAAAAATCCATCGCCGTCTTGGGGATGAAGTTGAAGACAGCCGAGGAGTACACCGGTGTGCCCAAAGCCTTGTAGGCAGCGGCATAGACTTCAGCGGTGGGCAGGCCACCCAGGTAGGCGAAGCGGTCACCCATCTTCATGAAGATGGAGGACATGGTCTCGATGTTGCCCAAGCCGTCCTTGAAACCCACCAGGTTAGGGCAGCGCTCGGCCAGGATGGCCAGCGATTCAGGGGTGAAGCGGCTGCGGTCACGGTTGTAGACGATGACGCCAAACTTCACGCTCTTGCACACCTGCTCGACGTGGGCAATCAGGCCTTCTTGGCCGGCTTCGGTCAGGTAGTGGGGCAGCAGCAAAATGCCGTGGGCACCCAGGCGCTCAGCTTCTTGGGCATGCGCGATGGCGGTGCGGGTGGGGCCACCAGCACCCGCAATGATCGGCACTTTGCCACGACAGGTGTCTACAGCGGTCTTGATGATCTGGCCGTACTCGTCGCCATACAGCGAAAAGTATTCGCCCGTGCCACCTGCAGCAAACAGTGCGCTGGCACCGTAGGGCGCCAGCCATTCGAGGCGGGCGGCGTACGACTTGGCGTTGAAATTGCCATGGGCGTCAAAGTCTGTCACGGGGAAGGACAGCAAGCCGGAGCTCATCACGTCTTTGAGGTATTGGGGGGTCATGGTCATCCTTGAAAAAAGAAAAAAAATGGCTGCAGCTCAATCCAGCTGCAAGTTCCCGGTTTGCACCACGGTGCGCCAGCGGGCGCGTTCAGCGTTGAAGAATTTGTCGGTTTCAGCAGGGGTCATCGTGACCACTTCTGCGCCCTGAGCGGTCAGGCGTGCACGCACTTCGGGGGAGCGGATCGCTCGCAGCAGCGACTGGTGAACGCGCTGCACCACGGCCTCAGGCGTTTTGGCTGGCAGTACTACGCCTTGCCAAGTGCCAGAGTCAAAGCCCTGTGCGCCTTGTTCAGCCAGGGTGGGCACATCGGCAATCACAGGCATGCGCGTGCTCTTGGAAATGCCCAGCAACTTGAGCTTGCCGCTTTGTACGTGGGGGTACGTGGCCAGCATGCCGTTCATCAGCACCTGCGTTTGACCGGCGACGGTGTCTTGCACCGACTGCACACCGCCCTTGTAAGGCACATACACCCATTTGGCGCCTGTCAGGCGGGCCAGCTCTACGCCTGCCAGATGCGGGGCGCTGCCGGTAGCGGTGACGGCAAAGTTCAAATCCTGCTTCTTGGACAGTTCAACCAGCTCTTTGAGGTTGTTGGCCTGCACAGAAGGGTGCACCACCAGCATGTGCGGGGAGTAGGCCAGCATGCCAGCGCCGCGCAAGTCCTTGGATGGATCAAAGCTGAGCTTGGTATAGACCGAAGGAGAAATGGCCAGGGCACCCAGATCACACAGCAACCAGGTATAGCCATCAGGCTGGGAGCGGGCGACGAATTCAGCACCCAGATTGCCGTTGGCGCCGGGTTTGTTTTCAATGATCACCGTCTGCTTGAGTTCCTGCGAGATCAGTTGGCCGATAGAGCGGGCAATGATGTCAGAGCTGCCACCCGGTGGGTAGGGCACCACCAAGCGGATGGGTTTGTTCGGCCATGCATCGCTTGCCAGCAACGATGTGGACAACAAGCTACCGGCAGCCAGTGCCAGTACAGAGCGCAGAAAGCGAGAGCGTCGGATCATTACGAAGTGTCTCCTTATTGTGATCAGTCATCATACAACTAGAGATCAAAGAATCCAATCTCTGAACTCCTAGGGGAAACGCTGAACTTGCATCTAAATGTGCAATCAGTCTTTTGACTGATTTAAAGGAAATAAGCCTCTAGCCCTTGTGGGAAGGGCGTAGAGAGCTATTTTTTTATTGATAACGTGTGGCGAATCAGGGCGTGGGTATCAGATTGCTCTGGCAGCAAGGTGTGCTGGAGGTATGAAGAATGGCTCTCGGTGGGCCTTGCCTTCATGGGGTGGCCGTTTGGCTTGACGGCGCTGCTTGTGCTTGGTTCTTGGCGCTCAGTCAATGGCGGGCGCTGCAGGCATTTGGCTCAGACGCTGTGCCAAGCGCAGGCGTTCGCGGGAATTCGTCAGGTGAATGCGCATGGCAGCGCGGGCTGAATCTGCGTCTTGCCGCTCAATCGCCGAGAAGATCTCTTCGTGCTCACGGTTGACGCGGCGCAAATAGTCCGGGTCGCGCGCAGAAGTGTGAATGGAAGTGATGCGATTGCGCGGAATCAGCAGGCTGCCGAAATGGGTCAGGATGTCTTGAAAGTAGCGATTGCCTGTGGCGTGCGCAATGCTGAGATGAAACGCTAAATCATGGGTCGCCGTGTCTTCACCGCGTGCAAAGTGGTACTCAAACCCTTGCAGAGCTTCGCGCATGGTGAGTAGGTGGGCCGGCTGGCGGCGATGCGCAGCCAGGCCTGCGGCTTCGCTCTCAAGACTGATGCGCAGCTCCAGGACGGCCAAAACGTCGACCGATTCGCTCAGTTCGCGGTCGCTCAGCATGGGCCCTGGATTGCTGGGCTGTGTCGAGAGAATAAAAGTGCCAATGCCGTGGCGGGTTTCAACAAAACCAGCGGCCTGTAGCTTGGACAAAGCCTCGCGCACCACGGTGCGACTAACGTCATAGCTGCGCACCAGTTCTGATTCGGTGGGGAGCTTGTCCCCCTTGTTCAAAAGGCCTTGTCGAATCTTGTTGCTGAACTCTTCAAAGAGCAAGTTGGCCAAGTTGCGGCTGCCACGCCCAGCCTTGCTGCGCAAAGAGGCGCCATCTGTCTGCACAAAAAGTGAGGGAGCTTGGGGTAATTCCGATGTCGTGGTGCGCATGTGAATGATGATAATCGATTTATGTTGTATGACAACGTACCTTGAAGCCCATGCTAGCACTCCTTGTCACCACCGTTTTTCCCCCTTGCCGCTCACTGGCTGACCAAGGGGTTGTACACGGCGCCGGTACGCACTCAGTGCTGACACACAAGCCAGTGCCCGATACCTTTCTCTGATCGTCCATGATGAGTACTTCCCACGCGATCCGTCACATCCGCATCACGCCCATCGCCTTCCGTGACCCGCCGCTGCTCAATGCTGCGGGAATTCACGAGCCCTGGGCCTTGCGCTCCATCATCGAGATCGAGACCGCCTCGGGTCTGGTCGGTATCAACGAAAGCTATGGCGACCAGCCCATGCTAGATGCGCTGGCCAAGGCCGCACCGGCCTTGGTGGGCTTGTCGCCCTGGGCGCTCAACGAGATGGAGGTCCGTGTCGCGGCACTGGTCACACCACCTAAGCTCACAGCCTCCGAGTTTCTGGGCCAGCAGGTGTCGTTGGCCCCTGGCACCCATGTATCCAAGACCGTGGCCAAGGTGGTCAGCGCCTTTGAAGTGGCCATGCTGGATCTTCAAGGCCAGATGGCTCAGGCCCCCATTGTTGACCTGCTGGGCGGTGCAGCGCGCGATCGGGTGCCTTATTCGTCTTACCTGTTCTACAAGTACGCAGAGCACGTGGGCCAGCCCTACGCGCCCGACGCCTGGGGTGAAGCGCTCACGCCTGCCCAGCTCGTGACCCAGGCTCGGCGCATGATTGATCAGTATGGTTTTCAGAGCATCAAGCTCAAGGCCGGTACGCTGCCGCCCGAGCAAGAGGCCGCAGGCATTTTGGCACTGGCCGAAGCCTTCCCCGGCACACCGCTGCGCATTGATCCCAATGGCAACTGGACGGTAGAGACCAGCCTGAAGATCGTGCAGCAGTTGAAGGGTGTGCTTGAGTACTACGAAGACCCGGCCCCGGGCCTGGACGGCATGGCCGCTGTGGCGCGCGAGTGCGATATACCGCTGGCCACCAACATGGTGGTGACAGATTTTGCTGAGTTTCGCCGCAACGCCGACATGGGCTGCCCCGTGAAGATCGTCCTCAGCGACCACCACTACTGGGGTGGTCTGCGCGCTACGCAACGCCTGTCCACCTTGTGCCGCACTTTTGATCTCGGTCTGTCCATGCACAGTAACTCCCATTTGGGAGTGAGTCTGGTGGCCATGACCCATTTGTGCGCCAGCGTGCCGTTGCTGACCTATGCCTGCGATACGCATTACCCCTGGCAGGACGAAGAGGTGGTCGAAGGTGGTCGCCTGCAGTTTGAGCAAGGCAGTTTGCGTGTGCCGACCACGCCAGGTCTGGGTGTGACGCTGGACCGCACGGCGCTCGCCCGTTTGCACGACAACTATTTGCACTGCGGTATCCGCAACCGGGACGACCTGGGGCAGATGCGCAGGTACGACCCGGCCTTTACCGGCAAGCAACCCCGCTTTTGATTCCACCATCCACAGCGCAAAAAGACGCTTTTATTCAACAGGAGACAACAACCATGCAACGCCGTACTCTGATTCAGCATACCTTGGCCGCCAGCACTTTGTTGCTGGGTGCAACCGTAGTGACCACCTCTGCAATGGCCCAAAGCAGCTGGCCCACAAGCAAACCCATTACCTATGTCGTGCCATTTCCACCCGGAGGGAATACCGATACGCTGGCCCGCGTGATTGCCCAGCCACTGAACAAGGCGCTGGGCACGTCGGTCATCATTGAAAACAAGGGTGGTGCTGGTGGCAGCGTGGGATCAGCTTTGGCGGCGCGCGCACCAGCGGACGGCTTCACCATTCTGGGTGGCACCATCAGCTCGCACGCCATCAATGTGAGCCTGTATTCCAAGCTGGACTACGACCCGATTAAGTCTTTCACGCCGATTGCCATGATCGGTTCCGGCCCACTGGTGCTGGTCGTGCCTGCGTCCAGCCCTTACAAGACTTTGGCCGAAGTGCTGGCTGGCAGCAAGGCCAAGGCTGCGGTGGGTGGCTTGTCCTCGGCCTCTCCAGGCAGTGGCACCTCCAACCACATGGCGCTGGAGTTGCTGGCTTACCAAACCGGCGTGAAGTTCACCCATGTGCCTTACAAGGGCAGCGGTCCAGCCGTGCAGGATGTGATGGGTGGCCAGGTCGACATGATGTTTGACACCGGATTGGTGGTTGGGCCGCACATTCAGGCGGGCAAACTGCGTCCTATCGCTGTGACCAGTTCTAAGCGTTTGGAATCGCTGCCTGATGTACCCACGGTTGCAGAATCCGGTGAAAAGGGCTTCGACATGGGTTCTTGGCAGGCCGTTTTTGCACCTGCTGGAACCCCTAAAGCCATCGTTGATCGCCTGCATGACGAGATCTTGAAAGTTATCGCCACACCTGAGGTGCAGGCACGGCTCAAGAGCTTTGGCATGCAGCCTTCACGCATGACGCCTGCTGAACTGGCTGAGTTTCAGAAAACCGAAGTGGCCAAGTGGGCAGCGGTGATCAAGGCGGCTGGTATCAAGGCTGACTGATCAAGCCAAGCCATGCCATGCACGCCGGTGCCACTGCCATGAGGATGGTGACACCGGTGCGCAGGGCAGTATGTGCTGAACCCCGGATAACTGAGATGAGATCGCTATGAGTACCCCCACCCCTTTTTCCATCAGCATGCATGCGGCCGACAACGTAGCCATCATCGCCAACGACGGCGGTCTGCCGGCCGGCACGGTGTTGTCCAGTGGACAGGTTCTGGTCGATCATGTGCCACAGGCGCACAAGGTTGCGCTGGTGGACATACCTGAAGGCGGGGTGATACGCCGCTACAACGTGGTGATCGGCTACGCACTCAAACCCATCCCGGCAGGTAGCTGGGTGCATGAAAAGCTGGTGCAGATGCCCGACGCACGCTCGCTGGAAGGGTTGCCCATTTCCACAGTCAAGCCGCCTGTGCAGGCGCCGCTGGAGGGCTACACCTTTCAGGGCTACCGCAATGCCGACGGCTCGGTTGGTACGCGCAATATTTTGGCGATCACCCAGACCGTTCAATGTGTGGCTGGTGTGACCGATTTCGCTGTGCAACGCATCAAGGCAGAGCTGCTGCCCAAGTACCCGAATGTGGATGATGTGGTGGCACTGGCCCACACCTATGGCTGTGGCGTGGCCATCGATGCACCCGATGCCGTGATTCCGATCCGAACCGTGCGCAACCTCAGCCTGAACCCGAATTTCGGCGGGGAAGTCATGGTGGTCAGCCTGGGGTGCGAGAAACTGCAACCTGACCGCCTTCTGCCGCCGGGTAGCTTTCCCATCGTGGACGAGCGCGAGTCGGCGCTGGATGTGGTTTGTTTGCAGGACGAGGCCCATGTGGGTTTCATGTCGATGGTTGAATCCATCCTGCGCCAGGCGGAGCAACACCTGCAGCGGCTGAACGCACGCCGCCGCGAAACCGTACCCGCTAGCGAGCTGGTGGTGGGCGTGCAGTGCGGTGGCAGCGATGCGTTCAGCGGTTTCACAGCCAACCCTGCCGTGGGCTTTTGCACAGACCTGCTGGTGCGCGCCGGCGCTTCGGTGATGTTCTCGGAAGTGACCGAGGTGCGCGATGGCATCGATCAACTGACCTCGCGTGCATCTACGCCCGAAGTGGCCGAGGCAATGATCCGCGAGATGGCCTGGTACGACAACTACCTGAACAAGGGCCGCGTGGACCGCAGTGCCAACACCACCCCCGGTAACAAAAAAGGCGGGCTGTCGAATATTGTGGAAAAAGCCATGGGCTCGATCGTCAAGTCTGGATCTGCGCCCATCACCGGCGTTTTGGCACCGGGCGAGAAGTTGCAGCAAAAAGGTCTGACCTATGCCGCAACGCCCGCGTCTGACTTTATCTGCGGCACCTTGCAACTGGCTGCAGGCATGAACTTGCACGTTTTCACTACAGGCCGTGGCACTCCTTATGGACTGGCCGCATGCCCTGTGATCAAGGTGGCGACACGCACCGATCTGGCACGCCGCTGGCACGACTTGATGGACGTCAACGCCGGAAGGATTGCCGAAGGCTGCGCCACGATTGAGGGCATGGGCTGGGAGCTTTTCCAACTGATGCTGGATGTGGCCAGTGGTAAGAAAAAAACCTGGGCTGAGCAGTGGAAACTGCACAACGCCTTGGTGCTGTTCAATCCAGCGCCAGTGACCTGAAACGGGCAGCTGCTTGGTTAGCCGATATGGATTTTTACTATGCAAAAAACGCTGTTGAGGCAGCGTTTTTTGATGTAAGCCCACTTGTGACTTGATCAGATCACAGGGGCAGGCCGCTTGTTGCCCACAAACGCTGAGTAGTTCAGTACTTCCAAGTCACGTTGGATGATGAAGCAGGAGATGCCCATCTTGGCACCCATCTCTGCGGTTTTGGGGATTGACCCGCTGCACTTTGCCATGATCGTGATTGTGAATCTGACCATGGCTATGGTCCCGCTACCCGTGGGTGGCTTGCTGTTTGTGACTGGCGTTGCCACGCGCACACCGGTTGCTGCCCTGACACGAGAGTTGCCCATCTTTATCGTCGCGCAACTGCTGATGCTGATGATTTTGACTTTTGTACCTGCGCTATCAACATCGTTGCCACACGCGTTTGGCTTCAATTCACAGCGCTTGCGCATCAAAAAAGCCCGGAAGTTCCGGGCTTTTTTATTTTCACAATAGTTGGCTCAATGTCTGTGGTTGGCTTTGCGGGACAAAAATTCGCCTGCAAACTGCACGAGAGAGACCAGTGCGACCAAAATCACGATGACTTCGAACATGACCTTGGTCTCGTAGCGTTCATAACCATAGCGGATCGCCAGATCACCCAACCCTCCAGCGCCGACTGCACCCGCCATGGCCGATGCGTTGACGATGGCGATGACGCTGACTGTCATGCCTCCGATGATGCCAGGGAGTGCTTCTGGCAGCAGGACGTGGCGCACGATATGCCAGCGTTTGCAGCCCATGGCGCGCGCTGCTTCGACCAGACCGGGGTCCACGTCGCTCAGGCTGACTTGGGCAATGCGTGCATAGAACGGAATCAGGTTCACCGACAGAGGTACGACGGCTGCCCAAGTACCCAGCGTGGTGCCGACGATGCTGCGTGTCACGGGCAACAAGGCCACAAGCAAAATGATGAAAGGAATGGCACGAAAAATATTGACCGTGATAGACAGCCCCCTGTAAAAGTGCGGGCGTGCATACAAACCGCGGGGTCCCGTGACTGTGAGCACGACAGCCAGCACTAACCCCAGACTGATGGCAATCAGCGAGGCGGATGCCACCATTAGCAAGGTCTCGGCAAAAGCTTGCAAATATTTGTCAATTGGTGCGGACATAACCCAGTAATTCCAGATGGTCAGCACCCGTGGCATGGTGCAATGTTTCGAGGGACGGCAGATTTGCTACGGGCGCTGAAATCAGCAACTGGCCCAGTGCATGGCCGTCCAGTCGGTCCAGACCTCCGTGCAACAGTGTCACCAGCGGGCCCAATGCGGCAAGGGCTTGCAACGGCAAACCTTGTGCGTGCCGGGAGCCAGCAAAGCGCAGACTGAACACGGCTCGGTCCAGCGGTTCGGTTGGTGCGCTCATTAATTGCTGTGCCAGATCGGGCGGCAGGTCTTGCTGCAAAGGGCGCAGCAACGCTTGTGTGGCTTTGGCTTGTGGCGCGCCAAAGACGCGCCAGACTTTGCCGACTTCTTGCACCTGCCCACGGTCCAGAACCAGAACGCGATCACAGATGGCGCGTATCACACCCATGTCATGCGTGATCAGCACGACGGTCAGTTTCAACTGTCGGTTGATATCGCGCAGCAGCGTTAAGATGGATTGCGTAGTTTCTGGATCAAGCGCGGATGTGGCTTCGTCACACAACAATACCTCTGGGGCATGCACCAATGCCCGCGCAATGCCGACGCGCTGTTTTTGTCCACCTGATAGCTGTGCTGGGTAGACGTTGGCTTTGTCGGTCAGTCCGACCAAGTTCAAGAGTTCGTCTACGCGACGCTTGATGAGTGCAGGGCGCTCGCCGGCCACACGCAGCGGCAGGGCAATGTTCTCAGCCACGGTCTTGGCAGAGAGCAGATTGAAATGCTGAAAAATCATGCCAATGCGGCGGCGCAGCGTGACCAGCGCTTCTTCGTCGAGCTTGGCCGGATTGATGCCGTGCACCTGTACTTGACCGGATGTCGGCGTTTCCAGCGCGTTGATGGTTCGCAGCAGTGTGGATTTGCCGGCACCACTTCGACCAATGATGCCGAACACTTCGCCATGGCGGATATCAAAGCTCACGGCACTCAGCGCTTCGACCAGGCCGCTATGGCCTGCATAGGATTTACCAACGTTGTCAAAAACAATGTGCGGTGCCAATTGCACGGCAGGGGGGAGGGTGGTCATGCAGTCAGTCAGAACGCTGGAATGACCGAGCCTTGGTATTTCTGCTGAATGAACTGGCGCACAGGTTCAGACTGGTAAGCGGCGACCAGCTGGCGTGTCCATGGTGCTTCTTTGTCTGCAGCGCGCACAGCAATGATGTTGACATAAGGGTTGCGCTCGCGTTTCTCCACGGCAATACCGTCGCGCGTTGCAACCAGGCCAGCTTGGTAGGCAAAACTGTTGACGATGGCCGCTGCCGCTAAGTCATCCAATGATCGTGCCAGGACAACCGAAGCTATTTCCACCAGTTCAATTTTTTGGTGCAAAGCTGTGATGTCTGCTAGTGAAGCTGTGCTGGTAAAGGGGTCGAAATCAGCGCGTAAGTTCAATACACCCTGATCACGCAGCACCACCAAGGCTCGCGTCTGGTTGCTTGGGTCGTTCGGTATGCCAACGCGAGCGCCTGCGGGTAAGTCACTTAAACGTTTGTATTTGCGTGAATAAAACGCGATCGGTGAGATATAGGTATCGCCTGCCGAAACCAGTTGATAGCCGCGTTGCTGGTTCTGATCGCGCAGGAAGGGAATGTGCTGGAAGGAGTTCACTTCCAGATCACCATTGTGTACACCCTCATTTGGGCTGATGGCCCCGCTGAGGACTACGGCTTTGACGTTCAACCCGCTCTCTTTGGCCACTTTGGTGACGACTTCCCAAATCTCTTCATCCACACCGCCCCGCACTCCCACGCGAATCACGGGTGGTGATGCAGCAGATGCCAAAGCGAGCGATGGAAGATTGACCACTGCTGCAGGCAGCAGAAATGCTGCGGATGTACGAAGAAAGTCGCGTTTATTCATTTCTGGTGCTCCGATCAAGATAGGCAGGTAAGGGCGCCAGTATTTCAAGCCCCGCAGAGCGGGGCAACAAAGCTTTTCAACTATGCAAATGCGGTGTTTGCATGAAGCGCGTGCGTTGATGTGCCAGCGGCGGGTATCCAGGTGATCGCAGCGCCGTAGCTATGTTCTAGTGAGGCTTTTTGTAGCTGAGCGGCATGTGGGGTGTAAAGGCCAATTGCAAACGGACCTTCTCCCTGATGTGCCAGTTGTGCTGCGGCTTCGGGGGTGGCCTTGGCTGTTTCAAGCTGCAGCACCGTAGTGCCCAAGTGCAGGCTGGCAAACTCATCGACAAGATCTGGAGCGCTGTCTAAACCTAGCAAAGCTTGGTAGCGTTTCAGCGATGCGGCCAGGTCATGCACCGCGATACGCAGCTGTGCCACACCATGGACGCCATTTGCATGGTTTCGGACATCGCCCTCAGGCACACGCAGGGCACGTGGCGTGACGTCTCCGCATAGAAATGGCAGATCAGCCGTGATCGGGCGGGCGTTTTGCCACCGCAGCTCCACGCCATCCGGGCGCAAGCGGCCGCCGTTGACAGGCGGTTGGTAAGCCAGACCCCGAGAGAGCGCCTGTGCCACGGTCTCTGTCGTGGTGCTGGGCAGCAGAGCGAAATCCACGATGCCAGGGCCAAATTGTTGAAGCTTGGGCCACCACGGATGGTGTGCTTCTGGCGCTTTCCACGCGATCAGCTCGAAGTAGGCACCGTCGTGAAAGACAACCAGCGCGTTGTGTGTGGCGCGTCCGGGATGATCTCCACCGGGCGTGACGGTGAATCCAAGATGGCGGTAGTCGCTGATGGCTTTTTGCAAGTCATTCACAGCGATCACGATGTGGTCCAAAGGCAAGGACATGGTTTTTCTCCGGTTGCTGAAAACGCCAGCATGGCGTCTGCAGGCACGGAGCACAAATGCGAAAAATGTGTTTGTTTATGCGCTCGGCATCACTGCACGCATATCTGTTTCGCGCATATCTAACTGCGAAAACATCGCTTCAGAAAAGCGAGTGAACTTCCTTGCATTCATGGCAGCTGGTGGGGGATTTCTCTTTCCCAGTTCTTGCATTACAGCGCCGCAACGGCATGAAGGATGGATGGTCTCGTGCAGAAACAAAGCAGAAGCAAACGTCAAGGTTGGTGGCTCGTAGCCATGGTCGCAGGGGTTTGGATGGCCGGTTGCACCCAGCAAAGCGCTACAGAGACTGCAGGGCGGCAGGGCGGTGCAGCGCAAGGCGGTGAGCTGGTCTATCTGGAGCAACAGGCACACACCAACCTGTATCCCCCAGCGGGCGGCTTTTATCCCAATGGCGGCGTACTCAACCAAATCACCGACAAGCTGACTTACCAAGATCCGAAAACGCTGGAAATTGAGCCTTGGATTGCACAGTCTTGGTCGATTAACGATAACGCCACCGAGTTCACTTTCAAGCTGCGCAGCGGCGTGAGCTTCTCGGACGGTACGCCCTTGGATGCAGCGGCCGTTGCGAAGAATTTCGACACTTATGGCTTGGGTAACAAAGCTTTGAAGTTGCCCGTGTCGGAAGTCATCAACAACTACGAGCGCAGTGAGGTGCTGGATCCGCTGACCGTCAAGTTTTACTTCAGCAAGCCTTCTCCTGGCTTCTTGCAAGGGACGTCGGTGATTGGTTCGGGTCTGGTGTCTCTGGCCACCTTGGCACGACCTTTTGAAGAGTTGGGAGACGCCACCCGCATCATTGGCTCCGGCCCCTTTGTCGTGGAACGTGAAACGTTAGGCAAGGAACTACTGCTCAGGGCACGGGCGGATTACAACTGGGGGCCAAGCAAACATGCACACCAGGGGCGGGCGCGTCTGGACAGCATCCGCTTTGTGGTGACCCCCGAGGACAGCGTGCGCATCGGAGCGTTGCTCTCTGGGCAGGCTGGTTTGATCCGTCAAGTGCAGGCGTATGACGAAAAGCGTGTGCAGGACCAGAAATTTCAAATTTATGCGCCTTCCACACGCGGTGTGAACAACAGCATTGCGTTCCGCCCTGACAACCCGTTGGTCGCAGATCTGCGTGTGCGCCAAGCGCTGTTGCACGGCACAAATACGGCCGAAGTGGTGCAGACACTGTTTTCTGCGAACTACCCCCAGGCGACATCGGTGGTGGCTCAATCAGCAGCGGGCTATGTGGATCTGGCAGCACAGCTGAAGTTTGACCCTGAAAAATCGCAGCGTCTGCTGGACGAAGCAGGCTGGACGCTGGGCAACCAAGGGCTGCGACAGAAAGATGGTCAAGATCTGGTGCTGACCGCCTACGAGGCCTTGCCACAGCCGCAGAACAAAGAAACCCTGCAATTGGTGGCGCAGCAGTGGGGCAAGCTGGGTGTCAAGCTGAATGTGCTGGCTGGTGATGCGGGCAGCCGCATTGTGGATAGCCTAGACCCGGCCAAGACACCGGTAACGCCCGGAATGGTGGGCCGTGCTGACGCCGATGTGATCAAGAGCTATTTTTACCCCAGCAATCGCAATGCGCTGCTGCAAAAGGGGGGGGTGAGCCAGAAGGTCAACAGCTTTGTGGATGACAAGCTCAACGGTTTGCTGGATGCAATTGCTGCCGAAACCGATTCCGCCCAGCGCCTGCAGCTCACCAGCGATGTACAGCGTTACCTGATTGCGCAGGCCTATGTGATTCCGATTTTTGAAGAACCACAGGCCTTTGCTGGCGCCACCTGGGTGCAGGACGTTGGTTTTGAATCCGTGGGCCGCCCCAGCTTCTACGCCACCTGGTTGAGCAAGCATTGAGGGCCTCAATCATGGTGTACAAAAAATACCGCCACACATGGCTGTTAACAGGGGTTGTGGCAACTGGCCTGTGGCTGTCGGGCTGCTCGCCCAAGAGCGGTGCTGCTGAAGATGCGCAAGTGCAGGCCGGCGCGCCGATTCCGGGTGGCACGCTCGTGTATCTGGAGCAGCAGGCCCACACCAGCCTGTATCCGCCAGCAGGGGGCTTTTATCCAAACGGCGGCATTCTGAATCAGATCACAGACAAACTGACTTATCAGAACCCTGAAACCCTGGAGATTGAACCCTGGATTGCCCAGGCATGGACGATCAGCAACGATGCCACCGAATACAGCTTCAAGTTGCGTGAAGGCGTAACTTTCTCGGACGGTACCCCGCTGGATGCTGCCGCTGTCGCCAAAAACTTCGACACCTTCGGGCTGGGCAACAAGGCGCTTAAGCACTCGGTATCCGAGGTCATCAACAACTACCAGCGCAGTGAGGTGGTGGATGCACACACCGTCAAGTTCTATTTCAGCCAGCCTTCGCCGGGTTTTCTGCAAGCCACTTCGGTGATCGGCTCGGGCCTGGTGTCGCCTGCAACACTGGCTCACCCGCTGGATGAGTTGGGGGATGCAACCAAGGTTATTGGCTCTGGCCCATTTGTGGTAGCCCGCGAAACCTTGGGTAAAGAGCTGCATCTGGCTGCGCGCAAGGACTATGCGTGGGGGCCCATCAAACTGGCGCACCAGGGGCGTGCAAGGCTGGATGGCATACAGATTGTGGTGGCCCCCGAAGACGGTGTGCGCATTGGTGCGCTGCTGGCAGGGCAAGCGGGGTTTATTCGCCAGATTCAGGCGTATGACGAAAAGCGTGTGCAGGCAAAGCAGTTTCCCATCTATGCCTCATCGACACGGGGGATAAACGACAGTCTGGCCTTCCGCCCTGACAACCC
The DNA here is from genome assembly GCF_014836675.1 of Comamonas avium. Lineage (GTDB taxonomy): Bacteria > Pseudomonadota > Gammaproteobacteria > Burkholderiales > Burkholderiaceae_C > Comamonas > Comamonas avium. The sequence continues at coordinate 388,557 of NZ_JACSQK010000006.1, forward strand.
GTTGGTGGCTGATGTCCGCGTGCGCAAGGCCTTATTGCACGCCACTGATGCCCAGCAGATCGTACAGACACTGTTCTCTGAGCACTATCCGCAGGCCACAGGTGTCATCGTGTCCACGGCGGCGGGCTATGCGGATCTGTCGGACAAGCTGAAATTCGACCCAGAACAGGCCAGGGCGCTGCTGGATGAAGCGGGCTGGAAGCCCGGCCCCGGTGGCGTGCGCGAGAAGGACGGCCAGCCTCTGGTGCTGTCAACCTATGAGTCGCTCAACTATGTGCAGAACAAAGAAGTGCTGCAACTGATCGCCCAGCAATGGGCGCAGGTGGGTGTCAGGTTCAATGTGTTGGCGGGCGACTCAGGTAGCAAGACGCTGGACAGTTTGGATCCGCTCAAAACCCCCGTGATTCCGGCCATGGTAGGCCGCGCCGATCCGGACGTGATCAAGAGCAACTATTACCCGACCAACCGCAATCTGTTGCTGCAAAAAGGCGGTGTGAGCCAGAAGGTCAACAATTTTGTCGACGACCGGCTCAACAGCTTGTTGGATGCCATTGCCCGGGAACCGGTCACCACCCAAAGATTGGAGCTGACGCGTGAGGTGCAGCACTATCTGGTGGATCAAGCCTACGTGATTCCTTTGTTTGAGGAGCCCCAGGTTTTTGCGGGCGCCCCTTGGGTCAAGGATGTGGCTTTTGAATCGGTGGGCCGCCCCAGTTTTTATGCCACTTGGCTTGACAAGCACTGAGACGGAGGCCTGCGCATGATGAACACCTATCTCTTACGCCGCATCGGTCAGGCTCTGCTGGTGTTGTGGGCCGCGTTCACCACGTCGTTTGTGTTGCTGCAGTTGATGCCAGGCGATGCGGTGTTGATCAAGTTTCTCAATCCTGATCTGGGTTTGGGGCCAGAGCAGATTGCCGAGATACAGGCCGCCTACGGAACGGATCAGCCCGCCTGGCGCCAGTACCTGCATACGCTGGGCCAGTTTCTGACAGGAAATTTTGGGTATTCGCTGCAGGCCGGTGTGCCCGTCAGTGAAGGGCTGATTACCAACTTGCCTCCAACCTTGCGGTTGGCGGCTTTGGGGTTGGCCGTCGCCTTGCTGCTGGCACTGGCACTGGCCTTGGCGGCCAGTGTGGTGCGGGTTCAAAGTGTGCGCGCATTGCTGCAGTCGCTGCCTTCGCTGTTTGTGTCCATACCGGTGTTTTGGCTGGGCATCATGCTGATCCAGTGGGTGTCCTTCCGGCTGGGGTGGGTGCCGGTAATCAATCCTGGCCCCTGGCAAGGCTTGATCTTGCCAACGCTGACGCTGGCGGTGCCTATTTCTGCACCGTTGGCGCAGATTTTGATGCGCAATCTGGATGCCGCCATGGCCCAGCCTTATGTGGCTGTGGCACGTGCCAAAGGGGCATCGCAGTTGCATGTGCTGCTGCGTCATGCCGCTCCCAATGCCTTGCTGCCTGTGCTGACCATGGCTGGTGTGCTGTTTGGTGAGTTGCTGGCGGGTGCCGTGGTGACCGAAGCCGTGTTCGGTCTCAACGGTCTGGGCAGTCTGACCCAGCAGGCCGTTGGCAACCAAGACACCGCCGTGCTGCAAGCCGTGGTGATGGTGTCGGCAACGGCTTTTGTGATGATCAATCTGATGGTGGATCTGCTCTATCCCTGGCTGGATCCACGGCTGCGCAATGCGGTAGGAGGCTGATGCGATGAATGCATTCACACACAACGAAGATTTGGTGCTACAGGCGTCTTCAGTCACTGAGGGCAAGGCCCATCAGCAACTCCAGCAAGTCGAGAAAGTACAAACTGTGCCTTGGTCTTATCGCCCGGCCTTGCAAGCTGCATTGCGACGCGCCGCGCGCATGCCTCTAGGATTGTGGCTGGCGTGGAGTGTGGTCATTTTGGTGCTGCTGTGGGCCGTCTTGCCCGGTTGGTTCAGCGGCCATGATCCGCTCGTCGGTCAGGCGGGGCAGCAGTTACAGGCACCGGGCTCTGGCCATTGGCTGGGGACGGATGCTTTGGGGCGCGACGTTTGGACTCGCGTGGTTCATGGCGCTGTGCACTCGCTGGCTGGGGCACTGGTGGCGGTGGGTGTGGGCTTGGTGGTGGGTACAACTTTGGGTTTGCTGGCTGGTGCGCTAGGAGGGCGCATCGACGATGCCCTGATGCGTCTGGTTGATGTGCTGCTGGCAGTGCCTTCTTTGTTGCTGTCACTGACCATCATCATCGTCCTGGGCTTTGGTACGGTGAATGCCGCGATTGCCGTGGGCGTGGCCTCGGTGGCCAGTTTTGCGCGGTTGGTGCGCTCAGAGGTGGTGCGGGTGCGCAGAACGGAGTATGTGGAAGCGGCCTTCGGCAGCGGCGGACGTTTCAGCGCCGTGCTGTGGCGGCATGTGCTGCCCAATTCGCTGACATCGGTGGTGGCGTTGGCCGCACTGCAGTTCGGGACGGCCATTTTGGCGATCGCCACGCTGGGTTTTCTGGGCTATGGCGCTCCACCACCCACTCCCGAGTGGGGGCTGTTGATTGCAGAGGGGCGTAACTACTTGTCTACTGCGTGGTGGCTGACCACTGCGCCTGGGCTGGTGGTCGTGGCAATGGTGCTGGCGGTCAATCGCATCAGCGCTTCATTGTCAGGAGGCCAACCATGAGCGCTTGGCAATTCTGGCGGCAACGTTTGCTGCGTACGGCTGGGCAGCCGCCTGTTCTCCCCGCAGTTACGGTTTCAGGTGTCGATGCTGTATTGGAAATCGACAACCTGCAAATCGCCTACCGTGAAGGTGATCAGCTGCGGCAGGTTGTGCATGGTGTGTCTCTGACAGTGCGTCCTGGCGAGGTGGTGGCCTTGGTGGGTGAGTCGGGTTCGGGTAAATCCACCACCTCGCAGGCCGCTATTGGCCTGCTGCCCAGCAATGGTCAGGTCGTGGGTGGAAGCATTCGCCTTCTCGGCCAGGACGTGACCTATGCCGGGCAGGCGCAGTGGCGCAGCCTGCGTGGGCGGGTGTTGAGCCTGGTGCCGCAAGACCCTGGCGCATCTTTGAACCCGGTGCGCACCATTGGCGCTCAGGTGGCTGAGGTGCTGCAGTTGCATGGCTGGCGCGATGCTACAGCCATTGAAAAACAGGTGGTAGATCTGCTGCGAAAGGTGGGCATGACACGACCTGAGCTGCGCTACCGCCAGTACCCGCATGAACTTTCAGGGGGCATGAAGCAGCGTGTATTGATTGCCATGGCCGTGGCTTTGAAACCAGCGCTGATCATTGCGGATGAGCCCACCAGTGCATTGGACGTCACCGTACAGCGTCGTATTCTGGATCTGATCGACACCCTGCGCCGCGAGACGGGCACGGCCGTGCTGTTGGTGACCCATGACTTGGGTGTGGCGGCTGACCGCTCGCACCGCATCGTGGTGCTGCGCCATGGCCGTATTCAGGAGGCCGGTGAAACCTTGAAGGTGCTGCGCCAGCCGCAAAGCAGCTACGCACGCCAGTTGCTGGCCGATGCGCCCGCCTTGTCTGCTCCGCCTGCCCGGGCAGCGTTGCCTGAAAACACGACGGATGACTGGGCTGTTCAGGTGCAGGGACTGCGCCAGCAGTTTGTGGTGCCCGGTCACGTTGAACCCTTCAAGGCGGTCGATGGCGTGTCTTTCCAGGTACAGCGTGGCAGTACGCATGCGATTGTGGGCGAGTCAGGATCGGGCAAGACCACCACTATTCGTGCGCTGGTGGGACTGCTGCGGCCAACGCAAGGGCAGATTCACATTGCAGGCGTGGATGTCACCGCTTTGCGTGGTGAGGCGTTGCGGCAATTTCGGCGCAAGGTGCAACTGGTGTACCAGAACCCTTTCGCATCGCTGGACCCGCGCCAGTCGGTGTTCGACATTGTTGAAGAGCCGTTGCGCAATTTCGATCGCTTGCCTGTGGCGGTGCGCCGTCAGCGTGTTCAAGAGACGTTGGCCCGTGTGGCGCTGGCCAGTGAGCTACAGACGCGCAAGCCCCATGCATTGTCTGGCGGGCAGCGTCAGCGCGTTGCCATCGCCCGTGCTTTGGTACTGCAGCCTGAAGTATTGGTGCTTGACGAAGCTGTATCTGCCCTCGATGTAACCGTGCAGGCGCAGATTTTGAAGCTTTTAGAAACGTTGCAGCAGCAACTGCAATTGACCTATGTGTTTGTTACGCATGACCTATCGGTGGTGCGCCAGATCGCCCATACCGTCTCCGTGCTTCAACACGGCAAGGTGGTAGAGCAGGGCTCGGTGGAGCAGGTCTTTCTGCACCCACGCAGCCATTACACCCGTGAACTGATCGCTGCCATTCCTGGCACAAGGAGTACTGATTTTGTCCAATCTCACCCCATTCCCGAAGAAACGCCTGGGCTACTTCAGCCGCTTGCTGGATGATGTGCCTGCCGCCGAGCGCTATCGCTTGGTGACCGAGCAGATTGCACACGCCGAGGCGCTGGGCTTTGACTCTGCATGGGTGGCACAGCACCATTTCCATGAAAACGAGGGCGGCTTGCCCTCTCCCCTGGTATTTTTGGCCCATGTCGCGCAGCGTACGCAGCGCATCCGGCTGGGCACGGGTGTAGTGACATTGAGCATGGAAAACGCCATCCGCGTGGCCGAAGACACCGCAGTGCTGGATCTGCTGTCTGGTGGGCGGCTGGAAGTGGGGCTGGGCACGGGCGGTACGGCGGAGTCGTTTGAAGCCTTTGGTGTGGCCAGCCATGAACGGGGCGCTGTGTATGGGCGCAATCTCGAGATTTTGCGTGCGGCCTGGCGTGGTGATGCGCTTCAAGGCGGGGTGCGTATCTACCCCGCAGCACCCCATTTGCTGCAGCGCGTATGGCAAGCCACGTTCTCTGTGGAGGGCGGGCAGCGCGCAGGTGCCGCTGGCGAAGGTTTGATGCTCTCACGCACCCAGCCGCGCCCTGAGCAAGCGCCGCATTTGACGTTGTCGGACATTCAAAACCCCATCATCGATGCCTATCTGGCCGCTTTGCCGCAAGGGCAGGCTCCACGCATTCTGGGTTCTCGTTCTTTGCTCGTCACTGATCGCACAGAAGATGCCTTGCGTTGGGCAGAAACAGGCTTGCGCCGCTTGGCTGTGCGCCATGCCAAGCCAGCGCCAGGACCTTTCCCACGTGTAAGCCCAGATGCACCGCTGGAAGAGCTGATTCGGGCCTATGACGTGCACATCGGCACCCCGGATGAGGTGATTGCGTCCTTGCAAGCCGATACCGCCTTGGCGCGCACGACCGATCTGGTGTTCCAGGTGCACTCCATCGATCCACCGCATGAGGCCATCCTGCGTTCACTGGAGCTGACTGCCAAATATGTGGCGCCAGCTTTGGGATGGACGGCCTCCAACCCAGCTTTTGCCAATCCATCCGTGTCTGCCGTCGAATCTGAACTGCAGCCCGCGTAAGACAGGAGTTAAACCATGACCGAGCTATCGCATACAAAATCCGGCGTTGTGGCGGGATTGCGCATTGACCATGTCGATGTGATCGATTTTCTGGCTGACATTGTTCCGGGAGACTGGTTGGACCATCTGCGCCGCACTCGGCCGGAAACGCGTTCCCAGGCGCAAAAAAGCCATGATGCGTTGTTCACGCCTGCGCAGCCTATTGCGGGCCAGGTTACCCGTGCTGAACGCCATGCAGTGGCAGCCTTTGTCGCACTGCTGCACCAGCAAGCGGAGGCGGCAGACTTTCATTTGCAGTTGCTCCAGGAGCTGTCTCCCACCTGGTTTTCTGCGGTGCGCAGTGCAGTGGCTGCCGGTGTGACGCAAGGGCCGTACGGGAAATTTCCTGCCGGGCCACTGAGCATTGAAAACCAAGAAGGGCTGGAGCTGCAGCTGTCTGATGCGCTGCGCGCTGTGCTGGGCGAGCGTTTGTATGCGGCCTTCCACCACGCGCATTTTCTGGTGTTCCACCCCCGTGACGCGGCGCCCGAACGTGTGCGTGCGCTGGAGGCTGCTGGCTGGCTGCCTGACGACATTGTCGTGCTGTCTCAATTGGTTGCTTTTTTGAGTTTTCAACTGCGGGTAGTGGCGGGTCTGCGGGTGCTGGTGGAAGGCTGGGACGAGGCTATTGCTGTCCCAGCTACCCGTAGCGCCGTCTCTCAGACAGTGTCCGCAGGCCCTCCGCCAAGCTCTGTTGCGGGTGCTGCACCCGTCGTTTTCACTCAGGCTGAACTGCAATGGCAGGCTTGGCTGGAACCGCTGGATGAGAGCGCTCTGACAGAGCGCCACTTTGCTGGCCTTGTGGATGCGGCCAGAGCCAAATCGCCGTATTTCCGGCTGCTGGCGCGCGATCCGGACACACTGGGTGCACGCACCCGTACCGACAAAGACATCTTCTACAACCCTGAGGCGGGCTTGCCGCGGGCAGAACGTGAATTGGCAGCGGCAGCAGCCTCGCGCTACAACGGCTGCATTTACTGTGCCTCGGTGCACGCCCGCTTTGCCAGCCACTTTTCGCGGCGCAAGGACGATGTCCAGCGTTTGCTGGATGAGGGTGTGCAGGTCAACCTGGATCCGCGCTGGAATGCGATTGTGGATGCCAGCGTGGCTTTGAGCGCAACCCCACCGCGTTTGAATGCACATCACATTGCCGCTTTGCGCAACCAAGGCCTGGATGCCCAGGCTGCTGCAGATTTGGTGCATGCAGCCGCATTCTTTAACTGGGCCAACCGCCTGATGCTGTCGCTGGGTGAGCCTCAGTACGCATAACTCTGGTTGTTGCCTATTTCCCCGATCTCCGATGTTGGAGATCGAGGTTTTTTGCCCATGATTCACCCATGAAGCAATAGGCGTTTGAGATTGTGCACAGGGTGGGCGCTGTGCTTGCATCGTTGCTAGTGGTGCTTTTCGTGCAGCGAATCAACGGAGGCCAGGACTTTGGACTAAAGCGTCGCGGGTCCCTGTTTCGTGATTTGACCCCGTGGGGTTATGACAAAGATAAAAAAAGGCAGCTGCAGCTGCCTTTTAATTTTGATAGCTGATAGCGCTTATGAATACTGGGTCAGGTGCATATCTGATGAGTATTATTAAGCATAAGCCTGTGCGGCTTCTTTTTGCACTGGGTCCAGACTGGCGAGCGCAGCCAGATGCTCTGCATACTGCTGCGGGTAAAAGCGCTGGGCCACATCAAGGTGCGAGCGCACGCGGCCCTTCAGCGCATTGGTGCCAATATGACTGAACAAGGGGTTGAGCGGATCGCTCTCTGGCCCGCGTGCCTGGCTGGCCAGGTGCGCGGGCAGGCTTAAAAGCGGCACCTCGTGCGCATGCAGACTGGGTGAAAAGAAGTAAGCGATGGAGTAGCGGCTGACCCCGGCGCCGGGTGAGCGCACGCGGTGCACATTGGCGCGCAGGTAGCCGTTGGTAGCCAGCTCCAGCATTTCCCCGATGTTGATGACAAAAGCATTTTTGCGGGGTGGCACATCCAGCCAGCCTTGTGGCGTTTGCACTTGCAAACCACCGACTTGGTCTTGCAGCAGCAGGGTCAGCAAGCCGCCATCCTTGTGCGGGCCAACGCCTTGGTCGGGCTGGCCACTGCCTTGGCCCGGGTAATGAATGATCTTGAGGCGATGGTTGTGCGGCGAGGCCACCAGTTGGTTCAGTGCAGTGGCCGGTTGCTCTAGGGCTACCAGAAAGGCTTTGAGCAGGCGCTGTGCCACGGCACGTGTCGTGTCCAGCCAGAGCAGAATTTCTGATTGCAAAGTGGGCTGCGCTTGGGGCCACTGGTTCGGGCCTTGCAGTCCCCACCACTGTGGCGTTTCGGGGCTTGGTGGCACGGCCGGCAGCTCTTCACCAAAGTCAATTTGTTCGCGCAGGTCGGGTTGCAGGCGGGTGATTTCCCCGCCGACGCCGGTGTAGCCACGAAAGTGGCGGGTCTGCGCTATCGCGATTTGCTGCTTGGCGGCAGCGGGCAGCGCAAAAAACTGCCGGGCTGCAGCTTCCAGGTGGGCAATGTGTTCAGGCGAAATACCGTGCCCTTCAAGGTAGAAGAACCCGGTCTCACGCGCAATGTGCGCCAGGCGGCTGTGCGCGGGCGTGTGTTGCTCGCTGTCACCCAGCTCTTCCAGATTGATGACCGGCAGGGCATTGACGGCGGCACTGGCGGCCAAGGCGGAAGCAATGGTGCTCATAAGGACTCCTGAAAATCGAAAGGTGCAGAAGAAACGGTGGCCGAAGTGGTTGTGTGACAGTGCGCAAGCGCTTGGCGCAGGTCGCCCAGCAGGTCGTCAGGGTGCTCAATGCCCATCGACAGCCGTACCAAGCCCGGTGCAATGCCGGCGCGCGCCAGCTCTGCATCGGTCAGTAGGTGGTGGGTGGTCTCAGCGGGAATGGCGGCCAGTGATTTGCTGTCACCAATATTCACCAACCGCTGGAACAGTTGCAGGGCATCATAAAAACGCTGAGCGCTGGCGCGGCCACCATGCAATTCAAACGATAGCAAGCCAGGAATGCGGCCCTCGTGCAGATAGCGCCTGGCGTGGGCATAGTCGGGGTGACTGGGGTGGGCTACATGCTGGATGTGGCTGACCTGCGGGAGGTCCTGCAGAAAATTCAGTACTGCACGCGTGTTGCTGCTGATGCGGTCAATGCGCAGTGCCAACGTCTCTAATCCCTGTAGCAGCAAGAAGGCAGAGTTGGCTGCCAGCGTGGCGCCGGCATTGCGCAGCATGACGGTGCGTGCACGGGCAACGACGGGGGCTTCAGGGTAGCGTTCGGTGAACACCACTTGGTGAAAGGCGGGTTCTGGCTGTGTTAGCTGCGGGTAGCGTTGGGCGTGTGCCTGCCAGTCGAAACGGCCACCATCTACAATCAAGCCCCCCATGACCACGCCATGACCGCCGATGTACTTCGTGGCCGAATGCACAACCACATCTGCCCCGTGTTGGAAGGGGCGGATCAGCAGTGGTGTGGCACAGGTGTTGTCTACCACCACGGCCACGCCTTGGGCGTGGGCGATGTGGGCGATATGGGCCACATCGGCCACATCGCCCGATGGGTTACCCACAGATTCAACAAACACGGCTTTAGTCTGTGGAGTGATCGCTTGGTGCAGCGCATCAGGATCGCTCCGTGCCACCACGGTGCTGTGGATGCCCCGACCTTGCAACACATGCGCAATCAGATTGTGTGAGCCTCCGTACAAGGTCGAAGCCACGATGACGTGATCCCCCACTTGCGCCAAAGTGGCCAGCACAATGTCGATCGCCGCCATCCCAGATGCCACGGCTAGAGCAGCTGTGCCACCTTCCAATTGCGTGATGCGTTGCTCCAGCACGCTCTGGGTAGGGTTGCTGGTGCGGGCGTAAATGTGGCCTTCCTGCACCAGGTCAAACAGCTCAGCGCCTTGCTGGGCATTCTCAAACAGGTACGAGGTGGAGTGGTAAACCGGTACTGCAGCGCTACGCTGGTGCTGCAAGCCGTCATAACCAGAATGCAGCACCAAGGTGTCCGCATGCCAGTGGGAGGCAGGCGACTGACTCATGCGTGCAGTGCTTCGGGGTGGTGCGCGCTGGCGGTAGGAGCGGTGGTGGTCGCGCTTGTTGATTGGCGTACCCATGAGCCCGAAATTTGTTGGGGATTGCGCAGCAGGTTCAGGATGGGGCAGGTCTTTTCCACGGCATCAAACAATGTTTGCAGTTGCGTGTCAGTAGCGCTGGATTGCAGTTGCACCTCGTAGTGAATGTCATGCGGCCAGATGGGCGTCGCCTCATGACCGGGCTGACCGGCACGCGGATCAATGGTGCCGTGAATATCCACCTCAATGCTGTCCAGCGGCACTTGCAGCAATGCGGCCTGAATTTCAAAAATGTGGGTCACACAGGTGCCCAACACGCCGAGTTGCAACTCGGGCGAGGATGGTCCGAGGTTGAAACCAGCGAAGTCATGGGGGCTGTCACTGATGATCTGGTGCTCACGAATGCGCAAACGGCGTATACCGCTACGCCCTTCCGCAGTGACGTGGGCGTGCAGCTGATTGGCCTGAGCGGTCCCATCGGCAACGCGTTGCTGGCGCGCCAAGACGGCAGTGCGCTTGTGGGAAAGATAGTTGTTGAGGCCCATGGTGATGCTCCGTGTGATGGGTAAACCGGTTGGAAAGACGCCATGGTTGGGCACACCCGCGGTGAAAGCTACGAAGTTTTGCGTGTTTGCTTATGCGTTTTTTGTGAGCAATTAGACCTGGCAGAACGTGAAGTTTTCCGTATATCGATACCTGTTTTCGTTGCTTGTGACAAAGGGGTGTGCAACCTATCGTGGTAGCACTTTCTATCTTCATCACGAGGGACGATATGGCAGATTTTTCGCAAGAACAACGCAATGCTTGGAAGCGCCGTCACTTTCTGGGTGCCGCTGCGGGTGTGGCCACCGTGGGTGCTGCCAGTGGCCTGCTGCCTCAGGTCGCACGGTCACAGCCGCGCAAGATTACCTTGGCTTGGAGCCAAGCCAGTTTTTGCCAAGTGCCCGTACCAATCGCTTTGGAGCGTGGTTTCTTTACGCAAAATGGTCTGGATGTGGAGGTGTTGAATTGGGGTGGCGCGGCTGACCAGCTGCTGGAAGCACTGGCCACTGGCAAGGCGGAAGTTGGGGTGGGTTTGATCCACCGCTGGATCAAACCACTGGAAGCTGGCCTGGATGTGAAGATTGTGGGCAGCGTGCACGGAGGCTGCTTACGTCTAGTTGGAGTGAAGTCGGCAGGTGTGACCACTGACTTGCGTACCCTCAAAGGCAAGGTGATTGGTGTATCGGACCTCAATAGTCCTGCCAAGCAGTTCTACGGCATTCACTTGGCCAAGAAGGGCGTAGATATCGACAAAGACATTGAGTGGCGCGTGTTTCCGGCCGATTTGTTGGATGTGGCTGTGAAAAAGGGGGAAATCCATGCCATTGCCGACGGGGACCCCAACCTGTACCTCATCGAAAAGCGCAATCCAGGGGTGTTTGCCGAACTAGGAAATAGTGCAACGGGCGAGTATGCCGAGAAAATTTGCTGCGTACTGGGTGCTGGGGCCAAGTTTGTGCGTGAAGACCGCAAGAGTGCTGCTGCCGTGGTGCGGGCCTTGGCGCAGGCCTCCAATTACGTGGCCGAGAACCCCAATGAATCTGCCAAGATTTTTGCGCGTTACACGCCCAAGTTTGAGGTCAGTGATTTGCAGCGCTTGATCGCTGAGTTGACGTACAAACATCACCCCCATGGTGGTCGCCTGCAGGATGAGGTGCAGGCGTTTGCAGCAGACTTCCGCGAGGCGGGCATTCTGAAAAAGAGTACCGATCCTGTGCGTTTTGCGCACCACATCACTCAGGATGTCCTGTCATGACCGGTGCACATACATCCTTGGAGGCAGCGAGCTTCTCCACGGCCACAGCCTTGCAAACCCTGGGCCTATGGCGCCAAGGTGTAGTAGCGGCCTTGGCGTGGGCTTTGCTGGGTGCGTTGACCTTGCTGTGGCCCAACAAGCCTATTGGCTTTAGCGATTGGGCGTATACCACCGAGTTCGCCGTGCTGTCACTGGCAATTGCCGTGGCTTTGGCACTGATTGCACTGCGTGGATGGTTGCCTCGGCTGCATGCTGCTGGCGCATGGTTGATTGCCGCACCGCTCTTGCTAGGGTTGTGGCAATTGCTGACCGCCAAACTAGGGGTGCTGCCGCCACCGTTTTTTGCACCTCCGCAAAGTTTGCTAGAGGTCTATCTGGACGATACGGCAAGGCTGGGCACGTCGATAGCACATTCGTTGCGCCTGCTGGTGCACGGCATTGTGCTGGGCAGTATTGTGGGATTTTTCACGGGTGTATGGGTAGGGTGGTCGCGCATAGCTGGGTACTGGGTGCACCCATTGCTGCGCTTCTTGGGGCCAGTGCCGGCATCAGCCCTGCTGCCTCTGGCATTCTTTTTTGCCCCGAGTAGTTACAGTGCCGCCGTGTTTTTGATTGCGCTGGCCACTTTCTTTCCGGTGGCCGTGCTGACATGGTCTGGGGTCGCCAATGTGAGCAAAAGCTACTACGACGTTGCCCGTACGCTGGGTGCTTCGGAGTGGTTTTTGGTCTTGCATGTGGCAATACCCGCTGCTTTGCCGCAAGTGTTTGTAGGCTTGTTCATGGGTCTGGGCGCTTCGTTCTCGGTGCTGATCACAGCAGAGATGATGGGGGTGAAAGCTGGCCTTGGCTGGTACTTGCAGTGGGCGCAAGGCTGGGCAGCTTATTCAAATATGTACGGTGCCTTGCTGGTGATGGCGGTGCTGTGCTCAGGCTTGATTACGTTGTTGTTTACGGTACGTGATCGCTTGCTGAGCTGGCAGAAAGGAACCGTGAAATGGTGAATGCTCTGCGTCAAATTTTGCAGGAAACGTCTTCGGATGCTGCTACCTTGGATTCCGTGGCTGTCCAGTCCAGCAGCCCGACACAGCAAGGTGCGTTCATTGACATAAAGAATGTGTCGCACCACTTTGCACAGAACCACAAAAATGGTTCCGCAGAGAGCAACGCCAATTTGCCTGTGCTCGATAGTGTCCGCTTGCAGGTGCAGCCCGGCGAGTTTGTGGCGCTACTGGGCCCTAGCGGCTGTGGTAAATCGACATTGCTGCGCTTGGTGGCTGGTTTGGAGCCCCCAAGTGCAGGGCATATCACACAAGAAAAGCAGCCGATCAAGCAGCCCGATCCATCCCGTATTGTGGTGTTCCAAGATCCAACGCTGTTTCCATGGCGAACGGTGCGTGACAACGTGGCCTTGGGTTTACAGGCTCGCAAAGTCCCCAAGGAGCAGTATGTGCGGGTCGATGAGGCGCTGTCCTTGGTTGGGCTGACTGAATTTGCCAGTAGTTATCCGCACCAACTGTCAGGTGGTATGGCGCAACGTGCGGCACTGGCGCGCGCCTTGGTCAATGAGCCGAAACTGCTCATCTTGGATGAGCCACTGGGAAAACTGGACTCTTTGACACGCCTCACCATGCAAGGCGAGTTGCTCAAATTGTGGCAAAAAGCAGGTTTTTCGGTGCTACTGGTCACGCACGACGTGGAAGAGGCGCTTTTCTTGGCCAACCGCGTGATAGTGTTCTCACCACGTCCCCCACGAACGGTGGCCGAGCTACAGGTCGATTTGCCTTATCCACGCCACCGCACCGATCCCCGCTTTGTACAGTTGCGCCAGCAGCTGCTGCGTGATTTGGGCTTGAGTGACGTGACCTGATGAGTCCTGATCGTGTTGCGCAGGATGCGCCTTGGCTGCTGTGGCTATTGAATGCCATGCAGTCGGGCCAAGAAGCACTCTTGCAAATTTTGCACAGTGTCGGGTTGACGCCAGACGTCGATGGGCAGCCTGCATGGCCTTGGTCACGACGCCTTGCCGGTGAGAACTTGCTGCTGGACGTTGGCCAAGCCCGTGCTATGGCGTGGAGCTTGCTGGCCGTCGTCGTAATTATCTGCCTGCTTGTATTGGCGGCCTTGTGGTGGCGCCATTCCAAAAAACGCGGATCGCTGCTAGTGACCGCGCTGCTGATCGTTATTGCCACTCCGTGGCCACAGTCGCAGGTGATTTGGACTCCTGCCAGTCCCAGCAGCTTTCACCACAATCCGCTGCCGTTCAGTGATGCGGCTATTGCAAGAGGTGCAGTGCACTATCAACGTCTGTGCATGGATTGTCATGGTGCAACAGGTAATGGCCAAGGCCCCATCGCTGCCCAACAAGCGGTATGGCCCCCAAGCTTCACGGGCCCATTGCTGTGGCGGCGTACCGATGGCGATTTGCTTCATACCGTGCGACAAGGCGTTTTTACGCACAGTGGTCAGCAGCGCATGCCTAGTTTTGCATCACAAATGACGGTGGCACAAACGTGGGAATTGCTGCATTTTTTGCGAGCGCAGGCTGCAGGGCAGCTGCTGCAACTGTCGGGTAACTGGGTCATGCCGATTGCATTGCCGAATATGCAACTTCACTGCCCGGGCCAAACTTGGCAACAGGTCAGTGATCTGCAGCAGCAGCGTGTTCGTTTGGTCGGTTTGGCCGATGTAAAAAGTGTTTTGCCTGATCCACGCATGCTCACCGTGTGGCTGCCTCCTGCAGATCAAAGTGCCAGTTTCATTCCCGCGCAAATCGATTGCGTCGTCGCTTCGGCGACGGAAGCACGGCAGGCATTGTTCTGGCTGACAGGAACGGAAAATTTTACGCAAACGCAGTTATTGGCCGATAAAGCTGGCTGGTTACGTGCGCGCAATGATCGTGGTGCAGACAGTTGGAGTGAAGCAGATTTGGTATGCCGTGTGAACGAAGTGGTGCAAGGAGCGACACAAGAAGATAGCTTGACCCGGTTGCTGCGCAGCATGGACAGCCAGCCTCTTGTCTATGTCAAAGGCGGGAGCGTACATGGGCTGCAGTGATGGGGGCGTTGTTGCATAAATCGCTGTGCCACAAACCGTAGGCTAGCGGCATGAGCCCTCCCAACAAGCCTCGCTACCGGGCCACGAACTGGAAAAGCAGTACAACGCCCCCCTCAAGGCCCGTGGATCACTGTCAATTGGGTTGGACAAGCGCATGGCCTGGTTTGCCACTACCAGTGGCAAACGCGGGCGACGCCCGGGCTTCTCTGGGCGCTTGGGGCGCAGTATCTGAAAGCGCTGGATTGGCTACCACCGGCGAAGTCTGGTGCAAGCGAAGATGAACTGCATCAAAAGGCTGGACGAGCGAGTGATGTCTCGCACCTTTGAGCGCCAAGTCAACGAGCTGCGCATCCGAGCAGCCACATTGAATCGATTGACTGGACTGGGCCGCCCTCAGACGGCCGGGGCTGATGGACACGCACTTGATGCGCGAACCTGTCGGGCAGCTTGGCCAGTGATGACAAGTCCCTAAAGTTCTATAAATAAAAAAACGCCCCGGTGCTTAATTGCATCGGGGCGTTGTATCGAGCGTGAGGGGCTATCGCAAAGTGTCCCCTAACTAATGCACAAGTATTTGATTTTATTAGTGCAGTTTTACACAATCCACAGGGTGATTGGGCTGTGATTAACTTTGCATAAGTGATTGTTTTGTATTGGGAATAAGCGTTAATAACGAGAAATAAACGGCTTACTGCCGGTGCAAACAACGTGACTTTCAGAAAAAATCGCGTGAGGGGGTCGGGGCCGGACTACTTCTCGGACATCAGCATGCGCAATACAACCGGGTTCACACTCGGCGGGACGAACGTCATCGTGACGGGGAATCTGGTCACTGGAACGACGCAGGGCGGCATTATCACGCAGGGTTCGCAGAATGTTGCGGTGACTTGTAACACTATCCATGACCTCGTCAATGAGCACGGGCTTTACCCTGATACAGGGCTTTCTGCTGTTGTGGTTTCCGGCAACGTGATTCGCAATACCGGTAGGCACGGAACTGGCATCAAAGTGCAGCTGTATGACGGCTTTGGTCTAGACGCCAACAACATCAATATCACGGGCAACAGCGTCTATTCGTCGGGCAACACTGCGATCTGCGTCATAAACACAGCACCACTTCCGCAGAGGGCCACGTCTGCTGTGTCGGTGACAGGAAATTCCGTCTATGCCGCAGGCCAAGACGGCATCTCGTTGCGTTACGTTCGCGGAGCAGCAGTCTGCGGGAATTCTGTGTACTCATCCGGTCGCCATGGATATGAGTTCATCGGTTGCGGCGGCGTCACTGGGACTGGAAACACGACGATGAATGCAGAGGAATGTGGCATTTTTGATGCAGCCAGTGGCGACATGACTTATGTTGGTAACACCATCATCAATCCCGGAGCCGGGTTGCGTGGTGTCGATTACCAAGTGGGGATATTTGTTCAAGATGGGACAGAGCACTTCATAGCAAGCAACGTGGTGCGCGGCACAGAAAGCATGAGCTATGCAATGTGGATCGCACAAGGAGGTGAATCACTCACAGTGATAGACAACGCTCTATCTGGGGGGGCAGAGCCTTCCTTGCGTCTTCATGGCGGACAGATCCGATTCCTCCTGCCTGGCCCGATGTCGAGCGCTCAGGGTGATGATGCCATCTACAATTTGCCAAGTGATTTGCAGCGCGGGACGATGCCTGGGGAGCTTTTCGGCGCAGCAGCGCCCACATCCGGCACATGGCGGCAAGGTAGCAGGGTGCACAGTCTGTATCCCGCCCCGGGTGGCCCGATGGGCTGGGTATGTGTGAATGGAGGATCGCCGGGTGGGTGGAGGCCTTTTGGGCGTGTTGAAACATAACAGAGCCTCCATGATTGATCTTGATGGCGGCTCTAAATATTTGATTCTAAAAACTTTTAAAGTTACTAAATGAGCATGGAAATTAATCGTTCTGCATATAGGCCGGACATAGATGGATTGCGGGCAGTGGCGGTAATGGCAGTGGTATTATTCCATGCTTTTCCTAATGCAATTAGAGGTGGATTCGTTGGTGTAGATATTTTTTTCGTAATCTCTGGGTTTTTAATAACATCAATTATTATAAAAAATCTAAACCATGGTTCTTTTAGCTTTATAGATTTTTATTCTAGGCGGATAAAGAGAATTTTTCCCGCATTAATTTTTATTCTGATCTCATGCGTAGTGTTTGGATGGTTTTCGCTACTTCCTGATGAATACAAGCAGCTTGGGAAGCATATAAGCTCAGGCATTGGATTTGTGTCCAATATTGCATACTGGAGCGAGTCTGGATATTTTGATTCTTCAGCAGAACTGAAGCCGCTTTTACATCTGTGGAGCCTTGGGATAGAAGAACAATTCTATTTATTGTTTCCTCTGATAATCTGGATCTCCTGGAGGCTTAGATTAAATATTCTAACTATTATGGTTGGAGTTTTTTTGGCTTCTCTGACCTTGAATTTAATTAATATAAAAATCATTCCAGAAACGGTATTTTACCTGCTTCCTTATAGAGCTTGGGAGTTGGTTGCTGGCGGAATTCTTGCTTGCTTCATTCTTTCAAAGAAAGAGAATAAAAATTCCTTGAAGCTAAAAATTAATATTTTTATTTCAAGAATAATTTTCAATGCAGAAGCGTATAAAGGTAAAAGAACACTAGAAAATATATTTTCTATATTTGGTGTTTTTCTTATTCTATTGGGTTTTTATGCAATAGATGAGACAAAGAAATTTCCGGGGTGGTGGGCAATATACCCAGTCTTGGGCTCTGTTTTTGTTATATTGGCGGGTGAAAATGCATGGATAAATAGAGTTGTTTTATCTAGCAAATTGTTCGTCTGGGTAGGCTTAATAAGCTTTCCTCTATATCTCTGGCATTGGCCGCTGCTTGTCTTTCCAAGAATAATACAGGGAGATACACCGTCTATTCTTGTACGGTCGTTGTCAGTAGTAGCTGCATTGATTTTATCATGGGTAACATTCAAATTTATTGAAAAGCCAATGCGTCATGGTGGTGCTCTGAAGACGTCGATTCTTGTCTTTTTGGGTTGTTTGGTTTTTGCGGTAGGAGTTTTTATATACAAATTTGACGGGTTCCCTGATAGACCGGCAAATACAAATAGCATGATTTCGCAATTTGGCTGGAACGGTGATCAAAAAGACATTCTTTGCCAAAATAAAATAGGTGAGGATGCAGAATTTTGCAGAATTTCTAAAGATAAAAATCCATCTATTCTATTAATTGGGGATTCTATTGCTTGGCAGTATTATTTTGGCCTAGAGGAACAAACAAAAAATTCAGAGGAATCAGTTCTTGCGTATACGCAAGGCGGTTGTGCTGCATTCTTTGGTTTCTCTAATAGGTTTGATTTTGATAGCTGCCTTCGTGTAACCAAGAAGATGCTAGATTTTGCTAAGAATGACAGTAATATTAATACTGTTGTTTTTTCATCTTTCCCCCGTGTATATTCTGAAGATGCGCACCCTCTTGACCTTGGATATGGATTGGGTAGCAAAGAAAAATTTTCTTCAAGAATCGATTTTAATAATCACGTAAATACCACATTCTCTGGGGTTATGAATGAAATTATTTCCAAAGGAAAGACAGTTGTTTTCGTAAAAAACAATCCTTATCTTTCCTTTGAATTGAAAAATTGCATCACTAGACCATTCCGGCAAAAAGACAATAGTTTATGCGGGGAGAAATACTCGAGCCATGTTCAATATGGCCTTGAATATAATCAATTGCTTGACGATTTGATAAAGAAATTTCCTCAAATTAGGGTTTTTGATCCTGCTGAAGCTCTGTGCGATAAAGATGGAGATTTTTGCTCTCCAATAAAAGATGGGAAAATGCTTTATAGAGATGGACAGCATTTGTCGAAAGATGGATCTAAGTACTTGGGGGATTCACTTTATAAATTGATAAATAAGCCATAGATGCATCGCATCCAATATCAAATTTAAACCCGCTACGGCGGGTTTTTTTACGCCCGCGTGCAGCGCAGTCCTTTGTGGATTGCACCAGCACAAGGCGAATTTGACGCACGCAAAGCTTTTTTAAGGCTCGGGAGGGCTATGGACGATTACGGCAACGAGTAGCCGGCGCTCACGCGTCGCCAGATCAACGAACGATTCGACAAAGGGAGTGAGCGCATGGCAGCAATTGAGCGGGAGCTGGGTAAGACGCGCCAGGAATTGAGTGAACTCAAGCAGCAACTGGCTGAACTGCTGGAATTCTTCATTGCGATGAAGGGCGCATTCAAGGTGCTCAACTGATTTGGCAAGCTGGCTCGGCCAACTGCTGCCATCGTTGCTTTGGGCGTAACCCTTGTCGCCGCGTGGAATGCAGCAAAAGGGATCTACCCCAAATGAACTTCAAGCAAAAACTCATCGCCGCCATCGGCGCTGCCGCCGCCGTATCTGTGGTGCCCTTGGTGGCCACGTACGAAGGCACCGTGCTGCGCACCTACCGTGACCCCATTGGCATCATCACCGCCTGCACCGGCCATACAGGCCCAGAGCTGCGCATGGGCCAAACCTTCACGCGCCAGCAGTGCCAGGACATGCTCTATCAAGACCTGGTGCAGCATGCCGATGCGCTGGGCTGCATCTCCCAACCGCTCACAGATGACCAGCGCGCCGCCTTTCTCAGCTTTGCATTCAACGTGGGGGAGGGTGCATTTTGCAAATCCACCCTTGTGCGCAAAGCCAATACGGGCGACATGCAAGGTGCGTGTGCAGAACTCAGTCGCTGGACGTTTGCCGGCGGCAAGCAGCTGCCAGGGCTGGTTCAGCGCCGTGCTGCAGAGCGCCAGATGTGTGAAGGGGGCTTGGCATGAAGCCACAAACCATTGCTGCCGTCGTGGGGGCCGCTTTCATCTTTGGCGGTGGCTGGGCAGCCAACGGCTGGCGGCTGGGCCAAGACATTGCACAGACCAAGCTGGCCCACACCCAAGAGCTGGCCGCACGTGATGCTGGCACCTTTGCTGTGGCCCAAGCCATCGATACCAATTACCAAGGGGCACTCAATGCATCTATTCAAGAACAAGCACGCCTGGCTGGCGCTGCTGCTGTTGCCACTCGCAATGCTGGCCGGCTGCGCGAGCAACTCACTGAAGCCGACAAGCGCATTGCCACGGCTTCCTCCGCCGCCGTCAGAGACTATGCCGCAACCGCAAACAAGCTACTCGGACAGTGCAGCCAGCGATACACAGAACTGGCTGCAAAAGCTGACGGTCACGCCCTTGATGCAAGAGTCTGCAGGGCAGCATGGCCTGTGAATTGACCTCCATAAAATGTACGGAAAAAGAAAAAATGACCAGCCTTAATCGCTGTGAGCAAGCGCAGTGGAGGGTGGTTTTTCTTTTGTTAGCGCATAGCACAGGCTGTTGGATTTTGGTGATCTATATGATTTTTCAATGAAGCGCAATCAACCAATAGCGTGACTGTCTGTATGGCACATCACCCCAAAATAACTGGTTTCAGTGATAGACGTGGTTGTAAAAAGTTGTTAATTTTCTGTCCGTTTGAAATAACCAAAGTCCGTGAGCAACTGGCCTTTGGTGCACATGCATAAAAAATCAACACTGACAGGTCTGTCTGTATGAATCACATTTATCGATCTATTTGGAACGCCACGCTGGGCTGCTGGGTTGCAGCTCCTGAAACGGCCCGCACAGCAGGTGCAGGCTGCGTCAACGAAAGCATCTCTTGTGGCCAGCCAACGCAACGCCGCAAGGCGCGGTTGCAACAATTGACGGTTGCACTGACAGCTGTATGGGGTTTATGGGGTGCCGTACCAGTCGCGCTGGCGGCTTGTACTCCGTTCTTCTCCACTGCCGTAAGCACCAGTTGCACTGGCGTGATGGTGAACGTGAACAGTGCGCTCAGCAATATGAGGGTCACGGTGGAGCCGGGTGCTCAGATCTATGGACTTGGCACTTCTTTGACTCTCACTGGCAATCACACCACACTCGACAACAAGGGCACGATTGACCCCTCGTTGCTCTCGTCGGCGCCCTCGTTGAGCACGGCAGTGGTGATCGGCAATGCCAACAACAACATTTTGAACATCAACAATTCCGGGGTAATTCTCGGCACATCGGGCACACAGGGTCCTGCTCTGCTTGGCCTTGGTGGTATGGCGATTCAGGCACAGAACGGCGCGGGGGGGACAACCACAATTACTAACAGCGGGACAATTGGAGCTAAACCGCTCATCGGGGGGAACGTGTTTGAGCCTGACATCCCGGTGATTTCGGTCCAAGGTGGCGGTAAGGTGATTTTCACAAACTCCTTTGGCGGAGATATTACCGGCCGCATCGCGTTTCAAGGCACAGCGCAAGGTACGTCCTCCCCAGAAGGGGTCTACGGCAACTCGTTCATCAACGCCGGTACCCTGACTGGCAGTTTGTCCTTGGGGGCCAATGGCCTTGTCAACAGATTTGTGGCTGTAACTGGCTCGCAAGTGAAGCAGGGAGCAGGTTTGGGCCAGTCCTTGCCCGTGGTCGGCTTCTCGCTGGTCAACTTCGCCGCGACCGGCACGATCGATGGCGGTGCCGGCAAATCCAACATCCTAGTCCTGCAGAACAGTGAGACAGGTACCGGTGCGGGTACAAACGGAAGTGGCACGATTTCCAACGCGACTTATGTCAACTTCAGCAATCTGACAGTAAATAGTGGCACCTGGTCGATGGATGGTGAAGTGCTGACCGGTACTACATCCACCAGGCTCAATGGCGGCATCCTGGCGATCAACAACAATGCGGCCCTAGGGACTGGAACCATCGCTAGCGCTGGCGGCAACCTGCTGGCCGGCGCGCCTGCGGTGACGCTGAACAACCTCATTGACATTAGCGGCACTGGCCTGACTGTTTCTGGCAGTTACAAGCTGACACTAGATGGCGCAATCAGTGGTAGTGGCGCGCTGAACAAGAGCGGCACCGGTACCCTGATTCTGAATGGCTGGAATAGCCATGCGTCTACCACGTTAGCTGGCGGTGTAACACAACTGGGTAATGCCGGGGCGCTTGGTAGCGGCACGGTCACTGTCAACAGTGCTTCCACCTTGCAAAACAGCGCGGGGATGTCGGTTGCCAACAACATTCAACTCAACGCTGGGCTGACTGTGAGTAATGGAGCCGCACTGACCTTGAGTGGTGCTACCTCCGGCAGTGGCTCGCTGGTTAAAACCGGGTCTGGTACCCTGACCCTGAGCGGCGCCAACAGCTACACCGGTGGCACCATCATCCAAGCTGGCACATTGGCCTTGGGTGCTGGTGGAAGCTTGTCGGCAACAAGCGCGCTAAGCCTGTCTGGTGCGGGCAGCACATTCGACATGTCGAATGGCAGTAATCAAACCGTGGGCGCGCTGCTTGGTGCGGCGGGCTCGAATTTAGTTTTGGGTGCCAACACTTTGACCTTTGGTTCTGCCGTTAGCACCACCTTTGCTGGCAACATCAGTGGCACGGGTGGTGGCCTGATCAAAAACGGCAGTGGCACTACGACCTTGGGTGGCAATAGCAGCTATAGCGGCACCACCATAGTGGCCTCTGGCACCTTGGTGTTTGCGGGTAGTACCGGCCATCAACTGGGTAGCGGGATGACCGTGAACAGTGACGCGGCGCTGGGCATTAAAGCTACCACTTCAGTGCAGGGTGCGGTGACGCTGGCTAATAACTCCACGCTGTCATTGGATGCCACAGGGGCAACAGCTCCTTCATTGACTGCTGGCAGTCTGGGTATTGCGAACGGCGTGCAGTTCAACCTTGCGGGCATCGGCAGCTATACGGCGGATCATGTGTTGATATCAACCTTGTCGGGAATTACTGGTGATTTCAGCACCGTTAACATTGGTGGCTTTAGTGGGGCGGTGGATTACCTCACGCTGGTCACCCAAAAATCGCAAGACGGCAAGCAGTATGTTGCTACCCATGAGATGGCTTGGGGGGCGAAGAACAATTTGGCCCATGGCACGTTCACATTGGCTCAGGCAACTGACCAGTTTGATGTGGGTGCGGCACTGACGGACCAAGCATCCAACAGCAACTGGAACGGTAGCACGCTGACCAAGGCGGGTGCGGGCACGCTGGTGCTTTCAGGCAATAACACCTATACAGGCGGTACAGCGCTTAACGGCGGCACGCTTGTGGTTGGCAGCGATGCAGCGCTGGGTACCGGTACATTGACTACTGCTGGCGGCACTTTGCTGGACAGCAACAAGACGGTGAGTTTGGCCAATGATGTGATGCTCAATGGTGCTTTGACGGTTGCAGGCAGCAATGATTTGACACTGACAGGTGATGTGACTGGTAATGGCAGCTTGACAAAGAACGGATCGGCTACCTTGGTGCTGAGCGGTGCGAACAACTATATTGGTGGCACCACCATCAACGCTGGCAAGTTGGTGGCTTCTGTGGGCAGTTTGGGCAGCGGCTTCATCAATAACGATGCAGCGCTGGAGTTGAACCAGTCTGTTGACGGTACCTTGACGCAAGCCATCACTGGTAGCGGTAATTTGATCAAGACTGGTACAGGCACGCTGACGCTGACTGGTAACAACACCTTCACCGGAGGCACCATCATCAGTGAAGGTACCTTGATGGCCTCTGCAGAGCTCTTGGGCAAAGGAGCCATTGTTAATAATGCTGAGTTGGTGCTGAACCAAGCTACGGCCAGCAGCTTGGCGCAAGCCATCAGTGGCAGCGGCGGCCTGACCAAGACAGGCGCTGGTGCGCTGGCGCTAACTGGCGCCAATACCTCTACGGGCACCACCACCATCTCTGAAGGTTCCTTGTTAGCCTCAGCCGGTAGCTTGGGCAGCGGCGCTATCGTCAACAACGCAGCGCTGCAGTTGAACCAAACAACTGATGCCACCTTGGCGCAAGCCATCAGCGGCAGCGGCAGCCTGACCAAGACCGGTGCTGGCGCATTGACGCTGACGGG
>NZ_JACSQK010000007.1:0-79025 GCF_014836675.1 Comamonas avium
TTTAAGTCCTGTGGAATACCGACAAGAACTTGGTCTAGCCGCATAAAAACCAGTCCAAGTTTTTATCCGCATCCCCACCGGGGGCTAGTGGGTCACTTCGAGATGGAAATCAACATCCAGGTTTTTGTCCGCATCCCCTTGGGGCAGGGAACCATTATTTGCAGGTACAGTCTTGCTCATGTAATCACATTGAGCTGAGGGATCATGCTTGGAAGAAATGAAGGCGTTTCGCACAACACTGAGGACAAGGGGTGGTGGTGTCAACACGGGGAACGGCTTGAACTTGCGTTCGTGGATATTTGCCAAACGAACCTGGGCTTATCTGCGGCGATTAACCCAGCCAAGGAAAGAGATCCATATGCGCCGGATTTAGTTGTAGATGGGATATTGGCTGACCTGAAGGTTCAGAACACCCCATTTTTTGTTTCCAATCGCTATGACCTAGATCCTCGTCGTACCGTTACCTTCAACCGCAAGGACTATGAGAGATACAGGTCGCTCTACCCGGAAATAGATATTTACTTCTGGGTGGAGTGGACTCAGACAGAGTCAAAGTTTGGCAGTGTTGACTATTTGGCAGGCATCTATCGGCTACCGTTCGCCGACGTTGCAAGATTGATTCAAGGCGGGGCGCCAGAACATGAATATATGCACCGCCGCAACGATACTCAGGGAAACGCGAAATCCTCTTTCCTGCTGAACCTCGGCGACTTCCAGACTCTGTTCGAGAAAAGCTAAAAAACGCCAGCCTTTGAGTTTCTGGTTTTCTAGGTTGCGGACACCCTTCCCCCAAGCAAAGGGGGAATTCATGAAGGACTCTATTGCCAAGCATGGGGCGAATATCGGCCCTAGTGCTGGTAACACTGCGGTTCACACAGGTAGAAAGAGCGAGAATTCCACGCTGCTTGTCATGAGGTAGCTGCGTCTGGGACTCTTGTTATCTTGGCTTCATTTAGGCTTGTGCAACTAAGCCTCATCGAAGAGTTGGTACGGCCTTTTTCTTTGCCACGCTGGTCAGTTTCGGCTTCTCCGCTGCGCTGTTGAAAGCGATAAGCTTGTCCCAGTTGATGGAGCCGTTGTCGTTAGAGAACTCTTTTAAAAACTCCAGCACAAAGCGGTTTTTAGCTTCGTCAAAGGCTTGCTGGAATTCAGGGCGACGATCGACTGGTGTATCCAGCATGCATGTAGCAATTTTGATGTAGTACTGGTTATCGCCAGTGAGCATTGCCCAAAACTCTTGGCCTGCTACTTCTCTGAACGTTGCTTTGCTTCTTTCGGTTTGCTTTTTACGGCCGTAACAATAGCCAACTACTGGGTCAAAGCGCAAGGCAAGCTTTGATAAACGCTTGTTGAGCGAGGCAAAGTTTTCACCCTGTTTTTTCTTGCTTGCTGCATTGAAGACGTTGACACCAGATTTGACGGCTATGGGGCGTACCACGCCTTCCCCGGGTATTTGCATGGTGACGTCAACACCCTCCCCGTCAGAGGTCATGACCGTTGCATCTGGATTGGCATGCTTCGCAGACCATTCAGCCAGGGGCTCAAAGAAAACGTTACCGAAGAGGGTTTCATCCGAGCTGGAGACGTGGGCACGCAGAATTTCTTCCACGATTTCGCTGGCGTCAGCCACCCCAGATGCCCGGTAGAGATAGGGGTTTTTTCTGCTAAGCGTTTGAATTAGCTTGAGGTTTTGAAGAGATTCTTTTCGCTTAGAAAAGAAAATGTCTAGCAGCTCTGCAACTTTTTCTTGCAGCTTAACTTCTTCAATCATCCCCCGCCCTTTTCAATACTGTGTTTTTATTTGCCAGCCAGCGCCTGAGACATTTGCCGCATGCTGTCATGCACTGAAGTGCCACGCATGCGTTTGACGCGAATCTCAGATTTACCGAGCGCTACCGCCACCAGCATTTGCCCAATGGCCCGCCCCAGTGGGATGGGAACGGCATTGCCAATCTGCCTGTAACAGTCAGTGATCTTACCCTCGAAGACCCAACTGTCTGGAAACTGCTGAATGCGTGCGTATTCCTTGACGGAGAGCGGACGCAGCTCACGCGGGTGGCCCAGCAGGGTGGCTTTTTGGTTGGGACTG
Source organism: Comamonas avium (assembly GCF_014836675.1). Classification (GTDB taxonomy): domain Bacteria; phylum Pseudomonadota; class Gammaproteobacteria; order Burkholderiales; family Burkholderiaceae_C; genus Comamonas; species Comamonas avium. The sequence continues at coordinate 2,090 of NZ_JACSQK010000007.1, forward strand.
GTAACCAGCGTGGGAGATGGCTCTGAGTAAGGAAGGCGACGGTAGAAGCCAACTTTACCGCCACCTGATTCATAAGCGCCGCCCATGGCCTTTTTAGCGATGCCTGGAGGCAGAGATTTCCAGTTGCCGCCTTCAGGTACCAGGTGCAGGTATTCCATGATGGCGGGCGTAAATTTAGCGCATGGGCCTGGGTCTTCAATGTCGCCTATCGCATCAAAAAGGGTTCGCCAGCGCATGCCCTCATTCTGGTGAATGTGGAAGTGTGTGGGTGATGGCAAGAAAATGGCTTCTTTATCGCGGCTGCCGATGATGACCAAGCGCTCCCGGAATTGCGGGGTGCCGTAGTGCACCGCATCCAACACGCCATGCACGGTGTGGTAACCCAAAGCTTTGAACTTTTGCAGGATATGTTCTAGCAAGGGCAGAGATTGCTTGTCTCCAGGGTCAACCAGCGTGGATGCCAAACCTTTGACGTTTTCCATAACAAAGAACCTAGGGCGCAACTGATCAACCACATGGATGAACTGGTTGTAGAGCTGGCCGCGCTCATCCTCAACACCCAGGCGCTTGCCTGCTGTTGAGAAAGATTGGCATGGTGGGCCGCCTACAACAGCAAAGACGGAGTCTTTTTTTAGTTTTCCTGCCTTGAGCAGAAAGTCACAAGATGGGTCTTGGTTAATAAGCTCTCTAATATCGCCCAGAACACCTACGTGGCCGTTTTTCTTAATAGTCTCTACACACCATTTGTCATAATCTTGAGAGACAGCCACGTTGAGGCCCGCCTGCATGAGACCTATGTCTAGCCCCATAGCTCCAGAAAAGAGAGAAACAACTGGAAAAAGTGGCGTTCCGTCGATATTTTTAATATTACGCATTTAGTACTCAAACAGCATCTAATCATCAAAACGTGCTGCATTTGTTGCTTGAAGCAGGCAGCTCAAGCTTCAAAAATTTTATCTCGATCACACCTAGGCATGCATAGAGCAAGAACTTGCCCACACAGAGCCACTCACAGAAGCTACTTACTACAGCGCGAGATCTGCAACCAGACTGGCGCCGTCGCCATCTGCCAGTGCGTGTAGCTTATGCCCTCGTCATGTCAAACATCAGAGAGCTACTGCTTAGATCGATGGCTGCCCTCTCACTGCGTCCTCAGTTTGCCAGCTTCTCCGGTCTAGCTTCACAACCAAATCTTCTGCTCTCAAGTGTGTATAGCGCTTCAGCATCTGCATGGACTTGTGCCCGCTGATGGCAGATACCTCTTGATCGCTGAAACCTTGCTCAACTAGGCGACTTACAGCCTCATGGCGAAGATCGTGAAAGTGAAGGTCACGAAACCCTTGCTTTGCCAAAATTTGGCGCCAAACGCGATCGTACTGCCATGGTCTTCTCTGACCATCCCTGCCAGGCTCTCCGAAAAATATAAGACGGGTATCGCCAGGACGAGCAGGGTTAGAAATAGCCTCTCGCATCACTTCGGTAGCCCGCCGACTGAGAGGAACGGTTCGTGGCTCACCATTTTTAGTGTCAAGCAGCCTGACGATACGGCGCTCCATGTCCACGTGCTCTAGCTTTAATGAAGTTATTTCGGATCGGCGCATTCCGGTCTCAATAGCCAGCTCCACAATCCACTTCAACATGGGGTTGCTATGTGCTGCCACTGCAGCAAACAATCGAGCTTCTTCACCAGCATCCAAACGTCGGTCGCGGGCAGCGCCAGGAGTAGGCTTCCTAATCAAGCGCACCGGGTTGTAGACGAGCCCTACACCCCATTCACGCATAGCCACAGCGTACAGATGGCCTAACAGTGCTAAGTCAAGCCGCACTGTGTTGGCAGCCTTGCCATCAGCCAAACGCTGATCACGGAATTTAGCCACCAGCTCGGGCGTCACTGCACTCATGGAGTACGCCCCAAAGAACTTCGTCAAGGCAGAAAGATGCGATCGCTCACCGAGCTGGGTGTAATGCTTTTTGGTGGGAGTGACTTCAGCCGCATAGCGATCCAGTGCCTGGGCCAACGTCATGCGATCGGCGGACTGCCTACGGATGTACAAGCCGCGCACCATTTCATCCTCAGTCGTACGAGCCCAGTCATCGGCATCGCGCTTGACTCGGAAAGTCTTGATAGTGGTGGGAAAGCCGCGCTTGCGGATGATGGCCTTCCAAGTGCCGGAGGGGGTTTTGATGATGCTTGCCATGAGGTACCTTCGGTTCAATGTACCGAAACTGTTACCTTAGGGGCTATGGTGAATAGCCTTCGCAACAACAGCGCAAGCCTAAGCTGTTGTTTCCATTAAAAGAAATGGTAGGGCGTGGCGGACTTGAACCGACGACCAAAGGATTATGAGTCCTCTGCTCTAACCAACTGAGCTAACGCCCCAACCTGACTTCCCAGGCCCGTAAGGACCAGGGAAACCTTCGCATTGTAACGGCTAGCGGTGGTGGCTCAGCGCATTGCTGACCAACTTGGACGTTATGTCCACGATTTGAATCATCTTGTCGTAGTGCATGCGTGTGGGGCCAATCACGCCCAGGGTGCCCACAATCTGGCCGTCGACTTCGTACGGGGCGCTCACCACCGACAGCTCCTCAAAAGGTACGACCTGGCTTTCGCCGCCAATGTAGATGCGCACGCCTTCGGCTTTGCTGGAGAAGTCCAGCAGGCGCAGTATCTGGGTTTTTTGTTCAAACAGCTCAAAGGCCCGGCGCAGGTTGCCCATGTCGCTGGAGAAATCACTCACGGCCAGCAAATTGCGCTCGCCAGAGATGATGACTTGCTCTTGGGGTGCTTGCGACATCACTTCTGCGCTGACGTTGACCGCCGCCTGCATCAGGTTGGCTACTTCGCCGCGCAGCTGGTCTACCTCTTGTTTGATGCGCTCGCGCACTTGCTCAATATCCAGCCCCGCGTAGTTGGCGTTGATGAAGTTAGAGGCTTCAATAAGCTGCGACGCAGAAAACTCTGCGTCTGTAAATATCACCCGGTTTTGCACATCGCCCTGGGGCGAGACGATGATCACCAGCACGCGCCGCTCTGAGAGTTTGACGAATTCGATGTGTTTGAACACCGAACTGCGGCGCGGTGCCATGACCACGCCCACAAACTGCGACATGTTGGACAGCAGCTGCGCCGCGTTGGCAATCACCTTCTGTGGTTGTTCTGCAACCAGCTCGGGGGCCACCAGCCCGCCGCTTTGCACCGTGAGCATGGTGTCTACAAACAAGCGGTAGCCACGGGCCGTGGGAATGCGCCCTGCAGAGGTGTGGGGGCTGACGATAAGCCCCATTTCCTCCAGGTCCGACATGACATTGCGGATTGTCGCAGGCGACAATTCCAGCCCAGAGGCGCGCGACAAAGTGCGCGAACCTACAGGTTGGCCGTCCGAGATATAGCGCTCGACCAGCGCTTTCAACAACAACTTGGAACGTTCATCGAGCATGTGATGATTTTAATGATGTAATTTCCGTTATGACGTCCAAGTTTCGCCACGTAGCGCTGGTTGGCAAATACCAGTCTTCTTCTGCCTCTGGTGCTGCCACCGAGCAGTCTCGCCAAATCCTTTTTGATATTGCAGGTTTTCTGCAACAGCAGGGCTGCGAGGTGGTTTTAGAAGAAGAAACGGCCACCCACACTGGCTTGCAGCATAGTTTTCGGTCCATGCCGGTAGATGGCCTGGGCCAGCACTGCGATCTGGGCATTGTGGTGGGCGGCGACGGCACCATGCTGGGCATTGGCCGCCAATTGGCCAAGTATGGAACACCCTTGATTGGTATCAACCAAGGCCGTCTGGGCTTTGTCACCGATATTCCGCTGGATGATTACCCACAGGCCTTGCTGCCCATTCTGCAGGGCCAATACGAACAAGAAGCCCGCCCCTTGATGCACGCCCGCGTGGTGCGTCAGGGCGAAACGGTATTTGAGGCGCTGGCCATGAACGATGTTGTCGTCAACCGTGGCGGCACTTCGGGCATGGTGGAGCTGCGTGTGGAGGTTGATGGACAGTTTCTGTCCAACCAGCGTGCTGACGGGTTGATTGTGGCCACGCCCACAGGCTCTACGGCCTACACGCTGTCGGTGGGCGGGCCACTGATGCACCCCTCGATTCCCGCCTGGCTGATGGCGCCCATTGCGCCGCACACGCTCTCTAACAGGCCCATCGTGCTGTCGGACCAGACCGAAGTGATGATGGAAGTGGTCAGCGGGCGCGATATCAGCGCCAACTTTGACATGCAGTCGCTGGCCTCTTTGCTGCATGGCGACCGTATTTTTGTCCGCCGCTCTGAATACAGCGTGCGGTTTTTGCACCCCGTAGGCTGGAACTACTTCGCAACGCTGCGCAAAAAACTCGGCTGGAACGAAGGGGGCTACTGACCATGGCACTTAAACGCATCGCCTTGCGTGACTTTGTCATCGTGCAGCAGCTGGATTTGGATTTGCACTCAGGCTTTACCGTGCTGACGGGCGAGACCGGGGCAGGCAAATCTATTTTGATTGATGCCCTGCAACTGGTGCTGGGCAGCCGCGCCGATGCAGGTGTTGTGCGTGAAGGTGCCGCTCAGGCCGATATCAGTGCCGAGTTTGATGGCCCCGCCCATTTGCATGCCTGGCTAGAAGAAGGCGGTTTTGCGCTGGAAGACACGCTCTTGCTGCGCCGCGTGATCGACACACAGGGCCGCAGCCGCGCCTGGATCAACGGTGCACCGGCCACCGCCACCCAATTGCGCGCGCTGGGCGACGCTTTGCTGGACATTCATGGCCAGCACGCCTGGCAAAGCCTGACCCGCGCCGATGCCGTGCGTGAGCTGCTGGACGCTTACGCGGGCGTCTCCACCCACACTGTGCAACAGCACTGGGCAGCATGGCGCGCTGCCTCCAAAGACCTGGAGCATGCGATGGCCGCGCAAGACACCCTGCAACGTGAACGCGAGCGTTTGCAATGGCAGATTGGTGAGCTGGACAAGCTCAACCCCGGCATGGACGAATGGGATGAGCTGAACACCCAGCACACCCGCCTGTCGCACGCGCAGGCACTTCTGGAAACGGCACAAAACGCGCTCTTTTTGCTGGAAGACGATGAAGCCGGCATCAGCAGCCCGCTGGGGCGTGCGCAGGACATGCTGCAGGACAACGAGCACCTGGAGCCCGAGTTTCAGGCGATTGCCGATGTGCTGGCATCCAGCCTGGCGCAGATCAACGATGCCCAGCATTCACTGCAAATTTACCTGCGCCGCACCGAGCTAGACCCCGAGAAACTGGCCGAACTAGACCAGCGCCTGTCGCTGTGGATGCAGCTGGCACGCCGCTACAAGCGCACCCCACAAGAGCTGCCTGCACTGCTGCAATCGTGGCGCGAAGAGCTGCGCCAGCTGGATGCGGTGGTTGACATTGACCGCTTGCGCAAAGCCGAGCAGCAAGCGCAAGAGGCGTTTCAGACATCGGCACGCGCACTGTCGCAGCAGCGTGCCAAGGCGGCGCCCAAGCTCTCGCGTGCCATCACCCAGGCCATGCAAGGCCTGGGCATGCAAGGCGGCAGGTTTGAAGTGCAGCTGGACAAGCTGACCGAGCCCGGCGCGCATGGCTTGGACAGCGTGCAATTTTTAGTGGCTGGCCACCCCGGTGCCACGCCCAAACCGATTGGGAAAGTGGCCTCGGGGGGTGAGCTTTCGCGCCTGTCGCTGGCCATTGCCGTCACCACCAGTGAGCTGGGTCATGCTGGCACCCTGATTTTTGACGAAGTCGACTCTGGCGTGGGCGGTGCCGTGGCCGAGACCGTCGGCAAGCTGATGCGCGCTTTGGGCAAAGACCGCCAGGTACTCGCCGTTACCCATTTGCCGCAGGTGGCTGCGTGCGCCGACCATCACTATGTGGTGGCCAAAAAACGTGACAAAGCAGGCACCAGCAGCACCGTCACCCCGACCGATACCAGCCAGCGTGAGCGGGAGATTGCGCGCATGCTGGGCGGAGAAAAAATCTCAGCCACTACCATGGCCCATGCGCGTGAAATGCTGGTGCAGGCAACGCAAGAGATAGGCTGACAACACAGAGGGCAGAAATGACAGATTTGGAAATTGTGCTGATCACCGGAATGTCTGGTTCTGGCAAGTCCGTGGCCTTGCACGCTCTGGAAGATGCCGGCTATTACTGCGTTGACAATCTGCCGCCCGAACTGCTGGAAGACTTTGTGCGCCTGCAGCATGTGCACCATGGCAAGCGCGTAGCGATTGCCATTGATGCACGCAGCGCCACCAGCCTGCCCAACCTGCCGCGTGAGCTGGACAAGCTGGAGCGGCTGAAAGCCTCGGGCCTGCATTTGCATGTGCTGTTTCTGGATGCCTCCACCGGCACTTTGGTGCGCCGCTTTTCGGAGACACGACGCCGTCACCCGCTCTCAAAATCTGAAACCCCCGATGGCCGCCAGGCGCTGATGCAAATCATCGAGCAAGAACGCGAGCTGCTGGGTGATCTGCGCGAGCACGCCCACGTCATTGACACCAGCAACATCCGCGGCTCACAGCTGCAAAGCTATGTCAAAGCGCTGCTCAAGGCACCAGCCAACCAGATGACGCTGGTGTTTCAGTCCTTTGGGTTCAAGCACGGTATTCCAGTCGATGCTGACTACGTATTTGACGTGCGCATGCTGCCCAATCCGTATTACGACACAGAGCTGCGCCCGCTGACTGGCAAGGACGAAGCCGTGCAAAGCTTTCTGCGCCAGCAGCCCGACGTAGCCGCCATGCAAACGCATATTGCGCAATTTCTGGACCACTGGCTGCCAGTGCTCAACGCTAACCACCGCAGCTATGTGACCGTGGCCATTGGCTGCACGGGCGGGCAGCACCGCTCGGTGTACCTGGTCGAACAGCTGGCCGAGCGCTACCAGAGCCAATGGTCCACCTTGCGCCGCCACCGTGAGATGGACAGCCGGGCCTGGGCTGCCATCACAGCCGTATCCCATTAAAAAGAGAGCTATCAGCGCTTGCCAGGAATAGCTTTCAGATACAAAAGTATCTTAAAGCCTTTGTACACAAGCGTTAAGCGCTCCTTTTTTACAAAGACTCCAGCAACTTTCGCACTGGCGCTGGCAAACCCAGCTGCGGCCAGGCTGCACCAGCGTGCCAGCCCCAGTCCGCCAAACCGGTTGGCAATGCAGGCAGCACCCCGGCCACATCCACCACCACCGGGTGCAAAAACAAGTCGCGGTGCGTCAATACATGCAGTTGCGCGGGCCAGTCCTGTCGCGCCACCACGGTCAGATCAAGTGACTGCAGGCTGGCACCCGCATCAGCCAGACTGGCATAGACCGGCGGGCTGAACAACCCCGCCCAGATCCCTGTATCGCCCCCGCTGGACGGCCTGCGCTGCAAGCACACATGGCCTGCGGCATCACGCAGCACCAGCAGCCACCACGCCTGAGAGCTGCGCTTGGTCTTGCGCGTCTTGACCGGATAGCTTTGCGGATTGCCGTGCTGCGCCGCCCGGCACTGGGTTTGCAGCGGGCACACCAGGCACGACGGATTGCGCGGCACACACAGCGTGGCCCCCAAATCCATCAGGCCTTGCGTATAGCGCGGCATGGCGTTGTGCAGATCGTGCGTGGGCAACAAATCTTCGGCCAGCTGCCACAGGGCCTTTTCATTGCGGCTGCTGGACAAATCTTCGCCATAGGCCAGCACGCGCGTCAGCACGCGCTTGACGTTGGCATCCAAGATAGCCACGCGCTCTGCAAAGCAAAACGAGGCAATCGCCGCCGCTGTCGAGCGGCCAATGCCAGACAGCGTAGCCAGCACAGCGGCGCTGCGTGGGAACACGCCGCCATGCTCGGCCACCACGGCCTTGGCGCATTTGTGCAAATTGCGCGCGCGGCTGTAGTAGCCCAGGCCGCTCCACAGCGCCATCACCTCGTCTTCTGGGGCCGCCGCCAAGCTGGCCACATCGGGGAACTGCTGCAAGAAGCGGTCGTAATAACCCAAGACCGTGCTGACCTGGGTTTGCTGCAACATGATTTCAGACAGCCACACGCGGTAAGGATCGCGCGTTTGCTGCCAAGGCAAATGATTGCGGCCATGGCTGGCCTGCCACTGAACCACGTTCGTGGCGATTGAAGGAAGCAAGGAACTCAAGGGAAGGAGAAAAAACGGAGGCTGAAGAAAAGCAGAACGCAGCTTTCAAGTCGCCTGGCCTTCGGCCACCAGCTCCTGCGGTTGCACTGCATAGGGCTGCACCAACTGCTGCATCCACTGGGCCAGACGCTGCTCCAAAGCCGAAAGCTGCTGCTCAGCGGATTCAATTTCAGCAATCCGCTCCATCAGACCACTGGCGGCTTCGTTGATGCGATCCACAGCCTCAATACGCCGTGCAAAGCTGCGTTTGCGCTCCTTCAATTGTGCATCCAGCTGCGAAGTGGCGCTTTTGCTCCATAAATCCAGGTCATTGGCTGCGGACTCAAAGACTGCCCGCAATCGCATGCCCAAGGCATTGACCATGCGCTGGCCAAACAACGGATTTGCCAGCTTGAGCGAATGCCCAAATCCCAGATATTGCAGGTAACTTTCTTCAATCTGCGCCAACTCACGATCAAAGTCATGCAGTTGCAAATCACTGGGCGGCTGCAGAGAAAAGCCGAACTCGGTGTTCAGGTCTCTGAAAGTTCCCCCCAGCATGGCTTGAATCTCTGCTGCAGTAGCCTTGCAATGCGCACCCAAGCCGCGCAGTTGCTCGAACGTAGAGGCATACACCTTGCGCACCCCCATCTTCAGGCCCGCCTGCGCCAACGCACCCGTAAGCTGCTCCAGCTCCCGGCGCAAAGACGTTGCACCCAGAAACTGGAAGGCCTGGTTCATCAATTTCAGGTGCACGGAGCGCACTGCCAAAATCTTGGTACTGCTGGCTTCAAACGTGCGCTGCTCCTGCCGTATGCGCTGGCGCATGCTTTCGATCACCGTGGAATTTTTGCCGCGCAAACTGCGCAGCTCCAGCATCTGCTCGTCGAGGTCGCGGCGTCGAATATGAATCGATCGCAGCACCTGCGCTTGCAACTGCATGACCCCTTCACCCACCACGCTGCACAAAATGCTCTGGCGATGCGCCAGGATGCCCTGCGCCAGCAAATCCTCAAACAACGGCAATCCACTGTTTTTGAGCAAGCTGGCATTGCTTTCAATTTTGGCCATCAGGCCTTTTTGCGCAGACAAAGGAACGATGCGCGCCGGGTCAATCTCCAGAACCTGCGCACTGTGCGCGCGTTGCCGGTTGAGCTGGGCCTGCACCTCGGTGCCAGAGTCCAGGCTGCCCCATAAAGTATCAATTTTATTGAGCACCACCAGGTGCGCATTGCCTTCACGGTGGCAAGGCAGCAAGTGCTCTTTCCAGATAGCCAGATCAGATTTGGTCACCCCGGCATCGGCCGCCAGCAAAAACACCACCGCGTGCGCCTGGGCAATCAGGTTGACCGTCAGCTCAGGCTCGGTTCCCACCGCGTTCAAACCCGGTGTATCCACAATCACCAGACCTTGCTTGAGCAAAGGGTGCGACAGATTGAGCAGTGCGTGGCGCCATCTGGGAATTTCCACCATGCCCAGGGCATCGCACACCGGGTTGTCAGCCCCGGCCTCATCGCTCCAAAAACCCAGCAACTGTGCTTCTTGCACTGACACTTTGCGCACTTGCGCCACATAGGCCACGTTGTGTGCCAGTTGATCTGGGTCATTCACATCCAGTGGCAATTGCACCCAGGCCGCAGGGCGGTTGCGCCATTCCGCCAGACTGTGGGGCTGCGAGCGCGACTCTACGGGCAAAAGACGCAAACAGGGCGGCAGTGCTGGGTCGTAGCCCAGCTCTGTGGGGCACATGGTGGTGCGCCCCGGGGTAGCCGGCATGATGCGGCGACCGTAATGCGCAAAAAAGACCGCATTAATCAGCTCTGACTTGCCGCGAGAAAACTCCGCCACAAAAGCCACGCACACCTTGTCATCGCGCAGCAGGTTTTCAAGGCGCTGCAAATGATCTTGTACAGCCGCATCCAGCAAATCCTGTGCGGCCAGCCACCCTCTGAAGCCTGCCATCTGCCCCGCAAAGTCTCTGCGCCAGTGGCCAAACCGGTCAAATTGCTCGCTAAATGAAGGACCCACGTCTCCCCCCTCGTTGCATTGTTGTACCGACCGTACTGAATATACCCCCCCCGCTTTTTGCAGGAAGTGCCATAACGCGGTGGATTGACTATGTCTTTTGGCAGTGCGGGCAGTAGTAAGTGCTGCGCTGGCCTTGACGCAGCAAAGCAATTGCGTTGCCACAGCGCATGCAAGGCAAGCCGTTACGCCCATACACCTGAGCTTGTAACTGGAAGTGACCAGGCATGCCATCAGCGCTGGAAAAGTCACGCAACGTGGTGCCGCCACGCTCCACAGCCAGCGCCAAAATCTCACGAATCGACTGGTAAAGACGCTTGGCTTTGAGCGTACTGATGCTGTTAGCCGCAGCGGTTGGCGCTATGCGGCTGGCAAACAGAACCTCAGAGGCATAGATGTTGCCCACCCCCACTACCAGCTTGCCACTGAGCAGCAGGGGCTTGATAGGTGAGCGGCTGGCCTGCAGCCCCGCATGAAAAGCTTCCCACCTGAAATGGCTGGCGTCCAGCGGCTCCATTCCCAAACCATCTAGCAGCTTGCGTGCGACGGGGTCGTTTTCACCGCTGGTTGCAATCACTGCGCCAAAGCGCCGGGGGTCATGCAAGCGCAAAGTCCCCCTGTCGGTACGCATATCAAAATGGTCATGCACGCCCAGTGCAGGCAAGTCGCTGGCAAAACGCAAGCTGCCAGACATTCCCAAATGCACCATGAGCATGCCGCGGTCCAGATCAATCAGCAGGTACTTACCGCGACGGCGCACTTGCTGCACCTGAGAGCCGACCAGCTTGTCAGGCACGCACCCCAAGGCCCAGCGCAAAGGCTTGCCCATGGTGACGGCCAGAATGCGGGCCCCTTCAATCTGGAGGGCAAAGCTGCGACGGGTGACTTCGACCTCTGGAAGTTCTGGCATCTGATGGTTTCGCTCACAACAGTGAAATGCTTGGATTATTATGGTTCCATGGTTTCCAAACTTCGCAATTTCCGCTTGGCCTTGATGTCCGCACTTGTTCTCGGAACATTGCCTACTTTGGCGCAAGAAGCACCCTCCCTCGACAGCACGACGTCAGAGGCCCTCCCCCCATCAGCAGCCGACACAGCGGCAGCTTTGAGCGCCGAGCTTTTCTACGACCTGCTGGTCGGGGAGATGTCGGCCTCTCAAGGAGATGCGGTCAATGCTGTGGCATTGCTGATGGAAGCAGCACGCCAGAGTCACTCGCAGCAGCTGTATCAACGCGCAGCCGAGCTTGCGCTGCAATCGCGTTCAGGCCAACGTGCGCTGATGGTGGCCGATGAGTGGCAAAAAAACTTCCCGCAGTCTCGCGAAGCCAATCGCTTCATGCTGCAGGTTCTGCTGATGCTCAACCGGGTCTCTGAATCCCAGGACGCCTTGAGCCGCGAAGTTGCATGGACACCAGCAGCCGCCAAGTCTGCCACCTACCTGTCGATTGCGCAGCTTTACAGCCGCGCTAGCGATAAAGCACTGGCTGCCGCCGTCGTCGAGCAAGCTTTGCAGCCAGATCTGAAAAACGCCAGTCTGGCCCCTGCAGCCTGGGCCACCATTGGCCATTTGCGCATTGCGGCCAATCAAAAAGACTTGGCCCTCCAGGCCTTGAAGCACGCTTATGCACAAGGCCCCCGCAGCGGAGCTACGGCCTTGCTGGCCCTGGAGTTAATGGAATCAGGCGTCTCTTCCGCAGAGCCAATGGTGCAGGAATATATGCAGCACCAGCCTGCACCGACCATACAGATGGCCTACGCCCGCGTGCTCATGGCTCAAAATCGTCTGGACAACGCCCTAGAGCAGTTAACCCGGCTGCTCAAGGGCAAGCCGGATATGCCCGATGCCTGGATGGCCCTGGCCAGCCTACATGCCCAGCAAGCCAACTGGAAGAAAGCGCAAGAGGCATTGCAGCGCCTGGAAAGTCTGGTTGAAAAAATGCCGGCGCTGGCTCAGCGCACCCAGGCCCTCACCCAGGCTTACATGCTGGGGGGGCGCATTTCTTTGCAGCAAAAAGACTATGCGCAGGCGCTGAACTGGCTGGAAAAAATTCCAAGCGGCATTGACACCTTGAACGTGCAGAGCCTCAAGGCGCAAGCGCTGGCCAAGCTAGGCAAGCTGGCACAGGGCCGAGCCTTGATTCGTGCCGTACCAGCCGACAGCGAAGAGCAAGAGGTGCAAAAACGCCAGGCAGAAGTCATTTTGCTGCGTGACAACGACGCACCCCAGGAGGCTTACTTGCTGCAGCGCACCTTGTACGAACAATTGCCTGACGACGCCAACATTGCTTACGAAACGGCCATCCTGGCTGAGCGCGCAGGAAAGATCGATGTCATGGAAAAGATCCTGCGCGAGATCATCCAAAAACATCCCGATCACCACCACGCCTTCAATGCGCTGGGTTACTCGTATGCAGAGCGCAATATTCGACTGCCAGAAGCCAAAGAACTGATTGAGACAGCGCTGCAGCAAGCACCCAACGACCCTTTCATCCTCGACAGTCTGGCCTGGGTGGAGTTCCGCATGGGCAACAAGGACCGTGCCTTGGCCCTTCTGGAAAAGGCATACGCACTGCGCAATGACGTGGAGATTGCAGCCCATCTGGGAGAGGTGCTGTGGAGCACCGGCAATCAAGAGCGTGCCCGCAGTGTTTGGCGCCAGGCGCTGATCCAGGATGCAGACAACGAAACCCTGCGCACCACACTTGAACGCATGCAGGTCAAGCCCTAATAAGCCATGTCACATCGATTCACACGCATGACTGGCTGGCAGGCGGCCCTGGCGCTGGGCCTTGCGCTGGCACTCACCGGCTGCAGCACCCCGCACATCCCCAAGCCCGACCCAGCAAGTTCTTCGGGCATGGCCTGGAGTGGCCGCATGGGCCTGCAGGTACAGGACCCCTTGGAGCAGGAGCAGTCGTTCAGCGCCTCTTTTCACCTGCAGGGCAGTCCAGAACAAGGCAGCCTGGACGTTTTCAACCCTCTTGGCTCGCAGATTGCCAAACTGCAATGGCAGCCGGGTGCAGCACTGCTACAGCAAGGCGATCGCATCACCCAGTCCGATTCTTTGCAAGAGCTGTTGCGCCAAAGCCTGGGCACGGCTTTGCCTGTTCAAGCGCTTTTTAGCTGGTTGCAAGGGCACAATGCCAGCGCCGAAGGATGGCAGGTGGACCTAAGCCGTCACAGCGAAGGCCGTATCACAGCGCAACGCATCACACCTTTGCCACACGCCACCCTGAGAGTGGTTCTTCAGCCTGTTGACTAAAAGCAGCGCGCAAAGCGTTGCCACGTATTTCTTGCTCTTCACACATGCATAGCCTCTACGACGTGCCGGCCCCGGCCAAACTCAACCTGTTTTTGCACATCACAGGGCGCAGGGCGGATGGCTATCACCTGCTGCAATCTGTCTTCATGCTGATTGATTGGCAAGACACCTTGCACTTTGAACACATCCAGAGTTCAGAAATTTCGCGGCAAGACCTCAACCCGGACGCCCCGCAACTTCCCGCAGATGATTTGTGCGTTCGGGCCGCACAAGCCTTGCAAGCCGCCACAGGCTGCACCCAGGGCGTGCGCATTGCGATTGACAAGCACATCCCCTCTCAAGCTGGCATGGGTGGAGGCTCTTCAGATGCGGCATCTACATTGATTGCTCTGAACCGGCTCTGGAACCTTAACCTCACCCGTGCACAGCTGGAAGGTATCGGCATCCGGCTGGGTGCTGACGTGCCCTTTTTTATTCGCGGGCACAACGCCTGGGTAGAAGGCATCGGCGAGAGCATTACGCCTTTATGTGGCGCTCACGCCTTGCCTTCCCGGCTTTTCTGGGTCATCAAGCCACAAGCGGGCCTTAACACCCAAAGCATTTTTACTGACCCGCGCCTTCAACGCGATACAAAGCGTGCTAAAATCGAAGACTTTGCTGCAGATCACTACGGCTTTGGCCACAACGACCTGCAGCCGGTTGCTGAAGCTTTGTGCCCCGATGTAATGAAAGTCAGAAATTGGCTGAATGCATCTGGAATGCATGCTACAATGACTGGCTCTGGAAGTGCGGTATTTGCGCAAGCCAGCAAAGAGATTGATTTTTCACATGCGCCTAGCACATGGAAAATCAGGCTTTGCAAAAATCTGGAAAATCATCCATTGATCCAATGGATTCCAGAATAACAAGCTACCGGTTAATTGTTATCGACGACAATTGACCTGTGTAGGGGAGTCGCCAAGTTGGTTAAGGCACCGGATTTTGATTCCGGCATGCGAGGGTTCGAGTCCTTCCTCCCCTGCCAAATATCTTTATGCGTTTAAGCAAACCCAATACTGGGAAGCTCATGCAATCCAATAATTCTGAATTCGTGGTTTTTACGGGCAATGCCAATCGCAGCATGGCCGAAGAAATCGCCAAGCATCTTGGCGCATCTTTGGGCGCTGCTGATGTTGGTCGTTTCTCTGACGGTGAAGTCACCGTAGAAATTAAACAAAACGTCCGCACCCGCGATGTGTTTGTGGTGCAGCCTACTTGCGCCCCCACCAATGACAACCTGATGGAGTTGCTGGTGATGGTGGACGCTTTGAAGCGCGCCTCCGCACAAAGCATTTGCGCGGTCATTCCCTACTTTGGCTATGCCCGCCAAGACCGCCGCGTGCGCTCTACCCGTGTAGCGATTACCGCCAAAGTGGTTGCCAACATGTTGCAGGCCGCTGGTGTAAACCGCGTGCTGACCATGGATTTGCACGCTGACCAGATTCAGGGCTTCTTCGACATTCCCGTCGACAACATCTACGCTTCGCCCATCCTGCTCAAGGATCTGAACGAAAAGAAATATGACGACCTGATCGTTGTATCTCCAGACGTGGGTGGCGTGGTGCGCGCACGCGCACTGGCCAAGCAGCTGGGTTGCGATCTGGCCATCATCGACAAGCGCCGGCCCAAGGCCAACGTGTCGGAAGTGATGCACGTGATCGGTGACATCGATGGCCGCAACTGCGTGATCATGGACGACATGATCGACACGGCTGGCACTTTGGTCAAAGCCGCAGAAGTGCTCAAGCAGCGTGGTGCCAAGAAGGTGTATGCCTATTGCACACACCCCATTTTCTCTGGCCCTGCCATCCAGCGTATCTCCGAAGGCGATGCTCTGGACGAAGTGGTAGTGACCAACACCATTCCTTTGAGCCCCGCAGCTCAGGCGTGTGGCAAGATTCGCCAATTGTCCGTGGCACCTCTGTTTGCAGAGACCATCCAGCGCATCTCTACCGGTGACTCGGTAAGCAGCCTGTTTCAGGACTAAGTTTTTCCTTCGGGACATTGCACAACCTCCTTCGGGAGGTTTGCGTTTTCCGAAGTTTCATCCAGGGCACAAGCCTTGGGTTTTTAACCGAGTGGAACTGGTCGCGGTCCACTCATATTGGAGTTAGTTATGCAAATCGCTGCAACAGCACGTAATCTGCAAGGTACGGGTGCGAGCCGCCGCCTGCGTATTTCCGGCAAGGCACCTGGTATCGTTTTTGGCGCTGGCCAAGACGCACAAAAGATCGAAATCGATCACAACAGCCTGTTCCACGCTCTGAAGAAGGAATCTTTCCACACTTCGATCCTGGACCTGGACATCGACGGCCAATCTTCCAAGGTTGTGCTGCGCGACGTGCAATACCACCCCTTCCGTGCTCAGATCCTGCACATCGACTTCCAGCGCGTGGACGAGAACACCAAGATCGAATCCAAGGTTGCTCTGCGTTACGAAAACGCTGACAAGTCGCCTGCTGTAGTGACTGAAGAAGGCACTGTGACGCCTCTGATCACCGAAGTATCGGTGCTGGCTGCTCCTGCCAAGACTCCTGAGTTCATCTCCGTGGACCTGTCCAAGCTGTCCTCCAAGGCCATCCCCGGCCTGCAGACCGTGAAGGCTCCTAACGGCGTGAAGATCATCGCTCGTGGCGCAAACAAGAACCCCGTTCTGGTTTCCGTGAAGCTGCCTGAGGCTGCTGTTGTTGCTCCCGTGGCAGCTGCTCCTACCGACAAGAAGAAGAAGAAGTAATTTTTCTCCTCTTGCCGCCGCAGCCCCTGGGGGCTGCTGGCAAAACAAATGGCCCGCCTTGTGTGGGCCATTTGTTTTGCTGAACATGCATTCCCTGCATGCAGCCCTGACTGGATAATCCTCGCATGATCAAACTGTTTGTGGGCCTTGGCAATCCTGGCCCGGAATATGAAGACACTCGCCACAATGCCGGCTTTTGGTGGATTGATGGCCTGGCCCGTGAGCTCAAGGTGCATTTGCAGCCAGAGCGCAGCTACTGGGGCCTGATGGCACGCACCAGCGTGCAGGGCCAGCCCGTGTGGCTGCTGCAGCCACAGACGTTCATGAATCTGTCAGGCAAGTCCGTAGGCGCACTGGCACGCTTTTTCAAAATCAAGCCCGAAGAAGTGCTGGTGGTGCATGACGAGCTGGATTTTGAACCTGGTCAGATCAAGCTCAAGCGCGGCGGCAGCCACGGCGGTCACAACGGTCTGAGAGATATCCATGCACAGCTGGGCAGTCCTGACTACTGGCGTCTGCGTGTGGGCATTGGTCACCCCGGCCAAAAAGGGGATGTCGCCAGCTGGGTGCTCAAAAAACCGCCGCAAGAGCAGTGGAACGCCATTCACGAGCAGATTGACCGCAGCCTCAAGGCTTGGCCTTTGCTGGCAGCAGGAGAGATGGAAAAGGCCACCGTGCTGATCAACACCAACAAACCACCGCGCCCCAAGCCACCGCGCAAGCCGGTGCCAGATGCCGACAGCGCCCCCACTTTGGTGAATGAATAAAAATAGCTGCTAACACTTACGCAATAAGCGTTAGCAGCCAATTTGACTGATATTTTTATATCTTCAGTGACAGTGCCTGCAAGCGTTCAAATTTTTGCAGCAAGGTTTCCTGGCTCTCAACAAAGTCAGGATGCACGGGAATGCATGAGACCGGGCAGACCTGCATGCACTGGGGCTCATCAAAGTGCCCCACGCACTCCGTGCACTTGTGGGGGTCAATCTCATAGATCAGCTCCCCCATGTAAATGGCATCGTTGGGGCACTCTGGCTCACACACATCACAATTGATGCATTCTTCCGTGATCATCAACGCCATAGCATGCCTCCTTGGCACAAGGCCGTACACAGGCAAGCGGCTCGGTCATAGGTGTTCAGCACAGGGGACATGGCGCAATTATCATGCGCCCGCCGCTTACCCCATCTCAACGGCACACACTTCCATGCTTTGCACTGTGGGATTTACCGCTATGCTCGGAGCCCGCAAAACCTTGACTGCCTTGACTTCATGAGTGTTTTTCTCGCCAAACGCCTGCTCACATTGATAGCCACCTTGCTGGGTGCATCCATGCTGGTGTTTGCTGTGCTGGAGATTTTGCCGGGCAATGCCGCACAAGTGCTCATGGGGCCTGACGCCGATCCTCAGGCCGTGGCCGCCATGGCCGAGCAACTGGGTCTGAACCAGCCCGCGCTGCAACGCTATACCGATTGGTTGCTGGGTTTTTTCACTGGCAATCTTGGCAACAGCTACGCCTATGGATCGCCGGTCTGGGATCTGGTTGCCGAGCGGCTGGTACTGACCCTGCCTCTGGCGGTATTGGCCATGTTGATCACCACGGTGCTGGCCTTGCTGGCCGGCGTTTATGCAGCATCACGCCACAACAAGCTGGGCGATGTGGGCATCATGGGTTTGGCCCAACTGGGCATTGCCATACCGAACTTCTGGTTTGCCATCCTTTTGATCTTGCTGTTTTCGGTGAAGTTGCAATGGTTTTCTGCTGGCGGCTTTCCTGGCTGGAGCAGTGAATTTGGTGGCGGCTTCTGGCCTGCACTGCAATCTCTGCTGCTACCTGCCATTGCACTGGCTGTTGTACAAGCGGCGATTTTGGCGCGCATCACCCGCTCTGCAGTGCTGGAAGTGCTGCGTGAAGACTTTGTGCGCACCGCACGTGCCAAGGGCTTGAGCCAGCGCGCCGTGCTCTGGGGCCATGTGCTGCGCAATGCCATGATTCCGGTCATCACGGTCATGGGTCTGCAGTTTGCCAACTTGCTGGCTGGCACCATCGTGGTGGAAAACGTGTTTTATCTGCCCGGGCTGGGCCGTTTGATCTTCCAGTCCATTGCCAACCGCGATCTGATCGTGGTGCGCAACTGCGTCATGCTGCTGGCCGCCATGGTCATCGTGGTGAACTTCATCGTCGATGTGCTGTACGCCATCATTGACCCCCGTGTGAAAGCCAGCGACTTATGAGCCAGCCCCGCACCTTGTTGCAGCGCGGGCTGCACCACCCCAGCTTTGTCGTTGGTGCTGTACTGACACTGGCCCTGGCTGCCTGCGCCCTGCTTTCTTTCGTCTGGACACCCTGGAGCCCTTACGAGATGAACATCGAGGCCAAGCTGCTGCCCCCCAGCGCGCAGTTCTGGATGGGCACCGACGCTTTTGGCCGCGATGTGCTGTCTCAAATCATGGTGGGCGCACGCAGCTCCATTGCAGTGGGCGTAATTGCCGTAGGTATTGGTCTGGTCTTTGGCGTGGCTCTGGGCTTGATTGCAGCCGCTTTGCGCGGCTGGGTGGAAGAAGTCATCATGCGCATGTCTGACTTCACCTTTGCCTTCCCGGCCATCTTGTCGGCCATCATGATGACCGCCGTTTTTGGCCCCAGCATGGTCAACGCCATCATTGCAATTGGCATCTTCAACATTCCGACCTTTGCACGCATCACCCGCGCTTCGGCCAACGCGATCTCGTCGCGTGAATACGTGATGGCTGCGCGTGCCTGCGGTAAAAACCGTTTCAGCATCACACTGCAGCACGTGCTGCCCAACATCATGGGGGTGCTGATCGTTCAGGCCACCATCCAGTTTGCGCTGGCCATTTTGGCTGAGGCTGCGCTGTCTTATCTGGGGCTGGGTACACAGCCCCCGCAGCCATCTTGGGGCCGCATGCTCAGTGATGCACAAACGTTGATGTTCCAAGCACCCCTGCTGGCCGTGTTTCCCGGCGTGGCGATTGCGCTGTCGGTGCTGGGCCTGAATTTACTGGGCGATGGCCTGCGCGACCTGATGGACCCGCGCTTGAGCCGCCAACGCTGAGCGAGACTGGAGACACGAATGCCCTTGCTTGAAGTCACTGGCCTTAATCTTTTTCTGCGTGGCAGCCAAGGCACAGTGCAGGCGCTGCGCCACCTTTCGTTCAAACTGGAGCGCGGCAGCGCGCTGGGCATTATTGGTGAGTCCGGTTGCGGCAAATCCCTGACCGTGCAGACCCTGATGGGTTTGCAGCCTGACAACGCAACGGTCACGGGCAGTATTTTGTGGAACGGACAAGAGTTGCTGGGTCAGACCGAGCGCCAGTGGCAAAGCCTGCGCGGCAATCGCATGGCCATGGTGTTTCAAGAGCCCATGACGGCCTTGAACCCTGTGCATACGGTAGGCCGCCAGGTGGCAGAACCCATGCTCTATCACAAGGGGCTGGACAGGGCCAGCGCGCTCAAGGCCGCCACAGCCTTGCTCGAGCGCGTGGGCATTTCCAATGCCAGCGCCCGTGTCCATGATTTCCCGCACCAGTTCTCTGGCGGACAGCGCCAGCGCATCACCATTGCGATGGCGCTGGCGTGTGAGCCTGATGTACTGATCGCTGACGAGCCGACCACGGCGCTGGATGTGACCGTTCAGCAGCAAATTCTGGATTTGATCAACGATGTGGTGGCCGAGCGCGATATGGCACTCATCCTCATCTCGCACGATTTAGGTGTTATTTCACAGAATGTGGACGACATGCTGGTCATGTATGGCGGGCAGATTGTCGAAAGCGGGCCCACGGGCGCGCTCTTTCGCCACATGGGTCACCCCTATACGCGCGGGCTGATGGCGGCACGCCCGCGGCTGGATGCACCGCGCCAGCCCAGTGGCAAACCCCACGATCTGTTCACCATTGCCGGCACAGTCCCGGCCTTGGCAGACTTGCCACGCGGCTGTACCTTTGCCGGTCGATGCACATTCACGCAAGAGCGCTGCTATGAAGACAAGCCTGCGCGTGTTGGCATCCCCAGCTTTCAGCCACATGAGGCTCAACACAGCAGCCTGGGTGTGCACCAGGTGCGCTGCCTGCGCCCGGAAGCCATGCGCCCTGGCAACACTGAGGCCTGGAAATGACGCCTGACAACCTGCGCCCCCCTTTGCTTCAGACGATTGGTCTGGGCAAAACCTATGCGCTGCCACGCCGCCAGCTGTGGCAGGCACCGCCGCAGGTTATCGCCTTGCAAGATGTCGATCTGACGGTCTACGGCGGGCGCAACGTAGGCATTGTGGGTGAATCTGGCTCTGGCAAGTCCACGCTGGCGCGCTTGGCCATGGCACTGGACAAGCCCACCACAGGCCAGGTGCTGTGGAATGGGCAGGCACTGAGCGCCATGTCCGGCGCGGCCTTGCGTGCCGCTCGGCGTGACTGTCAGATGGTGTTTCAGGACCCCTATGGCTCACTGGACCCACGCATGACCGTGCAGCGCATTGTGGCCGAGCCACTTCAGGCCCTCAGCCACACCAGCCGCGCCGAGCAGCGTGAGCAGGCCGCCGAGGCCCTCACCCAGGTGGGGCTGCACCACAATGATCTGGACAAGTACCCCCATGAATTTTCGGGTGGCCAGCGCCAGCGCATTGCCATTGCGCGCGCGCTGATTACGCGCCCCCAGCTCATCGTCGCAGATGAACCCGTCAGCGCACTGGATGTCTCCATTCAGGCCCAGATACTCAATCTGCTGCTGGATTTGCAGCAGCGTTTTGGCATGACGTACCTGCTCATCAGCCATGACCTGGCTGTCGTCAATCATTTGTGTGATGAAGTGCTTGTCATGCAGCAAGGCCGGGTGGTGGAGCAAGGCTCGCCCAGACAACTGTTTAGCCACGCCCGCCATCCCTATACGCAGACTTTGCTCAATGCAGTGCCGCAGATTGCCCCCGGCCGCGCACGCGCGCTGCGTAACCTGCGTGCGAAAGCAAGTTCTAACTTGGTGTAAAAAGCGGTCTGCTTCTTGATCGTGCGGTACAGCATGGAAAGTTGCTGCCTGCCCTACCCACTGAGACATATCGGAGACCCTGAACCATGATTGACCGCCGCAATTTGCTTGCATCTGGCGCTTTGGCCGGTTTGACCGCGCTGTTGCCGCTTCACAGCATGGCGCAAGCGAAAAAAGAGACGGTGAACCTGGCCCTGACGCTGGAGCCCCCGGTACTGGACCCGACGGCCAGTGCCTCCTCCTCGATTGCCGAAATCACGCAATACAACATCTTTGAGACGCTCACCAAGATCAATCCCGACGGCAGCGTCTCTCCCCTGCTGGCGGAAAGCTGGGAAGTCTCGCCAGATCTGAAGACCTACACCTTCCGCCTGCGCAAGGGGGTCAAGTTTCAAAACGGCCAGCCTTTTAACGCAGAAACCGTAAAGTTCTCGCTGGAGCGCGCTGGCAGCGAAAAAAGCACCAACAAGGACAAGCGCAGCTTCAGCGGCCTGAAGATCCGTGTGATCGACGCCTTCACCATTGAAGTCGTGACGCAGGAGATTGACCCTGACTTTCTGTTTGTCATGGGTCAGGGCACATCCATCATCGTTGAGCCCAAGAGCGCCGTCACCAACACCACGCAGCCAGTGGGCACCGGCCCCTACAAGCTGGGCCAGTGGCAAAAAGGGGCCTCTATCACCTTGGTGGCATGGCCTGAATACCGCGACGCCAACAAGATCCGCATCAAGCGCGCCACATTCCGCTTTATTCCCGACTCAGCAGCCCAGGTGGCCGCCCTGATGGCGGGCGATGTGGACGCCTTCCCCCGCGCCACACCACGCAGCGTGCCGCAGTTCCAGAAAGACCCACGCTTTCAGGTCATCGTCAGCGGCTCACGCGCCAAAACCATTTTGGCCATCAACAACGGCCGAAAGCCTCTGAACGATGTACGCGTGCGTAAAGCCATTGCCGCCGCCATTGATCGCAAAACCATCATTGAAGGGGCCGCAGAAGGCTACGGCGTGCCCATTGGCAGCCATTACGTACCCGGTGCCTTTGGCTATGTGGACACCACCGGCATCAACCCGCACAACCTCGACAAGGCCAAGGCCCTGCTTAAAGAAGCGGGCGTGCAACTGCCGCTGAAGCTGACCATGACGCTGCCCCCAGCCCCCTATGCACGCCAGGGCGGCGAGATCATTGCCGCACAGCTGGCCAAGGTGGGCATTGAGGTCAAACTGCAGAACGTGGAATGGGCACAATGGCTGTCTGGCACCTACGGCAACAAGCAGTACGACCTGACCATGATCAGCCATGTAGAGCCTTTTGATCTGGGCAACTTTGCCAAGCCCGATTACTACTGGGCCTACGACTCGCAAGAGTTCCGCGATCTGTTCGAGAAGATCAAGAACACCCCCAAGTCCACCGACCGCGCACGCCTGCTGGGCGAGGCACAGCGCATGCTTGCCAGCGACGCAGTGCACGGCTTCCTGTACCAGCCCCAGTGGGTCACCATTGCCAACAAAAACCTGCGCGGGCTGTGGAAAGACATGCCTGTCTTTGTGAATGACCTGTCGGCCATGTACTGGAGCGACAAGAACTAGCGTTTTTTAGAAAAATTTATAAAAAAGTAGCACTTAGCGCTCATCCACAAAGGGTTTCAGATAGTTTTATATCTAAAACCCTTTGTTCATATGCGCTAGCAGCTCTTATCTTTGCACCGTCAGCAAACGCACTGCCAGCCCTAAAAACACCACGCCCGCCAGCCGGTTCAACCACCACTGCGCACGTGCAGAGCGCTGCAAGATGCCGCCAAACACGCCCGAAAAACAGGCAATGGCACCAAATACCAGCAACGTGGCCAGTACAAACAACAGGCCAAAACACACGATCTGCAGCGCCACGCTGCCGCGCGCCGGGTCTGCAAACTGCGGCAAGAAAGCCAGAAAGAAAATCAGCACCTTGGGGTTGGTGATATTCATCACCACGCCGCGCCCCACCATGCGCAGCGCTTGCTGCCATGGCAGCGACTGGGCCGTGCTGCCGGCTTGTGGCGTATCACTGGAGCTGACTGGCGCACGCAAAGCGCCCCATGCCAGCCAGGCCAGATAAGCAGCACCACACCATTTCAAAGTGATGAACGCCGTGCTGGATGCCGCAAACAAGGCCGCCAGCCCCAAGGCCACCGCCGTGGTGTGCACCACAATGCCCAGGCACAGCCCTACCACCACGCACATGCCCACGCGCCAGCCACGCTGGATGGACTGCACCAGTACAAACAGGTTATCGGGCCCGGGCGTCAGCGCCAGCAGCACCGCCACGCCCAAAAAGGCCACCAAAGCATTCCACGCAGGCATCTGTCCATCGCTTTCACAGGGCTTGAATAAGCCGCCATTGTGCGGCGGCTGCCAGTACGCTGCCAAGCCAACGGGCGACGTCAAGGCGTGGTGATGCGCTAACGCACTGCACACGCCGCTGCCAGCCACAGGCAGGCGCTTGAGCGGCGGGCATGAAGCCGCAAAGCCGTGCGGCCGGGCACGACAAGGCCACACCACAACGCACCAAGCGCAGCGTGCGCAGCCTTAGAGTAAGGAAAAGAGGAAGCAGAAAAACTCAGCGCGAGGGTGGCAGCAACGTTGGCTGAGGGCGGCACTGCGCATTGCGAAACGGCCCCTCCCCCCTGCTCCAGCCCTGGCTGGGCATGACCTGGGCGCACACCCGGTGCCCGTCCAGCTTGCTCACCCACCAGTACCACGGCGCAGGCTGCGCCCACGCGGCATTGGCCCATGCCAGCACCACCGCCACACCACCTGTCAGGCACACCGTACGCAACATCATGGTCTGCACTTTATCCCAGAGCCAGTGCCGTCACGCCGACCGCAATCAATACGGCTCCGCCAATGCGCACCATGCGATCGCCTTCACGCAGCAAATGCCCGCCAATCAGGGCAGCAAACAGCATGGACACCTCGCGCGCCGGGGCCACATGTGAAATGGGCGCGCTTTGCATGGCAAACAGCACCAATACATACGCAATCGGGCTAACCACGGCCACCAGCAGCGCCCAGCGCCACTGCTGCTGCCACAGCGACCTGGCCTCAGCCACATTGCGCAGCACCACAGGAGACAGCAAGATCACGCGCAGGCAACTGCCCAGATAATCAATCAGGATGGGTGACAGCAGCAGCACCTTGACGCCGTAGCCATCTACCACGGTGTAGCCTGCAATGAAAACGCCCGTCAGCACTCCATAAAACAGCCCTTGGTGCAAGCGATGGCGCGCTGCAGGATCGCTGCGCTGGCGAAACAATCTGGGGCCGCCGGCAATCAAAAATACCCCCAGCACCACGCCAGCCACCCCCAGCACACCCAGCTGCGAAAGCTCCTCGCCCAGCAGCGTGATGGCCACCAGGGTACTGATTAACGGGCCGCTGCCCCGCGCCAGAGGGTAGACCACGGTGAGGTCGGCCTTGCGATAGCCGCGCAGCAAGATCACGTAATAGGCCAGATGCAGCACGCCACTGACCGCCACCAAAGCCCATGGCTGCCAGCCCCAGTGCGGCACAACGTCACGCCCTACCCACCACGCCAGCGGGGCCCAGACAATGATGAGCAAGATGGAAGTGAAAAAGGCAAACCGCGCATCGCCACCGGCTTTCTTGGCGGCAATGTTCCATCCTGCATGGATGATGCCGGCCAAAATAATGAGTGCAAAAGCTTGCAGTGACATGGAGCAGTCAAACGGCCATAAAAAAGGCTGCGCAGTGCGCAGCCTCTGGGGCCTGAGCGAGGGGGTTAATCGTTGCGGCGGCCGGGAATGAGCGCCAGAAACTCACGGCGCAGTGTGGGGTCCTTCAAAAATGCACCACGCATGACGGAGTTGAGCATCTTGCTGTCCTTTTCGCGCACACCGCGCCAGGACATGCAAAAGTGCGAGCACTCCATGACCACGGCCAGACCGTCAGGGCGGGTCTTTTCCATGATCAAATCAGCCAGCTGAATGATGGCCTCTTCCTGAATCTGCGGGCGCCCCAGCACCCAATCCACCAGACGTGCGTACTTGGACAGGCCAATGACGTTGGTGTTCTTGTTGGGCATCACACCAATCCACACCTTGCCCATTACAGGACACAGGTGGTGACTGCATGCGCTGCGCACCGTAATGGGGCCAACGATCATCAGCTCATTGAGGTGCTTGCCGTTGGGGAACTCCGTGATCGAAGGCGGCTTGTGATAGCGACCTGCAAACACTTCCTTGAGATACATCTTGGCCACACGGCGGGCAGTGGCCTGGCTGTTGTGGTCATTGGCCGTGTCGATGACCATGCTGTCGAGCACGCCCTGCATCTTGACTTCCACCTCGTCGAGCAATTGCTCCAGCTCACCGGGTTCGATGAAGTCGGCAATATTTTCGTTCGCGTGAAAACTGCGGCCAGCCGCCTGCACCCGCTCGCGAATCTTCACGGAGACAGGGGTGCCGTGCGGGTCAAAACCTGCGGGCTGTTTGTCGGATGCGGCAACCAAATCTTGAAACATGGGCGCGATAGTAACAGTGAATCATCAGGCCGACAGGGGCCATGGAATTGGCAGGCCGCCTACAGTTTGAACTCTGCGATCAACGGCAAATGGTCTGACATGCGCCACCAGATACGGCCTTGCGGAACCGTCAGGCTGATGGGATCCAGACCGCGAACGTACACATGGTCCAGTTGCGCCAGCGGCAAACGTGCCGGATAGGTGAAGGTGCTGCGGTCACCGTCGTACTCATACAGGCCAAAGCCGGCAAGCATGCGCTTGATATGGTTGCCCCAGTCATTGAAATCCCCGGCCACCACCACCGGGACTGCCGGGGGCACTTCGCGCTCAATGAATTGCTGCAGCTGATATATCTGGCGCACACGGCTGCCAGCAATCAGGCCCAGATGCACCACCACGGTGTGCACGGAACGCCCGTGGAACATGACCTCGGCGTGCAGCAGACCGCGCTGCTCAAAACGGTGGTCCGATACGTCCAGGTGCTTGATATCGCGCACCGGCCAGCGCGAGAGCAAGGCGTTGCCATGCTCTCCATCGCGTGTATAGGCATTGGTGTGATAGACGGCCTCGTAGCCGTCCGGTGCCAGAAACTCTGCCTGCGACACTTCAGGCCAGTTGGCAAAGTACGCGGCCTCGCGCCGGTTCATTTTGCGCACTTCCTGCAGGCAGACGATGTCGGCATCGAGCTGCTCTACGGCCAGCCCCAGGTTGTGAATTTCCAGCCTGCGTGTGGGCCCCAGACCCTGCACACCTTTGTGAATGTTGTAGGTGGCCACACGCAAAATACCCTGCTCGGCGGGCACCAAGAGGCCAGAGGGCGTGGTTTCCATGGGCGGCAGTGGTGGCGTGGTCTCAGGCGTCATGCAGGCAATGGAAGAAAAACAGGTAGATGAAGAATAGCTTCAGCATTCGAGGGCGCGTAGCAACGGTCTGCCGCTTCGCGCCAAGCATGCCAAGCAAATGCGGTGTGTTCGCGCGGATTCAAGGTGACTTGGGCGTAGGACGCAACCTCCAGCCCAAACACACGCTCGGTATTGACAAAGGTTCCGGGCGCGTAGCGATGCAGCCACTGGGGGTAAATGGTGTAGATGTTCTCCAGCCCCCAGTCTTGCAGCTTGCAGCCTTGCGCGTGCACATCAATGCCCGCCTCCTCCCACACCTCGCGTGCAGCCACCTGCTCCCAAGACTCATCGTGCGTGTCTTTGCTGCCGGTGACGGACTGCCAGAAATCGCCCCCGTGCCCATCACCAAGGGTGCGCTGCAACAGCAGCACCTGGCCTTGCGGGGTGTAAATCACCACCAGAACCGACTGCGCAATTTTGTAAGGGCCTGCGTGCATGCGCCCTATCTTCACACTGAAAGCATGCCCTAGACGCAAAAAAAGCCTTTGCGCTGCCGCAAAGGCTTTTGGTGTTTTAAGCCTCTAGCCCTTGCGCACTAAGCGCAAGAAGCTATGACTTTAAGAGCCATCGATTTACGATGCCTTGACCGCATCGATGTTGCGCAGGCGAATGTGCAGCTCGCGCAGCTGCTTTTCATCGACAGGCGAAGGCGCTTGCGTCAACAAGTCTTGTGCACGCTGTGTCTTGGGGAAGGCAATGACGTCACGAATCGACTCAGAGCCTGTCATCAGCGTGATCAGACGGTCCAGACCGAAGGCCAGACCACCGTGGGGAGGTGCGCCGTACTGCAGTGCATCGAGCAGGTAGCCAAACTTGGCGCGCTGGTCTTCAGGGCTGATGTTCAAGGCAGCAAATACCTTGGCCTGCACGTCAGCGCGGTGGATACGCACCGAGCCGCCACCCAGCTCCCAGCCGTTCAAGACCATGTCGTAGGCCTTGGCAATGCACTTGGAAGGGTCGGTCGCCATCAGCTCTTCATGGCCATCCTTGGGCGATGTGAAGGGATGGTGCACAGCCACCCAGCGGCCACTTTCTTCGTCATGCTCAAACATGGGGAAGTCCACCACCCACAGCGGGGCCCACTTGTCTTCAAACAAGCCGCTTTTCTTGGCGAAATCGCTGTGGCCCACCTTCAGACGCAACGCACCGATGGAGTCGTTGACGATCTTTTCCTTGTCAGCACCGAAGAACAGCAGGTCGCCGTCCAGTGCGCCCGTGCGCTTCAGGATTTCGGCAATCGCCGCGTCATGCAGGTTCTTGACGATGGGCGACTGCAGGCCTTCGCGGCCCTTGGCCACTTCGTTGACCTTGATCCATGCCAGACCCTTGGCACCGTAGATCTTGACGAACTCGGTGTAGCCATCGATCTCGCCACGCGAAATGGAAGCGCCGCCGGGCACGCGCAGGGCCACCACACGGCCACCCTTGGTGGTAGCAGGCGTAGAAAACACCTTGAAGTCCACATCGCCCATGCAGTCGGTCAGTTCGGTGAACTCGAGCTTGACGCGCAAATCGGGCTTGTCCGAACCAAAGCGGAAAGCCGCATCCTGGTACGTCATGACGGGGAATTCGCCCAGGTCCACGTTCAGCTGCTGCTGGAACACTTCCTTGATCATCTGCTGGAAGATGGCGCGAATTTCTTCTTCGTTTAGGAACGAAGTTTCGCAGTCGATCTGCGTGAATTCGGGCTGGCGGTCAGCGCGCAAGTCTTCATCACGGAAGCACTTGGTGATCTGGTAGTAGCGGTCAAAGCCCGAGACCATCAGCATCTGCTTGTACAGCTGGGGCGACTGGGGCAGCGCAAAGAACTGGCCGTCATGCACGCGCGAAGGCACCAGATAGTCGCGAGCGCCTTCGGGTGTGGACTTGCCCAGCATGGGGGTTTCGATGTCGATAAAGCCCAGCTTGTCCAGGAAGTTGCGCACCTGGATCGAGGTCTTGTAGCGCAGCATCATGTTGCGCTGCATCACCGGGCGGCGCAGGTCCATCACGCGGTTGGTCAGTCGCACGTTTTCCGACAGGTTCTCGTCGTCCACCTGGAAGGGCGGCGTCACTGCTGCGTTGAGCACGTTCAGCTCATGGCACAGCACTTCGATCTGGCCGCTCTTGAGCTTGTCGTTGGTCGTGCCAGCAGGACGGGCACGCACAATGCCCTTGACCTGCACGCAATATTCACCGCGGATTTCTTCGGCCACCTTGAACATTTCAGGGCGGTCGGGGTCGCACACCACCTGCACATAGCCTTCACGGTCACGCAGGTCAATAAAGATCACGCCACCGTGGTCACGACGACGATTCACCCAGCCGCACAGGGTAACGGTTTCGCCCATCAGGGCTTCGGTCACAAGACCGCAATATTCAGAGCGCATGGCCATGGTCTATCTTCCTGCGCCCCAGGGGACGCGCTTTTTGGGTTGTTTATCGTTCTTCGTCAGGGATGGGCAGTGGCGGCGGTGCCACCACACCCATGGAGACGATGTACTTGAGCGCAGCTTCCACGCTCATCTCTAGTTCCACGCAATCGCTCTTGCGCATCATCACAAAGTAGCCCCCAGTGGGGTTGGGCGTTGTCGGCACAAATACGCTCACGTATTCGTCGCGCAAATAACGGGCCACTTCCCCGGCTGGGCTGCCAGTGATGAAAGCCACAGTCCACACGCCTTCACGGGGCCATTGCACCAGCACGGCTGTGCGAAACGCATTGCCACTGTCCGAGAAGACGGTATCCGAGACCTGCTTAACGCTGGAATAAATCGAGCGTACCACCGGGATGCGGGTAATGAGGGCATCGCCCCAGGACACCAGCTTGCGGCCAACGAAGTTACTGGCAATCGCACCGATGGAAAGCAGCACCACCAGTGTCAGCAGCACCCCAAAACCCGGAATATGCAAACCCAGCAGATAGTCAGGCTGCCACTGAGCGGGCAAAAGGTTCAGGGTCTGATCCAGCGTGCTGATGATCCAGTGCAGCACCCACACGGTGATGACACCGGGCACGATGACCAGCAATCCGGTGAACAGCCATTTACGCAATGCAGACATGGCCAATCTCAGACCTCAGAGGCTGCAGCGCAGCCCGCTGCTGCACAGGCACTGCCACCGGCATCACACGCTGCGGCAGGTGCTGGGGCTGAGGTGCTGCTGCTCGAGGAGCCGCCCTTGAAATCGGTGGCATACCAGCCAGAACCCTTCAACTGGAATCCAGGTGCAGTCAATTGCTTGGAAAAGGCCGCAGCACCGCAAGCCGGGCAATCGGTCAGCGGGGCATCGGACATCTTCTGGAGAACATCCTTGGCGTGGCCACAGGTGCCACACTTGTACGCATAAATCGGCATAGCTTTGGGTCAGCGTGCTTAAGGCTAAGAAGAGGAAATTCGCAAAACCTTAGATTATAGGCGGCCATGCCCTTTTGGCTTGTGCAAGCGCGCATGCGCCTGAAAAGACAAAGGGCGCTTTTTGCGCCCTTTGTCTGCCGTGCACGACCTGTTAATCGAGCTGAGAGCCCTGATAGTGCTTGACCTGGCCCTGGGTGTTGGCCATCCACTGCGGCAGCAGCGAGCCAAAGACCATACCGATGAGCGCGCCTATTAAGCCCGCCAGTTGCTGCGGGAAAGCATCGGCCCAACCGGGCACAGCCCAGAAAATCAGCCACGTACCAATGCCCAGCACCACGGCGGCCAAAGCGCCTTGCGTGGTAGCGCGCTTCCAGTACAGGCCAAATACCAAAGGCACAAACGCGCCAACCAATGGCACCTGGTAAGCACCCGAGACCATTTCATAGATGGAGCTGTCTTGCATGGTAATGGCATAGACCAGCACACACACAGTGAAGCCCACCACCGCCAGCCGCATGGCCTTGAGCGTGGCCGCATCCGACATGCCGGGTTTGATGTTGCGCAGAATGTTTTCGACAAACGCGGTCGAAGGCGCCAGCATGGTGGCCGATGCGGTGGACATGATGGCCGACAGCAGCGCGCCAAAGAAGGCAATTTGCACAGCCAAAGGCATGTGCTCCATCACAAGGCGGGGCAAGATTTTCTGCGGATCATCGCCCATCAGGGCTTCAGAGGCCTCCGGCATGATCAGCACAGCCGCCGTCACCACAAACATCGGAATAAAGGCAAATGCGATGTACAGCGCCCCGCCAATGATGGGGCCCAGACACGCCACCTTCTCGTTTTTGGACGACATTACGCGCTGGAACACGTCCTGCTGCGGAATCGAGCCCAGCATCATGGTGATGGCAGCGGCAAAAAAGAAGAGCCAGGTTTTGCCATCCGCGTTCTGAGGCAGGAACTGCATCTTGCCTTCGGTCACGGCGTAGCCAATCACTTTGTCAGAGCCACCAGCCAAATCTGCGGCAAACCAGGCAATCACAATCAGGCCACCACAAATGACCACCATTTGCACCAGATCGGTCATGGCCACCGACCACATGCCCCCGAACAGGGTGTAGATCATCACAATCAGGGTGCCCAAAATCATGCCCGAGGTAACAGACATCGCGCCATCGGTCAGCATGTTGAACACCAGCCCCAGCGCAGCCACCTGCGCAGCCACCCAGCCCAGATAGCTGAAGATGATGATGATGGAGCACAGCACCTCCACCGTCTTGCCGTAGCGCAGGCGGTAGTAGTCGCCAATGGTGATGAGGTTCTTCTTGTAGAGCTTGTAGGCAAAGAACAGGCCCACCAGGATCAGGCAAAAGCCAGCGCCAAAGGGGTCTTCCACCACACCGCCCAGGCCTTCTTTGACAAATTCTGCCGACACGCCCAGCACCAGCTCGGAGCCAAACCAGGTCGCAAACGTGGTGGCTACCACCACATACAGCGGCAGATTGCGCCCTGCGACAGCGTAGTCCGCCGTGTTGTGCACGCGGCGTGCTGCATAAAGGCCAATGCCGATCGAGACCAGAAGGTACACGGCGATAAAGGTCATCAGCATGTGCGCTGCTCCCCTGTCAAAGAAATAAATGGGTTGTAAGAAAATTCGAGGCGCGATTATGGGCATTTGTGATGCCCCCACACGGAAAAAACCTGTGCTGTGTTCTACAAGCGACAAAAAAAGAAGAGCGCCTGACGCTTTGTTCTTCAGAACCTCAAAGTCAAAAGACATTGAAAGTTTTAAAGAACAAGCGCAAGGCGCTCCTCTTTTATTTCAACTTAGTACCTGCTTACGCAGCAAGCACTGTATTGGGCCAGCTTTAGAAAATCCGGATTCGCGTAAGGACTTGCATGGCCAGCATGCCCAGTACAAACCCGAGTCCCCCGTAAATCAGCCCTTGCAGCAAACGATTGGTACGCCGCTGTTCACGTAGCAACTCCTGTACCAATTGCTGATCGCTGCCATTTTTTTGCTGCAGATAGCCATAGACCAGCCGAGGCAGTTCAGGAATCAGCTTGGCGTAACGCGGGGCTTCGGCCTGCAGCTCGCGCCAAAAGCGCTGTGGCCCCATTTGCTCGAGCATCCACTTTTCCAGAAACGGCTTGGCGGTGCTCCACAGATCAAGGTTCGGATCGAGCTGGCGACCCAGACCCTCGATGTTGAGCAAGGTCTTTTGCAACAGCACCAGCTGTGGCTGTATCTCCACCTGAAAGCGGCGTGAAGTCTGGAACAGGCGCATCAGCACCATACCCAGAGAGATTTCAGCCAGCGGGCGGTCAAAATACGGCTCGCACACCGCACGAATCGCCGCTTCCAGCTCCTCCACCCGCGTGGTGGCTGGCACCCATCCGCTTTCGATGTGCAAGGCAGCTACGCGCTTGTAATCGCGGCGAAAGAACGCCAGGAAGTTTTGCGCCAGGTACTCTTTATCGAACTCGGTGAGCGTGCCCACAATGCCAAAGTCCAGCGAGATATAGCGCCCAAACGTGGCTGCATCCAGGCTCACCATGATGTTGCCGGGGTGCATGTCCGCGTGGAAAAACCCATCACGAAACACCTGCGTGAAAAACAGGGTCACGCCATCGCGTGCCAGCTTCGGGATGTCGACTCCCGCTTCGCGCAGTCGATCCACCTGGCTGATGGGCACGCCTTTCATGCGCTCCATCACCATCACTTCAGCGTGGCAGTAATCCCAGAAGATTTCTGGAATCAGCACCAGATTCAGCCCGTCCATATTGCGGCGCAGCTGCGCAGCATTGGAGGCTTCGCGGATCAGGTCGAGCTCATCGTGCAAGTAGTTGTCAAACTCAGCCACCACCTGCAAAGGCTTCAAGCGCTTGCCCTCGTTGGAGAGCTTTTCCACCCAGCCCGCCATCATGTACATCAGGGCGACGTCTTTGTCGATCACCTTTTTCATGCCCGGGCGCAGCACTTTGACGGCAACCTCACGCTCCTGACCATCGCGGTCACGCACGGTGGCAAAGTGCACCTGGGCAATAGAGGCGCTGGCCACGGGTGTGCGCTCAAAGCTGACAAAGATCTGGTCCAGCGGTTTGCGGAAATTGCGCTCAATGGTTTCGATGGCAATTTGCGAATCAAACGGGGGGACTCGGTCTTGAAGCTTGGCCAGCTCCTGGGCCACATCCGGTGGCATCAAGTCACTGCGCGTGGACAGCACCTGCCCAAACTTCACAAAAATCGGCCCCAGTTGCTCCAGTGCTTCTCGCAGGCGCTCGCCGCGTGGAGCCTCCAGCTTGCGGCCAATCGTCAGTACACGGCGCAGCGTGTTCAGCGACGGATGCTTGAAGCCCGAGAGCACCAGCTCATCCAGACCATAGCGCAGCACCACCCAGACGATGGTCAAACCTCGGAAAAATCGGCTCATTGCGGCAGGCGATCTGCGTCGCTGGCGGGTTTGCCATCGGCCTGGGTCATGCGGCCACCCACAAACTGGCGCACCGCAGCGGCCACCGTGCGACCGATATTGGCCAGGGTATGCGCTGGCACATCACCCATGATGCGGGCCATGTCTTCTTCGACATCCCACTGCACGTTGTCCACCAGCCAGTTGATATCAGCGGCCAGCTGCACATCACCTTCGATGCGCAGGGAAGGCTTGTCACCACGCAACGCCACCTGCGCCAGGGCCAGCGGGTTGCTGTCCATGATCTCCAGTTGCAGATCCGGTGTTGCGCCTTCAGCAGCCACATTCAGCAGGCCTGCAGGGGTGACCACCAGTGCCATATTGAAATTGCGCCACTGCACACGGGCCACACGCCCTTTTTGGCGCACCAGCCGCTCCATGGCTTCGCGCTCCTGCATCAACACATGGTTAAGAAACAGCACGGCGCGCTGCTGGGTTTCGTGGACGAGCCAGCTTGGTGGCTGCACGACTTGCACCGCGCGTTCCACTAAACCGTTCAGGAATGAAAAAGGGGACTGTGTTGCCATAGTCCCCTGATTATTCCTGAAGTGGAGCGTTTTTTAGCCTAAGGCTTGTAAACCCGCAACCAACCAGCCGCTGGAGTTGTTTTTAGGCTTGGCCATATTCCATACTTCACGGAAGGGGCTAGGGCCCGAAGAGACATCTTCGCGGATCAAACCCGAGAACTCCACGCTGGCCATGTAAGAGCCGCCAACGTCTTCAATACCCAGCAGTTGCGCGTCAATCATGACGACATCGGTCTGATTGGGCTCGCCACTGCTCTGGCTTTCGCGCTCTTCCAGCTGGCTTTGAATTTCAGCCAGCATGTCATCCGTCATCATGGAGCGCAGGGTGCTGATGTCGCTCTTGTCCCATGCAGCCTGCAGGGTCACAAAGTTGCGCTTGGCAGCATCCAAAAAGCCGTTGGCATCAAAGTCTGCAGGCACATCCCAGGTTGACGCAGCAGCGGCAACGCCCGAACCGATCATCGAGCCTTGCGCGCCAGGAATCTGCTCCCAAGGGCGGGCTGACGCATCATTGCCCACGTTCTGGGGCTTGTACTGCGGTGGGGTTGCAATGGCCTCAGGTGCCACCGGGGCTCCTGCACCCTGAAAAGCAAACGGCGATGGCGCGGCGTGCGATGCAGCAGGTTTCTTGTTAGCGCGGGCACGCAAGATGGCTCCGATCACCACCATGACGACCATGGCAAGCAAACCGAACATCAGCATGTTGGCAAACGCCTCACCCAAGCCCAGTGAGTTGGCCAGCCATGCCAGACCCAGACCTGCAGCCAAGCCACCCAGCATGGCGCCCCATGGCTTCTTGGGTGCTGCAGCAGCAGGTGCTGCAGGCTTGGCGGCTGCATTGTTTTGTTGCGCATTTTGCTGCTGCGCAGGACGTGCAGGCGGAGCGGCTGGAGGTGTGGCTTGGCGTTGCGTCACATTGCTGGACTGTTTGCCAAAGGATCCGCCACCGCCCATGCGCTTGGCTTCTGCCAGGGGATGGATGACGACCAACGCCGCCGCCAATGTCACTGCCCACACCTTCTTCATCGTTGTATCTCCGCTTAAGTTTGAAAGTAACCGCTGATCAGCCAAAACCGGCAAAAAAACTATGCATGGGGAAACGCTCCCTGTTTAGCACTTGATACCCATGTGCAGCGCGACGATGCCGGCTGACATGTTGTGATAGTCCACGTGGCCAAAGCCGGCCTCATGCATGAGGGCCTTGAGCTCTTCCTGGCCTGGATGCATGCGGATGGATTCAGCCAAATAACGGTAGCTGTCTGGATCACCCGCCACCATCGAACCCATCTTGGGAAGGATATTGAACGAATACCAGTCATACACTTTTTCCAGGGGCTTTGCGACCTTGGAGAACTCCAGCACCAGCAGCTTGCCGCCGGGCTTGAGTACGCGATTCATTTCTTTGAGCGCCACGTCCTTGTGCGTCATATTGCGCAGGCCAAACGCCACGCTGACCAGGTTGAAGTGGCCATCGGGGAAGGGCAGCTTTTCTGCATCGCACACCAACGTAGGCAACAAGATGCCCTTGTCGGTGAGGCGGTCGCGCCCCACACGCAGCATGGCTTCGTTGATGTCGGTGTGCACCACGGTGCCGCTTGCGCCCACCTTTTTGGAAAAGGCCATGGACAAGTCGCCGGTTCCGCCCGCAATGTCCAGCACCTTATCGCCCTCTTTGAGGTTGGCCACCATCAAGGTGTAGGCCTTCCAGGCGCGGTGCAAACCACCCGACATCAGGTCGTTCATGACGTCGTACTTGGACGCCACCGAGTCAAACACGCCGCGCACGCGGCTGGCTTTTTCTTTCTCGTCGACCGTCTGGAATCCAAAGTGTGTGCTGCTCATAAGCTTCAAATGTAAGCAGGACGCTGCGCTGAGACCAGCGACAACCCCGTATGGTCACAGGGCATACAGTGCCTGCAGTCAAAAGTCTGTACTGCCAAAGGTGCTCTAAAAGCCTGCCTTTACAGCTACGGTAAATATAGCATCGCACCAGGAAAAAAGGCGAAAACCCGAGGATTTCACCTGTGACTGCGATGCATCACATGCATTGTTTGCCAGCGGCGCCAACACCGCACTGACAAGCTATGCGGCAAAAACCTTGCACTTAGCTGGCGCAGCCGCAGGAGCCGCTGCCGCAGCCACCACCACTGCTAGCGGCGCTGGATTCCGGCGCGGGGGCACTGCTGCCACACCCGCCACCCGTACCGCAGCTTGAGCCGGCCTTTTGCGGCATGGGCGCGTCACGATCGACACCGGCAGCTTGCAGGCGCGCCTCGTACTCTTTCCACAGCGCATCCTGCTTTTCGCCCAGCTCGTACAAATAGTGCCAGGTGAACAAGCCGCTTTCATGGCCATCGCTAAAGAAAGGCTTGATGGCGTAGTTGCCCACTTGCTCAATGTTGTCGATGCCGACGTGGCGCTTGCCGGTCTGCAGCACTTCCTGGCCCGGGCCGTGGCCTTGTACTTCGGCCGAGGGCGAGTACACGCGCATCAGCTCAAAAGGCAGGCGAAAGGTCTTGCCGTCGGAGTAACCGACCTCCAGCATGCGCGAGGCTGCATGCACGGTCAGCGATTGGGGAAGAGGCATGTCTGCCATGGAGTGCCACCTATCTAAAAAATAGCTACTTACGCTTATAAACAGGCGTTTTCAGCATTAAACATATCTGAAACGCGCGTGTAGTCAGCGCAAGCAGCTCATCTATTCATTAAGCCCACGGTGCCAGCGCCTGAGCAATGGCGGCATCGCAGGCTGCGAGTTCTTGCAGCAATTGTGCTTGTCTGTCCAAAGCACGCGCACGCAAGGGGCTTGCCCAGACGGGGGCTGGAAAATGGCTGTCCCATTCATAGCGCGCAATCACGTGCCAGTGCAGGTGGGGCACCATGTTGCCCAGCGCTGCCAGGTTGATTTTGGTGGGCTGCAGCTGAGCGCGCAGCACGCGTTCTACCTCGGCCACCACCGCCATGCAGGTGAGGCGATCGGCTTGTGACAGATCAGAAAACTCGGCCACATGGGCTGCCCAGATCACGCGATAGAAAGCGGGAAAGCCATCTTCTTGCGCACGGATGACACGCAGCTGCGCGCCCTGCCAGACGGGCAGGCCACCCGCCTCGCGGCACAGCACACAGTCGGCCTGTACGCCGCTCACAGCAGCACCCGCTCAATGCCGCCCGCGTTGGCGCGCTGCACGTAATCGGGCATCCAGTTGTCGCCCAAGATCTGCTTGGCCATCTCCACGACGATGTAGTCGGCTTCCAGCAGGCCGTTTTGCAGGTCATTGCCGTAGCGGTTCAGGCCCTGCAAGCAGCTGGGGCAGCTGGTCAGAATTTTGACGTTGTCGCTGGCACCTACCGAGCCGTTGGCGCGCAGCTCGGCTTCACCCTTGAGCAGCTCGCCTTCCTTGCGGAAGCGAATTTGCGTGGAAATGTCCGGACGCGTCACGCCCAGCGTGCCCGATTCACCGCAGCAGCGGTCGCTCTTGATCACGCCCTCGCCCACTAGGGCCTTGACGGTCTTCATGGCATCTTGCTGCTTCATGGGGCTGTGGCAAGGCTCGTGGTACAGGAAGCCACCCTGGCCCGCAGGCAAAGTGACACCCTTTTCGAGCAGGAACTCGTGGATATCAATGATGCGGCAGCCGGGAAATATCTTGTCAAAGCTGTAACCCTGCAACTGGTCAAAACATGTGCCGCAGCTCACCACCACGGTCTTGATGTCCAGATAGTTCAGCGTATTGGCCACGCGGTGAAACAGCACGCGGTTGTCCGTGAT
Organism: Comamonas avium; assembly: GCF_014836675.1. GTDB lineage: Bacteria > Pseudomonadota > Gammaproteobacteria > Burkholderiales > Burkholderiaceae_C > Comamonas > Comamonas avium. The sequence goes on from NZ_JACSQK010000007.1 coordinate 39,773, forward strand.
CATCTTGTCGGCCACGTCCATCTGGCCCGAGCCGCGCTGGGGATAGCCGCAGCACAGGTAGCCCGGGGGCAATACGGTTTGCACGCCGGCGTGCCACAGCATGGCCTGTGTGGCCAGGCCCACCTGGCTGAACAGGCGCTCAGAGCCACAGCCGGGGAAATAAAACACGGCTTCCGTGTCCGCATGCGTGCTCTTGGGGTCACGGATGATGGGCACGTAGTCCTTGTCTTCAATGTCCAGCAAAGCACGCGCTGTCTTCTTGGGCAAACCGCCGGGCAGCTTCTTGTTCACAAAGTGAATCACCTGCTCCTTCAGTGGCGCCTTGCCTACAGAAGCCGGGGGGCGCTTCATCTGGGGCTTGGCCACGGCGTGCAGCAAGTCCGATGCCATGCGCTGCACCTTGAAGCCCACACCCACCATGCCCTTGCGCAGCAAGTTGATGGTGTCGGGGTTGGTGGCATTGAGCATGGCCATGGCCATCTTGTTGCCCGGATTGAAGCTTTTCTTGCCCATCTTGCGCAGCAGGTTGCGCATGTTCATGGTGACATCGCCAAAGTCGATCTTGACGGGGCAAGGCGTAAAGCACTTGTGGCAGACGGTGCAGTGGTCGGCCACGTCTTCAAACTCTTGCCAGTGCTTGATCGAGACACCACGGCGGGTTTGCTCTTCGTACAGGAAAGCTTCCACCAGCAGCGAGGTGGCCAAAATCTTGTTGCGCGGCGAATACAGCATGTTGGCGCCCGGAATGTGCGTGTTGCACACGGGTTTGCACTTGCCGCAGCGCAGGCAGTCTTTGACCGAATCGGCAATCGCGCCAATGTCGGACTGCTGCATGATCAGCGACTCGTGGCCCATCAGGCCAAAGCTGGGCGTGTAGGCGTTGGTCAAATCCGCGTACATCAGCGCCTCGCGCGGCGATTCGGCGGGCACAAGGCCGTTCTTTTCACGGATCAGCTTGCCACGGTTAAAGCGGCCTTGCGGGTCAACGCGCTGCTTGTAATCGGCAAACGGCTGCAGCTCTTCGTCGGTCAGAAACTCCAGCTTGGTAATACCAATGCCGTGCTCGCCCGAGATCACGCCATCCAGACCCCGCGCCAGCTGCATGATGCGCGCCACGGCTTCGTGGGCGGTCTGCAGCATTTCGTAGTCGTCAGAGTTGACGGGGATGTTGGTGTGCACATTGCCGTCACCGGCGTGCATGTGCAGCGCCACCCACACGCGGCCCTTGAGCACGCGCTGGTGAATGGCGACTGTCTCGGCCAGGATGGCATCAAACGCTTCGCCGCTGAAAATTTGCGCCAGAGGCTGGCGAATCTGTGTTTTCCAGCTGGCGCGCAAGCTGTGATCTTGCAGCTGCGGGAACAGTGTGGCCACATCGGCCAGCCAGCCGGCCCACAGGTCGCGCACGTCCTGCACCAGCTCAATGGCCTGGTGCACGCGGTCTTCCAGCAGCTCGGCGGCAGGAATCTCGCCCGCATCGTCTTGCTTGCCCAAAGGCAGGTTGCCCTTTTCAAAGAAGGCCAGCAGGGCGTCACAGAACTTGAGCTTGTTGCGCAGGCTCAGCTCAATGTTGATGCGCTCAATGCCGTCGGTGTACTCGGCCATGCGTGGCAAAGGAATCACCACGTCCTCATTGATCTTGAAGGCGTTGGTGTGGCGTGAAATGGCGGCTGTGCGCTTGCGGTCCAGCCAGAACTTCTTGCGCGCTTCCGCGCTGATGGCCACAAAGCCTTCACCATTGCGTGAGTTGGCAATGCGTACCACTTCGCTGGTCACGCGCGCCACTTCGTCGGCGTTGTCGCCCACGATGTCGCCAATCAGCACCATCTTGGGCAGCTTGCCATTGCCTTTTTTGGACTTGGTGGCGTAACCCACGGCCTTGAGGTAGCGGTCATCCAGATGCTCAAGGCCAGCCAGCAGCACGCCGCTGCGCTTTTGCTCCTCGAACATGTAATCTTTGATTTCCACGATCGAGGGCACGGCATCCTTGGCATTGCCAAAGAACTCCATGCACACCGTGCGGGTGTGCTCTGGCATGCGGTGCACGATCCAGCGCGCGCTGGTGATCAGGCCATCGGTGCCTTCTTTTTGCACACCGGGCAGACCCGACAGGAACTTGTCGGTCACATCCTTGCCCAGGCCCTCCTTGCGGAACTTGTGGCCCGCAATGTACAGGCGCTCGGTGCGCAGCGGTGTTTTGCCGTCGGCGGCAAAGTAGCGCAGCTCAAAGCTGGCCATCTCTGCGTCGTGAATCTTGCCCAGGTTGTGACCAATGCGCACCACCTCCAGCCACTCGGCATCGGGGGTGACCATGCGCCAGCTGGCCAGATTGTCCAAGGCCGTGCCCCACAGCACCGCCTTTTTGCCGCCTGCATTCATGGCAATGTTGCCGCCAATGCACGACGCCTCAATCGAGGTAGGGTCCACCGCAAACACATAACCGGCACGCTCGGCCGCATCGGCCACGCGCTGGGTGACCACGCCGGCTTCGGTCCACACCGTGGGTACGGGCTGGTCCAGGCCGGGCAGCATCACTTTTTCTACTTCGGTGATGGCTTCGAGCTTTTCGGTATTGATCACCACGGAACGCCAGGTCAGCGGAATCGCGCCCCCGGTGTAACCCGTTCCGCCCCCACGCGGAATGATGGTCAGCTCCAGCTCAATGCAGCCCTTGACCAGCAATGCCATCTCTTCTTCAGTGTCTGGCGTCAGCACCACAAACGGGTATTCCACGCGCCAGTCTGTCGCATCCGTCACATGACTGACACGCGAGAGGCCATCAAACTTGATGTTGTCTTTGTGGGTGAGCTTGCGCAGCGTCTTGCGCACACGGCTGCGCAGCAGGGCAGCCTCGACAAACATGCGGTCAAACTCTTTCACGGCACGGTTGGCCGCGGCAATCAGCTCGCACACCAAGGCATCGCGCTGGGCGTTGTCATCGGGCATGCGGCGCTTTTCCACATCGGCCATGCGGTGCTGCAGCGCCTCCACCAGCAGCTTGCGGCGGTCAGGGTTGTCCAGCAGGTCGTCTTGCAGATAAGGATTGCGCTGAACCACCCAGATATCGCCCAGCACTTCATACAGCATCCGGGCAGATCGACCCGTCTGGCGCTCTTGGCGCAATTGATTAAGCACACCCCAGGCGGATGTACCTAACAGGCGGATCACGATTTCTTTGTCGGAAAACGAGGTGTAGTTATAGGGGATCTCACGGAGACGGGCGGGTTCGGCAGCGTGGTTCACCAGTGCTGTCAGCGCAATCGGTGCATTCATGGATGTAGACCGGGTTGGGCGCTCAAGGCGCACCTTAAGTCATGGGGATCGCAATTCTATGTCAGCGCCCAAAGTCTGCTCAGAGCGCACCAAGAGACCCGCCCCGTGGATTGCCAAAACTGTTGCGCTATCAATTAGTGAGTTTTTCGCAACTACGCAAATCCCACAATTGCGCAACGAATTACTCAAAAAAGAAAGAAAAACGCAAATATCCTTATTCACAAAACCGAGTCCGCTCCTAGAATTCGAGCCACCGTTCTTACCCCATGCGCTGCTTCGGCGTTAAGAGGTACAAAGCACGGTACGGCAAGTCCTCTTTAGCCCTTTGGGCTCAATGACTGTCATAAAAGTGCCTCATTCCTTCTTAGGATGAGAGGCACAAGTTTCTACACGTAGAGGAGTTTCCCATGCAATTCAAGCAACTGGCCCTGTCTGCTGCCCTCGCGGCAACCACCCTGAGCGCAGCCAATGCCGCCACTGAAATCCAGTGGTGGCATTCGATGACTGCCGTGAACAACGAGTGGGTCGGCGATCTGGCCAAGCAGTTCAACGAAAGCCAAAGCGAATTCAAAGTGGTACCCACCTTCAAGGGTGTGTATGACGAAAGCATGACAGCTGCTATCGCTGCGTTCCGTTCGGGCAACGCGCCCCACATCCTGCAAGTGTTTGAAGTGGGCACCGCCACCATGATGGCCTCCAAGGGCGCGACCGTACCAGTGGGCAAGGTCATGACCGACGCTGGTGCCAAGTTCGATCCCGCAGCCTACATCCCCGCCGTGGCCGGTTACTACACCGCCCCCAACGGCCAGATGATGAGCTTCCCGTTCAACAGCTCCACCACCATCTTCTATTACAACAAGGACGCCTTCAAGAAGGCCGGCCTGAACCCCGACCAAGCGCCCAAGACATGGCCTGAAGTGTTCGCTGCTGCCAAGAAGCTCAAGGAATCTGGCCACAGCTGCCCCATGACGCTGGCATGGCAAGGCTGGACCCAGCTGGAGTCGTTCTCCACCTGGCACAACGTGGAATTCGCGACCCACCAAAACGGCCTGGGCAAGGAAGGCTACAAGGCACGCATGAAGGTCAACTCGCCTCTGCACGTCAAGCACATCGACAACCTGGCTGCTGCAGCCAAGGCCGGTGAATTTGTCTACAAGGGCCGTGCTTCTACTGCCCAGGCTTCGTTCACCGCCGGTGAATGCGCCATGATTCAGACATCGTCCGGCTTCTACGGTGACGTGGCCAAGAACGCCAAGTTTGCCTATGGCCTGGCACCTTTGCCTTACTACGACGACGTCAAGGGCGCACCACAAAACACCGTGATCGGCGGCGCTTCGCTGTGGGTCATGGCTGGCAAGAAGGCTGAAGAGTACAAGGGCGTAGCCAAGTTCTTCGAATTCCTGTCCAAGCCTGAAGTGCAAGCCGCTTCGCACCAGCGCACTGGCTACCTGCCTGTGACCATGGCTGCGTTCAAGCTGACAGAAGATGCGGGCTTCTACAAGAAGAACCCTGGCACCGATGTGGCTGTGAACCAGATGATCCGCAAGGTCACTGACAACTCGCGCGGTATCCGTCTGGGCAACTATGTACAGATCCGCACCATCGAGGACGAAGAACTCGAGCAAGTCTGGGCCGGCAAGAAGAACGGCAAAGACGCGCTGGACAGCATCGTCAAGCGTGGTGATGAGCTGCTGACACGCTTCGAACGCGCTAACAGCAAGTAATCCAAGTTGAAAATTACGGGGGAATTCCTAGTAATTCCCCTGTAACTCGCCTTGAACCCACTGGTTTTTCTGGCAGATAGCCCGCGCGCTAGGCACAATACGCGCACATTTCACTCAATTTACTCTTTCGAGTCGCTTCGTTTTGACGCGATTCGGGCAAGTTACTTGAGCTGGTCCCCACTATCCTCCAAGGCCATTTGAAGGTCTCGGCGGTTTTTTTATTTGTGACCCCCATGGAAAAACGCGTACTTTTCCGATCGCAATGGCTGCCTTGGGCATTGATCCTGCCTCAGCTGCTCATCATTGCCATTTTCTTTTTCTGGCCCGCCGGCCAGGCTGTATTGCAATCTTTCCAGATGGAAGATGCTTTTGGCCTGAGCACCGAATGGGTAGGACTGGAAAATTACCGCAACCTGTTCAATGACGCCACGTATCTGAACGCCTTTCAGCGCACAGCCCTGTTCTCTGTGCTCGTCGCTGGTATTGGCATTGCAGCGTCTTTGGGTCTGGCCATTTTTGCCGACCGCATCATCCGCTTTGCAATGATCTACAAGACCTTGCTGATCGTGCCCTACGCTGTAGCGCCCGTGATTGCAGGCGTGCTGTGGGTGTTCATGTTTTCGCCCTCCATTGGCGTTGTGACCCATTACCTGGGCAAGCTGGGCTACGACTGGAACCACCTGATGAACGAAAACCAGGCCATGGCCCTGATCGTCATCACTTCGGTGTGGAAGCAGATCTCGTACAACTTCCTGTTCTTCCTGGCAGGCTTGCAGTCCATCCCCAAGGCACTGATTGAAGCGGCTTCGATCGATGGTGCAGGCCCATGGCGCCGTTTCTGGAACATCCAGCTGCCGCTGCTCTCGCCCACCACGTTCTTCCTGCTGGTGATCAATATCGTCTACGCCTTCTTTGACACCTTCGGCATCATTGACGCAGCCACCCAAGGCGGCCCCGGCCAATCGACGTCGATCCTGGTCTACAAGGTCTACCAAGACGGTTTCAAGGCGCTGGACCTCGGCGGCTCTGCTGCCCAGTCCGTGATCCTGATGATGATCGTTGTCGTGCTGACCGTGATCCAGTTCCGCTATGTTGAAAAGAAAGTGCAGTACTGACCATGGTTGACCGTAACCCCTGGCTCACTATCATCTCGCACGCCGTACTGATCTTGGGCGTGGCCATTGTGGCCTTCCCGCTGTATCTGGCACTGGTGGCGTCCACCCACACGGCCGACGCCATCGTGCAGTCGCCCATGCCGCTGCTGCCCGGCGCCCACATGTGGGAAAACTACAAGCAGGCGCTGCTGGGCTCCGGCAAGCTGGGCTCCAACACCAATGTGGTGCACATGATGTGGGTGAGCTTTGTCACCGCCATGATCATCACCGTGGGCAAGATTGCCATCTCGCTGCTGTCGGCGTTTGCCATTGTGTATTTCCGCTTTCCCTTCAAGATGCTGTGCTTCTGGGCCATCTTCTTGACACTGATGCTGCCTGTGGAAGTGCGTATCTTGCCGACCTACAAGGTCGTTGCAGATCTGGGCTTGCTCAACAGCTATGCGGGTTTGTCGCTGCCGCTGATTGCTTCGGCCACGGCCACGTTCCTGTTCCGTCAGTTCTTCTTGACCGTACCTGATGAACTGGTCGAAGCCGCACGCATTGACGGCGCTGGCGCCATGCGCTTTTTCAAGGACATTCTGGTGCCCTTGTCCAAGACCTCGATTGCTGCGCTGTTTGTGATTCAGTTCATCTACGGCTGGAACCAGTACCTGTGGCCGCTGCTGATGACCACCTCGGAAGACATGTACCCCGTGGTGATTGGTATCAAGCGCATGCTGGCCGGTGGCGAAGCCGCCGTGGACTGGAACATCGTGATGGCCACGGCTATTTTGGCCATGCTGCCCCCCACCGCTGTGGTGATGCTGATGCAAAAGTGGTTTGTTAAAGGTCTGGTGGATACCGAGAAGTAACGCTCGCTCCACAGCCACTCACCATCTTCTTTTGCCCCATTGAACGAATACTTGGAATACCTCCCATGGCATCCATCTCTCTGAAAAACATCGTCAAACGCTACGGCACCGGCAAGACTGCTGTGCCTGTCATTCACGGCGTCAACATCGAAATCAAGGACGGCGAATTCGTCGTGCTGGTCGGCCCTTCGGGCTGTGGCAAGTCCACCTTGCTGCGCATGATTGCCGGTCTGGAAGAAATCACTGGCGGTGATCTGATGATTGGCGACAAAGTCGTCAATGATCTGGAGCCCTCCAAGCGCAATATCGCCATGGTGTTCCAGAACTATGCGCTGTACCCGCACATGACCAACTACGAGAACATGGCCTATGGTCTGAAGCTCGCCAAGGTGCCTGAAGACGAAATCAAGCAGCGCGTGGACAAGGCTGCCAAGATTTTGGAGCTGGGCCACCTGCTGGACCGCAAGCCCCGCCAACTGTCGGGCGGCCAGCGCCAGCGCGTTGCCATGGGCCGCGCCATCGTGCGCCAGCCTCAGGTGTTTCTGTTTGACGAGCCGCTGTCCAATCTGGATGCCAAGCTGCGCGGCCAGACCCGCATCGAAATCCAGAAGCTGCACGCCGAGCTGGGCATTACCAGCCTGTTCGTGACCCACGATCAGGTGGAAGCCATGACGCTGGCCCAGCGCATGGTCGTGATGAACGGCGGTAACGTGGAACAATTCGGTACGCCCGAAGAGGTCTACCACACCCCTGCATCGACCTTTGTGGCCAGCTTTATTGGCTCGCCACCCATGAACTTGCTCAACAACGCCCCGGGTGGCCAGACCGGCCTGATCATGGGTATCCGCCCTGAGCACATTGACCTGGTCAGCGAAGGCGGCTGGGAGTTCAAGGTGGACACGGTGGAGCTGCTGGGTGCCGAGCGCCTGCTGTACGGCACCGTGGGTGGTGAAATGGTCACTGTGCGCGTGGAAGAAGGCAAGCCCTATCCCAAGCCCGGTGAAACCACCCGCATCACGGCCCGCGATGACCGACTGCACTGGTTCAACGCGGAAACCGGCAAACGCATCTAAACCAACCCCACCAAGGGCCGACGTCTCAAGCGATCGGCCCTTGTGCCAAGCACATGCCTGCACTGATCCACGCCACCGTTCCTGTCCTTCCCTCTTTGAATCTTGCACAGAGTGAAGCGTTCTACGTTCAGCAGCTGGGCTTTGCTGTGCTGCTGCGCATGGACGAGTATTTGATTGTGGCGCGCGAAGGCTGTGAGCTGCATTTTTGGCCTTGCAACAACCCAGAGCTGCCCCGCAACAGTGCCTGCTACGTGCGCGCAGACACCCGCGCCCTGCACACTGAATTCACCCAGAACGGCTTGCTCCTGCCCCAGCCCCAGGCGCGTGAGTGGGGCATGCGTGAGCTGTATGTGACTGACCCACACGGCAACCTGCTGAAATTTGGAGAACCTGTCCAATGACCTCCCTGGCAACCTGGCCCTACCCCATGTGGGTGGCCCACCGTGGCGCTGGCAAGCTGGCCCCAGAAAACACCATGAGCGCGTTCCGCCTGGGCGCAGCGCACGGCTATCGCATGTTTGAGTGCGATGCCAAGCTGTCCAAGGACGGCGTGCTGTTCCTGCTGCATGACGCCACGCTGGATCGCACCACCAATGGCCGCGGCACTGGCGGCGCACTGACCATGGGCGACATCGCCCAGCTGGATGCAGGCAGTTGGCATTCGCGCGCTTTCGCGGGTGAAGCCCTGCCCACGCTGGAGGCACTGGCGCGCTGGTGTCTGGCCAACCACCTGTTCCTGAACGTGGAAATCAAGCCCACGCCCGGTCAGGAAGAGGCCACAGGCCACGCCTGCGGTGCGCTGATGAACCGCATCTGGCCGCAAGACATCGTGCAGCCGCTGTTCACCTCCTTCAAGCCTGAGGCCTTGAAAGGCGCCATGGATGTGGCCCCGCACATCCCGCGCGGACTGCTGGTCGACAAGTTTGCCGACGGCACCGGCGACGCTGATTTGAAGATTGCTACCGGCCTGGGCTGCAGCGCGATGGTGCTCAACCATGCACTGTGGAACACCGAGCTGGTGGCCAAGGTACACGGCGCAGGCCTGCGCTGCAGCAGCTATACCGTCAATGATGAATGGGCCGCGCAGCGCCTGATCGATCTGAACACCGACGGCATCATCACCGACCGCGTAGATCTGTTCAGCCCCGCACAAACAGGCCCCACGCGCTGAGAAAAAACAAAAAGCTAGCTATCAGCGCTTACCACGAGGTGTTTTCAGATACAAAACATACTGAAAAGCTTTAAATACAAGCGCTGAGTGCTCCTTTAAATAAAAAAGGCCTTCCAATACTGGAAGGCCTTTTTTGCAAGTGCAAGCACTGCAGCGTCAGTCCATCTTGGTGCCGGATTGCTTGACTGCATCGGCCCAGCGGGGCATTTCACCGGCCAGAAACTTGGCAAAAGTGTCTGCCCCCATGAAGTCGGGGTTTGCGCCCTGGCTGACCATGCGTTCGCGCAGCTCTGGGTTCTCCATCACTTTCTGGAACGCTTTGCTCAGGCGATCCACCACGGGCTTGGGTGTACCTGCCGGGGCCAGAAAACCGTAAAAACCCACCACTTCAAATCCCTTGAGGCCACTTTCAATGGCTGTGGGCACCTCAGGCAGTGCCGGATTGCGCTCTTTGCTGGTTACGGCCAGAGCGCGCACCTTGTTTTGCTTGTGGTAAGCCGCCGCCTGCGGAATGCTCTCCGCCATGAACTGCACCTGCCCGCCAATCAGGTCCGTGAAAGCGGGCGCGCTGCCCTTGTAGGGGATGTGCATCATGTCAATGCCCGCCGCGCTCTTGAGCATTTCTGGCACCAGATGGCTGATGCCACCGTTGCCAGCCGAGCCAAAGTTCACCTTGCCGGGATTGGCCTTGGCGTAGCTGATCAGCTCAGGCAAGGTTTTGGCGGGCATGCTGTTGCTCACCAGCAGCGCCAAAGGCTGCATGGCAGTGCGTGCAATGGGCGTGAAGTCACGCAGAGTCTGGTAAGGCAGTTTGGGGTAGATGGCGGGGTTGATCACCATCACGCCGGTGTTGGCAATCATCAGCGTATGGCCATCCGCTGGGGCCTTCATCACATCTTGCGCGCCCAGCGTGCCACCCGCACCCGGCTTGTAATCCATGATGATGGGCTGGCCCAGCTCTGTTTGCAGACGGTCCGACAGCAGCCGTGCATGCTGGTCCAGCGGCCCCCCGGCCGGAAAACCCATGACGATGCGAATCGGTTTGCTCGGAAAGTCTTGCGCTTGCGCGCCCACCACTGCCATCAGGCAAGCTGCCGCTGCCAAGCATGTACGCAAGGTTGTTTTCATGAAATGCTCCTCGTTGTTGGAATTTTTACGTGCAGCCCTCACCGCACGAAGTTTTGGCAGATTCTAGGCAGCCGCCCTGGCGCATTGCGCACGCAGGCGACAGTGGCGCTGCCTGTAGCGAAGGCACATAAAAAAACGGGATGGCCGCCAGTGCCATCCCGTTGCATGTCCGCTCTGGCGCCGCTCTAGCCGCGGGGCAGATGGCGCATGGCATCGCGCACATAGTCCGCCACGCGGGCCATCACTTGCTGCAAGTGCTGCTGCACCTGCGCGAAGTTGTCACTGGGCTCGCGCGTGTCTTCATGCATGTAGATGCGGCGGTTGATTTCAATTTGCAGACTGTGCCGCTGGTAGGCCGGCTGGCCAATGCGGCCAATCAGCGCCACCCCTTTGTAGGGCTCGTTGTAGGCCACGCTGTAACCCTGCGCCTGCAAGGTCTGGCCAATCAGGCCAATGAACGCGGGGTCGCAGGTGGTGCCATCGCGGTCGCCCAGCACAAAGTCAGCCAAGTGTTTGTCCGGCGTGCCCAGCCGCTGGTAGACATCGCTGGGCATGGAGTGCAGGTTGATGTGCCATACGCCGCCAAAACGGTCCATGCTCCACTCAATCGCCTTGGCCAGCTCAGCGTGGTAGGGGCGCCAGTAGCGCGCAATGCGCTGCTGCACCTCAGCCACGCTGAGCTGGCGGTCATACATGGCCGTGGACTGACCCGCCTGGTTGATTTTTTCCCAGATCAGACCCAGCCCCTGCTGCGTCTTGATGCTGGGGGTCAGCGGCGCAGGCCAGACACCATCGAGCATCGCAGGATTGAGGTCTTCTTCCTCGCGATTGGGATCGATGTAGGTGCGCGGAAATGTGGCCTCTACCAGCGTGGCTCCGTACTGCGGAAATTGCTCCCACAGCGTGTGCACATGCGTGTCTTCCCCCCGGCGCAGCAGCGCCATGGGTACAGCCACACCAAAATCTGCCGGGTAGGCTGTGCCACTGTGGGGTGAGTCACACACCAGCGGCAGCACCACGCCCTGCGGCGGGTGCACCCGCACAGGGGCATCCGGGCAGGGCTTCAGGAAATCAGGCAATGCTTGCATTAATCAATCTTGATGTTGGCGCGCTTGGCAACTGCGGTGTAACGGGCAATGGCAGCATCAATTTGCTGGGCAAACGCCTGCGGCGTATTGGCCATGCCTTCACCGGCAATGTCTTTTTGCTTGGCCTGGTAGGCCGGGTCTTGCATCACTTTGTGGGCTGCTGCGTTGAGCTTGTCGATGATGGGCTTGGGGGTGCCTGCAGGTGCCACCAGACCAAACCAGCCGCCATCACCCATCTGGGGGTAGCCCAGCTCGGTATAGGTGGGCACATCGGGCAGCAGCTCGGTGCGCTTCAAGGCCAGCACAGCCAGAGGGCGCAGCTTGCCTGCCTGAATGTTCGTCAGCGAGGAAGACAGGTTGTCCGTCATCGCATTGACCTGACCGCCCAGCGCATCATTGAGCGCCTGACCGGCCCCCTTATAAGGAATGTGCAGCAGCTCCACGCCTGCCAGATTCATGAAGTTTTCAATATTGGCATGGCCCAGCGAGCCGGTGCCTGGCGAGGCAAAGGTGTACTTGCCGGGGTTTTTCTTGGCCAGTGCAATGAATTCCTGCATGGTCTTGGCAGGCACGCTGGGGTGCACCACAAACACGCTGGGCACGCTCATCACGTTGGTGATGGGGGCAAAGTCTTTCTTGGCGTCATAGGGCAGCTTGCTCATGATGGCCGGGTTGGCCCCATGGGTCGATACGGTGGCCATGCCAATCGTGTAGCCGTCCGGTGCCGAGCGGGCAATTTCTGCCGCACCGATCGAGCCACCCGCCCCGCCCTTGTTCTCAATCACCACGGCCTGACCCAGGATAGGGCCCATCTTGTCAGCCAGCAGCCGGGCCACGATGTCGGTGGAGCCACCTGCGCCAAAGGGCACGATCAGCCTGATCGGGCGGCTGGGATAGTTATCAGCCGCCACAGCAGCAGGCGCCACGCAGGCCAAAGTAGCAGCGGCAGCAACGGTCGATAGCAAGGTACGGCGCAAGAACATGGGGTTTCTCCTAGGGAATCTTTGGTTTATGAGGAATGTGCACGCATTCTTTTCGAGAGAGCAGACGGAGAAAAGCGACAAAAAAACAAGCAGGCATTACCAATGCTCATAATTGCACCGCTATGCGCTTGCAGTCCCCCTCCATCTCCGAACTCCACGCCTTTGCCCAGGCGGCCCGCTTGGGCAGCTACACCCAGGCCGCCGATGCGCTGCAGGTCACGCAAGGGGCCATCAGCCGCGCCATTGCCCGGCTGGAAGAACATCTGGGCTTTGCCGTGTTTGAGCGCCAGGGCCGGCGCAGCGTTCTGACCACTGCGGGGCGCCAGTATCTGGATGCGGTAGGCCCGGCCATTTTCACCATTGAGTCGGCTACACAGGCCATGCGCCGCAAACGCGAGGGGCGGCATGTGCGCTTGTCCATGCCACCTACGTTATTCAGCCACTGGCTCATCCCGCGCCTGCCTGACTTCACTGCGCACCACCCGGGCACGGTGCTTTCCTTTGCCCCTTACCGGCGCGACGATCCCGTCACGTCCCCAGACATCGACGCGTGGATCCGGATTGGCAGCATGCCCTTTCCAGACACCCTGCACGCCAGCTATCTGGTGGGGCGTGATCTGGTGCCCATTTGCCTGCCCCACGATGCCTTGAGCATCTGCCGCCCACAGGATTTGCTGCGCCGTCCCTTGCTGGCCCATACCAACTACCCCGACAACTGGGCGCGATGGTTTGAAAAAATGGGCTGCGAAGGCCCCTGCCCGGCACCCGCGGCAGACTTTGAACTGGTGGGCATGCTGGTGCAGGCGGTGATTGCGGGCATGGGCGTGGCCGTGGTGCAGCGCTGCCTGATTGAAGATGATTTGGCAGCAGGCCGTGTCGCCATCCCCGTGCACCGCCCTTTTCAAATTGAGCGCGGCTACTTTTTATGCCAGCCGGCATCGCGTCCGGCCTCGCATGCACTGCAAGATTTCCAGCGCTGGCTGTTGCAGCAAGCGCAAGTGGACTGTGCACGCTACGCAAGCACCTGACCCGGTGAAATCAGAAAAAATGCCTACCAAGCCTTTGCTCTACGCCCCGCTCTGGGTGGGCCAAGGCTGTGAATACCTCTGCTGGCCTTAGTGCCGCCAGCCACCAGACATCAGCCACTGGCAAGTGGACATGCCCAGCACCAAGACCGCATACGTACCCATGCGGCCATCCTGGCCGGTGAGCACCAAGCCCAGAGCCAGCACCAAAATTCCTAGCAAGAAATTGATGCTGGCCATGTGATACCAAGGCAACAGGTGAGATTTTTTCCGCCACACCAGACGCGCGCCTCCCGCCAGCAACACTGCCAGACAACCAGCAGGTGCCGCAAAGTTGAGCAGGTGATTGAGAAAGTCAAGGATGGGCATGGAAATGACGCAGATCAAGGCTTTGCCCTGTAGGACAACACAAAGCGGCCAGCAATTTTATAATCAGCGACTATGGCAGTCTGGGCACTTGGCATCAATCACAACACGGCACCGTTAGATTTACGGGGCCGTTTCGCGTTTGCGATTGACCAGATCGCTCCCACGCTGCATGGCCTGCGCGATGCACTGAGCAGCGCTACCCGCCACCCTGAGGTGGAAACTGCCATTCTCTCCACCTGCAACCGCACCGAGATTTACTGCGCAGCTGGTGCCCCGGCGCTGGACCACACCCTGGGCTGGCTGGCCCATTCGGGCGGTGTCAGCACCGATGTGCTGCGCTCGCACTCTTACCTGCTGGAAGAAGGCTCGGTGGCACGCCATGCGTTCCGCGTAGCTTCGGGTCTGGATTCCATGGTGCTGGGAGAAACCCAGATTCTGGGGCAGATGAAAAACGCCGTGCGTGCCGCAGAAGAAGCCGGCGCACTGGGTTCAACACTGAACCAGCTGTTTCAGCGCAGCTTTGCCGTTGCCAAGGAAGTGCGCTCGTCCACCGAAATTGGTGAGCATTCGATTTCCATGGCTGCCGCTGCCGTGCGTCTGGCCGGCCAGCTGTTTGAAGACCTGTCCAAGATTCGTATTTTGTTTGTGGGCGCTGGCGAGATGATCGAGCTGGCCACTACGCACTTTGCAGCCAAGAACCCTGCCCACATCACGATCGCCAACCGCACCATGGAGCGCGGCGAAAAGCTGGCTGCACGCTTTGGTGCCAGCGTGATGCCTTTGGCCGAGATTCCCGAGCACCTGCACGAGTACGACGCCATCATCAGTTGCACGGCCTCTAGCCTGCCCATCATTGGCCTGGGAGCGATTGAGCGTGCACTGAAAAAACGCAAGCATCGCCCCATGTTCATGGTGGACTTGGCCGTGCCGCGTGACATTGAGCCTGAAGTCAAAGACCTGCGCGACGCCTACCTGTACACCGTGGACGATCTGGCCACCGTGGTGCGCACAGCCCAGGCCCAGCGCCAAGCCACCGTCGAGCAGGCTGAAACCATCATTGACGCAGGCGTGCTGAACTTCATGCAGTGGCTGAACCAGCGCGCTCAGGGGGGCGTAGTGCCCTTGATTCAGCAGCTCAATGCCCAGACCGACGAATGGCGCGCTGCTGAAATCAGCCGTGCCAAAAGACTGCTCGCCAAGGGTGAAGATGTGGATGCCGTGCTCGAGGCACTTTCGCGCGGCCTGACCCAGAAAATGATGCACGGCACCTTGTCAGCCCTGCACAAGGGCACGCCTGAAGAGCGTGCCCACACCGTCGATACGGTCTCCAGACTTTTCCTGCGCCCCGGCAGCAAGCCCGGCCAGCGTTAGCGCTGCTGTCGTTACTGGCTTTTCAGCCAGACCAGCCCTTGGCGCTGACTGAGCCAGCGCAATTAGCTACCTTTCTTGTAGCACATCATTTTCTCTGACTGACCATGAAACCATTCCTGCGCACCCAATTGGAGCGCTATGCCCAGCGCCTTGAAGAGCTGGACTTCCTGCTGTCGCGCGAAGACATCATGGGCGACATGCAAAAGTACCGAGCCATCTCGCGCGAGCATGCCGATGTAACCGCTGTCGCCGGGCGCTACCAGCGCTACCTGCAGTGCGAGGCCGACATTGCCACCGCCCGCCAAATGCTGGACGACCCCGACATGGCCGAGATGGCGCAGGAAGAAATCACGGTGGGCGAGCAAGAGCTGATCAAGCTCGAAGACGAGCTGCAGCGCCTGCTGCTGCCCAAAGACCCGGACGATGAACGCCCCGCCTATGTGGAAATCCGCGCAGGCACCGGCGGTGACGAATCTGCCCTGTTTGCCGCAGACCTGGCGCGCATGTACACCCGCTATGCCAGCAACGTGGGCTGGAAGGTGGAAGTAATGAGCGCCAACGAAAGCGAAATCGGCGGCTACAAAGAAGTAGTGCTGCGTATTGAAGGCGAGAACGCCTACGGCGCGCTGCGCTTTGAATCGGGTGGTCACCGTGTGCAACGCGTACCAGCCACCGAAACGCAGGGCCGCATCCACACCAGCGCCTGCACCGTGGCCGTGATGCCCGAGCCCGATGAAACCGTCGCCATCACGCTCAACCCTGCCGATTTGCGCATCGACACCTTCCGTGCCAGCGGCGCAGGTGGCCAGCACATCAACAAGACGGACTCCGCCGTGCGCGTGGTGCACTTGCCCACAGGCATCGTGGCCGAGTGCCAGGATGGCCGCAGCCAGCACAGCAACAAGGCCAAGGCCCTGCAGGTGCTGCAAGCGCGCATTCAGGAAAAGGAACGCAAGGAGCGCGAAGCCAAGGAAGCCGCTCTGCGCAAGGGCCTGATTGGCTCGGGCGACCGCTCTGACCGCATTCGTACCTACAACTTTCCGCAGGGACGTTTGACCGACCACCGCATCAACCTGACGCTGTACAAGCTGCTCAGCATCATGGAAGGTGACCTGGGCGATGTGATTGAGGCCTTGAAACAGGCCCGTGAAGCCGAATTGCTGGCCGAGCTGGAAGTCAATGCCTAGAAGGCAAAGCGTCCCTAACCCCAATAACGTCAACCGCCAGTCCAAGTGAATACACCGCACACCCTGCAGCAAGCCTTGCTCCATGCGCACCACCAAGGCATGCAGCGCATTGACGCGCAAATGCTGCTGCTGCATGTACTGGGCCAGCCCCATGCCGGGCGGGCCTGGCTGCTGACGCACGACAGCGATGTACTCGCGCCCGCGCAGCAAACGCAGTTTCAGTCACTGTGCGCACAGCGACTGGATGGTGTGCCTGTGGCGTATCTGACGGGCTGCAAAGAATTTTTCGGTTTGCCACTGCACGTCGATGCCCGCGTGCTTGACCCCCGCCCCGACACAGAGACACTGGTGCAATGGGTGCTGGATGTGGTTGAAAAAACGGTTTCACCCTCCATCCTCGATCTAGGCACCGGCAGCGGAGCCATTGCGCTGGCCATTCAAAGCCAGCGCAAAGATGCCACAGTCACCGCAGTTGATTTCAGCCAGGACGCGCTGAATGTCGCCTCTGCCAACGCCAGACAGCTGCAGCTGCCTGTGCAGTTTGTGCAATCGTCGTGGCTGCATGCGGTAGATGGGGTGTTTGACGTCATCGCCAGCAACCCGCCCTACATCCGTGAAGACGACGAGCACATGCACGCCCTGCGCCACGAACCGCGCCATGCGCTGACCAGTGGTGCCGATGGGCTGGACGATATTCGCACCATCATTGTGCAAAGCCCCGCCCACCTGAAGGCCGGTGGCTGGCTGCTGCTGGAGCACGGCTGGGACCAGGCCGAAGCGGTGCAGCAACTGCTGCGCAATGCGGGCTTTGTGCAGGTACACAGCCGCCAGGATTTAGCGGCAATTGACCGCTGCACAGGCGGGCAAATTCCAGCAATCGCCAATTGTGGCAAGACAATGAAATAATCACAGGCATTGCCAGGTGTGAACAACACCGGCTCCCCTGCAAGGAGAACCCCATGAGCGACACCCAACAACGCATCGACCAACTGGTCAAAAACAACGACATCCTGCTGTTCATGAAGGGCAGCGCCAGCTTTCCCATGTGCGGCTTCTCGGGCCGTGCCATCCAGATTCTGAAGGCTTGCGGCGTTGACCCCAAGGCGATTGCCACCGTGAACGTACTGGAAGACCAGGAAATTCGCCAGGGCATCAAGGACTACAGCAACTGGCCCACGATTCCCCAGCTGTACATCAAGGGTGAATTCATTGGTGGCTCGGACATCATGATGGAGATGTACGAGTCCGGTGAACTCAAGCAAGTCATTGACGGCGAAGCCTGATTGCAATGCACACCCTGGGACCCATGCCGACCCCGATGACCAGTCCTACTGGCATGGCCCCTGCTTTATCTAAAACCGCCCCCTATGGGCGGTTTTTTTGTCTCCGCCCGCTTGGCCGCGGGCTGGAAATTTTGAAGGGTTGACCCTATTTCTTGAATGACCACTGAACGCTGAACGCGGTGCCTTGTACCAAGGGCGCACAGCGCTGGCAGACCGTTCAAGAACATTCAGGCAACTCACAATGCCGGCATGCGAAGGAGGCATGCAAAATGGTGACATTCGGCCGTCACCGGCCACCCCACTCACTTATGACGTTGACACAAAGCCTGTTCATCATTGCCTGCCTGATTGCCGCCAGCGGCTTCTTTGCCGTGGCCGAAATTTCTCTGGCCGCTTCACGCCGTCTGCGTCTGCGCCAGCATGCCGACGAAGGCGACCTGCGTGCAGACAAAGTACTCAAAATGCAGGAGCAACCCGGTGACTACTTCACCGTGGTGCAAGTTGGGCAAAACGGCATTGCCATTCTGGGCGGTATCGTTGGTGAAGGAGCTCTGAGCAGCACCCTGACCAGCCTGCTGATCTTGTGGCTGCCTGAAAGCACGGCCCAGTCACTGGCATCGGTGTGCTCGTTCCTGATCATCACTTCGCTGTTCATTTTATTTTCCGACCTGCTGCCACGCCGCCTGAGCATGGTCAAGCCTGAATACTGGGCCGTGCGCGTGCTGGGCCCCATGCAGCTGTGCATGACCGTTTTTCGCCCTATCGTCTGGTTTTACGCACGCACTACCGACGCGCTGTTCAAGATACTGGGTCTGCCTGACAAGCGCGACGAGAGGATCACCTCTGACGACATCCTGGCCATGACCGAAGCCGGCGCACGCGCCGGTGTACTGGCCCGCCGTGAGCAGCAAGCCATTGCCAACATCTTTGAGCTCGATTCACGCACCGTGTCTTCGGCCATGACGCCGCGCGACCGCATTGCCTACTTTCTGCGCGACGATCCTGATCACGTCATCCGGGCCCGGATCGCTGAAGAACCCTTTTCCACCTACCCTGTGTGCGACGGTGATATTGATCACATCGTTGGCTATGTGGATGCCAAGGACCTGTTTCAGCGTGTGCTGAACAACCAGCCCATTTCGCTCAAAGATGACAGTCTGATCCGCAAAATCCTCATCGTGCCCGACAAGCTCACGCTGGCCGAGGTGCTGGACCAGTTTCAGCAAGTGCATGAAGACTTTGCAGCCATCCTCAACGAATACAGCCTGATGGTCGGCGTGGTCACGCTCAACGATGTGATGAGCACCGTGATGGGCGACCTGGTATCGCCCGACGATGAAGAGCAAATCATGCGCCGCGATGAACATTCATGGCTCATCGACGGTGCGACACCGATCGATGACGTACAGCGCGCGCTGGGCATTGACGAGCTGCCGCACGACGAAGAATACGAAACCCTTGCGGGCTTCCTGATGGTCATGCTGCGCCGCATTCCCCGGCGTACCGACAGCGTGAACTGGGGAGGCTACAAGTTCGAAGTGATGGACGTGGACAGCTACCGCATTGATCAGGTGCTGGTACTGAAGCTGGACCCCGACGCACCCGTTGTGGGCGATAGCAACGGCGCCGTGGCCACCCAGCCCATTCCCACCATGCCGGTTGCCGCGATTGCGGCCATTGCCGCAGCAGTCACTGTTGACGATGAAGAGGCCACCACCAGCTCCGCACCGCCCGAGCCTCCAGCACCTAGCGTCCCTTAAGAAATTAATAAACAATAGCTACCAGCGCTTATAAAACAAAGGTTTCAGATATAAAACTATCTGAAACCTTTTTAAATAAAGCGCTGACAGCTATCTTTTCATTAATCTTTAGCCTCAGGCTTTGCGTGGCGCATTGGCATCAAACAGCCATTGGCGCTGGGCGCCCAGCACCAGATTGGGGTATTTGTCTTTGCCCCGGCTGCCGTTGTAGCGCCCCAGTGCCATGAACAAATCACCGCGTTCACGCTCCAGATAGTGGCGCAAGATCACACAGCCAAAACGCACATTGGTCTGCATGTGAAACAGCTTGCCCGCATCTCCATCGCCAATCACCCGTGTCCAAAACGGCATGATCTGCATATAGCCACGTGCACCAGCCACTGAAACAGCGAATTTACGAAACCCGCTCTCCACCTGAATCAGCCCCAGCACCAGAGACACTTCCAGCCCCGAGCGCTTGGCCTCATACCAGACGGTTTGCAGAAAATCGCGCCGGACCTCCCAGTCGGGCATGCGGCGGTGCAGCCTGTCACTCATGCTGGTCAGCCAGCGCAGGTACTCCATCCGCGCATCGGTCGAGGCAAACAACGGCTCTGGCGGAGCCAAATCACTGACGGCTGCACTCAACGCACTGCGCACCGCATCGGCCAGAGGCTCTTCCAGCTGTGCCCCCGCATACGCAGGGGCTGCGCCCACAGCCATGCTGGCCAAGCCAAAGCCCAGCCAGCAACGACGTGTCATATCTGCAGTCAGAGCCCTCATCCCTCTCATCCATCAAATTGGTCTAGTGCAAAGTTAGCAGTGTGGCCCACGCGAACCACTTTCAACAAGCAAAAAGGCAGCCGCAGCTGCCTTTTTGTACCTGACGCAAGATTTAGTGCAAGCCCAGCTTGCCCTTGAGGTGTGCAAGCACATCGGCGGGCGCAATCTTGGTGGCCTCCGTGTCACGGCGGGCCTGGTATTCCACCACGCCCTCCTTGAGGCCGCGATCACCCAGCACCACGCGGTGCGGCACGCCAATCAGCTCCCAGTCGGCCAGCATGGCGCCGGGGCGCTCATCGCGGTCGTCCAGGATCACGTCCACGCCCAGCGCCAGCAAGGCTTCATACAGCTTGAAGGCTTCTTCCTTGACCGCCTCGCTGCGGCCCATGCCAATGGGACAGATCACAACGGTGAACGGCGCAATCGCATCGGGCCAGATCATGCCGCGCTCGTCGTGGTTTTGCTCCACGGCTGCAGCTGGCAGGCGCGTAACGCCAATGCCGTAGCAGCCCATTTCAAAGTGCTGCGGCTTGCCGTTGTCACCCAGGAAGGTGGCGTTCATGGCTTGCGAATACTTGGTGCCCAGATAGAACACGTGGCCAATCTCAATGCCACGCTCAATGGCCAGCTCGCCCGCGCCGTCCGGCGACAGGTCACCTGCCACCACATTGCGCAAGTCAGCAATCAAGTCGGGCTCAGGCAGATCACGGCCAAAGTTCACGCCGGTGATGTGGAAATCCACCTCATTGGCACCGCACACCCAGTCAGCCATCACGGCCACTTCGCGGTCCACCACCAGCTTGACGGGCTGCTTGAGATTGATGGGCCCCAGGTAACCGGGCTGGCAACCAAAGTGCGCTTCAATTTCACCCACGGTCGCAAAGCGGAAATTGGCCAGTCCGGCGACCTTCGCCGCCTTGATTTCATTCATGTCATGGTCACCGCGCAGCAGCAGCAGCCAGACCTGGCTTTTGACGACTTCACCGTGCTCATTGGTCTCGTCCGTGGCCAGCACCAAAGACTTCACCGTCTGGCTCAAGGGCAGATCCAGCTGCGCAGCCACCGCTTCGCAGGTGCTATTGCCCGGTGTTGCCACCTTTTCCATCGCCTTGCCTGCCGCAGGACGAGGGCCGGCGGGTGCCAGGCACTCGGCCTTTTCAATATTGGCCGCGTAATCGCTGTGGGGGCAGTAAACAATGGCGTCTTCACCCGTGGAAGCGATCACCTGAAACTCTTCGCTCAGGTCACCACCGATGGCACCCGAGTCCGCGCGCACAGCGCGGTACTGCAGGCCAAACCGGTCAAAAATGCGCTTGTAGGCTTCGCGCATGGTCTGGTAGCTGATCTGGGCCGTGTCGCGGTCTTTGTCGAAGGAGTAGGCATCCTTCATGATGAACTCGCGACCGCGCATCAGGCCAAAGCGCGGACGGCGTTCGTCGCGGAACTTGGTCTGAATCTGATAGAGGTTCTTGGGCAACTGCTTGTAGCTCTTGAACTCCTGGCGCGCGATATCCGTTACCACTTCCTCAGAAGTGGGCTGCACGATGAAGTCGCGGCCATGGCGATCCTTGATGCGCAGCAACTCGGGGCCCATTTTTTCAAAACGGCCTGTTTCTTCCCACAGCTCAGCGGGCTGCACCACAGGCATGGTCACTTCAATGCCGCCAGCGCGGTTCATTTCTTCACGCACGATCGCTTCGACCTTGCGGATCACACGCAGACCCATGGGCATGTAGTTGTAAATGCCAGCCCCCAGCTTTTTGATCATGCCAGCCCGTGTCATGAGCTTGTGGCTGACCACTTCAGCATCGGCAGGAGCTTCTTTGAGGGTGGAGATGAGAAATTGGGAAGCTTTCATGAGCGGGAGAGCGTGGGATAAAGCCGCGGCAGTTTGGCTGGGCCCGGACTGCCGTGCATAATGAACGCAATATAGAAAATTGGGGTTCGATTATGCTTGACCGGGACGGATTTCGCCCGAACGTCGGCATCATCCTGCTCAACCAGAAAAACCAGGTGTTCTGGGGCAAAAGAATTCGTACCCACAGCTGGCAATTCCCGCAAGGCGGCATTGATCGGGGAGAAACACCCGAACAGGCCATGTTCCGGGAGCTGCATGAAGAGGTGGGTCTTATGCCCGACCACGTACGCGTGGTTGCAAGAACAAGGGACTGGTTGCGCTACGAGGTGCCGGATCGTTACATACGTCGCGATGCGCGAGGTCATTACAAAGGCCAGAAGCAAATCTGGTTTTTGCTTCAACTCCTCGGCCAAGACTGGGATTTGAACCTGCGTGCCACCGACCATCCTGAGTTTGATGCCTGGCGATGGAACGACTACTGGGTCCCACTGGATGTCGTGGTGGAGTTCAAGCGCGGTGTTTATGAAATGGCGCTGACGGAGTTGGCCCGCTACATTCCGCGCTCAGAACTACAGCGCAACCGCTATCTGCGCAGCGGCATGCGACCACGCGACGGGCAGCCGGAGCAATCCAGCATGATCCAGCGCCCAGCCCCCATGCTGCGCAGCCACGGACTGATTCAAAACCCCGGCATGGAACTGCCTCCCGGCGCCAGCTTTGATCCAGATCCGCAAGGTGATAACAACAATCGCTGAATAAATAAAAATCCCGCTCGCGTTATAGCTGCAGCGGGATTTTTCTATCTATTGGGTCTTTGCGCGCCTGCTAGTGCAGCACCACCATGTTGTCGCGGTGCACCATCTCGGGCTCCCCTCGATAACCCAGCAATTGCTCCACTTCAGACGATGCGTGCCGGCACAGCAATCGCGCTTCCGAGCTGGAGTAGTTAGCCAGGCCACGCGCAATCTCTACGCCCTGGGCATCACGTACTGCGATCACGTCCCCACGCGAGAAATCACCTTCCACC
This sequence comes from Comamonas avium, assembly GCF_014836675.1. Classification (GTDB taxonomy): domain Bacteria; phylum Pseudomonadota; class Gammaproteobacteria; order Burkholderiales; family Burkholderiaceae_C; genus Comamonas; species Comamonas avium. The sequence goes on from NZ_JACSQK010000007.1 coordinate 62,821, forward strand.
GCCACCATGCCCACCGGCAAGAGGCTCTTGCCCTCATCGCGCACTTTGAGCGCGGCTCCCGCATCGATGGTGACTGCACCATGCAACTGCAGGTGATCCATCATCCATTGCTTGCGCGCCTGGTTCTTGTGCGTGGGTGCAACCAGCAAGGTGCCAATCGATTCACCCCGCGCCAGACGCAACAGCACAGCGTGCTCACGGCCCCATGCAATCACGGTCGATGCGCCAGAGCCTGCGGCACGCTTGGCCGCCAAAATTTTGGTCAGCATGCCTCCCTTGCCGATGCTGGAGCCCGCACCACCTGCCATGGCTTCCAGCGCCACATCGCCCGCTTGCGCTTCGTGCACAAACTGCGCGTGCGGATTGCTGCGCGGATCAGCCGTGTAGAGCCCCTTCTGATCGGTCAGGATGATCAATGCATCGGCGTCCACCAAGTTCGCAACCAGTGCGCCCAAGGTATCGTTGTCGCCAAACTTGATTTCATCATTGACCACGGTGTCGTTTTCATTGATCACCGGCACTACACCCAATTGCAGCAAGGTCAGCAGCGTCGAACGCGCATTGAGATAGCGCTCCCGGTCCGCCAGGTCAGCATGCGTCAGCAGCACCTGGGCACTGCCAACGTTGTAGGTACGCAGCTTGGTTTCATACATCTGAACCAAGCCCATTTGGCCAACCGCTGCAGCGGCTTGCAATTCATGGATTTCCTTGGGGCGCGTTGCCCAGCCCAGTCGCTTCATGCCCTCAGCGACAGCACCGCTGGAGACCATGATCACTTCACGGCGGATGCCATCATCACCATGCACGAGGGCAGCCAACTGGCGCGACCATTCTTCAATGGCCCCTTCATCGAGGCCACGCCCCTCATTGGTCACCAAACTGGAGCCGACCTTGACGACGATGCGGCGCGCATCTTGCAAAACACGGGAAGACATGATTGAGAGCTTTTTTGGCCTCTAGCGCTTACTGCAAAGCGCTAGCAGCTATGAATCAAGAAGCAGCAGAACTGCGTTTTAGTCCGGCGAGTTGCCGGCAAAACGTGGATCGTACTCCGCTTCCTGAGGCTGTTCTGTCTTTTGTACCACTTGGACGTGCTTGTAGATGTCTTTGATCAGCCTGTCGGTGCCTTCGCGCGCCAGGGCCGAGATTTCATAGACCGGCCCCTTCCACTTGAAGCGTTTGACGAAATCCTTGACCTTGGCTGCACGCTCTTGCTCGGGCACCATGTCCATCTTGTTGAGCACCAGCCAACGCGGTTTGTTATAGAGCTCGTCGTCATACTTCTTCAGCTCTTGCACGATGGCCTTGGCCTGCTCCACAGGGTCGACGCCATCGTCAAAGGGAGCCATGTCAACGATATGCAGCAGCAAGCGTGTGCGCTGCAGATGGCGCAAGAACTGGTGGCCCAAGCCTGCACCGTCCGAGGCGCCTTCAATCAGGCCTGGAATGTCGGCAATCACAAAGCTTTGCTCAGCCGCCACACGCACCACACCCAGATTGGGGTGCAAGGTCGTGAAGGGATAATCTGCAATCTTTGGCCGCGCATTGGACACCGCTGAGATAAAGGTGGACTTGCCAGCATTGGGCATGCCCAGCAAACCCACATCGGCCAGCACCTTCAGCTCCAGCTTCAGCGCAAAGCGTTCGCCCAGACGACCGGGTGTTTTTTGGCGAGGCGCACGGTTCACGGCGCTCTTGAAGCGCAAGTTTCCAAAGCCACCGTCCCCGCCCTTGGCCAGAACAATTTTTTCGCCAGGCGTGAGCAGCTCAAACAACACTTCACCGGTTTCCTGGTCCGACAAAATCGTGCCGACTGGCAAACGCAAGGTAATGTCTTTGCCTGCAGCACCGAACATGTCATTGCCCATACCGTTTTCGCCGCGCTCAGCCTCATGGCGGCGCGAGTAGCGGTAATCAATCAACGTATTCAGATTCACATCTGCCACAGCATAGACGTGGCCGCCGCGGCCACCATCGCCACCATCGGGTCCGCCGAATTCCTTGTATTTTTCGTGCCGGAACGTAGCAGCACCATTGCCGCCATCACCGGCAGCAATTTCAATATAGGCTTCATCGACGAACTTCATGAGGCATCCCGTAATTCATTAGTAGACCAGCACCACTGGTGCCGGCAAAGCATAAAGCAAGCACGTGCTTGCTATGCAGTACGGGGCTTGCATAACCCCTTAAACAGTAAAGCCCCGACAAGTCGGGGCTTTACTGGAGTCAGTGAACGCGACGCTTAGGCAGCGGGCGTGATGCTGACAGTGTGCTTAGACAAAGCGCCCTTTGTGTCAAAAGACACGTGGCCCTCTACCAGAGCAAACAAGGTGTGATCCTTGCCAATACCGACGTTGGTGCCGGGGTGGAACTTAGTGCCACGCTGGCGAACAATGATCGAGCCTGCGCTGATCAGTTCACCACCGAAAGCCTTCACACCCAGCATTTTTGGCTTGGAATCACGTCCGTTGCGCGTAGAGCCGCCGCCTTTTTTCTGTGCCATGACTTAGCTCCTTCGGAATTAAGCAGCAATCGCCACGATTTGCAGTTCGGTGAACTGCTGACGATGGCCTTGGGATTTAGCGTAGTGCTTGCGACGGCGCAGCTTGAAGATACGCACTTTGTCGTGCTTGCCGTGGGCAACAATTGTTGCCTTCACAGTTGCGCCGGACACCAGGGGTGTGCCAACCTTGAGTTCAGCGCCGTTGCCGACTGCCAAAACTTGGTCGATCACGATTTCCTGGCCTACGTCCGCAGCAATCTGTTCTACCTTGATTTTTTCGCCGGCGGCAACACGATACTGTTTGCCTCCGGTTTTTATGACCGCGTACATGTAAACCTCTTTCGAATCTGAGAGTCCCGCAGACGAATTTCTACGGAAGCCGGCTATTGTACGCACAAACGCCTTTTCCTGCCTGCGCGACAACCTTATTTACCCCTAGGACATCCGGCAGCTCTTCTTATAATCTGCCACTCTCTTGGCGGCATTATTTTGACTACAGCAAATCACACCCCCAATCCACTCGCTCTGATTGCAGACGACATGCAGGCCATGGACCGCGTTATTGCGCAACGCTTAACGACCAGCGTCCCTCTGATCGGCCAGATTTCCCACTACATCATTGCTGCAGGCGGCAAGCGCCTGCGCCCCGCACTGCTGCTGATGGTGAGCAATGCTCTGGGCGACAGCAACCCCGTCAAGCACTCTCTGGCCACTGTGGTGGAATTGATCCACACCGCCACACTCCTGCACGACGATGTCGTGGATGAGTCCACGCTGCGCCGTGGCCGCCCAACCGCCAACGAGTCCTTTGGCAATCCAGCCAGCGTCTTGGTCGGCGACTTTCTGCATACCCGCTCCTTTCAGATGATGGTGGAAGCAGGCAACATGCGCATCCTGCAGGTGCTCTCAGATGCCACCAACATCATTGCCGAAGGCGAAGTCCAGCAACTGATCAATACGCACGATGCCTCGCTCGATGAAGCTGGGTATCTGCACGTCATCCGCTCCAAGACCGCCAAGCTGTTCGAAGCCAGCACGCAAATTGCAGCCATCCTGGCCCAGGCATCTCCCAGCGTTGAAGCTGCATGCGCAACCTATGGACAGGCGCTGGGCACCGCGTTCCAGATCATTGACGATGTTCTGGATTACGATGGTGATGCCCACGAAATGGGGAAAAATCTGGGTGATGACTTGCGCGAAGGCAAGTGCACCCTGCCTCTCATCATTGCCATGCAACGCGCCAGCGCTGAAGACGCACGCATCATCCGTGAGGCCATCGAACAAGGTTCAACCGATCAATTACAGAGCATTTTGCAGATCGTCAAAAGCACAGGCGCGCTGGATGCTACGCGCCAAGCGGCACATGATGAAGCTGTGCGCGCAATGCAAGCGCTGGAGGCGTTGCCTGCAAATGCCTACACACAAGCCATGCAGCAGTTGGCTTCGCAGTTATTGCTGCGCCGCACCTGATGACTGACTAAAGCGCAGTTACGTGCTGTTTATGCGTGCCGCATCAAAATAGATGCAAAAAGCCTGCTCAAGCAGGCTTTTTGCATCTGTACAGTTAGGTTTTGATCAGAGATGATCATGACTAGAACAACCTTTCCCTGCTCGGGTACATGACCGCTGCTCCTCACATCGCCTCTACTGCCCCCCCTCCACTTGCTGGCCTGGCTCGCGCCTTAGTCAGTGCAGGTCAATTGACTGAGAGCATTGCGGCAGATATCTCCCGCAAAGCTATTGCCAGCAAGAGCAGCTTTGTTGCACAGCTGGTTGCTAGCGGACACTTGCCCGCGGCAGAGCTGGCCTATCAGATTTCCCTGATTTTCAGCACCCCCTTGCTGGATTTAAATACGGTAGACAGCACGCGCTTGCCCAAGGATTTGCTGGACACAAAACTGTGCACTACACACAAGGTGCTGCCGCTGCACAAAAGGGGCAACCGGTTGATCGTGGCAACAGCAGATCCATCGGACAAAGAGGCCTCTGAAAAAATCAAGTTCTCCGCCCAGGTGGGGGTGGACTGGGTGATTGTGGAATATGACAAGCTCATCCGCCTGATTGAAGCATCGTCTAAAAGTATTTCTGAAACACTGGACACTTTCACCACAGACGGTGACTTCCAGTTTGACGACATCAAAGATGCCCCGGAAACGGAAGAAAAAGACACGGCAGCTACTGAAGTAGAGGATGCGCCAGTCGTCAAGTTTCTGCACAAGATGCTGCTTGACGCATTCAATATGCGCGCCTCGGACTTGCACTTTGAACCCTACGAACACACTTACCGCGTGCGTTTTCGAATTGATGGGGAATTGCGTGAAATTGCAGCGCCGCCGATCGCCATCAAAGAAAAACTGGCCTCACGCATCAAAGTCATTTCGCGCCTGGACATCTCGGAAAAACGCATCCCTCAGGATGGCCGGATGAAGCTCAAAGTCGGCGCGAACCGCGTCATTGACTTTCGCGTATCAACGCTTCCAACGCTGTTTGGCGAAAAGATTGTGATCCGCATCTTGGATCCTAATAGCGCGAAAATGGGCATTGATGCGCTGGGTTATGAAGCCGACGAGAAGAAACGCCTGCTGGATGCCATCGAGCGCCCATACGGCATGATTTTGGTCACAGGCCCCACGGGTTCGGGCAAAACCGTCTCGCTTTACAGCTGCCTGAACTTGCTCAACAAACCCGGTGTCAATATTTCCACGGCCGAAGATCCATCGGAAATCAACATGCCCGGCGTCAACCAGGTCAATGTCAACGAAAAAGCAGGGCTGACCTTTGCCGCTGCACTCAAGTCTTTCTTGCGCCAGGATCCTGACGTGATCATGGTCGGTGAAATCCGCGATCTGGAAACTGCCGACATTTCGATCAAAGCCGCCCAAACCGGCCACCTGGTGCTGTCTACCCTGCACACCAACGACGCCCCGACCACACTCACGCGCATGCGCAACATGGGGATTGCACCTTTCAACATCGCCTCTAGCGTGATCTTGATCACGGCACAGCGCTTGGCACGCCGGCTGTGCCCTCAATGCAAACAGCCGCACGATGTTCCACAAGAAACGTTGCGAGAAGCGGGCTATGCAGAGCACGACCTCGACGGTTCCTGGACACCCTACAAAGCCGTTGGATGCAGCGCCTGCAACAATGGCTACAAAGGCCGTGTCGGCATCTACCAGGTCATGCCCATCTCAGAGGAAATTCAGCAAATCATCCTGCGCGATGGAAGCGCGCTGGATATTGCCAACCAGGCCAAACTTGAAGGTATCAAATCTTTGCGCGAATCGGGTTTGGACAAAGTCAAACTGGGCGTAACTTCCTTGGAAGAGGTACTGGCAGTTACCAACTTATAAGTACCGTAGCCCTGCATAGGCTGCGTGCAATCGAATCACAACAATACTGACAGCAGAGGGAGCAGCGGCATGGCACACGCAGCAACAGGCAAAACCAATCCCAAAGAATTCATATACGAGTGGATAGGGAAAGACCGCCAAGGCAAAGAGTTGCGCGGAGAGATGCGCGCAGTAGGCGAAGCACAAGTACAAGCTTCGCTGCGCCGCCAGGGCATCTTCATGACCAAGCTCAAAAAACGCAGCATGCGTTCGGGCAAGAAGATCAAGCCCAGGGACATTGCGCTGTTTACCCGCCAGATGGCCACCATGATGAAAGCTGGTGTGCCGTTGCTCCAATCATTCGACATCGTGGGGCGAGGCAACCCCAATATCAGCGTAACGAAGTTACTCAATGACATCCGCCAGGATGTTGAAACCGGCACATCACTCAGCGTGGCATTTCGCAGACACCCGCTGTACTTCAATACGCTTTACTGCAACCTGATTGAAGCGGGTGAAGCTGCAGGTATTTTGGATACGTTGATGGACCGGCTGGCCACTTACATGGAGAAAACCGAGGCAATCAAAGGCAAGATCAAATCCGCCTTGATGTACCCCATTTCCGTGGTCATCGTTGCATTTGTGGTCGTCACCGTCATCATGATTTTTGTTATCCCGGCGTTCAAGGAAGTCTTCAGCTCCTTCGGCGCTGACTTGCCTGCCCCGACTTTACTGGTCATGGCAATCAGTGATTTTTTTGTCCAATACTGGTGGCTTATTTTTGGAGTGATTGGTGGTGGTTTTTATTTCTTCATGCAGGCATGGCAACGCAGTCCAAAGGTGCAACGTGTGATGGACCGCATCTTGCTAAAAATACCTGTGTTTGGCCCTCTGATCGACAAATCCTGTGTTGCGCGCTGGACACGGACGCTTTCCACCATGTTTGCAGCAGGTGTGCCGCTGGTGGAGGCCCTTGACTCTGTGGGCGGTGCCTCAGGCAACACGATTTACCGCGAAGCTACTGAGCGCATTCAAAACGAAGTGTCAACGGGAACCAGTTTGACCGGTGCCATGAGCAACGCCAATGTTTTCCCCTCCATGGTCTTGCAGATGTGTGCGATTGGAGAAGAATCAGGCTCTATTGATCACATGCTGGGCAAGGCGGCCGACTTTTACGAACAGGAAGTGGACGAAATGGTGGCGGGCCTGTCCAGCTTGATGGAGCCCATCATCATCGTTTGCCTGGGCAGCCTGATTGGTGGCATCGTGGTGTCGATGTACCTGCCAATCTTCAAATTGGGACAAGTAGTTTGATGGATTTTTTCTTCCAGAGTGACATCGCCCTAGCGTGCCTGCTGGGCCTGCTGATCGGTAGCTTTTTGAATGTTGTTATTCACCGCCTGCCACAAATCATGGAGCAGCAATGGGATGCTGAATGTGCGCAGCATCTCGCAGCCAAAGCAGGTTCAGCCTATGTCCCAGCCCCCCCTTCCATCACGCTGAGCCGGCCACGCTCTCGCTGCCCGCATTGTGGTCACGCCATCAGGTGGTTTGAAAACATTCCGGTGCTCAGCTGGCTGCTCCTGCGCGGCAAATGCAAGCAATGCAGCCAGCGCATTAGCGTGCGCTATCCCCTGGTCGAAATTGCTACAGCAGCTTTGTTTGCATGGTGTATTGCCCGCTGGGGCTTTACCCCTGCAGGCTGGGCATGGTGCGGCTTTAGTGCGGCATTGCTGACCCTGGCATTGATTGACTGGGATACCACATTTCTTCCAGACGACATCACCCTGCCTCTGGTTTGGGCTGGCCTGGTGGCTGCTGCTTTGGGGTGGACTGGCATCGCGTTGAACAGCGCTGTGTGGGGAGCTGTCGCTGGTTACCTGTCGCTGTGGAGTATTTACTGGCTATTCAAGCTGCTCACAGGCAAAGAAGGCATGGGCTACGGAGACTTCAAACTGTTTGCAGCTCTGGGGGCCTGGTTTGGCTGGCAGGCCCTGGTTCCCATCATTTTGATGGCCTCTGTCATTGGCGCCATCATTGGTATCGCCATGAAATTGCGCAGCAATCTGCGCGAAGGTGGCTACATCCCTTTTGGGCCGTTCCTGGCTGGTGCAGGTTTTACCGCCATGTTTTTTGGTGCTGAAAATATTTTGCTCACGCTGTTGCACGCACTCGGCTTATGAACATGCACCGCGCTAAACGTTTGGGTCTCACAGGTGGCATCGGCAGCGGTAAAAGTACCGTAGCGCGCATGCTGGCTGAGCGCGGCGCGGCCATCGTCGATGCCGATGCCATTTCGCGCAGTCTGACGACAGCCGGTGGCCTGGCCATGCCACAAATCGAGGTGGAGTTTGGCAACAATGCGGTGGGCGCTGACGGCGCGCTAGACCGCAGTTTCATGCGCAATCTGATCTTTCAAGAGCCACAAGCACGGTTGCGCCTGGAAGCCATCGTTCACCCTTTAATCAGCAGCTTGACTGAACGCCAGGCACTGCAGGCCGAGGCCTGTGGTGCGCAGCTATTGGTATTTGACGTGCCGCTGCTGGTGGAATCTGGACGCTGGCGCCAGCAAGTGGATGCGGTGGTGGTGGTCGACTGCGAGGAAGAAACTCAAATCCTGCGAACGATGGCGCGCAGCAATTTAGAACGCCCGGCAGTCACGCACATCATGGCTGCGCAGGCCTCCAGACAGCAACGCAGAGCTGCTGCGGACTGCGTCATCTACAACGATGGACTAGATTTAGCTGCATTACGTCAAGAAGTGCTATCAATTTCGGCATGGTTACAGCTATGATGGCATCTGGCGCTTCTGTAACACTTGGCGAGCCTAGCGTTCAGAGGCTGCAAACACCCATTTATTGGCCTGCGCCTACCGGGATACTGCCAGCGTGATTCTTTACGAGTACCCTTTCAACGAACGCCTACGCACGTATTTGCGTCTGGAACAATTGTTTCGGCGTTTGTTCGAACTCGTCACGCGCGAATCACCCGTTGATCACCATTTCGCGCTGGCAACCATCTTTGAAATCATGGACGTGGCTGCGCGTGCCGACCTCAAGTCGGACCTGCTGCGCGACTTGGAGCGCCACAAAAGTCTGTTTGAAGGCCTGCGCAACAATCCCGCCATTGCCCAGGACATGCTGGACAACATCATTGCCCAGCTGGACCAGTGCTACACCCAGCTGCACGCCCAAACCGGAAAAACCGGTCAGCCACTCACCGAGATTGACTGGCTGATGGCCATCCGCAGCCGCATTGGCATTCCTGGTGGCACCAGCAGCTTTGACTTGCCCGCTTACCACCGCTGGCAAAACAAGCTGCCCACGCAGCGTCAGGCCGACCTGCAGCAGTGGACGCTGTGCCTCAAGCCCTTGGCCGACGCACTATCGCTGCTGCTCAGTTTGCTGCGCGAGACAGGCTCCCCCCAGAAAGTGGCGGCCAGCAATGGACAGTTTCAACAATCGCTGCCCGCTGGCAAGGCCTACCAGTTGCTGCGTCTGCGCATTGATGCGGATTCAGGGCTGATTCCTGAAATCAGTGCCAACCGCTTGATGGTGTCTGTGCGCCTGGTGCGTCCCAACGAAAGCGGCAGCCTGCAATCGACCACGGAAAACGCGGCTTTTGAATTGACCTTGTGTGCCTGAGGGCGCCCTTGTGTCAGACTTCAAACGATGAGCGACAACACCTCCCACGCCCCAACCGTTCAGTGCCCCACCTGTGGTGGCCCCAGTGTGTTTGAACCGGCCAATGCATGGCGCCCGTTTTGCAGCCAGCGCTGCAAAAACATTGATCTGGGTGCCTGGGCTGCAGAAGAATTTCGTGTGCCTGCACAAACACCACCGCAAGATGCGCAGTATGGTGACCCGCGCACGGAAGATTAATTAGCCAATTTCATAGCTATCAAGGCATACAAACAAAGGGTTTCAAATAGTTTTCTATTTGAAACCCTTTGTTTTTAAGCGTTAGCAGCTCTACTTTTTACCTCTGCCGTTACATAGGTACTGGCATCAAAAGGCAATCCACGCTCTTGGCTGAGCCACTGCAGCGCTGGCAGTGCCCCTTCCAGCACAGGCTGCACCTGCAGTGGCAGTTGCTGCCACACCATTTGCTGGCCTTCACGCATTTCAAATTCACCCGACCATTGCGTCACCTTGCACCAGTGCAGGCGCACAAGGGCATGGCTGTAGGCATGCTCCGTCACCTTCCAGGCGATGCAGTTTTCGATGGTGATGCCAATCTCTTCCTGCAGCTCGCGGCGCAGGGCCTGCTCCACGGTTTCGCCGGCTTCCAGCTTGCCGCCAGGGAACTCCCACCAACCCGCACGCGGTTTGCCTTCAGGGCGGCTGGTGATCAGTAAAGCGCCATCACTTTGGCGAATCAGCACGCCCACGGCAACTTCAGTATGTTTACGCTCGGCAGTCGTTTCAGCAGTCACAGTCACTTGTTTTCTCGTTGAACTTCAAATTTCAGCGCCATCGGCCAGACCATCAACATCAGCAATGGGCTGCACTGCGGCAGGCTTGTGGTTGTCACGGCCGGCGTAGTCGCGCGCAAACTGCTGGGCTACACGACCGCTGCGCGAGCCACGCTCGAGCGCCCAGATCAGCGCTTCAGGGCGCGCTGCCTCAATGGCTGCGGGCGATAAGCCCATGCTGGACAGCCACTGCGCCACCACGCGCAGGTATTCGTTCTGGCTGAAGGGGTAAAAACTCACCCACAGGCCAAAACGTTCAGACAGAGAGATTTTCTCTTCCACCACCTCTCCGGGGTGAATCTCGCCGTTGTCACCCTTTTGCGTGCTCAGGTTGTCCGTCATGTATTCAGGCAACAGATGGCGGCGATTGCTGGTGGCATAGACCAGAACATTGGGCGTGGCCGCACTGACCGAGCCATCCAAAATGGATTTCATCGCCTTGTAGCCGGGCTCGCCTTCTTCAAAGCTCAGATCATCACAATAGATGATGAACTTTTCAGCCCGGCCAGCAACCACGTCCACGATGTCGGGCAGATCGGTCAGATCGACCTTGTCCACCTCAATCAGGCGCAGCCCCTGCGGGGCATAGGCATGCAAGCATGCCCGAATCAGCGAAGACTTGCCCGTGCCGCGCGCACCTGTCAGCAGCACATTGTTGGCTGTGCGGCCTTGTACAAACTGCGCAGTGTTGCGCGCAATCTTGTCTTTTTGGCCATCGATGTTTTGCAGATCCGACAGCTCCATTGCACCCACATGGCGCACCGGCTCGAGCACACCACAGCCATTGGCGCGCTTACGGTAGCGCCAGGCAATCGCCACATTCCAGTCGGCAGGCGCTTGCAGAGCCTGGGGCAGCACGGATTCAATGCGCTGCATGAGCTGCTCGGCACGCTCGACCAAACGCTCCAACGGGTTCATCACATCTTGCACAGCGCTGTCTCCATTCATTATTTCGATAGCTATCAGCGCTTTATTTACAAAGACTTCAGATAGAAAAGTATCTGAAATCCAATAAACACAAGCGCCATTAGCTCCTAAAACCAAAAAGAAGTCTGACTACAGGCTCCCCTTGCTGATGCACGCCACCATCTGGTTGTGCAAACGGCCCAGCCCGCGGGCAATCGAGACGAGGGGCAGAACCAAAGACAGTAGCAGCGCTACGGCGAGGTTCGGCAACGACGTATCGAGGGTCGTATGCACAACCACCCAATTAAGAACGGTAGTCGGCGTTGATCGTCACATAGTCATGGCTGAAGTCACACGTCCACACGGTCTGGCTGGCCGTGCCACGGCCCAGACCCACGCGCACGGTGATCTCAGACTGCTTCATCACGCGCTGGCCGTCTTCTTCCTTGTAAGAAGGATTGCGCCCGCCATCCACCACCACATGCACATCGTCCAGATGCAGGTCAATCTTGCTTTGGTCCAGGTCATCGATGCCTGCGTAGCCCACGGCAGCCAGAATGCGGCCCAGATTGGGGTCCGAGGCAAAGAACGCCGTCTTGACCAAGGGCGAATGCGCAATCGCATAGGCGGCCAGGCGGCATTCCGCTTCGGTCTTGCCGCCATCAATTTGCACGGTGATGAACTTGGTGGCGCCTTCACCGTCACGCACAATGGCTTGCGCCAGCAGGCGTGAAACCTCCAGCAGCGCTGCCTTCAGCGCCTGCGCGTCTGCGCTGTCCCAAGCGGTAATCTGTGCATTGCCCGCCTGGTGCGTCGCCACCAGCACGAACGAGTCATTGGTCGACGTATCGCCATCAATCGTCACGCGATTGAAAGAGCCATCGGCCAGCTCCTTGACCAGGCTTTGCAGCAACGCAGGCGCAATCGCGGCATCGGTGGCCACATAGCCCAGCATGGTGGCCATGTTGGGGCGAATCATGCCCGCACCCTTGCTGATACCCGTGACCGTCACGGTCTTGCCACCCACCTGCACCTGGCGGCTGTAGGCCTTGGGCTGCGTGTCGGTGGTCATGATGCCCTCTGCTGCCACCGCCCAGTTGTCGGCCTTGGCGTTGGCAATGGCTGCAGGCAGGCCCGCAACAATGCGCTGCACTGGCAGCTCTTCCATGATGACACCCGTGGAGAACGGCAGAATTTGCTCGGCCTTCAGGCCCAGCTCCTTGGCCAGCGCAGCGCAGGTAGCACGGGCATTGGCCAGGCCGGCAGCCCCCGTACCGGCATTGGCATTGCCGGTGTTGATCACCATGGCACGAATGCCCTGGCCAGCAGCCAGATGCTCACGGCTGACCTGCACCGGTGCAGCACAAAAACGATTTTGCGTAAACACGCCCGCCACTGTGGCACCTTCGTCAAGCAAGAACACGCTCAAGTCTTTGCGGTTGGCTTTGCGCACACCGGCTTCGGTCACACCAATGCGCACACCGGCGACTGGAAACAGGTTGGCGGCGACGGGAACAGGCAAATTCACAGGCATTGCAGGGCTTCCTACAGAGAAACAGTTAGACGGCAATTATGGAGACAAACCACGGCGCACAACGAAAAACACGGGCCTGCGCCCGTGTTCTTTGTGTATGGCGGTGTTACCCGCCACGCGATACATCTCAGGCCAGCTTGCCGTGGCAGTTCTTGAACTTATTGCCACTGCCGCAGGGGCAGGGGTCATTGCGACCCACGCGTGTGCCGGCTGGCAGCTCAAAGTTGTCGGACTTGTCACCATCCGCGCTGGCATATTGCAAGGCACTCTGCGCACTTTCGGCGTGGTGTTCAATGCTCTGCGCCACCTCATCTAGCTGCTCAGGCTGCTGGATGCGCACTGTCAGCAGCACGCGCGTGACTTCATTCTTCACCGAATCAATCAGCTGGCGGAACAGCTCAAACGCTTCGCGCTTGTACTCCTGCTTGGGTTGCTTCTGGGCAAATCCACGCAGGTGAATGCCCTGGCGCAAATAGTCCAGAGCCGCCAGATGGTCGCGCCAGTTGGTGTCAAAGCTTTGCAGCAGCACAGCGCGCTGGAAGTTCATGAACTGCTCAGAGCCCACCTGATCGAGCTTGCTTTGGTAGACGTCGTTGGCAGCCTTCACGCAGGTTTCGAGAATTTCTTCATCGGTGATGCTGTCTGAATCCTTGACCATGGCCTGCAAATCGACATGCACATTCCATTCGGCCAGCGCCTTTTCCAGCGCAGGCAGGTTCCACTGCTCTTCCATGGATTCGGCAGGCACATACTGGCGCACCATGTCGGCCACGCAGTCTTCGCGCATGATGTTGATCATGTCGACCAAGTCTGCAGTGTCCAAAATTTCATTGCGCTGCTGGTAGATCACCTTGCGCTGGTCGTTCGACACATCGTCGTATTCCAGCAGTTGCTTGCGCATGTCAAAGTTACGCGCTTCCACCTTGCGCTGCGCCGATTCAATCGAACGGGTCACGATGCCCGCTTCAATCGCTTCGCCCTCAGGCATCTTCAGGCGGTCCATGATGGCGCGCACGCGGTCACCCGCAAAAATGCGCATCAGCTGGTCGTCCAGGCTCAGGTAAAAACGTGAAGATCCTGGATCACCCTGGCGGCCAGAACGACCACGCAGCTGGTTGTCAATACGGCGTGACTCATGGCGCTCGGTCGCAATGATGCGCAAGCCACCCAGGGCCTTCACTTCATCGTGATCTTTTTGCCACTGGGCATGCAGCTCATCCAGCTGCTGTTGCTTGGCCGCATCATCCAGTGTGGCATCTGCAGCAATCGCCGCTTCCTGCTTGCTGATATTGCCGCCCAGCACAATGTCGGTACCACGGCCAGCCATGTTGGTGGCAATGGTGATCATGCCCTTGCGGCCTGCCTGCGCAATGATGTCCGCTTCCTTGGCGTGCTGCTTGGCGTTCAGCACCTGGTGGGGCAAGCCCACCTTGGTCAGCATCTGGTCGATGATTTCCGAGTTCTCGATCGACGTTGTACCCACCAGCACTGGCTGACCACGCTCGTAGCATTCGCGGATATCTTCAATGGCTGCGTTGTATTTTTCTTGCGTGGTCTTGTAGACACGATCCAGCTGGTCTTCACGCTTGCTGGGCTTGTTGGGCGGGATCACCACCGTTTCCAGGCCATAAATGCTCTGGAATTCAAACGCTTCCGTATCCGCCGTACCCGTCATGCCCGACAGCTTGTTGTACAGACGGAAATAGTTTTGGAAAGTGATCGAAGCCATGGTCTGGTTCTCCGCCTGAATGGCGACACCTTCCTTGGCTTCTACCGCCTGGTGCAGGCCATCGCTCCAGCGGCGGCCTGACATCAAACGGCCCGTGAACTCATCCACGATCACCACCTCACCGTTTTGCACCACGTAATGCTGGTCACGGTGATAGATGTGGTGGGCGCGCAATGCCGCATACAAATGGTGCACCAGCGCAATGTTCGAGGGGTCGTACAGCGACGCACCTTCGGGCAGCAAGCCAGCGGCAGACAGAATCTGCTCGGCCTTTTCATGCCCATCTTCCGTCAGAAAGACCTGGTGACTCTTTTCGTCCACCGTAAAGTCGCCGGGCTTGGTGACGCCTTCGCCGGTACGAGGGTCAGCCTCGCCTTCTTGTCGCACCAGTTGAGGGGCCAGTTGATTGATGGTCTGGTACATGGCCGTGTTGTCGTCAGCCTGGCCAGAAATGATCAAAGGCGTGCGCGCCTCGTCAATCAAGATCGAGTCCACCTCGTCAACAATGGCAAAGTTCAGGCCACGCTGCACGCGGTCTGCTGCGTCATACACCATGTTGTCGCGCAGATAGTCAAACCCGTACTCGTTGTTGGTGCCGTAAGTAATGTCGGCCAGATACGCCAGCTGCTTTTCATCGCGTGGTGCCTGGGGCAGGTTCACCCCAACAGCCAGACCCAGAAAGTTGTACAGCGGGCGCATGGTTTCTGCGTCGCGGCTGGCCAGGTAGTCATTCACGGTCACCACATGCACACCTTGGCCTGTCAGCGCATTCAGGTACACAGGCAGCGTAGAGGTCAGCGTCTTGCCTTCGCCCGTACGCATTTCCGAAATCTTGCCTTGGTGCAGCGAGATACCACCCATCAGCTGTACGTCAAAGTGACGCATCTTCAGAACGCGCTTGGAAGCTTCACGCACCACGGCAAAGGCCTCTGGCAACAAGTCGTCCAGCGACTCACCCTTGGACACACGTTCCTTGAACTCTTGGGTCTTTGCCCTCAACGCCTGGTCATCGAGCTTTTCCAGCTCTGGCTCCATCGCATTGATTTGAGCCACCGTCTTGCGGTACTGCTTGAGAAGCCGATCGTTGCGGCTGCCGAAAAGTTTGGTAAGAAAGTTGACCATGCGAACGGAAGCCGCTCCACGATGCCCGTACAGCACCGAAAGCGGCCAAATCCCTAATGTAGAGTTGCCATGCAGATGGGCTCACTCAGCAGCAAAACAAGAGCCTAGACCGCTGGAAGCCAAAAATTGATTCTAACTGCCGCTTGCGCTTTGACACTAGCAGCCTGCCCCTGCAAGCACACAAGCAACAGGGTGCGCTGATAATGAGCCATTCACTCAGAGCTCAAAAATCATGCAACGGCGCCGCCATTTAGCCATCTCGCTGGAACAAGCAGCACAGTCTTCGCCTGCGTTATCGTTGCTGGTCAGCCAAGCACGCGAAGCCAATGCGCGCATGAAGGCCATTGAACCCTTGCTCCCACCAGGGCTGCGCCACAGCGTGCAGCCAGGCCCCATTGAAGGCAGCACTTGGTGCTTGATCATCAAGAACAACGCGGCCGCCAGCAAAGTGCGCTACCTGCTACCCAGCTTTGAAGCACATTTGCGCACAAAAGGATGGGATGTCGCACGCATTCAGCTCAAGGTACTCAGCACTTCGCCATGGCAAAGCCCGCTCTAATTCATTCAAAATAAATTAAAAGCTCTAGAAAATTCAGGGGGGGGAT
>NZ_JACSQK010000007.1:79125-136698 GCF_014836675.1 Comamonas avium
GGTGCCGGTTGTCGGATTCGAACTGACGACCTACCGCTTACAAGGCGGGTGCTCTACCAACTGAGCTAAACCGGCGATCCGCTTCGCAGGCCAGAGGCTGCTGAAGGGACAAGATGCAACAAAAAAAGAAGCACCAAAATTGGTGCCGGTTGTCGGATTCGAACTGACGACCTACCGCTTACAAGGCGGGTGCTCTACCAACTGAGCTAAACCGGCGAAGACCGCGATTCTAATACAAGTTTCGCAGTCAAAAAACGAAATCTGATTATTTCACGCGCTTAAAAGCGGGTCGACCGCCGCCACCCGGGCTTGGTGGCCGTGGCTGATCATCGCCAGAGTCAGAAATTTTGGTCGTCGAAGTGACCAGCTGCATGACCTGAGATGCGCGCTCATCGTCCTGTGCTGGCACTTCAGACAACCCATCCTCCGCAGCGTCACTCAGACCAAGATCTGTCGCAGCATCAGAAAGCTCAGACAACAGGTCGTCCACCACGGGGAAAGACATGCCCTGTCCCGATTCACGCGCATAGATCGCCTGCACACGCTCAACAGGCACCATGATTTCACGCGGTTTTCCACCGAACCGGGCCTTGAATTCAATGTATTCATTGCCCAG
The DNA here is from genome assembly GCF_014836675.1 of Comamonas avium. Taxonomy (GTDB): domain Bacteria; phylum Pseudomonadota; class Gammaproteobacteria; order Burkholderiales; family Burkholderiaceae_C; genus Comamonas; species Comamonas avium. The sequence continues at coordinate 79,742 of NZ_JACSQK010000007.1, forward strand.
CTGCAGATTGCCTGTGGCGTCATAGCCCACGTTCAGCACAATCTCGCCATCCTTGACAAATTCGCGAGGAACTTGCACTGAACGATCGACCTTCACAGCCAGATAAGGCGTCAGACCATTGTCCGTACACCATTCATGGAGGGCGCGAATCAAATACGGCCGCGTTGAAGTGGTGGTGGGCTCGTTCATGTACAAATTCCAGCGACAGCAAAAACAGAAGACTCAGGCACTCACGCAATTACTTGCGCATCACCTTCTCAGAAGGCGTCAGTGCTTCAATGTAGGCAGGGCGCGAGAAAATGCGCTCAGCGTACTTCAGCAAGGGCGCAGCATTTTTGCTCAGCTCAATGCCGTAGTAATCCAGACGCCACAACAAAGGTGCAATCGCCACGTCCAGCATCGAGAAACCCTCGCCCAGCATGTACTTGTTCTTCAAGAACACCGGTGCCAGTTGCGTCAGGCGGTCACGGATGTGCTGACGCGCCTTCTCAACTTCCTTCTCATTGCCCTTGACGTTGCGCTGCTCCAGCGTGTTCACGTGCACGAACAATTCTTTTTCGAAGTTCAGCAAAAACAGACGCACGCGTGCGCGATCGACAGGGTCACCGGGCATCAACTGAGGATGAGGAAAGCGCTCATCAATGTACTCATTGATGATGTTCGACTCATACAGGATCAAATCACGTTCGACCAAGATCGGCACTTGGCCATAGGGATTCATGGCCGCGATCTCTTCGGGCTTGTTGTACAAGTCCACGTCACGGATTTCGAAATCCATTCCCTTTTCGAACAGCACAAAGCGGCAACGGTGGGAATAAGGGCAAGTCGTTCCCGAATAAAGCACCATCATGGCGGAAGCTCCTAAAAATCAAAAAGAGTGGGACGCTCAAAAAGCGCCCACTCCACCAAGACCAGACCGCTTTGCACCCAGGTGCAAAGTGGCAACAGGCTGTCTATTTATTTGACGTCTTTCCAGAAGGCGGCATTCAATCGCCAGGCGATCAAAATAAAGATGCCCAGGAAAATCAAGACGCCAACACCGACGCGAATACGGGTATTTTGGGCTGGCTCCCCCATCCATTGCAGGAAGTTGACCAAATCACCAACTGTCTGATCGTACTCTTGTGTGCTCATTGTGCCTTGAGAGATGGTTTCCCAGCCCTTAAACACTTGGGTGTTTTGCCCATGAACCTCGACATTTTCCAAGATTGCACGGCGCTCGCCCTGCAACTGCCACAGCACGTGTGGCATACCCACCGAAGGGAACACCAGATTGTTCCAGCCTGTGGCTTTGGTTTCATCGCGGTAGAACGTACGCAGGAAAGTGTAGAGGTAATCTGCACCAGAGCCGCCTGCACCTGCACGTGAACGGGCAATCACCGTCAAATCAGGTGGATTGGCACCAAACCAGTTGGTCGCCTGCTTGGGATCAATCGCGGCCACCATCGTGTCCCCTACCTTGTCGGTAGTGAACAACAGGTTGCTCTTGATCTCTTGCTCGCTCAGTCCGATGTCTGTCAATCGGTTAAAGCGCATGAATGCAGCAGAGTGGCATCCCAGGCAGTAGTTCACAAACAGTTTGGCACCGTTTTGCAATGACGCTTGGTTGGTGGTATCAACCGGTGCCTTGTCCAGCGGCACCAAGCCGCCGCCCGCAGCGAGTGCGCCACCAGCCAGGCCGAGCGCCGTCACCAGCGTGAGGATTAGTTTTTTCATTGTTCTTGTCTCCTAGCTCAGTGGGGCTTGAAAGTCACGCGATCAGGCACAGGCTTAGGTGTGCCCAGCTGGCTCCACCAAGGCATCAACAAGAAGAAGCCGAAGTAGAACAAAGTGCCAACTTGCGAAACGCGCTCGCCGATGGGCGATGGAGGCTGCACACCCAGGTAGCCCAAGATCAGGAAGTTCACCACAAACACGGCATACAGGTATTTATGCCAGCTAGGACGGTAGCGGATGGACTTCACAGGGCTCAGGTCAAACCATGGCAGGCCAAACAAGATCACCACCGCACCACCCATGACCACCACACCCCAGAACTTGGCATCAATACCCAGCATCAAGGCCACGACGACAACCGCAGCACCTGCGATCACCAGCTTGAACAAGCCAGCCATCTTGGTTTTGAACACCGCAAACACGGCAGCCAAGCCCACGCAGGCAACCAGCACGTACATCATCTCCGTGGTGATCGCACGCAGCATCGAATAGAACGGCGTGAAATACCAGACGGGTGCAATGTGCGCAGGCGTCTTGAGCGGATCAGCAGGAATAAAGTTGTTGTATTCCAAGAAGTAGCCACCGAACTCAGGCGCAAAGAACACCACCGCCGAGAACAGGAACAGGAACACACCCACGCCAAAGATGTCGTGCACCGTGTAGTAAGGGTGGAAGGGAATGCCATCCAGCGGGTTACCCTTGGCATCCTTGGGCGCGCCAGGGGCCTTGATTTCCACGCCATCAGGATTGTTCGAACCCACATCGTGCAGCGCCAGCAAGTGCGCAACCACCAAGCCCAGCAGCACCAGCGGCACGGCAATCACGTGGAAGCTGAAGAAGCGGTTGAGCGTTGCATCACCCACCACGTAGTCGCCACGAATCAGCAGCGCCAGATCGGGCCCCACGAAGGGAATGGCGGCAAACAGGTTAACAATCACCTGCGCACCCCAGTACGACATCTGGCCCCATGGCAGCAGATAGCCCATGAAGGCTTCGGCCATCAGCGCCAGGAAGATGGCACAGCCAAAGATCCACACCAGCTCACGCGGCTTGCGATAGGAACCGTACAAAAGACCACGGAACATGTGCAAATACACCACCACAAAGAAGGCCGAAGCGCCTGTGGAGTGCATGTAGCGAATCAGCCAGCCCCAGGGCACATCACGCATGATGTATTCCACAGAAGCGAATGCCTTTTCAGCATCTGGCTTGTAGTGCATGACCAGAAAAATACCGGTCACGATCTGGATCACCAGCACCAGCAGTGCCAGAGAGCCGAAGATGTACCAGAAGTTGAAGTTTTTAGGAGCGTAGTACTCCGACATGTGCTGCTTGTAGCCAGCAAATGCCGATGGAAACCGGTTTTCAAACCAGTTCGTCACCTTGGCGCCGGTGGAGGCATTCGGGTCGAGTTCTTTGAATTCGTGGGCCATGTTGTGTTAACTCCCTCAAGCCTTGTCTTCACCGATCAGGAGTTGGGTCTCTGACAGGTACATGTGGGGTGGCACTTCCAGGTTGTCTGGAGCGGGCTTGTTCTTGAACACGCGACCAGCCATGTCAAAGGTTGAACCGTGGCAAGGGCACAGGAAGCCGCCCTTCCAGTCGGCGGGCAGCGAAGGCTGAGCACCGGTGTGGAACTTATCGACAGGCGAGCAACCCAAGTGGGTGCAGATACCTACGCAGACCAGAACCTCTTCCTTGATCGAGCGCCAGGTGTTGCGGGCGTAAACAGGAGTGAACTCGTCAGGGTTGCGCTTGGAGTCCGGGTCAGCCAGTTGCGAGTCCAGGGTTGCCAGATCGTCGAGCTGCTCTTTGGTGCGACGAATGATCCACACGGGCTTGCCGCGCCATTCAACCGTGAGCTTCTCGCCAGGTTGCAGGGCGGAAATATCTACCTCTACTGCGGCCCCAGCGGCCTTGGCCTTTTCCGAAGGCTGAAAGGTACTCACAAAGGGTACAGCGGCTGCCACGCCGCCTACCGCACCAGCACAGGCGGACGTGATGATCCACGTCCGTTTGCTGGAGTCGACAGGTGTTTCGCTCATGGGGATCCTCGATAAACATCGCTAGGTATAAGGACAATCGAGAAATTGTAGCGGAGCGAAAAACAGGAATCCAAGCACGCGTCTGACACGCTTCTTGCGTTAGATCACGCAATATGCCGTATCTCAATCAATGTGTGGAGCACGTGTATGGGCATGATGCAGGAGTTTCGTGAGTTTGCGGTCAAAGGCAATGTGATGGATTTGGCCGTTGGCGTGATCATTGGTGGGGCGTTTGGGAAAATCGTTGATTCCGTCGTCAACGACCTGATCATGCCAATGGTCGGCCTGGTCTTTGGCAAGCTGGATTTCTCGAACTTGTTTGTAGTGCTGGGCTCAGTGCCTGAGGGAACACCGCGCACTTTGGCGGCGCTGAAAACGGCTGGAATTCCGGTTTTCGCCTATGGCAACTTCATCACCGTGGCTGTGAATTTTGTAATTCTGGCCTTCATTATTTTCATAATGATCAAGCAAATCAACCGCTTAAAACGTGAAGCGCCTGCAGCACCTGCGCAACCCGAGGTCGCAACAGAAGAGGTGCTGCTGCTGCGTGAAATTCGCGACCAGTTGCGCCGTTGATTCAACACCTTTCGCCCAGCGGTTGATGCACCGCTGGCACCCCACCCGGGCCGCTCCATGAATGGGCGGCCTTTGTTTTAATGGTCGGCTGGCGCAGCCAAACGCCATGCCATGCGCACCGCTTCAATCAGGCTGGATGCGTTGGCAATACCTTGTCCAGCGATGTCAAAAGCGGTGCCATGGTCAGGGCTGGTGCGCACCATGGGCAAGCCCAAAGTCACGTTTACCCCCTCCTCAACACCCAAATACTTGATCGGGATCAACCCTTGGTCGTGGTACATCGCCAACACCACGTCGAATTCCCCAGCGTGGCCGTCAACATCTCTTGCGCGCATAAAGATTGTGTCGGGTGCAAATGGTCCCTGCACATCCATTCCCTCCCCGCGTGCAGCAGCCACAGCGGGGGCAATGGTGGTGCGCTCTTCACTGCCAAATAATCCGCCCTCCCCGGCGTGCGGATTCAGGCCTGCCACTGCAATGCGCGGTACATGGCCCAGCATGCGCTGCAAAGCCGCATGGGTGATGCGCAGTGTCTGCAAGATGTTGTCATACGTCACGGCCTCAATCGCCTGCCGCAGCGAGACATGAATGCTCACCAGCACGGTGCGCAACTCATTGTTGGCCAGCATCATGCGCACCGGCATGGCCTCCAGGCTGACCCCCGCATACTGTGCTGCCTCGGCTTGCAGCAACTCGGTATGGCCCGGAAAGCGCACCCCAGCGGCGTGCAAAGCTTCTTTGTGCAGCGGCGCCGTCACCAGGGCCGCAATATCACCATGCAGTGCCGCGCGCGTGGCCCATTGCACGCTCAATGCCGCACCCCGGCCAGCCTCTGCACTCACGGCCCCCCAGGTTGCTGGTGCAGGCATATCAGGCACCTGCAGCACAGGCATGCAGCGCGGTGGCACCTGCCATGCCTCCTCAGGCGAGGCAATGACCGCCACAGGCAAATGACCGTCTCCTGCTTGCAAGATGGCGCGGGCACCACGACGCATGGTTGCGACATCACCGGCCACAAAGCAGCCCTGCAACAGTGCTGGCTGATCACGAAATGCTTTGGCGATGATCTCGGGCCCAATGCCCGCTGAGTCGCCTTGTGTAATGGCGATGGCTTTTCTATTTTTCATGTAACCGGCCTCCAAAGCTTATGCAGTAACCGCCAGCAGCTATCAAACTTAAGCCGGATTATCAATTTCAATGAAACGATGTGACACACCCAGCTGCTGCGCTGCATGCGCTGCCACAGCAGGTGCGCCATAACGCTCTGTGGCGTGATGACCTGCAGCAATAAAAGTACTGCCTGTTTCACGGGCCAGATGGGCCTGTGGTTCCGAAATCTCGCCGGTGACAAACGCATCAGCGCCAGCGGCCAAGGCACTTTCATAAAAGCCCTGGGCCCCACCCGTGCACCATGCCAGACGCCTGATAGGCTGGCTGGGCGCACCACTCACACAAGTGACGGGACGGCCCAGCACTGCCTGAACGTGTGCAGCCAGTGCATCGGAGTTGGCGAAGCTGACATGGCCCAGCATGCCCAGAGCCTGATCACCAAAAGTGTCATCGCATTGCACGCCCAACCGAGCGCCCAGCTGGGCGTTATTGCCCAGCTCAGGGTGCGCATCCAGCGGCAGGTGGTAGGCAAAAAGACTGATGTCATGCGCCAGCAACAGGCGGATGCGTTCTTTCATCCAGCCGGTAATGCGTCCATCCATGCCACGCCAGAACAGCCCGTGGTGGACAAAAATAGCGTCAGCCCCATCGGCAATGGCGGCCTCAATCAAGGCTCTGCTAGCCGTAACACCGCTGACGATATGGCGTATGTCTGTCTTGCCCTCGACCTGCAGGCCATTGGGGCCATAGTCTTTGAAACGCTCAGGCTGCAGCAGGGCATCGAAATGGGCGAGGAGGTCTTGGCGCTGGATCATGGGCTCGATTGTGCCAAGCCATCACACCCACAACGCGCACAGGCACAAAAAAGGCAGCCGAAGCTGCCCTTGAAATCGAGGACCAGACCAGAGGCCTGTTTACTTCCTGACTTTGGGCTGCCAGCCACGCGATGCCATGGGCCAGAAAAAGCCGATGGAAGCACCCAGCACACCCATGGCGGCCACATAGTGGGCCGGTGCCATCACATCGACCTGTTGCCACACCGACACCAGCATGGGAGTCAGGCCACCGAACACGGCATAAGCCATGTTGTAGGCAAAGGACAAGCCCGTAAAGCGCACGGCCACAGGGAAGGCGCGCACACCGACAATGGGCAGCAACGAGATAGAGCCAACAAAGAAGCCCACCAGCGCATAGCGCAGCACCAAAGTATCTTCGCCGGGCAGGTTCAGGTAAAAGAAGTAGGCAGAAGCCGTCATGCCGCCCCAGCCCAGCACCATGGTCCACTTGGTGCCAATCTTGTCGTTCAGCCACCCCCAGAACACGCAGCCAATGGTCAGCGTTACGGTGGCCACGGCATTGGCCATCATGGCAGCCGCTGGGGCGATGTGAAATACCTTTTGCAGGTAGGACGGCGTCATCAGCACCACCACCACCACGGCGGTGGACAGCACCCAGGTCATCAGCGCCACCAGCCAGCAAGCTTGCTTGTGCTCACGCAAGATGGTCTTGATGGGCATTTCCACATCGGCAGCCTTGCGTTTTTGCATGTCCTGAAACAGCGGCGTCTCATGCAGAAACTTGCGCAGATACACCGAAACCAGGCCCAGTACACCACCCACGATGAACGGCATGCGCCAGGCCCAGTCGTGGATTTCAGCCTGTGTATAGGTGCTATTGAGCCACACGCCAAAGATGGAGCCCAGGAAAATACCGCCGGTAATGCCCGACGTCAGCGTACCAATGGCAAGGCCGTAGTTCTTGGCTGGCGAGTGCTCAGCCACAAACACCCAGGCACCTGGCATCTCGCCACCAATGGCAGCACCTTGCAGCACGCGCATCAGCAGCAGCAGCAGCGGCGCTGCAATACCAATGCTTGCGTATGTAGGCAGCAGACCAATGACCAGCGTGGGCACGGCCATCAAAAAGATGGACAGCGTGAACATTTTCTTGCGGCCAATCTTGTCGCCGTAGTGGGCAATGATGATGCCGCCCAGAGGACGCGCCAGATAGCCGGCGGCAAAAATGCCCAGCGTTTGTAGCTGGCGCATCCACTCGGGCATGTCAGCTGGAAAAAATAGCGCGCCGATCACGTTCGCAAAGAACACGAACACGACGAAATCGTAAAACTCCAGTGTGCCGCCCAAGGCAGACAGGCTCAGAGTCTTGTAGTCCTCGCGGTTGAGAGGACGATGGTGTGCACCGCCCGCCACTTGGTGGGCTTGTGCATTCGGATGCTTACTCATGGGGTTGTCTTTCCGGTTCAAAAGGTCAGACAGCGCGAGAGCCATGGCAACGGATAGATGCGTCAGGGCAAGACTGGACTGTTCTTCAGGACTTCACGGTGATGAAGCCTTTGCATTGCTGAACCTGCGCGGGTGAGCGAGGTCAAGAGAGAACACAGTGTGGCGCAGTCGGGAAAACATTCTAGGGTTTGTACTGACAGGGTTTTGGCTAAACATCGCAAACCACGATGCGGTTTCGCGAAATAGATGCAACCCATCTCCGTTTGCGACACCTTGAGTACACCATGCACAGGACGGCCCATCCGGCCTGCAACAGTTGTGCGTTTGCGCGTACGCTCTGTACCTATTGCCCTACTCACTCCTCTGTATATGAAGCGCTACTGGCTTTTGTTTTCCCAGGCTGTCACCGTGCTGCTGGCTGCTTATTTTGTCGTTGCCACTTTGCAGCCCAGCTGGCTCAAGCGTGGCGCCACCTACAGCCGTGCCGGCATTTCTTTGCTGGAAGCGCCTTCAGAGCCACGCACTGAATTTGCCCCTGGCAGCCTGGCCGCTGCCGCACAAAAAGCCATGCCCGCCGTGGTCAGCATCAACACCAGCAAAGAAGTGCGCCACCCGCGCAGCAACGACCCCTGGTTTCAGTTCTTCTTTGGTGATGTGGGCGCGCAGCAGCAGGCCGGTCTGGGCAGCGGCGTAATCGTCAGCCCAGACGGCTACATCCTGACCAATAACCACGTGGTAGAAGGCGCAGACCAGATTGAAGTGACGCTGTCAGATGGCCGTCAATCCAAAGCCCGCGTCATCGGCACCGATCCGGACACCGACCTGGCCGTACTCAAGATCGAGCTGGACAAGCTGCCCGTGATTGTGCTGGGCAACTCTGACCACGCCGTGGTGGGCGACACCGTACTGGCCATTGGCAACCCATTTGGCGTGGGCCAGACGGTGACCAGCGGCATTGTCAGCGCCCTGGGGCGCAACCAGCTGGGTATCAATACGTTTGAAAACTTTATTCAGACCGATGCCGCCATCAACCCGGGCAACTCCGGTGGCGCACTGATCGATGTGGACGGCAATCTGCTGGGCATCAACACAGCCATCTACTCGCAGTCGGGCGGCAGCATGGGCATTGGCTTTGCCATCCCCGTATCGACCGCCAAACTGGTGATGGACGGGCTGGTCAAAGACGGCCGCGTCACCCGGGGCTGGATTGGCGTGGAGCCCAATGAGCTTTCACCGGAACTGGCTGAAACCTTTGGTGTCAAAGCCCGCCAAGGCGTCATCATTACCGGCGTACTGCAGGCTGGCCCTGCTGCCAAGGCAGGCATGCTGCCCGGTGATGTGATCGTGCAAGTGAACGACCAGGCCATGCGCAATGTCGGCGAGATGATGACGGCAGTGGCCGCACTACCCCCGGGCACGCCTGCCAGCTTTGGCATTCAGCGCGGCAGTGAAAGCCTGACATTGAGCATCACCCCCGGTGAACGCCCAACGCCACAGCGTACACGCCAGCCTCGTTGATCCAGTAAAAACAAGAGCATCCAGCGCTTGATATATGGGAATTTCAAAATCAAAAGACTTTGAAAATACCTAAAAATAAGCGTTGGGTGCTATTTTTATTAAGAGTGGCTAACACCACCTAGCAAATCGCAGATTTGCGACTGAGACGAGACGTGAAGCCGTAGGCAGTACAGGCGTACGACAAGGCAAAGCAACGACGTATCAGAGGTGGCGTTAGCGGCTCTAAATATCCCCTCATAAAAAAACCCGCTGACAGTGCATGTCAGCGGGTTTTTTTATGGGTGAGCTGATGCAAGCATCAAACTTGGTCTGGCTCTGCGTCTTCCGGCTTTTTAGAGGCTTTCACAAACCAGCCTGCAGCCACAATGCCCACCTCATAGAGCAAGCACATGGGAATGGCCAGCGCCAGCTGCGAGATCACATCGGGCGGCGTGACCACCGCAGCAATGATGAAGGCCAGCACAATGAAATAGCCCCGAAAGCTCTTGAGCTTAGCGATCTCCACAATGCCAAAGCGTACCAGCAGCATCACAACGATGGGCACCTGAAACGCCATGCCAAAAGCCAGGTACAGGGACAAAATCGCCTCTACATACGAGGCAATGTCGGGCGTGGCCGCTACGCTGTCGGGGGTGAAGCCCTGAATGAAGGCAAACATTTTGTCCAGCACAAAGAACTGCACAAACGCGATACCCACGTAAGCGAGCAAGCTGCCAAAAATAATCAGCGGCAGTGCAAACTTCTTTTCATGCACATACAGGCCCGGTGCTACAAACGCCCACAGCTGGTACATCAGCCACGGCAGCACGGCCAAGATGCCCACCATCATCAGCACCTTGAGCGGCACAAAAAATGGCGTGAACACACCCACCGCAATCAGCTTGGAATCGGGGGGCATGTGCATCTTGATGGGATGCGCGATGAAGTCAATCAGGCCATTGGGCCCGGGCCAGATAGCCAGAACCGCCACCGCCACGGCAATGCCGTAAATGCAGTACAGCAGCCGATCACGCAGCTCCATCAGGTGCTGCACAAAGGGCTGCTCGGTGCCGGCCAGCTCGTCGTCTTTGGAGGGTTTGTCGGACATGGTCAAAAAAGAACCGGGCCCTGCGGCCCTGCGGATCAAGAAAATAAAAGCACCAGCGCTGCCTTCATTACAAAGCGCCGCACTGTTTCATCAGGCTTAAGCGTTAACGCTTGGGCCTGAAACGCGCCACACGTGCTGCGCCCGATTGCACATGCGTACGCACCCCGGCGCGCGCCTTGTACCAGCGTGGCACCGCCCCACGCTTGATACGGAAGTTTTTGCCCGGATTTTTGTACGCTGGAGAGACGGTACTGCTGCTGTCGTAGCTGCTGTAGTCGCTGGCCAGTGTGCTGGAGTTGCTGTCGAAATCAGACTCGAAATTGGTGGCATCGCGCCAGTCTTTTTCCAGGTCACTGGAGGCTGAATGCACCGACTTTTCGACATCGTGCACTGCAGTCTCCATCGACTCCTTCATCTTCTTGAGCTCGTCCAGCTCCATGGAGCGACTCACTTCAGCCTTGACGTCGGACACATAGCGCTGCGCCTTGCCCAGCAAGGTGCCCACCGTACGTGCCACCCGTGGCAGCTTTTCGGGGCCGATGACCACCAGGGCCACTGCACCAATCAGCGCCAGCTTGGAGATACCGATATCAATCATGCCAACGCCCCTTGCAGGTGCTTGCTGCCATGTTCAGCCATTAGCTCTTTTGCTTGGCGTCGACATCAATCGTGGTCTTGTCAGCGATGGACTGGTCTGCCACTGCGGCTTTGTCAGCCGTGGTGTCAGCAGCAGCGCCGCCTTCTTTCATACCGTCCTTGAAGCCCTTCACTGCACCACCGAGATCGCCACCCAAGTTTTTGAGTTTCTTGGTGCCAAACACCAAAACGACGATCACCAGCACGATCAACCAGTGCCAAACGGAAAACGTTCCCATGAGATTACTCCTAACGAATACCAGCCATTTTAGACGTGCCGCCGCAACACAGCGCCAGAGATGGCCTTAAGTTTGCGCGTGCGGCTGTGTATGTTCACCCAGATTTAGCCGTGCTTCCAAGGGCGGGGGCCACCCATCACATGCACGTGCAGGTGATGGACTTCCTGGCCACCCTCGGCGCCCGTGTTCACCACAGTGCGAAAACCACCTTCCGGGTATGGATTGCAGCCCTGCTCCAGTGCCAGCCTGGGGGCCAGCACCATGATTTTGCCCAGCAATGCCTCATCGTCCGGGCAGGCGTGGGCCAGCGAGACAATGTGCTTTTTAGGCACGATCAAGAAATGCACAGGCGCAGCGGGACGAATGTCATGGAAGGCGAACAGTTCTTCGTCTTCATACACCTTGTTGCTGGGAATTTGGCCTGCAGTGATCTTGCAGAAAATACAGTGGGGGTCATGCGCAGGGTGTGCGTGATCGGTCATGGCTGGCTTTGGAAAATCGGTGTTGTCGGTGTCAGATCTGGCCGCTGAGGGCCTCAGTCATGGATTGTCCACAATCTGCAGCGTCTGGCGAACGCCCACATCGCTGCGGTGATCATGCACCCATTGCTCACCTTGCTTGCGGCCCAGCTCAAACAATTTGAGCAAGAAAGCCATGTCTACCCGCGATTTGCTGGAAGCACCAAAACGGCTGAGCGCAGAGCCTCCGTCGATACGGTGCATCAGCACGTTTTTGTAGCGTGCGGCATCCAGCCGCCCCTCGGCCAGCATGCGGCGCACAAAATCAATCGCACGCAGTTCACTGAGCAGGCCGGCATTGAACGTCACCTCGTTGATGCGCTCCATGATGTCGTTGGCAGTGTCTGGCAGGTCTGGGTGCTCCACGGGGTTGATTTGCACCAGCAGCATATCGGTGCATTCGGTGCGATAGATCAGCGGGTACAGCGCAGGGTTGCCGGAAAAACCGCCATCCCAGTACCGCTCACCGTCAATCTCCACAGCCTTGTACAGCTGGGGCAGGCAGGCAGAAGCCATGATGGCATCGGCACTCAGGCGGGCATCGGTAAATATTTCACCCTTGCCGGTGCGCACATTCGTGGCACAGACAAACAGCTTGGGCATGCCATCGCGCCCCCAGGCCTGGGTCAGCGTCTCAAAATCTACGGTCCGCTGCAGCAGTTTGCGCAGCGGATTGATGTCCAGCGGATTGGTCTGATAGGGCGACAGGAACTGGCTCATCATGCCCATCAGCGGGTTGTTGGCCACTGGCACCCCCCAGGTGAAAGCGCCCATGGCGCCAACCCCTTCCCACAGTTTGCGCAGCGCAGCGCGGGCATGGGCGCAGGACGCGCCATGGCGGCTTGCCTGATCCTGCGGAAACTCCAGGGCGCCCTGCGCAAAGCCCTGCGCTACGGCCACCGCATTGAGCGCACCGGCACTGGTGCCGCTGATACCGGGAAACTGGAAGCCGCCATCTTCGAGCAGCGCATCCAGCACACCCCAGGTAAATGCACCGTGCGATCCCCCGCCTTGCAGTGCCAGATTCAGACATTTCACAGAAGCGGGAGGGTGCGTCATGGGCAGCAATCGTGAGGGTTAAACCGGCAGCGGCTGCTGCTTGTTCATGGCAATCATGCCGCGCACGATGCGGTAGAGGAACCAGATGGAAATTACGCACCATGCGATCCAGCCTGGCACAAAGAACAGCAGCCACAGCGGCGCCGTCACCACATACAAAATGCCTGCCCAGATCATGCTGCGCAAACGCCATGTAAAGTGCGATGCGTGCCATGTGCCCACGGCATCTGAGCGCTTGACCAAGTCAATCACCAGTGCGATCAACAGCACTGCAACGCTGACCTGGGCACCGGGCAATACCGCAGTAATAGCCACGATCAGGTGCAGCACATAGCTCACCCAGCCCCAGGCGTTGAGGCCATCGAGTGTGGCCTGGTCGACAGCGCGGACTTCAATAATGTCATCGTTCACTCTGATCTCCCTTCCTGCACAGCCCGGTCCTGGGCCTTGCGTAACGCTTTTTCTTCCAGACCGCTGGTGCCTTCACGGCGCTCCAGCTCGGCCACCACGTCAGCGGGCGTCAGCCCATAGTGCGACAGCGCAATCATGGTGTGGAACCACAAGTCCGCAACTTCATAAAGGATTTTCCCTTTGTCAGCGCCTGCGTCCACATCCTTGGCGGCCATCACCACCTCGGTGGCTTCTTCCCCGATCTTCTTGAGAAAAGCATCAGGGCCTTTATGCAACAAGCGGGCCACATAGCTTTTATCGGGATCGCCCCCGTTCGCAGTCTTGCGGCTTTCAATGACAGCAGCAAGACGGGCCAATGCGCCTTCAACCGACGCGGTGTTGTGTTCAGACATGACTTTATTTGTAGATGGATGCTGGATCTTTCAAGACCGGATCAATGGCTGCCCACTGCCCGTCCTTCAGAACACTGTAAAAACAAGAGTGCCGTCCCGTATGACAGGCAATACCGGGCACGTGCCCTTGCTGGGTAATTTTGAGCAAGATGACGTCGTTGTCGCAGTCAATGCGCATCTCGTGCACGGTTTGCTCATGGCCTGACTCTTCGCCCTTGAACCACAGCCTGTTGCGCGAACGGCTGAAGTACACGGCACGGCCCAGTTCAGCTGTTTTTTGCAATGCCTCGCGGTTCATCCACGCAAACATCACTACATCGCCGCTGCTTTGCTCTTGTGCAATCACGGGCACCAGACCCTGTGCATCCCATTGAACTTGATCCAACCAGCTCATAGACGTCCTGATTTTTTATATAGCTACCAGCGCATACTGGAAGCCGATTTCAAATATAAATCACATGCAAATGCTTATAAATAAAGCGTAAGCAGCTCACTTCTTTGACACTTCAATGGCCAGCTCAGCACACCTGCAAAGCTGCAGCGCAGTGCCTGCACCAAATACTGCAGCAGCGCTGCGGCAACCGCGTCCCACGCCGCCTCAAGCGCTGTTTTCCACTCACAGACGCACTGGAATGCCGCGCTCGCGCATGCGTTCCTTGGCCTGCTGCACCGTGTATTCACCGTAGTGAAAAATGCTGGCCGCCAGCACCGCGTCTGCGCCGCCTTGCTGCACACCGTCTGCCAGATGGTCCAGGTTGCCCACACCACCCGAAGCGATCACGGGCACGCCCACGGCATCGGCCACGGCACGGGTCAGCGCCAAGTCAAAACCGCTCTTGGTGCCATCCTTGTCCATGCTGGTCAGCAAAATCTCACCCGCACCGCGCTGTGCCATCTCTTGAGCCCAGCGCACCACATCCAGCCCTACATTCTTGCGGCCACCGTGGCTGTATACATCCCAGCCAGCGCCCATGGGCGTGCCACCGGGCCCAATGCGCAGCTCTTCTTCGGGCGTGCGGCGCTTGGCATCAATAGCGACCACGATGCACTGTGCGCCATATTTGTCGCTGCAGGCGTTGATCGTGGCAGGGTTGGCAATGGCGGCAGAGTTAAAACTGGTTTTGTCTGCGCCCGCATTCAGCAGGCGGCGTACGTCTTCTACGGCGCGCACGCCCCCGCCCACCGTCAGCGGAATAAACACCTGTGCGGCCACGGCCTCAATGATGGGCAAGATCAGATCACGGCCATCGCTGGTGGCGGTGATATCCAGAAACGTCAGTTCGTCTGCGCCTTGCGCGTTGTAGCGCGCTGCAATTTCGACCGGATCGCCTGCGTCGCGCAGCTCCAGAAAATTAACGCCTTTGACCACGCGGCCACCGGTCACGTCGAGACAAGGAATGATGCGTTTGGCGAGCATGAAAAAGCGTTTTCTATCGAAGAAGATCAGACATATAGGCTGCGGCCCTTAAGCCACGACCTGCAAAGTTTGCGCCGCATGCCAGCGCTGGCCTGGGTGCAGGGCCACGGGCTGGTTGATGACCGCTGCTTCTACGCACAGCATGCGCATCCAGTCACCAGCGTTCATATCGGGCAAGCTGGAGCACAGCGCGGCCCCGGGGTTCCATACCACCGTGTCTGGCCAGGCGGCATCCTGGCTGATGCGCAGACTGCCTGCCGCATCCCGAAGCTCCAGCGCCTGCAGTGGACGTGCATACACACGGTCCACCTCTTCACCCAGCACCACGCTGCCGCTTTGCACTGCCGGTGAAAAGGCTTTTGCAGCATTCCAAAAAGCCGCCCCTTCCAGCCCGTTCAGGGCTGCAATGTCTGCACCCTGTATGGCCAGATAGGTGTGCAGCGCGCCTGTAAATGCAAACGCGGTGCCTCCGGTGTTGGTGGCAGACAGTTGCACGGTCAGCGTATCAGGTGATACCGTGACCGCCACCTCGGCACGCACGCCGTGTGCAAAGTCGGCGTGCCAGGGCACAGCCGCATCCCACTGCCAGCGTGCCGTGATGGCCTCGCCGTGCACTTGTGCGCTGCGCCATTGCCAGGCACTGCGCCGCACCAGCCCGTGCTTGGGCAAGGGCCCACGCTGGTTGAACTGGGGAAAGCACACAGGCACACCACCACGAATGGCGGCAGAGCCGTCAAGCACAGCAGATTCGGACAAAAACAGTCGCTCATGCCCAGCCACCTGCCAGGACAGCACCTGCGCGCCCAGGTCAGACACCCGCACACAGTCACCGCTGGGCAAGGTGATCTGGGTGCAGGCTAGGCCACGCCAGATTTCACGCGTGGCTTGGGGTTCGGTCATTGTGGGTATTCGCTGTCGTCGTCTTCGTAGCCATTGAGCTGATCTGCCAGCTTCTGGCCTTCGGCAAAATCCAGATCACCGGTATAGATGGCGCGCCCGCAGATCACGCCTTCTACGCCTTCGTCTTCGACAGCGCACAGATCCCTGATGTCTTGAATGCTGGCCAGACCGCCGGAGGCGATCACCGGAATCTTCAGCGACTGCGCCAGCTTGACGGTGGCATCGATGTTGATGCCCGAGAGCATGCCGTCGCGGCCAATGTCGGTGTAGATGATGGATTCCACGCCCCAGTCTTCAAAGCGCTTGGCCACATCCAGCACATCCTGGCCGGTCAGCTTGCTCCAGCCGTCGATGGCAACCTTGCCGTCCTTGGCGTCCAGCCCGACGATCACCCGGCCTGCAAAGGCGCTGCAGGCATCTTGCAAAAAGCCCGGGTTTTTCACCGCAGCCGTGCCAATGATGACGTACTCCAGCCCCGCATCCACGTAGCGTTCGATGGTGTCCAGATCGCGGATACCACCACCGAGCTGGACCGGAATCTCACCGTTGACTTCCTTGAGGATGGCTTTGATGGCTGCCAAATTCTTGGGCTGGCCAGCAAAAGCGCCATTGAGGTCCACCAGATGCAGACGGCGGGCCCCGGCATCCAGCCAGCGACGGGCCATCTCAGCAGGGTTACCGAATGTGGTGGACTGGTCCATATCACCTTGTTTGAGGCGGACGCACTGTCCGTCTTTGAGGTCGATGGCGGGAATCAGCAGCATGATGTGCGAGAGGCTTTGCCTAAAGGAGGCCGACTAACTCAGGGGTGGCCAGGGTTGAAGAAAAAGGAGACTTACGGATTCCAGTGCAAGAAGTTGCGGTACAGGGCCAGGCCATGGTCCGCACTCTTTTCCGGATGGAATTGCGTAGCAAAAATCTTATCGCGTGCAATGGCAGATGCAAACTGTCCGCCGTAATCTGTCTCAGCCGCGCAATGTGCTGCGTCAGCCGGCACCGCATAAAAACTGTGCACAAAGTAGAAATACGCCCCATCAGGAATGCCATCCCACATGGCGTGGCGTACGCCACCGGGCGAGCTCTGGAACACCTGGTTCCAGCCCATTTGCGGCACTTTGTAGCGGCTGCCATCGGGTTGCATGCGGCCTGCCAGCTCAAAGCGCTGCACGTGCCCCGGAATCAGCCCCAGCGAAGGGGTATTGCCCTCTTGGCTGTGCTCCAGCAGCATTTGCATGCCCACGCACACGCCAAAAAGCGGCTTGGTGGCTGCAGCCTCAAGTACCGCCTCTTGCAGGCCTGAGGCCTTGAGCGCGGCCATGCAGTCGCGCATGGCGCCTTGCCCGGGCAGCACGATGCGGCTGGCGGCACGCACCTGGGCCGGGTCTTGCGTGACGATGACACGCACGTCCGTCCCCATGGCAGCAGTTTTGACAGCTTGCGAGACCGAGCGCAGGTTGCCCATCTCGTAATCGACCACAGCCACGGTGTTGTTCACTGAACTCATAGCACTTAGCGCCCGTTATTACTGGGTTTCAATGTACTTTCGCTTGCAAACATAGAGTACACAAGCGACAGCAGCTCACATCTTTACAGACTGCCTTTGGTGGACGGAATCACACCCGCCATGCGCTCATCGCGCTCCAGCGCAAAACGCATGGCACGGGCAAACGCCTTGAAGATGGTTTCGCACTGGTGGTGGGCGTTGAAACCCTTCAAGTTGTCAATGTGCAGTGTGACCCCGGCGTGGTTCACAAAGCCCTGGAAAAACTCGAACACCAGCTGGGTATCCAGCTCGCCAATGCGGCCCGCGGTGAACTTGCAGTCCATGTGCAGCCCGGGGCGGCCCGAAAAATCAATCACCACGCGCGAGAGCGCTTCGTCCAGCGGCACATAGGCGTGGCCGTAGCGGCGAATGCCCTTTTTGTCGCCCACGGCCTTGGCAAAGGCCTGGCCAATGGTGATGCCAATGTCTTCCACCGTGTGGTGGCCGTCAATGTGCAGATCACCCTCGCAATCCACGTCCAGATCAATCAGGCCGTGGCGGGCAATCTGGTCGAGCATGTGGTCCAGAAAACCAATGCCAGAGCGCAGCTGCGCCTTGCCCGTGCCGTCCAGATCCACGCGCACGTGCACATGGGTTTCGGCGGTGTTGCGCTGCACCTCGGCCACGCGGGCGGTGCTCTCAGCAGAAGCGGTAGCGGTGGAGGGGACGAGTGCATTGCTCATAACGATTCCTTCAAGGCTGCCAACATGCGGGCATTTTCTTCGCGGGTGCCCACGGTCAGACGCAGGCAATTGGCCAGCAACGGGTGCATGGCCGAGACATTTTTGACCAGAACGCCGCGCTCCTTCATGGCCGCCTGCGCCCTGGCGGCATCTTGCACGCGCAGCAGCACCATATTGGCCTCTGAAGGCCAGACTTTGTCTACCCCGGGCAAAGCGGTCAGTGCATCGATCAAGGGCTGGCGCTCAGCGCGGATGGCAGCGGCCTGCTCTGCGTACAGATCGGCATGCTCCAGCGCAAAGATCGCAGTTTCGCAATTGAGCACGCTGATGTTGTAGGGCGGGCGCACCTTGTCCAGCTCATTGACGATGGCCGCCGGGCCAATCAGGTAGCCCAGCCGGGCGCCGGCCAGACCAAACTTGGACAGCGTGCGCATCAGCAGCACATGCGCGTTGCGCGCAGGGTTGGCGTGCATTTGCGTGATCCAGCTGCGGCTGGCAAAAGGCTGGTAGGCCTCATCCATCACCACCAGGCCGCCAATGGCACCGACCGCATCAATCACGGCCTGCACCTTGTCTTCGGCCCACAGCGTGGCGGTGGGGTTGTTGGGGTAGGCCAGATAGGTAATGGCGGGCTGCTGCGCGGCTATGGTGGCCAGCATGGCGGGCACATCCAGGTCAAAGTCGGCTGTCAGTTGCACAGGCACAAAGTCCAGCCCCTGCAACTGCGCACTCATGGGGTACATCACAAAGCCGGGCATGGGCGCCAGCATCTTGGCGCGCCCCTGAGCACCCGGTTGTGCGGTCGCCAGCGCCAGCAAGGTGATGATTTCATCCGAGCCATTGCCCAGCAGCACCGCGCTGCCCTCAGGTGCACCGGCGTAGTCTTGGAGCATCTGCTTCAAAACGTCCAGGCGCTCGCCGGGGTAACGGTTGATTTCCAGTGCGCCCAAACGCTCTCCCAGCGCCTTTTGCAGCGCCTGCGGCAGACGGAACGGGTTCTCCATCGTGTCCATCTTGAGCAGGCCCTGCGAAGGCTGCACATGGTAGGCATGCATGGCCCGCACGTCGGCACGGATGCGTTGCAGCGCTTTGGCTTGGGTCGAGGAATCAGCAGACATGGGGTTCACACTTTCAAATTTCTTGCAGGCATGCAGTGGCTGGATCATCCGCCCTCAGGCAGCATCTGCGCCGGGGCTGGCCGCCTGCTGCAAGGGGTGCACCATGGTGACGCCACCGTAGTGCGCCCCATGGGGCAGATGCAGCGTCAGCATTTGCTCGCAACCACTGTGCTGGGCACAGGCCACGGCCAGACAGTCTGCAAACGGCAATGCGTGGCGTGCCTGCACCGCCCACGCGGTTTCCAGCGTGGCGGCATCGGTTTTCCAGGGGTTCCAGGTCTGGTAGCGGCGAATGGCAGCGCGCGCATCGCCTTGGGGCATGGGAGCAGCACCCGTGGTGACCTGGTCGTAAAACTCCACCAGTGCCTGATTACCGGTACGCCCCGTGCGGCTGCGCCACAGCAGATCCAGCCAGTCGAGTACGGCGGCATACAAGGCAGGCTGGCCCACATCTTCTGCGGCAATCAGTGCCGATGTATCGACGAACACCGGGTTCATGCCACACCTTCATGGTTCAAGTCTTTGGGGCCTGCAGCACGCTTGCCCGCGGCACTGCGCGCTGCGTTTTTTGTGGACGATGCGCCCCCCCCCGCTTGCCAGGTGCGCTCATCGGTGCGCCACGCCAGATAGGCGCGTTCATACGTATCTTCGCGGCGCTGCATCTCGGCCATAAAGTCACCCAGCATGCGCGAGACACTGGTGCCCCGGCGCGCTGCCTCGATGCGTGCCCATTCAAGCACGCTGTCTTCGACGGTGATAGTGACGTTCTTCATGCGGACTAGTCTACACGAATTTCGTGTTGCACGAAGTTCGTGTAGCCAGATTTATGCCTTCCGCATGCTCCCGTCCAGATGCGGGCAAACGCGTCGCGTGGATTCAGCGGTAGGCCGGTGGCGGCGCATAAATCGTGCTGCCTGCGTCTGCCGGGAAAGCCTGTGGCCCTGCGGGAGCCTGTGTTGGTGCCGTGGGCTTGAGCTCAAACAAGGCAACACCCATCGCGCCCAGATTGCGCGCATCGCCCGCAGGCGTGTTGGCGGCATAGGCCTGGGGTTTGCTGGCAAAGCGAAAGGCCGCTACTTCACTGGCGCTTTTGCGAAAGCCATCAATGCGCATGGTCTGACCTGGCTCCAGAATGTAGCCCCCAGCTGCCTGACTGCCGGTGCGGCCACCGAGCACATCCAGACCATCTACGGTGGCCACCACCTCATAACGGGTCTGGCTGCGATTGACAAACTGCAGCTCATAACGCTCACCTTGCTTGCCCGCTACACGGTAGTCCTGCGCACCGCGCGTGCTGTAAATGGGCAAGGCTTGCTCCTGCTCGCCCAGTACCGACCACTCCACTTTGCCGCCCGCCAGCAAAATATTCAGTTGCTGGTTGGCGCGGCGGCCCAGCGCCTGCTGAATGCTCGCCAGATCGGTGTAGGCAATTTGGCGCAGTTCTTGCGGCTGCTGCGTCACCCGCTCGGCGGGCACATAGCGCACTGCGGATTCACGCCCCTCGCCCCATTGCGTGCCCAGCGTAGAAGCCGAGGCACGGGCGGGCGGTGCCAGCCGGCGTTCAGCGGTTTGCGAACTGCGCTGTACCTGCTGCGCAGACGTCGCGGCGCTGGAAGACTCGTTCACTGCGTCAGAAGACCGCCCTGCCTGCATGGTGGGTGCACACCCCAGCAAAGCCCCCAACACGAACCCCACCACACACCACCGCTGGGTGCGACCGAACACGTTCTTTCTCAAACTCAACACCATGCTGCCTCCTGCTACTGGGCCCTGGCAAGCTGCCAAGGCATGTGCGCAGTGTTCAACAAATTGCGCAGAATTCACCACCTGGCCACACTTGGTTGCACTTAATTGACTCCCGCCATCAAAAAACCGCGCTCAAGAGCGCGGCTGGAGTGACAGCGGCACGCCTTACTTCAGGCGCATTTCTGCTGCACGGGCGTGACCTTGCAGGCCTTCGCCGTAGGCCAGCTCGGCTGCGATCTTGCCCAGCACCTGCGCACCTGCTTCACTCACTTCAATGATGCTGGAGCGTTTCTGGAAGTCGTACACCCCCAAAGGCGACGAGAAGCGCGCCGTGCCGCTAGTAGGCAGCACGTGGTTGGGGCCTGCGCAGTAGTCGCCCAGCGATTCACTGGTGTAGGCACCCAGAAAAATGGCCCCTGCATGCTTGAGGCTGGGCTCCCACCGGTGAGGATCATTGCTGGAGACTTCCAGATGCTCGGGTGCAATGCGGTTGGAGATGGCACAGGCCTCTTGCATGTCGCGCGTCAAAATCAGTGCACCCCGGTCGTTGAGGCTTTTGGCGATGATGTCCTTGCGCGGCATTTCGGGCAGCAGACGGTCAATCGATTGCTGCACGGCGTCAATATAGGCAGCATCAGGACACAGCAAGATGGACTGCGCCAGCTCGTCATGCTCGGCCTGGCTGAACAAATCCATCGCCACCCAGTCGGGGGGCGTGGTGCCATCTGCCAGCACCAAAATTTCAGACGGCCCGGCAATCATGTCAATGCCCACCATGCCAAAAACGCGCTTCTTGGCGCTGGCCACATAGGCGTTACCGGGACCAGTGATCTTGTCCACCTTGGGCACAGTGGCCGTGCCATAGGCCAGAGCCGCTACAGCCTGCGCCCCACCAATGGTGAATGCACGGTGCACGCCCGCCACATAGGCAGCCGCCAGCACCAGCGGATTTTTTTCACCCTTGGGCGTGGGCACCACCATGATGATTTCGGGCACACCTGCCACATGGGCTGGAATGGCGTTCATCAGCACGCTGCTGGGATATGCGGCCTTGCCACCGGGCACGTAAATGCCTACGCGGTCCAGCGGCGTCACCTTCTGGCCCAGCAGGGTGCCGTCTTCGTCACGGTAGCTCCAGCTTTCGCCGTTGGCTTTCTTTTGCGCCTCGTGGTAGGTGCGCACACGTTGCGCGGCCGCTTGCAGTGCATGCTTTTGTGCAGCGCCCAGGCTGTCAAAAGCAGCCTTCAACTCTGTCTGCGTCAGCTCCAGCGCCTGCATGCTGGGCGCATCCAGCCCGTCAAAGCGGGCCGTGTACTCCAGCACCGCAGCATCACCACGGGACTGCACATCGGCCAGGATATCGGCCACGCGCTGCTCAATCGCCGCATCCGTATCGGCTGACCAATGCAGGCGTTGCGCAAAATCATGTTCGAAATTGGCATCCGCGGTGGACAGACGAAGGGGGGTTGCTGCGATTTCCATAGTGTTTACTGCTTCAACAGTGGGAGAAAATTAGTTGTTCTTGGCGGCCACAGCCTGCGCAAACGCATCAATGATGTGGCGCAGCGGTTTTTGCTTGAGCTTGAGCGAAGCCTGATTGACCACCAGTCGCGAGCTGATGTCGATGATGGGCTCCACCTCCACCAGATCATTGGCTCTGAGCGTGTTGCCGGTGGACACCAGATCGACGATGGCATCGGCCATGCCCGTCAGCGGTGCCAGCTCCATCGAGCCGTACAGCTTGATCATGTCCACGTGCACGCCCTTGTTGGCGAAAAACTCACGCGCAATCGTTGTGTACTTGGTGGCCACCTTCAGGCGTGCGCCCTGCTTGACGGCGTGTGCGTAGTCAAAGCCATTGCGCACGGCCACGCTCACGCGGCATTTGGCAATCTGCAAGTCCAGCGGCTGGTACAGGCCCTGGCCACCGTGCTCGATCAGCGAGTCAGAACCCGAAACGCCCAGGTCTGCACCGCCGTACTGCACGTACACGGGCACATCCGAAGCACGCACCAGCACCACGCGCACTTCGGGGTTGGTAGTGTCAAAAATCAGCTTGCGCGATTTGTCCACGTCTTCCGTGACTTCAATGCCTGCAGCAGCCAGCAAAGGAACGGTCTCTTCAAATATGCGGCCCTTGGACAGGGCAATGGTGATGCTCATTGCGAGACTCTTTCAATGTCCGCCCCCAAACCGCGCAGCTTGGCTTCCATGCGGTCGTAACCACGGTCAAGGTGGTAGATACGATCCACCAGGGTTTCACCCTTGGCCACCAACCCTGCAATCACCAGGCTGGCAGAGGCGCGCAGGTCGGTCGCCATGACGGTGGCACCCGACAGCGGTGCGCCACCTTCTACCGTGGCCACGCGGCCATCGGTAGTGATGCGCGCGCCCAGGCGCATCATTTCATTGACGTGCATGAAGCGGTTTTCAAAAATGGTTTCTGTGACCATGCTGGGGCCTTCGGCCACCAGATTGAGCGCCATGAATTGCGCCTGCATGTCGGTGGGAAAGCCCGGGTATTCCGTGGTGCGAAAGCTCTGCGCCTTCAAGCGGCCCTGGCTGCGCACGCGGATGCCACCCTCTTCGGTCTGCACCTGCGCACCGGCTTCCAGCAACTTGTCGATGACCGCGCTCAAATGGTCTGCCCGGCCATGGCGCAAAAATGCCTCGCCACCCGTTGCTGCCACCGCACACAGGAACGTACCGGCTTCAATACGGTCAGCCACCACGGCATGCTCACAGCCATGCAGGGCCTCTACACCCTCAATCGTGATGCGGCTGGTGCCGTGGCCAGATATCCTGGCGCCCATCTTGATGAGCATTTCGGCCAGATCGGTGATCTCGGGCTCCATGGCTGCGTTTTCCAGCACCGTCTCGCCTTCGGCCAGCGCTGCGGCCATCAGGAAGTTCTCGGTGCCGGTCACAGTCACCATGTCGGTGGTGATGTGCGCGCCTTTCAGGCGTTTCCAGCCCTCAGGCAGGCTGGCATTCATGTAACCGTTTTCCACGGTAATGACAGCCCCCATGGCCTGCAGACCCTTGATGTGCTGATCCACTGGGCGTGAACCAATCGCACAGCCACCGGGCAACGATACCTTGGCATGGCCAAAACGGGCCAGCAACGGCCCCAGCGCCAGCACCGAGGCGCGCATGGTCTTGACCAGTTCGTACGGAGCTTCGGGGTTGTTCAGCGCACCCGCGTTCAAGGTCACCGTGCCGTTGTCATCACGCTCGGCCGTCACACCCATGTTGCGAATGAGCTTGAGCATGGTGGCAACGTCTTGCAGACGGGGAACGTTGTGCAGCGTGACCGGCTGCGCAGACAGCAGCGCTGCGCACAGCTCTGGCAATGCGGCGTTCTTGGCGCCAGAAATCAGCACTTCGCCGTGCAAAGGGCGACCGCCGCGAATGAGGAGTTTGTCCATGGCGCTGGAGCCTTGAATCTAAATTTAAATGAAATCACGCTCAACTCCTTGTGAGTCAAGCGCTAACAGCTATCTATTTTTAAGACTTATTCAGTCTTGGCAGACCATTCTGCCGGAGTGAAGGTTTTCATGGACAGGGCATGCACCTCGTCGGTCTTGATGCGCTCACCCATGGTGGCATACACCAGCCGCTGGCGCGCCAGCAAGCGCTTGCCTTCGAACTCCGCAGAAACGATGGTGGCATACCAATGGCGGCCATCACCCTCAACGGCCAGATGCTCGCAGTTCAGCCCTGCGCGGATGATGGATTGGAGTTGATCAGCAGTCATAGTTTTCTCAGTGCCGCAGTGCAAGCGCTGCGGTCAAAAGCAGCGCGCCCCAAAAAGGCACGCCACATCAATGGCGAATTTTGTAGCCAATGCGCAGCAAGTGGATAGCCAGTGCGCTCACGGCCAGCCACGCTGCGCCGACGATACCCAGGCTCACCCAGGGAGAAATATCGCTTTGGCCGAAGAAGCCATACCGGAAGCCGTCGATCATGTAGAAAAACGGATTCAGGTGGCTGACCTGCTGCCAGAACGGCGGCAGGGATTGAATGGAATAGAACACGCCCGACAGAAACGTCATGGGCATGATCAGGAAATTCTGGAAAGCTGCCATCTGGTCAAATTTATCGGCCCACAGGCCGGCAATCAGACCCAGCGTGCCCAGCAGCGCAGCACCCAGGACGGCAAACACCACAATCCACAGCGGTGCGACTGCCACAGGCGCAGTAAAGAACAGGGTCACGATATAGACACCCAGCCCAACCACCAAACCACGAACCACCGATGAGCCGACATAGGCGCAAAACCACGCCCAGTGCGACAGCGGCGTGAGCAGGATGAATACCACGCTGCCCATGATCTTGCTTTGCACCAGGCTGGAGGAGCTATTGGCAAACGCGTTTTGCAGCACGCTCATCATCACCAGTCCCGGCACCAGAAAGGCGGTATAGCCCACCCCTTCAAATACCTGCACATGGTCTTGCAGCACATGACCAAAGATCAGCAGGTAGAGCACCGCCGTCATCACGGGGGCGGCCACGGTCTGAAAGCTCACCTTCCAGAAACGCAGAATTTCTTTATAGAACAGCGAGGTCCAGCCTTTCATCTGGGGGAACATCATGCAGCCCCCTTCATGACTTGCAAGAACACATCTTCCAGATCGGCACGGCGAATTTCCATGTCTTCCATCACCACGCCCGCTTCGCGCAGCGTCGCCAAAAAAAACTCGATATCGTGCGGACCCTGGGCTGGCAATTGCACCACACGCCCGGTCACACGGGCCACGGGCGCCAGTGTTTCTGGCAGCGCCTGGTCGGTCTTGAATTGCAGCACGTTGGATGAAGCCGTCTTCAGCAGATTGGACGTGTCATCCAGCGCCACCACACTCCCGTGCTTGAGCATGGCAATGCGGTTGCACAAAGCTTCGGCCTCTTCGAGGTAATGGGTGGTCAGCAAGACTGTGTGTCCCTGCTTGTTGAGCTTGGCAATGAAGTGCCACAGCGTTTGTCGCAACTCCACATCGACACCGGCAGTCGGTTCATCCAGCACAATAATTGGAGGTTTATGCACCAGCGCCTGCGCCACCAGCACGCGGCGTTTCATGCCCCCTGAAAGCTGGCGCATATTGGCCTGCGCCTTATCGGCCAAGCCCAGACTTTCCAGCAATTCGTCAATCCATGCATCGTTGTTCTTGACGCCGAAGTAGCCCGACTGCAAGCGCAGGGTTTCACGCACATTGAAAAACGGATCAAACACCAGCTCCTGCGGCACCACACCCAACTGCTTGCGTGCAGCCGCAAAATCGCTGTGCACATCTTTGCCCATGACCGTAATGCGGCCCGAAGTGGCCTTGGACAGCCCCGCCAAAATACTGATCAGCGTGGTTTTACCGGCCCCATTGGGGCCTAGCAAACCAAAAAACTCGCCTTCAGCAATGTCCAAGCTCACGTTATTGAGGGCTTGAAAACCGCCGTTGGAGGTTGCGTAGGTTTTGGAGAGGGATTGGATAGAGACGGCTGGCATGAGCGTGACATTCTAAAGCCCTGCGGTCACCCGTCCTGCGCCACGGGCTTGCGACAGTTACATGACCGCAGCGGCGGCCTCTGGATCCAGCAAAGGCATCACGCCATACACCTGCGCCAGCGACTGCAAGCTCGGTGTCCAGCCTTGCACCCGCAGCACTCGGCCCTGTGCCTGCGCTGCACGGCGGCAGGCAAGCAGCAAAGCCAAACCAGCGGAGTCAAACGACTGCACACCCGAGGCTTGCAGCACAATGCCCTGCCCCTGCGGTGCGGCCTGCATGCTGCGCACTAACTGCGTCTGAACCGTTTCCACGACCTGTGCAGTCAATACGGAAGGAAGTGCAATGGTGTGGCTCATGCTGTCGCTTTACTTGCCGGCCTTGGCATCAGCCGCGATGGTGCGGCTGCTCAGGGCATTGATCAAGCCGTCAATACCGCCTTTGTTGAGCTCTTGCGCGAATTGGGTACGGTAGGTTTCTACCATCCACACGCCCAGCACGTTCAGATTGTAAATTTTCCAGCCTGTGCCGCTGGCGTTTTCCAGGCGGAAGTCCAGCTGGACAGGTTCGCCCTTGCCATGAACCTCGGTCCGCACCAGCACGTCCGTGTCGCCCGGCGCTGCACGCAGTGGCTTGACGACGATGCGTTGATCGCTGACCTGCTTCAAGGCACCTGCGTAGGTCCGAATCAGCATGAGCTTGAACTCCTGCTGCAAGCGTTCGCGCTGCGCAGGCGTTGCCTGGCGCCACTGCGGCCCCACCGCCGCTGATGTCATGCGTCGAAAATTCACATAGGGCATCACGGTGGTGTCAACCACCTGAGAGATACGTGTGATATTGCCGTTACGCAGCTCAGGATCGGCCTTGATCGTTTCCAAAATGTCCGTCGACAGGCGCTTGACCAAGGCATCAGGCGCCTCGATGGCAGCAGTCTGCGCCCATGCAGGAGCGGCCAACCACAGGGTAGCGCTAGCAGCCAGCAGTGTGGCCAGTGTGCGTCGTTGCATCATCATCATTTCCTTTTGCACCAAAACTGCGTGTCTTGGCTATGCGGCTTAGTCGTCAAAGCTCTCAACACGACCCGCGTTGTCATCATTTTGCTGGCGGCTGGCGGGATCACGCTGCTTCAAGTACAAATCCCGCATCAATGCATAGCGATCCAGCGATGCGGCATCCAGCGTATCGGTCGCATTGAGCAAGTTGGCACGTGTATTTACCAACCGCAGACCCAGCAAAGTATTGCGATGCGAAACGGGGTGCATGCTGTCCATAGGATGCCCCCACCAGTCAGCAGGCAAAGCGACGGTGTCACGCAGCGTAGATGGGCCCAAGAAAGGCAGCACCAGATAAGGCCCGGGCTTGACGCCCCAGGTCGCCAGAGTCAGGCCAAAGTCCTGCTTGTCGCGCGCCACCTGCATCTCTGTCGCGATATCGAGCAAACCACCCAGGCCGAGCACGGTGTTGGTCGTAAAACGCACCATGTGGTTGTACGTTTTCTCGCCATTGCCTTGCAGGGCATGGTTCACCATGGACCACAGATCGCCCAGGTTGCCGAAAAAATTACTGACGCCCGTGCGTAACGGCCGGGGTGTCACCGTCTGGTAGGCCGTAGCTACCGGCTTCAAGACGGCATCGTCCATGGAGTCGTTGAACGACGTCATGGCGCGGTTATAGCCCTCGTAGGGGTCTTGGGGGTTTGTCGCCTGTGTCGATGCACAGCCGACCAGCGCCATGCCAGTGACCAGCAAAAGCGCAGAACCAGCCCTGCGGGCACTCAAGGCAATAAGCATATTTTTTTTAATCATGGGGTCTACCTGATCGCTGGTGGTTACTTCGATGCCTCTGCAGCGCCACCGTCTTCGGCTTTGCTATAGAGAAATTGACCAATCAAATTTTCCAGCACCACGGCCGACTGGGTCGCCGTAATGCGATCACCTTCGGCCAAATTGACATCGTCTGCACCGGCTTCAATACCAATGTACTGGTCGCCCAGCAGGCCACTGGTCAATATTTTGAGGGAGCTGTCCTTGGGAAAGGCGTAGCGCTTTTCCATCGCCATGTGTACGGTGGCCTGAAAAGTAGTGTCATCAAACGTGATGTCCTCCACGCGCCCCACCACGACCCCTGCGCTCTTGACCGCTGCCTTGGGCTTAAGCCCGCCAATATTGTCAAACCGGGCGCTGATCTTGTAGTTTTCCTGAAAGCTCAAGCTCAGCAAATTAGCCGACTGCAATGCCAGAAATACCAGTGCAGCAGCACCAATCAATACGAAGAGGCCGACCCATACGTCGTTTTTAGATGCCTGCATAACAAAATTCCTTGTTGAAACCTGTGCGCCTCAGATGCTGAACATCGAAGCTGTGAGCAAGAAGTCCAGCGCCAGCACCGCCAGCGAAGCCACCACCACCGTGCGTGTGGTGGCACGCGAAACACCTTCAGGGGTGGGCTTGGCAGTAAAACCCTGGTAAAGCGCCACAAAGGTGACCGCCACACCAAACACCACGCTCTTGATCACACCATTGCCGAGGTCATACCACCAGTCAACGCCAGATTGCATCTGCCCCCAAAAGGCACCACCGTCGACCCCGATCATCACCACGCCCACCAGCCAGCCTCCGATGACGCCTACGGCACTGAATACGGCTGCCAGCAATGGCATCACGATAAAACCAGCCCAGAAACGGGGCGCCAGAATGCGCTTGACAGGGTCTACGGCCATCATCTCCATGGCCGACAGCTGCTCACCTGCTTTCATCAAACCGATTTCAGCCGTCAAAGCGGTACCTGCACGGCCAGCAAACAGCAACGCCGTCACCACAGGGCCCAGCTCACGCAGCAGCGACAGAGCCACCAGCAGGCCCAGCGCCTCGGCCGAGCCATAGCGCTGCAAGGTGTAATAACCCTGCAAGCTCAATACAAAGCCAACGAACAAGCCGGAAACTGCAATGATGGCCAGCGAGTAATTGCCCAGAAAGTGGATTTGATCGCCCAGCAGGCGCAGGCGTGCCAGCGTTGCGGGGAGCATGCCCAGCAAGCGCAAAAACAGGTGAGTTGCCTGCCCCAGGGCTGCCAGTTGCTGGCGAGTCCACAGTCCCAATGCAGCCACTGCTTTCATGCGTGACCTCCGAAATCTTGCTCCAGGCTGGGGGCTGGATAGTGAAACGGCACCGGCCCCTGTGGACGCGCATGAATAAATTGCTGCACCAGAGGATCTGGGTTCTGGCGCACTTCGTCAGGCGTGCCCTGCGCGGCAATGCCGCCTGCCCCCAAAATCACGACGTGATCGGCAACATGGAGCGTTTCTTCCACATCGTGAGAGACCAAGATACTGGTCAGGCCCAAAGCATCATTGAGCGTTCGGATCAAGCGCGCAGCCGTGCCTAAAGAAATTGGGTCCAGGCCTGCAAAGGGCTCGTCATACATCACCAATTCAGGGTCCAGTGCAATAGCGCGTGCCAGCGCAACGCGGCGTGCCATGCCGCCGGAGACCTGACTGGGCATCAAATCGCGCGCGCCACGCAGCCCAACGGCATGCAGTTTCATGAGCACGATGTCGCGCACCATGTCTTCGGGCAGCTTGGTGTGCTCTCGCAAGGGAAAAGCGACGTTATCCAGCACGCTCATGTCCGTAAACAAGGCGCCAAACTGAAACAGCATGCCCATTCGCCGGCGCATGGCATACAGTTGCTGCGCACCCATGTGCCCCACATCCTGGCCATTGACCAGCACCTGACCTTGCTGCGCACGCTCTTGCCCGCCAATCAGGCGCAACACGGTCGTCTTGCCACCGCCAGAGGCGCCCATCAACGCCGTAACCTTGCCACGCGGCACCTGCAGGGAGACATCGCGCAAGATGGTGCGTTCACCATAGCCAAAGCTAACGTTGCGCAGCTCCACAAAAGGGGCAGGAATACTCATGCGTTGCAAATTTCAAAAAAATCGAGGGAAAGCACTATTGTGCAGACAAGCCCTGCTTTGCGCCCCTTATCTGCGCAGATAAACATACACAACTGTATGTTTACCTTCGCATCTGATGTGCATGCTGCCGAAAAATATAGCTATAAGTGCTTATTTAACAGACATCCAGACCCAATTGAGCTCAAAAACGCGCAACCGCGGTCGCAGCATTTTTACAACATGTTTTGCAGGAAGGCCTGCGTGCGCTCGTGCTGCGGATTGGCAAAGAAGGCTTCGGCTGTCGCCTGCTCGACAATGTTGCCGCCATCCATAAAGATCACGCGGTTGGCCACCTCGCGGGCAAAGCCCATTTCATGGGTCACCACCAGCATGGTCATGCGGTCCTGTGCCAGCTCGCGCATGGTGCGCAGCACTTCGCCAGTAAGTTCTGGGTCGAGCGCCGAGGTGGGCTCATCAAACAGCATGATGTCCGGATCCATGGCCAGCGCACGGGCAATCGCCACGCGCTGCTTTTGCCCGCCGGACAGACGGTTGGGATAGGCATCGCGCTTTTCCAGCAGGCCGACTTTCTTGAGCAGAGCCTCGGCCTTGGGCACGATCTCGCTGCGCTTGATCTTCTGCACCAGCATGGGCGCTTCAATGATGTTTTCCAGCACGGTGAGGTGCGGAAACAGATTGAAGGACTGAAACACCATGCCCATCTTGTGTCCGATTTTGCGAATCTGCGCATCCGAGACGTACTGTGCTTTGCCTGATGCATCGTTTTGCGCCAGCACTTCGCCCTCGACAATGACGGTGCCGCTGTCGATCGTCTCCAGGTGGTTCAGGCAGCGCAAGAACGTGCTCTTGCCCGAGCCGGAGGGGCCAATCACGGCCACCACTTCGCCACGCATCAGGTCCAGCGATACACCGCGCAGCACTTCATTGCCGCCAAAAGCCTTGTGGATGGCCTGGGCGGAGATCATCACATCAGGCGTCGTACTTGGCATAACGTTTCTCAAGATACTGGAAGCCCCAGGTCAGCACCAGGGTCATCACTAAATAGAAAGCAGCGGCCACTATGAAAGGCGTGGTCGTAAAGTCGCGCTGGACAATGCCGCGCGCGGCGCGCAGCAGGTCATTGAGGGCCAGCACGTAGATCAGGGAGGTGTCCTTGACCAGCGTGATGGTCTCGTTGGACAGCGGCGGCAAAATGCGCGGCCACACCTGCGGAATCACAATGCGGCGCATGGTCTGGGTGTAAGACAGACCCAGCACCTTGGCACCTTCGTACTGCCCCCGGTCGATCGACTGGATGCCAGCACGGAAAATTTCAGCAAAGTAGGCGGCGTAATTGAGCGTAAACGCCACGATGGCGGCAGGAAAGTCGTCAAACCGCACGCCAATGACAGGCACAAAGGGCAGTGCAAAGTAGATGAACAGCATCTGCAGCATCAGCGGTGTGCCCCGCATCAGCCAGATATAGCCCCCCACCAAAGCGCGCAACCCCGCAAAACGGGACAGACGCACGAGCGCCAGCACCAGACCCAGCGGAATGGACAGCACCAACGTGATGGCAAAGAGCTTGAGGGTGACCACTGCGCCATGCGACAGCGGCCCCAGAAGGGAAATAACGTAATCCATGAAACAAGCCTTCAGCGCGACCGCTTGAACGGGTGTCGCAGGCATCTAAAGCGCCCCGCAGTACAGCAACAGGCTGTACCAACAAAAAAACACCGGCGGGCCAAGGCGGGCCACGCCGGTGTATGGTCAAGCGCGAAGCTTACTTGACAATGTTTTCACCGAACCATTTCTTGGAAATTTCAGCAGCTGCGCCATCGGCCTTCATGTCCTTGAGGGCCTGGTTCATTTTGCCCAGCAGCTCGGTATCGTCCTTGCGGAAGCCCACGCCGTAATCTTCGGTGCCGAAGTTCTCTTCCAGCACGGTGTAAGTGTCTGCCTTCTTGGCAACGTGGAAGCGGCCCACCACTTCGTCGACCACCACGGCATCCAGACGGCCTGTTTCCAGATCCATCAAAGCGGTGATGTTGTCACCAAACTGCTTGAATTCCTTGAAGGAATTGAAGACTGCTTCCTCTTTCTTCATGGCATCCACGGCGGAAGAAGACTCTTGCACGCCCACCACCTTGCCTGCCAGACCTGCTTTGTCCTTGATGTCAGAGCCAGCTTTGACAATGATGATTTGGCGGTTGGCCATGTAGGGGTCGGTGAAAGCAA
The DNA here is from genome assembly GCF_014836675.1 of Comamonas avium. Lineage (GTDB taxonomy): Bacteria > Pseudomonadota > Gammaproteobacteria > Burkholderiales > Burkholderiaceae_C > Comamonas > Comamonas avium. The sequence continues at coordinate 112,329 of NZ_JACSQK010000007.1, forward strand.
TGTGCTGCTTGCGCGACTCCAAAATGGTCAGGCCATTCCACAGCACGTCAATGCGCTTGCCATTGAGTTCCGCTTCCTTGGCGCTCCAGTCAATGGGCTTGAACTGCACTTCCAGGCCCAGACGCTTGGTGGCTTCGCGGGCCATGTCAATGTCAAAGCCGACCAACTCGTTTTTCTCGTCGCGAAAGCCCATGGGCGGGAAGTTGTCATCCAGGCCCACCACAATCTTGGTCACGGCAACAGGTGCAGCGGCTGCAGGGGCGGTTGCAGTGGCTGCGGGCTCAGACTTGCCGCATGCAGCGAGGATGGCGGTAAGGGCCAGCGATGCGAGGAGAGTACGTTTTTTCATGGCTTCAAAGTTGAGGTGGAAAAACCGGTTTGACCACGGGCACAGTCTTTGCACGGGGAAACCCGCAGTCCTGTATGCCGCACTGGCCGAATCCGTTATTGTCACTCAGACAAGCACCAGTTGCCACCTGTCTGGACCATAACCTCGCATGCAAACCACGTGCCTGCGCAATTTCGACACACTTGCCATGGCTGAAACCGTTTTACCCGAGCCTCTGCTGCAGGCCTACCAAACCACCCAGTACCGATTGCGTGACTGCGACTGGTTTTTACAACTGGGGCAGGTGCAGCCTGCTTTGGCACCTTACTACCAGCGCCACGCTGTGCAGTGCGCCACCTACCTGACGGCCTGCAACCCTCTGGGCGAGCTGCTGCCAGACCATTTGAACGAACGGCGCATGGTGCAGCTGCGTCAGGCCTTGCAGCGCGCAGGATGGTCGTGGCTGGACGGATGTGGTCACGACCCGCTGGGCAATTGGCCCGGGGAAGACAGTGTGCTGGTGTGGGGCATGCAAGCATCCACCGCCCATGCCTGGGGCCAGCAATGGAATCAGAACGCTGTGGTGCACTGCGGTGCAGACATGGTGCCGCAATTGATACTGCTTCGATAAAAAAATAGCTACCATCGCTTACTACACATAGCTTTCAGATATAAAAGTATCTGAAAGCTATACAGCTAAATCGCCAGTAGCTCATTTTTTAATTCTGCTGCGGCTGTATTCATTTCACCCAGCACAAAGGGCACCCGAGGGTGCCCTTTTTTGCAGAGGTGATGAACACCCCCTGCCCAGCGTGGTTCTCGCGCCGCCACCCATCGCGCATTGGCACGGGGCACACACCCTGCGACAAGCAACAGGGGCGAGCCGTTGCGCGCACTGCCAGCCCAAAAACGATGCATTCAGGGCGGTGTGGGGCGTACTTGAAACCACCAGCAACGCCCAGCCGATCTTTGATTTGCGTTGCACACAGGCTGCGAATCAGCGACGTGGCAAGGGTGGCGCTGACGGGTCTTAACGAGGCAGTGTGGAAGCACCCATCAAGAACTCATCAACCGCACGGGCAGCCTGACGGCCTTCGCGGATGGCCCAGACCACCAGACTTTGGCCCCGGCGAATGTCGCCTGCCGCAAACAGCTTGTTCACGCTGGTGGCATAGCCGCCTGTGAAATCGGTCGAAGCCTTGACGTTGCCGCGCTGGTCTTTGTCCACACCAAAGGCATCCAGTACGGTTTGCACCGGAGAGACAAAACCCATGGCCAAGAACACCAGATCCGCCTTGATGGTCTGCTCGGAACCGGGCACTTCGGTCATCTTGCCGTCTTGCCACTGCAGGCGCACCGTCTTCACGGCAGTCAGCTGGCCCTTTTCACCAATGAATTCCTTGGTGCCAATGGCAAATTCGCGCTCGCAACCCTCTTTGTGGCTGGACGAGGTGCGCATCTTCAGCGGCCAGTACGGCCACACCAATGGCTTGTTCTCTTGCTCGGGCGGCATGGGCATCAGCTCCAGCTGGGTCACGCTGACCGCACCGTGGCGGTTGGAGGTGCCCACGCAGTCAGAGCCGGTGTCGCCACCGCCAATGACCACCACGTGCTTGCCATCGGCTCGAATCTGGCCTTTGAGCTTACCGTCGCGCGTGACCTTGTTTTGCTGGGGCAAAAACTCCATTGCAAAGTGCACGCCCTTGAGTTCACGGCCGGGCACAGGCAAATCGCGCGACTGCTCGGCCCCGCCGGTCAGCAGCACGGCATCAAACTCGGCCATCAGGGTTTCAGGGGCGATGGTTTCGGTGGCCCAGTTGGTGACCTTGCTGTCAGCACCCAGGCCATCTTTGCCCGCCACCAGCACGCCGGTGCGAATTTTCAGGCCTTCAGCCACCAGTTGCGCCACACGGCGGTCGATGTTGGCCTTGTCCAGCTTGAAGTCAGGAATGCCGTAGCGCAGCAGACCGCCCACCTGGTCGTTCTTTTCAAACAGGGTCACGTCATGCCCGGCGCGCACCAGTTGCTGGGCCGCTGCCAGGCCTGCAGGACCGGCACCCACCACGGCTACTTTTTTGCCCGTCACCGTCCTGGGCAACTGCGGCTTGACCCAGCCTTCATCCCAGGCACGGTCAATGATGGCGTGCTCAATCGACTTGATGCCAATGGGCGCATCGTCAATGTTGGCCACGCAGGCGGCTTCGCAGGGTGCGGGGCAGATGCGGCCCGTGAACTCGGGGAAGTTGTTGGTGCTGTGCAGCACCTTGATGGCATTGGCCCAATCGCCCTGATAGACCAGATCGTTGAAGTCTGGAATGACGTTGTTGATGGGGCAGCCGCTGTTACAAAACGGGGTGCCGCAATCCATGCAGCGGGCACCCTGAATCTTGGCCTGCTCAGGCGTCAGGGCGATGACGAACTCTTTGTAGTTTTTCAAGCGCTCAGCGACAGGCAGATAGCCTTCTTCGATGCGCTCGTATTCCATAAAACCGGTGGTCTTTCCCATGGTGTGTATTCCTTCAATCTGTGTTCGCGGGCAGTGCCGGTGGCGGGCTGGGCCGCGCCACCGTCTGAGGCCTTGTGGATTTACTTAGCGGCTACTGCTTCTTTGTGAGGAGCTGCTGGCGCTTTCGCGGCTTGCTTTTCCTTTTGCTTGCGTTCATAGATCTCGCCGAGCGCACGCTGGTACTCGGTGGGAAATACCTTCACGAACTTGGCACGGGCTGCGCCCCAGTTGTCCAGCAAATCACGGGCACGGGGCGAACCTGTCCAGCGGCTGTGCGCCTCTACCAGTGCGCGCAGTTGCTGGTCATCGCTGTGATCGTTATGCCAGATGCCACGCGAGACGCTGGCAGTGAACTCGTCATGAGGCAGCACTTTTTCCAGCCTGACGCTGGCCGTGTTGCAACGCTCGGCAAACTTGCCGTCTTCGTCGTACACATAGGCCACGCCACCGCTCATGCCTGCCGCAAAGTTGCGGCCTGTCTTGCCCAGCACCACCACGGTACCGCCGGTCATGTACTCGCAGCCGTGGTCACCCACACCTTCGACCACCGCCGTAGCACCTGACAGGCGCACCGCGAAGCGCTCGCCCGCGACACCAGAGAAGAAGGCCTCGCCGCGGGTGGCGCCAAACATCACCGTATTGCCCACGATGGTGTTGGCAGTGGAGACGCCACGGAACTCATGGCTGGGGCGCACGATGACGCGGCCACCAGACAGCCCCTTGCCGGTGTAGTCGTTGGCCTCGCCGGTGATATTGAGCGTGATGCCCTTGCACAGGAAAGCGCCAAACGACTGGCCGCCTGTGCCTTCAAAGTGGATGCGGATGGAGTCGTCCGGCAACCCTTCGGGGTGCGCCTTGGTGACCGCGCCAGAGAGCATGGCCCCCACGGAGCGGTTGACGTTCTTGGCCACTTCCATGATGCGCACCTTCTCGCCATGGTGAATGGCAGGCTGGCAGCGCTCGATGAGCTTCACATCCAGCGCCTTGTCCAGCAGGTGGTCCTGGCTGGAGACGTGAAAGCGCGGCACATCGGCAGGCACGTTGGGCTGCGCAAACAGGCGGCTGAAATCCAGGCCCTGCGCTTTCCAGTGCTCCACGCCCTTGCGGGTGTCAAGCAGGTCGGTACGGCCGATCAGGTCGTCAAACTTGCGAATACCCAGCTGGGCCATGATCTGGCGCACTTCTTCCGCGATGAAGAAGAAGTAATTGACCACATGCTCGGGCTTGCCGGTGAACTTGGCGCGCAGTGTGGGGTCTTGCGTGGCCACGCCCACAGGGCAGGTGTTGAGGTGGCATTTGCGCATCATGATGCAGCCTTCCACCACCAGCGGGGCGGTGGCAAAACCGAACTCATCAGCACCCAGCAGCGCACCAATCACCACGTCGCGGCCGGTTTTCATCTGGCCGTCAGCCTGCACACGGATACGACCGCGCAAACGGTTGAGCACCAGTGTCTGCTGGGTTTCTGCCAGACCGATTTCCCAAGGGCCACCAGCGTGCTTGATGGACGACAGTGGCGATGCGCCCGTGCCGCCGTCGTGCCCTGCAATGACCACGTGGTCACTCTTGCACTTGGCCACGCCTGCGGCAATCGTTCCCACACCCACCTCAGACACCAGCTTGACGGAGATGTCAGCGTGGGGGGCCACGTTCTTCAGGTCGTGGATCAGTTGGGCCAGATCCTCGATCGAGTAAATGTCGTGGTGGGGAGGTGGCGAAATCAGGCCCACTCCGGGCACCGAGTAACGCTGCATGCCGATGTACTCGGACACCTTGCCGCCGGGCAGCTGTCCACCTTCACCGGGCTTGGCACCCTGGGCCATCTTGATCTGGATTTGATCGGATGACACCAGGTACTCCGCCGTCACGCCAAAGCGGCCCGATGCCACTTGCTTGATCTTGGAGCGCAGGCTGTCACCTTCCAGCAGCTGGATGTCGGATTCGACCTGTTCTTTGCCAATGATGGACGCCAGCGTCTCACCCTTGGTGATCGGGATGCCCTTGAGTTCGTTGCGATAGCGCTTGGGGTCTTCGCCGCCTTCGCCGGTATTGCTCTTGCCGCCAATGCGGTTCATGGCCACAGCCAGCGTGGCATGGGCTTCGGTGGAGATCGAACCCAGCGACATGGCACCCGTGGCAAAGCGCTTGACGATCTCCGCCGCAGTTTCCACTTCATCCACGGCAATGGCGGTGGCGGGATCGCACTTGAACTCGAACAACCCGCGCAGCGTCATGTGGCGCTTGGTCTGGTCGTTGATGATCTGCGCGTATTCCTTGTACGTATTGAAGCTGCCCGAACGGGTCGAGTGCTGCAGCTTGGCAATGGCGTCAGGGGTCCACATGTGCTCTTCGCCACGGGTGCGCCAGGCGTATTCACCGCCAGCGTCCAGCATGGTTTCCAGCACCGGGTCGTCACTGAAGGCGGCCACGTGGTTGCGGATGGTTTCTTCGGCAATTTCAAACACGCCGATACCTTCCACACGGCTGGCCGTGCCGGTGAAGTACTTGTCCACGGTGGCCGTGTTCAAGCCCACGCCTTCAAACAGCTGTGCGCCGCAGTACGACATGTAGGTCGACACGCCCATCTTGGACATGATCTTGGACAGCCCCTTGCCGATCGCCTTCACGTAGTGATAGATGGCTTTTTCTGCCGACAGATCTGCGCCCAGATCCTGGTGCATGTCGGCCAGTGTTTCCATGGCCAGATAGGGGTGCACGGCTTCAGCGCCGTAGCCCGCCAGCACGGCAAAGTGGTGAATTTCACGGGCGGTGCCCGTCTCCACCACCAGGCCAGTGGTGGTGCGCAAGCCTTCGCGCACCAGATGCTGGTGAATGGCCGACATGGCCAGCAACGCGGGAATGGCCACCTGCGTTGCGCTCACATTGCGGTCACTGACGATCAGGATGTTGGCACCGCCCTTGATTTCGTCCACCGCCTGTGCACACAGCGAGGCCAGCTTGGCTTCCACGCCTTCACGGCCCCACGCCAGCGGGTAGGTGATGTCGATGGTGGCGCTCTTGAACTTGCCGTGGGTGTACTTTTCAATCTGGCGCAGCTTGGCCATGCCCTCAAAGTCAAGGATGGGCTGCTGCAGCTCCAGACGCATGGGAGGGTTGACCTGGTTGATGTCCAGCAGGTTGGGCTTGGGGCCCACAAAGGACACCAGCGACATCACAATGGCTTCGCGGATAGGGTCAATCGGCGGGTTGGTCACCTGCGCGAACATCTGGCGAAAGTAGTTGTACAGCGGCTTGTTCTTGCTGGACAGCACGGCCAGCGGGCTGTCATTGCCCATGGAGCCCACGCCCTCTTCGCCATTCTTGGCCATGGGGGCCAGCAGGAACTTGATGTCTTCCTGGGTAAAGCCAAACGCCTGCTGGCGCTCCAGCAGTGTCAGTTCAGGCTTGGCGGGTGCCACAAAATCGGCAGGCACTTCCACCTGATCGAGCTTGATGCGCAGGTTTTCAATCCACTGCTTGTAAGGCTTGGTGTTGACGATGTTGGCCTTGAGCTCATCGTCTTCAATCATGCGGCCCTGCTCCAGATCGATCAGCAGCATCTTGCCGGGCTGCAGACGCCACTTGCGCACAATCTTGCTGTCGGGAATGGGCAGCACACCCGCTTCTGATGCCAGGATGACCAGATCGTCTTCTGTCACCACATAGCGTGAAGGGCGCAGGCCGTTGCGGTCCAGCGTGGCACCAATCTGGCGGCCATCGGTAAACACCAGCGAGGCCGGGCCGTCCCACGGCTCCATCATGGCGGCGTGGTATTCATAAAACGCGCGGCGGCGTTCGTCCATGGATTCGTGCTGCTCCCAGGGCTCGGGGATCATCATCATCACGGCCTGACTGATGGGGTAGCCCGCCATGGTCAGCAACTCCAGACAGTTGTCGAAAGTCGCCGTATCTGACTGGCCCGCAAAGCTGATGGGGTAGAGCTTTTGCAGATCCTCACCCAGCACCGGAGAGGCCATCACGCCTTCGCGCGCCACCATCCAGTTGTAGTTGCCACGCACGGTGTTGATTTCACCGTTGTGCGCCACATAGCGGTAGGGGTGGGCCAGTGGCCACTCTGGGAAGGTATTGGTAGAGAAGCGCTGGTGCACCAGACCGATGGCAGACACGCAACGCTGGTCAGCCAAATCCAGGTAGTAAACACCCACTTGATCAGCCAGCAGCAAGCCCTTGTACACCACGGTACGGCTGCTCATGCTGGGCACGTAGTATTCCTTGGAGTGCTTGAGCCCCAGGTTCTGAATCGCGCCGCTGGCGGTCTTGCGGATGACATACAGCTTGCGCTCCAGCGCGTCCTGCACAATCACATCATTGCCACGGCCAATGAACACCTGGCGCAGGATGGGCTCTTTCTCGCGCACCGTGGGCGACATGGGCATATCGCGGTTCACGGGCACATCGCGCCAGCCCAGCAGCACCTGGCCTTCGGCCTTGATAGCGCGCTCCATCTCTTGCTCACACGCCAGACGCGAAGCGTGTTCTTTGGGCAAAAACACCATGCCCACGCCGTATTCGCCAGCTGGTGGCAGCTCCACCCCCTGCTTGGCCATCTCTTCACGGTAGAGCTGGTCCGGAATCTGAATCAGGATACCTGCACCGTCACCCATCAAGGGGTCGGCACCTACCGCACCGCGGTGGTCGATGTTTTCAAGGATCTTGAGCGCGCCCAAGACGATGTCATGGCGTTTTTCGCCCTTGATGTGGGCCACAAAGCCCAAACCGCAAGCATCGTGCTCATTGCTCTTGGCGTACAAACCGTTTTCTTGGAGGTATGTAATTTCGGCAGCCGTAGTCATGGCGCTATTCCTCTAATTTCTATCGCAGGGAAGGCAAGATTACGATGCGGCATCAACCTATGCAAGAAAATTTAATTAGGGTCAGATACCAATTTATACGCACCAAAAACAAACAAAAGATTAATTAGGGACATATTTAAAAACCCAATAAAAACAACGCGCCTGAAAAATGGGCGCAAAAAAAGCACCAAATCAGTGCTTAAAACCAAGAGACTTATTCGGTTTTTATCGGTGGCGATGCCACCGGACGGCCTGCCTTTTGGCGCGAAAGCCGGCGCTCGGTCTGCAATTGCAGGCTCTGTATAAAGCTCTCAGAACCCAGCACCCAGCCCTTGAGCGCCGCACCCAGCACCACTTCGCTCACCTCCTCGCTAGCCCCGCGGGTTAGCAAGTGGGCGTAGGCTGCCTCGCGCGAAAAAGGGGTATCGCCCAAGCTCCAGTACGCGGCATGCAGGCGCAGCAGCCCGTCGACTTGCACCCCTGCGTTGTGTCGCGCACTGCTCCAGGCATAGTCCACCGCACGCGCCGCCAAACCTTGCTCGACCGCCTGGCTTTCCAGCACCACCATGGCGGGCAGCAGCCAGGCTTGCGCTTCCAGCACCGTGGCGCGATAGCGCCCTTCCCACAAGGTGCCGCTGCGTGCATGCCGGTTGTTAAAGGTGCGCACATAGGTGCGCCCCACGGACTGCATGAACTGCGGCAGGCTTTCGGCAGTCTCTGGCGTTACCAGCAAATGCATCTGATTGGGCAGCAAGATGAAGCCATGCAGCACCACGCCACAGCGTCGCCCCATCTCCCGCAACAGGTCTTTCATGCAGGCATAGTCCTGCCCGTCCATAAAAATGGGCTGTAGGTTATTGCCACGCTGCACCACGTAGTGCGGCAGACCGGGCAATGTCAGACGGGGCAAACGGGCCATGCGCAGTGATCCCTCAAAAAGCGGCAGCTCCAGCGGCGCTGCGCAGCCATTATCGATTCAGCTTGCGTCCGTTATAGACACCGAGCATTAACGCCGTGCGGTGCGCAACAGTTGCGACACTTCCTGCGCCGTGCGCAGCAAATGCGGCAGGATGCGCGCCTGCATCTCCTGGGCGTTGGTACGGTTGGCCTGGCCTGACACGTTGATGGCGGCCACCACATTGCCTTTGGCATTGAACAGGGGCGCTGCCACCGAAATCAGGCCCTCTTCCAGCTCCTGGTTCATCAATGCCCAGCCCTGTGTGCGTACTTGGTCAATGGCTGCCAGCAGGGCGTGGTCTTCCAGCTGCGTGTAGCGCGTATATGCCACGCGCGGGCAGGTGGCCAGCAGTGCCAGCAGCTGGTCTTGCGGCAAACCCGCCAGCAAGACCCGGCCCATGGATGTCCAGAATGCAGGCAAACGAGAACCCACACCCAGATTGGTGCTCATGATTTTATGGGTGTGCACCCGCGCCACGTACACCACATCCAGCTCGTCCAGCACCCCGGCAGAGCACGACTCCTGCAAGGTCTCGGCCAGCGTCTCCATCAGCGGGGTTGCCAGGTTCCACAGGGGCTGTGAGCTCAGGTACGCAAAACCCAGATCCAGAATGCGCGGGGCCAGCTCAAAGTACTTGCCATCGCTGTGCACATAGCCCAGCGTCTGCAGCGTAAGCAAGATGCGCCGCGCCCCCGCGCGGGTCAATCCAGTCTTGGTCGCCACTTCACTGAGCGTCTGTGACGCCGATTCGGCATTGAACGAACGAATCACCTCCAGACCCCGCGCAAACGACTGCACATAACTGTCGCCGGGCTTGGTTTCTGTGGATGTTTCCCCGTTCTTTTCATCTCTTGGGGTTTTCCCTGATGTGGTTTCTACAGCCGCTTTTTTCAATTTCTCGTCCATATAATTCTCTTAGCGAACAAATGTTCTTATAGCGAACATTTTATCAGAGCACATTCCGCTCTGGCCTCTCTGTCCGGCATGGAGACAATACATGATCAACAAAATCGCCGATAGCGTCGCTCAGGCGCTGTCTGGCATTCAAGATGGCGCCACCGTATTGATCGGTGGCTTCGGCACTTCAGGCAACCCGATTGAGCTGATCGACGGCCTGATCGCCCACGGCGCGCGTGACCTCACAGTGGTCAACAACAACGCGGGCAACGGCGACACCGGTCTGGCTGCGCTGCTCAAGAGCGGGCAGGTGCGCAAAATCATCTGCAGCTTTCCACGTCAGGTCGATAGCTGGGTGTTTGATGAGCTGTACCGCGCCGGAAAAATTGAACTGGAGCTGGTGCCCCAAGGCAATCTGGCCGAGCGCATGCGCGCTGCCGGTGCTGGCATTGGTGCCTTTTTCTGCCCCACCGCCTACGGCACCGAACTGGCCGCAGGCAAGGAAACCCGCGAGATCAATGGCAAGCACTATGTGCTGGAGTACCCCATCTACGGCGATGTGGCACTGATCAAGGCCGAGCAGGGCGACCGCTGGGGCAACCTGAATTACCGCATGTCTGCGCGCAACTTTGGCCCCGTGTGTGCCATGGCCGCCAAGACCACGATTGCCACCGTGCATGAGCTGGTGGAGCTGGGCGAGATGGACCCCGAGGCCATCGTCACCCCCGGCATCTATGTCAGCCAAGTTGTCAAAGTGCCCCGTGTCGCCACCCAGGCTGGAGGCTTCAAAGCCACCCCCTGAGGCGCTGCGCGCCTTCCCCCTGTCAGGGGGAACACACCAGCGCGGCGGGGCGGCCCTTGCGCGGTGTTTGTGACTTGGGCCGCGCCAGTTTCACGGGTTGTTCATGGCGTACAGCGCCACGGGCAACTGAATATGCAGGAGATACCAGCATGAGCAACTATCAAAAAAGAACCAAAGATGAACTGGCTGCCCGCGTGGCCCGGGACATCTTCGACGGTGCCTATGTCAATTTGGGCATTGGCCAGCCCACTTTGGTGGCCAACCACATTCCGGCTGACCGCGAAGTGGTGCTGCACTCAGAAAACGGCATCCTCGGCATGGGCCCGGCCCCCGCCAAAGGTCTGGAAGATTACGACCTGACCAATGCCGGCAAGCAGCCCGTCACCCTACTGCCCGGTGGCAGCTATTTCCACCACGCTGACAGCTTTGCCATGATGCGCGGCGGCCATCTGGACATCTGCGTGCTGGGCGCATTTCAGGTGTCTGCCAACGGCGATCTGGCCAACTGGAGCACGGGCGAGCCCGGTGCCATCCCCGCAGTGGGCGGTGCCATGGATCTGGCCGTAGGCGCCAAATCGACCTGGGTGATGATGGATCTGGTGAGCAAGACGGGCGAGTGCAAAGTCGTCTCGGCCTGCACCTACCCCTTGACCGGTCTGGCCTGCGTCAAGCGCATCTACACCGACCTGTGCACGCTGGAATGCACGCCTCAGGGCCTGCGCCTGATCGACACCGTCGAAGGCCTGACGCACGCTGCACTGGAAAGCATTGTGGGCCTGCCCATTGCACCAGCCAGCGCCTGAAGCACACGCGCCTTAAATACAAGACCAATCAGCCACTGGCGCTTATGAATAAAGCGCTGGCAGCTCTTAATTTATACAGCACCGCTGTCACCGGAGACACCACCATGAGCACTGCACCCCAAGCTTTCATCTGCGACGCGATCCGTACCCCCTTTGGCCGCTACGGCGGCGCGCTGTCCAGCGTGCGTGCCGACGATCTGGGCGCACTGCCCATCAAGGCACTGATGGAACGCAACCCCGGTGTGGACTGGAGCGCAGTGGCTGACGTGCTGTACGGCTGCGCCAACCAGGCTGGTGAAGACAACCGCAACGTAGCGCGCATGTCCAGCCTGCTGGCGGGCCTGCCGATTGAAGTACCCGGCGCCACCATCAACCGCCTGTGCGGCTCGGGTCTGGATGCCGTAGGCACTGCAGCGCGCGCCATCAAGTCGGGTGAAGCCCGCCTGATGATTGCCGGTGGCGTGGAATCCATGAGCCGCGCCCCTTTTGTCATGCCCAAGGCAGAGTCGGCGTTCAGCCGCAACAACGCGGTGTACGACACAACCATCGGCTGGCGCTTTGTGAACAAGCTGATGAAGGCGCAATACGGTGTGGACTCCATGCCCGAAACCGCCGAGAACGTGGCCGACGACTTCAAGATTGAACGTGCCGCGCAAGACCGCATGGCGCTGGCTTCGCAGCAAAAAGCCGCTGCCGCGATTGCGGCCGGTTATCTGGCCAAGGAAATCGTCAACGTCAGCATTGCCCAGAAAAAGGGCGACGCCATCATCGTCAGCCAGGACGAGCACCCCCGCGCCACCACGCTGGAAGCGCTGACCAAGCTCAAAGGCGTGGTACGCCCTGACGGCAGCGTCACCGCAGGCAATGCCTCCGGCGTGAACGACGGCGCTTGCGCCCTGCTGCTGGCCAACGAAGAAGCCGCCCAGCAATACAACCTGGTGCCCCGTGCACGCGTCGTGGGCATGGCCACTGCGGGCGTTGCCCCGCGCATCATGGGTTTTGGCCCAGCCCCCGCCGTGCGCAAGGTGCTGGCCCAGACCGGTCTGACGCTGGCCGACATGGATGTGATTGAGCTGAACGAAGCCTTCGCCGCACAAGGCCTGGCCGTGCTGCGCGATCTGGGTATTGCCGATGACGACGCCCGCGTCAACCAGTGGGGCGGTGCCATTGCACTGGGCCACCCACTGGGCGCATCGGGTGCGCGCCTGGCAACCACGGCCGTCAACCAGCTGCACACGCTGGGCGGGCGCTACGCACTGTGCACCATGTGCATTGGCGTGGGCCAGGGCATTGCCGTGATTCTGGAAAAAGTTTAAAGACTGCAGCGAGCGTTTGACATGAGCACCACCACCCTGCACACCGCCACAGGCACATTCCGCATCGACCTGCAAGGCCCCGCCGACGCACCGGTTCTGGTGCTCTCCAACTCTCTGGGCACGACCCTGGAGATGTGGGACGCACAGGCCAGCGCCCTGTCTGCCAATTGGCGCGTGCTGCGCTACGACACCCGTGGCCACGGTGGCAGCGTGTGCAACCCCGGCCCCTACAGCTTTGCGCAGCTGGGTCAGGATGTACTGGCCATTTTGGATGCCCTGCACATTGAGCAGACCCATTTTTGCGGCATCTCCATGGGTGGTCTCACCGGCCTGTGGCTGGGGGTGAATGCTCCTGCGCGCATGCGCAGCATCACGGTGGCCAACAGTGCTGCCAAGATTGGCGTGGAATCTGCGTGGCTGGAGCGCGCTGCCATGGTGCGTGCCCAAGGTACGGCGGCCATGCAGGCGCTGGCAGCATCTTCGCCCAGCCGCTGGTTCACTGAAACCTTTGCCGCTGCGCAGCCTGCCATGGTGCAAACCGCCCAAGGCTGGATAGCCGGCATCAGCCCCGAAGGCTATGCCAGTTGCTGCCAGGCGCTGGCCAAGGAAGACCTGCGCAGTGCCATCTCGGGCATCACGACCCCGGTCTTGCTGATTGCTGGCGAACACGACCCCGTCACCACGGTGGCCGACGCGCAGGCAATGCAAGCAGCCATTGCGGGCTCGGTACTGGCCACGGTGCCCGCCTCGCACCTGTCCAACCTGGAGGCCCCCGCGGCCTTCGAGCAGGCACTGACCGGATTCCTGAAACAGCACTGACCGTTTTGCACACACCGGTCCACAACAAGACTCCAGCCACAGGCCAAGGAGCAGACCGGAGCATGGGAGAGACAAGCATGACTGCATCCAATCCACGCTGGCAACAGCGCCCTGAAGGCTCCACCTGGGGAGACTTTGGCGAGAACGACCAGCTGGGGCGCCTGAACCTGCTCACCCCTGAAAAGGTGCGTCAGGGTGTGGCACAGGTGCATGAAGGCCTGCGCTTTTCCCTGAGCCTGCCGCTGGACTATCCGGGTGGCAGTGCGCTCAACCCCAACCGCAAGCCCCCGGTGCTGCGCCCCCTGCAGCGCAAAGGGCTGGTCAATTTCAACTGCCTGCTTCAGACCCTGGAGCCCGGACGCACCGATGTGCTGTCAGATGACATGGCGATTTTGTCGCTGCAGTACTCCACGCAATGGGATGGTCTGGCCCACGTTGGCGCCCTGTTTGACGCCAATGGCGATGGCCTGCCCGAAGCGCTGTACTACAACGGCTTTGCAGCAGGCATCGACATCGTTGGCCCGGCTGACATCAAGGGCACCGGCATTCCCGAGCGTCTGGATGACTCGGCCAGCACCAGCTGCGCCAAGGCACTGGGTATTGAAGGCATGGCACGCAACGGCGTGCAAGGGCGCGGCGTGATGCTGGACTTGCGTGCCCACTTCGGCGATGCCCGCACGCTGATCGGCTACGACGAGCTGCAGCGCGTGATCGACACCGACCGCGTTGAGATTGAAGCGGGCGACATTCTGTGCCTGCATACCGGCTTCGCCCAGCGCGTGCTGGAGATGCACAAGCAGCCTGACCCCGAAGTACTGAACAACAGCTGTGCCGTTCTGGATGGCCGTGACGACAGGCTGCTGCAGTGGATCACCGACAGCCAGATTGCCGCCATTGCCGCCGACAACTATGCCGTGGAGGCACACCCGGCAAAACCTGGCGCGGCGTGCTGCGCTGCCCTGCCTTTGCATGAGCACTGCCTGTTCAAGCTGGGCGTACATCTGGGCGAGCTGTGGCACCTGACGCCGCTGGCGCAATGGCTGCGCGAGCACCACCGCCATCACTTCTTGCTGACGGCTCCTCCGCTGCACCTGCCCGGCGCGGTGGCCTCACCGGTCACGCCCATCGCCACCGTCTAGTCCGCCCGCTGCTGCCCACTGCCCCTACTGCTGACACCACCATGCCCTACATCATCGAAACCTTTGACAAGCCCGAGCACCAGGCGGTGCGTCAGGCCCATCGCCCCGCGCATCTGGACTTTTTGACTGCCCACCAGCACCTGCTGCTGGCCTGCGGCGCCAAGCTCGATGACGACGGCAAGGACCTCGGTGGCGGCCTGTACGTGGTCGATCTCGACACCCGGCAAGCCGCGCAGGAATTTATCGAAGCCGACCCTTTCTTTCAGGCGGGGCTGTTTGCCAACGTCTCCATCACCCGCTGGCGCAAGGCCTATCTGGCCGGCAAATGCTGCCTCTGAACTCCTCACAAGACCCCACCATGACTTCTTCTACGCACACACCTGCCGTCTCTCGCCCCCGGGTTCTGATCACCGGTGGTGGCGCCGGCATCGGTGCCGCTGCTGCCCAGCGCTGCCGCGACGATGGCTATGAGCCCATCATCATCGACCGCGTGGTCGAGCACATTCCCGGCGCCATTCAGGCCGACCTGAGCGACATACAAGATACCGCCCGCGCGCTGAACGAAGCTTTGCGTGGTGGCCCCATCACGCGCCTGATCAACAACGTTGGCGTGGTCGTGCCCAACGACGCGGCATCGCAAACGCTGGCCGAGTTCGACTTGGCCATGTCCCTGAACCTGCGCTGCGCCCTGCAATGCATGCAGGCGCTGCTGCCCGGCATGCAGGCTGCAGGCTTTGGACGCATCGTGAACATGTCCTCGCGCGCCGCGCTGGGCAAAGACCTGCGTACTGCCTATGCCGCCAGCAAGGCGGGGCTGATCGGCATGACCCGCGTGTGGGCGCTGGAGCTGGGCCAATACGGCATTACGGCCAATGCCATTGGCCCGGGCCCCATCCGCACCGCCTTGTTCGACAAGGCCAACCCGCCTGATGCACCGCGCACGCAAAAAATCATTCAGTCGGTGCCCGTCAAGCGCGTGGGCACTCCCGAAGACGTGGCCCATACCGTGTCTTACATGCTGGACGAGCGCAGCGGTTTCGTCACCGGTCAGGTGCTGTACGTCTGCGGTGGCATGACCGTGGGTGTCGCCAGCGTCTAAGTTTTCTCACCGTTATCGCAGGCCCGCCTGATATGGGCCTGCGCTAGCACTCTCTGACAAACATCTCACACAACAAGGCCCAACGCCATGTCAAAAATCACCGCGTTCTTCACGGAGCTGATGCGCAAGTATCTGCCCGACCCGTTCGTCTTCGCGATCATGCTCACCCTGCTGACCATGGTGCTGGCCTTTGCCGTGGAAAGCCGCCCCGTGAATCTGGTGGTGCAGGACTGGGGCAAGGGTTTTTGGAGCTTGCTGGGCTTTACCACCCAGATGGCTGTCATCTTGGTGATGGGCTATGTGCTGGCTGCAGCACCTATCGTCAATCGCTTCATGGACAAGATTGCCAGCCATGTGCACACGCCACGCCAGGCCATCATCGTGGCCACCATCGTGGGCTGCGTGGGCAGCTACCTGAACTGGGGCTTTGGCCTGGTCATTGGCGGCATCATGGCGCGCAAGCTGGCGCTCAAAGTCAAGGGCGTGCACTACCCGCTGATCATTGCCTCGGCCTACACCGGCTTCACGATGTACAGCCTGGGTTTTTCCGCCACCATTCCGGTGCTGATCTCCACCAAAGGCCATTCCTTTGAAGGCACCATGGGGCTGATTCCCCTGACAGAAACCATCTTCTCGCTGCCCATCTTGCTGACCAGCCTGGCCGTGTTGATTGCTCTGCCTTTGCTCAATGCAGCCATGCACCCCAAGCAAGGTGAAAAAGTGGTGGAACTGGACCCCGTCACCGCCGCACAAGACAGCAAGCCTGCCGCTGGAGCCGGCGATCTGCTGGGTGATGAAAAAACCCTGGCCTCGCGCCTGAACAACAGCCGCGCGCTCAGCCTGCTGATTGGCCTGTGCGGCATGGGCTACGTGGGCCTGCACTTTTACAACGGCGGCAACCTTGATCTGAACATGATCAACTTCTTCATCCTGTTCCTGGGTGTGCTGCTGCTCAAGACCCCCATGCAGTACGTGGAAAAAGTCAACGAAGGCGTCAGAACCATCGGCGGCATCATCCTGCAGTTCCCGTTTTATGCCGGCATCATGGCCATCATGCATGGCTCGGGTCTGGTGGAATCGATTGCCCACGTCTTCGTCAGCATCTCCAGCGCAGACACCCTGCCGCTGTGGGGCCTGATCAGCTCTTTCGTCATCAACTTCTTTGCCCCTTCGGGTGGCGGCCACTGGGTGCTGCAAGGCCCCTTCATGATCGATGCGGCAACCACACTGGGCGCATCGCAGGCACAGACCGCCATGTCCGTCATGCTGGGCAACGGCTGGAACGATCTGGTGCAGCCCTTCTGGATCTTGCCCGCTCTGGCGCTGTCCAAGCTCAAGCTCAAAGACATCATGGGCTACACCGTGGTCTCCATGATGCTGGTGGGCGCCATTTATGCGGCCACCATGATCATCTGGCCGCACCTGTAAAGCCCGGCCTGACCTCACACCCTATCTTTCTCACGCAGGAGTAATACACATGTTGTTCATGGTTGAAATGATCGTTCAGATTCCCCAGTCGCTGGACGCCGATCTGGTTGCCAAAATCAAGCTGGAAGAAAAAGAATATTCACAAAAGCTGCAGCGCGAAGGCAAGTGGCGCCACCTGTGGCGTGTGGTGGGCGAATACGCCAACGTCAGCATTTTTGACGCCGCCAGCAACGATGAGCTGCACACCATGCTCAGCAGCCTGCCCCTGTTCCCGTACATGCAGATCAAGGTCACGCCGCTGGCCAACCACCCTTCCTCCATCGTGCAGGAATAACAGCACACGCTCACAGGCTGGGTGCTTGCGCCCAGACCTTTTTCTCTCAGGATGACCGGGCCACGCATGCCCGCTCACCACACCTGCCCGGACTATCAAGCGCACACGCACTGCCGTGTGCACGGCAGGTGCTTTCGCTTAATGGCATCTGTTTTTAGGAGACTCTGATGTTGGATTTCACCCGCAATTTTTCACGCCGCAATGGTTTGAAGGCGCTGGCCGCCGCTGCCTTGGCCGTCACAGGCATTGCCCCTGCCGCTGCCCAGACTTTCCCCAACAAACCCATCAACATCATTGTTCCCTTCTCGGCAGGTGGCACTACAGACATTCTGGCCCGCATCGTCGGGCAGGCGCTGGGTACCGAACTGGGCCAAAGCGTCATCATTGACAACCGCCCTGGTGCGGGTGGCAACATCGGCGGCCAGGCCGCAGCGCGCGCGCCCGCGGATGGCTACACCTTGTTCATGGGCACCGTTGGCACACACGCCATCAACGCGGCCCTGTACAAGAAAATGCCCTTTGACCCGATCAAGGACTTCGCGCCTCTGAGCCGCGTGGCCAACGTGCCCAACTTGCTGGTTGCACACCCCAGCCAGCCGTACAAAACCGTACAAGAGCTGATCACTTACGCCAAAGCCAACCCTGGCATGGTCAACTTTGGCTCCTCGGGCAGCGGCAGCTCCATCCACCTGTCTGGCGAGCTGTTCAAGTCCATGGCCAAGGTGGACATGGTGCACGTTCCCTACAAGGGCAGCGCACCCGCTGTGACCGATTTGCTGGGCAACCAGATTGGCATCATGTTTGACAACATGCCTTCGGCCATTCAGCACGTGCGCTCTGGCAAGCTGCGCCCTATTGCAGTGACCACCGCCAAGCGCTCGCCCGAGCTGCCTAACGTGCCCACTATTGCAGAAGCGGGCGTGCCCGGTTACGAAGCCACCTCATGGTTTGGCCTGTGGGCTCCGGCTGGCACCCCAGCCCCCGTGCTGAGCAAGCTGCATGCCTCGCTGGCCAAGGTGCTCAAGGACCCCGCCGTGATCAAGAAGATTGGCGACCAGGGTGGCGAAGTGGTGATCGACACCCCTGCCGAATTCGATGCCTTCATCAAGGCTGAAGCCGTCAAGTGGGGCAAGGTTGTCAAAGAGTCTGGCGCAGAGATCTAAGCGCCCGTCCAGCAGTTAACGCTGCTGTCGTTATCTCTCCTGTTTAATACGCCGATGCGCTGAATGCGGTCGGCGTTTTTTTATGAACATACCCATAATTTATAGCTATCAGCGCTTACCCATACTTGTTTTTAGATATAAAAGTATCTAAAAACAAGCATACACAAGCGTTGACAGCTATATTTTTCACTTCTGTCACTGCCCGTCAGGGATTCACTCAAAAGGCTGGCGGTGCTGGCAAGCTCGCGCCCTTGATGCGCAGCCACGATGCCGCCTCGGGGGCCACGGCATCGGTGATGTACACCTGCGCAGCTTGCGCCTGGGCTGTGCTGATCATGGCCTCCATCAAATGGCGCACGCCCGTGTTGTGCAAAGACTGCTCGGCAAAAAAGCCACCCAGCTTCACATAGCGCAAAGGCAAGCTGGGCAATTGCAGCAAAGCCTTGGGGGCCTGATCCAGCCTGCGCAGCCCCACCCCGACATGCACCTGCGCAGTGGCCGCGCAAAACTCGGCAACGCGCGCGGGCATGACCTCCAGCGCATGGGCATCCAGCTCCAGCACCAGTTGTTCCACTGCCGTACCCAGCATCTGGATCTGCGGCGAGTGCAGCAAAGCTTGCATGCGCGGCACAAAATCGTCCTGCTCCAAAGAAGGCACTGACACCCGCACAATCAGCACCTGCCCAGCATGCTGGGCCAGCCACTGCAAGCCCAGCGAGACGGCCTGCAAATCGTAATCGCCCGACATTCCCAGACGCACGACCGCTGGCAAAAACAGCGGCCCGCCCAGCACACGGCCATCGTCCTCATGCAGCTCCAGCGAGGCTTCGTGTCGTACATCAGTGCCTATCAGCGAGGCACTGGTAAAGGCTTGCACTGCAATCTGCAACTGCCTTGGGGCCTGCAAGGCCTTGCCCAGCAGTTGCTGCCAGCGGCCCTCGCCTGCAATCACCGCGCCAGGGTAGGGTGCCTGCTCGGCATATTCCACATCGCCATGGCCTGCACTTTCAGCCTGCATCACGCCCTGATCCAGACGCGAGAGCACATCGGTCACGCTGTCTGCGGCGGTGTAGGCCGTCAGCGCAAACGCGCCGCGCGACCATTGGGTATCGTTCAAAGCCATGCTTTGCGACTGCAGCAAATGGCGCAGCTTTTGCACCATGTGCATGCCTTCAGGCCCCAGATTTCCAGGCAGCAGCACCGCAAAATCACTGCCATTCAGGCGTGCCAGCTGCGCAGGCACTTGTGCGTTGTCAGCCAGTAATTTCCGCACCTGCTGCCACACGCTGCTCAGCCAGGCATCCACCTGCTCGCGAGAATGGCTGCTGTTCATTGCCTGCAGGTCGCGCTGGCGCATGATCAGCACGTGCCCTTGTGCATCCACACTGGTCTGCAGCGCTTTTTGCAGCTCGTTGACGAAGTATTTACGGTTGGGCAACTGCGTGACGGGGTCACTGTTGGTCTCCAGCTCCAGACTTTCAATGCGCTGTGTCTGCGCATTGGAAGCCTGGGTGACACGCACGCGTGCATCTTCAATGGCGTGAGACACTGAGGCCAGCTCGGCCACCCGCGAAGCACCTACCTTTGCATCCTGGGACTGGCTGGTGCCAATGCTCTGCACCTGCGCCTCCACTTCGTCATGCAATACGCGCCGGAACCAGCGCAGCAACATGCCCACAAAGCACGCCCACACCGCGCCAGCCACCACAATCAGGGCTGTCATCTTGCTGCTGCTTGACCACAAATCGTCCATCGCAAAACGGTTGTCTACCGCCACACTCAGCGTGCCCACTTGCCGCCAGCCATCACTGATGGAACGCTCAGCCACAGGCTTGGGCAAAGGCAGCAAACGCGCAAACCACTCTGGTGCGCGGCCTGCTACATCCAGTGTTTTTTTCTCACGCTCAAACAGTGTTTTTTCATCAGGCCCTAGCAACCGAATGGCGGAAAACTGTCCCGTATCAAACAAGGCAGCCATCAGCAACTCCCGCGTGACCGGGTCTTGGGCCGCAGGCTGAGACAGCGACAAAGCCAGCGAAGAGGCAGCGTTCTCGCTCTGATTTTGCAATTGCTCCGACAGGTAGCTGCGCGCGCCACCAATGCTGAAAGCCAGTGTGCCCAGCAAAATACCGACCACCGCCACTGACACACTCAGTAAAAGCTGTTTGAGTAACGACATGGCTTAGTGCCTTTCAGAAAATACGCCGGCACCGTACATCGTGCATGAACATGCAGCTCGATTGCACGGCCACTTTGGAGTTGTGGATTGCTTTTTCATAATGCATCCGACCCTTCTTTTCGCATTTTTTGCAGCAAATCTTGCCAGCGATTGATACGGTCTGAGGGGGCAGAACGCTCCCCCCGAACATAGATACCCTGCGTATTGAAGCTGAACACAGGGCTTAAATCTGTGCGCTGGCTGGCCAGCTGAATGCTGCTGACCAGGTTGTCCAGCACCTGCGGATCAGCCTGCGGGGTTGCATAAAAGCCCAGAACCATGTGCGCAATGCTTTGCGTGCTGCCCATCCCGCCGATACGTGCACGCACATAAATCAGCCGCATCTGCTGAGGAGGTACACCCAGATGCGTCAGTGAAAAGAACTTGCCAATCACAAAGTCTTCACAGTCCCCGGCCCCCTTGCCAAGGCTCTCTAAAGGCGTGGCCCAGTAATCGGCCTCTTTCCAAATCAGCATGTCTTCGGATGCCATCAATTGCTGATTCCAGAAATCATTGACTGCCTGCACTTGCTGCGCAACAGAAAGCCCCGACTGTGCTTTAAGCATATCCAGCCACGCCTGCAGCCTGCGCAGCCCGGCCTCGCCATAGCGCGTGCGCATTTCACGGTGCATCAAAGACTCATCCCAGGCTCGCGCACCCCGCAATGACCAGCAGCCCGCCATCGCCGCTGCACATGCAAGCAGCGACCTGCGGCGCAGGCTATTGATATTGCTGGGAGAACACTCAGGCACCATGGGACCTCTTATTTCACGTAGCCGCCATTGTGCATGGCCCGATTGCTCATGAAAAAAGGGCGCCTGCCAAAGCATGCGCCCTGGATGGTCAGGAGCGCTCTGGCGCTCCTGACGGTCTGCCTCACCTCATTGATGCACATCCAGCTGACCTTGGGCAATCAAGCGGTTGATGCTCTGGTCCATGGTGTCATTGGCTCCTCAAATCAGCGGTCCGGTCAACTGTGGTCAAGCTTGAGCTTGCCTTGGTCAATCAGATTTTTGATCATGGTGTTCTGGTCATGGCTGCTACCCGTCAAGTCCACACCTTCCACCACAATCTGCTGGTTGTAGCCACTGCCGTCTGCAGCCAGGCCGCCAGAAGTCGAGACCTTGATCACGGTATTCACTGTGCCTCCTGTGCCAGCCTGTGTCTCAAGGTGCAAGAACTTGCTCAAGTCACTGGTGTGCTCTTCGCCTTGCAGCAAATCACCCAGCACCAGCTTGTCGCTGCCGGCAGTGCCAAAGCCCTTCACTACATCAACCGGTGCACTCTGTGTCCCCGATTTCCAAGTGAAAAGATCATCACTGCCAGTGCCCACCAGAGTGTCCAGACCAGTCGAGGCAAGAATTTCATGCCCGGGCAACGGTGTCGGAACCACAGGTGTCTCTGTTACAACTCCAGCCAATACCCCTGGCCCGCTGGCATTCACCGTAATGGTCAAATTGGCTGTCGCCGTATCACCATCGGCCTGCGTCAAGTGGTACTCAAAAACATCCTGCTGTGTCGCATGGTAGGGGGCTCCGCTGGCTGTCGTATAGGTATAGCTGCCGTCGGCATTGAGGTGCAACGTACCGTAGGTGCCAACCACATCCACCCCCGCCACACCCACTTTTGTACTGCCCACATACAAGCTCGCACCTTCAGAACCCTGCGAGTCATTGTTCAGCACATTGCCGCTAACGCTTGAAGTGGACCATTGCGGCTCATATGTCACGGGATGAATGACTTGGAAGTCATCTACCGAAACACTGGCCTTGTTGCTATTGGCATTCCCACTGGCATCCGTCACATTCAGATAAATCCGATACTGGCCAGCTGCATCCAACATTTTGGTCTCAATATACTGAGAATTAGAAGTGATGCTGCCAGAGGTGCCTGCACCCGTTAGCGCCACCCAGGTTGCACCCACCTTCTGGTACAGCGCCCATTGCGCCGTATCGTTACCAGTACTCCAATTACCGCGCGCTTCCACCTGGAACGACAGCTTTTCGCCTCCAGCACTACTGGCTGTGTAGATTGGCGTAAACACCTCTCCAGCTCCAGTGCTGCTGCCGTTGTTATCCGTCACGGTCAATCGGCCATCAGCACCATTGGACGACGAAACCGTCGTATTTGCAGAGCGTAGCCATGCGTCTGCCCCCCCAGCTGCAGTTGCTAGACTAGTGAAACTGGCCTGCGTTGCAGAGCTGAAAGACCAGTCCCCATTGTCGTTAGTGTTGAAGTTTGCCTGCGATGTATTGGGCACAGTCACCGGCACCATCGTCGAGGTTGTAGAGACCGATGCACCATCGTCTACTGATGACACCTCGCTGCGATCCGTCAGGGTGAACACCAGATTGGCAGGGTTAGATACCGAGCCGTCCACATCCTTCAGGGTATAGGTGAGTGCAGCAGACAGTGCTGCATTTACATCCGTCGTGTTGTTTGCAGTAAAGGTGTATGTGCCATCCCCTTTGACAACCACCTTGCCAACCGCTCCCAGATCAAAGGTGAATGTATCGCTTGCACTGGTGAAAGTATGGGTTTGCGCACCAAAGGTCACCACACTCACAACTGCACTGCCCCATCCATCTCCTGATGTATTACCTCCTTCGGTCTTCAGGTCCCCCGTCACTACAGCACCAGGAGACACCACTGTCTGCAAAAGCGCATCTTTAAGTGCCGTCACATCGCTGAGGATGACGTGATCATCTTGGGCTGCCGTGGTGTGTGTGCCCTGTACTTCGCCAGCCTTCCAGGCGATTGGTTCAAGGTTGTTGGCATTTGTAGATGTAAGGCCACCAAAACCGATGGCATATGCATCGCTAAAGTTTTTGGAACCCAGCCAAGTAATCCATTGGGATTCTTTAGCCGTTCCAACAGCGCCGTTCGTAGGCTCTCCATCGGACATGAAAACAGAGACATTCTTCCCTGCACCGCCAGGGAAAGTTCCAGCAGCATTTACATAATTCATGACACTTGTCAGTGCGCCATCATAGTTAGTACCGCCAACTGCATTCAGTGCATTCACAGCCAAAATGGCTTGCTGCAACTGTGCTGCGGTGTACCACTGCCCGCCGTTCAAAGCACTATTGTCTGTGGCATACCCGCTGGATGAGAATGTAGTAATGAATACGGCATTCACACTGCCAGAATTGAGAAGCTCTGCAACGGCCTCTTTGACCAAGTCAAGCCGAGTTTTACCAGCAACCCCAGAGTCAAAATTCATACTGCCGGAAAGATCGATCGTGAGCACCACATTGCTCTTAGTCTCAGTACGGCTGCTTTCCAGTGCAGAGTGGTCGATGTCATTGACTACAGGCTTTTGATCGACGTTATTCACCGTAATGCTCAGCTGTGCGGTGGTCGTGTCGCCATCACCGTCTTTAACGGTATATGTAAACACATCTTGTTTATCAGACGTGACCGCTGCTGTTGCCTGATAGGTGTAGCTGCCATCTTTGCCCAAGGTCAGCTGACCGTACTGCCCCTGAATCACATATGCACCGCTTCCGTTGGCAGTTGTTACGGAGCCCGAGGTCACGTTATTCACACCCACCACCCCGCCTGCGGTGTCCCAGCCATCTGCACCCGGCTTATCGTTGAAAAGCACACCACCGGCCGCACCCACAGTCAGGGTTGCACCCTCTGCAACACTGCCAACATCACTTAGTGCCACAGGGATATCGTCCGAGACAGTCACATTGACGGTGCCCTGCGCCGTATCTCCATCGGTGTCGGTGGCCACCACC
>NZ_JACSQK010000007.1:136798-226003 GCF_014836675.1 Comamonas avium
CCGTCGATCGAGATCGTGAAGTTGGCCGGTGTCACACCATCGGCGCCTGCCGCCAGGTTCCACGCCCCGGTGATGGCGGCTGCCCCTTCCACCACGCTCGCCGCTCCAGACAGCGTCACCACAGGGATATCGTCCGAGACAGTCACATTGACGGTGCCCTGCGCCGTATCTCCATCGGTGTCGGTGGCCACCACCTTGACCGAACCCAGTGCCGCCAGGTCATCGCCCAGCGCTGTGTGCCCGGTGTAGTTGCTGTTGAGCGTGGCCTTGACGGTAGCGGTGGTGTTGCCTGCATTGGCCGTCAGATCCAGCGTCACGACTGTCGTCGCACCGATCTTGCCGACGATCTGCGTGTCCGAGACACGGCTCCAGACCAGGCCTGCGCTCGTCGACAGAGTGCTCAGGTCCGTACCGAACTTCAGCGAGGCAATCGCATCCGAGCCTGCCGTAAAGGTGATGGCATCTTGGGCAAAGTCAGGGTTGGCAGGCGTACTGCCGCCAGCCAGGTTCTGGTCATCCAGCGCCAGGGTGATGACCCCGCCGTTGGGGCCCGAGACCACCGGGCCGGGACCATCGGTCACCGAGATGGTGTGCGTAGCGCTGCTGGTGTCGTTGTCGCCATCCTTGGCACTGAGTGTGAAGTTCACGTTCACGCCGCCGGCGTTGTTCAGACCACTGGCGGGCACAAAGCTCCATGTGTTGTTGGCATTGATCGTCAACGTGCCCTTGCCGGTGTTGATGCCCGTGCCGTACGCCACTGTCTGTGCAGCGCCTCCGTCGATCGAGATCGTGAAGTTGGCCGGTGTCACACCATCGGCGCCTGCCGCCAGGTTCCACGCCCCGGTGATGGCTGCTGCCCCTTCCACCGCGGTCACCGCTCCAGACAGCGTCACCACCGGCACATCGTCCACAATGGTGATAACAATTTCGCCCGTACTGGTCACACCGCCCGAACCCACCACACCCACAGCAATGGTGTCAGTCAGTGTGTTATTGCCATCAGCGCTGGCATGCGCCTGAGCTGCCGTGAGCGTGTATTCATAACTGACGGTGCCATTTTGGTTGCCAGCATCCGAGACAAAGCCCGTGATTTTGATCGTGCCGTCAGGTGTGTTCACAGGGGGCAGTAGTGCCACATTGCCCTTGAGTTGAGCCAGTGAGTAGCTCACACCGCCGATGGTGATTGAGGCAATACCATCGCTGGCACTTACGCTGAAAGTGCCGCTGCTTGTTTCGCTTGTCGCTTCATTACCCAGCCCTGCCTCATAGACTGTCTGGGCATCTGATCCGATGCTGACCTGGGCTGGAGGGGCTGGTTCATCATCCTGGGCTACCGCCCCACCAGAGATGAAGTCTTCTGTGCCAGCGGAAATGGAGCGAGGATATTGCAGCGCTAAGGGTGTGGTCCGTTCGATCACACTGGCAAGCCGCACATAGGTGCTGCCTGCACCTTCACCACCAGAAAGCGTCGCCGCTGTAGGGTCCAGCTCTGCCAGAGGGTCTTGCCCATCATTCAACGCTGTGATTAATGCATTGACATCTGCATCTACCGGATTGGCGATGGCCGCTTCGCTCGGCTCTGCTGCTTGAAATAAATCCTCAGACAGCTTGAGCTGCTGATCTGCTGCAATCTGAAGAACACCATCTTCATTACCCTGAAGAGACAGCTGGCTTCCTGCCGCTGTGACGATGTCTGCATCAATGGGGATGCGCATTCCAACACGCAATGGCTGCAAGCTGCCATCACTATTGCGAACCCAGGCCTGACCTTCCAACTTGGTAATCAATGCAGAAGTATTTGCCATCACATCTCTCCAAAAGGTGAACACTAGTGGCACCAAAGCGCCGCCCTTGGAGAAATATTAGGAAATGAATACTTGCAAAGCTATTGGCGGCAAAGCCAATAGATCAACCGCTTGGACGGTTAGGCTTGCTCTTTATGGATTTCCCCTCAAAAGATGACAATCAAAGCTGCTCAATTCGCACAATCAGGCAGCTGCTTTCTCCTACAAACAGCACCAGCAGCTAGCGCTGTATGCCATGCACTTTGAGCGCCAGCTTGAGGCGGTCATCCACATGCAATTTTTCAAACACTGAAGACAAATGTGCACGAACGGTTCTTTCGGTGATCAGCAATTGCTGTGCTATTTCTGCGTTGCTGTGCCCGGTCGAAGCAAGGCGGGCCACCTCTTTTTCTCGCACTGAAAGCAACCGAGCCCAGTCACTCTCGGTGATCACCGGCAAGCGCTGCTCAATGTCTTGCAGCATTCTCTGCAAGAGACTGCGGCCCAGCCAGATTGCACCTGTATCGATGCTGTTGACAATCAGTACCAAGGCGTCATTTGACAAATGCGTATGCGCATAGCCGCAGGCACCTTTTGCCAGCACCATCTGCCCTTCAGCGTCACTCATGTGGGCGCTGAGCACCAGCACACGCAAACCATCGAAATACTGTTGCCACCCATCTTGGGCATTGGATTGCTTGAGCAACGCCATATCCACAATCACCAGGTGATTGCCCATGGACTTCCAGTGCAAGACGTCTTGTAAATCAACGCCTCGATACGGCTTCTTTCCTGCTTCTGACAAAAGTTGCCATCTTTCCCACAGGCCAGCATCCCTCGTCACGATCAAAATAGGCTGTACTTGCATCTTTTCCTCACATGCATAAAGAAGACAAGCTCAACGCTCGGTCAAAGCATTCGCTTTGGCTCTCAAAATAGGTTTCAGCAAGTACTGCATCAACGTGCGCCGCCCAGTCAGAACATGCACTTCAGCCTGCATGCCTGGGATGATCGGGCGCGAGTTATCTCCCACATGCACCTTGTCCGTTCGCACCTTCACGATGTAGTACGAGTTACCCCGTTCATCCGTAATGGTGTTCGCTCCAATTTGCTCTACCTTGCCGGTCAAGCCTCCATAGATGGCGAAGTCATAGGCCGTAAATTTGACCTCTGCTTTCTGTCCAAAATGCAAAAATCCGATGTCTTTGGGATTGACCTGCACCTCCAGCAGCAAACTGTCATCCATGGGCACGATGTCAAGGATGTCTTTGCCCGGCTGGACTACACCGCCGACGGTATTGACCATCAAGGTATTGACTGTTCCACGCACAGGAGAGCGTACTTCTGCCAGCTTGACCCGATCTGCCAGCGCAAGCTGCCCTTGCTCCAAGGTAGAAAGTTTGGACTTTGTCTCTGACAGCTCCACGCGAGCCAGGTTGCGCACATTGAGCTCCGCTTCTTGCACTTTGCGCTGCGCCTCCTGAATCGCTGCCTGGATACGCCCAATTTGCGCACCTGCCGCTTTGGCCTCGCCACAAAAACGAGCCACATCACGCTGCAAGCGCAGCAAATCAACCTCGGAAACCGCTCCGCTCTTGAGTAATGGCCGGGTTACAGCCAGCTCTTCAGACGTCAAACTGCAGCTGGATGTGGCTTGATCACGGTTGGCAGCTGTTTCCCGCAGCTCCTGCTGCCGCTGGTTCAGTTGATCTCTTGCAATACTGATGGTGGTGTCAAGCTCCTGAGTTTTGGTTTCCCAAAAACGCCGCTCCATCTGCACGATCTGTGGGGCGTCTCTCATCACATCTTCTGGCACCTTAAAGACATCACCTGTAGCCAATGCCTCCAAACGCGCAGCCTTGGCTTTCAGTGCCAGTACTTCTGCCTTGCTTTCGCCCAATGAAGATGTAAAACGCGTAGGGTCAATGCGCAGTAACACCTGCCCCAATTCGATGTGCTCCCCCGGTCGAACCAAGATTTCCTCGACGATGCCCCCATCCAGACTTTGAATGACCTGCACCTGCCGAGAGGGCACAACTTTGCCTTGGCCGCGCACAACTTCGTCAATGTGGCCAACACACGCCCAGATCAACAACACCACAACAGCAAGCAGTGCACCCCACAGCAGCAGGCGTGAGCCCTTGGCTTGCTGCTGACCGGCTGCCCATTGCGCATCTGCAATCAAATCATCTTGCTGCAGGCCCGTCATCTGGGAGTCACCTTGCAGCAACCAATTTTCCCAACGCTCTCGCCATGTTTTTTTACTGGTCTCGGGCTTGTTCATGAGCGACCTCCTGCACGAGCAATACGCCCTGACTTCAGCGCCTCAATCACCTGCTCCTTAGCTCCATCTGCGACCACTTTGCCGGCATCAATGACAATCAGGCGGTCAACCAGCTCCAGCAAAGCAGTTCGGTGTGTGACCAAGACAATCGTTTTGTCACCGCTGCTTTCTTTCAGTCGGGTCTTGAGCAAAGCCTCACTCTGGTTGTCCAAGTTGCTACTGGGTTCATCGAGCAACA
The DNA here is from genome assembly GCF_014836675.1 of Comamonas avium. Lineage (GTDB taxonomy): Bacteria > Pseudomonadota > Gammaproteobacteria > Burkholderiales > Burkholderiaceae_C > Comamonas > Comamonas avium. The sequence goes on from NZ_JACSQK010000007.1 coordinate 141,105, forward strand.
AGATGGGCGGGTCTTGAATCAGTGCCCGGGCCACCGCAATGGACTGGCGCTGCCCTCCGGATAAAGACTCACCCCGCTCGCCAATCGGCATTTCATAGCCCTGCGGGTGCTCTGCTGCGAATTCATCTACCCCAGCTATGCGCGCGGCATGCAGCATGTCAGCTTCTGTCGCATAAGGTGCGCCAACGAGCAAGTTGTGCTTGAGGCTGCCATAAAAAAGCATGGGGTCTTGGGGCACATGCCCAATCGAGCGGCGCAAATCTATGGGGTCAATCTGCCGTACATCGACGCCATCAATCAAGATCGCGCCCTCTTGCGGCTGGTACAGCCCCAAGATCAGTTTTTCCAGCGTTGTTTTTCCAGACCCGATGCGCCCGATCACGCCCACCTTTTCACCAGGCTTGATCACAAAGCTCACGCCGCTTAAGGCAAGCTGATCAGACTTGGGGTAGCTAAAGCTCACATTCCGAAACTCAATGCCCCCATGCAGCACGGGACGTGAAACAAAGTCACGCTCCTTGCCATGTTCAACAGGCATCTTCATGTAGTTGTCGATCGACGACAGCGATGTCTTGGCGTTGTGGTACTGCATCATCAGCCCCGCAACCTGGCCCAAAGGAGCAATACACCGCCCGGAGATCATTGACGCGGCAATGATTCCACCCATCGACAGCTCCGTAGCCTGAACCAGGTAGACACCGATAATCACCACCGCTACGGTGACCAGTTGCTGCATGGTCTGCACAAAATTCACGTTGGCCGCAGAAATCAGTTTGATCTTGCCGCCAACAAAAGCAATGTATTGAGTGGCACTTTCCCACAGTCGCTGCACACCGCCTTGTGCGTTGAGCGTCTTCACTGCATCCAGATTCGTCAGGGTTTCAACCAGCAATGCATTGCGCTGCGATACGGCCTGAAACGTTTTGATCGTCAAACTCTCAAGGCTCGCCTGGGCATAGAAAGAAACCAGCAGCACAGCCAAAATGGCCACAATCGGCGGAATCAGCATCCACGGAGATATCCAGGCCAGAACCACCAGGAAGAGCAAGACAAATGGAAGGTCCACCAAGGTGGTAAGGCTTGCAGAGGCGATAAAGTCGCGCACCGATTCAAAAGAGCGCAGATTGGCAGAAAAAGAGCCCACCGACGCTGGCCTGCTTTCCATGCGCAAATCCAGAACCTGCTCCATGATTTGTGCGGACAAAGCCACGTCAATACGCTTGCTTGCCGTATCCACGACATAGGCGCGTGCTGTGGTCAGTACAAAGTTGAACCCCAGAATCAAGCTCACACCAATGGCCAGCACCCACAGCGTTTCCACTGCGTTGTTCGGCACAACACGGTCGTACACATTCATGCTGAACAATGGAATCGCCAGTGCAAACAAGTTGATCAGTACTGCAGCAAGAAAGGCATCGCGATAAAACCGTTTGCTACCCTGTACCGCAGCCCAAAACCAATGTTCACTGCTGTTTTTTAAGCCTTGCTCTGCACGCTTTTCAAATCGAAATTGAGGTCGTACAAAGCACAGGTAGCCCGAGTACATTTCCAGCAAATCTGCAGCTGGCACCTCCACAGGGCTGGCGGCCTCCGGAAACTGCACCAGAAAACGCTGTGCATCCAGCTGCTGCAGCAAAAGCGCAGCACGGTTATTTTTCAGCAGCAAGATCGCTGGCAGCAACCCTGCAGGCACCTCATTTAATTCACGCCTCACAATGCGCGTCGTAAAGCGCGCCCGTGCTGCTGCACGCTCAAGCAAGGAGGGGGTTAAACGATTGCCCACCAAGGGCAGCCCACTGCTCAGCGCTTGCGCCGAACATGGCGTTCCGTGAATACGCGTTAGCTCCACCAGACACATCAGCAACGGATCGTCTTGCGTGCTGTGTGGCGGCAAACGAAAGTTGTTCGCTGGTGCGGCGGGCGAACCACCATCAGCTACATCTGCAGACTGCATTGAACCCGACGGCGCATCTTTAGGTGCGTTCATAGATACCTCTTGCGTGTCAGATCAAAATGTCATCGTCGGGCATGAGGTCTAGCGAGTTGCGCAGTCGATCTCGCTCCTTCTTGCGCTCATTGAGCTTGGCCAGGGCATGCGGGGGCAGATCCGTCAGGCGCAATGTCCCATTGGTCAGCAATGCGTCAATCAAATCTTCCAGCACACGGATGAAATCCTCATCAAGTGCTGAAAAATTCTGTTTGCCTTTGTGAGGCTCGTCTTTTATATCTTTATGAGCCATACCGCCCTCCCTCGAGGTAAGCAACCATGCTTGCATGCTTGCTTACACAAGAGCTTCAGTGAATCGTACTTTGCGCAGGTCACGCGCCTTATTTGGGCATTTGTTTCAAAGCCACAGGTGTCAAGTTACTTGTGTCAGGCAATGTATCCATGCAGGCGCGCAACGGCTCGTCAGGTAAGACCAGCGCCTGTTGCTCTTCTGGCTCTGCATCGCGATGGGGTTGTACCAACCCCAAATTAGGCAAAACCTGGTTGGAAAGAGCCAGCCAGTAGTACTCTGCTTTCTTCAGGTCATAGTCGGCATTGATCATGGCTCGCCGTGCATCGAACAATTCGTTTTCGGTGTCCAGCAAGTCCAGCAAGGAGCGCTGACCAATGCGAAATTGCTGCATGTAGGCAACGCGCACCTTGGAAGTGGAAAGCTCATGCTCACGCAAGAAAGGCAGTTGCTGGCGCAAGCGGACAATGTTGTTCCATGCCACCGACAGTTCCTGCTGCACGTTACGGCAGGTGTAATCGCGAACATCCTGTGCCGCATAGCCTTGTGCGGCAGTCTGACGAATACGCGCCGAATCTGCACCGCCGCGGTAGATCGGATAAGTCAGCATCAGCTGGACGCGCGAGCTTTGCACGTCGCGATACAAAGCGCCTGGTTGTTCACGATCTCGCCCGGTTGAGGCACGCACATCCAGTGTCGGCGCGTACCCGGCGGCCTTGGCTACTTTTTCACCCGCCTGCGCCGCTTGCACCAAAGCCTGCTTGGACAAGATGGCGGGATTCACCCGCAGTGACTCTTCAAAATTTTGCGTCTGGCCAATCACCGGCAAGCCTCCGGTGACCTCTGGAACAGCAGGCAATTGGGCTGCAGGATATTCACCGACTACACGGCGAAAACGCTGTGTCACGTCGTTGAGGTTATTGCTCTCCGTCATCAAGTTGGTCTGCGCCAAGGACAGGCGGCCACTGGCCTGCTCCATGTCGACACCGCGGCCTACGCCAGACTCCTGACGTTCGCGCAGCTGGCCCAGCGTGGCCGCGTGCATGGAGAAATTCTCTTGAGCCAGTGCTTGCATGGAGCGATAACGCTGCACGTCCAGATAGGCGGCCACCGCCTCGTTGGCCAGGTTGTTGGAGGTCGCGTGCAAATCGTAGTATTTGGACAGCTTTTCAAAGCCAAATTGGCGAATGCGGTTCGATGTTGCTCCACCATCAAAAATCAGTTGGCGCAACTCCACATTCCAGCCTGGACGGTTCCAGTCGTATGAGGGTGCATTTTCAATATTGCTGCGCCACTCGCGACCCGTCCAAGCCTGGGCCGTAATGCTGGGACGCCAGCCAGCACGTGCAATGTTCTGATCTTCCAGCGTAGAGACAAAATCTTGGTAGCGCGCATTGATTTCCGGATGCGATGTGATCGCGCGCTCAACGACCTGATTTAAACCGACAAGTGCCATTGCTTGCGCAGCCACTGCTGGCACCGCTTGTGGAGCAGTTGTCGGTGCTGCCTGTGGAGCCATTGCTGGAGCCGCTTGCTGCGCAAACGCACTGACTGCAAACGAGGTGATGCCCAGAGTCGTCATCACTTTGGAAAGGTTACGCATTTTCATAAGTGCACCTGCACAGGTAAGTGGTCGATTAATAGATAAATTCAATCGATAAACGGTATGGATTGAAAAACTACATAAATACTAATCTACTCACAAAAAATACACAATGAAATAGGATGGCACCCTAGAGCGACTTAAGAATTCTTGACGCTTCGTGCAAGACGGCACTTACCTGTGAAATCGGCAAAATCAACGATTAACAAAAAACATCAAGAACAACACTTCTATAAATTTTGTTAAACACTCTTTGGTGGGTTGGAAAATTAATTTACATAGCAAAAAGCGCTTAACTGTCTTGACTTTCAACTAATAAACATAGTGAAAACCAAGCCAGTTAAGCGCTTAAAGCTATACTTAAATAAATTCAGCTCGTTTGTGCGGGTAGCAAAAAACGGTGTTGCGCCAAGCTCTCGAGTCCGAACTCTGTCAAAAGCTGCTGCAGACGCTCTGCAGCGCTGCGCTTTTTATGGCCGGTGTATCGTGCCACGATCAGCTCATTTTTCATGCTGTGCTCCCAGCCTACCAGCTCGGTTACCGTGACCTGGTAGCCACACGCTTCCAAATACAGGCAGCGCAGCACATTGGTAATCTGGCTGCCCATCTCACGGGTATGAATGGGGTGGCGCCACAATTCAGCCAGTGGCGTGCGTGTGAGGCTGAGCGCCTTGGTCTGCCGCAAACAAGCAGCAACCTCTGCCTGACAGCACGGCACCAGCACCATGGCTTTGGCTTTCTTTTGCAGGCCAAATGCAATGGCGTCATCGGTTGCCGTATCGCAAGCATGCAAGGCAGTCACCACGTCAAAACGTTCAGGCATGAAGTCGGCGCGCGTGGATTCGGCTACCGACATGTTCAGAAAATGCATCCGCTCAAAACCCAGTTCAGCGGCCAGTTTTTGCGAAGCTTCTACCAAGGGCGCACGGGTCTCAATGCCGTAAATACTGCCTTGGCCTTGCGGCTTGAAGTACAGGTCATACAAGATAAAGCCAAGGTATGACTTGCCGGCGCCATGGTCGGCCAGGGTCACTGCCTGCCCCTCTTTGCCCAACTCTTGCAAGATAGGTTCAATGAATTGGTAGAGGTGGTAGACCTGCTTGAGCTTGCGGCGCGAGTCTTGGTTGAGCTTGCCGTCACGCGTCAGAATGTGCAGCGCCTTCAGTAACTCAATGCTTTGACCTGGCTTCAACTCCAGCTGGGCTGCAATATCCTGGACAGCGGGCTTGGCGCTGGCGGTCTGGCCTTTGGCGGCCTTGTTGTGCTTACTCATTATTTCTTCTCAGTGGCGGCCTCATCCGCATCCCGCAGCGCGACCGGGCAGCGCGCAGCCAGATCCAGATCCAGCCAGCCTTCAATGCCCATTTCTCCCAGCACTTGCATATTGCGCTCGTAGATCATCTCCGCCTCAGGAAACGCTTCAACCGCCTTGTCAATGCTGTCTTCTCGCAGCAAATGCAAGATGGGGTAAGGCGCACGATTGGTGCAGTTGGTGACGTCGTCCACATCCGTGCCTTCAAACTGGAACAACGGGTGGAAAGAGGCCACCTGCAAAATACCGCCCAAATCCAGCTCTTCGACCAAGTCGTCGGCCAGCTCAGTGAAATCGTTGAAGTCCAAGAACTCTGCGAAGGCCTGCGGCAGGATCAGCAGCGTGGTGTCGCGCTTTTCTGGCGAGCTTTCTGCCAGAGCCTCTAACTCGCGGTGTAGATCAATGGCAACGCCCTCAGCATCGCTGGCCTGGCTGACCACATAGTGGATTTGGCCTTTGACATGTACGCTTTTGGCAAATGGGCACAGGTTCAGGCCGATCACGGCCTTCTCCAGCCAGCGCACCGTATCTGCGATGACGACGTCTTCAGGAAAGGCAAGTTCTGTGGTGGTATCGGTCATGTATTGGCCCCAAAAACAAATGGGGGCACCATGCCCCCTTTTGTGTTGTGTTTCAAATTTTAGCCAAGCACAGGCTTTGCTGCAGCCCACATAGCGATTGGCTGTTGCCCCAGCGCAAGTTCTCTCTCGCGCATGCTCTTGTCCCAGCTTAAGCCAGCAGACGCTGGCCCGTGATGCGCTCATGCTCTTTGGCGGCATACCGGTCTGTCATCCCCGCCACAAAGTCTGCCACCACCCGTGCCTGCGCGGCTGCACTGCCCGCCTGCTGCGCACGCAACGCGTAGCGCGGCTTCATCATGCTCGGTTGCTGCAGGTAGGCATCAAACAATTCACGAACGACTTGTCTTGCAGCATCCATGGTCTGCATGACCTGCACGTGACGATACAGCTGGTGAAACAAGAAATGCTTCAGCGCTTGCGACTGCGCCTGCATATCGGGGCTGAAACTTACCAGCCGCTGTCCACAGGCTCGTACCTCATCAGCGCTTTGCACACCGGCTTGCTCGATACGCTGGCGGGTCGTGCCAATCACGTCGTACACCTGCGCACTGAGCATGCGGCGAATGGTTTCATACAGCAAACGCCTGTCCGCCTCTGGCTGAGCCAGCTGTGGATATTCCATCAAGGCCTGTGCATGAAAGTGTGCAAACAAAGGCACTGCTTGCAGTTGCTCGACGCTGATCAAGCCAGAGCGCACGCCGTCATCCACATCGTGGGCGTTGTAGGCAATCGCATCTGCCAGATTGGCCAGCTGCCCTTCCAGAGAGGTTTGCTGTCCGCTCAAGAAGCGGGCAGCAACGCCGCCGGGCTCCTGCGCCTCAAGCTTCAGTGCATTCGCGCGTGAGCAATGCTTGAGGATGCCTTCACGCGTTTCAAACGTGAGATTGATTCCGTCGTATTGGGGATAGCGTTCTTCCAGCGCATCCACAACCCGCAGACTTTGCAAATTGTGCTCAAAGCCACCCAAGCCCTGCATGCAAGCATTGAGCTCATCTTGTCCTGCATGCCCAAAAGGGGTGTGCCCCAAATCATGTGCCAGGCAAATGGCTTCGACCAAGTCTTCGTTCAGCGCCAGAGGGCGAGCAATGGAGCGCCCCAGCTGCGCGACCTCCAGTGAATGAGTTAGCCGCGTGCGAAACAGATCGCCCTCATGGTTCACAAAAACCTGTGTTTTGTAGACCAGACGCCGAAAGGCACTGGAATGCACGATGCGATCACGATCCCGCTGGTGCTCCGTGCGCGTTGGTGCAGCGGCCTCAAAATATCTGCGCCCACGTGTTTCTTGCGGTTGGCAAGCCCAAGGGGATAAAAGCAATTGCACAGGCAGCTTTCTCTTTGAATACAAAACACGCCAGCGCTGATTGAAAAGCGCAAGAAACTATCTTTTTATCAGCCTTGAATACCGACGCCTTGCATGCAGCAGGCATCAATGACTTCGCGCACCAAGCTATCGGGCGCAGAGCGCATGGTGGCGTTGCCAAGGCCGTCTATCAGCACGAAGCGAATCTCACCCGCTTGTGCTTTTTTATCCACGCGCATGTGCTCCAGGTATGCCCCTGCGTTATCGGTAGCATCTATCACGGCACCGCGGGTGGGCAGGCCTGCACGTGCAATCAACAGCGTCAGCCGGTCTACAAAGCTGGCATCGACCAAGCCCAGCCTTTGTGACAAGTGTGCAGCCATGACCATGCCTGCCCCAACACCTTCACCATGCAACCAGTTGCCATAGCCCATGCCCGCTTCAATAGCATGCCCAAAAGTATGACCAAAATTCAAAATGGCGCGCAGCCCCGCTTCTTTTTCATCTTGGCCGACCACCCAGGCTTTAATTTCTACACTGCGCTTGACAGCGTGCATGAGCGCTGCGGGCTCTAAGCTGCGCAGTGCATCCATATGTGCTTCCAGCCACTCAAAAAACTCCATATCCGCAATCGGACCGTATTTGATGATTTCGGCCAAACCTGCTGACACTTCACGCGCAGGCAACGTATCCAGTGATGCCAAATCACACACCACCAATTGGGGCTGATAAAAAGCACCAATCATGTTTTTTCCCAAGGGGTGGTTGATGGCTGTTTTGCCCCCGACACTGGAGTCCACCTGCGACAACAGCGTGGTTGGCACCTGCACAAACGGCACTCCGCGCATGTAGCTGGCAGCAGCAAAACCTGTCATATCTCCAACGACACCACCGCCCAAAGCAAAAAGCACCGTCTTGCGGTCGCAGCCTTTACTCAGCAAGCCATCAAAAATCAGATTCAGCGTCTGCCAGTCTTTATGTGCTTCACCATCGGGCAGCACCACGGTATGCACTTGCTGGTATTTACTTTCTAAAGCGGCTTTGAGCTGCGCGGCATAGAGCGGCTGAACGGTGGAGTTAGTGACAATCAGCGCCTGTGCCGCAGGAGGACACTGCGCATAGGTGGAAGACCGCGCCAACAAATCTGCAGCAATCACTATGGGATAGGAACGATCACCCAAATCAATGTGGACGGTTTGGCTCTGTTGTGTCACGGCAATCATCTCTGCAAACAAACAAGGCCGAAAACGGCCTTGGGGGGGATGGTTCATCATTGCTTGGAAATCCAAGCATTCCACGTATTTATACCTTCAATCTTCGATTGCATTGCAGATCCCGTGTCCAGGCAGTAAACCAGCCAGCTCCGCCTGCATGCAAATTTTGCGGCTGACTTGAGAGGCATTCTGCCTGGCTGCATCAATCGCATAGTGCGCGGTTTCCAAGTACAGCGGCCCACGCTCTTGCAGCAATGTGTGCAACCTCTTGAGCGGGTCATCTCCCTGCATCAGCGGCCGCGTGGTGTCATTGCGCAAACGGCGAGCGATATCTTCTGGCAAGGACTGCAGATAAAACACAGTGCTTCGGGCTTTTAACACCTCTCGGTTTTGGGCCCGCAAGATGGCACCTCCACCGGTCGACAAAACACAGACCTGATCCTGCTGCAACAACTCAGCCAGTACCTGCGACTCAATGTCTCTGAACGCGACTTCACCCTGCGCCGCAAAAAACGCCTTGATACTGCAACCCAGGCGCTGCTCAATCACGTGGTCAGTGTCTACAAAGCGCAGTTTCCACAGCCGCGCCAAATGGCGCCCAATGGTCGATTTTCCTGACCCCGGAAGGCCAATGAGAGAAAAGTGCACAGCAACTTCCTGATTCACAGATACACAAAGACCGCCCTTGGGCGGTCTTTGATTGTCGCCTACACCGCCGCGTTAGTTGCGAGCAATTGCATCCGTCACCATACGGGGGGTGATGAAGACTAGCATTTCACGCTTTGTCGATTCGCGAGTCCGGCTCTTGAACAAATTACCCATGACTGGAATATCTCCCAGCACAGGCACCTTGCTCACCTGATTGGTTTCTTCCATTTCAAAAATACCGCCAATCACCACCGTGCCACCGTTTTCAACCAGCACCTGGGTTTTGATATGTTTGGTATCAATGGCAACACCTTGCAGAGTCGTTTCTCCACGAGAGTCTTTGTTGAGATCCAGATCCAAAATGATGTTTCCCTCTGGCGTAATCTGAGGCATTACTTCCAGCTTCAACACAGCTTTTTTGAACGCCACAGTGGTTGCACCATTGGGCGCTGTTTGTGTGTAAGGGTACTCCGTACCTTGTTCAATGACCGCCTGGGTCTGATCTGCGGTCAGCAAACGCGGGCTTGAAATCACTTTACCAACGCCTTCTGCTTCCATCGCAGACAGCTCCAGGGACAAGAAACGCGTCAACCCGGAGTTAAAAATACTCAAGGCCAGCGTGCTTGCTGAGCCACCCGTGGAAAGTCCTGCCGGCAAATTGACAAAAGGCGCACTGTTGCTTGTACCAAAGCTGTCATAGCCACTGCCCACACTGCCACGGCCAGCACGCTCATAGCCGCCACCGAATTTCACACCGAGTGAGCGCCCAAACGTATCACGGGCCTCAACAATACGCGCCTCAATCAGCACCTGACGCACAGGGACGTCTAATTTTTTAAGCAAATTGGCAATTTCTTCCAACTTGCTTGGCGTATCTGTCACAAACAGCTGATTGGTCCGAGGTTCTGCAATGGCAGAACCTCGTGCAGACAAGAAACGCGTACTGGCTTCGCTGCTGCCGCTGTTATCCGCGATCTGCTTTTTCAGCTCCTCCGCTTTGGCGTAATTGATCTGAAAGCCCTGAGTGCGCAGCGGCTCCAGCTGTTCAATATTGCGTGCAGATTCATAGTCGCGCTTTGTTCGCTCATCAATTTCATCTTTTGGCGCAATCCACAGCACATTGCCGCTTTTCTTCATCCCCAAGCCCTTGGCTTCCATGATGATATTGAGCGCTTGGTCCCACGGCACATCTTTCAGCCGCAAGGTCAGTGAACCGCCGACGGTATCAGACGTGACGATGTTGAAATTCGTGAAATCTGCGATTACTTGCAACAGTGAGCGCACTTCAATATTTTGAAAATTCAGCGAAAGTCTCTCCCCCTTAAATCCCGGCCCACTGGTTAACTTACTGGGGTCAACTTTCTTTGGACGTACTTCCACCACAAACTGGCTATCACTTTGATAGGCACTGTGTTCCCAATCGCCTTTGGCATCCACTTGCAGCCGCACCCTGTCCTTACTCTGACTGGCAGTAATCGTCTGCACAGGCGTTGCAAAGTCAATGACGTCCAAACGCCGGCGTAATCCCTCAGGCAAGCTGGTTTTCATTAACTCGATGGTCAGGCCCTTGCCTTCTTGGCGAACATCAGCATTCACCATCGCAGAACCCAAGTTGACAACCAAACGCCCTGCACCGTCGCTGCCTCGTCGGAAATCAATATCCTTGAGAACGACGTTTCCGGCCTGCTCCTCTGAAGAGGGTATCAAGCGACGGTTTGAGGATGACGGCGGCTGCATGGCCGAGGCTTGCTTCGTTGGATCTAAAAACACCAATACGGAATTTCCGTTAATTTCAGTGCGGTAGGTCGTAGCAGTCTTCAAATTCAAGACAACCCGCGTTCGCCCCGAGGCCTCAACCACATTGGCAGTACTCAAATTCCCCTGCTGAATTTCTACCAAAGACTGTCCCATGCCATTGCTCGTACCAGGAAAATCCAAGGCAATCCTTGCAGGCGACTGAATCGCAAAACCCGTAATAGGCTCTGCCAGAGGTTCGGTGAGCTCAATGCGTACGACCTCACCTCCGCCTTGCATGGAGCCCGTTACCGATTGCACACTGGCAGCCCAAGCCATGGTTGAGAAGAATGTTGCAATCGCCATAGCCAAGCAACGAACAGTCAACCCATTTTTTTTATGCTGCATTACTTACTCCCCTCTTGCAGATCAAGCGTAGTTATTCTTTCCACCCAGTCTCCCGTGGCATCTTGAATAATTTCTCTCAGCTTTAAACTGCTTTCCCCAATTTGCACAATGCGGCCATAGTTCTGACCAAGATAGTTACCAGCTTTCACCTGATAAATGAGTTGATTGACCCGAAGCAGGGCAGTATTTTGGCCCTCTTTTTGCAAACTACCGACCATGGCCATGCTATCCAGCGGATAGCTTTCCAGCTCTTCTTTGCGGCGGCTCTGCTCTGCGAGCAACAATCCCATATTGGATGTATTTTTTGCTGCTTCTCTGCTTAAAACCTGAGTCAGTTTAAGCATGTTAAAAGGATCAAGCTCATTTGAAGCAATGTAGGCTTGAGGAGTGAAAACAGAAGGCTCTTTAAGCGTTTGTATGCGCGGTTCAGCTGTTGATTTCTGTGAAGCAACCCACTGCCTCAGATCATCATGATCACCTCCCCAGCAACCCGTCAGCGCAAGCAACACGCAAAGGCCAAAAAACCTCAAAGAACTTCTAGGCGTCATTTCGCAGCTCCTTTGGCCCTGGACTTCTGCGCTTTAGACTTCTGCGTTTTACTCTGGGACTTTATCTCTTCTGAATCCAAATATCTGTATGTTTTGGCTGTGGCGTCCAGCAATAATGTCCCATCAGAGCCTTTCGGAGTAATAGAAACATTATTCAAAGTCACAATACGTGACAAATGGGAAATATCTGAAGCAAAAAGCCCCATATCATGAAAATTCCCAGAAACACGAACCGAAATGGGTAGTTCAGCGTAGTAGTCCTGCACAGCTTCAGTGCCAGGCTTAAACAGTTCAAACTGCAAGCTACGCCCCAGACCAGCCTGATTAATGTCGGACAGCAGCGCAGCCATCTCCGACTTGCTTGGTAATTGCTTCTCTAGCTGAATCACAGACTGCTGCACCTGCTCTCTCTGCTTTTTCAAACCGTCAAGACTGACAGCCTTCAGCAGTTTTTTTTCAAAATCAGCTCGCAATGCAACCTCGACACCACGCTCACGCTGTAGATCTTCTTCAAAACCACTCAAATAAAAATACCATGCAGCCCCCGCCGTAAACAATGAAATCACAGCGCAAAGCAAAACCTTTGGAATTACAGGCCACAGAGAAGGATCTTTCGGATCCAAGTCTTGAAATTGCTCCTTGAGAGCTTCTACGTACCCCATCAAGTCAATTGAAATATTCTTTTTGGAGGTATTCATTGCTTTTTACCCCCTTTAACTGCATGCGGAGAAGCAACCTCTGTTTTTATTGTGCTCTCTGGCAGTACCAAGGAGAAATTCAAGGTGAAGTTCACAACCTTTCTCTGATCCTTGGGAGACAATACGACAGACCCGGCAACAATTTCCTTGAGATTAGGGCTTCTAAACCAAGGAGTTCCACCTGAAAGATTTCTCAATACTTCCGAAACACGCTCATTTGATTGAGCAACCCCCTTCATCTCCACCAGCAAGCCATTTTGTTTCAGCGAGGTAATATATAAACCCTCTGGCAACTGCCGAACGAGTTCATTGAGTAAATGCACAGGAAGATTCCGATTGGCTTGCAAGTCCTCTACCGCTTTTTGCCTCTCTCTGAGGGCCGTTATTTCGCCTTCAAGCCCTTCAATTTCTTTGATTTTCTGGTTCAGCACCGTGATTTCTGACTGCATGTAAGCATTGCGGCTTTGCTGTTCTTCAATTTGCAGCTGAAACCACCAATACACCAGCGCAGCAACCAGTAAACCTGCAATCACCGAAGCAAACATCGTGACTTGAAAAGCTTCCTTGCGTCGTTTACGTGCAACTTCTCTATGAGGCAGCAGATTAATCAGTATCACGAGTAAAACCTCCGCATCGCCAAACCGCATGCAGTCAGGTACATCGGAGCCTCATTTTTTAATTTACTCTGGTGCACAGTAGCACCCAGCTTCATTCCATCAAATGGATTCAGTAGATGCACTGGTACACCGGCCTGCTCCTGAACCGCCTTCACTAACCCCTGCACACCCGCGCTTCCTCCAAACATCGCGATATGTTGCACACTGTGATAAGGAGTGCTGGTAAAAAAGAATTGCAGAGCCCTCACTACATCTTGTGCAAGGCTTAATACAAAGGGAGAAAGCACTGAATCGGCATAATCTGCGGGCAAATCGCCAGTGCGTTTTTTCAGCTCTGCTTCTTCACTGCTGATGCCATACTGCCGAGCAATCAATTGCGTCAATTGCGCGCCGCCAAACCCTTGCTCGCTGTCATGCAGTATTTCGTCTCCCCGCACGATTTGCAGGCTAAATTGACGAGCCCCCACTTTAACCAGCGCAATCAAATCTTCATCTTTGACGTGCGGCTGCTCAAGCCAGCGGCCAGCGGCCAATCGCGAGGCGTAGGATTCAACATCCATGACAACAGGTTTTAAACCAACCAATACTGCCAAGTTATTGCGCTCTTCTACCTTTTCTTTGCGGGTAGCGGCCAGCAAAACATCCACATCACCCGGATTTTTTGCATTGGGGCCCATGACACAGAAATCTAAGCTGACTTCGTCCAGAGGAAACGGTATGTATTGACTGGCCTCCGATTCCACCTGAACTTCAAGCTCTTGTTCGCTTAAGCTGCCTAGCAAAACGATTTTTTTGGCAATCACTGAAGAATGTGGAAGCGCTAGCGCTACATTCTTTGTTCGTGTTCCACTTCTTTTTAGCAATCGCTTGAGTGCTTCAGCAACTTCATCAAATTTTTCGATGTTGCCACCAACAATCCAATCGAGCTCCAGAGGCTCTGAAGCACAGCGCTCCAAGATCCACGTGCCTTGACCATCCCGGTTCAGTTCGACCAGCTTGATAGCAGAGGAACTGATATCCAAACCAATAAGCGGCGATGGCGGCCGCTTAAAAAGGGATCCTATAGAGATCACAGCCCCCCTCCCGTTTCATCTTGATATAGAAATTAGCAATTTCAACACATGCTAGCAGCAAGGATATAAATCGACCAAGTGGACTTCACACCCTCTGCACACGCTATCGTTGTCAAAAGAACACGGCTTGATCCTTATCAGCCATCCCTTCTTCCCACATCGCTCTGCCACACACCCTTGGAGCGACAGAACAACAGGCCATTTTCTATAATGCCATTCCCCATTTGAGTGGAGCGTCATGCCTACCTCTCCCGAATCCAGCTCGAAGCAATCTTCCAAAAATTCAACGCCGCCCCCCCGTAAACACTGGCTTTTACGCGCCATCATCTGGCTGCTAGGGCTTGCAGTCGCTGGCGCGTTGGCCTTAGCCATGGTGATCGCTGTAGCGCTTGCCATGGCCTACCCCAACTTGCCTGACGTCTCAGAGCTGGCGGACTACCGCCCCAAGCTGCCTTTGCGCGTCTATTCAGCCGAAGGGGCCTTGATTGGGGAATTTGGCGAAGAGCGACGGACCCTCACGCCGATTGATGAAATTCCCAAAGTCATGGTCGATGCTGTTCTGGCCATCGAAGACACGCGTTTTTTCGAGCATGGTGGCGTGGACTACAAAGGCATGCTACGCGCTGCCTTGGCCAACCTCGGCAAGGTAAAAAGCCAAGGCGCGTCCACAATTACGATGCAAGTTGCGCGCAATGTGTATTTATCTACCGAGAAAACATACACCCGAAAAATTTATGAGGTTCTACTCACTTTTAAGCTAGAACACCTTTTATCCAAAGAGAAAATTCTGGAAATCTATATGAACCAGATTTTTCTTGGACATCGTGCCTACGGTTTTGCGGCTGCAAGCGAGGTGTATTTTGGCAAGCCGCTGAAAGATGTCACGATTGCCGAGGCAGCCATGCTTGCAGGCCTGCCAAAGGCTCCTTCGGCCTACAACCCCATCAGCAACCCTAAGCGCGCCCGCATCCGCCAGCTCTACATCATTGAGCGCATGGCAGAAAACGGCTTCATCACCGCTGAACAGGCACGTGTTGCCCGCGATGAGCCGCTTCAACTTCGCAACGCCAGCCACAGCGACAGAGTGAATGCCGACTACGTGGCGGAGATGGCGCGCCAACTGGTCTACGCACAGTATGGAGACGAGGCCTACACACGTGGCTTGAATGTCTACACCACACTTAACGCCAGCGAGCAAGAGGTTGCATATGCAGCTTTGCGCAAGGGCATCATGGACTATGAGCGTCGCCAACGCTATCGAGGCCCCGAAAAGTTCATTGCACTACCCAATGACAAAGAGGCCAGGGAAGATGTCATCGATGACACCCTCGCACAGCACCCAGACAATGGCAATGTACTGGCCGCCGTTGTATTGGAGGCCAGCGCAAAATCATTGACAGTTCAGCGGCCTGATGGAGAGACGCTGGTTATTACAGGTGATGGACTCAAACCCGTGGAATCGGGACTGAGCGACAAAGCCGCACCTAACATCAAAATTCGTCAAGGTGCGGTAATTCGGGTCATTGAGACGGCAAAAGGCAAATGGTCAGCTACGCAGCTGCCAGAAGTTGAAGGCGCTTTCGTGGCTGTTGAACCCCGTACCGGCGCTATTCGTGCGCTAGTGGGTGGATTTGATTTTCAAAAAAATAAATTCAACCACGTCACACAAGCGTGGCGTCAGCCTGGTTCATCGTTCAAGCCATTCATATTCTCTGCGGCATTAGAGAAGGGCGTTGGCCCGGCCACCATGGTGAATGATGCCCCCTTGTTCTTTGGCTCTGGTGTCACAGGAGGACAGCCCTGGGAGCCGCGCAACTACGACAACAAGTTTGAAGGCCCCATGACCGTACGGACTGCTCTGGCCAAGTCCAGGAACATTCCATCGATTCGGATTTTAGACTTCACCACGCCCAAATTCACACAAGAGTGGATCACACGCTTTGGCTTTGATGCCAGCCGCCATCCTGCCTATCTGACCATGGCGCTGGGTGCTGGTGCCGTGACCCCGATGCAAATGGCCACCGCTTTTTCTGTGTTTGCAAATGGTGGCTACCGCATCAATCCTTGGCTGATCTCAAAAATCACCGATCACAAAGGCCGCATCTTGTCTGAATATGTGCCTAAGCCTTTGGAACAGCAGCAACGCGCGATTGAGCCTCGCAACGCGTTTGTCATGAACAGCATGTTGCAAACCGTCGCAAAATCTGGGACAGCCGCTCGTGCGCAGGCCACACTCAAACGCCCTGACCTGTATGGCAAGACCGGAACTACCAACGATGCCGTAGATGCATGGTTTGCTGGATTCCAGCCCACCCTGGCAGCTATCACCTGGATTGGTTATGACAACCCTCGCAACCTCGGCTCCAGAGAAACCGGTGGTGGATTAAGCCTCCCGATATGGATCAGTTTTATGCAGCATGCGCTGAAAGATGTGCCTGTTGCCACATATCCCGTTCCGGAAGGTGTTGTGAACATGGGCGGTGAGTGGTTCTTTGATGAGTTCACAGGCGGGTCTGCAGTTACCAGCATAGGCATGGACAGCAGTTTCAACCCTGCAGAACCAACGGAAGCGCCCCCTCCGGAAGAGCGCAGCCGGATTCTCGATTTATTTCGCAACTAGGCCATGACAAAAAAAGTCCCAGTGATCAAACACTGGGACTTTTGACATTGGCTACCACCAGCTAGCTCAGGTTAGCTTTGCTGTGAACGTCAGTGGAAGGCCTCCTTGCGCGCTGGCGAAGCGACTTAAATTTTCGAAGAACTCTCCACTGCCCTTGGTATCTTTCCAGCATTGACCATCAAATTTATAGTGAAAGCCTCCAGCCTTGGCTGCTAGCCAAATTTCGTGCAATGGCTTTTGCTGGTTAATCACAATTTGTGTTTTATTGGGAAAAACCAAAGTCACAAGGCCTCCCACACGCTGCGCATCAATGTCAGCATCGACGTCGTCATTGAGACGGTCGCAGCACTGCTCAACGGCGAGCAACAGTTGTTCAGCTTTATCTAAATATTCAAGGTCGGTCATTACAATCCACTCATGTTGAATGTTTCCCAAATTCTAGTCAGGTGCATTGCCCTTGCCGTTTGTACGGCGGCGCTCAGTGCTTGTGGTCAACGTGGTGACCTGTATTTGCCTACAGAGCCGGCGGCCCAGGATCGCGCCACCTTACCCGATACAGTGCTCCCGTCCATGTCTACCCCTGCCAAGTAGTACAAAACTGCCCCCACAGCCGCACCTCCAGCGGCTTGCGCTGTATCAAGCGCATCCTTGACCATCGCCTCTACAGTGCATGTTTGCATTCACGAGACATATACCTCGATGGCCATCGAACTCTATCGCGACAATACACACGCTTGCCTGATGTTCACGGACCTGATGGAGGAAGATGGGCAGGCTGTTCAGTGCAACCAGTTTCTCATCGTTGACAACGGAACAGGAGCCATCATTGATCCAGGTGGGAACTTGGCCTTCAATGAACTCTTCATGGGAATGACGCGGCATTTCCCGCCGAAAAATTTATCCTACGTCATCGCATCCCACGCGGACCCGGACATCATTGCCTCTCTCGATCGCTGGATGACCAGCACCAAGGCATCGCTCGTGATTTCACGTGTATGGGAACGTTTTGCACCCCATTTCACCAAGGTAGGGAAAACTGAAAACCGTGTGATAGGTGTTCCCGACTCCGGTGGGCGCCTGCCGCTCGGAAATAGTGAACTGCTTTTACTGCCAGCTCACTTCATGCACTCTGAGGGGAACTTCCATTTTTACGATCCCGTCAGCCGCATTCTCTTTACGGGTGACTTGGCCGTTTCGATGACCACAGGTGCTGAAGCTCGCAAACCCGTGGTCAACATCCAAGCACATATCCCGCGCATGGAAGCCTTTCATCGCCGCTACATGGTGTCCAATAAAATCCTGCGCCTCTGGACCAAGATGGCACGCCAGCTTGACGTGCAAATGTTAGTGCCCCAGCATGGCGCCCCTATTCTTGGGAAGAAGGCTGTCGAGGATTTTTACTGCTGGATTGAAAATCTGGAATGCGGCATCGACATCTTCAACGAGCAAAACTACCAGGTACCGTCGGCCTACATTGACCCTGTCACGCGACAAATGCGTGCGCCCTCATCTACAGCAACTGCTACAGCCTGACGGCTGACTGCGCGCTCCGCCGCTGGTACCAGCGCCACAGTCGCCAGGCCTGCAAGGTGGCAATCACGGCCACGTAGTACCAGACTTCCTGGGTATTGTTCTTGCCCTCACGCATCCAGTAAAAGTGCAGCAATACCAGCCACGCCGCCAGGTGCACCATGCGGTGCACCCGTTTCCAGCGTTTTCCACCCAAAGTGCGGATGGCAGCCTGGAACGAGGTGGCGGCAAGCACCGCCAGCAGCAGCCACGCCAGCATGCCTACGGTAATAAACGGACGCTCCAATACGTCCTGCCACATCTCCTGCCACTGCCAGCCCACCTCCAGCCACGCGTATATCAGGGCATGCAGCACAGCATAGAAAAAGCTAAAAAGTCCCAGCAGACGACGCAAGCGGCCCAACGCCGTCAGCCCTATGCCTTGCTGCAAAGGCGTCAGCGTCAGCACTAGACACAATCCGCGCAAGGCCCAGTCCCCGGTGGATCGCAGCAAGGTCTCAGCGGGATTAGGCCCCAGCTCTTGCGCCATCACGCGTAGGATCAGCGTTGCCAGTGGCAGCAGACACAACAGCCACACCGCAGGTTTGATCGTGGTGTGAGACAACCATGTGTTAAGGCGAACTAAGCGCATCAAAAATTACGCTGCAGGTCCAAACCACTGTACAGCTGCGCAACCTGATCGGCGTAACCGTTAAACATCAGTGTTTTGCGCTTTGGCGCAAAAATCCCTCCACCATCCAGCCGTCTTTCAGTGGCTTGGCTCCACCGCCGGTGAGGCACTTCGGGGTTTACGTTCGAATAAAAACCATATTCTTGTGGCGCTGACTTCATCCACGCGCTTTGGGGCATCTGCTCCACAAATCGAATCTTCACAATGCTTTTGGCGCTCTTAAAACCATACTTCCATGGCACCACCAAACGCAAGGGCGCCCCACTCTGCTTGGGCAGCACACGTCCATACATGCCAAAACTCAGGAGCGTGAGTGGATGCATTGCTTCATCCAGGCGCAGGCCTTCGGTATAAGGCCACTGCAGCACACGACTTTTCAAGCCGCGCATGTGCTGAGCATCGGCAACCGTAACAAACTCTACAAATTTCGCACTGCCCATTGGCTCGACCCTGCGAATCAACTCTGCCAGTGAATAACCAATCCAAGGGATGACCATGCTCCAGCCCTCGACACAGCGCAGACGATAAATACGCTCTTCCATGGGGCTGAGTTTGAGCAAGTCTTCCAGTGCCCAGCGCCCAGGCTTGCGCACCAGACCTTCCACTTCGACAGACCAGGGATCAATGGGAAGCTCCTGCGCATAGCGCGCAGGATCTGCCTTGTCTAAGCCAAATTCGTAGAAGTTGTTGTACCCGGTTGCATCTTCGTAAGGAGTGAGCTTTTCCATCGTACGCGTACCAGGCAGTGCTGAAGGCACATGCGCCAGGGCAGGCGCAGGCACACCAGCCAATGCCTCGCGCTGTGCCCATACACCCAGCCCGGCTCCGGCAGCACCGCCTGCCAGCCACTTCAGGTACTGCCTGCGTTCGGCATAAAACGACTGCGATGTGATCTCACTGCTGTTGATCGTCATACATGCACCTTACTTTCATGACCATGCGGGCATTGTCTAACGAATTGAGACCGCAGAGATAATGCGGCATATGGCACTTTTAGCAGAAGGTATTCTCAAGCTGCACTGGGATCAAACTGTTCCTGTGAATGTCGCGCACATCCTCAAACAAATGGGTGTCCGCCTGCAATTGCAGAACAACTTGGCTTACAGCGCGCTGTTGTCCATCTCCAGCGACAACCAGGCGCGTATTGTGCTGAACCAGCAACTGCCGAATGTGCACCAGCGCTACGTAGTGGCCCATGCACTGGCCCATGTCGCCTTGCACCATCTGCGACCCGGCAGAGAGCAACCGATACACATTGGCAGTGACTTTCGCCTGGACTTTAGCCAGCACCACACCGCCGAGGCCAATGACTTTGCATTGCGCCTGCTCATGCCAGAGCCGGCCTTGCGCTTCGCCGTAGAAGATATGCAGGCACGTAATGAAAACGAAATTGCCAGCGTATTTGCCGTGCCACCACTGTTTGTCAAACAGCGTCTGTCCGAATTAGGTCTTGCGCTGTCTCGCGCACCGTCGCGACGACGCCATGGCTTCACAATTGACCTGGACGGCGTCAATCATTGAGCCACGGCGTCACGGTGCCACAAGCGCATGGACTGGGGCGCGGCGTTTAAATGGTGCGTTCATCATCAGCACATACGGGGCAGGTCATCTCAGATGATCCTGACCGGGCGGCTTCACGAACCCGCCCTGCAGGCCCATGAAGCTTGACAATTGCGCACACTGAAACCCGCACACCACTGCTGGTGGCATTCAGGCCAGCGCACGCTGGATCAGAATTTTTTGCACATCACTGGTGCCTTCATAGATCTGACACACGCGCACGTCGCGGTAGATCCGCTCTACCGGAAAGTCACTCACCACGCCATAGCCACCCAAGGTCTGAATGGCCATGCTGCACACGCGCTCAGCCATTTCGCTGGCAAAGAGCTTGGCCATGGCAGCCTCCTTCAGACAGGGCAAGCCTGCATCGCGCAAGCTGGCTGCATGCCAGATCAACTGCCGGGCCGCCTCGATGTGCGTTGCGCACTCTGCCAGCCTGAAACCTACCGCCTGGTGGTTGAAGATAGGCTGGCCAAAGCTCTCACGCTCTTTGCTGTACTGCAGTGCACACTCAAAGGCTGCGCGAGCCATGCCTACACTTTGCGCAGCAATACCAATGCGCCCCCCCTCCAACGCTGACAGTGCAATCTTGTAGCCCTCGCCCTCGGCGCCAATCAGGTTGGCTGCGGGGATACGGCAGTTCTCCAGATTGATCTGCGCTGTGTCACTGCTGTGCTGGCCCAGCTTTTCTTCCAGCCGCGCCACCTGGTAACCGGGATTGGACGTTGGCACCAAAAAAGCGCTCATACCTTTCTTACCCGCAGCCTTGTCAGTGACGGCAATCACAATCGCCACATGGCCATTCTTGCCACTGGTGATGAACTGTTTGACACCGTTGATCACATAGTCACCACCTTCTTTGACCGCCGTGGTGCGCAGCGCACTGGCATCGCTGCCCACATGCGGCTCGGTCAGGCAGAACGCGCCCAGCATCTGCCCCTGGGCCAGCGGGCGCAGCCACTGCTCTTTTTGCTGGGCATTGCCGTACTTCATCAAAATGGCGTTCACCGGGCAGTTGGTCACACTGATCACCGTGCTGGTGCCACCATCGCCAGCCGCAATTTCTTCCAGTACCAGTGCCAGGCTGATGTAGTTCAACCCAGCTCCACCCATCTCCTCAGGCACACAGATGCCATAAGCGCCTAACTGCGCCAGCCCCTGGTGTACGTCCTTGGGAAAGTGGTGCTCCTTGTCCCAGCGTGCGGCGTGCGGCGTTATTTGTTCGCGCACAAAGTCACGCACCGCATCGCGAATCATTTCCTGATCTGGGGTCAGCAGCATGTCTTGTCTCCAATCGATGTAATTTGTTTTAGATACATTCAACCTCTAGCGCAATGTGCACAAGCGTAAGCAGCTCATGCTCCTGCGCTTCACCCGATATTCACGCGCACACCGTCGTGCCGCAGCACACGCCCACCATCGGCGGGCGTGACACTGGCCAGCGTTTGCACCATGCCTTGCACGCTTTGCGCCACCGTCAAAGGGGCTGCAGAGCCGCCCATCTCTGTCTGTACCCAGCCGGGGTCCAGCGCCACCAATGTGGCTCCGGGCCATTGGGGCTGCGAAGCGGCTACCACCATGTTCAGCGCGGCCTTGCTAACTCGGTACAGCCAGGCATCTGGCTCTGCCCCACGCAGCAGCGACATTTCGCTACTCATCAAACCAAAAACACCACCCGCAGCAGCAACCAACGGCGCGACCTGAGGCAACACCTGCATGGCCCCCAGCACATTGGTATGCATGACCCGGTCAAACTCTTCTTGCGAAGGGGCTGTCGCGGCACTCAGATCACTCCACATGCCGGCCACATATACGGCAAGGTTGATCGCTTCACCTTCTAGCTGCCAAGCCAGGCCACTCACACTGGCTGGATTGGCCACATCCACTACCAGCACTTCAGCACCTTCGGCCTGCAACCGCGGCTTGTCAGCCACCTGACGCACGGTGGCGATGACGCGGTGGCCATCTGCCACATAAGCCTTCACCAGCCCCAAACCAAGGCCGCGCGACGCGCCAATAATCAATACCAAAGCCATGACTGCTCCTGTGTAAACCTAAAAATATCAGTGCCCAGCCACCTCAATGCTGAGTAACAAGGCACGAGGAACAGCTGCCTCAGCTGCCTGCGCCACCTTCGGCCTGCTCTGACGCAATTTGCGTGCGGTAGCGCTGCTCCATCTGCTCTTGTGTTTCGGTGGGGGGCGTCAGGCCGATCTGGGCATGCACCATCTGGTTCATGGTGGGCAGCATGGTGCGTTCTACCTGGGCCTGGGCATGCCACAGCCTGGAGCGCATCAAGGCTTTGGCACAGTGCAGATAGGCCTCCTGCACCTGCACTTCGATCACCAGCTTGGGGCGAAAATTCGGGCCTGCAAACTGTGCCGTGTAATGGCCTTCATCGCGCAGCTTGGCCTGCCCATTGACGCGCAAGGTTTCCTGAATACCCGGCACCATGAACAGCAGCCCGATGCGCGGGTCGTGCAGCAGGTTGCACAGACTATCCAGGCGGTTGTTACCGCCTGCATCTGGTATCCACAGCGTTTGCGCATCTGGTGCATGCACAAAACCGGGGGCACCACCCCGCGGAGAAGCGTCCATCAGGCTGCCTCCCGCTCCGCCCGTTGCCACCACACAAAACGGCGACAACGCAATAAAGCGCAGGCAATGCGCATCCAGATCGGTGCGCTGCTTGAGCACAGCCCTCTCACCCGGCATGGCATACAGCTGGCGCAGTTGTGTTTCGTTTGTGATCATGCGGCGTCCTCTGTCCATTCACGTTCATGGAGATGAATGGCACCATACAGCCCCAGATACTCCCGCCAGGAAGGGTCATAGGCCACTTGCAGCTCGGCCTTCAGGCCGGGAGCATGCTCTGCACCCAACTGGTTAGCCAACTGCATGGCGTAGTCTGGGTCATCCACATAGAACGCCACAGTGCGCGATTGCATGCCTTCCATGCGCGCAAACGCCTGTATGCCACGCTGCAGGCGTCGCAGCTCCGCATCCAGTGCGTCGTGTGCATCGCGCGCGCTGTCCAACGTCTCTTGGCTGGAGAACGGCAGACGCCAAGTTATGAAATGGGGCAGATCAGCGCGCGTTGCCAGTGCGTTGGCGCTGTCATGGAACGTTAAAAGGTCGGGGACCTCATCCTCATCGGCACCCCGCGCGCGAACCTCCAGCGAGATCCATCGATCGTGTTCTTGCTGTGGATAGTCATAGCTGCGCCCCAATGTGTCACGCTGGAAAGCATCAAAGATTGGAGGAAACAGCGACAGCGGCTGCCTGCCATCCACCTGCTCGCCTGGCTCTGCAAATTCAATGGGCCCTACCCGCACTGAAAAGTCCCACTCACCCAGCACATGGTCAAGCAAGATGAACGCCATGTGGCGCGCATGCTCCTGCATATCAACTGGGATGTCTTTACCGAATGACAGCTGCAGCCCAAGAATGCCCCCCGCGTCGTAATGCGCAACCAGTACATCCGTACAGGACAGCTCGAAACCTTGCATGCCCATTGAAAACTCAGGATTGAGCGTGCGGCTACGGAAAGCCTGCACACCGTAAGGCAAACCCTGTGGCGCATGGCGCACCAAGGCCTGTACGTTCTCAAACTGCTCAATATTGCCGTGGGCGGTGATAACCAATTTGCCCCCTGGCTCTTTCAGTCGCCCTTCCAGCTCGATCGACAACTCGGGAGCGTAAGGCTGCAGCAACGCATTGGCCTGCTCGACAAACTCAGCGCCCTCCAGCGTTTCCAAGCTGGCCAGTTGATCTGAAAAATCGCTCCAGAAAGCATCGATCTGCGGCACACCCAGCGGTGCTGCAGCAACGTGATCGTTTTCGTGTGTATTGGCGCTCATGCGTAGCTCCTGTCAAAAGGTCGCAGCCGCGTGCAGGTGCGTGCATGCAACCGGTGGCACATGACCTGACTGTAAGCCAAGGCATGTGCCATGCCCGTGCGTCAGAGCAGCTCAATTGCCATGGCCGTGCCTTCACCACCACCGATGCACAAGGTCGCCAGGCCCTTCTTCTTGCCATGGGTTTGCAACGCATGAATCAGCGTCACGATAATGCGCGCGCCACTGGCACCAATCGGGTGACCCAAAGCGCAGGCACCACCGTGCACATTGACCTTGTCGTGCGGCACATTCAGCTCGGCCATCAAGGCCATGGGCACAACGGCAAAAGCTTCGTTCACTTCCCACAGGTCCACGTCCTGTGCCGTCCAGCCTGCTTTCTTGAGTGCCTTTTCAGTGGCCCCCACGGGCGCGGTGGTGAACCACTCCGGTGCTTGTGCAAACGAGGCATGAGAGACAATTTTGGCCAGTGGCTTGCAGCCCAGTTGCTTGGCCGTAGACGCACGCATGAGCACCATGGCTGCGGCGCCATCGTTGATGCTGGAGCTGGATGCTGCAGTGATGGTGCCATCCTTCTTGAACGCAGCTTTCAGGCTGGTGATCTTGTCCAGCCTGGCCTTGGCCGGGCCTTCGTCCGCACTGACAGTCACCTCGCCCTTGCGCGTTTTGACGGTCACTGGCGTGATTTCTGCATCAAATGCACCGCTTTGGGCTGCGGCCTGTGCACGCTGGACACTGGCCATGGCATACGCGTCTTGCTGCTCACGGGTAAAGCTGTATTTGGCGGCACAGTCTTCACCAAAAGTGCCCATGGAGCGACCGGCTTCGTACGCATCTTCCAGGCCGTCGAGCATCATGTGGTCATACACCTTGTCGTGACCCATGCGGTAGCCGCCACGGCCTTTCTTGAGCAGGTAAGGGGCGTTGGTCATGCTTTCCATGCCCCCTGCAATCATCACATCACGGCTGCCGGCAATCAGTTGATCGTGGGCCAACATTGTGGCCTCCATGCCTGCGCCACACATTTTGGACAGTGTCACGGCCCCCGTGCTTTGCGGCAGCCCCCCCTTGAAACCTGCTTGCCGCGCAGGGGCCTGCCCCTGGCCCGCCATCAGGCAGTTACCAAACAGCACTTCTTCCACTTTTTCAGGCGCAATACCTGCGCGTTCAATCGCGGCCTTGATGGCAGCGCCGCCCAGGTCGTGCGCGGCCAGGTCAGCAAAATCGCCCTGGAATGCACCCATGGGTGTGCGCGCGGCGCTGACGATGACTACGGGGTCTTGGTGTTGGGGCATGTCGGTCTCCTTTGGGTTTGTAAATACCAGTCAACTAAAAACAATCAGTGCACTGCGCCGGGTTGCAAACACCGGCTGCGGTCATACGGAAAGACGTCGTGCATGTGGCCTTGCGCAATGCGCGCCTGGTGCGCCTGCCAAAAGGCGGGCTCCAGCAAATCGGCGTGGTGGCACATGAACACCTCGCGTACTGCAGGATGGCCCAGCAAGAATGGGCCGAATGTTTCGGGAAACACATCCTTGGGGCCGACGCGATACCAGATCTCGCTGCCCATGGCTTCCTCTTCGGTGCGTGGTTCGGGCACGCTGCGAAAGTTGCAGTCCGTGAGATATTCAATCTCGTCATAGTCATAGAACACCACCTTGCCACCGCGCGTCACGCCAAAATTTTTCCACAGCATGTCGCCCGGAAAAATATTGGCAGCCACCAGCTCTTTGATGGCGTTGCCATATTCAACTACCGCACGCTCCATGGCTTTGCGCGGCCCATCATGCTCCAGCCCTGCATCAAAGCACTCTTGCAAAAACATGTTCAGCGGCAGCAGTCGGCGCTCGATATAGAGGTGGCTGATGATGACCTCCTGCTGGCCATCGCCATCGCGGTCGCTGATTTCCAGCTGACTGGGCGCGTGCGCTTGAATTTCGGCAATCAGCTCCTGGCTGAAGCGCGCGCGCGGAAAAGCCACCAGGCTGTACTCCATGGTGTCAGCCATGCGCCCGACACGGTCGTGTTGCTTGACCAGCAGGTACTTGCCTTTCACCTCAGCACGCGTGGTCTCCTTGGGCGCAGGAAACTTGTCTTTGATGAGTTTGAAAACATAGGGAAAACTGGGCAGATCAAACACCAGCATCACCAGCCCCTTGATACCCGGCGCAATTCGAAACTGGTCGCTGGAATGGCGCAGGTGGTGCAGAAATTCACGATAAAAAAGCGTCTTGCCCTGCTTGGCCAGGCCTAAGGCACTGTAGATTTCACCGCGTGGCTTGCGCGGCATCAGCGCGTGCAAGAACTCCACATAGGCGCTGGGAACCGCCATATCCACCATGCAGTAAGCACGTGCAAAACTGAAAAGACCATGCAGATTGTCTTCCGTTAACAGCGCTGCATGCAATATCAAGCCACCTGCCTGCGCATGCAGGACAGGAACCGCCAGAGGCACTTCGGTGTAGCCCGTAATGATCCGTCCGACCAAGTAGGCGGCCTTGTTGCGAAAGAAAAGGCTGGAGAGCACCTGTATTTGGAAATTGGCTCGCAGCGTCAGACCTTGCAGACGCTCTTGGATACGCGCAGCCAATGCATCCACATCACGCGGCAAATCCTCAAAAGAGCCATCCAAATTGAGCTGCGCAATGATGCGCACCAATGTTGCTGGCAGTGCATCTAAATTACCTGGGTAGTACGCACGGTAGGCAGGCTCATGCAGGCTTTCCAAAAACTCCGTACTGACCGCAGGCCGTACAAAAATAAAGTCGTTGTGAAAGTGTGTGCGATGCAGGATTTTGGTGGTGACCGAATTGAAAAAAGTCTCAGCCAGCTCTGGCTGCAAGTGCCCCACCATCAGACCTATGTAGTGCAGCTTGACTTGTTGCCATACCGCCATGGGCAAGCTTTCAGCGCCGAAAACTTGTGCAAGCTGTGCCACACACTCTTGGACACGCTGGTCATAAAAGGCAATGCGCTCACGTTGAGCACGCTGCTGCGTCACCCAGTCGGCCTGTTCAAAACGCTGCTTTGCGGCCTGCGTTGCGGCTCGAAATAGCTGATAGTGACGATTTACGCCATCCATCATGGCCTGCGCAATCTCATAAGCCTGAGGAGCATCCAGTCGTTGAGGAAACATGACGGAAATTCTCGCTCCTACAGGCTATTGGGCATGATCAATCACGCTGGCGTTCAGCCACCAGCTGCACCGCGCGCTGGTGAATTTCGTGCAGGCCACCAACACCGGGCACGGTCATTTCCAGGTTGGTGATCAAGCCGTTGTGCAGGCTGTAGCACCAGCTGTGCAGGCTGACTTTTTGCCCCCTTGCCCATGCATCGCGCATCACGGTACTCTGCGCCACATTCACCACCTGCTCAATGGCATTGAGCTCACACAGCACATCATGGCGGTGCTGAACCGGCGTGTCCTTGAGCAGGTTGTAGTGCTTGTCGCGTACATCACGTACGTGGCGCGTCCAGTTATCGACCAGCCCCAAACGCATGCCTTCCAGCGCAGCCAGCACACCGCCACAGCCGTAGTGGCCTACCACCATCAAGTCCTCCACCTTCAGGTGATCGACCGCGTACTGAATGGTGGACAAACAGTTCAGATCACTGGGCACCACGACATTGGCAACGTTGCGGTGCACAAAGACCTCGCCCGGCTCCAGACCTGTGATCTGGTTGGCTGGCACGCGGCTGTCCGAGCAGCCAATCCACATATAGCGTGGTTTTTGCTGTGCCATCAACCCGGTGAAGAAACCGGGACGATCGCGTTCCATCTGCGCAGCCCACGCTTTGTTGTGGACAAACAGGTCGTCGATGGAGGTGCTGGTAGTCATGTGGCGTTCCTTATCTCGTTCATAAAACGACGCGGGACGGCGGTCTGTGCCTCAGCAAGTTTCCGCAAACAATTCGCGGCCAATCAACATGCGGCGAATTTCACTCGTGCCTGCGCCAATCTCGTAGAGTTTCGCATCTCGCCACAAACGACCGAGTGGATATTCATTGATATACCCATTGCCACCATAGATTTGTACACCCTCGCCAGCCATCCAAGTGGCCTTCTCGGCGCACCACAAAATGACGCTGGCGCAGTCTTTGCGTACCTGGCGCACGTGATCGGTGCCCAGCATGTCCAGGTTCTTGGCTACGGTGTAGGCAAACGAGCGTCCTGCTTGCAGCACCGTGTACATGTCGGCCACCTTGCCCTGAATGAGCTGAAACTCACCAATGCTCTGGCCAAACTGCTTGCGGTCATGAATGTAGGGCACCACGTTGTCCATCACGCTTTGCATGATGCCCAGCGGGCCACCGGTGAGCACGGCGCGCTCGTAGTCCAGGCCACTCATCAGCACCTTGGCACCATTGTTGAGGCCGCCGAGAATATTTTCCGCCGGCACTTCTACGTTGTTAAAAACCAGCTCCCCCGTATGGCTGCCGCGCATGCCCAGCTTGTCTAGTTTTTGCGCAATCGAAAAGCCTGGCATGCCTTTTTCAATCAAGAACGCCGTCACACCGCGCGCGCCCATCTCAGGCTCTGACTTGGCATAGACCACCAGCGTGTCCGCATCCGGGCCATTGGTGATCCACATCTTGTTGCCGTTGAGCAGGTAGTAGCCACCCTTGTCTTCGGCCTTGAGCTTCATGCTGATGACGTCAGAGCCTGCACCCGGCTCACTCATCGCCAGCGCGCCCACATGTTCGCCACTGATCAGCTTGGGCAGGTATCTGGCCTTTTGTGCTTCGGTGCCGTTGCGGTTGATCTGGTTGACGCACAGATTGCTGTGCGCGCCATAGCTCAGACCCACAGAGGCGCTGGCACGCGAGATTTCTTCCATGGCCACCATGTGCGCCAGATAACCCATATTGGCACCACCGTACTGCTCGGGCACCGTAATGCCCAGCACCCCCAGTTCACCAAACTTTTGCCACACATCCATCGGAAACTGGTCGGTGCGGTCAATCTCGGCAGCGCGCGGCGCGATTTCGGTTTGCGCAAACTCTCGCACAGCATCGCGCAGTGCATCAATGTCTTCACCCAGTTGAAAGTTCAAACCTGGCAGATTGTTCATGCTGTTGTCTCCTTGTTAGTTATGAATTGGCCAGCTGTCTTTGTGCAGCCTTACTTTCCCGCAATACTTTCGCGCCCCTGCACCGCCATCAGCGTGCATTGCATGGTGGCGCAGAGTTTTTCCTGGCCATCGTTGATGGCATATGCACGCCCTTCGGCCACCACAATGGTGCGCCCTGGTTTCAGCACCCGCCCTTCACAGCGAAAGCGCTGCCCCCTGGCCGGCGCCAGCAGATTGATCTTGAACTCAATGGTCAGCACTCCCGCATCGCCGGGCATCAGACTAAAACCGGCATAGCCACAGGCCGAATCCAGCGCCGTAGACAGCATGCCTGCATGGATAAAGCCGTGCTGCTGCGTCAACGCCGCAGCCCAGTCGAAACTGATATCCACCTCACCCGGTGCCACATGTGTCAGTTGCGCGCCCAAGGTGGTCATGGCCCCTTGCAGCACAAAACTTTCGCGCACACGTTGCAGCGCTTGTTGGTCCGCCATGCTGTCTCCTTTGCCTGCCTGCATTGCATTCAAGTGGAATTCTTTGATTCCTTTTACGTTAACGTCAATTATGCAGCTTTTGGTTTGGCAAGCTTGCGCAAAAGTGACTTCGCTTCTTTTTCATGGGCTCGCACCTCATCGAGCGTGACTTGCAAGTCTTCCATCCGCTCTTCCAGCTGCTGGCGGTGATGACCCAGCACTTGCAGAAAACGCTCCAGCTGCACACCCGTGTCGCGCGGGCTGTCGTACAGCTCAATGATTTCTTTGGCCTCTACCAGCGACAGGCCCAGGCGCTTGGCACGCAGCGTCAGGCGCAAGCGCGTTCGATCACGCGGGCTGTACACGCGGGTGCGGCCTCCAGCGCCTTGCCGCTCAGGTTGCAGCAAGCCCATGTCTTCGTAAAAGCGGATGGCGCGCGTGGTCAGGTCAAACTCCTGAGCCAGATCGCTGATCGAATAGGTGGTGGATGCGGGAATGGGTTTACTCATGCGCAGCATTATTGACGTGAACGTCAACGTCGAACAAACCCAGTCGCAGCACGTCCGCATTTTTTGACCCAAAATTGCCCCATCACCGATTTTCATTTCTGACCTATGGATTTGCAGCCCCGCGCCGCCTGCCCCTGCGGGCGCACCACTGCCAAGGGCAAAGCCGTGGCTTACACAGACTGCTGTGGCCGCTTTGTAGAGCACTTTGACACCACGCCCGCCCCGGATGCCGAGCACCTGATGCGCTCGCGCTACAGCGCTTTTGTGCTGGAAAACGCTGCTTACCTGCTGGCCACCTGGCACAGCAGCCAGCGCCCTGCAGCGCTGGACTTTGAAGCGGGTGCCAAATGGCTGGGACTGCAGGTCAAAGACTTCAAAACCACGGGTGCCAGCACTGCCGAAGTTGAATTTGTGGCCCGCTTTCGCGCGGCGGGCCGCGCCGTTCGTCTGCATGAGCGCAGCCGCTTTGTCTGCGAAGCAAACCGCTGGTTCTACGTCGACGGCGATCAGTTTTGAATTTATCGCTCCCTTTTCCTCTTTTTTGCGCAGGCACCCCCTGCACGAACAGCCATGCCATTTGAAGCCATCTTGTTCGACTGTGACGGCGTTCTGGTCGACAGCGAACTCATCACCAACCGCGTGCTGCACGCCATGCTCAACGAGTCCGGCTGGGTACTGTCAGAAGACGACTGCATGCGCATCTTCATTGGCAAAACCGTACGCAGCGAAACCGCCCGCATAGAGGCGCAAACCGGCAAGCCGTTGAGCGATGCCTGGATGGCCGAGTTTTATGAACGGCGCAATGTACGCCTGCGTGCCGAGCTGGTGGCCGTGGACGGCGCGCTCGACGCCGTGCGCCAGGTACACACGCAGCTGCGCGGCAACATCGCCGTGGCTTCTGGGGCTGACAAGCCCAAGGTGCTCATGCAGCTGGAGAAGGTGGGCATGCTGCCTTATTTTGGTGAACTTGTTTTCAGCGGACACGACCTGCCGCGCACCAAGCCCTGGCCCGACGTGTATCTGGCAGCCGCAGCGGCCGTTGGCATTGCGCCCCAAAAGTGCCTGGTGATTGAAGACTCGGTACCCGGCCTTACCGCAGGTGTGCGCGCCGGCTCCACTGTCTGGGGCTACTGCCCCCGGGTCAGCGCCCACTCCACACCCGAGCAATTGCGGGCAGCGGGGGCAACGTTTGTCTTCGACAACATGGCTGATCTGCCGCGCCTGCTGGCCGCAGCCAACACAGCATCTTAAAAGAGAGCTGCTCAGGCTTACCCAGCAATGTTTTCAAAGTGTTTTCATATTGAAAACATTGACTGACATACGCTAGCAGCTCCTTTTTTATAGATAAGACCTCATAGCGCCATGCCAGCTTTGCGCCCCTCGCCTGCACAACACACTCACGAAATATAGAATCTGCGCAAGATCAAGGTTTTGCCCAATAGGCGCTTAGAGGGCGTCGTGCAAATCTGTAGCCTGTTCCGGCTGAATGATCGCCATCCGGCCGCTTTGCAGCAGATAAAGCGCCTAGCCCGCAGCGCGGGTCATTCGGAGACACTTTGCCTGACAGCACCGCACAGGGCTGCCAGATTTTCGTCGGACCATGTTTCAGCCATTGCTTGAGGAGTGCTGATGGGCGAACAGCCTCTTTACGATTTAGCGCCGCTGCTTGAATTGATGGCGCTGGGCGCCGTCATTGCGCTGGCACCCTTGCTGTGGGTGTGGAGGCGCAACCGTGGAGCTGGCTCTGCGCGTCGCCTGCAGGCACTGGGCCTGCTGACCTTGTTTCTCACCTTTGATCTGGTGATGTTCGGCGCCTTCACGCGCCTGACGGATTCCGGCCTGGGCTGCCCTGACTGGCCGGGCTGCTACGGCAACTCCAGCCCCTTTGGAGCCACCCACGAAATCGCCATGGCCGAGGCAGCCATGCCCACAGGCCCCGTCACGCTCAGCAAAGCCTGGGTAGAGATGATTCACCGCTATCTGGCCACCATGGTGGGCGTACTCATCATTGCCCTGATGGTGCTGGCATGGCGTGAACACCGGAAAACACCATTGCAGGGCATGCGCCACCCCGCCCTAGCCACATTCACGCTGTTCTGGGTCCTGGTGCAAGGCGCTTTTGGTGCGCTGACCGTGACCATGAAGCTGTTCCCTGCCATCGTCACCCTGCACCTGCTGGGGGGCCTGTTCCTGCTGGTGCTGCTGTGCATGCAGGCGGTGGGCCATCAGCAAGCCGTGCTGCGCCAGCCGCCGGCCCCCATCTCTGCCCGGCTGCGCGCGGGACTGTGGGCCTGTTTTGCGCTGCTTTTTGTACAAGTGGCACTGGGCGGCTGGGTCAGCACCAACTACGCCGTCCTGGCCTGCTCCAGCTTCCCCAGCTGCCAAGGCAGCTACTGGCCAGACATGAATTTTGCGCAGGCTTTTGAGCTGTGGCGCCCTCTGGGCATGCTGTCTGACGGTAGCCACATCAGCTTTGCTGCGTTAACTGCCATCCACTACGTGCACCGTCTGGCTGCCTACGTGGTGGTCGCTGCCATGCTGGCCCTGGTGTACGCCATGCGCCGCCAGCCTGCTTTGCACAGCCAGCGCCAGTGGCTGCTGGGCCTGATCACGCTGCAGTTCATCACCGGCCTGTCCAACGTTGTATTGGACTGGCCTTTGGTGGCTGCGGTTTTACATACCGGCGGCGCTGCTGCCCTGGTCACCGTGATGACCTGGGCGCTGGCTGCTACCCGCACCGACAGCGTCCCCACGCTGCAAGAAGATAAAAAAGCGCCCCACGGCGCACGGAGAGTTGCTGCATGAATGCACAAGCTTTGAGCGAGTCTTCCAGCTCCCGCTGGAGCCAGTTTTACGCACTGACCAAGCCCCGCGTGGTACAGCTGATTGTGTTTTGCGCCCTGATTGGCATGGTGCTGGCCGTGCCCGGCCTGCCAACGCTGGCGCAGCTGGGCCATATGGCCGTGGCCTGTCTGGGCATCTGGTTCGTCTCGGCGGCAGCTGCAGCGTTCAACTGTCTGGTCGAGCGCCATATTGATGCCAAGA
Source organism: Comamonas avium (assembly GCF_014836675.1). Lineage (GTDB taxonomy): Bacteria > Pseudomonadota > Gammaproteobacteria > Burkholderiales > Burkholderiaceae_C > Comamonas > Comamonas avium. Next base: position 174,414 of record NZ_JACSQK010000007.1, read on the forward strand.
TGAAGCGCACCAGCTGGCGCCCCACGGCCAAGGGCGAGCTGTCGCCACAGCAAGCGCTGGCGTTCTCCGCCATCCTGTGCCTGACGGGTGCCGCCATCTTGCTGGCCTTCACCAATCCGCTGACCATGTGGCTGACGCTGGCCACCTTCATTGGCTATGCGGTGATCTACACCGTCATCCTCAAGCCCGCCACACCCCAGAACATCGTCATTGGCGGAGCCTCGGGTGCCATGCCCCCCGTACTGGGCTGGGTCGCCATGACCGGCAATGTCGGCCCTGAAGCGCTGATTCTGTTCTTGATCATCTTCCTGTGGACACCTCCCCACTTCTGGGCGCTGGCGCTGTACCGCGTCGAGGATTACCGCCAGTCCGGCCTGCCCATGTTGCCCGTCACCCACGGCCCCAAGTACACGCAGCTGCAAATCTTGCTGTACACCCTGGTGCTGTTCGCGGGCTGCCTGCTGCCCGTCATTTTTGGCATGAGCGGCTGGCTGTATCTGGCCGTAGCCTCGGTGCTGTGTCTGGGCTTTAGCTGGTATGCGCTGCGCCTGTGGATGAATTATTCAGACGCTCTGGCCCGCAAGACCTTCCGCTTCTCACTGATCCACCTGAGCGGCGTGTTCGCTGCCCTGCTGATTGACCACTACATCGTGGGCTAACGCCGCAGCAGCCAAGAGACCGTCACGCTGATTCCAACCCAGATTCAGCAAGCGTGATCAGCTATAGAAAAGGCCACAGATGTGGCCTTTTTTGTTGCGTGCATGTGCTGCACGGCACCAGCGGTCAAGCCTCAGCGTGCCGAGCCTGCTTGCGCTTTTCATGGCGCACCACCAGCCACGCAGCACCCAGCACCATCAGCGCCAGGCCATACCAGGTCAGTGCATAGACTGCGTGGGTGTTGGTGAACTGAATCACCGTCAAGCCCGCCCTGGGCCAGGTGGCCGCCACCGGCTGACCGGGCACGCCCTGGTCAACAAAGAACGGGGCTACACGGTCCAGCCCCTTGGCCTGTGCAATGGCTTGCACATCGCGTGAATGCCAGCGGTCTTCACTGGGTGCGTTCTCGCGCATGAAGCCCCCCTTGGGCTCGCTCAAACGCAGCAAGCCCGTCACGGTCACGGTATCGCCCGCAGCATCTGGTGATGCTGCAGCTATACGCTCTGTCACGGCTTTGCGCTCCTGCGCAGGGATGAAGCCTCGGTTGACCAGCAATTGCGTGCCATCGGCCTGCTGCAGCGGTGTGAGCAGCCAAAATCCGGCACCCAGCTCCGTTACGGCCTGCGTCAGCACACTGCGCCCTTCCATCCACTGGCCCTGTGCCTGCACGGCCAGGTATTCGTGGGTGTCAGGTGTCAGTTGCGGCCATAAAGCCTGCGCCGGTACGGCCACGGGCTGGCTGTGCACCCGCTCGTTGACACGTTCAATCAGGTCCAGCTTCCAGGCGCGGCGTTGCACCTGCCAGGTTCCCAGACTGATGAAGGCAAAAAAAAGGGCGATGCCCGCTATTGCGAGCACCGCCTTCACGAAGGTGGAGCGAGAGCGCTCTCGTGCCCTCGGGGTGTCAACCATCATTACTTGGCGTGGCCGCTGTGCTCAGCAGGTGCTGCTGGAGCAGCCTGCTCTTGCACAGCCTCAGGTGCCACCGCTTCTTGCGCTGCGGGTGCTACAGGCGCGGCCACAGGGGCTGCGGGCTGGCTCAGTGCAGGAATGTCCTTGTGCGCCGGCATCATGTTGGCGTTCATGTGGAACATCACCCAGAGCGTTCCCGCCAAGGTAATGATCACGAATACGATCGCAAAGATCGTGGACATCATGGTCCAGCCGCCCTGGATCTTGCCGTTCATGTGCAGGAAGTACACCATGTGCACCACCACCTGAACCACAGCAAACAGGCCCAGCACCATCACCACAGTCGTGCGGTTCTGGATCACATCGGCCATCACCAGCCAGAAAGGAATGACCGTCAGGATAACGGCCAGGATAAAGCCCTTGATGTAGTCACCCGAAGTGACGTGCAGGTCGTCATGCTCTTCGTGGTGGTCACCATGACCAGCGTGAATATCGTGTGCGCTCATTTACAGCACCCCCATCAGATACACAAAGGTGAACACACCAATCCAGACCACATCCAAGAAGTGCCAGAACATGGACAAGCAGTTCAGGCGACGAACGTTGGCATGGATCAGGCCCTTTTGCTTGATTTGCACCATCAGCACGACCAACCAGATCAAGCCGAAAGACACGTGCAGACCGTGGGTGCCCACGAGTGTGAAGAAGGACGACAGGAAAGCGCTGGTCTGGATCGTCGCACCGGTGTGGTAGATGTGCATGAACTCATACACTTCCACGCCCACGAAGGCCAGACCCAGCAAGCCAGTCACGGCCAGCCAGCCCAAAGTGCCATTCACATTCTTCTTTTGCTTTTGCAGCATCGCCAGACCAAAGGTCAGCGAAGACAACAGCAAGAAGGCCGTGTTGATGGCCACCAGCTCCAGGCTGAAAAGCTCAGCGCCAGTGGGGCCACCGGCGTAGCTGCGACCCAATACACCCCATGTAGCAAACAGTGCTGCAAAGATGAGGCAGTCGCTCATCAGGTACAGCCAGAAGCCCAGCGAGGTGCCGTTTTCTGGATGGGGTTCGTGCGCGGGATGGTACTCGCGCTGACCCGCTTGAATAGATGTATTAGACATGGCGTGCGAGCTGTTCAGTACGTGCGTCTTCTGTTGCCTGCACTTCAGCAGCAGGAATGTAGTAGTCGCGGTTGTAGTTGAAGGTGTGGATGATCGAAGACACGACCACGCCAATGAACGACACGATGGCCAGCCACCAGACGTGCCAGATCAGCGCGAAGCCCAGCACCATGGCGATCATCGAGATAACGAAGCCAGCGCCTGTGTTCGAGGGCATGTGCAGGTCTTCAAAGCCCTTTGTAGGACGCTGATAGCCGTGCTTTTTCATGTCCCACCAGGCGTCCACATCGTGAACCACAGGTGTCTTGGCGAAGTTGTACACGGGAGGTGGCGAGGATGTTGCCCACTCCAGCGTGCGGCCAGAGCCCCATGTGTCGCCATTGTTGTCGCGCAGCTTGTCGCGCTGGAAGTAAGACACCACCAGTTGCAGCAAGAAAGCACCGATACCGGCAGCAATGATGGCCACACCCACGGCAGCAATCACGAACCAGATTTGCAGGGATTGGTCATCAAAGTGATTGGCACGACGTGTCACGCCCATCAGACCCAGGATGTACAAGGGTGTGAACGCAACCCAGAAACCCACCAGCCAGCACCAGAAGGACACCTTGCCCCAGAACTCATTGAGTCGGTAGCCAAACGCCTTGGGGAACCAGTAGTTGATACCAGCCAGCAGACCAAACACCACGCCACCAATGATCACGTTGTGGAAGTGAGCGATCAGGAACAGCGAGTTGTGCAGCACAAAGTCAGCAGGAGGCACAGCCAGCAGCACGCCAGTCATACCGCCAATGGCAAAGGTACACATGAAACCGATGGTCCACAGCATGGGTGGCTTGAACTCGATGCGGCCCTTGTACATGGTGAACAGCCAGTTGAAGATCTTCGCGCCCGTAGGAATCGAGATGATCATCGTGGTGATACCAAAGAAGGTATTGACCGCCGCCCCCGAGCCCATGGTGAAGAAGTGGTGCAGCCACACCAACCACGACAGCACAGTGATACACACGGTCGCATACACCATGGAGGTGTAGCCGAACAAGCGCTTCTTGGAGTACGTTGCAACGATCTCGGAGAAGATACCGAACACAGGCAAGATCAGGATGTAGACCTCAGGGTGGCCCCAGATCCAGATCAGATTCACGTACAGCATGGGGTTGCCACCCAGCTCGTTCGTGAAGAAGTTGGTACCAAAGTAGCGGTCCATGGACATCAGCACCAAAGCTGCAGTCAAGATCGGGAACGAAGCCACGATCAGTGCATTGGTACACAGCGAAGTCCATACGAAGACAGGCATCTTCATCAGATTCATGCCTGGAGCGCGCATCTTGATGATGGTGACGATCAGGTTAATACCCGAAAGCGTCGTACCCACACCCGATAACTGCAGCGCCCAGATGTAGTAATCCAGCCCCACCCCGGGATTTTGATTGCCCAGGTTAGACAGTGCCAGCCAGCCCGATGTCGAGAACTCACCCAGGAACAGGGACACCATCACCAAGATGGCACCGGTGGTGGTCATCCAGAAGGAGAAGTTGTTCAGGAAGGGGAAGGAAACGTCACGCGCGCCGATCTGCAGCGGAATCAGGTAGTTCATGAAACCCGTGACCAAAGGCATGGCCACAAAGAAAATCATGATCACGCCGTGCGCCGTGAAAATCTGGTCGTAGTGGTGAGGAGGCAGGTAGCCCAGGTTATCACCAAAGGCCATCGCCTGCTGGATACGCATCATCACTGCGTCAGCAAAGCCACGCAGCAGCATGACGATACCGAGGATGATGTACATGATGCCGATCTTCTTGTGGTCGATCGAGCAAATCCAGTCACGCCACAGCGGGCCCCAGAGCTTGAATTTGGTCAGTGCTGCGAGCATCACCAGACCGCCAAGCACCACGGCAATAAAGGTCCACAGCACGATGGGCTCATGCACCATCGGTATGGAGTCCCAGGTAATCCGCCCGAGGAGCGGATCGTGGGGCATTGTTGTTGGTTCAGACATATCGAGTCTCTTGCTAAATGGCCGAAAGACCGGCCGCAGCCAGCCTTCCTTCCGTCAAAACTGCTTACTGCTGTGCCAAAGCGCGTTGGTCCATCAGGGCCACGACTTGGTCAGCGTTTTCGACAGAGCACACATCGTCAGGCAGGTTCAAACCCGCCGCCTTCATGTAGGCCGCGCCGCCAGCAGCGTCGATGGCCATCATGTGGTGCATGCACATCTTTCCTTCTTCCACGCACATGTTCAGTACGCGGTCGTACAAGCCTTCTTGCACAGAGGAGAAACGGGTCACAGGGTGACGCTCACTAGGCTTGACCAGGTTCAAATAACTGTCGCGATCGAGCACAGTGTTTTCGTCCTTGGCCTTTTGCACCCAGGCGTCAAAGCCTTCGTTGCTCAGGCCATGGAACTTGAATGTCATGCCAGAAAAACCTGCACCGCTGTAGTGCGAGTTCAGGCCACGGAACACGCCTTCGCGGTTGATCACCGCATTCAACTGTGTCTGCATGCCAGGCATTGCATAGATCATGCCGGCCAGATCAGGCACGTAGAAAGCACTCATGGTGTTGGTGGCAGTCAGCTTGAAGAGGATCGGACGATCCACGGGTGCTGCCAGCTCATTGACCGTCGCAATACCTTGCTCTGGATAAATGAACATCCACTTCCAGTCCATGGCAACGACCTGCACTTCCAGAGGCTTCACGTTGGGATCCAACGGCTTGGTCTCAGAAATACGGTCCAGGGGACGGTAGGGATCGAGCTTATGGGTCGTGATCCAAGTCAGTGTGCCCAGCGCAATGATGATGATCAGAGGGACACTCCAGATGACCAGCTCCAGAGCGGTCGAGTGGTGCCACTCAGGATCGTATTCAGCTTCGTTGTTGGACTGGCGATACTTCCAGGCGAACAACAAGGTCAGTAGGATCACAGGAACAATGATGACCAGCATCAACAAGGTGGCTGTCACCACCAAGTCGCCTTGCTGAGCAGCAACGTCCCCTGCGGGATTGAGTACGACAGCTTTACTGCAGCCCGTCAGGGTCGCAAGTAAAGCAGCCGCAGCGAGCCAGGCTGGCCCGCGGGTTTCCGTGGATGTAGGCATGCTGTTAACGCGAAAAACGCGCGTTGTTAGGTGTAAACGCGGATTACAAAACCAGCCGAATTTACTCTTCTCGCCCATCTTCTTCTTGTCTATCAAAGCTCAACACAGTGCCGTGTGCTGTCTTTATGTAGGCATTCAACGCGCACCCATGTCAATTGACACCCGTCAAACAACCCCTAAATCCTTGATTTTTCAGGACATACTGAAATAAGAGAAACCTCTTGATAAATGTCAAGAGCTCCCCAAATTGGGGCAGCTAAACAACAGCACAACACCCTGCTTGACCCGTGGTCTTTGCTACTTTTGTGTAGCTTCAGCATCCCCACAAACCCTTTTCCTACAAGTCTGACAGATAAAACTCGCTTGTTGACACGAATCAAGCCGCGTACAAGTGGTGCATCGCTTCGAGGAGATTTGCACCATGACAGGACTTGCACACTCTGGCCCCGTATCGGGTGCCGCCCCTCTGCTCCCTGCTGTCCATCGTGACGAAGAAGTCACCCCAGGTGAAATTGCAGCGGGCGTGATCATTGGCCGCGCATCAGAGTACTTTGATTTCTTCGTCTTTGGCATCGCCTGCGTGCTGGTATTTCCGCACGTCTTCTTCCCGTTCCTGTCCACGCTCGACGGCATGCTCGCCGCCTTTGCGGTGTTTGCTCTGGCGTTTATTGCCCGCCCTGTGGGCACTGCCCTGGGCATGGTCATACAGCGGCGCTGGGGCATGGCACCCAAGCTGACCATTGCGCTGTTCCTGCTGGGCAGCGCCACAGTAGGTATTGCGTTGCTGCCGGGGTATGACAGCCTCGGGACCATAGCAATCTGGTGGCTCATCGGGCTGCGTATTGCCCAGGGCCTTGCCGTGGGCGGCTCCTGGGAGGGGCTGCCGTCTTTGCTGGCAATGAGTGCCCCCAAAGAAAAACGGGGCTGGTACGCCATGATTGGCCAGCTGGGTGCACCCATCGGCTTTGTGGTTGCAGCCTCCATATTTGCCTTCATCTACAACCAGCTGTCCATTGAAGAGTTCACCACCTGGGGCTGGCGCTACCCCTTCTGTGTCGCTTTTGCTATCAACGTCGTCGCGCTGTTTGCACGTTTGCGCCTGGTGGCCGATGACACCTACGCCAACATGTTCAAGACCATGGAGCTGACCCCTTCACGCACTTTTGAAATGATCCACAGCGGTGAAGGGAAAAACGTATTTCTGGGTGCCCTGGCAGCTCTGGCCAGCTTTGCCCTGTTCCACCTGGTCACCGTGTTTCCCCTGTCCTGGATGACGCTGTATGGCGATGCCTCGGTAACCGCCATTTTGTGGGTGCAAGTGCTAGGGGCACTGATCGCCTGCGCCGCCATGGTGCTGTCTGGCTGGATGGCTGACAGGTTTGGGCGCCGCAACACGCTGGGGGCCATGGCGGTACTGATTGGCCTGTTCAGTTTTGCTGCGCCCATGCTGCTCAGTGGCGGCACAGCGGGCCAGAACGTCTTCATCCTGGTGGGCTTTGCACTGCTGGGGCTGTCCTATGGGCAGTCCTCAGGCACCGTCACTGCCAACTTCTCACGCCGTTTCCGCTACGTGGGAGCGGCCTATTCAGCCGATCTGGCATGGCTGCTGGGTGCGGCCATGGCACCATTGGTGGCCTTGTACCTGTCTTCGCATTTTGGCCCTATCGCCGTGGGCGGGTACTTACTGTCTGGCGCTGTCTGTACGCTGGTGGCTTTGGGCATTAACCGCGCCCTGGAGACAGCGCGCAAGTAGCCATCCGCAGCGCCACCAGTTCCCCCAAAGGGCTTGCCACGCTGGCAAGCCCTTTTTTGCTTACCGGCATATCTGCAGGCACATTCCCTGCAGTGACCGACAAACGGGGTGCGCCTGCCTAGAATGATTGGCCGCTTTGTTTTTGCACCCAACACCGCACACCATGACCCAAGGCCTGATTCGCATCCGTGGCGCCCGCCAGCACAACCTGCAAAACCTGGATCTGGACATTCGCACCGGCGAATTAACTGTGGTCACAGGCCCCAGTGGCTCGGGTAAGTCGAGCCTGGTATTCGACACGCTGTTCGCCGAAGGCCAGCGCCGCTATGTCGAAACCTTCAGTGCCTATGCGCGCCAGTTCCTCGATCGCATGGACAAACCCGCAGTAGACCGTGTGGAAGGCGTTCCGCCCGCGATTGCGATCGACCAGACCAATCCGGTGCGCAATTCACGCTCCACCGTGGGCACGATGACCGAGCTCAATGACCACCTCAAGCTGCTCTTTGCCCGCGCGTCCCACCTGTTCGACAGCCAGACCACACTGCCGGTGCAGCATGACACGGCCGAATCGATTTTTGCAGCGCTGCAAAAACGCGCAGAGCAGGCCGGTGATCCGCGCATTGCACTGACGTTCCCGGTAGAGCTGCCCGCCAACACATCTCAGCAAGAAGTTGAGCAATGGCTGTCCGCCAGCGGCTTTACCAAAGTACAGGCCGAACGCGAAGTGGAACGTGCTGCACCCACTGAAGAGCCCGTCAAGGGCAAAAAGCCAAAGGCTGCGCCGCCTGAAAAAATCAAGGTGCTGGATGTGGTGGCCGACCGCTTCCGCTTCAGCCGCGTGGAACGTGCGCGCGCCATGGAAGCCATCGAGGTGGCTCTGAAGCGCGGCAACGGTCACCTGACCGTGTATGTCATGCCCGAAGAGGGCGATGCATACACCTGGCGCTTCTCTCAGGGCCTGCACTGCCCTGAGAGCAACCTCAGCTACACCGCGCCCATGCCTTCGCTGTTCTCGTTCAACTCTGCGGTTGGTGCCTGCGACGCCTGCCGTGGTTTTGGCCGGGTCATTGGCGTGGACTGGGGGCTGGTCATTCCCAACGACAAGCTCACGCTGCGCACGGGTGCCATCAAGCCCATCCAGACCCCGGCCTGGCAGGAGATACAGGATGACCTCTTGCGCCACGCAGAGGCCGAAGGGATTCCGCGTGATATTGCCTGGAGCAAGCTGTCTGCCGAGCACAAGCACTGGGTGATTCACGGCTCGCCACTGTGGAAAGGCACCTGGAACAAGCAGTGGTACGGCATTCGCCGCTTTTTTGAATACCTCGAAACCAAGACCTACAAGATGCACATCCGTGTGCTGCTGTCCAAATACCGCAGCTACACACAATGCCCGACGTGCTCAGGGGCACGCCTGAAAACCGAAAGCCTGCTGTGGCGCATGGGCAGCAAGGCACAGGCTGATGCCGTGCTGCCGCCCGAGCAGCGTTTTATGCCTGCGGGCGTGGCATGGAGCCGTGCCCAGCTGGAGGCCCTGCCCGGCCTGTGCCTGCATGACCTGATGCGCCTGCCCATCACCCGGCTGCGCAGCTTTTTTGAAAGCCTGCACCTGGCCAATCAGACGGGTTTGCCAGACGGTGAGCTGCAAGCCCTCAAACTGCTTAACGAAGAAATTGGCACCCGCCTGAAATACCTTGTCGATGTCGGCATTGGCTACCTCACGCTGGATCGCCAAAGCCGCACCCTGTCCGGCGGGGAGGTGCAGCGCATCAACCTGACCACGGCTCTGGGCACGTCGCTGGTGAACACCTTGTTTGTGCTGGATGAACCCAGCATTGGCTTGCACCCGCGCGATATGGAGCGCATCACGCAGGCCATGCACCGCCTGCGTGATGCAGGCAACACCCTGGTGGTCGTGGAGCATGACCCTGCCGTCATGTTTGCCGCAGACCGCATGATCGACATGGGCCCGGGTCCCGGCGCACGGGGTGGACAGATTGTGTTTGATGGCACGCCGCAGGCACTGCGCCATGCCGACACGCTGACCGGCGCCTATCTGGGTGGCCGCAAGCAAGTGGGCTTTGGCGTCAAGCGCATGGTGACCGACGCTACGCCACGCCTGATTTTGGAAGGTGCCCGCGAGCACAACCTGCAAAACCTGCAAGTGAACTTTCCCTTGCAGCGCCTGGTCACGATCACAGGGGTTTCGGGTTCCGGAAAATCCTCGCTGATTCAGGACATCCTCGCCCCAGCGCTCATGCGCCACTTTGGCAAACCCACGGACAGCCCGGGTCTGTACGACCGCCTGCTGGGCGCCGATCACCTGGCCGATGTGGTGTTTGTGGACCAGTCGCCCATTGGAAAAACCGCACGCTCCAACCCCGTTAGCTATGTGGGCGCGTGGGACAGCCTGCGTGAGCTGTTTGCACTGGCGCCTCTGGCTGCACAGCGCGGCTACACCGCCAGCAAGTTCAGCTTTAACAGTGGCGATGGCCGCTGCCCCACCTGCGGGGGCTCGGGCTTTGAACATGTGGAGATGCAGTTTCTCTCCGACGTGTACCTGCGTTGCCCCGATTGCAATGGCAGTCGTTATCGCGACGAGATTCTGGAAGTCACCATCGAACGCGGCGAACGCGCCTTCAACGTCAGCGATGTGCTGGAGCTGACCGTGGCTGAAGCCGCCATGCTGTTTGCACACGATGCTGACGTGATCCGCGCGCTGCAGCCCATCGTGGATGTGGGTCTGGAGTACGTCAAGCTGGGCCAGCCCGTGCCGACACTGTCGGGTGGCGAAGCCCAGCGCCTGAAGCTGGCAGGTTTCTTGGCCGAGGCCGCCAAAACCGCATCCAAATCCAAACAGAAAATTGCCCGCAAAGGCACGCTGTTCCTGTTTGACGAGCCCACCACAGGGCTGCACTTTGAAGACATTGCCAAGCTGATGCGCGCACTGCGCAAGCTGCTGGAGGCGGGCAACAGCCTGATCGTCATTGAGCACAACCTGGACGTCATTCGCGCCAGCGACTGGCTCATTGACCTGGGCCCCGAAGGCGGTGACGCCGGAGGCCAGATCATTGCCCAGGGCACACCCGAAGACGTACGCCAGGTGCCCGGCTCACACACGGCACAGGCGCTGCGCGAGTACGACCTGGCCATGGGTGTGGGTGGTCAGCTGGTGGAAGAAGTAGCCCCCATGCTCTACAAAAAAGAGCTGTCAGCGCCCGCACGCAAAGTGAAGGAAGGCAAAAATGCGATTGAGATCGTCAATGCACGTGAACACAATTTGAAGGGCCTGAGCGTGGAAATTCCACGCGGCAAATTCAATGTGGTGACCGGTGTTTCTGGCTCCGGCAAGTCCACGCTGGCGTTCGACATTCTGTTCAACGAGGGCCAGCGCCGCTACCTCGAATCGCTGAACGCCTATGCCCGCTCCATCGTGCAACCGGCGGGCCGCCCCGAAGTGGATGCCGTGTGGGGCATCCCCCCCACAGTGGCGATTGAGCAGCGCCTGTCACGCGGCGGGCGCAAATCCACCGTGGGCACAACCACCGAGGTCTGGCACTTTCTGCGCCTGCTGTACGTCAAGCTGGGCACCCAGCACTGCGTGCACGACGGCGCAGCCGTCGAGCCCCAGACGCCCGAGCGTATTGCTGCGCAGCTGCTCACGCAATTCAAGGGCCAGCACATCGGCCTGCTGTCGCCACTGGTGGTGCACCGCAAGGGCGTGTACACCGAGCTGGCCGACTGGGCCCGCCCCAGGGGCTACACGCATTTGCGCGTGGATGGAGCTTTCTTGCCGACCACCGGCTTTCCGCGTCTGGACCGCTTCAAGGAACACACGATCGAGCTGCCCGTGGCCAGCTTCAAGGTCAGCGCTGCCAACGAAAAAGAGTTGCGTGCGCAACTGGCCAAGGCACTGGAGATTGGCAAAGGCGTGGTGCACGTGCTGTCAGGCATTGCCACGCTGGAAGCCGCCATCGCGGCCCCCGAACAGGGCAAAGGCGTGGGCACGCTGCAGGTGTACTCCACCCAGCGCGCCTGCCCCATTTGTGCCACCAGCTACGCAGAGCTGGAGCCCAGCCTGTTCTCATACAACAGCAAGCACGGCTGGTGCCCGGATTGCGTAGGCACTGGCGTCAAACTGACCAAGGATCAGCGCAAGGTCTACGACGACAGCACGCTGGCAGAAGACAACCGGGGGCGCGAGCTGACGCTGACCGCCAACGAGGTCGAAGACCTGGAAGAATGCACCTGCCCTACCTGCCAGGGCACGCGCCTGAACGCACGTGCGCGGGCCGTGCAGTTCCACGGCAAGGCCATCACGCAACTGGCACAAATGTCGGTCACTGATCTGCGCCACTGGTTCCAGAACCTGTCAACCACAGGGCGCGAAACCGATATCGCACGTGATCTGCTGCCAGAAATTCTGGGGCGTCTGGAGTTTCTGGAAGAAGTCGGACTGAACTACCTCACCCTCGAACGTGGTGCACCCACGCTGTCCGGTGGTGAGGCCCAGCGCATTCGTCTGGCGGCACAGCTGGGCAGCAATCTGCAAGGCGTGTGCTACGTACTGGATGAACCCACGATTGGCCTGCACGCACGCGACAACCACATCCTGCTCAATGCCCTGCACAAGCTGGGCGAGAAGGGCAACACGCTGGTGGTGGTGGAGCACGATGAAGACACCATCCGCCGTGCCGACCACGTGATCGACATTGGCCCCAGCGCAGGCAAACGCGGCGGCATGCTGGTGGCTCAGGGCAAGCCCGAAGACATCATGGCGGCCCCAGATTCGCAGACTGGCCGCTACCTGCTGCATGCCATGCGCCACCCCTTCCAGCCCCGCCGCCCGGTGCATGGCGTGGCAGATGCGGCATCGATCCCCGTACAGGAAGATGCCCCCAAGCCCAAAAAACGCACCAAAAAACAAATAGCGGCCGATGCCGCCGCTGCACTGGCAGCCGACAGCGCAGCGCTGAATGCAGAGCTGCAAAACCCGGTCAAAGACACCGGCCCGCTGCACTGGTTGATCGTTAACGGCGCCAACCTGCATAACCTGCAGGACATTGAGGCCAGCGTGCCGCTCAAGCGGCTGGTGGCCGTCACGGGCGTATCGGGTTCCGGCAAATCCACCCTGGCACGCGATGTGCTGCTGGCCAATGTGGCCAGCATCGTCAGCCAGCGCAGCACCAAGGCAGGCCGTGAAGCCATGGCCTCAGGCAACACCCCAGCGCTGGTGGGGTGCGAAGCCGTATGGGGCACCGAAGGTATCGACCGTGTGCTGGAAGTGGATCAGACGCCGATTGGCAAAACACCACGCAGCTGCCCCGCTACCTATATCGGTTTCTGGGACACGATCCGCAAGCTGTTTGCCGACACGCTGGAGGCCAAAGCCCGTGGTTACGGCGCAGGGCGCTTTAGCTTTAACACCGGCGAAGGCCGCTGCCCAGCCTGTGAAGGCCAGGGCATGCGCACCATCGAGATGAGCTTCTTGCCCGATGTGAAAGTGCCCTGCGAAACCTGCCGTGGTGCGCGCTTTAACCCCGAGACGCTGGCTGTCAGCTGGCGCGGAAAGAGCATTGGCGACGTACTGCAAATGGAAGTGGACGAGGCGGTCGAGTTCTTCGCCAGCATGCAAAACATTGCGCACCCGCTGCAACTGCTCAAAGACGTGGGGCTGGGCTACCTCACCCTGGGCCAGCCCTCACCCACTTTGTCTGGCGGTGAGGCGCAGCGCATCAAGCTGGTGACGGAGTTGACCAAGGTACGCGACGATGTCACCAAACGCGGCAACAAGGCTCCCCACACACTGTACGTGCTGGACGAGCCCACCGTGGGCCTGCACATGGCCGACGTGGACAAGCTCATCCGTGTACTGCACCGTCTGGTGGACGCCGGCCACAGCGTGATCGTGATTGAGCACGATCTGGACGTGATTGCCGAAGCCGACTGGATCATTGACCTGGGCCCCGAAGGCGGCACCGGTGGCGGACAGATTGTGGCGGCAGGCACGCCAGAAGAAGTGGTGGCCTTGGGCACACACACGGGCAGCGCCATCCAGCCGGTGCTTGCGCGCAATACCTGAATCTGAGGCAAGCCCTGCACAAGGCTGGGAGTGCAGGGCCTTGCTGCAGCGATGCAGCCCGGGCCACCCGCCCACTATCTGTGCAGGACTTGTCCTTTTCTTTTTGCCTTTCCCCTTCACCTGCGCGAGGTGCTGGCGCCCGCTCTCAGCGCCACTGCGCGCGGCCTCGTTACTCATGGCCTGCGCTGCCTGCGCGGCTTGGCGCAGCGTCTGCACTACCAGTTTGCGATGAACTGGCTGTGGGGATGGACATCTGGCTTCACGCAGCACAAAGGCGCGGCCAATCTACCGAAGCAGCTAAACAGCTAAGCAGCTAAGCAGATATACGCAGCCATACCGCAGCTGTCACTGCCACGTGAAAAGACAAGCTCCAGCGCCTTCCACTCGGCAAGGGCCACATCGCCAGAACCCGTGGCGCTGACGCGCTAGCGACAACACCCAAGGGATTGCCCCCACCCCCCTGCTTGCACTTCGTTCCTACAGTGGTGCAAATGTCGCCTTGATTAATTCAAGAAGACATTTTGGGAGAGGCAGCACAGACTGCCTGCACAACACAAGAACTGGAGACATTCCCATGGCTTTCGTCACACACCTTGGTCGCCGCACCACCTTCGCTGCTGCACTGGCTCTGTCCACCTTGGCATTCGCCAGCCACAGCGTGGCACAAGACGCTGCCAGCTGGCCCACCAAACCCATCCGCCTGATCGTGCCTTACACGCCCGGTGGCTCTACCGACATCGTCAGCCGCACGGTGTTTGAGGCCGTGAGCAAGCGTCTGGGCCAGCCCGTGGTGATTGAAAACAAGCCCGGTGCCAACAGCACCATTGGTGTGGCACAGACCTCTCGCGCACCCGCTGATGGCTACAACTTTGTGAGCGTGCTGGCGGCCTACACCGTGAACATGTCGCTGTACAAAAAGCTGCCCTACCAGCCCGGCGACTTTGTGGCGGTCAGCCATGTGGCGGATCTGCCCATGTTCCTGTTCACCTCCAACAAGCTGCCGGTGAAAAATGCCAAGGAACTGGCCGAATACGGCAAGAAAAACCCGCTCAACTACGCCTCCAGCGGCACTGGTGCCAGCGCCCACATGATTGGTGCGCGCTTTGCGCAGGAAAACCAGCTCAACGCCCAGCACGTGCCCTACAACGGCAGCGCGCCCATCTTGGCGGACTTGATGTCGGGCCAGGTGGACATGCTGTTTGACCCCTTGCTGGTGCCCATGCCCCATGCCAAGACCGGCAAGATCAAGGTGCTGGCTGTGGCCTCCAAGCAGCGCTGGCCCAACGAGCCCGATGTGCCCACCATGGAAGAAGCGGGCTTTCCCGGCTTCATCATGAATTCGTGGGTGGGCATTCTGGCCCCCAAGGGCACGCCCCAGCCCATCGTGGACAAGCTGTCCAAAACCATTGCCCAGGCCGTGCAATCGCCCGAAGTGAAAACCAAGCTCACCCAGCTGGGCTTTGGCGGCGTTGGCAGCACGCCGGCTGATTTCCAGAAGCTGATTGACCAGGACTCTGCCATGTACAAAGGCGTGATCACCAAGGCCAACGTCAGCCTGGATTGATCTTTGCGCCCACAAAAAAAGCCAGCAGTGCGATGCCTGCTGGCTTTTTAATAGCTATCATCGCTTACCCAGCAACGTTTTCAGATATAAATATACCTAAGAACGTTACTGCATAAGCGCTAACAGCTATTATTTATTTAGCAAATGGTCTGCCAGCTGTACAAAACCGTCGCCCCGCTCGGCCTCGGTCACATAGCGGGGCAGGTGCTGCAGCTGCGGCACAAAGCGCGCAATATTGGCCACACCCACAGACAGCGGCACGTTCTGGAACATCAACTGGTCGTTGGTGGAGTCGCCGATATACACCCACTGGCCCAGCGTAGCGTCCAGATCCAGGTCGAACAGCTCACGCACGATCCAGCGCGCACCTTCCAGCTTGTTGTGCTCGCCAAACCAGCCGTTGATGTGAATCGAGCTGACCGTGGCATTCATGCCCGCAGCCTTCATGATGGCCACGCAGGCATCGATATGGGCTTGCGACATGGTGGTGAACTCGCTGTGGTCCACCGCAATGTCGCACTCACGGCCATGCGAGTCGGTGGCACGCTGCGCACCGGGCACGGTGGCTTCGATCTGCGCCAGCACTTCCTGCATCTTGGCAAAGTTGTGCACACGCGTGTCGTCGTCTTGCTGGTACAGCTTGTCCAGCCCGCCTTCGGCATTGCGGCGCAGCGCCACCGCACCGTTTTCGGCCACGATGGACTCCACAGGCCAGGCACGCGCAAACGGCACGCTCCAGCCCACAGGGCGGCCTGTAATCGGCACCACTTTCAGCCCCGCATTCTTGAGGCGCGCAATCGCAGCCACCACGTGCTCGGGCACCACACCATCGGTGGTCAGCGTGTCATCAATATCGGTCAGCACGCCCAGCAAGTTGGCAGGAACGGGCAGCTCAGACAAAGGACGCAGAAATTCTTGGCTCACAGCAAACTCTCAAAGTACAGGGCAGATGTCACTTGCACCGGGCGCAGCCCATCGGCGGGATGCCGAGCAAGGGCCGCCCCGCAGTGAGGGCGTCGCCCCCCTCCCGCGCAGCGAGACAGGGGGAAGCGGCAAAGCCGCTCAGGGGGTGCTTTAGTTGGCGCTACCCAGCGCCAGGCCGGCGTGTTCGCGCAGGGGGTGGAAATGAATCTTGGGAAAACGCTCTTGCGCCAGACGCACGTCGTAAGGGCTGGTGCACAGATAAGCCAGGGTGTCGGCCGCATCGTGCGCCAGACGCAGCGGATAGGCGTTCTCGAACTCGCGCAGATCGGCGGCGCTGTCGGCCGTAATCCAGCGTGCGCTGGTGTACTGGCAGCCTTCCAGACGCACGTCGCAGTCGTACTCGGTCTTCAGGCGGTGCTGCACCACTTCAAACTGCAGCTGGCCGATAGCGCCCAGCAGCATGTTGCCGCCAACGTCGGGCTTGAACACCTGAATCGCACCCTCTTCACCCAGCTGCATCAGACCTTGCTGCAGCTGCTTGGTACGCAGCGGGTTCTTGAGCACCACGGTCATGAACATTTCCGGGGCAAAGAAAGGCAGGCCGGTAAATTGCAGGTTGGGCCCGTCGGTGATCGAGTCGCCCAGCTGCACACCGCCGTGAATGGTGAAACCAATGATGTCGCCTGCGTAGGCCTCATCGACGGCTTCGCGGCGCTGGCTCATGAAGGTCACCACGCTGGTGGGACGCAATTCCTTGCCGGTGCGCTGCACCTTCATCTTCATGCCCGGTGTGTACTTGCCCGAAGCCACGCGCACAAAGGCAATGCGGTCGCGGTGGTTGCTGTCCATATTGGCCTGCACCTTGAACACCACGCCCGAGAAGTTCTTGTCTTCAGGGTGAATGATCTTTTCTTCGCGGTTGCGGTTCACTTCCGTGAAAGCCACGCGCGGGCCAGGCGGGGGCGACATGTCGACCACGGCATCCAGCACTTCCATCACACCAAAGTTGTTCACACCGGAGCCGAAGAACACGGGCGTGAGTCTGCCAGCCAGAAAGTCTTCATGGCTCCACTCTGCCGATGCGCCCACGGCCAGCTCCATGGACTCCAGCGCATCGTCAAAAGCCTTGCCAAATCGGGCGCGCAGACGGTCGGCTTCGCTCAGAGCAATGACTTCAAAGTCCTTGGGGCCACGGTCGCTGCCAGGGGTGAACACCGTCATGCTCTGCGTGCGCAGGTTGATGATGCCGCCGAAGCTTTTGCCCTGACCAACAGGCCAGGTGATGGGGCAGCAAGGCATGCCCAGCTCGCGCTCCACCTCGTCCAGAATGTCCAGCGGGTCGCGCACTTCCCGGTCAAACTTGTTGACGAAGGTAATGATGGGCGTGTCGCGCTGGCGGCACACCTCAATCAGGCGACGGGTCTGCGATTCCACACCGTTGGCCGCATCAATCACCATCAACGCCGAATCCACGGCCGTCAGCACACGGTAGGTGTCTTCCGAGAAGTCCTTGTGACCGGGCGTGTCCAGCAGGTTGATCACGTGGTCGCGGTAGCTCATCTGCATCACCGATGAGGCCACCGAGATACCGCGCTGCTTTTCAATCTCCATCCAGTCAGAGGTGGCGTGGCGCGATGCCTTGCGCCCCTTCACCGCCCCGGCGATCTGGATCGCTCCCGAGAACAGCAACAGCTTTTCCGTCAGCGTGGTCTTACCCGCGTCAGGGTGGGAAATGATGGCAAAGGTGCGGCGACGCCGTGTTTCTGGTGCGTATGACACTGGATGGGGGACGGTTCTGGCGCGACTGCTGCCGCGCGTTGCAAGAGGGTGAAGGGCTGCAATTTTAAGGGAAACCACGAAAGCGCACCGGCGCCAGAGAATGCGATGTGCAGTGTCTTTGCCAGAACGGGCAGGGTCGGCACCAATGCCCATGTCAGCACAGTCATCACACACTGAGAACATGCCCAGTTCCTCAACGCTCAGCCCCCACCGTATTCATCCCCTGCAATGGGCCATGGCCGCATGCGGCGTGCTGGCCATGTTCAGTGCGCACTGGGGCTACTTCTCGGCCTACGCATTGTTCAAACCGCTGACCATGGTGCTGGCACTGATCTGCGTGGGGGTCGTCGCAGGCCGCAGCCCGCTGAAGAAAAGCATGTACCTGCTGCTGGCAGGGCTGGCACTGAGCATGGTGGGCGATGTCTGCCTGCTCATGCCCCAAGGCTTTCTGGCAGGACTGGTGGCATTTTTACTGGCCCACGTTTGCTACATCGCCCTGTTTCAGCGCGATGCGCCATGGCTGGCCAGCCGGTGGGGCCTTGCCGCATGCATCGCTGCCGGGGCTGTTGCCTATGGGTATTTGTGGACGCATGGCCTGCCCACGGCAATGCGCATCCCTGTGGCCATCTACGTGCTGGTGATTGGCCTGATGGCGGCCCAGGCACTGGGGCGCGCCACCGTGCTGCACACCGCAGCGGCCCGCACGGTAGCGTGGGGCGCGGTCAGTTTCATGGTCAGCGACACCGTTCTGGCCTTGGACAGGTTTGTGCAGCCCATTGCGGGCGCCTACCTCTGGGTGCTGGGCACGTACTACCTGGCGCAGTGCCTGATTTTGCATGGCATGCTGCAAACCCTGCGCGCAGCTTCACTCAAGCAATGAGCTGCCAGCGCTTTACAGGTCAGCGTTAGCAGCCCCAAACACTAGGGATGCGGCGTGTGCGTATCCCGGGCAATCAGCCCGTCCACCACCTCCACCAGCCGGTCACAGCGCTCGGCCATGCGCGGGTCATGGGTCACGATCAAGAATGCGGTGCCTTGGCTGGCGTGTATGTCACGCAGCAGCGTGAACACCTCCTGAGAAGCTTGCGTATCCAGATTGCCCGTAGGCTCATCGGCTAGTACCAAGGGTGGCTGATGCACCAAGGCCCGTGCAATCGCCACACGCTGCTGCATGCCGCCAGACAGCTCAGACGGTTTTTTGTGCAGCGCTTGCGCCAAGCCTACGGCTTTGAGCAGCTCAGTGGCCCGCGCCTTGTCCTGCCCCGTAACCACTCCATGGGCCATCAAGGCTGGCAGCGTGACGTTTTCCAGCGCTGTGAATGCCGGTAGCAAATGGTGGAACTGGAACACAAAACCCAGCGCCTGACGGCGCAGCAGCGTCAAACCTTCATCGCTGAGCTGGCTGGTTTCTTGACCTTGCAGGCAGTAGCGGCCTGCGGTCATCGGCTCCAGCAAACCAAGAATATTGAGCAAGGTGCTTTTGCCCGAACCAGATGGCCCCACCAGCGCTACAAACTCTCCGGCCTGCAATTGCAGATCGATGCCATGCAGCACTTCCACCTCGCTTGCCAACCCCACGTTGTACGACTTGCGCGCACTTTGCAGCGCCAGCAAACTGGGGGTGGTGGATGCAGTTGGGGGTTGCGTGGCCATGATGCTGCGGCCCTTACATTCGAATGGCTTGCGCCGGGTCCATCGCTGCCGCACTGCGCGATGGGATGACCGCCGCCAGCACTCCGCAGCAGGTTGCGGTCACTGCGGCAGCCAGTGCGTCTTGCCATGTCAGGGAAATTTCAAACAATGCACCGCCTTGTACGCTGCGGGCAAAAGCCGTAAACACTGCAACCAGCACCCACGACAGCAAAACCCCCAGCACCGAGCCAACCGCACCCACCACCGCGCCTTGCAGCAGGAAGACGCGCATCACCTGCCCGCGCGTGGTGCCCATGGCGCGCAAAATGCCAATCTCACGGCGCTTTTGCACCACGCTCACCACCAGTACGCTGGCAATGCCCAGTATCACCACGACCAGCACCACCGCACGAATCACAGTGGTGCTGATGGTTTGCGCCTTCAGCGCAGACACCAGCTGGGCATTGTTGTCCTGCCAGCTTTCCACCTTGTAGTCGTAGCGGGCGCGCAATTGCTGCGTCAGGGCATCGGCCTGCCAGACATCACGCACCTGCATGTCCAGCACCGTCGCCCCGCCGGGTACGCCCAGCAGGCTCTGGCCGCTGCGCAGCGGCACAAGCACTGTGCGTCGGTTTAAATCTTTCACCCCCATGTCCAGCAAGGCGCTCACCCGCAAGGTTTCGGTGGTGCGGCCTGTATCCAGCGTGAACCGGTCGCCTGCACGCACCCCCAGGTCAGACGCCAGCTCCATGCCAATCATGGCCTCACCCGGTGCCAGACTCCATGCACCCGAGACCAGCTTGTCCCGCAGGTTCACGATTCGCGCGTAGCGCTCTAGCTCCACCCCCATCAATGCCACGGACTGCGATGCCTCGCCCCTCAACGCCAGGCCCGAGCCCGACACCATGGGCGACACAGCCACCACATCAGGCATGCGCTCTAGCACCGGCAACAGCTGCTGCCAGTTGGCCACCGAACGCAGACGCTGCGCACGGGGCTGGGTGTCGCTGAGCACCACGGAAAAGTTGGCGTCTGCTGCAATGGGCGTGACCACGTCATCGGGTGCGCGCAAGCTGATGTGTGCCTGCGTGCCCAGCGTTTTGGCAATCGTGTTGGCCTGCAGGCCATGGATAAGGGCCGTGATGTAGGTAATCACCGCCACACCCGCTGCCACGCCCGCCACAATCAGCAGACTTTGCATGCGCCCTTCACGCAGAAAGCGCAAAGCCACGCGCCACTCAAAACCAAGGGGGACGGCTGCCATCAATCGGCACCGCCTTGCAACTGGAGTTGGGCGCGCACCCGCTGGTCTGCTGTGGCAGGCGGCAGCAAGACGGTGTCACCCGCTTTCAGGCCCTGGGTTACTTCTGCCGCCTCCAAGGTGCGCAAGCCCACCTGCACGGGCTGGGCGGTGGCTTTGCCATCCACCAGCAGCAAAACCTGCGCTTGCAAACTGCCGGCACGCGCACCTTGCAAGGCTTGCAGCGGCAGCACCAGCGCCTGAGCAGCCCGCCCTGTCTCCACCGCCACCGACAAGGTCATGTCTTCGCGCAAAAAAGCGGGCGGTGCAGCATCCAGCGCCAGCTTGACCTCTACCGCACCCCGTTGCGCATCCACGCTGGGGGCAATCGACACCACGCGGGCCGCCAATGGCTGATCAGCAAACGCATCCGCTACGACTTGCGCGCTTTGTCCCTCACGCAGCTGATCCAGAAAACGCTCATCCACCTGCGCCACGATCAGGGCAGGGCCCTCCAGCGCCAGCTGCAGCAGCGCCGTTCCGGGTTGCACGATTTGCCCCGGCTCCACATCGCGCAGCAACACCTTGCCCTGGCTGGGTGCAGTGATGCGGGTTTGGTCGAGCTTTGCACGGGCCACAGACAGCGCGGCCTGTGCTTGCCCGGCCTGCGCCTGTGCCGCCTTGAGTTCTGCGCCGCCATCGGCCGAGGCTGCTGCCTGTGCCTGCGCTGCCTGCAACTGCGCCTGTGCAATTTGCAGTGCCTTGCGCTTTTCGTCCAGCGTGGCCTGGCTCAAAAAGCCTTGCTGCACCAGTTTTTGATTGCGCATCCAGTCTGATTGCGCCTGCATGACTGAGGCCTGCGATTGCGCCACCTGTGCCTGATTGCCAATGCGGCTATTGGTGCGCACATTGGCCAGCTGCGCCTGTGCTTGCTCCAGGCTGGCTTGCGATTGCTGCAGTGCCGCTTGCAGCTCGGTTTGCTCCAGTTGCACCAGCAGTTGCCCCGCATCCACCGCGTCCCCCTCGCGCACAGCCACACGCTCAACACGCCCCACCACCGTACTGCCCACCCCCACGCGAGACCGTGTCTCCACCCGCGCCGAAAACTGCAGCGTCCGCACCAGTGACTGGGCATGCACCTGCACTGCAGGCACCTGCGGGCCACGCCACTTTTGTACGCCCCAGACCGCCCCCACCAGCACCACCACGGCAGCACAGGCCAGCCACCACCGAGCTGGGCGGCGGGCGACGGATGAGGTGGCGGGAGTTGATGCAGGCTGATTCACAAAAATCCTTGGGGGTCACACCCAGCATGGCACAGGCCAGCGCTGCACCCACGCCAGACAAGCGCTTTATTCGTTAAACAGATGGCCTTCCGTTTGCGGCACTACCAGCCCCAGATGCTGGTAGGCAGCCTTGGTGGCAATACGGCCACGCGGCGTGCGCTGCAGATAGCCTTGCTGGATCAGATACGGCTCAATCACATCTTCGATCGTGCCCGCGTCCTCGCCAATGCTGGCGGCAATGTTGTCCACCCCGACGGGGCCACCATCAAAACGGTGCACCACGGCCTCCAGCAGTTTGCGGTCCATCACATCAAAACCACGCGGGTCAACGTCCAGCATGGACAAGGCTTTTTGCGCAATATCCTGGGTGATCGTGCCGTCCCCCTTCACGTCTGCGTAGTCACGCACACGGCGTAGCAAACGGTTGGCAATGCGCGGTGTACCGCGGGAACGGTTGGCCACCTCCTGCGCACCTTCGGCATCAATGGGTGCGCCCAGCAAGCCAGCACTGCGCTTGACAATGCGCGCTAGCTCTTCGGTGTTGTAGAACTCCAGCCGCGCCACAATGCCAAATCGATCACGCAACGGGTTGGTCAGCATGCCTGCGCGCGTGGTGGCACCCACCAGCGTAAACGGCTGCAAATCCAGCTTGATGGAGCGCGCCGCCGGGCCTTCGCCAATCATGATGTCGATCTGAAAATCTTCCAGTGCGGGGTAGAGAATCTCCTCCACCACGGGGCTCAGGCGGTGAATTTCATCAATGAACAGCACATCGTTGGCTTCCAGATTGGTCAGCAGTGCCGCCAGATCCTTGGGCTTTTCCAGCACGGGCCCACTGGTCTGGCGCAGGTTCACCCCCAGCTCCGCCGCAATGATGTGGCTCAGCGTGGTCTTGCCCAGCCCAGGTGGGCCAAACAGCAAGACGTGGTCCAGCGCTTCGCCACGTTTTTTGGCCGCACCGATAAAGATCTCCAGCTGCTCACGCGCCTTGGCCTGCCCCACATACTCATCCAGTAGTTTGGGGCGCAGTGCGCGCTCCATCACTTCTTCGTGCTTGTTGACAGGTGCTGGGGAGATGGTCGGGCTGCGCATGGCCGCTTCAGGCGTGTCACGGGCATCATGCGCAGCCGCTGCGGGCTGCGCCTTGGCACGCGGCTTGCGCTGGGGGGCTGCGGCAAAGCCCTCGCCGAAATCTTCGGTGTGAATGCTCATGGGTGCTTACTTGGCCAGGGCTTTGAGAGCCAGTTTGATACCGTCACTCACCCCCACATCGGCGGGCAGGGCTTTGAGGCTGATGGCGGCCTCCTTGTCGGAATAACCCAGCGCCAGCAGCGCCTGCAGGATGTCGGACTGCGCATCGCTCTTGACCTGCGCGCCTGCCGTACCCACCACGGCATCACCCAGCTTGCCCTTGAGCTCCAGCAGCAAACGCTCCGCCGTTTTCTTGCCAATGCCCGGCACTTTGACCAGACGAGCCACTTCCTGCAACGCAATGGCCTGCACCAAGTCGTCAATGCCCATGCCCGACAGCAACGACAGCGCCATGCGTGGACCCACACCGCTGACCTTGATCAGCTCGCGGAATGTCTGACGCTCTTGCGGGGTAGCAAACCCATACAGCAACTGGGCATCCTCGCGCACGATAAAGTGCGTCAGCAGGCTGATCTTGTCACCCAGCCCGGGCAGGTTGTAAAACGTGCTCATGGGCACCTGCACTTCATAGCCCACACCATGGCAGTCCACCAGGACTTGGGGCGGGTTCTTCTCGAGCAGAGTGCCAGTCAATTTGCCTATCATTGCGATCCTTTGCCGCCAGCAGCGGCAGTCTTCCTTAAGGGAATTATCAGCGTGATCTTGCGCCACACCTTTACACCGCACAACAACCTTCGTCTGAGCAACCTTTGTGGCTCGGCCGATGCGCACCTGCGCACCATCGAAACGGGCCTGCAAGTCAAGATTGCACACCGCCATGAACAGTTCAAGGTGGACGGCCCCAAAGCCAAGGCCCAGCAAGCCATGGATCTGCTGCAAGCCTTGTATGAGCAGGCCGACCGCCCACTCAAAGAAGAAACGCTGCAACTGATGCTGGCCGGTGATGCCGAGATGATCGAGGTCAACCCCGACGCCATCCAGCTCACCACCCGCCGTACAGACCTGCGCGCACGCACGCCCAATCAGGCGCTGTATCTGCAGAACATTGCTGCGCACGACATTACCTTTGGCATTGGCCCCGCGGGCACAGGCAAAACCTATCTGGCTGTGGCCTGCGCGGTTGATGCGCTGGAGCGCAGCGCCGTGCAGCGCATTGTGCTGACCCGCCCTGCCGTAGAGGCCGGAGAACGCCTGGGCTTTCTTCCCGGCGACCTGACCCAGAAGGTGGACCCCTACCTGCGCCCCCTGTACGACGCGCTCTACGATCTGATGGGCTACGAGAAAGTGCAAAAAGCCTTCGAGCGCAATGCGCTGGAAATTGCACCGCTGGCCTTCATGCGTGGGCGGACACTGAACAATGCGTTCGTCATTCTGGACGAAGCACAGAACACAACGCCCGAGCAGATGAAGATGTTTCTCACCCGCATTGGCTTTGGTGCCAAGGCTGTAATCACCGGCGACGTCAGCCAGATTGACCTGCCCAAAGGTGCGATGAGCGGACTCATTGATGCCGAGCGCGTGCTCAAGCGTGTCAATGGCATCTCCATCAACCGCTTTACCAGCGTCGACGTGGTACGCCACCCCATGGTGGCGCGCATTGTGGATGCCTACGACGCCAGCAGCGGCGGCCGCTCTGCACGCTAAGGCAGGCACAAATCATCAATACCTATAGCTATCAGCGCTCAGTAAACAGGCGCCAGAGCCAAAAATGACACTTAACAAGCTTGAACTCTCTTTGCAGTTTGGCAGCTTTGACAACGTGGCCGAGCACCGCGCCCTGCTTAGCCGCGCTACCGTCACCAAATGGATTCAACACGCTCTGGCTGTGGACGCCGAAATAACGGTTCGCATTGTGGGCACCGAAGAGGGGCAAGCCCTGAATGCGCAGTTTCGCAAAAAGGACTACGCCACCAATGTGCTGACCTTTGACTATCAGCAAGCACCTACCGTAATGGCCGATCTGGTGATCTGCGGCCCCGTGATCGAGCGCGAAGCCAAGGAGCAAAACAAGTCACTGCAAGAGCACTACGCCCACATGCTGGTGCACGGCACCCTGCACGCTCAAGGCTGGGACCACGAAACCAGTGAAGAAGACGCCAACGAGATGGAAGCGTATGAAACCGACATCATGGCCGAGCTGGGTTACCCGGACCCCTACGCCAAAGACTGAAAAGTGTTTTCTCATTCATCAAAAAGGACTCCCTATGGAGTCCTTTTTTGGTGGCGTCGGAAGGCCAGTTCTGCAAAGAACTTTTCACCGATCAATGCCGGTTGCCAGCACAATCAGCAGCACCACGGCGGCAATCAGCCCTGCCAATGGCGAGATGCCAACCAGCAGCACGGGCACACACCACATCAAAAGACGCACTGACAACGCGTAGTAATGCCCCGCACGGCGAATGCTGCGCTGCCCGACGTCCAGCCACTGCAACCGCTGAGGACTGTCAATCGGCATGCCAGCCACAAAACCTGCGTGGTGCCACTGCCGCGCCGCAAGCATGGCGCTGATAAACGACAGCCCCAGCAGGACCAGCACCGCCAGCGTGTGCAACTGCAGCACATCGGCACGGCCTGCGGCCACCGCATCACCCCAGCCGCTGTGCAGCAGCGTGAGGCCACCCATCAGCCCCAAGGTGGCCGTGGTGGCCGTCATGGTGCAGGACATCAGTGAATTGCGAATGGTCTGCACGGCCAGCACTTCTGTGCCTTTGCTGCTGGAGACAGCCTGCAGCCAATCCTGCCGCAGCTGGTCATGCAGGCGTGTGGCCCGCGCGGGATGCAGCCACTGTTTGACAAAATACACCAGCACCAAGCCCAGCGTAACCCACATGGGCCAGAGAGATTCATACATAGACGCCCACTCCATCCTTACACCCGCAAACATTCATTACGTCGCATATTTTTATGCCCACCGCCCTGATGCAAAAGGCATCAGCACCCCTCACTGAGCCTGCTTTCTGGCACGCGCCCATCCATGCTGTGCCAGCATTCCCACCAGCATTGCTGCCACAAACAACCAGACCTCGCTGTGCCCTGTCAGCAGATTCATCACTGCGGGCCCGGGACAAAAGCCTGCCAGACCCCAGCCCACACCAAACATGGCTGCACCGCTAAGCAATCTGGCATCCAGTGCCGTGGATGTTGGCAGTTGCATGGGGGCACCCAGCACCGAGGTTGTGCGTTTTTTGGCCCAGGTAAAGGCTATCAAACCGATCGCAATCGCACCGCCCATAACCAGCACCAGTGATGGGTCCCACACTCCAAAAAAATCCAGAAAATTCTGAACTTTGGCCGGATTGCCCATTCCCGAAAGGATGAGTCCCAGGCCAAATACCAAGCCTGCCGCCAGTGCAACAAAAGCCGTCATGTTCACCCTCCCATCACGTGGCGCACCACAAACACCGTGACAGCACCCGTGGCCATGAACACCAGGGTGGCGGCCATCGAACGCAGTGACAGGCGCGACAGCCCGCACACGCCATGACCGCTGGTGCAGCCGCAGCCCAGCCGGGTGCCAAAACCCACCAGCAACCCCGCTGCGATGATCAACACAGGATTGCCGGGCATGGTGACCTCTGGCAGCGGCGCAAACCACTGCCACACCCAAGGCGCGGCCAGCAGGCCAATCACAAATGCGGCCCGCCAGCCCCACTGCGAAGCGCTGCGCCACGTCTGCGCTTGCAGCAAACCGCCCACCATGCCACTGATACCGGCAATACGGCCTAGCAGCACCACCATTGCTGCGGCAGACAGGCCAATCAAAACACCGCCGGCCAGCGATGTCCAGGGCGTAAATGCATCCCACGCAATGCTCATGACTGAGCTCCTTCACAAAATAGCTGATGCACCACCTGCATCAACTGCAGTGCACGCGCATCAGCGGCTTGATAGCGAATAAATTTGCCTTCGCGCTCGGTGCTCACCAAACCCTCGCGCCGCAGCACTCCCAACTGCTGCGACAGTGTGGGCTGTCCAATACCCGTAAGCTGCTCCAGCTCTCCCACTGTGCGTGGCTGCCGGGCAATCTGGCACAGCAGCAGCAGACGGTCTTCATTGCCCAGCACCTTGAGCATGGCAACCGCTTCGCCCGCATGGGCGCGCATGGCGGCCATATCAATCTCGGCAGCAGACTGGACAGCTGGAGTGGGGTGCAAGGTCATGACCATGGATTCAGAAAAAAGTGACAGACAAACAATGCGCTAGCCCATGACAAGAAAGCGAAATCCGAAATCGCTGCTTTCAACTACGCCAGGCAGCGAAGCCTTCAAGGCAGCGCGATTTTATTTGCGCAACTCCAGCGGGCAGGTTCGAAAACCCAGCAGCGAATACAACGGGCAAAAGCGCAACAGCCCTGTGACCAGCGGCACCACCCCCAGCCAGCCCCACCAGCCCACGGTGCCCGATGCGGCCAGCACCAACAGCACCAGTCCCACCAAAATACGCAGTACGCGGTCAATCCCACCAACATTAGCTTTCATGGTTTTCTCCTTTGGAGCTGATTGCAAGATTCAAGAACCCAGATACGGCTTGCGCCCCATGCGCACGCCTGCCACGTCTGATCGTTTGATAAAAACAAAAAAGCGCAGCAGACAATCTGTTTTTATATATTATATTAAAAAGTAGATCAATACTGCATTGAACACCATCTCTATCCATTCCTCAGCCTTCAGCCAGAAAGTCAGCGCCATGCACATCGAACCTTTTTTTGATGCAACCACCGGCACCGTAAGCTATGTGCTGGCCGACCCTGCCAGCGGACAAGCCGCCGTGATTGACCCGGTGCTCGACTTTGAGCCCAAGTCAGGCACGCTGACCAGCGCCTCCTCCGACCGCATCATTGACTACGTGCGCGCCCAAGGCTGGCAGGTGCAGTGGATTTTGGAGACACATGCCCACGCCGATCACCTCTCGGGGGCACAGCACATTCGCCACCATCTGGGTGGTCAGATTGCCATTGGCGTGCACATCCGGGAAGTGCAAAAAATGTTTCGCAGCATCTTTCACTTTGAGCGTGCTTTTGTGCCCGATGGAAGCCAGTTTGACCACCTGTTGACCGACGGTGAACAGTTTCAGCTGGGCAAGCTGACCGTGACCGCCCTGCACGTACCTGGCCATACGCCTGCCGATATGGCCTACCACGTGCAAGACGCCGTATTTACTGGCGACACGCTGTTCATGCCCGACGTTGGCACCGCCCGCGCCGACTTTCCCGGAGGCGACGCCGCACAGCTGTACCGTTCCATCCAGCGCCTGCTCAGGCTGCCGGACAGCACCCGCCTGTTCATCTGCCATGACTATCCACCTGCCAGCCGCGGCCCAGCCTTTGTGTCAACCGTGGCCGAGCAAAAACAGCACAGTATTCACGTGCGCACCGGTGTGAGTGAGACAGATTTCGTCACCATGCGCACCGCCCGCGACGCCACACTGGACATGCCCACCCTCATATTGCCTGCGGTACAAGTGAATGTGCGTGCGGGCAAACTGCCCCCCGCGGCAGACGATGGCCGCACCTATATGCAAACACCAATCAACGCCTTCCTGCGCGGATCAGGCGCGCCTGACGGGGTATTCCAAGCGACTGCGGCATAAGCTGTTTCAGGTTACAAAGACACATGCCTACACCACTTCATATCCTGCTTCACGCCCCAGATGCAGAAGGTCTGCAACGCGCCCGCATGAACCTTGTTAACGCACTGCGGGCAGATCCTAGCTGCCAGGTCCGCATCATTGCCAATGCAGCTGCCGTCGCCGTCGCGCTGGATACACCGCACGAGCAGGCCGATGCATTGACGCATGTCTGCCCCAACACCCTCGCCAACCTGCAGCGCGAATGCCGCACTCCCTTGCTCCTGCTCAATGAGCCCGCCGTACTGGCGCTGGCGCGCTGGCAGACACAAGGCTGGAATTACATCCGCTCCTGAAAGCACACAGGACTCTGCAGTCCCCGGCTGAGCTGCTTTCCCATCGTGCACAGGTCTGCGTCTTGCACAGGCCTTCAGCCAGCTCGCGCTCCCCGCACTAAGCACCTTCATGTCTCAGGTGCTTTGCTTTTTTGTGCGTGCCAGACACCCCATGCCAACCACTAAGATCACGCCATGGCTGCACCACATCGGTGCGTCAGCCTCACGAACACATAACAACATGAGAGAGACACCCCCATGGACATCTTAGGCATCGGCCCCTGGACCCACATTGCTTTGCTGCTGGCCGCTGCCTTTGTGGCCGGCGCACTCAATGCTGTGGCAGGAGGCGGCAGCTTTCTGACCCTGCCCGCCCTCGTCTTTACCGGTATGCCCCCGGTAGCCGCCAACGCGACTGGCACCGTTGCCCTGCTGCCCGGCTACGCCGCCAGCGCCTGGGGCTTTAAAGAAGACATGGCTGCACCACCGGGCTTGACCATGGGCAAATCCATTGCCCTGTCGCTGGTGGGTGGCGCTGCCGGTGCTGCCTTGCTGCTGTTTACCCCCGACGACATCTTCCGCAAGGTCGTACCCTGGCTGCTGCTGGCCGCTACTGCGCTATTCGCTTTCGCCCCCCAGATCCGTGCCTGGGCCGCAGGTAAAAATGCCACCCATGCCCCCGCCAGCCCCACCAAAGCCGCGCTGAGCATGCTGGCCGTCGCCTTCTATGGCGGTTACTTCAATGGTGGTTTGGGCATCTTGTGCCTGGCACTGTTTGGCCTGCTGGGGCAAACCCAGCTCAATGCCATGAATGGCATGAAAAATCTGGTCTCGGCCCTGCTCACCGCGATTGCCGTGGCTATCTACGCCGCAGGCGGCATCGTCGAGTGGAAACACGCATTGCTGATGATGGTGGCGGCTACAGCGGGTGGCTATGGCGGCGCACGAGTGGCGCGCAAAATTCCCGCTCACATCCTGCGTTGGGCGATTGTGCTGACCGGCCTGGTGATGGCAGCCCTGTTCTTTGCCAAGGGCTAAGAGCCGTCAGCACCTCGCGTGATACATCGTTACCTCGCCCTTTCAGCCACCCGTACAACCTGCAGGTTGGCGTCTCATCTCAGCCGCAAATCGAAGATTCGCAGGGTCTGAGCCTTGATCTAAACACGCTGCGCCACGCCGCCTTCATCGATCGAAATTCCACGCTGTGTATGTGCAGCAACGGGTGATGCCACAATCGCCGCCATGACATGGATGAAGCCTTGGCAGGGCTGGCTGCTAGCCTGGATCGTGACCGCAGCTGCCGGTGCTGGCTGGCTGGCACAGCAGCGGCTACAGGCGCTGCACGAAGCCTTCACCACCAATGCCCGGGTGGCCCACCGCCTGCTCAGCCAGCAAATGGTGCAGCACGACGCCATCTTGGCCACCTTGGCACTGCTGCAGCCCCCACTGACTGCCGATGCCAGCGCAAATGCTGTCACCAGCGAACTGGCGCGCCTGTACCCGCAGATTCTGGGCGTAGCCCAGCACCGCCCTGACCAGCCTTGGCCTGCGCACTGGCCTGCGACACTTTCCACGCTGGAGCAGCAATCCCGTGCCAGCGGCCATGCCCACATGGACACCAGCCAGTTGGCACAAGGCACGCTGTTTCTCGTGCAGGCTGGCGCCCCTTCCAGCTACGCACTGCAACTGCACCTGCCTGCCACCGTTCCTGCTGAAGAATGGCCTTATCCCGCCAGCCGCAGCCCCGTGCGCATCTGGCTCACCCAAGGTGAGCAAACGCTGATTCTTCAGGCGGGCGAGGCTGAAGCCACAACCGATGGCTGGGCATGGACGCAAACCAAAACCCTGGCCTCCCCCAGCCAGGCGTTGGACTTGCACGAACGCTACAAGCTGCACGCCCGTCTGCTGCCGTGGTGGCCCATGCTGGCCTGGGCCGCGCTGTGTGCACTGGTGCTGGCCGGGCTGCGCGCCGCGTGGCAGCAACGCACCGCCCGGCTGCGGGCCGAACAACTGCTGCAGCACGGCCATGTCGCACGCCTGAACACACTGGGCGAACTGGCGGCAGGCATGGCGCATGAACTGAACCAACCGCTAACCGCAATTCTCTCCAACAGCCAAGCAGCGCGCCGCCTGCTGGACGACACCGAACCCGATCTGGACGCCGCACGGCAAGCCATGGCACAGGCGGCAGAGCAGGCCAAGCGTGCCTCAGGCGTTGTAGGCCGACTGCGGCGTCTGGTAGAGCGCCCAAACACCACCGCCCACACCCAGCAGCTGTCGCTGCAGCATGCCGTGAACGACGCCCTGTACCTGCTGGAGGCCGAACTGCGCAAGCACCAAATCCAGGTGCAGCACGTGGTGCCCGCACCGCTGCTACCGCTGCAGATCGACCCCGTAGCACTGCAGCAAATTCTGCACAACCTGCTGGTCAACGCCCTGCAGGCCATGGATAAAATTCCGCCTGCAGAGCGGCGGCTGGAAATTGAGCAAGCCCAGCAAGGCCCGTGGGTGTACCTTCGCGTGCAAGACAATGGCCCTGGCATTGCGCCCGAGATCCGCGATCGTCTGTTCACCCCGTTCACCACCACACGCAGCCAAGGGCTGGGTCTGGGGCTGACACTCAGCGAAAGCTTGGCCGAATCCATGGGCGGGCACCTGCGGCTCGTAGAGCGTGCCGCCCTGCGCGGTGCCTGCTTTGAGCTGACCCTGCCTGCCCGCATCACCGCAGCACCTACCACCCATGCCCAGCCCTGAAAACCTGCAACAGTCCCCCTTGATTCACTTGGTGGACGACGACCAGGCCGTGCGCGACAGCCTCTCGC
Source organism: Comamonas avium (assembly GCF_014836675.1). Classification (GTDB taxonomy): domain Bacteria; phylum Pseudomonadota; class Gammaproteobacteria; order Burkholderiales; family Burkholderiaceae_C; genus Comamonas; species Comamonas avium. The sequence goes on from NZ_JACSQK010000007.1 coordinate 206,336, forward strand.
TGCTCATCAGCACCGTGGGCCTGCGCGTACAGACCTGGGCAGACCCACTGGCCTTCTCGGCCGAGTTTGACCGCCAGTCCATCGGTGCCATCGTGCTCGATGTGCGCATGCCCGGCGTAGGCGGCTTGGCCCTGCTGGGTCAATTGATGGAACAGGGGGTGGACCAGCCCATCCTCATGCTCACCGGCCACGGCACGGTGGACATGTGCCGCCGCGCTTTCAAAAGCGGAGCAGCGGAGTTTCTGGAAAAGCCCGTGGACGATGAAGTTCTGCTCGAAGCCCTGCAGACCGCCGTGCGCCAGCACGTACGCCTGCGCGCCCAAACGCAGGCCGACCGCGACGCCCTGCAGCGCTACACCCAGCTGTCCCCACGCGAGTGCGAAGTGCTGGCCCTGATCGTGCAAGGTCTGACCAACAAGGAAATTGGCCGTGCGCTGGACCTGTCTCCTCGCACCGTCGAAACCCACCGCGCCAACCTGTTTGCCAAGCTGGAGGCCCCATCGCTGGCCTGGCTCATCCGCCGCTACGCCCCGCTGTCTGACAACGGCTGCGCCAGCCCTTCGCCGTCGCCACTCCGTAGTTCTACGCAAGCCCGCACGTAGCCGCACGCATGGTGCGTGGCACGCAATGTTTCTACAGTACCCCACAGGCGCTGCAACCGGCCCGCGTCCCCATTTAGTAGAAAGCTTTACCATGCCACGCATTTCCACCACAGCCATCGCCATCACCCTGTGCCTGCTGGGCACCGCCGCGCAAGCGCAAGCCGTGCGCACTGAAAAGAACATGTCGCTGGAGCTGGCCAACGACCTCGCCGCCCGCAGCGTGGCCGCCTGCACCGCCAACGGCTACGCCGTCACCGCCACCGTGGTCGACCGCGCCGGCACCGTGCGCGCCGTGCAGCGTGCCGACAACGCTGGCCCCCACACCCTGGAAGGCAGCCGCCTGAAGGCATACACCTCAGCCTCCGCCAAGAACAGCACCCTGGCCATGATGGAAGGCAGCCAGAAAAACCCCGGCGCCGCCAACTTGGTACACATTCCCGGCTATCTGCTGCTAGGAGGTGGCTTGCCCGTGAAAGTGGGCAATGAAGTGATCGGCGCCGTAGGCATTGCCGGCGCGCCCGGTGGTCATCTGGATGACCAATGTGGTCAGACAGCTTTGGGGCAGGTTCAGGATTTGCTGAAGTAATTTTTTCAGCACCTGCCCTGTGCTGACTTTGGCTGGGGCTTTGCTCAATCACACTTAGCGCCAGCGCTCATGGATTTATGAGCAGCCGGCGCTTTCTGCGTAAGCATTAGAGGCTGATTTGTCTCTTATGCTGGTTTTAAATTTTACTGACCGCTTATCGCGCGGCGGTGACTGACTTTTCTTGCTTGCGCAAGAAAAGTCAGCAAAAGAAGTGCACACCTCTACCCGGAACGCAGCGCTGCAAGCGCGCAGTGGGTTCTGCTGGACAAGCCGTCTGCAAGGCGCGCCTTTTCTTTGCCTGGATTCTTTTGGCAAGACAAAAGAAACCGGGTCGCTGCCGGTCGACTACCGGCCTCGAACAGCAATGCCACAACAACAATAAAAACAGAGCCACTAGCGACAGCCAAATAAGCGCCAGACCTCAAAGACAGTCATAAAACAAAAAAGGCTCACAACCTAAGTTATGAGCCTTCGAGCGAAACCTGAAAAGATTTTTACAGCACCCGAGCACGTACGCTCTTGCCCTTCACCCGCCCATTGTTGAGCTTGTCGCAAGCAGCAGCAGCAATCCGTCGATCCACAGCCACATACGTGGAAAAGTCATTCACACTGATCTTGCCGATCTGGTCACGGCTGTAGCCGAAGTCCGCGCACATGGCACCCATGACGTCGCCAGCACGTATTTTTTCCTTGCGGCCACCGATGATCTGGATGGTGCTCATGGGTGGCAGCAACGGGCCACCTTCTGCAGGCGTCAGCTCTTGCACCGGGAACCACTCCGAGGCACGCTCTTGCATTTGCTCGATCTTGGACACGAACACCATCTCGTCCATGGAGACCAGGTTCAGTGCCAGACCTTCGGCATCACCGCGGCCCGTGCGGCCGATGCGGTGGATGTGAATTTCGGCGTCCGGCGTCACATCGACGTTGATGACGGCAGACAGGTTGGCAATGTCCAGCCCGCGTGCGGCCACATCGGTGGCAACCAGTACGCTGCAGCTCTTATTAGAAAACTGCACCAGCACTTCGTCGCGTTCGCGCTGTTCCAGCTCACCAAACAGTGCCAGGGCGCTGATGCCCTGTGCTTGCAGCTCAGTGACCACATCGCGGCACTGCTGTTTGGTGTTGCAGAACGCGATGGTGGATTCAGGGCGAAAGTGCGCCAGCATTTGCACCACCACATCGATCTTTTGCTTGGCTGGTACTTCGTACCAGCGCTGGGCAATCTTGTGCGCGCTGTGCTGGGCGGCCACTTTGACCATCTCAGGCTCGCGCATGAAGCGTTTGGCCAGCGAGGCAATGCCATCAGGGTAGGTGGCCGAGAACAGCAGGGTCTGGCGCTGCTCAGGGCATTGCTCAACCACGGTTTCGATGTCGGCGTAAAAGCCCATGTCCAGCATGCGATCGGCTTCATCCAGCACCAGCGTTTGCAGGTTGGAGATATCGAGTGCACCCCGGTCAATCAAGTCCATCACACGCCCGGGAGTACCCACCACAATGTGGGCACCGTTTTCCAGACTGGCGATCTGGTTGCGCGAGGGCACGCCACCGTAAACGGTGACAACCTTGATGTTTTCTTGCGCCCGCGCCAGACGGCGGATTTCAGTAGCCACCTGGTCAGCCAGCTCGCGCGTGGGGCACAGCACCAGGCCTTGCACGGCAAACCAGCGCTGGTTCAGTCGCTCCAGCAAGGGCAAGCCAAAGGCGGCGGTCTTGCCGCTGCCAGTGCTGGCCTGGGCGATCAAATCGCGGCCAGCCAGTGTCAGGGGCAGGCTGGCAGCCTGAATGGGGGTCATCTGCACATAGCCCAGATCCTGCAGATTTTGCAGGGTCGAGGGCAGCAGCGTCAGCGCCGAGAATGCGCCGGAGTTTGCGCTAGGGGCGCTGGTCGATGTAGTCATGGGTGCAATTATCCGGGGGCAGCCCTTGCCGCGTTGGGGCTGGGTCAATCGGCAGCACTTTCCTGGCGCTCATACACGGTGTCTACGCCACGCGGCAGCAGCTCAATGCGGGCGCGCAGCCCGGGCACGCGGGCCATCAGCGCTGCCTCGGTGCGGTCGCGCCAGCGGGCAGCCAACGACAAGCTCCATGCCCCGGGCACGTGCAGGTGCAGGTCAACAAAGCTGCGCTCACCCGCCTGCCGGGTGGTAAGGCTGTCAAACACAATTTGCTCACCGGTTTCGGCCTGCGCCGCCACCGCTTCCTGTGTCAGCACGGCTTCAATCACTTGTAACTGCGCAGGCTCCACCGCTACATCCATCAACCCCTGCGAGGAATTCCACACCAGTTGCCCTCCGTGCCACAGAATATTCAGGCCCACCAGCAAGCCCACAGCGGCATCCAGCCAGACCCAGCCTGTGACATGGGCCAGACCCAAACCCAGCACCACGCCCACCGAGGTGTAAACGTCAGTCATCAGGTGCTTGGCATCGCCCTGCAAAGCCATGGATCGGTGCACACGCGCACTGCGAAACATGAACCAAGCCAGCCCACCATTGAGCACTGTGCTGACCATTGACAGGCCCAGCCCCCAGTCCAGACGCTCCAGCGGCTGAGGGTGCAGCCAGCGGTCAACGCTGGCCCAGATGATGGCAACGCTGGCCCCCACCACCAGCAAACCCTCAAAGCCTGCAGAAAAGTATTCGGCTTTGTGGTGGCCGTAAGGGTGTTCGTCATCGGCTGGGCGCTCGGCAATCGTGACCATGGCCAGCGCAAACATGGCACCCGCAAGATTCACAAATGACTCCAGCGCATCAGACAGCAAACCGACCGAACCGGTGAGCTGCCAGGCCATCATCTTGAGCACGATGGTGATCAGCGCTACCACCACAGAAATGCGCAGCAAGCTACGCGGTGTGAGCCAGTGGGAGAAAGCGCTGGCAGGGGCAACGTTGGGCATACAACCTCAAACAAATATTTTGAAAGCCTTGCAGACCTTTGGTGCTGGTGCAGCGGCTGCTACCAGCTATGGTTTTCTTGGGGCCAATGCCCTCAGTGTGGCATAGCGCCAGCAGCCTTAGGCTTCAGCGCCGGCGCTGCGCCTGTCGATAAGCACCCGGGGCTTGCCCCGTCCACCCATGAAAAGCGCGGATAAAACTTTTCTCTCCTGCAAAACCGCAGGACTGGGCAATGCGCTTGATGGGCATGTCGCTGCGCTGCAGCAAATGCAGGGCACGGTGCTGGCGCACATCGTCTTTGAGCTGCTGCAGGCTGCTCCCCTGCGCCTGCAACTGCCGGTGCAGGCTGCGCGGCGCGATGTGTAGCTGGGCGCAGACACTGGCCGCCGTATGCAGACACTGCGGATGCGCGGCCAGCACTTGCCGCACCTGCTGCACCAAAGGTTGTGCAGGCTTGTAGGGGCGTACCTGCAGTGGCAAGGCACGCTGCAGCATGGTGTTGAGGGCCGCCTCATCGCGCACTACGGGCAGTTGCAGCCATTGCGCATCCAGCTCAATGCAGGCCATTGGGGCAGCAAACTGCACCGGAGCCCCAAACAGCCGCCCATACACATCGGCATGTCCCGGGGCTGGGTAGGGGAAACTGGCCTGGTGCACTGGCAGATGCTTGTCTACCAGCCAGCTGGCAAAGCCGTGCAGATTGCGCAGCACCGAAAGTACGCAAAACTCCCGCAAATCCCCCAGATCGCGCTCCTCACGCAGTGTGATGCGTGCCTGGCTGCCATCCACCAGCAGCTGCAGGGTGATGTCGGCAGCCAGCAGACCATGGTGGCGGCACCAGCGAGCTATCGCCAGCCCCAGCGACGGACTGCTGATGCTGGCCCGTGCCAGCAGTCCATAACTGCCCCAGGGCAGACGACGGCTGAACCAGCCCAGCCCCTCGTCATCGAGCTCGCGCATTGCCGTGCCGCACAAATGCTCCATCTGCAGCGCGGTAATACGCGCCTGCGGGTCTTGTAAAGCGGCTGGCGCAATCTGTGCCGCCTGCAAGGCGGCGTCCGGCACGATGCCGCGCTGTGCATATGCCTGTAATACCGCATGCACAAAGGCCATGGGCGTCACGGCGGGGTGGATACCGGCACTTTCCGGAATCAGCAAAGGGGTGCTCATGTGGCAATTATTGCAACCTTTGCGACGCCTTCTGCCCCCTGACTTGCCCTAAGCTGGTGGCATAAAAAAGGCGGCAGGTTTTGCAACCTGCGCCCCATCCTCAGGAGACACCGCCGTTTATGTGCAGCGCCCCCGTCATGGCTACGCCCCCCGCCTCAGTGCTCCGCATCTGCGGCAGGGATACCTGCCGCTTTGCGCGACACGGCCAGACGCTTGCGCAGCGACACCTCCGACATGTCCAGCTCACTGACCATGCCACGCAAGGTTTCATCGTTGATGCGATGTGCCTGTCGCTCGGCATACAGCGTGTCACGCTCCACCTGAATGCAGTGCAGGCGCAGCTCCATCTCTTTCACATAGCGATGGCGGCGCTCATGCACCATTTCCGGCGTATCGCGCTGGGCCTCGGTGGAATTGGCTATGCCCGTGTCATCCAGCAAGTGAATGCGGTTGCGGTATTCCTGCGTGATGCGCCCCACCACCTCCTGGTACTGGGCCACCCATTGCTCGTCGTGCTGTTGCAAGTCTTCTTCGGTCATCGTCAGGCTGACAATCGCTGCCTTACACGCCGCCGTGCGCGCAAAGCGCTCTTCTTGCTGCGTTTCGGTGTCTTCATGCGCGGGCATGCAGCGCAAAATCAGGGGCAGGCTGATGGCACCCAGCACCAGCGTGAACAAGATCACGCCAGTGGCCAGAAAGATCAGCAAGTCACGCTCGGGAAACGGGGTGCCATCACTCAGCGCTACAGGGATAGACAAGGCCGCAGCCAGCGTGACCGCACCGCGAATACCCGCCATGGTGGTGGCAAGATTGAGCAATTTGGAGGGGGCCTCGGCCATCTTTCCTTCTTGGTGCGCCTTGCGCAGTGCGCGCTGCACGCCAACGGTAATCCACAGCCAGCGCACAAACAGCAGCGCGAACGAAATGGCCGCCACATAGCCCAGCAGCGCCCACCATTCATGACCGGAGTGCAAGATGGTCGTGCCCATGATGGAAGGCAGCTGCAAGCCCAGCAGCAAGAAGATGGCACCGTTGAAAGCGGATTCCACCATGCTCCAGGTGCCCTCGGTCTGCAACCGCTCCGAGATGAAGTTGGAGCGATCCAGATCAGCAAAATTGGTAGCAATACCCGCAGCCACTGCGGCCAAGATACCCGATACGCCAATCTTTTCGCCCACGATGTACGAGGCAAACGGCAGCAGCACCAGCAGCAGCACCATCTGGGTTGCCGCCACATCACCCACCCGGCGGGTGATGGTGTCGCGGGCATAGCTGAAACCCCAGCCCATGGCAGCGCCCACGCCCAGGCCGCCCAGGGCCATCCACATGAAGTCCTTGGCAACATTGCTCCACGAAAACACCCCTGTGAGCACCGCCGCCACGGCGAACTTCACGGCCACCAGACCCGAGGCATCGTTGAGCAGCGACTCTCCTTCCAGCATATGCATGGTCTTGTGCGGCATGCCCAGGTTACGCGTGATGGCCGATACGGCCACCGCATCGGTGGGCGAGACCACGGCTGCCAGTGCAAACGCCACCAGCAGCGGCATGCTGGGAATCATCCAGTGGATGAGGTAGCCCAGACCGAGTACCGTGAACAGCACCAGCACCAGTGCCAGCAGCAAGATGGGCTTGGCCAGAGCAAAGAATTCGCGCTTGGGAATGCGCCAGCCATCGGCAAACAGCAGCGGCGGAATGAAGAGCAGCATGAACAGCTCAGGATCAAACGCAATGTGCAAACCCTTTTGGGGCCAGGCGATCAGTGCGCCGATGGCAATCTGAATCAGGGGCAGCGGTATGGCTCGGACATAGCGCGCAGCGATGCCCGTAAGGGCCCCCAGCATCAGCACGAGCAAGACGGTTTCAACAGTATGCATAGAACATTTTTGGGCGTGCACTCGCGCGCCAGTGTCAGACGGGCACAAAGACCATGGGTAAATATCGGGTAAACCCGAGGAAACACCAGGAGACAGCATGAGTATTTTGACCAGCCAACTCAATCCGCGCTCGGCGGACTTTCAGTCCAACGCCCGCGCCATGCAGGCCGTTGTGGATGAATTGCGCGCACGTTGCACGCAGATTGCACAAGGCGGCGGTGAAGCCGCACGCGCCAAGCACCTGGCACGCGGCAAGCTGCTGCCGCGCGACCGCGTGCAGCAACTGCTGGACCCCGGCACACCATTTCTAGAACTGGCTCCGCTGGCTGCGCTGAACATGTACAGCAACGATGCTCCGGGTGCAGGCCTGATTGCGGGCATTGGCCGCGTCAGTGGCGTGGACTGCATGGTGGTGTGCAACGACGCCACCGTCAAAGGCGGCACCTACTACCCCATGACGGTCAAAAAACACCTGCGCGCCCAAGAGATTGCCCAGCAAAATCAGCTGCCGTGCATTTATCTGGTGGACTCCGGCGGCGCCAACCTGCCCAATCAGGATGATGTCTTTCCTGACCGTGACCACTTTGGTCGCATCTTCTTTAACCAGGCCAACATGAGTGCGCAAGGCATTGCGCAAATTGCCGTAGTGATGGGTTCGTGCACGGCGGGTGGTGCCTATGTTCCAGCCATGAGCGATGAATCCATCATCGTCAAAAACCAGGGCACCATCTTCTTGGGCGGCCCCCCGCTGGTGAAAGCAGCCACTGGCGAGGTCGTCAGTGCCGAAGACCTGGGCGGTGGTGATGTACATACGCGCCTGTCCGGCGTGGCTGACCATCTGGCAGAAAACGACGTGCATGCACTGGCACTGGCCCGCACTGCCGTGAAGAATTTGAACAAGAACAAGGCTGCCAACCCATCAGATCATGCTCCAGCAGCGCCACTATTTGACGCGCAAGAGCTGTACGGTGTCATCCCCACCGACACCCGCAAGCCGTTTGATGTGCGCGAGATCATCGCCCGCGTGGTTGACGGCAGCGTGTTTGACGAATTCAAGGCCCGTTTTGGCAGCACGCTGGTGTGCGGCTTTGCCCGTATCGAGGGCATGCAAGTGGGCATCATTGCCAACAACGGCATTCTGTTCAGCGAATCAGCCGTAAAGGGAGCGCACTTCATCGAACTGTGCTGCCAGCGCAAGATTCCGCTGGTATTCCTGCAAAACATCACCGGCTTCATGGTGGGCCGCAAATACGAAAACGAAGGCATTGCACGCCACGGCGCCAAGCTGGTGACGGCGGTTGCGACTGCGGCGGTGCCCAAGTTCACCGTCATCATTGGTGGCAGCTTTGGCGCAGGCAACTACGGAATGTGTGGCCGCGCCTTCAGCCCACGCTTTCTGTGGATGTGGCCCAACGCACGCATCAGCGTGATGGGTGGCGAGCAGGCCGCCAGCGTGCTGGCTACTGTGAAACGTGACGGCATTGAAGCCAAAGGCGGTCAGTGGTCAGCCGCTGAAGAAGAAGCCTTCAAAGCCCCTATCCGCCAGCAGTACGAAGATCAGGGCCACCCCTACTTTGCCAGCGCCCGCCTGTGGGACGACGGCGTGATCGACCCTGCCGATACTCGCCGCGTGCTGGCGCTGGGGTTGTCTGCCAGCCGCAATGCGCCTATCGATGACACGCGTTTTGGCGTGTTCCGCATGTAATAGACCTCAGCCACCAGGAGCAAGCCATGACCCGCCCCGTCACCCTGACCATCAACGCTGGCGCTGCCACTATCACGCTGAGCCAGCCTGAAATTCGCAATGCGTTCAGCGACGAAGTGATTGCCGAAATCACCGCCGCCTTTGAAACCGTGGCCCAGCATGTTGATGTGCGCGCCGTGATACTGGCCGCTGAAGGCCCGGCCTTTTGTGCTGGAGCCAACCTCAACTGGATGCGCCGCATGGCGGATTACAGCCGCGAAGAAAACGTAGTGGACGCCGGCAAGCTGGCCGCCATGATGCACACCATCTACACCTGCCCCCACCCAACGATTGCCCGCGTGCAAGGCGATGTGTATGCCGGCGGCATGGGTCTGGTGGCCGCGTGCGACATGGCTGTGGCGGTGGAGACAGCCCAGTTCTGCCTGAGCGAAGTGAAGATTGGCCTGATCCCAGCCACCATCGCCCCCTATGTGTTGCGTGCCATGGGCCCGCGTGCCGGGCACCGCTACTTTTTGACCGGCGAGCGCTTTGACGCCGCCGAGGCGCTGCGCATGGGTTTTGTACATGAGGTGGTAGGCGCTGACGAGCTGGACCACGCGGTGGACAGCCTGCTCAAACACCTGCTGCAAGCCGGGCCAGCCGCTGTGCGCGCTTGCAAGCAGCTGGTGCTGGAGACAGCAGAACGCGAGATCACCCCCCAGCTCACACGCCAGACCGTTGAGAGCATTGCCGACATCCGCGCCAGCAATGAAGGCAAAGAGGGTGTGCAAGCTTTTCTGGGCAAACGCAAGCCGGCTTGGTTATCGTGAAAGCGTTCTAACTGCCTGAGAGCACCACCCCATGAACAACGTCTGGGACTCCATCCTCCAATGGCTGCACAGCGTGGGCCTGCACCCCAACCGCGAAGCCGTAGAGCAAGCGGGCACGGCGGTGCTCAACAGCGCCAGCGACGTGGCAACCACCGTTGGCCAGGCGGCCAGTGGCATGGATGTGGCCAGCCTGCTGGCCTTGGCAGCGGCCTTGGGCTGGGCCAGTGGCTTTCGCCTCTATGTGGTGGTGTTCGTCGTTGGCATGCTGGGTGCAACGGGGTGGATGGTATTGCCCGGTGGCCTGCATGTGCTGGAGCATCCGCTGATGCTGGTGGCCAGTGGCGGCATGTTGTTTGTGGAGTTTTTCGCCGACAAGATACCGGGCGTAGATTCGCTGTGGGACTTGCTGCAAAGCGTGCTGCGCGTACCCGCCGGTGCGGCGCTGGCCGCTGGCGTATTTGGCGCCGACAACGCCACCATGGCCACCTTTGCCGCACTGATGGGCGGCACGCTGGCTGCTACCAGCCAGGCGGCCAAGACCACCACCCGCGCCCTTATCAACACCAGCCCCGAACCCTTTAGCAACGTAGGCGCCAGCTTGGCAGAAGACACCGCAGCTGTCGGCGCAGTGTGGCTGGCGCTGACCAGCCCTGCGGTGTTCGCCGTGCTGCTGGTGGTGACCGTCATTGCCATGTGGATCGTCACTTGGTTGCTGTGGCGCTTTCTCAAAGCTGCCATTCGCAGGCTCAAAGCTTGGATGGGATCGAACGATTCGCCCCCACCTCCAGCCCTTCCCAAAACATAGCTACTAGCGCTTTTTTTCATCAGCGTTAGAGGCCAAAAATACAGATACACGGAGACAAAGCATGTTTAAAAAGATTTTGATTGCCAATCGCGGTGAAATCGCCTGCCGGGTTGCCGCAACGGCACGCCGTCTGGGTATCCAGACCGTAGCGGTGTATTCCGACGCCGATGCCCAGGCCAAACACGTTGCAGCCTGCGACGAGGCCGTGCACATTGGCGGCAGTGCGCCCAAAGACAGCTATTTGCGCTGGGAGCGCATTTTGCAGGCGGCCCAGCAAACCGGCGCACAGGCCATTCACCCCGGTTATGGCTTTCTGAGCGAAAACGAAGACTTTGCCAACGCCTGCCAGGCCGCAGGGCTGGTGTTCATTGGCCCTCCAGCCAGCGCCATCCGCGCCATGGGTCTGAAAGCCGAATCCAAGCAATTGATGGAAAAAGCCGGCGTGCCACTGGTGCCCGGCTACCACGGAGCCGATCAGGATCCTGCCCTGCTGCAACGTGAGGCCGACCGCATGGGTTACCCGGTGCTGATCAAGGCCAGCGCTGGTGGCGGTGGCAAGGGCATGCGACTGGTCGAGCACAGCCAGGACTTTGCCGCAGCCTTGGCCAGTTGCCAGCGCGAAGCCATCAACAGTTTCGGCAACGACGCGGTGCTGGTGGAAAAGTACGTGCTGCGCCCACGCCACATCGAAATTCAGGTGTTTGGCGACACCCAGGGCAACTGCGTGTACCTGTTTGAGCGCGATTGCTCAGTACAGCGCCGCCACCAGAAAGTACTGGAAGAAGCCCCCGCCCCCGGCATGACCGCAGCGCTGCGCCAGAAAATGGGCAACGCTGCAGTGGCCGCAGCCAAGGCCGTGAACTATGTGGGCGCAGGCACGGTGGAATTCATCGTTGAGCAGCCCGGCGGCTACGACCAGCCCGATGCCATGCAGTTTTATTTCATGGAGATGAACACGCGGCTGCAGGTAGAACACCCCGTCACCGAAGCCATCACTGGCGAAGACCTGGTGGAGTGGCAATTGCGCGTGGCCGCAGGGCAAGCCCTGCCCAAGCAGCAGTCCGAGCTGAAAATCATCGGCCACGCCATCGAGGCGCGGATTTGTGCCGAAAACCCGGACAACGGTTTCTTGCCCGCTACCGGCACGCTGCAGGTGTACCGCAAGCCGGCGTGCAGCAGTTTTTCCATCAGCGATGTGCGCGTGGACGATGGTGTGCGCGAAGGCGATGCCATCAGCCCGTTTTACGACAGCATGATTGCCAAGCTCATCGTGCGCGGCGACACCCGTGAGCAGGCACTGGCACGACTGGACACTGCACTGGCACACACGCAGATCGTGGGTCTGGCCACCAACGTGCAGTTTTTGCGCCATGTCGTCAAGAGCAACGCTTTTGCGCAGGCCAAGCTGGACACGGCCTTGATCGAGCGCGAGAAAGCCGCCTTGTTCGATCAGACCGCCTTGCCGCTGCCGCTGGCTGCAGCAGTGGCCGTGGCACACCAGTTGCAGGCTGAACAAGCGCTGCAAGGCCATGACCCGTTCAGCCGCCGCGATGGCTGGCAGCCGCACGCCACCGTGCAGCGCGGCTTTGAATGGTTGCATGGCAGCGCCACCGTGTCTGCGGTACTGACGTATGGCCGCCACGGCGCATTGCAACTACAGGTGACTGAGGGCGGCAACACCACCCGAGGTGATTTGCAGTGGCGCGCGGCCACTGACAATGCCTGCGGCGGATTGCAAGTCATGTTTGCCGATGAGCGAACCAGCGCACACGTACATGTAGCGGGCGACGCACGCCACATCTTTACGCCCCGTGGCGCGGTAATGCTGGAGCTGCAAGACCCGCTGGCCCACGCCGGCGAAGGCCACAGCGAAGGCGGTCGCCTGACAGCGCCCATGCCTGGCAAGGTGGTGTCGTTTGCCGTGCAGGCTGGCGACACGGTCACCAAGGGCCAGCCTCTGGCTGTGATGGAAGCCATGAAGATGGAGCACACCATTGCCGCCCCAGCCGATGGTGTGGTGCAAGAGCTGCTGTACGCCCCTGGCGACCAAGTCACCGAAGGAGCGGAGCTGATCCGCATTGAAGCCACCGCAGCCGCCTGAGAGTCCTTAAAAAAATGAGAGCTTCTAGCGCTTGATGACAGCCATCTTCAAATACAAATGCATCTGAAATGCTTGAAACAGAAGCGCTAGCAGCTCCTTTTTTTGAAAACCATAACCAGCATGACAGACGGCGAGCGCACCAGCCTGTACCCTCAGCGGCCATGAAAGTCACTTTTTGCTGCACGGGCACCAAGGCCGAACCTTGGTTGGAGGGACTGCGTACGGCCTTGCCGCATGCAGAGGTTGACGTTTGGGCGCCCGGCGCACCACAGGCAGATTACGCCGTGGTCTGGGCACCGCCCCAGCAATTCATGGATGAACAGCCGGGCCTCAAAGGCCTGTTCAACATCGGTGCCGGGGTGGATGGACTGCTCAAACTGCAGCTACCTGCCCATGCCAAGGTGGTGCGGTTAGACGATGCCGGCATGTCGGTTCAGATGGCTGAGTATGTGACGCAAGCGGTCATTCGCCATTTCCGCGAACTGGATGGCTATGAGGCAGATATGAAAGCGGGCAACTGGGCCTTTCGCAAGCCCCAGATGCGTGCTGACTTTCCCGTCGGCGTAATGGGGCTGGGTGTGCTGGGCGAGCGCGTGGCCAAGGCACTGGGCGTGTTTGAGTTTCCCGTGCGCGGCTGGAGCCGTTCGGCCAAGCAGATCGATGGCGTGCACACCTTCAGCGGCGAAGCGGGCTTTACCGAGTTTTTGCGTGGCACACGTATTTTGGTCAATCTGCTGCCCCTGACACCAGACACCGAAAATGTCATCAATCGCAGCACGCTGCAGCAACTGCTCCCCGGTGCCTACGTCATCAACGTAGCGCGCGGCGCGCATTTGGTCGATGCAGACCTGATCGCTCTGATTGAAGAAGGCCACGTGGCGGGCGCTCTGCTGGATGTGTTCCGCAAGGAACCCTTGCCTGCCGACCACGCTTTCTGGAAGGTGCCGCAAATCACCATGACCCCGCACACCTCTGCCCGCACCCTGCGCGAAGAAAGCATTGCGCAAATTGTGGGCAAAGTGGCCGCCATGAGCCGTGGCGAAACCGTGCAGGGCATGGTCGATACCCAACGCGGCTATTGATCACTTTTTTGCATACCCAGGAGGAAACACACATGTCCTACCCCACCCGCGTCAAACTGGTTGAAGTGGGCCCCCGCGACGGTCTGCAAAATGAAAAGCAGCCCGTATCTGCGGCGGTCAAGATTGAGCTGGTGCACCGCCTGCAAGAAGCTGGGCACAAAGAGATTGAAGTGACCAGCTTTGTCTCGCCCAAATGGGTGCCTCAGATGGCAGACAACGCCGAGGTCATGGCAGGCATCACACGCCGTGCGGATGTGCGCTATTCGGTACTGACGCCCAACATGAAAGGCTTTGAAGCTGCGCTGCTGTCCCGACCCGATGAAATCGTGGTGTTTGGCGCTGCCAGCGAGGCATTCAGTCAAAAAAACATCAACTGCTCTATCGCTGAAAGCATTGAACGCTTTGCGCCAGTGGTAGCCGCCGCCCATGCTGCAGGCATTTATGTGCGTGGAGCCATGAGCTGCACGGTAGGCTGCCCTTACGAAGGCGATGTCGCCCCCGCACAAGTGGGCTATCTGGCCAAGCTCATGAAAGACATCGGTGTGCAGCATATTGGCGTGGCAGACACCATTGGCGTGGGCACCCCCATCAAGGTGCGCAAAGCCCTGGAAGCCACTTTGCAGCACTTTGATATCAATGACGTGTCAGGCCATTTCCACGACACCTATGGCCAGGCTGTTGCCAATACCCTGGCAGCACTGGCCATGGGTGTCTGGCAGTTTGATACTGCCGTGGCAGGTTTGGGTGGCTGCCCGTACGCCAAGGGTGCCACAGGGAACGTTGCTACTGAAGATGTGGTCTACATGCTGCATGGCATGGGTATCGAAACCGGAGTGGATTTAGACAAGCTGGTAGATGCCGGCGAGTTCATCAGCCAGGCACTGGGCCGCCCGACCCAGTCACGTGTCGCCAAGGCCTTGCTGGCCAAGCGCACCAGTGCTGCGGTGTGCGAGACCGTTTGATATGTGCGGCTCTGAAGTGCATCCTTTGCCAGACAGTGTGCAACGCGTTGCGTATTTTCTGCAGACGGCCAGCCACCCTCACAGCCCTCGGATGCTCAATGGCGCGGCACGTACCGCCCAGGAGGCGGCAGACCAGCTGGGCATTTTGGTTGGGCAAGTGGCCAAAAGCGTCATCTTCAAACGCAAGGAAGATGGGGCCCACGTACTGGTCATCGCCGCAGGTGATCGCCGTGTGGACGAAAAGAAGCTGGCAGCCTTGATCGGAAAGATTGGTCGTGCAGACGCCGAGTTTGTGAAAGCACGAACAGGTTTTTCGATTGGCGGCGTCAGTCCTGTCGCGCACCTGCACCCACCCTTAACCTTGATTGACAGCACATTGGAGCGTTTTGATGTACTGTGGGCTGCTGCGGGCCACCCCCATGCCGTATTCGCGCTCAGCTTGCAGGATCTGCAATCACTGACCCAAGCGCCCATCGTCGATATCGTGCAACCCCCTGTGGTGGAGTCTGTATAAGTGTCCCATGCCATCCCCCCTGCGCCCAAAGCATTGCTGCGCAAGCTACGCACGGTCGAGTTGAACCGCCTGCTTGCACCCGATGCAACGGTTGCACCACCGTCGCCCTGCGTCTCTGTGTGCCGCATGGACGCTGCACGGCAGTATTGCGAAGGTTGCCTGCGCACGCTTGAAGAGCTGCGCGCCTGGGGCAGCAGTGACGCCAGCGCCCAGCGCCAGATCTGGCTGAAGATCAAAGAGCGTTGTTATCCAACCGTCTGAACCATCACCCGAGAGGAATGCCGACATGCACCACATCACCATGTACTTGGATTTTGTGTCGCCCTATGCCTGGCTGGCTTTTCAGCAGTTGCCACAGACTCTGGCGGGTGTGAGCTACCGGGTGGAGTATCGGCCTGTACTGTTGGCAGCCTTACTGCAGCAACACGGTAATCCCGGCCCCGTAGGAATTCCAGCAAAGCGTGCATGGACCTACCGCCATGCAACATGGCTGGGCCAGCAGATGGGCATTCCCCTGCAAACGCCTGCTGCACACCCATTCAATCCCCTGCCCTTGCTGCGTTTGGCACTGCAAACCAGCACTGATGGCAGTACCAACCGTTTTGTTACTGAAACCATCTTTCGCCATGTCTGGGAAGGTGGCAACGATGCCATCTCCACTGCACGCTTGCAACAACTGCAAGCGCAGCTTCAAGCGCAATTGCCCCCAACCCCAGAGGCGGTAGAACAAGCCAAACTCTGGCTGCGCAGCAATACCGAAAAAGCCTCCGAACTGGGCCTCTTTGGGGTCCCCGCATTCGAGGTGAAAGGCCAGATTTTTTGGGGCTTGGACAGCTTGCCCATGCTGCGCGATTTTTTAAGCGGCAGCCCCTGGTTTCAATCCGAGGCATGGGAAAACGCCAACACCATTTCCTCGGGTTTGGCCTGATTTCAGATCCGGCCATTGCTTCTAGGCAATTTACCGTTTGCCACATAGCGAAATGGCAAGCGCGGGTTAGACCTGAAATTGTCAGAGCCGCGTCAGTTTGACGCAAGCCCATGTTGGATTCGCGTCAGAAGCCGGTCAGTACTGACTCCAAAAATGTGATTGCCCGCACATAGCGGCTCACATAAACACATTCAGGAGACAACAACATGGCCATCAACGCTGCAAACGGCGTAGGACCGAAGGGCGCAGCCGCCCACCGGCCCATGACGCCAGAAGAACGCAAAGTGATCTTTGCTTCATCCCTCGGCACCGTGTTCGAGTGGTATGACTTCTACCTCTACGGCTCGCTCGCAGCCATTATTGCCAAGCAGTTCTTCAGCGGTTTGGATGCAGGCTCCGCCTTCATTTTTGCGCTGCTGGCATTTGCAGCAGGCTTTATCGTTCGTCCCTTTGGTGCGCTGGTGTTCGGCCGCCTGGGTGACATGATTGGTCGCAAGTACACCTTCTTGGTGACCATCCTGATCATGGGTATCTCCACGTTCATCGTGGGCATCTTGCCAACATACGCCAGCATTGGTGTTGCAGCTCCGGTGATTCTGATTGCCCTGCGCATGCTGCAAGGTTTGGCGCTCGGTGGTGAGTACGGCGGTGCTGCCACCTATGTGGCAGAGCACGCCCCTCAAGGCAAACGCGGCGCCTACACATCGTGGATTCAAACCACAGCAACCTTGGGTCTATTCCTGTCGCTGCTGGTAATTTTGGGTGTACGCACTGGCCTGGGCGAAGAAAAGTTTGTTGACTGGGGCTGGCGCATTCCTTTCCTGGTCTCCATCTTGCTGCTGGCGATTTCGGTATGGATCCGCATGACCTTGCATGAGTCCCCAGCCTTCCAGAAGATGAAGGCAGAGGGCAAGACCTCCAAGGCTCCTCTGACCGAATCTTTCGGCCAATGGAAAAACCTGAAGATTGTGCTGCTGGCTTTGGTCGGTCTGACGGCTGGTCAAGCCGTGGTCTGGTACACCGGTCAGTTCTACGCGCTGTTCTTCCTGACACAGCAACTGAAAGTAGACGCAGTCACGGCCAACCTGATGATTGCAGCAGCTCTGCTGTTGGGCACGCCTTTCTTCGTAGTCTTCGGTACCCTGTCTGACAAAATTGGCCGCAAGCCCATCATCATGCTGGGCTGCGCGTTGGCTGTATTCACCTACTTCCCTGTGTTCAAGGCGCTGACCCACGCAGCCAACCCTGACCTGGCGGCTGCGCAAGTGAACTCGCACGTTGTGATCATTGCCAACCCTGCTGAATGCTCGTTCCAGTTCAACCCCACTGGCACAGCCAAATTCACCAGCTCTTGCGATGTGGCCAAGCAAGCCCTGGCAAGCCGTTCTGTGTCGTATGACGCTGAAGATGCACCGGCAGGCAGCACTGCGGTCGTCAAGGTTGGTGATGTCACCATTCCAAGCTACAGCATCGTCGGTTTGAGCCCTGACGAAGTCAAAGCCAAGAGCGCCGAATTCAGCAAAGCCGTCTCTGAAACCCTCAAAGCTGCTGGCTACCCAGACAAGGCCGACCCTGCCAAGATGAACAAGCCGCTGATGATCGGCATCTTGTTCTACCTGGTACTGCTGGTCACCATGGTCTACGGCCCCATCGCTGCCATCCTGGTGGAGATGTTCCCCACTCGCATCCGCTACACATCCATGAGCATGCCCTACCACATTGGTAATGGCTGGTTTGGTGGTTTGTTGCCGACTATGTCGTTTGCCATCGTTGCTCAGACCGGCAATATGTACAACGGCTTGTGGTACCCCATCATCATCGCCGGCGTGACCGTCGTCGTTGGCACACTCTTCTTGCGTGACACCAAGGATGTAGACATCTACGCTGACGACTAATCAGCCACCTCATAAGCCAACCCTTTTTGGTGCGCCCCGCTCTTTAGCGGGGCGTTTTATTGATAGCACTGAATCTTGATGGTGCATGCCAAGCAGCTTTGTTGTTGCAATGCGTCACATGTCATCAAATATTCACTTGAATTACCCCTATCAGGTCGCACAAAACTAGAATTTGTCTAGCCCGGTGAATGTGTCTAACACCCAAGTTACTGGCTACCTTCAAACCCACCCAAGGAAATAACATGACGAAGACAACTCGCCTGATGTTGGCCGTTCTGGCCGTCTGCGGCACATCGGCCGCTCTGGCCCAAAGCAGCGTAAACGTGTATGGCCGTATCAACACCACTGTTGAGCACCAAAAAATTGGTGACGAAAGCAAGTCGGTCATGAACAGCAATTCCTCGTACATCGGCTTCCGCGGCACTGAGGATCTTGGCAACGGTTTGAAGGCAGGCTTCCAACTGGAAGGCAACTTCGGTTCCGACGATGGCACAGGCAGCACTGGCGCAGGCATCAACTTCCAACGCCATTCCGAAATCAATCTGTCCGGCAACTTCGGTACCGTGCGTTTGGGCAAGTTCAACGTTGGCTCTTATTTGGCCACCGCAGACTACATCAGCATGCACAACCATGACACCGGTACTTCGGCTGATGCGCTGTATGCCTATGTCTTCCCTGAAGGCAACCAAATCTCTTACCGCTCGCCTGAATTCGGTGGCATGACTGCAGAATTCAACTACGGCTTTGGTGAAAAAGCTAACCGCAATACAGCCTTGCCTGGCGATGGCACAAACACGCTCGCAGTGGCAGGCGAACACAAAGGCGCTTTTGATGCATCTTTGAACTACAACAACGGCCCCTTGGGTCTGGGATTGGGCTACACCCGTGCCAAGACTGACGGTGCCTTTGATGTGAAAGAGCAGCAACTGGGTCTGCGTGCCAGCTACTCCATCAATGCTCTGACACTGGGCGCTTACTACCAGTACTACAAGGCTGATGCATCTGCTACCGGCATCAACTTGGACACCAAGCGCCACGCCTACCGCCTGGCCGCAATGTACACCCTGGGTGCTTCTGAATTCCACGCCAACGTTGGTCGTGCACAAGCTTACAAGGGCGATCTGTCTGGCGCCAAAACATCTGCTACCCAGTGGACACTGGGCTACAACTACAACCTGAGCAAGCGCACCAAGGTGTACGGCTACTTCACCAAAATCAACAATGGTGATGATGCTGCTTATGGCGTTACCACTGCCGGTGACAACTTCCGCTCTATCGCAGTGGGTGTTCGCCACCTGTTCTAAGCGAGCGTAAGCTCTCTGCAATGCCTGCTTGGTTTAATTCAAGCAGGGCTTGCTCCAAGGTTTAAGCCTCAACTCTTTCGAGTTGGGGCTTTTTTTATGGCCTGCTCGCAAATTTTTAAATACGATATTTAGGAGACTGTTATGTGGAAAATTGCTGTAGGTTTCGCCATTTTTGCGGCCATTTCTCTTTATATGATCATGCAATTTGGCGACCAAGTAGATATGAGCGGTGAGAAACATGGCGCAGATGCCATTCATGCACCCGCAGAAACCAAATAAAAAAGGAGCGCTCTACGCGCTCCTGCATTTAGTTTTAGATAGATAACTATCTGAAATTCAATAAGAGCGCACTACGTGCGCTCTTATTTTTTGTGATTTTGCTTTTGAGCACTAAGTACGCTTTCCCTCACCGCTAAAACAAAAACCCCTGC
>NZ_JACSQK010000008.1 GCF_014836675.1 Comamonas avium
GGTATCCGCGTGGGTACACCGGCCATGACCACCCGTGGTTTCAAGGAAGAAGAGACCCGCATTACCGCCAACTTGGTAGCTGATGTGCTGGAGAACCCCAGCGACGAAGCCAACCTGGCGCGTGTGCGTGAGCAAGTGGCTGCGCTGACAGCGCGCTTTCCTGTTTATGCCGCGTAAGCAACGAAGCAATAAAGTGAAGCAATAAATAGCGCTGCCTGTCAGCAGGACGCATGAGACAAAGACAAAAGCCGTTGCTTGATTAGCGCAGAGGCTTTTGTCTTGATTGTTTTGCAGGTGGCTCTTTGCTTATTCGTAGCGCTTTTCCAGTGCATCCCAGCTTTCTTTGCGCACCAGATGCTGGCGCGCTTGGAACGTAGCCACCAGGCCGCTGTTTTCATGCAATGCATGCGTGGCCTGCAAATGCTGCAACGCATTTTGAATGCCAACCACAGCGCCTTGCAGCGCAGCGTTGGCATACAGCACGATGCCGTAGCCCATGTCAGCCAGCTCGGTGGTGCTGGTGATGGGGGTTTTGCCTCCAATCACCATGTTCATCAGTTGCGGGGTTTGCAAACGTTGCGGCAGAGCGCGTATGTGTGCGCTGTCTGTGACAGCTTCCACAAACAGGATGTCAGCGCCGGCATCGGCATAAGCCTGTGCGCGCTGCACTGCGGCTTCGAAACCATGAATGGCGGCCGCATCGGTGCGGGCCATGATCAGTGTTTCGGGGTTACGGCGTGCATCGCAGGCGGCTTTGATCTTGCCAATCATCTCGCTGGTCTCAATGACTTCCTTGCCGCTGAAGTGCCCGCACCGCTTGGGGTTGACCTGGTCTTCCAGCTGAATGCAGTCAGCCCCCGCGCGCTCCAGCGTGCGTACCGTGTGGTAGGTGTTGAGTGCGTTGCCAAAGCCGGTATCGGCATCCACGATCAGTGGCAGCTCGACGGCCTCACGAATGCGGGCTGTGTGCTCGGCAATGTCGGTCAGGCCCATGAAGCCTTGGTCCGGCAGGCCGAACCACATGTTGGTGACTCCGGCACCCGTTACGTACAGGGCTTCAAAGCCCATGTCAGCCACCAGCCGGGCACTGAGGGCGTTGAAAACGCCGGGAACGATAGCGCCACGGCGTGCATGGACGAGGGCTTTGAGGGTTTGCTTTGTACATTTCATTGTGGTTTGTCTCCAAATATCTAGGCTTTGGCTTGTGCCAGCTGCAGCCTGCTTTGCGCTATGCGCAGCATGCTGCTGGCTAGGCTGTCGGTGTCTGGCTGTGCCGCTGGGCTGTTGAGGAAGTCGAGCAGCAGTTCGGTTAAGGCCTGTGCTTCGGCAATTTGTGCTTTAGACAGGGTGGCAATGCGCATGCCACGCCGGGGCAGGGCTTGCAGCAAGCCTTCCTGAGCGAGCAGTTTCATGGCTTCTCGCACGGGGGTGCGGCTGACGCCATAACCCATGGCAATTTCCCCTTCGTTCAAGTCTGCGCCAGGCAGCCACTCGCGATGCAAGATGCGTGTGCGCAGTTTGTCGGCAATCGCCGTGCTCAGGGAGCAGGGTTGTAAGGGCAGGCGTTGCATGGGCAGAAAAGATCGCTGGATGGTTTTAAAAATAAGAGCTTCTAGTGCTTATTGAGTGAGCAATAGAGCCTATTTGTGTGGTGATTTTTAGGCACGCTCGGCAATCGGCACAAAGGCCTGATCGTCGGGGCCGATGTAGTTGGCGCTGGGGCGAATGATCTTGTTGTCCATGCGCTGCTCAATGATGTGCGCGGCCCAGCCACTGGTGCGTGCAATCACAAACAGCGGGGTGAACATGGCCGTGGGCACACCCATCATGTGGTAGCTCACCGCACTGAACCAGTCCAGATTGGGGAACATGTTTTTGACCTCCCACATCACCGACTCCAGCCGCTCGGCAATGTCATACATCTTGGTGGAGCCAGCATCTTCGGACAGTTGCCGGGCCACGCCTTTGATGACCACGTTGCGAGGGTCGCTGATGGTGTAGACGGGGTGACCAAAGCCAATCACGACCTCTTTGGCATGCACGCGCTGGCGGATGTCGGCTTCTGCCTCATCGGCACTGTCGTAGCGCTTCTGGATTTCAAAAGCCACTTCATTGGCGCCCCCGTGCTTGGGACCACGCAGCGCACCAATGGCTCCGGTAA
The DNA here is from genome assembly GCF_014836675.1 of Comamonas avium. Lineage (GTDB taxonomy): Bacteria > Pseudomonadota > Gammaproteobacteria > Burkholderiales > Burkholderiaceae_C > Comamonas > Comamonas avium. Next base: position 2,162 of record NZ_JACSQK010000008.1, read on the forward strand.
TGGCCGAGTACATGTCGCTGCCCGTACCGGCCACCACGCGGGCGGTGAAGGTCGAAGCATTGAATTCGTGCTCGGCATACAGGTTCAGCGATGTGTGCATGGCGCGTACCCAGCTGGCACTGGGCTTTTGACCGTGCAGCAGGTGCAGAAAATGCTCGCCGATGGAGTCATCATCGGTTTGCACCTCAATGCGCCGGCCCGAGTTGCTGAAGTGGTACCAGTACAGCAGCATGCTGCCCAGCGAGGCCATCAGCCTGTCGGCAATATCACGCGCACCGGGCAGGTTGTGGTCGTCTTTTTCTGGCAAGGCGCAGCCCAGTGTGGAGACCCCGGTGCGCATTACATCCATGGGGTGGCTGGCGGCAGGTAGTTGTTCGAGCGCAGCCTTGACGCTGCCCGGCAGGCCGCGCAAGGCTTTGAGCTTGGCTTTGTATGCTTTGAGTTCGGCACTGCTGGGCAGCTTGCCGTGTACCAGCAGGTGAGCAATTTCTTCAAACTCGCAGACCTGGGCAATGTCCAGAATGTCGTAACCGCGGTAGTGCAAGTCGTTGCCGCTTTTGCCGACGGTGCACAGCGCGGTATTACCTGCGGTCACGCCCGACAGGGCCACTGATTTCTTGGGCTTGAATGCCGAAGCGGCGGGTGCCATGTTGGCTGCAGATATTGTGGTGGTCATGGTGCGGTCTCCTTGTGGCGAAAAATGGGCAAAGCAGCGGCTTGGCCCATCGCAATGGGCGTGAAAAACAGGGGGGAAGGTCAGGTTTGTGCTCAGCGCCGCGTGAAGCGCTCTAAGCGGTGGTGGTGGTTTTGGGTGGAGGAGCGGGCTGCAGACAATCTGCAGGCACGCGCACCCAGCCTTGCATGAGAATGCGGGCGCTACGGCTCATCAGGGCTTTGGTGACTTGCCATTGGCCATTGACGCACTGCGCTTGCGCACCCACGCGCAGCGTGCCTGATGGGTGGCCAAAGCGCACGGCGTTGCGCTCTGCCCCGCCGGCGGCCAGATTGACCAGCGTACCGGGCACGGCAGCCGCAGTGCCAATGGCCACGGCAGCGGTGCCCATCATGGCGTGGTGCAGCTTGCCCATGGACAGGGCGCGCACCAGCAAGTCGATGTCTTGCGCCGCAATCTGTTTGCCGCTGGATGCGGTGTAGCCGGCTGCGGGGGCCACGAAAGCCACCTTGGGTGTGTGCTGGCGCTGCGCGGCCTCGGCCACGTCAGCAATCAGCCCCATCTTGACGGCACCGTGGGCGCGAATGGCTTCAAAGCGTGCCAGCGCTGCAGCATCACCGTTGATGGCGTCTTGCAGTTCGCTACCCGTGTAGCCCAGATCGGCTGCATTCACAAAGATGGTGGGAATGCCTGCGTTGATCAGGGTGGCAGCAAAGCTGCCAACGCCTGGCACATCCAGCGTATCTACCAGATGTCCCGTGGGGAACATGGCGCCGCCATCAGCACCTTCGTGAGAGCCTTCATCGGCAGGGTCGACAAATTCCAGTGCGACTTCGGCGGCGGCAAAGGTCACTCCATCCAGTACGAAGTCACCGGTTTCCTGCACCTGCCCATCTGTGATTGGCACATGGGCAATGATGGTTTTGCCAATGTTGGCTTGCCAGATGCGCAGGGTGGCAATGCCATTGGCAGGAATGCGGTCAGCATCCACCAGCCCCATATGAATAGCGGCGGGGCCAACGGCGGCTGACAGGTTGCCACAGTTGCCGCTCCAGTCCACAAAGTGCTGATCGATGGAGATCTGGCCGAACAGGTAGTCCACATCGTGATCCGGGCGTGCGCTGCGGCTGAGGATGACGGCCTTGCTGGTGCTCGATGAGGCATTGCCCATGCCATCGATCTGTTTGCCATAGGGGTCGGGGCTGCCCAGCACGCGCAGCAGCAGCGCATCGCGCACCGGGCCGGACTGCTGTGCGACGGCTGGCAGCTCGTCCTGGCGAAAGAACACGCCTTTGCTGGTGCCGCCGCGCATGTAGGTGGCTGCAATCTTGATCTGGGGGGCATGACTCATTGCACTGGCTCCTTGTTTTTTATAGCGGTATGCTTATATGTATCGGGCGATATGGCGTGATTTGTCTGATTTTCTGTTTCCTGGTTCTGTGCCAGAAAATCTTGGGCAAAGCGCTGCAGTACGCCTCCGGCTTCGTAAATGCTGACTTCTTCTGCTGTATCCAGGCGGCACAGCACGGGCACCTGGGTGCGTGTTCCGGTCGCGGCAACAATGCTCAGCAGCAGTGTGGCGCGGGGCTGGCACTCGCCCAGTACATCGTAGGTCTCGGTGCCGTCCAGCCCCAGCGTAAGGCGGGTGGTGCCCGGCAAAAACTCCAGTGGCAGCACGCCCATGCCAATCAGGTTGGTGCGGTGTATGCGCTCAAAGCCCTCTGCCACGATGGCTTCCACCCCCGCCAGACGCACGCCTTTGGCGGCCCAGTCGCGTGAGCTGCCCTGCCCGTAGTCGGCACCCGCCACAATGATCAGTGGTTGCTTGCGGCCCATATAGGTCTCAATCGCCTCCCACATGCGCATGACTTGCCCTTCTGGCTCGACACGCGCCAGTGAGCCTTGGACCACCTGGCCATTTACCACCGCCATTTCGTTGATCAGCTGCGGGTTGGCAAAGGTGGCGCGCTGGGCGGTCAAATGGTCGCCTCGGTGGGTGGCGTAGGAGTTGAAGTCTTCCTGCGGCACACCCATGTGGGCCAGATACTCGCCCGCCGCAGAATCGGCCAGGATGGCGTTGGAAGGCGAGAGGTGATCGGTGGTGATGTTGTCTGGCAGCAGGGCCAAGGGGCGCATGCCGCGCAGGGTGCGCTTACGGGCCAGCGCGCCTTCCCAGTACGGCGGGCGGCGGATATAGGTGGACGTGGCGCGCCAGTCATACAGCGGGCTGGCCGCTTGCTGTACCTCCTGGTGCGCAAACATGGGGATATAGACCTTGCGAAACTGCTCAGGCTTGACGCTGGCGGCCACGATGGCGTCGATCTGGGCATCGCTGGGCCACAGGTCTTTGAGGGTAATGGGCTGGCCAGCCGCGTCGTGTCCCAGCGTGTCGTTCTCAATATCAAAACGCACCGTGCCAGCAATGGCGTAGGCCACCACCAAGGGCGGTGATGCCAGAAATGCTTGTTTGGCATACGGGTGAATGCGCCCGTCAAAGTTGCGGTTGCCTGAGAGCACGGCGGTGGTGTACAGGTCACGCTCAATAATTTCCTGCTCAATCAGCGGCTCCAGCGCGCCGCTCATGCCGTTGCAGGTGGTACAGGCATACGCCACGATGCCAAAGCCCAGTTGCTCCAGCTCGCTCAGCAGACCCGCTTCTTCCAGATACAGCTTGGCCACCTTGGAGCCGGGAGCGAACGAGGTTTTGACCCAGGGCTTGCGCACCAAGCCCAGTGCATTGGCTTTTTTGGCCAGCAGGGCAGCGGCCACTACGTTGCGGGGGTTGCTGGTGTTGGTGCAACTGGTGATGGCGGCAATGATGACGGCGCCATCGGGCATCTGGCCGCTGGCCTCTTGTTGCATTGCTGAGTGCAGCTTGGCCGCGTCAGCAATGCCGCGCTCTGCCAGTGCCTGCGTGGGCAAGCGGCGGTGGGGGTTGCTGGGGCCAGCCATGTTGCGCACTACGCTGCCCAGGTCAAAGCGCAGCACCCGCTCGTACTGTGCGGTTTGCAGGGCGTCGGCCCACAGCCCTGTGGTTTTAGCGTAGTGCTCTACCAGCTTGACCTGTTGTGGCTCCCGGCCTGTCAGCGTCAGGTAGTCAATGGTTTGCTGATCGATATAGAACATGGCTGCAGTGGCACCATATTCCGGGCACATGTTGGAGATGGTGGCGCGGTCACCAATCGTCAGGCTGTCGGCCCCTTCACCAAAAAACTCCACATACGCACCCACCACCCGTTCATTGCGCAGGAACTCGGTAATGGCCAGCACCAGGTCGGTGGCGGTAATGCCAGCTCGTCGCAGCCCGGTCAATTGCACGCCCACAATGTCTGGCAGGCGCATCATGCTGGCGCGCCCAAGCATCACGGTTTCAGCCTCCAGTCCACCCACGCCAATGGCAATCACCCCCAGGGCATCAACGTGCGGGGTGTGGCTGTCGGTGCCCACGCAGGTGTCGGGAAAGGCAATGCCATCTTGCACCTGCACCACGGGGCTCATCTTCTCCAGATTGATCTGGTGCATGATGCCGTTGCCAGCGGGAATTACGTCCACATTGCGAAACGCCGACTTGCACCAGTCGATGAAGTCAAAGCGATCGGCGTTGCGACGGTCTTCTACGGCACGGTTCTTGTCAAAAGCCTCAGGGTCAAAACCTGCGTATTCCACGGCCAGCGAATGGTCCACGATCAACTGTGTGGGCACCACCGGATTGACCTGCGATGGGTCGCCGCCTTGCTCGGCAATTGCATCACGCAAACCTGCCAGATCGACCAGAGCGGTCTGTCCCAGGATGTCATGGCACACCACCCGTGCCGGGTACCAGGGAAAGTCAAGATCACGCTTGCGTTCAATGAGTTGCTTCAAGGCATCGGTCAGCAGCTCAGGCGCGCAGCGGCGCACCAGATTTTCAGCCAGCACCCGGCTGGTGTAAGGCAAACCGTCATAGGCGTTCGCCTGTAACGCATTCACGGCAGAGCGTGCGTCGTAGTAACGCAAGGTGGTGCCTGGCAGGTTTTTGCAAAAAACGGTCATGGGGTGCTTGTCTCTCATCGGTGCTCTTGATAGATTCGCAATTTACGCAAATGTGCAGGCTGACAGAAGTACTGAATTTGCGAAACATAGCGAATGACAAAGTGTGAGTTTGCAAATTTTGCAAATTTCACAGAGCTGGAGACGTGCGGCATGGCAAAAATTTTTATGGGCGTACGCCTGCGTTCCCTGCGGCAAGAGCGCGGCATGACGCAGGTGGCTCTGGCGCAGGCTCTGGGCCTGTCGCCCAGTTATCTCAATCAGCTGGAGCAAGACCAGCGGCCCTTCACCGTTCCTGTGCTGCTCAAGGTGCACAAGGCGCTGGGGGTAGACATTCAGCAGTTTTCCGAGGATGAAGAGGCCCGGCGTGTGGCGCAGTTGCGCGATGCGGTAGCGGCGTTGCCAGAGCTGCCGTCAGTGCCCGATGCCGAGTTGCGCGAGATGGCGCACAAGCTGCCACAGTTGTCAGAAGTTGTGCTGGCACTGCACCGCCGCCACCACGAAGACCAGCAAAGGCTGGAAGCCTTGGTGGATAGGTTGAGTGACCGTAACGATCTGTCGGAGCGCAACTGGCACACCGCGCCATTGCGGCAAATGCCGTTTGAAGCCGTGCGCGACTTCTTTTTTGCGCACCGCAACTATTTTGATGCACTGGACCGCGCTGCCGAGGCCCAGGCGCAGCAAGCCAGCCAAAGTGGCAGGCCGTTGAAAGACTGGCTGGTGGAGCATTTGCGCCAGCAGCATGGCGTAGAGGTCGTGGTGGATACCACCCGCGCTCCCCATGACCCGGGTGCCCACCGTCAATTCGATCCGGCCAGCCGGCGTTTGCGCTTGCTGGGCAGCTTGAACACTGGACAGCAGGCGTTTGAGCTGGCCACGCAGCTGGCATTGCTGGAGCTGGCGCCGCTAATGCAACAGGCACTGGCCAGCCATGCCTGGCAAGATGGAGCTACAGAGCAACTGGCGCGCATTGGTCTGGCCAACTATGTGGCTGGGGCCACGGTGCTGCCTTACGGCGTTTTTTTGCAGGCGGCCGAGCGCTTGCACTACGACATTGGTGTGCTGGCCACCCAGTTTGGCGTGGGGTTTGAAACGGTCTGCCACAGACTGTCAACACTGCAGCGCGAGGATGCCCCTGGCATTCCTTTTTTCTTTATCCGCGTGGACCGGGCAGGCAACATCAGCAAGCGCCAGTCGGCCACCCATTTTCACTTTTCCAAAACGGGGGGCACTTGTCCCCTGTGGAATATTTATGAGGCGTTTGCACAGCCGGGGCGCATCTTGCCGCAGCTGGCCAGCATGCCTGATGGCCGTGTGTACCTGTGGGTGGCAAGGTGCATCACCCACGAAGGGCGGGGCTGGGGTGAGCCAGGTAAAACGTTCTCGATTGGCCTGGGCTGTGACGTGCAGCATGCGCACAGGCTGGTGTATTCCCAAGGCCTGGATTTGCGCGGTCTGGCGGCGGCCACACCGATTGGCATGGGCTGCAAAGTGTGTGAACGCAGCGCTTGTCCGCAGCGCGCATTTCCGTTTGTGGGCAAACCATTGCAGGTCAATGAGAACCTCAGTGGCTTTGTGCCCTACGCATGACAACTGGGGGCAGTTGGCAGGGCGGTTGGTTGACACCCCCGGGCCAATCGGCGCGGGAAGAAAATTTGCAAATACTTGCTGTGTGGGCTGGTGCACGTGCTGCCCGCAGCGATGAGGGCATATAAAAACAATTTAGGATGGCAGCCATGCTTTCTCCGCATTTTTTTTGAAATGTATCTGAGGGGGCGAAAAATCAAAACAGGGAGATGACAAGCATGGTGGACAAGGTCGATAGCATCGTCATTGGTGCGGGGGTTGTGGGGTTGGCGGTAGGGCGCGCACTGGCCATGTCGGGCCGCGAGGTGATTGTTCTGGAGGCTGCGGATGCGATTGGCACCGGCACCAGTTCACGCAACAGTGAAGTCATTCACGCAGGCATTTATTACCCCGCAGGCTCTTTGAAGGCGCAGTTGTGTGTCAAAGGCAAAGAGCTGCTTTATGACTATTGTGCGCAAAAGGGTCTGGAGTTTCGCCGCTGTGGCAAGTTGATTGTGGCCACCAGCCCAGCACAGGTGGCGCAGCTCGAGCAGATTAGGAAGAAAGCAGAAATCAACGGTGTGCACGACATGCAAATGCTCAGCCGCGAGCAGGCCAAAGCGCTGGAGCCTGCACTGGAGTGCCATGCTGCATTGCTGTCGCCCAGCACGGGCATTGTGGATAGCCATGGCTTGATGCTGGCCCTGCAAGGCGACATGGAAAACGCAGGTGGTGCGCTGGCCTTGATGTCGCCAGTGGATTCTGCGCAGGTGCAGACAGACGGTATTTTGATCCGCACCCCCGATGGCACCGAACTGCTGGCCAGCGAGGTTGTCAATGCCGCAGGCTTGTACGCCCCCAGCGTGGCCTCGCGCATGCAGGGGCTGGATGCGCAGTACGTTCCGCAGGCTTACTTTGCCAAAGGCAACTATTTCACTTTGACAGGGCGTGCACCGTTTTCGCACCTGATCTATCCCGTGCCCGAAGCAGCGGGTCTGGGTGTGCACCTGACGCTGGACATGGGCGGTCAAGCCAAGTTTGGCCCTGATGTGCAGTGGGTGGATGACCCTGAGCCACTTGCCGTGGACCCCCAGCGCGGCCAGGGCTTTTACGCAGAGGTGCACAAATACTGGCCCGGGCTTCAACCCGGCACTCTGGCACCAGGGTATGCCGGCATTCGCCCCAAAATTTCTGGCCCCAAAGACGAGGCTGCTGACTTTTGCATTCAGGGGCCTGAAGTCCATGGCATTGCAGGGCTGGTCAACTTATTTGGGATTGAGTCGCCCGGTCTGACCAGTTGCCTGGCCATTGCGCAGGAAGTTTTGCAAAAATTGCAGCCAAAGACTTGATCTTGCGCGGCATCGACTTACTTGGTAAGCCATGCTGCATTGGCTAAGATGACAACCAGCATCGCGAGTTCGGCAGTTTTTCTGCCGCAAACTATTTCTTCATCGACATAAGAAAGGCTTTCATCATGGCATTTTCTGTTTCTGACACCGTTTCTTCTGCGCAAGCCGATCTGGAAAAGCTGGTCACCGACGTGCGCGGTTTGCTGGCCAACAAGGATCTGGACGCGATTCCCCAAATCAATGTGCTGCGCCAAAAGCTCGATGACGGTGTGTATCAGGCCCGCGAATCTGCGCTGAACGCGGCGCACGAGGCAGCTCGTCAGGCCAAGGAAGCTGCCTACGTGGCAGACCGTTATGCACACGATGAGCCATGGCGCGTTGCTGGCGCTGCGTTGGCCGTAGGTGCTTTAGTCGGCTTCTTGCTGGCTCGTCGCTAAACGACGATTTACCTTCCCCCCTTCAGCAACGTGCCCAGCAAAGGAAATCTGCCGTGAATTGGATGTCAGCCCTTGGGTTGGAAAACGTGTCTGCTCGCATGCGGGCCAATCTCAATGAAGGCGCCATGGCGGCAGAGGACCGCATGGAGCTCGCCCGCCTGGAATGGAGCGCGCAGAAAAAACGCCTGCAAACCATTTTGGTACTGGGCATTGTGATGGGTGGACTGACGATTGTTGCCCTGGTGCTGCTGTCGCTGGCCATCTTGATCCACTTCTGGGATTCTCCCGAACGCTCGGTGGTGGCCTGGGTAATTGCTGGCGTGTGGGTGGTGGCCTGGGCAAGTGCGCTGGTGGTCTTGCTGGCAGCGCTGCGCAAATCCAGCCATCCATTTGCATTGACACGTGCTGAACTGGCCCGCGACTGGGCTTTCATCAAGGAGAAGCTGTGAACACTTCTGCAGCACCTCAATCTGTGCGCAGCTCAGAGACGCCGTTGCCAGTGACTGCACTGGCTGCACTGGAGCAAGATGGGCGCTGGCTCACGGCCGGTGATGCCGAGCGTGCGGTGATGAAGCGCATTGCCATGCAGCGTGACCGCTTGGCTGCTGCCAAACTGGCCAGACACCAGTCGCAGGCCTTGCATGCCGCGCCCCAGGCGGTGCCCGCTGACGCGCCACTGCTCGAGCGTCTGGCCGTGTTTGCCAGATTGCACCCTGTGGCCACAGCGGCAGTGGCAGGCTTGGCGCTGATGATAGGGCCGCGCAAACTGCTGCGTTATGGCGGCATGGCGCTGCCGTTGATTGCCAAGTTCAAGCGCTAGCGCGGTAAACACGTGCAACACAAAAAAGCCCGGCATGCCGGGCTTTTTTTTATAGCTGTTAACGCAAGCTGGGTAACACTTTCAAAGTGAAAACATGCTGAAAGTGAGATGTGGTAAGCGCTGATAGCTCATTTTATTGAATATGCTGCAGCTTTGAAGCCGTTAGCAGCCTGCCGTGCAGCCCATCGAGGATGCGCGATATTGATACTGGACGCGCACCAGCCAAGCCGCTGCCATTGCAGCGCGTGCACCCAGCAAGGCCGGGCTTGTCGCGTATCAAAGGTGATGCTTGCCGGTGGTTAGCGCAGGGCCTTGATGGCCTTGGCTGCAGCGCTGACCAGGCCGGGGCCTTCATAGATCAAGCCACTGTAAATCTGCACCACATCAGCGCCAGCGCGAATTTTGGCCGCTGCGTCTGCACCGCTCATGATGCCGCCTACGCCAATGATGGGGTAGCCTGCGCCCAGCGCTGCACGCAGTTGTGTGATGACGCGGTTGCTGGCTGCAAAGGCGGGGGCGCCACTGAGGCCGCCGGCCTCTTCGGCGTGGGGCATGCCCTGAACGGCATCGCGGTTGAGCGTGGTGTTGGTGGCAATTACGCCGTCCATGCCGTGGCGCTGCAAGGTGGCGGCAATGACGTTGACCTGTGCTTCATCCAGATCTGGGGCAATCTTGACAAAGATGGGCACGCGGCGGCCTTGCTGCGTGGCCAGTTGTTCACGGCGCTGCGCAATGGCACCGAGCAGGCTGTCCAGCGCCTCGTCGCTTTGCAGGGCGCGCAGGTTTTTGGTGTTGGGCGAGCTGATGTTCACCGTCACGTAGTCAGCGTGCGGGTACACACCTTCCAGACAGGTCAGGTAGTCGCTGGTGGCGTCTTCAATGGGGGTGGCTGCGTTCTTGCCAATGTTCAAGCCCAGCAGCATGGGCTTGCCCTGCGCCCGCACGGTCGATTGCCTGACGTTGGCGATGAAGGCATCGAGCCCGTCGTTGTTAAAGCCCAGCCGGTTGATCAGGCCCTTGGCAGCAGGGATGCGGAACATGCGGGGCTTGGGGTTGCCCGGCTGGCCCTTGGGGGTGACGGTGCCCACTTCAACAAAACCAAAGCCCATGGCGGCCAGCGCATCAATGCAGCGGGCGTTCTTGTCCAGCCCCGCGGCCATGCCCACACGGTTGGGGAACTTCAGGCCCGCCAATATGATGGGGTCGTCCACCAGCGGTGCAGACCAGGCCAGCTGCAGCGGTGTGCCCTGGCCTTTGGCAAGGGTGTTCATGGTGAAGTCGTGGGCCTTTTCAGGGTCCATACCAAAGAGAAAGGGGCGAACGAGGGCGTAAGGGATAAGCGACATAAGGAATAATTCGAAGGATTAACTGGATTTTCCCCCATGACGACACCTACTGCACCCCTGTCCCAAGATGAACTGAAAACTTTGGTCGGCCAAGCCGCACTGCAATACGTGGTGCCGGGCGAAATTGTGGGCGTGGGCACGGGCTCCACGGTCAACAAGTTCATTGATGCACTGGCCTCGATGAAAGACCAGATCAAGGGCGCGGTGTCCAGCTCGGTGGCAAGCACCGAGCGCTTGAAGGCGCTGGGCATTACCGTGTTTGATGCCAACGAAGTCAACGCCCTTGCTGTCTACATTGATGGTGCGGATGAAATTGATGGACAAGGCCACATGGTCAAGGGTGGTGGCGCAGCACTGACGCGCGAGAAAATTGTGGCGGCGCTGGCCAAGCAGTTTGTCTGCATTGCCGATGCGTCCAAGCTGGTCGATGCGCTGGGCCACTTTCCGCTGCCCGTGGAGGTGATTCCCATGGCCGCTGGCCAGATTGCGCGCCGCTTTGAAGCCATGGGTGCTACGGCGTCCCTGCGTTTGAAGGATGGCCAGCCTTTGGTGACAGACAATGGCCAGCACATTCTGGATGTGCGTGGTTTGACGATCAGCGCGCCCCTGGCATTTGAAAGCGAAGTGAACCAGTGGCCCGGCGTGGTCACCGTGGGTGTGTTTGCCCACCAAAAGGCCCATGTCTGCTTGCTGGGTACAGCAGCAGGCGTGAAAACCATCACCTACTAATCCTTCTTCGGGCGAACACCATGCTCAACATGCTCTGGTTGAGCTTTTTTCTGGTGGCTGCGGTGGCCGCGCTGGCCCAATGGCTGGTAGGCGGGCAGCCGCAGGTGTTTGCTGCCATGGTGCAGGCGCTGTTTGCCATGGCCAAGCTGTCGGTCGAGGTGATGGTGCTGCTGTTTGGCACCCTGACTCTGTGGCTGGGTTTTTTGCGCATTGCCGAAGAGGCGGGCGTGGTGCAGTGGCTGGCCAAAGTGCTGGGGCCACTGTTTGGCAAGCTGATGCCCGGAGTGCCGCGTGGTCACCCCGCACTGGGTTTGATCACGCTGAACTTTGCGGCCAACGGGCTGGGGCTGGACAACGCAGCCACGCCCATGGGGCTGAAAGCCATGAAGGCGCTGCAAACCCTCAACCCCCGGCCTGATACCGCAACCAACGCACAAATTCTGTTTCTGGTGCTCAACGCGTCGTCACTGACGCTGCTGCCGGTGACGGTGTTCATGTACCGCATGCAGCAAGGCGCAGCGGACCCCACGCTGGTGTTTCTGCCCATCTTGCTGGCCACATCGGCATCCACATTGGCGGGATTGCTGGCGGTGGCCATGGTGCAGCGCCTGCCCATTTTCAGCCCTGTGGTGCTGGCGTATTTGCTGCCTGCGGCTCTGGGGTTAGGGGCTTTCATGGCACTGCTGACCACGCTGAGTGCCGCAGCGCTGGCATCACTGTCTGCGCTGCTGGGCAACTTCACCCTGTTTGCCTTGATTGTGCTGTTCGTCAGTCTGGGTGCGTATAAAAAAGTGCCGGTGTACGACAGCTTTATCAACGGTGCCAAAGAAGGCTTTGATGTCGCCAGGGGCTTGCTGCCCTATCTGGTGGCCATGCTGTGTGCGGTGGGCGTGTTTCGCGCCTCGGGCGCGCTGGATTATGTGCTGGATGGCATTCGCTGGTGCGTCAGTTTCTGGGGCATGGATGAGCGCTTTGTGGACGCTTTACCCACGGCCTTGGTCAAACCATTTTCTGGCAGTGCAGCGCGTGCCATGCTGATTGAGACCATGCAGACACAAGGGGTCGACAGCTTTGCTGCGCTGGCTGCGGCCACCATTCAGGGCAGTACCGAGACCACCTTTTACGTGCTGGCCGTGTACTTTGGTGCGGTGGGCATTCAACGGGCACGCCATGCTGTAGCGTGCGCCTTGGTGGCTGAGCTGGCTGGTGTGGTGGCTGCCATTGCGGTGTGTTACTGGTTCTTTGGCTGAGGCTGACTGACAACGTCACACGGCTGTCATTGGCTATTCACACAATGTTGCAGATAAGACAGGTCTGCACACATGCTTTTTCTAGCCCAGCGCTTGCGCGCACTGATCGCTACCCGGATTCTTGGCCCAGTCAGCTTCAGCTGGCGCAGTCGCCAGCAGTCATCACATGGGGTCATGCTGCTCATCGTCTTGCTGGGCCTGTGTGCGTCATGGTGGTTCACGGCCAAGCATTTGAGAGTGCAGCTGGCGCATGTGGAGCAATCGGCACGCATGCAGCAAGCGGGCTGGGCGGCGCTGGTTTCTGAAAATCTGCGTCAGGTGATCGAGAAGGCTCAGCTCATGGGCGTGGTGGCTATGCAAGGCGCGCACAGCAACAGCGCCTGGCAGCAACAGCTGACACACATGCTCGAGCGTGATCCGGTTTTTGTGCGCTTTGCCTTGTTCGACCACAACCTGCAATTGCTGGCTGGGCACGCACAGGCGCAGCAGGAGCTGCAGGAGCTGCTTGTTCACCAGCAGGGTTCCTGCGAAGAGGGCGAGGGTGCTTTGCTGCTGCACCAGCATGTGCCCGTACCCACACCAGCGAACACCGCAGCGGTGCCCTTGCTGCTTTGTGTCACCGATGGGCGGGGTGCGTCGCAAGGCTATTTGCTGCTGCACATGGATATGGGCTACTTTTTGCGTTTGCACACTGACATGGATCTGGGGCAAAGCGGCACCTTGCATCTGCTGGCTCCGGATGGCAGCCAACTAGCAGCCATGTCCGGGGGAGGCTGGCTGGCATCCAGGCCCCAATATCGGCTGGACGCTTTCAAGCAGGTCAAACAAGGGGCTGGAGCAGCCAGTTTTTTTCTGGAACCCGGCAGGGAGCGTCTGGGCAGCTACCACCGCGCAAAGTTCATGCCGCTGACGGTGGTGGTCAGCCGTGACTGGCAAGAAATCCGCCAGGCCCATGCTGAGCATGCACAGCGCCTGTGGGGGCTGGCAGTGACCGTGTCGGTGCTGATGTTGCTGGCCACGTGGGCACTGTTTCGGAGCATGGTGCGCCGCCAGCACTTGCTGGAGGGGCTGACTCTGGCAGATCAAAAGCAGCAGGCGCTGATTGCACAGCTGGAAAGTGAAAAGCAGCGAGCCCTGGAACTGGCGGCCAGTGATCCGCTGACAGGGCTGCACAACCGGCGCATGTTTTACGAGCTGGTATCCAGCCATCTGGCGCTGGCCCGCCGCAGTCGCAAGCATTACGCCTTGCTGTATCTGGATCTGGACCATTTCAAGCAGATTAACGACACCTTGGGCCACCATGCGGGAGACGCCTTGCTGCAGGCTGTGGCAGATCGTCTGCGCAGCATGCTGCGGGGCTCGGACATCATTGCCCGCATGGGTGGCGATGAGTTTGCCGTGCTGGTGACCGCCATGGATGACATGCAGGACATGGATGGCCTGGCGCAAGAGCTGGTGTCAGGGCTGAGCGCCCCTTATGACGGCATTGCTGACCAGGTGGTGCATACCTCCACCAGCATGGGCATTGCTTTTTTCCCCAGAGATGGGCATGACGTGCAGGTGCTGTGCCGCCACGCGGATACGGCCATGTATGCCTCCAAGAAGTCGGGGCGCAACCGCTTTACCTACTATGACCGCGTGAACAACGCCGACAACGAACGTCGCTACCGCTTGCTGCGGCAATTGCCACAGGCGATTGCTGATGAGCAGCTGGTGCTGCATTTTCAGCCCAAGGTGCGGCTGGAAGACTGCGCAATTGTCGGGATGGAGGCGCTGGTGCGCTGGCAGCACCCGGAGTATGGATTGATCTATCCCGGCGATTTCATTGCCATGGCTGAAGAGCATGGTCATATTCAGGCTCTGGGCGACTGGGTCATGCAAGCTTGCTGCCGGCAGATCGCGGCGTGGCGCATGCAGGGCATGGATGTGGTGCCGCTGGCATTCAATGTGTCACCCTTGCAGCTCAAGGACTGTGCTTTCCCAACGCGCATTGCCACCTGTCTGCAGCACTATGGGGTGCGAGCGTCTGACATTGAGGTGGAAGTCACTGAAAGCTGTCTGGTAGAGCCCGATGGTCTGTCTGCGCGCGTGCTCTATCAGTTGCAGAACATGGGGGTGCATATTGCGCTGGACGACTTTGGCACGGGCTTTTCCAGCCTGAGCCAAATTCGTGCGCTGCCAATTGGCACCATCAAGCTGGACAAGTCCTTTGTCAATGCACTGCGCAGCAGCCATGAAGCGGGTGTGCTGGTGACTTCCATCATCACCTTGGCGCACAACCTGAAGATGCAGGTGGTGGCCGAAGGGGTGGAGCTGATGGACCAGCTGGTGTACCTGAAAACGGCAGGCTGTGATGTGGTGCAGGGCTACTTTCTCAGCCGCCCGGTGCCCGCGCAGCAGGCAGAGGTTTTGCTCAGGCAAGGCGTGCTGGAGCCTGCTTGATATGCACAAGGCTTTGCGATGGCTCAGGGCGTAGCCCCGTGATGCAGCCATTAAGCTGCGTCGCTCCATCGCCGGCCTGCAGTTTACGGCTGCGTCTTCAGGCGCAGCAGCTGGCCGTTGCTGCGATCGGTCAGCACGTACAGCCAGCCATCCGGGCCTTGCCGTACATCGCGTACACGCTGGCCTAACTGGGGCAGCAAGGGTTCAACCCCTGTGACCTTGCCTGCCGCAAGCGTAATGCGCTCCAGCCTTTGTGCCTTGAGTGCGCCCACCACCATGTTCCCTTTCCAGCCAGGGTAGCGGTCTGAGGTGATGAAGGCCATGCCAGACACGGCAATAGAAGGTGTCCACTGGTGCACCGGCTGCTCCATGCCTTTTTGGTGAGTGATGCCAGCGCCAATGCGGCCGCCGCCATAGTTTTCACCGTAGGTGATGACCGGCCAGCCATAGTTTTTACCGGGCTCGGGGCGATTGATTTCATCGCCGCCTTGCGGGCCGTGCTCGTTCATCCAGAAAGTGCCGTCAGGTGCCAGTGCAGCGCCCTGGGGGCTGCGGTGGCCATAGCTCCAGATCTCGGGCAGTGCATCGCGGCGGCCGACAAAGGGGTTGTCCTTGGGAACGCTGCCGTCTTTGCCAATGCGCACTATCTTGCCCAGATGGCTTTGCAGGTTCTGCGCTTCTTCCTTGAAGTGAGAGCGCTCGCCCAGCGTCAAAAGCAGGCTGCCATCAGGCCGCTCCACAATGCGGCAGCCAAAATGCAGCTGGCTGGCTTTCTTGGGCTTTTGGCTGAAGAGCACTTGCAGATCTTCAAGCTGGCGTTGATCGCTGGAGAGCCGGGCTTTGGCCAGTGCCGTGCTGTTGCTGGCGTTGTTGCCGGGTTCTGAATAGCAAAAGTACAGCGTGCGGTTTTGTGCAAAATCGCTGTCCAGCACCACATCCAGCAGGCCGCCTTGGCCACCCGCGGCAATCGCAGGCAGACCGGACAAGGGCTGGCCCAGTGCACCCTTGCTGTCAATCACGCGCATGCGGCCGGGGCGCTCGGTCACCAAAAAAGAGCCGTCTGGCAGGAAAGCGACTGCCCAGGGGTTTTGCAGACCCTGGGCAACCACTTCGGGCTCAATCTCCAGCGCCGGCGCCGCTGTGGCAAACAAACTAAGCGCCAGTGCAGGGTAGGCAATAGGGTGCAAGCGCATGGTGGTGGCTCCTTGTAAGGGGGTTGCATCAACGCCAGCGCAAATCGATGGCAGAAAAAGTTGGCATTGAAGGCGCCGTGGCCTATGCCACAGGTGTATAAAACGCCTTGATTTATTCTATGCCGGCCTTGTGCGCGGCATTTTTTGTTCTTTTTCGAAGAAAGGCCCCCCATGGGAGCGCAATGGAAAGCCAAGGGCAAGGCCCTGGCAGCGGACGCCAAAGGCAAGCTGTTCGGCAAGCTGGTCAAGGAAATTACAGTTGCTGCCCGTCTGGGTGGTGGCGATCCGTCGAGCAATGCGCGCCTGCGCATGGCGGTTGAAGCTGCCCGCAAGGCTTCCATGTCCAAAGAAACATTGGACCGTGCAGTCAAAAAAGGTTCGGGCGTGGGTGCTGATGCCGTCAACTACACCAGCGTGATCTATGAAGGCTACGCACCCCACCGCGTGCCAGTGATGGTGGAATGCCTGACCGACAACCCCAACCGCACTGCACCCAATATGCGTGTGTGCTTTCGCAAGGGCCAGATGAGCGCTGTGGCGTGGGACTTTGACCACGTGGGCATGATCGAAGGCGAAGCCGAAAATGGCGCAGATGTTGAGCTGGCCGCCATTGAAGCGGGCGCACAAGACTTTGAAGCCGGCGACGAAGAAGGCGTGACCTTGTTCATTACCGACCCTTCTGACCTGGATACCGTGAGCAAGGCGCTGCCTGCACAAGGCATCAAGGTGCTGTCGGTCAAGCTGGGCTACAAGGCCAAGAACCCGGTGAGCATGTCCAGTCTGACGGCAGAGCAGCAAGAAGAAGTGCAGGACTTTCTGGCGGGCCTGGACAACGACGACGATGTGCAGCACGTGTTTGCCGGTCTGGTCGATTGATTGCCGCCTCTGCGGTTTTCACCAAAAAAAGGACTGCGCCAGGCAGTCCTTTTTTTATGCGTGCCTTAAACGCATGGCGTTTGGCGTTGTTCAAGCATGGCTTTGGCTTTGGATATTTCTTAGCCAGACCAGGCACATGCTTCAGAGCAAGGCGCAGCGCTGCACCTGCACAGACCTGTCGCAGCAAAGCTGGCGGACAGGGCTGCCTGGTTTTTCTAATCGATCAGGCCATGCTGGCGCGCCATGTGGATGGCGCGGGTGCGTGAGGAGACTGCCATTTTTTGGTAAATCTTCTTGACGTGGCATTCCACCGTGTATTTGGACAGATTTAAGTGCTCAGCAATTTCCCGGTTGGTCATGCCCTGGGCGACCAGCTGCAAAATTTCTAGCTCACGCCCGCTCAAGGGCTGCGCAGGGGCATCGGTAGCTTCTGTTGTGGCTGCAGCTCTGGGGGCTGCCGCAAACTCTTGCATGATGCGCTTGGCAATGAACGGATCAATCGGTGCGCCACCACGCAAGGTGCTGGCAATGCCCAGCCGCAGCTCCAGATCATCACGCTCCTTGAGCAGATAACCCGTCGCACCGGCGCGCAGCGCACCCAAGATCGCGTCTTCCGTGCTCCAGGCAGAGATGACCAAAATCATCATCGCCGGATCGCGTGCGCGCAGCTCTTCAATCACCGTGTGGCCGGATCCATCTGGCAAGCCCAGATCAACCAGAGCCAGCGCAATCGGCTCATGCGCATAGATTTCGCGCGCCTGGGCCACGCTTTCTGCCCAAAACAAGGCGGTCGTGTCATAACCCATGTCCAGCAAAAGTGCGCGAATGCGCTGGGTCACACTGGGTTCGTCTTCCACCACCAGTACGGGGGCAGCCAGCAAAAGTGAAGCAGGGGGCGGGGGGGGCAGAGTGTCCATAAAGCGGTATGCAGCTCCAATAGCATAGGTATACCGTGTATTGCACCGCATAGTTAGCGGTTTGCACATCACTGAAACTAGTGGTTTTGCATGCGCAGTCAAAAAAACTGGTGGTGTATGGGCCCCAGTCTAGGTGTTTTGCGGGGTGCCAACGGGCACATGCGGCATCTGTTGACGCAATCCACAATATCCTCAGTGCAAAGGGGCTGCGCAGTGGCAACCCCTTTGTTTGGGCATGCATCTCAATATTTTGAGAGCTGCTTGCGCTTGCTGTTCAATGCTTTCAGATATAAAAGTATTGAAGAACGTTGTATATCAAGCGCTAATAGCTATTAAATTTTAAAGAAGGCAGCGTGCACTTCTTTTGCCCTCGGGCCAGAGAGGGCGCGCAGGGCAGATTCAGTCGTGGTAGCGCTCTGCCAGTGCATTGGCGGCCAGCATGGCGTCGTACACCTCTTGCTCGCTGATGGGACGGCCCATATTGCCCATGGTGTCATTCTTGTCGCAGGCCACCTTGGCCACTTCGCGCCATTCGGCTTCAATCCATTCGGTCAGGCCAAAGTCGCGCAGCGCCAGCGGCAGACCCGCGGCCTTGATGATGCGAATGACTTCTTGCACCTCGGCCAATGGGGCGTTTTCCAGCACCAGCTGGGTCAGCAGGCCAAAGGCTACCTTCTCTCCGTGCTGGGCGCTGTGCAGCGCAGGCACTACGGCCATGCCATTGTTCACTGCGTGGGCTGCGGCCACGCCGGCTGCTTCAGCGCCCACGCCGCTCAGGTAAATCGTGGCCTCAATGGTTTCTTCCAGTGCTGGGGTCACGGCCTTGTTGCGTACCGCGTCCATGGTCGCGTCAATGTTCTTGCGCAAAATTTCATAGCACATCTGTCCCAAACCCAGGCCCGTGCGCGAGGGCTTCTTCAAGATCAGGTTGGTACCGCTGCAGCGCCAGGTGGCACGTGCTTCAAAGTAGGTGGCCAGTGCATCACCCACGCCCGCAGCAAAAAAGCGCGCGGGGGCCTGGGCAATGATGGCGGTGTCGGCCAGCACGGTGTCGGGGTTGTGGGGCAGGAACAGGTAGTGGTCAAAGGTGCCATCGTCCTTGTAGACGACGGCCAAAGCGGTGCAGGGCGCATCGGTGGAGGCAATGGTGGGCACCAGCACCAGCGCTGCCTTGCAGTTGTGCGCCACGGCTTTGGCGGCATCCAGTGCCTTGCCGCCACCTACCCCGATCACCACATTCGCGCCGCTGGCTTTGAAGGCCGCACTCAGGTGTGCAATTTCAGTGGTGGTGCATTCCCCCGAGAACTTTTCCACATGGCTGCGAATGCTTTGTGCGGTCAGGCTGGGTACGGTCTGGCTGTGGATGCGGCTCAGGAAGAAAGAGTCAGCCACAAAGAACGCAAAGTCACCATGCTCGGCAACGTATTCGCCCACCTGGTCGAACAGGCCTGCGCCGATCAGAAACTTCTTGGGTGAGGAGACGGAGCGTGGAATCATGGCGTGCCTTACAGAGGTTTACTAGGGTTTACCATGATGCGCGGCTGCAGAGGCTTTGCGCCGCTGTGCACTGTCAATGCTTGATCTGCATCAAAAAGTCAGAGCAATTGCCAATTGATGACATTGCGCTGGCAAAGAGCACAAAAAAAGGCTTCCTGATGGAAGCCTTTACAACGCTGTGCGTGCTGTTTACTTGGTGCCGAAGATGCGGTCACCTGCATCACCCAGACCGGGCAGGATGTAGCCGTGGCTGTCCAGCTCGCGGTCAATCGCGGCGGTGTAGATGTCTACATCGGGGTGTGCTGCTTGCAGGGTCTTGATGCCTTCGGGCGCGGCCAGCAGGCACATGAATTTGATGGACTTGGGGTTGCTCTTGGTCTTGAGCTGCTGCACCGCTGCTGCGGCTGAATTGCCGGTGGCCAGCATGGGGTCGACAACGATCACGTCGCGCTCGCACATGTTTTCAGGCATCTTGTAGTAGTACTCGACGGGCTGCAGTGTTTCGGGGTCGCGGAACAGGCCAATGTGACCAATGCGGGCACCCGGTACTACGTTGAGCATGCCGTCCAGAAAGCCATTGCCTGCGCGCAGGATGGAGACCAGAGCGAGCTTTTTGCCGTCAATCACCTTGCCGACCATTTTTTCCATGGGCGTTTCGATTTCCAGATCTTGCAGCGGGAAATCACGGGTAATTTCGTAGGCCATCAGGGTAGACAGCTCGCCGAGCATGCGGCGAAAGCTGTTGGTGCTGGCTTCCTTGCGGCGCATCAGTGTCAGTTTGTGCTGGATCAGGGGGTGGTCGATGAGATGAACAGTGCTCATGGTCGGGGTCTAGGTTGTGAGTGAAAGTGCAGCCAGCACCCAACGCGTGAAGGTTGTTGCTGTTGTTGCTGTTCCAGGCATTGGAGGTACTGCTGCACATTGCGATGCCCCGCATTTTCCTTTTTTCTGAATGAATTTGTGGAAAGTCTTTCGCTAGTCTGCATGCGCGAGGGTGTTTTTTGACCCTGCGCACATGCACGCTGGCTTTGGCGCAAGCCAAAGAACTCAATCCAGACCCATTTGCGCGAACGTGCGCTGTGGCGTCAGGCCAGGAAAGTCTCCCGCGCGTTTTTGCTGCGTGGCTTGCACCGATTCCATGACGTGGTGGTTGCTCCAGATGCCCGCTTGCAGCCAGCCCATTTGGCGCAGGCTGTCCTGCACACTGTGGTCACGCGCAAAATCGAGCGCCTGTTTGCTGCCCCATATGGCAATCGGTGGCTTGGCTGCAATGTCTTGGGCGCACTGCATGGCGGCTGCCAGCATGGCCTCCTGGGTGTCAAACACGCCGTTGATAAAACCGTATGCCAGTGCTGCCTGGGCGGGCCAGCGACGGCCTGTGTAGGCCAGCTCTTTGACCAGCCCCATGGGCAGCAGCTTGGGCAAGCGCTGCAGGCTGCCCAGATCGGCCACCATGCCAATATTGATTTCCTGTACGCAGAAAAACGCATCTTGCGTGGCGTAGCGAATGCAGGCGCAGCACACCATGTCCAGAGCGCCGCCAATGCAGCCGCCCTGTATGGCGGTGATGACGGGAATGCGCAATTGTTCGATGCGCGTAAAGACTTGCTGCATGTCCCACAAAAACTCAGACAGCGCAGCGCGGCCTTCCGGGGTTTTGTCTTGCGGTGCCAGATTGGGGTTGGCAAATGTGTCCAGAGCCATGCCAGCGCTGAAATGCCTGCCACTGCTGCTGATGACCAGTGCCCGTACATCGCCCTGGGTGGTGATGTGCGTGAGGGCCATATCCAGATCACGCCAGAAGGCGGGGTGCATGGTGTTCAGGCTCTCGGGCTGGGACAGCTGCAAATGCGCAATGTGGTCTTGCACCTGAAGCTGCATGACCGACAAGATAGGGAGGTGTGTGCTGGTAGACATATGGCACGGCACTCTAGAGAGTGGCCGTGCCTTGGGAAAGCCGCACATTCCCTGATGTGGCAGCTTTGTTTGCTATTTCTTGCTGCCAGTCAAGCTGCCCAGCACGCCGCGCAGCAACTGGCGGCCCAGCTGGTTGCTCATGTTGCGGGCGGTGGACTTGACCAGGCTTTGCACCAGCCCATCTTTCTTGCCACCACGCGGGCCGGTAGAGCCAAACAGAAAGTCGTTCAATCCCCCCATCAAACCGCTGTCGCCCTGCTGCGCTGTGGCTGAGTTGCCGCTCACGCCGCCTGTGGCTGTGGGCGCCTCTGCTGCGCGCGCTTGCAATACTTCATAGGCGGATTCACGGTCCACGGTTTTGTCATAAACGCCAGCCACGATCGAGTTGGCAAGCAAGCTGCGGCGCTGAGCGTCTTCAATGGGGCCGATCTGGCTGCCCGGTGGTATCACATACACGCGCTGGGTAATGCCGGGGCGGCCTTTTTCATCCAGAAAACTAATCAAAGCCTCGCCGACTGCCAGCTCTGTGATGGCGGCCTCAATGTTGACTTCAGGGTTGGGGCGCATGGTCTGGGCCGTGGCTTTGACGGCCTTTTGGTCCTTGGGCGTGAAGGCGCGTAGCGCGTGCTGCACCCGGTTGCCCAGCTGCGCCAGCACGCTGT
Source organism: Comamonas avium (assembly GCF_014836675.1). Classification (GTDB taxonomy): domain Bacteria; phylum Pseudomonadota; class Gammaproteobacteria; order Burkholderiales; family Burkholderiaceae_C; genus Comamonas; species Comamonas avium. Next base: position 23,865 of record NZ_JACSQK010000008.1, read on the forward strand.
CAGGAATGTCCATGGGGTTTTGCGTCACGAAATACACGCCCACGCCTTTGGAGCGCACCAGGCGCACGACCAGTTCAATGCGCTCGATCAGCACTTTGGGAGCATCATTGAACAGCAAATGCGCTTCATCAAAGAAAAAGGCCAGTTTGGGCTTTTCAGGGTCACCAATTTCAGGCAGCTGCTCAAACAGCTCGGACAGCATCCACAGTAAAAAGGTGGAATACAGGCGCGGTGACTGCATGAGCTTGTCAGCCGCCAGGATGTTCATCACGCCACGGCCCTGGGCGTCGGTTTGCATCAAATCTTCAATATTGAGCATGGGCTCGCCAAAAAACTGCTCACCGCCTTCTGACTCGATTTGCAGCAAGCCCCGCTGGATAGCCCCCACGCTGGCGGCAGAAATGTTGCCGTATTCCGTAGTGAACTGTTTGGCGTTCTCGCCCACGTTTTGCAGCATGGAGCGCAGGTCCTTGAGATCCAGCAGCAGCATGCCGTTGTCGTCGGCAATCTTGAAGATGATGTTGAGCACACCCATCTGTGTGTCATTCAAGTTCAGCATGCGGCCAATCAGCAAAGGCCCCATGTCTGAAATCGTTGCGCGCACGGGGTGACCTTGCAGGCCAAACACATCCCACAGCGTACTTGGGCAGGCAACAGGCTCGGGAATCGCAATCCCGCGCTCTTGCAAAGAGGCCGCCAGCTTGCCTCCCACACTGCCCGCTTGACTGATGCCCGTTAAATCGCCCTTGATGTCGGCTAAGAATACAGGAATTCCCGCTAAAGAGAAGCTTTCTGCAATCTTTTGCAACGTGACTGTTTTGCCGGTGCCGGTGGCCCCGGTGATCAAACCATGTCGATTTGCCATGTTGGGCAAGATGGAGCAAACGATCTCACCGCGCTGTGCAATAGGTAATGCTGGGGCCATGTTCGGGTTTCCTCTGTCAAGTTACGCTGTCAAAAGTAGAATCCGTGCCCAGTAGATTAAATCAAGACCAAAGGATTTCCTGTGGCAGGACATAGCAAATGGGCCAACATCCAGCACCGCAAAGGTCGCCAGGATGAAAAGCGTGGCCGTATCTGGACTCGAATCATTCGTGAAATCATGGTGGCAGCCCGCCAAGGCGGCGCTGACCTGAGTGCCAATCCACGTCTGCGCCTGGCTGTCGACAAGGCCAAGGCTGCCAATATGCCTGCCGACAACATCAAACGCAATATCGACAAGGCCACAGGCAATCTCGAGGGTGTCACCTACGAAGAAATTCGCTATGAAGGCTATGGCATTGGTGGTGCAGCCATCATTGTCGATACCATGACGGACAACCGGGTGCGTACCGTGGCGGATGTTCGCCACGCTTTTAACAAGTACGGTGGCAACATGGGCACGGAAGGCTCGGTGGCCTTTCAGTTCAAGCACTGCGGCCAGATCATTTTTGCCCCGGGTACTTCGGAAGACCTGGTCATGGAAGTTGCGTTGGATGCGGGAGCTGACGACGTGGTGACCGATGATGACGGCGCCATTGAGGTGCTGACCGCACCCGGGGCTTTTGAAGCCGTAAAGAACGCGTTGGAAGCCGCAGGTCTGAAGCCCGAAGTGGCCGAAGTGACCATGCGTGCTGAAAACACCATTGAGCTGCAAGGCGACGACGCTGAGCGCATGCAGAAACTGCTGGACGTACTGGAAGATCTGGACGACGTACAAGACGTCTACCACAACGCTGAAATATGAAAATTCTTGTGATTGGCGGCGGTGGCCGTGAACACGCTCTGGCGTGGAAATTGGCCCAGTCGCCCAAGGCGACTAAAGTGTTCGTGGCTCCTGGCAATGGGGGCACTGCGTTGGCAGGGGGTAAGTTGCAGAACTTACCTATCACGGATGTTGTGAAACTGCGCGAATGGGCGCAGGCGGAAGGTGTTGCGCTGGCTGTAGTCGGGCCTGAGGCTCCTTTGGCGGCAGGTGTAGTGGATGAATTTCGCGCACATGGCCTGAAGGTGTTTGGCCCCACCAAGGCTGCAGCGCAGCTGGAGTCTTCCAAAGCCTTTTCTAAGGCGTTTATGCGCCGCCATGGCATTCCTACGGCTGACTACGACACGTTCACGGATCCTGCGGCTGCGCATGATTTTGTGGAGCGCTTGGGCGCGCCCATCGTGATCAAGGCCGACGGCCTGGCCGCAGGCAAGGGTGTGGTTGTCGCAATGACGCTGCAAGAAGCCCACGACGCGGTGGACTTCATGCTGGTGGACAACAAATACGGCGTGCAGCACAACGAAGGTGGTGCGCGCGTGGTGATTGAAGAGTTCCTCTCGGGTGAAGAAGCTTCTTTTATTGTGCTGTGCGATGGCAAGAACGTGGTGGCCATGGCTACCAGCCAAGATCACAAGCGCCTGAAAGACAATGACGAAGGCCCTAACACGGGTGGCATGGGTGCTTACTCGCCCGCGCCAGTGGTGACTGCTGACGTGCACGCCCGTGCCATGCGCGAAATCATCTTGCCCACCATCCGTGGCATGGAAAAAGATGGCGTGCCGTTTACAGGCTTCCTGTACGCAGGGCTGATGATTGATGGCAATGGTCACCCCAAGACGCTGGAGTTCAACACCCGCATGGGAGACCCTGAAACCCAGCCCATCATGATGCGCTTGAAGAGTGATCTGGTGGACGTCATGCTGGCAGCCGTAGACGGCAAGCTGGAGCATGTAGAGCTGGAGTGGGACCGCCGCACCGCGCTGGGCGTCGTCATGGCTGCTGCCGGCTATCCAGAAGACCCGCGCAAGGGCGATGCCATTACCGGCCTGCCTGCTGAAGAAGACGATGCCGTGGTGTTCCATGCTGGCACTCAGCTCAACGATGCGGGTGTGCCTGTGACTACGGGCGGCCGTGTGCTGTGCGTCACGGTGCTGGCAGACAGCGTGCGCCAAGCCCAGCAGCGTGTGTATGACGTCACGCGTGGCATTCACTTTGACGGCATGCAATACCGCCGCGACATTGGTTTTCGCGCCATCAAAAGCTAAGGAATCTGCACGTGCAAGAGCAAATAACCACAGCCGAAAGCGTGCGAGCCTATTTACTGGGCTTGCAGGCGAGCATTACCCAGTCGCTGGAGGCTGTGGAAGCAGCTGCCGGTGCGGGTGCTGCCAAGTTCTTGGCAGACCCCTGGAAAAAAGGTGCTGATGAGCGCCTGCAGGGCGATGGCATCACCAAGATTTTGGAAAACGGCGTGGTGTTTGAGCGTGCGGGCTGTGGTTTTTCGCATGTGAAGGGCTCGCAGCTGCCTCCTTCGGCAACGCAGCACCGGCCTGAGCTGGCGGGTGCTCCGTTTGAAGCCATGGGTGTGTCACTGGTGTTTCATCCGCGTAACCCCTATGTACCAACGGTGCACATGAACGTGCGCATGATTGCTGCAGGCCACGAGGGTCAACCCAAGACTTGCTGGTTTGGTGGTGGCATGGACCTGACGCCTGTCTATGGCTTTGAAGAAGATGCCGTGCATTTCCACCGAACCTGTCGCGATGCGGTGCAGCCTTTTGGCCAAGGCTTGTACCCGCGCTTCAAGAAGTGGTGTGACGAGTATTTTTATCTCAAGCACCGTGACGAGCAGCGCGGCATTGGCGGCATCTTCTACGACGACTTCAGCGAACTGGGCCAGGATCAGGGTTTTGCCCTGATGCGTTCGGTCGGTGATGCATTTTTGACGGCTTATCTGCCTTTGGTAGAGCGCCGCAAGGACACGCATTACGGACCCGATCAAGTTGATTTCCAGCGCTACCGACGTGGCCGTTATGTGGAATTTAATCTGGTTTGGGACCGTGGTACGCACTTCGGGCTGCAGTCAGGAGGGCGTACGGAGTCCATCTTGCTGTCCATGCCACTGCATGCCAGCTGGAGCTACCAGCGCCAAGATGCCGTGGATACGCCTGAAGCAGAGCTCCTGAGCCAATACTTGGTGCGTCGCGACTGGCTTTGAGCCAGGCAAAACGCTATTGGCACAGGAAAACTATAATTTCAATAGCTGCCGACGACAGGGCCCCTGTGGTCGGCATTCTTTTTACAACCATAATAAAAGCCCTGTCAGCGTGGGGCAGCATATGAATGGGCCTTGAAGTCCTTCGTGCCACCGCGCTATATTGACCGGTATTTTCCAACCAGACATCGCCTGATGAGCACCTCCACACAATCGGATTCCGCAGCCAAGAAAGACGTGACCAAACTCCAGCGTGCCATCGTCGATGGCTTGGAAGACGTCAAGGCCCAAGATATTCAGGTTTTCAATACCGAGCACCTGTCACCGCTGTTTGAGCGTGTGATTATTGCTTCTGGTGCCTCCAGCCGCCAAACCAAGGCTTTGGCTTCCAGCGTGCGTGAAGCCGTCAAAAAGGCCGGTTTTGCTGTGCCTCGCCACGAAGGCGAAGAAAACGGCGAATGGATTATTGTCGATTGTGGTCAGTGTGTCGTGCACGTCATGCAGCCTACGATTCGCCAGTACTACCGCCTGGAAGAAATCTGGGGCGACAAGCCCGTGCGCTTGAAGCTGGGTGCTGCCAAGCCATCAAAGATTTTTGCCTCAGAAGACGCATCACAAGAAGCCAAGCCTGCCAAGCGCTCTGCAGCCAAGAAAACTGCAGCCGCGATTGACGGCAAGGTTGTGGTCAAGAAAGCTGCTTCCAAAAAGGCTGCTACACAGGCTGCCGCAGCAGCAGACAAGCCCGTTGCTGCCAAAAAACCAGCCGCTAAAAAGCCTGCAGCCAAATCGGCTGCTACGGCCAAGCCGGCTGTGAAGAAACCAGCTGCCAAGAAGGCCGCAGCACCTGCCAAGACAGTGGTTGTCAAGCCTATGAAGGCACGTGGTGCAGCTGGCCGTACAGCGTCTGCGGACAAGGCTCCCGCCAAGCGCGCTGCGCGGACTGCCAAGTAAGCATCAGCCATGAGACTGCTGATCGTGGCCGTAGGCCAGCATGTGCCTGACTGGGCACAGACAGCCTACGACGATTACGCCAAGCGGTTCCCGCATGAATTGAAGGTGGAAATCAAAACCGTCAAAACGGAGCCTCGCGGCTCCAAGACGGTGGTGACCTTGTACGCCGCTGAGCGCAAACGCATTGAAGCGGCCATTCCACGTGGGACCCGCATTGTGGTGCTTGATGAGCGCGGCACCAACTTGACAACCAAGGCCCTTGCGCAGCGTTTGCAGCACTGGCAATTGGAAGGCGATGATGTGGCGCTGGTGATCGGCGGGCCTGATGGGTTGGACCCTGAGTTTCGTCAGGCAGCGCATGAGCGAATCCGCCTGTCTGACCTGACACTGCCCCATGCGATGGTGCGTGTGCTGCTGATTGAGCAGCTCTACCGTGCGTGGTCAGTCAACGCAGGCCACCCTTACCATCGAGAGTAAGTTGTACCCTGTTTGAGTCTTCAAAGCCCTGCCATTTTTTGCAGGGCTTTATTTTTTGATGACGCCTGTGCGCGGTGTGCTGATTGCCCGCATGCATGGCTGCGTGGTACTATTTTTTTAATAGCTTCTGGCGCTTGAATTTCGGGTGCCAGCGTCCATTTTTATTTGAATCTGATGTCTGAATTTATCTATCTTGCCTCCCAAAGTCCGCGTCGCAGTCAACTGCTGCAGCAGCTGAATGTGCGCCATGAACTGCTGCTGCCCAACGCAGCGGCAGATGTGGTTGAAGATGCAGAGGCCATCGAGGCGGTGCTGCCCCATGAAGCACCGCACAGCTATGTGCAGCGTGTCACAGGACTCAAACTGGATGCGGCGGCTGCCCGTCTGGCGCGCCGGGGTTTACCGCTTGCACCGGTGCTCACATCTGACACGACCGTCGCTTTGGGGCAAGAGATTTTGGGCAAGCCCGCTGATGCGGCCCAGGCGCAAGCCATGCTGCGCAAGCTGTCTGGTCAAACCCATGAAGTGCTGACCGCTGTCGCTTTGCAAAGCGGCGGGCAGCGTTTGCAGGCGCTGTCGATCTCCAAGGTGCGCTTTATGGCCATGAGCGATGCGCAGATCGACGCCTATGTGGCCTCGGGCGAGCCTTTTGGCAAAGCTGGCGCTTATGGCATCCAAGGCTTGGCTGCAGCCATGATTGAGCACATCGAAGGCAGCTATTCGGGCATCATGGGTTTGCCCGTATTTGAAACTGCGCAATTGCTGCGTCAACTCGGCTGGAAGATATAAGCGCGGCATGCGCTTTGCATGCTTGCCTTATTGCACGCGATTCATCAAAAACAACAGGTACACATGCAGCAAGATATTTTGATCAACTGGTCGCCACAAGAAACACGTGTGGCGGTGGTGGAACTGGGTGCAGTGCAAGAACTACATACCGAACGCACGCTGGAGCGGGGTTTGGTGGGCAATATCTATCTGGGCAAGGTCTCGCGCGTGCTGCCGGGCATGCAGTCTGCCTTTATTGATATCGGGCTGGAGCGTGCTGCTTTTTTGCACGTGGCTGACGTATGGCACCGCCATGAAAGTGGCGATGCACCGATGATTGCGCGCAAGAACGAGCCGCCCAAACCCATCGAACACCAGGTGTTTGAAGGCCAGTCCATCGTGGTGCAGGTCATCAAAGATCCAATTGGTACCAAGGGTGCGCGGCTGTCCACGCAAATCAGCATTGCAGGGCGATTGCTGGTGCATTTGCCGCAAGACGAACACATTGGTGTTTCGCAAAAAATCACCCCCCAAGAGCGCGATGCCTTGCGTGAGCGCCTGCAGAAACTGGTGGGACTGAAAGAAAACGGAGGTGGCGGCGGATTCATTTTGCGCACCAACGGTGAAGACGCGTCTGACGAAGAGCTGGCCGAAGATATTGCCTACCTGCGCAAAACCTGGGCGCGCGTCAAATCTGCTGCCACCAGCTTGCCGCCCATGTCTGTATTGCACCAAGACTTGAATCTGCTGCAACGCGTGCTGCGTGATCTGGTGGGCGAGGTCACGCAAAGCATTCGCATTGACTCCAAGGAACAGTTCGACAAGTTGGTGGCCTTTGGCAAAGAGTTCATGCCCAGTGCAGTGCCCAAGCTGCAGCTGTACAGGGGTGAGCGACCCATTTTTGATCTGTATTCCATTGACGAAGAAATTGCCAAGGCACTGGGCCGGCGGGTGGATCTCAAATCTGGCGGCTATCTCATCATTGACCAGACCGAGGCACTGACCACCGTTGACGTCAACACTGGCGGCTACGTAGGGGCTCGCAATTTTGATGACACCATCTTCAAAACCAATCTGGAAGCCGCGCAGGCCATTGCACGCCAACTGCGCTTGCGCAACCTGGGCGGCATCATCATTGCCGACTTTATCGATATGGCACACGAAGAACACCGCGAGCAGGTGCTGGCCGAGTTGCGCAAACAACTCGTGCGTGACCGTGTCAAAACCATGTCTGGCACTTTTTCGCAACTGGGGCTGGTGGAGATGACGCGCAAGCGCACGCGCGAATCGCTGGCCCACATGCTGTGTGAACCATGTCCCGCCTGCCAAGGCAAGGGCAGCGTGAAAACCGTGCGCAGCGTGGCCTATGAAATATTGCGCGAAATCTTGCGTGAGGCTCGCCAGTTCAACCCCAAAGAATTTCGCGTAGTAGCCAACCCCGACGTGATTGACCTGCTGCTGGACGAAGAAAGTCAGCACTTGGCAGGCCTGAGCGACTTCATTGGCAAGCCCATCTCACTGAAGGCCGAGGGCGGCCTGGTGCAAGAGCAGTACGACATTGTGTTGCTGTAAGCGTGCTTCAGCGCGGCAATGCAGGCTGGTGCATCAGCTTGCTGTATTGGCGCTGTGGCTCTAACTTCCATGCTTTCAGGCTGATGGCTGCTATGGCTAAGACTGCCTAGGCACGGCTCATTCCATGCCGCTATCCGCAATCTTGCACGATGTGGCTGCATAAAAAGTCGTGCTTTGAGCAGTTGGTTTGGATCAGAAATCGTCCACTGCAGTGGTGTGCTGCGGCTCTGCCAGCATGTCTGAACGTATTGAATGCACACAGCGCAAAGTGCGCACAGCCTGCTAAGTCTGTACTCGAAGGTCTGGCTGGCAAAGGAGGACGGATTGCTGCAGTCGGTGCAGCAACCGTGCCCCCTGGCTGATGTCAGATTGATCCAGCAAACGTCACGTGATTAAACTGTGCTGCCGACTTGAATAAGCAGCACAGTTCAGCGTGAACCGAGATGGCTGCATGCACTTGGTGAATGTAATATTCATGATATTGATGGCTGGTCTTGCATGTTTACATTAAAGATTTTGAGTTGCTGTGCGAAATAAAAATAGAATTTCTGTAGATTTGAGAAAGCTGATTTTGATGCTTTCCATTCTGACTGGGCTCATTGTTGTTGTCAGTGCATTCTATGCGGCCCACAGCGTTCAGCGCCAGCAACTGGTCAAGGCATCGCTTGGTAATAATTATGTATATGCAGACAAGCTGGCAAAAACAACGGATGATTTCTTAAATTCGGCACAACAGCAACTAATGTTTTCGGCGGCTGTGCTTGCTGAAAATTTAGACAAGAAAAATATTTTAGAAGCTGAAGTAGACCGAGTCAGATTGCAAACTGATACATTCAACTCTGTGTTAATCGTTGATGTGAGTACTGAAGTTTTGGCAACCTCACCGGAGGCATTGCAAATCACAGGGCTGAAGCTGAGTACGCAAGGCGTTTTAGAGTCGATTGCTAAAAAGGCACCTGTTATAAGTGATCCTTATATCTCTACCGTAGGTAATTTGCTTGTATTTATATCTCACCCTATTTTTTCTTCAAAAGGAGATTATCAGGGGTTTATAGCTGGGACAATTTATTTAAAACAAGCAAGCGCTCTACATAGGTTGCTGGGTGAGCATTATCATAAAGATGGTTCTTATATTTATGTGGTCGACAAGAACAAAAGGCTTCTATACCATCCCAATCAAGCGAGATTGGGTAGCGTGGTTGAGTATAATGCGGTAATAAATAGAGTTGTTCAAGGGCAAGAGGGTGAGTCGGTGGTCTTGAACAGCGAGGGCATTGAAATGATTGCAGGTTTTGCAATCTCAAAAAAAGCTGAATGGGGCATCATTGCGCAACGGCCCATGAGCGCAGCACTGGTGCCTCTGGAAACATTGATGCAGCAAGTCATTTACAAAACCTTGCCTGCAGTGATTCTGTGTTTTATTTTTATTTTGTGGTCAGCTAAAAAAATATCAACGCCACTGAAAATGCTGGCTGACAGTGCACACAAGATGAATGAAGATGAGACTGAGAAAAATATACAAAGCGTCAAGTCCTGGTATTTTGAGTCTCAAGAACTAAAAAAGGCCCTGCTGCTGGGTGTTGGTTTGCTTCACAATAATATTAAAAAACTTCGTGAGGATCTTCACAAAGATCCGCTCACGGGACTTGGTAATAGAAGAAACCTGGATGCGACAATTCAAGAGTTTAAAAATCTTGAAATCAAATTCTCAATTATCACAATTGATATCGATTACTTCAAAAAAATCAACGATACATATGGCCATGACGTTGGTGACAAAGTAATCAAGAATTTAGCCAATATTCTTGCGAATGTTTGTCGTCTGAATGATGTGCCCTGTCGTATTGGTGGTGAAGAATTTTTAATACTCTTGCCTAATACAAGAAAAGAAGATGCTGCAAAAATTGCTGAAAGACTGAGAGTGAATGTGGAACAAGCCGAAATGCCAATGGTCGGCAAAATCACCATTTCTCTGGGGATCTCTAGTTACCCGGATGATTCGGTAGATGTTATCTCTGTCTTGAAGTACGGAGACGAAATGCTTTATAAGGCAAAGCACAATGGCCGTAATCGCGTAGAAGTTTTTGATGTTTGATCTAGGTGGGCGTATTCATTTGTTTAATATGAATTGAGCGCCTGAAAAATATTTTTATATTACAAAAGCAATCCAGAGCGACGATGGATGTCGCAGGATAGAAGCTGCGAAAAGTCGTTGGCCTAGCGATAACCAAATGCAGATGGATCCACAGGAGCGAAGCGCGTCACATATGCGCGGAGGATGTGCGCCTCCTTAGGCTTCTAGTTTTGGGCTGCAGCAGGGTTATTCCAGGCTTTTGCTGCTAGCGTGCATGGGTCCGTGCCATCTTCATGCTGGGCATATGCAGCGGGAGCATGGGCAGTGAACGTGTCACGTCAGGCTTGCGGTTTTGCACGTGGAAGGTTGGCCTTGGCACGTTCCCAGGTTAAGCGCACATCGGTTTGCTCTGCAGTGCGGTAAGTAAAGCTGCGGCCCATCAGCCCTCCGCTACTGGGTAAAACGGGTTGGCGCGATGTGGAGTTGGGCGTTGTGCTCATGAATCCTCCTGCCGGTGCAATGTGGTCTTGTGAATCTTGATGACCCATGGATGGCATCGTGCAGCAATTTGATGCCTCTGGATCAGCCTTGTTTGCCATGGTGCATGTCAGGATTTTTCGATCCCTCTGTGGCTGTTCAAAAACATTCACTTTGTGGCTCGAGCTAGCAGACCATTACTGTGCTGCAATGCGCCAAATGTTGTTCTGCTCTTGAGCGGCGAGCTCATCCAGGGCTGCGCAGACATCGCCCAGTTTTCCAGACAATACAAAGCGGGAATTGTCGGCATCTTTCATGCGGCGCATTAAGCGCACATTGCCTGTGCACACCTGGCGATCAACCATGTGCGCTGGCAGATCAATGAAGCGTGCCTGGTTGGACGCCTTGTGGGCGGCTGGGCTGATACGGGGCAAAGGTAGCTCGCAGTAAAAAAATTGCATGGCGATTTCCTCTGGTGGGTGGGTGAAGGGAGGCAAAAACAGGCTGCAGCAATCCCTGCGGCACACAACGCCGCATTCGCAAGGATGAAATGGGTAGAGCGGGTTAGAGCTGGAAGGCGTTGCGAATCAAGCCGACAGCCAGTCCTTCAATCGCAAAACTTTCGTTGTCATCTACCTGGATGACCGGGTAGTCTGGGTTTTCTGGCAGCAGCTCGATGCCGGTGCTTGACTTGCGCAGGCGTTTGACGGTGACTTCATCACCCAGACGGGCCACCACGATTTGGCCGTTGCGTGCTTCACGGGTTGACTGGACTGCCAGCAAATCTCCATCCAAGATGCCAGCATCGCGCATGGACATGCCGCGTACGCGCAAGAGGTAATCTGGCTTGGTGGCAAACATGCTGCTTTCAACGGCAAAGCTCTGGTCGATGTGCTCTTGCGCCAAAATGGGTGATCCGGCTGCCACGCGGCCCACCAGTGGCAGCAGCAACGGTTGCATCGCGGCCATAGGCAAGTCAAAGTGTGTGCCACGTGCAGCATTGATGTGGCGCACAGCGTCGCTGACCAGGCGTATGCCGCGTGAAGTTCCGCTGACCAGTTCTAGAACGCCCTTGCGTGCTAGTGCTTTCAGGTGTTCTTCGGCAGCGTTGGCGGATTTAAATCCCAAGGTGCGTGCAATTTCTGCACGGGTAGGCGGTGCGCCTGTGCTTGAAATAGCATCTTGGATAAGGTCCAGAATTTGCTGCTGTCTGGGGGTGAGTGTGGTGTGCTCCATGCCTGTCCTTGCTTGGGATAACTGTTTGTTTATCCAGTACCTGTATTTTTAACCAGTTTTGGGAAGGCTGCAAGTGTCTACGAGAAGAAAAATTGTGATCTTGGGTACAGGGGGAACCATTGCAGGGCTGGGTCATGCCGATGGGGGCAGCGTTGGCTATAAGGCTGCTCAGATTGGTGTTGCACAGCTGCTACAGCCCATTGCACAAGGGTGCCTGCAAGGACACTTCGCATTTGAAGTGGCGCAAATCGCGCAGCTCGATAGCAAAGACATGGATATCTGTACCTGGCAGCAACTGGCCACAGCTTGCGCCAGCTGGCTGGAGCAAGAAGACGTGGCAGGCGTGGTCATTACCCATGGCACAGACACGCTGGAAGAGACCGCCTGGTTCTTGCAGTGCGTACTGCAGTGCTCCAAACCTGTGGTGCTTACGTGTGCGATGCGCCCGGCAACGGCGCTGTCAGCAGATGGCCCTGCCAATTTGCGTGATGCGCTGGTTTGTGCCGCCCATGGTTTGCCGGGTGTCTGGGTGGCTGCTGCGGGCGAAGTGCATGCTGCGCAATGTGTGCGCAAGGTGCATCCGTATAGGTTGAATGCTTTTTCCTCTGGTGCGGCAGGGCCTGCAGGCTGGGTGGAAGAAGGGCGTGTGCGCTGGGGGACTACTGAAGCTCAGCTTGGTGGTGAAAGCTCTGCAGTGCCTGCGCGCGCCTGGAGCAGGGATGCTGCGCAGTGGCCCTGGGTGGAGATTGTCACCAGCACTGCCTGTGCACGCGCTGAGGCAGTTGACGCATTGGTGGCGGGGGGCGTCAAGGGGCTGGTGGTGGCTGGCACGGGCAATGGTTCTATCCATGAAGCCTTGCAGCAAGCCCTTCGCAGGGCGGTGAGCCAAGGTGTGCGGGTTTGGCGCAGTACACGTTGTGAGCAGGGGCAGATCGTGCTGGCCGATGGCGAGTGCGATCCCGGTGTAACGCCACTGAGCCCAGTGAAGGCGCGTATCAGTTTGATGCTGACACTGCTGCAGATACAGGTACAGGGGTAGTGCAAAGGCGGTGCAGGCATAAAAAAAGCTGCCACAAGGGCAGCTTTTTTGTGGGCAATAGCCGCAATTAAGCGCTCAGTGCTTCAAAGGCGCGTGCAGTGATTTCTTCTACGGAGCCCATGCCGCTGATTGCGCGGTACTTGGGTGCGTGTGCCGGGTCTTCCTTGGCCCATGCCTGGTAGTAATCAACCAATGGACGAGTCTGGCTGCTGTACACGTCCAGACGTTTTTTTACGGTTTCTTCTTTGTCGTCTTCACGTTGCACCAAGTCCTCGCCGGTCACGTCATCCTTGCCTTCTGTCTGAGGGGCATTGAACTTGATGTGGTAAGTGCGACCCGATGCTGGGTGTGAACGGCGGCCGCTCATGCGTTCGATGATGGCATCGAAAGGCACGTCGATCTCCAGCACATAGTCCAGATGCACACCGGCTGCCTTCATGGCATCAGCCTGGGGGATGGTGCGGGGGAAGCCGTCAAACAGGAAGCCATTGACGCAATCTGTCTGGGCGATGCGTTCTTTGACCAGGTTGATGATCAGATCATCGCTGACCAGCTGACCCGCATCCATGACTGCCTTGGCTTGCTGGCCCAGCGGTGTGCCAGCCTTGACTGCGGCACGCAGCATGTCGCCCGTAGAGATTTGGGGGATGCCGAACTTCTGGCAGATGAAGGCGGCTTGCGTGCCTTTGCCGGCGCCGGGTGCGCCCAACAAAATCAGTTTCATGGAGATCCTCGAAATGTAGAAATTCTTGGTGGAGCGGGGGCTTTTCTTGAACAAGAAAAGCAGGCAGCAACCGCTCGATATTCGTTCAAGGATAGCACGCACGCCCTTGTTTTTGACTTACAAAACGCAGAGATATTCCCGTAGATGCAGTTTCTGAACAGCTGTTTTTCGTGCTTGACAGCGGTGTGTAGCGGTGTTTGTCAACTATGCACGGCAGGAATGAATGCCATGGGTTGTCTGCATGTCTTGTAGAAGACTGGGCGGGTTGTTGTATAAAAAATGAGCAGTTAGCGCTGACGTGACTTTGTTTTGCGTATCAAAGAATTCGCAAAACATGATGGAACCAGCGCTAACTGCTCTTATTTTTCCTTCATATTTCAGAAATTTCAGAAATATGAAGGATCAGGCGTGCTGCAACAACGCGCGAACACGCTCAAGGTCTTCGGGTGTATCCACGCCAGCGCCCGGGGCGCTGTGTGTGATGTACACCGCAATCGAGTGGCCGTGCCACAGGGCTCGCAGCTGTTCCAGCGACTCAACGGCCTCGGTGGGCGCGGGCTGGAGCTGCGGAAAGCCGCGCAAAAACCCTGCGCGGTATGCGTATATGCCAACGTGGCGCAAGGGGGTGAAAGTGCTGTTTTCATCCCACCATTGCGCGCTGGCTTGGTCGCGGTGCAATGGAATGGGGGCTCGGCTGAAGTAGTGGGCCAAGCCTTGTGCGTTGCAGACAACTTTGACGACGTTGGGGTTCACGTAATCTTCAAGGCTGGCAATGGGGTGGGCAGCTGTGCCCATGCTGGCGGTGGGCGCTGCGGCCAGCACCTGTGCGACTGCATCAATCAGGGCCGGGTCAATCAGCGGCTCGTCGCCTTGCACGTTGACCACCATGTCGTCGCTATCGAGGCCCAGTTGTGTGCAGGCCTCGGCCAGACGATCGCTGCCGCTGGGGTGGTCGCCGCGCGTGAGGATGGCGTCAATGCCATGGGCCAGGCAGGCTTGCACGATGGATGGGCTGTCGGCTGCAACGACCACGCGGGTTGCAGCGCTTTTGCGCGCCTGCAGGGCTACGCGCACCACCATGGGCACGCCTGCAATATCGGCAAGTGGCTTGTTGGGCAGACGGCTGGAGGCCAGACGCGCTGGAATCAGAACAGTGAAGCTCACGGTGCTCACGCTTGCAGTTCGCTGTCGTCCAGAGTGCGGGCTTCGTTTTCCAGCAAGATGGGCATGCCATCACGCACGGGATAGGCAAGGCGCGCGCTTTGCGAGATCAATTCTTGGCGCTCCTTGTCAAAGCGAAGTGGGCCTTTTGTGACGGGGCAGACCAGAAGTTCAAGCAGTTTGGGATCCATAGCGGTGTACCGGTGGGTGTTCTTTAATGGGGTGATGATAGGCACGGCTGGGCATCCAGCAGATCAAAATAGCCTTGATCCACTTGCAAATGCAGGGGCACAGCCAGTGCCTGCGGCATGGTTTGCCAGATTTTGGCAGCGTCTTTTTCAGTGCACACAACGAGCAAATGCTCATCCGTTGGGCGTTGCCAGCTTTCAAAATTGTAGTGATCGGGTAAGCCTTCGGTGCTGACCACGTTCAGAGACTGGGCGCGCAGCATGGCAAAAAACTCTTCAGGCCGGGCAATGGCGGCCAAGGCGTGCAGCGCTTGATCTTGCAAGTCAGACAGTGCCACGCGGGTGCCATCGCTGCGTACAGCAAAGGGTGCCAGCTGGCGCTGCAGCAGAAAACTGGGGGTGCTTGCAGGCGTGCCCTGCGGCGGTTGCGGCGCTGAATGCAGTACAGCGGTTACTGGGCGCGGCCAGGGCTCGCGCAAAGGACCGGCAGGCAGCAGCCAGCCGTTGCCAATGCCTTCGCTGTTGAATACACACACCTGTACATCGCGTGCCAAGGCATGGTGCTGCAGGCCATCGTCGCATACGAGGACGTTAGTTGCCGGGTAAGCCGCCAGCAAGGCACGGGCGGCGGCGATGCGCTGGCGAGCCACAAACACGGGCACGCCACTGGTGCGGGCCATCAGCAGGGGTTCGTCGCCCACGTCTTGCGGCGCAGATTGGGCCGTGGCCTCACGGCAGTCATCGGTGCTGCGGCCGTAGCCGCGCGAGATGATGCCGGGCGTAAGGCCCCGTGCCTGCAGGTGTGCCACGGTGGCCAGAGTGACGGGCGTTTTGCCGGCGCCGCCTGCAATCACGTTGCCAATGACGATGACAGGCACGCCTGGATGCTGTGCCTTTTTCAAACCCCATTGATACAGTTTGCGCTGCATCCCAGAGAGCGCGCCGTACAAGGCCGCAGCGGGCAACAAAGCCCATGCCGCCAGGCTGCGGCTGCGCCAGATCGTGCGAAGCCTGTCTGAGCCTGTGCCCTGATGGGCTGGGGTGCGCATGCTGTGCGTCTTATTTTTTGCCAGCCGCGGCGGCGGATTGCGTGGCAAAGGTGATTTGCGTTAACCCCGCACGCCGGGCGGCTTCCATGGCAGAAACCACGGACTGGTGGGGCGCGGCTGCGTCGGCGCTGATGATGACAATGCTATCGCCACCTGCGGGGGCTGCACCAGCCAAAGCGCTGGCGATGGCATCTACGGAGCGGTCTTCCAGCGCATTTTTGTCAATGGCGTAGCGGCCATCGGCAGCAATCGAGATGACGACTTCCTTGGGACGATCGCGCATCTTCTCAGTGTCAGCCGTGGGCAGCGTAAGCTGCAGCTCGGTGAACTTGCTGTAGGTGGTGCTCAGCATCAGGAAGATAAGCACCACCAGCAGCACGTCAATGAACGGAATCAAATTGATCTCTGGTTCTTCCGTGCGGCGGGGGCGAAAATTCATGGCCATGGTGCGCTTCGCTTACTTTGTACGCAGATGGTTGAGGTGGCGCACAAACTGCTCGCTGGCCAGCTCCAGCTGCAGCAGGTAGGCATCGACCCGTGCGCGGAAGTACTTCCAGAAGATCAGCGCAGGGATCGCCACGATCAAGCCAAACGCGGTGTTGTACAGCGCAATAGAGATGCCGTGCGCCAATTGGCCAGGGTTGCCTGTACCCATTGCGCCAGAGCCGGACTGCGAGCCAAAAATTTCAATCATGCCAATGACCGTGCCCAGCAAGCCCAGCAAGGGGGCTGCAGAGGCAATGGTGGCCAGCGCGCCCAGATACTTTTCCAGGCGGTGAGCGACGGCCCGGCCCGTTGATTCCATGCGCATGCGCAGATCTTGTTCACTGCTTTTTGGGTGGGCGTTGAGCTGCTGCATGCCACTGGCCAGCACTTCGCCCAGCGCACTGTTTTGCGCCAGTTGCTGAATCACGTCGTTGGAGGGCAGGCGGTCCTTAGAGACGGCGATGGCCTCATCGAGCAACTTGGCAGGGGCGACACGTGCGGTTTTCAGGGAGACAAAGCGCTCAAAAATCAGCGCCAAGGCAAAGATGGAACATGCAATAAGAGGCCAGATGGGCCAGCCAGCGGCCTGTATGATCGACAGCAACTTTATTTCTCCCGTGCTTGTGTGTTGTTTGCTTGCAGCCATGCATTATCACGCAGCGTCTGCGCCGTGCCTGGCTTGCCAGCCTTGATTTGCGCGCATTTGGCTGGCATCAAAGCTTAAGCGCATGCCTGTGGGTTGCGCTGTTGTTTTCTGTGTCCGCCTGAGAGTCTTTCCTAATGTCTTTCTTTGATCACGCATCCGCCCTTGCTCAACCCCGTGTCTGGGACGTCGGCGCGCTGTGCCGCGCGATTGCCGACAGCCTGGAGGCGCGCTTTAACCCCGTGACGGTGCGCGGTGAAATTACGGGCTTTTCACGCGCAGGCAGTGGGCACTGCTACTTCAGCATCAAAGATGCGGCGGGGCAGTTGCGTTGTGCCATGTTTCGCCGCGCCGCCATGGCGATGGACTTCACACCGCGCGACGGCGAGCTGGTGGAAGTGCGTGGCAAGCTGGGTGTGTATGAGCAGCGTGGTGATCTGCAGCTGATTGTGGACAGCCTGCAGCGCGCCGGGCAGGGCGCTTTGTTTGAGCAGTTTCTGCGCGTCAAAGCCCAGCTTGAGGCACAAGGGCTGTTTGATGCAGCCCGCAAGCGCCCTTTGCCTGTCATGCCACGCGGCATTGGGGTGGTGACCTCGCTGGGGGCTGCTGCCCTGCACGATGTAGCCACTGCTTTGCGCCGCCGGGTGCCGCATATCCCTGTGCTGATTGCACCGTCTTTGGTGCAGGGGGGGGAGGCGCCAGCATCCATTGTTCAGGCTTTGACGCAGCTTTACGCACTGGCGCAGCGCCAAGGCCAAGCTGGTGTGCCGCCGGTGGACGTGATTTTGCTGGTGCGTGGCGGAGGCTCCATGGAGGACCTGTGGGCGTTTAATGACGAGCAAGTCGCGCGCACGATCGTGCAAAGCCCGGTGCCTGTGATTTGTGGGGTTGGTCACGAAACTGATTTCACCATTGCCGACTTTTGCGCCGACTTGCGCGCTCCTACGCCCACTGCGGCTGCAGAGCTGGTAGCGCTGCCACGCCAGAACTGGCTGGATGGGTTGACCTTGATGGAGCAGCGCATTCAGTCTGGTGTGCTGCGCCAAATTGATAAAAATGCCCAGCGTCTGGATGCCACCGCAGTGCGTCTGGGGCGGCCCAGCCAGCAAATGGCACATCAGCGTCTGCATCTGTCGCAGCTCAAGCAGCGTGCACACCATGGGCTGCTGATGAAGATGCAGCAACACCTGCACAGGCATCAAGCATTACAGACAGGTTTTGCTCAAAAAACGGTGCAACATTTAAAGGCGCAGCGGCAATGGGTGGCGCAAATGCAGCAGCGCATGGAGCTGCTCAATCCCCTGCGGGTGCTGGAGCGTGGCTACAGTGTGCTGACTACGCAAAGCGGGCAAGTCATCAGCCGGGTAGAGCAGGCTGCGGTCGGCGCGCCTCTGAAAGCGGTGCTGGCCGATGGCGTTTTGGATGTGACAGTCACTCAGCCCAAGCTTCTATAAGGCCTGACATAGCCAGGTGCTTTCGCTTTAATAGCTAAAACGCTTAACTTGTAGCTGCAATACACTTAGGTTCTTCCTACAATGGCTGACAAGGCGTGTTGTTTGCGCCAAGTCAAAATGCATGCTCAGGCCTGCTGCATTGCAGGTGGCGCTACCGCGCACTGTGCTGGACTTCTAATTATTTAAACCACGACGAGGATTCAAGATGGAACATACCTTGCCCCAGTTGCCTTACGCTATTGACGCGCTGGCTCCCCACTACAGCAAAGAAACTTTTGAATACCACCACGGCAAGCACCACAACACGTATGTGGTGAACCTGAACAACCTGATCAAGGGCACAGAGTTCGAGGCCTTGTCGCTGGAAGAAATCGTTAAGAAGGCCAGCGGTGGCATCTATAACAATGCAGCCCAGCACTGGAACCACAGCTTTTTCTGGAAGTGCATGACCCCCAATGGCGGCGCAGCACCAACAGGCAAGCTGGCGGATGCCATCAACGCCAAGTTCGGCAGCTTTGACAAGTTCAAGGAAGAGTTCGCCAAGTCGGCAGCAGGCAATTTTGGTTCGGGCTGGACATGGCTGGTCAAGAACGCCGACGGTTCCGTTGAAATCGTGAACACCGGCGCTGCTGGCAACCCCATTGTTGACGGCAAGACACCGCTGATCACGGTGGACGTGTGGGAACACGCGTACTACATCGACTACCGCAACGCGCGCCCCAAGTTCCTGGAAGTGTTCCTGAACAATCTGGCCAACTGGAAGTTCGCGGAAGAAAATTACGCAGCCTGACACTTCGCTGTCATCGCAGACCGTGAGGTTCGTCAAGCCCGCTGGTGAAAGCCCGCGGGCTTTTCTTTTGCTGCGCTGTTAGATTGCACAAAGCAAACACTAAACAATGCTTGCGTCAATCAAGTCTTATAGAAGAGTTTTTAAATAACTCTTGTACAAGAGTTGGTAAAAAGCGCAGATCAACGGTTAGAATTTTGCATCATGGGAGTCTGCTTCACGCATGCGAAATCTGTGGCTGCTTTTTGCGCAGTCCAGATGGCAGCACTGCAGCGGGCAACCCGGTCGGGAGCAGGTCATAAGTGCCTATCCACATCCCAGCAATCCATTGAGCCAAAAGCAAGAGATGACAACACAGCAATCCACCATCATCTACACCCTGACGGATGAAGCTCCCCGTCTGGCGACCAGCGCGTTTTTGCCCGTCGTGCAAGCTTTCGCTTCCACTGCTGGCGTGAATGTAGAGACCAGCGACATCTCCGTTGCTGCCCGTATCCTGAGCGAATTCAACGACGTGCTGCCAGAAGCGCAGCGCGTACCTAACACCTTGGCAGAGCTGGGCAAGCTGACTTTGACGCCCGATGCCAACATCATCAAGTTGCCCAACATCTCCGCATCGGTGGCGCAGCTGATGGCCGCCATCAAGGAGCTGCAGGGCAAGGGCTACGCACTGCCTGACTACCCTGAAGACCCCAAGACTGACGAAGACAAAGCCATTTTGGCGCGCTACTCCAAGTGCATTGGCTCGTCTGTGAACCCCGTGCTGCGCGAAGGCAACTCTGACCGCCGCGCACCTGCTGCGGTCAAGAATTACGCCAAGAAGCACCCCCATTCGATGGGTGAGTGGAAGCAATGGTCGCGTACCCATGTTTCGCACATGCACGAAGGCGACTTCTACCACGGTGAAAAGTCCATGACGCTGGACAAGGCCCGTGATGTGAAGATGGTGCTGGAGACTGCGTCGGGCAAGTCCATCGTGCTCAAGGAAAAGGTAGCGCTGAAAGACGGCGAAATCATCGACTCCATGTTCATGAGCAAGAAGGCGCTGTGCGACTTCTATGAAAAAGAGCTGGACGACTGCAAGGAAGCGGGCATCTTGTTCTCGCTGCACGTCAAAGCCACCATGATGAAGGTCTCGCACCCCATCGTGTTTGGTCACTGCGTGAAGATCTATTACAAGGACGCGTTTGCCAAGCATGGCAAGCTGTTTGACGAGCTGGGCGTGAACGTGAACAACGGCATGTCGACGCTCTACGAAAAGATCGAGACCCTGCCCACTTCGCAGCGCGAAGAAATCATTCGTGATTTGCACGCCTGTCACGCTGGCCGCCCCGAGCTGGCCATGGTGGACTCGGCCAAGGGCATCACCAACTTCCATTCGCCCAACGACATCATTGTGGATGCATCCATGCCCGCCATGATTCGCCAGGGTGGCCAGATGTGGGGTGCTGACGGCAAGCCTTACGAGTGCAAGGCCGTGATGCCGGAGTCGACTTTTGCCCGTATCTATCAGGAGATGATCAACTTCTGCAAGTGGCACGGCAACTTTGACCCCCGCACCATGGGCACAGTGCCCAACGTGGGCCTGATGGCGCAAAAAGCCGAAGAGTACGGCTCGCACGACAAGACGTTCGAGATCTCTGAAGCCGGTGTGGCCAACATTGTGGACATCGCCACTGGCGAAGTGCTGTTGACCCAGAACGTGCAAGAGGGCGACATCTGGCGCATGTGCCAGGTCAAGGACGCGCCTATCCGCGACTGGGTGAAGCTGGCCGTCACACGTGCCCGCAACTCTGGCATGCCTGCAATTTTCTGGCTGGATGCTTACCGTCCCCACGAAGCCGAGCTGATCAAGAAGGTGCGTACGTACCTGAAGGACCACAACACGGAAGGTCTGGACATCCAGATCATGAGCCAGGTGCGCGCCATGCGTTTCACCCTGGAGCGTGTCGCCCGTGGCCTGGATACCATCTCGGTGACCGGCAACATTTTGCGCGACTACCTGACCGACCTGTTCCCGATCATGGAGCTGGGCACCTCGGCCAAGATGCTGTCCATCGTGCCTTTGATGGCCGGTGGCGGCATGTACGAAACAGGTGCGGGCGGCTCTGCTCCCAAGCACGTTCAGCAACTGGTGGAAGAGAACTTCCTGCGCTGGGATTCGCTGGGTGAATTCCTGGCGCTGGCCGTGTCGCTGGAAGACATGGGCATCAAGTACAACAACGCCCAAGCCAAGCTGCTGGCCAAGACGCTGGATCAGGCAACCGGCAAGTTGCTGGACGAGAACAAGTCACCAGCGCGCAAGGTCGGGCAGATCGACAACCGTGGCAGCCAGTTCTATCTGTCGCTGTACTGGGCGCAAGCTTTGGCAGCGCAAACGGAAGACGCAAGCCTGGCTGCCAAGTTCGCGCCTTTGGCCAAGACGTTGACCGAAAACGAAGCCAAGATCGTGGCCGAGCTGGGCGCCGTGCAAGGCAAGCCCGTGGACATTGGCGGTTACTACCAGCCTGACCTGTCCAAGCTGGATACGGTCATGCGCCCCAGCGCAACGTTCAACGCTGCGATTGCATCGCTGGCTTAAAGCGAAAGAAAGCCAGCACTCCGTTTAGGGTGCTGGTTTGAAAAAGAGAGCTGCTAACGCCCTGTCAGCTTAGTTTTCAGATATAAAACTATCTGAAAACTAAGTCCAGTAAGCGTTAGCAGCTCTCTTTTTTGTTTATGGGCAAAACCAAGATCATCCAGTGGAATGGTTTTGCTTTGAATATCAGGTGAATCCAGTGGCGCTTGCCGAAATTGAGTAAGACATGCAGCTGCATCAGATGACGGTCTGTTGTGCAGTGCGGCTTCAATCGCTTGATGCCCTGCAAGATCGCCGTTGAAATGTGGTGGCGCTGCCATGCACGGATCATGGCTGGATGTGCTGGTGCGTGACTGGCTGGCTGGCCTTTGAACAATGCGGGCAGGCTTGCCCCGTGCCTACGGGCTGGTTGCTCAGTTGCTGCCAGTCTGCGCCGCCACCAGCGCCCGGTATTGGGGAATAGCCGTGCGCAAGATAGTTTGCAGTTTCTCGCTGGCCACAACCCCTGTGTTCAGACGCATGGTGGCGCAAGGGGTGTTGGTGTGGGGGCAGAAAATTTTGCCGGGAGCCACGGTCACGTTGTGCTGGCCCAGCCATTGGGCCAGATGTGTGGAGTCCGGGATACCGGCAAAGCTGGCCCACATGTACAGGCTTTCAGGAGGGCGGCAGAAAAACGTGGCGTCCAGCTCTTCGAGAAAATGGTAGGCGCTGGCCGTGGCCTCCCTGAGCTTGAGCTGCAGGTTGAGCAAATGCTTGTCGTAAGAGCGCTCTCGTAAAATCGCATCAACCGTACGCTCGGAGTACTCTGAGGTGCTGACATGGATGATGGATTTGAGGTCGGCCAGCTCGGATGCTAAATCTGCGCTGCAGGCAATAAAGCCCACGCGCAAGGCCGCCGAAAGTGATTTGGAAAACGTGCCGATATAGATGGTGCGCTGCAGCTGGTCTATGGTGGAAAGACGCAGCTTGTGACTGGGTTTGAGGTCAGCCAATGGGTCCATCTCCACCAGCAGCAGATTGTATTTTTCTGCCAGCTTGACCAGTTTGGCTGCCGTGTCGGGCGACAGGTCTGAACCCGTGGGGTTGTGGCCCACTGACTGAGTAAAGAAGATGCGCGGGCGGGTGCGGATGATGGCCTGCTCCAGCGCATCCAGATCGGGGCCCGTGGCTGTGCGGGGAATGCCCACAATGGTGGCGCCATGCACCTTGAGCTTGCCAAACAAGAAGTAATAGCCGGGGTCATCCACCAGCACCGTGGCGCCTGGCGGCACAAAGTAGCGCATGACCAGATCCATGGCCTGGTTGGCACCATGGGTGAGCACAATCTGCTGCAAATCAGCTGCGATCTCCAGGCGGCCCAGCTTGCGTACCAATTGCTGGCGCAGGGGCAAATAACCAAAGCGGTTGCCGTAGTTGAACAGCGTGCCCAGGCCGCTGCGAGCGACCTTGTGGTGTACCTTGTCCAGGCGAGCTCCAGCCAGCCAGTCAGCGGGCGGAAAACCATCGGCTGCGGGAATGGAGCTGGGGTCGCTCTTGAGCTGCTCCCGGATCAACCATGCGGTGTCGCGTGCCCTGCCCAGGGAATGGTTGGAGGTGTCCAGCTCCACGCGGATGGGCCGTTCCTTGACGTAAAAACCCGAACCACGCACCGGCTCCACCAGGCCGCGTGCCACCAGCAGCTCAAAGGCTACGACCACGGTGTTCTTGGCGCATTTGCGCAGCCTGGCCAGCTCGCGTATGGAGGGCAGCTTCTCACCCGCCTTGTAGGCTCCATGGCGTATTTCGCGCTCTATGGATTGCGCCAAAGATTCAAAGCCCGGCATGGGGTTGCTCATGTTTTCTGTTTCGTTGAACTGTACCTGTCTTAAAGGGTACAGCACGCCTAAAGTCATGGCTAGCGTGACAACACCAACATGACGGGGCCGGGCCACCGGTCTTCGCAGTCAGAGAAAACTCCAAGGAGCACAAAAATGGATTCCAGAGTCAGTGGCATGCGCGACATGCAGCCGGCAGAGCGTTTGGCCGTGCTGGCCCGTGTGGCCGAGATGGACAGCGCCGATAGGCAACTGCTGGCCGGGCCAGGGGCCCTGCCGCTGGGCACGGCCGACGGCATGATCGAAAACGTAGTGGGCACATTTGAGCTGCCCATGGGCGTGGCCACCAATTTTCAGGTCAATGGCCGCGATGTGCTGGTGCCCATGGTGGTGGAAGAGCCATCGGTGGTGGCTGCGGCATCGTTCATGGCCAAGCTGGTGCGCAGTAGTGGCGGTTTCCTTACCTCCTCTACCAAGCCATTGATGCGTGCACAGGTGCAGATGGTGGGCATGACAGATCCTCACGGGGTACGCCATGCAGTGCTGACCCACCGTGAGGAGATCATCGCTATGGCTAACTCCAAGGACAAGGTGCTGGTGGGCCTGGGCGGCGGCTGCCAGGACCTGGAGGTGCACGTGTTCGAGCACACGCCGCGCGGCCCCATGGTGGTGGTGCACCTGATTGTGGATGTGCGCGACGCCATGGGTGCCAATACGGTCAACACCATGGCCGAAATGGTGGCGCCCCTGCTGGAGCGCATCAGCGGGGCCAGCGTGCGTTTGCGTATCCTGTCCAATCTGGCGGATTTGCGGCTGGCGCGGGCCGCCGTCACCTTGAGCCCGGAGCAGCTGAGCACGGCGCAGTACCGGGGTGAAGAGGTCATCGAGGGCATTCTGGATGCCTATACCTTTGCTGCCGTCGATCCTTATCGGGCGGCCACCCACAACAAGGGCATCATGAATGGGATTGATCCGGTGATCGTGGCCACCGGCAACGACTGGCGTGCGGTGGAGGCCGGGGCCCATGCTTATGCGGCCCGATCGGGGCGCTACACCTCGCTCACGCATTGGGAAAAGAACCGTGCAGGCCACCTGGTGGGCACCATCGAGCTGCCCATGCCCGTGGGTTTGGTGGGGGGCGCCACCAAGACCCATCCGCTGGCCCGCTGGGCATTGCGCCTGATGCAGGTGGGTAGTGCGCAGGAGCTGGGGGAAATCGTGGCGGCCGTGGGGCTGGCGCAAAACCTGGCCGCGATGCGTGCACTGTCCACAGAAGGTATTCAGCGCGGCCACATGGCCTTGCATGCCCGCAATATTGCCCTGCTGGCCGGCGCTGAGGGCGAGCAGGTGCAGCGTGTGGCCCAAGCACTGGTGGCTGAGCGCAATGTCAGCGTGGATCGCGCCAAGGAGCTGCTGCAGGCAGCTTGATGCCAAGCCCGGCCAGCCACCACCCGTGCAAGCCGGGGCTGGCCGGGATTGTTGCAAGGCTTTTAGTTGCGCTTTTTGCGCTTGCGCAGATCGATCATGCCGGGCAGCAGGCGCGGGTCGCTGTGCTGGGGGAAGATGGCGTGCTTCTGGATCTTCTGCGTGCCTGTCGTGGGAATCTGCTGGGCAAACCAGAGCCAGCCGGGAGTCTTGTAATAAGCCATGTTCTGGTTGCAGAAGTCGAACAATGCCTGGGCGATCTGATCGTGGTCTTGGCCCGTGGCCTCGGTCGAGGGCTTGAGCACCACGCAGGCCAGCACCTCTTCGTCGCGTATCTCGTCCTGCACCGCCATGACGGCGGCGTTTTCCACCCACGGATGGGTGACCAGCAGTGCCTCGATTTCAGCAGCCGCAATGTTTTCACCGGACCTGCGGATGATGTTTTTGCGCCGGTCCATGAAATGGAACATGCCCGTGGCGTCGCGCACCACCATGTCGCCGGTATGGAACCAGCCACTGCGCCAGGCCTGCTCGGTGGCCTCCGGATCGTTGTAGTAGCCAGAGAAAAAATCCTGCCGGGGGCTGTGTGCGCTGTGGCGTATGACCAGCTCACCCGCACTGCCGTCGGGCACTGTCTGGTCCAGCTCATCAACGGCTCGGGCTTGCAGTCCTTGGCTGGGTCGATCTCGGCCAAAAGCGCGCGTGCCCACTTGGCGCGGGGCCTGGCAGTCCATCATGACCCTCACCATCTCAGTCATGCCCCACAGCTCCAGAAGCGGTACGCCAAACCGTTCTTCAAACGCGGCATGCAGTTGCGGCTCCACGCCGGCCCCGGCGGCAAAACGTAGCTGGTGGGCACGGTCCAGCTCGGAAGGCGGCTGTACGAACAGCATCTGCATGATGACGCCCAGATAGTGCGCAATGGTGGCGCGGGTCTGCACCACCTCCCTCCAAAAGCGGGTGGGCTGGAAACGGTCGCTCTGAATCTGGCAGCCGCCCGTGAGTAGCATGCAATAAAAGGACAGGATGGAGGCGTTGACGTGAAACAGCGGCAGTGGGTTGTACAGCCGGTCCTGCTTGCCAATGGTGGCCAAACCCCCCAGCCTGGCATAGTCCTGCCCTGCAGCCAGCTCGTAGCGGTGGGAGAGCACACAGCCCTTGGGTCTGCCTGTCGTGCCTGAGGTGTACAGAATGCTGGCGGGTGTGTCTGCGCAGACTGCGCCAGCTTCTGCACTGCGTGGGCATGGCGGCAGGGCGGCGGTGAATGCCTCAAGAGCAACCACGGGAGGCTGGTTGCCGCTGTGTAGCAGCGCGGCCTGTGTGTGTTCGATTCGGTCTTGCAAGACCACCAGCAGATCGACCTGGGCGTGATCGATCAAGTAGGCGTACTCACGCGGGCGGTAGTCCGGGTTGACGGGAACACAGCACACGCCCAGCGCATTCAGTGCCAGCTTGTGCAGCATGTGCTCAGGGCGGCTGTCCAGCAGCAAACCTACGCGGTGGCCCAGGCCGTAGCCGGCGGCCGTGTAGTGCTGCATCAGCTCGCGAATGGCATCGGCTGCTTGCTGGTAGGTGATTTCGCAGCCCGCGGGCAGGTAGTTGCGGGCTGGGTTTTCAGGGATGCACAGCAGGCTGTGGTGGCCATAGCGCTGTGCAGCGGAGAAAAGGACTTCTCCGATTGTGCTGTCGGCGTGGATGTCGATCACGGGAACTCCCAAGCACCGCAAGGGTGTCTTGTCTGCAAAAAGAGGAGGCGAGCCATGCACAGCGGCCGGGCCGCCCTGTGAAAGAAACGGGGGCTAAAAGAGGAGGGCGTGCTGTTTTCAGTGGCTGCCGAGATAGGCCGCACGCACCTTGTCGTCGCTGCGCAGGGCCGTGCTGGAGCCTTCCAGTATGATTTTTCCGGTCTCCAGCACATAGCCGCGGTCGGCAACACTCAGGGCCTGGTTGGCCATTTGCTCCACCAGCAAGATGGTGATGTCACGCTGCTTGAGGCTGCGCACAATGGAGAAAATCTCTTTGACGATCAATGGCGCCAGACCCAGCGAGGGTTCGTCGAGCAGCAGCAACTGGGGTCTGGCCATCAGGGCGCGGGCAATGGCCAGCATCTGCTGCTCGCCGCCGGACATGGTGCCGGCCATTTGGTGCTGACGTTCCTTGAGCCGAGGGAAGGCCAGGAACTGTGCCTCAATGTCGTGCTCCAGTTCGGCCCGGGTAGCCTTGCGGTGGTAGGCACCCAGCATCAGATTGTCACGCACGCTCTGGTCCGCAAAGACCTGGCGGCCCTCGGGCGACTGGGCAATACCCAGCGCCACCCGCAGGTGGCCAGGCATGCGGGTGATGTCCTGGCCCTTGAACAAGACGCTGCCCGAATGTGCCGGCTCCAGGCCCGAGATCACCTTCATCAGTGTGCTTTTTCCGGCACCATTTCCACCAATCATCGTGACGACCTCGCCGGGATAGACCTCCAGCGAAATGCCTTTGAGCGCCTCCACTGCACCGTAGCGGGCCTGCAAGTCTTTCACTTGCAAAACAGGTGTGTCATGCATGCTTGTTTTCCAATGAAGTTGCGAAGGTGGCAGGAGCGAGCTGCGCGTCATCGTCCGGTGCACCGAGGTAGGCGGTGATCACGCGTGGGTTTTTCTGTACCTGTGTGGGTGTGCCTTCAGCGATCTTTTCGCCGTAGTCGAGCACGATTACGTGGTCGGAAATGGCCATCACCAGGTCCATGTGGTGCTCGATCAGCAGCACAGTGATGCCCAGCTCCTTGATGCTTCGGATCACGCCTGTCAGCTCCTGTGTTTCCTGGGGGTTCAGGCCTGCCGCAGGCTCATCGAGCAGCAGCAAACTGGGCCGGGTGGCCAGCGCGCGAGCCAGCTCTACCCGACGTTGCAGGCCGTAGGGCAGGCTGCCCGCAGTTTCATAGGCCTTGGTGTCCAGCCCCAGGAACTGCAACACCTGCATGGCCTGTGCAGTGGCCTCGCGCTCTTGCCTTTTTGCAGCAGGAAGTGCAAAGAGATAAGCACCAAATCCTGCGCGGATATGCTGGTGCAACCCCACTTTGACGTTGTCGATCACGCTCATGTCGGCAAAGAGCTTCAGGTTCTGGAAGGTGCGACCCAGGCCCATGGCGCAGATCTGATTGGCAGGCTTGGCCAGAATGCTCTCACCGCAAAAACGTATAGCACCCTTGGTTGGCGGGATGATGCCTGAGAGGATGTTGAGCAGCGTGGTCTTGCCCGCACCATTGGGGCCAATCAGCGAATGCACATGACCGGGCTGAAGGTCGATACTGATGTTGTTGGTGGGCACCACGCCGCCATAGGCCTTGTACAGCCCCTCGGTTTGCAGCAACGGGCCCTTGACATCGATTGCACGTGCACCAGCCAGCTCGCGCAGACTGACTGATGGCAGCGGTATGTCCCGGTTGCTCAAGGCTGGCTTGCGCTTGGTGAAGAACCTGGACACCGTACCTGACAGCCCATCGGGCATGACATACAGACCAAACAGCAGCAAAGCGCCATAGGTGAAGTGCTGCACACCGGGCCAGCGTGCCAAAAAAGCGTCCAGCAGTGTAAGGACCAGGGCACCTAGCAATGGCCCATAAACCGACTTGCCTCCGAGCAGCACGATCAGCAAAAAGAAGATGGACAGATTGAACGTGATGAAGTCGGAGTTGATGTACTGGTTTTGCTGTGCCACCAAGGCACCAGCTACACCGCAGGTGACGGCACTGATCACAAATGCCAGCACCTTGAACTTGTACACGCTGACCCCCACGCTTTCGGCAGCCACTTCTGCCGTGTTCACTGCCATAAAGGCCCGGCCGAACTTGCCGCTGAGCAGCGAGCGCATCATCAGATGGGTTGCCACGCCCAGTGCCAGAACCAGCCACACCCATTCGCGCATGTCGAAGATATGTCCGTTGATGGACAGGGGCAGCACACCGTAGATGCCTTGCTGGCCGGCAAAAACGTCCTGCCATTCAGAGACCACTTTTTCGACCACAACGCCAAAACCTATGGTCACCATCGCCAGGGCCGGGCCTTTGACGCGCAAGGCGGGTAGTGCAATCAGCACGCCAAAGATACCGGCCACGACACCCGCTGCCAGCAAAGCCAGCCAGGGGTTCCACTCCATGCGGGCAGTCAGCAAGGCGGCCGTGTAGGCGCCCACCGCAAACAGGCCAGCATGGCCCAGCGACTTCTGCCCGGTATAACCCACCAGCACATTGAGACCGGCGGCAGCCAGATAGTTGATGCCGACCATGAAAACGACCTTCAGGTAAAAGCCGTTGTCCGTAATCAGTGGCAGCAGGGCGGCAATGGCGGCAAACAGGGCCACGCCAGCAAGATGTTTGTATTGCCCCATCAGACTTTCTCCACCAGACGCTGCCCCAGCAGACCTTCTGGCTTGAGCACCAGAACAAAAATAATCAGCAGGAAGATACTGATTTCTCGCAGTTCGGCCTGCCACAGACCGACCATGGCCTCCAGAAGCCCCAGCAGGAAACCGCCCAGCATGCAGCCGCGCGGGTTGCTCAGTCCGCCGACGATGGCGGCTGAGAACGCCTTCAGAGCCAAGGTCAGGCCCATGAAGACCGAGGCCGTGGTGATGGGGGCAATCAGCAGGCCGGCAATGCCTGCCAGGCTGGAGCTGACAATGAATGCCAGCACGATGATGGCGGTGACATTGATGCCCATCAGCACAGCAGCCGGGCCACTTTGTGCCACGGCGCGCACGGCCTTGCCCAAACGGGTTTTGCGCATGATGACATCCAGGCACAGCATCAGGGACACGCTGATGCACAGCACCAGAATTTCTTGCGGCAGTACGCCGGCACCGCCGATGCGAATGACGTCGTTGCCCAGCGGAGAGGGCATCACCATGGGGGAAGGGCCCCAGATGGCGAGCGCAATGTTCTGAACAATGATGCCAAAACCGATGGTGCTCATCACCCATGCCAGGCCGGGCTTGCCGAAGAAAGGGCGCACGGCGGTGTAGTACAGGAGCACGCCCAGCGCACCCATGAGCAAAAAGGTGGTGACCATGCTCAGGCCGTAGCGCGCGAGGGTGACTTCGGCAATTTCCAGTGAGCCTTGCAAATCGTGACCGGCCAGCAGCAGCAGCACGGAAACGCCTATAAAAGCCCCAGCGACCAGGAATTCTCCCTGGCCGAAGTTGAACGTCTTGGTGGTGTTGTAGGTAATGTTGAAGCCCAGGGCAACCAGCGAGTAAATGCTGCCCAAGGCTAAGCCACTGAAAATGGCCTGAAGAATGCTGGCTTGCATTTGAGAGATTCCTATCAGCCTGAAAAATGCAGATGTGCTGCCGCGTGGCAGCGGTCAGTACCGGTCTTTATGCATGGATGCCATGTCATGAAAGCGAGCGACACCGCTGCCGCTCGCTTGGGTCACCGCCAAAAGCTGCCAGGCGCGCACGCCCAGCGGCGGTGACATGATCCGTTTACTTTTTCAGGTCAGAAGGCTGCAGGCTCTTGGTGATGTCGTCCTCGTACTTGGTGACCTCACTGCCTTTCCAGCGAGCCAGATAGAAGTCCTGTACGCCCAGACCTTCGTGGTTGGCCTTGGAGAAAGGCTTGCTGTAGGTCTTGATGACACCGGGTACAGAGTCCAGATTTTCCAGCGCGGCAGCAACCTTGGGGCCATCGGTGCTGTTGGCCTGCTTCATCGCAGCGGCAATCAGCATCACCGAGTCGTAGGCCTGGGCGGCG
Source organism: Comamonas avium (assembly GCF_014836675.1). Taxonomy (GTDB): domain Bacteria; phylum Pseudomonadota; class Gammaproteobacteria; order Burkholderiales; family Burkholderiaceae_C; genus Comamonas; species Comamonas avium. The sequence continues at coordinate 54,461 of NZ_JACSQK010000008.1, forward strand.
GCAGGGAATGTGGTCAGCGTGGGAAAGTTCTTGCGAATCCGTTCGCCCAGAGCCTTGGTCTTTGCACTGGTGTCCTCCGTCGTGGAGGCCGCCATGATCAGGTTCGGAGCCAGCGCGGGGCCCGTCATTTTGGGGAACAGCGAGCTCAGATTGCCCCAGGCACCCAGTGTGGTGGGCTGGTAGTTGATCTTTTCCATGCTGCGCACGACCTGGGCTGTGCCGTCCGCCAAGCCATAGACGATCACGGTGTCGGCGCCAGCAGCCTTGATCTTGGACAGCTGCGAGGTGATGTCCGTGTCTTTGGGACCGAATTTTTCCACAGCCACCGGCTTGATGCCGTGCAATGCCAGTATGTCGGTGGCATCCTTGGTGCCGCCTTGTCCGTAGCCGGTGGAGTCGGCAATGATGGCAACCTTCTGGGTCTTGGTGCTCTTTGCTGCATAGGCACCCAGCAATGCGGTTTGTTCGCGGTCAACCATGGAGACGCGGAAAAGGTAGTTCTGGGCTTCCTTGGCGTAACGGGTTGTGATCTCCGTGCCGGTGGCAATCGGCACCACTACCGGAATTTTCTTTTGCTGCGGGATGTGCAGCCAGGCCAGGGCGTTGCCGGAGTTGGCAGGCCCGACCACAGCAGCTACCTTTTCGTTGTCGATCAGCTCTGTCATGTTCTGGATGGACTTGGGTGGCGTACCCAGATCGTCACGGATGACGCCCACCACCTTGCGGCCAAGAATACCGCCCGCTTTGTTGACATCTTCAATGGCAGCCTCAAAAGCCCAGCGTCCGGAAATTCCCAGCTCGGCCACACCGCTGCCGGACAGATCGGCGTTGTAGCCAATCTTGATGTCCTGGGCGAAGGCGCCTGCACCAGTGAACAAAGCTGCTGCCATCATGCTGTAGCCGAATTTCTTGCTTGTCTTCATGCTTGTCTCCTTGTATGTCATGCAGGGAATAAGGCTGTGCGTTTTCCTGCAATGTGTTCGGCTCTGTATGGCCGACGGTGCACTGTAAATTCACTGTACCCACGTGAGTAGGTACAGTTCGTCGGTACAGCCCTTGCCTGTGGTTAACCCTAGCCTGCAGTGAATACAGGTAGGGACCGTTTTGCTGCCGTATTCAGGGTGGCGGGGGCATCAGTGCGGCGAGTGCTGCTGCTCATGAGGGCAGGGCAGTCGCCTTGCTCGAACTCAAGGCAGGCTTCCTTAATTCCAGTCGTGGCTCCGCCAAGAGCTACTGCCTGAGGGCCGCGCAATTCAGGCAATTGATTCAATGGCTGCCCGGATCGCAGCTCGTAGACTTCGTGCTCAAAAGTGCTGGTCAGCAGCGTTCAACCGGCCTGTTGATGCAATGGATTGTGGTGGCCGCCAAACTTCGCTGGTGGTAACCACTGGACTTCTTTCACGCATGGCTTCCTGAACGAAGACATGTGGCGATCGCCGGATTGCGATGTGTAAACGAATTGCCTTGGTGTATTCACGCGTTCTTGCAAGGGCGGGCAGCTGAGATGGAGTCTGCGGCAATCACAGCTTCATAGACTGGCTAAGCCTTGTGCGCATCAGCGCCAGTAAGGCAGCTCTAGCACTTGGTCACAAGCAACAGCTGCAGCAATTGGGTGTCGGTTGCAGTTGCGGTTGCGCAGCTTGTTCCATAGCCCATCTTGAATGGGCTTTGTGGGGTAACCGCAGGCAGGTGCCTGGGTTCTTGCATGCATCAAGCATGGCGGCGAAGGTCGTGCCGCCCAGGATTTAAGGCGCTGGTGCCTTGAAAGGCGCGCCGGTGAGCTTGGCTCCCGCCTTGATGCCTTTTGCTGCAAACCAGCCCTGGTTCATCTCCAGCACGTACCGCACAGGCTTGGCGGAGCAGTGGGAGTTTTCATCCAGCGGCTGCATATCAGCCAGATTGACAATGGTTCCGTCATCAGCCACGAATGCCGCCGTCAGTGGCAACAAGGTGTTTTTCATCCAGAAGCATTGCACGCCGGGGCTTTCAAACACAAACAGCATGCCTTCGTGTTGGGGCATCGAGGTGCGGTGCATCAAGCCTGTCTGGCGCTCATGAAAGCGCGCTGCAACTTGCGTATCAATGCGGAACATGCCTGCTCGCAATTCAATACGAGGCAGGTTCAGTTGTGGCTCGCCCGCAGGCGCTTGGGCATGGGCGGCAAAGCCCGTGGCCAGCAGGGCAGCCAGTGCCAGGCGGGCGCTTAATCGGAGTGGCAGCAGGTTCATGGCGCTATTGTGCAATGTCATGCAGGTGCCTGTGTATGTCTTGGACGACTTACAAGCTCACCTAGAATGATTGTCCAACGCTGTATACACACGGCATTGGTTTTGAGTTGGAGTCAGGAGACCGCGTTTCATGAGCAAATACACCCATATTCAAATCCCCGCGCAAGGCCAGAAGATCACTGTCAATGCGGACATGACCCTGAACGTGCCCCTGCAACCCATCATTCCCTTTATTGAGGGCGATGGCGTGGGCCGCGACGTGACCCCGGTGATGCGCAAGGTGGTGGATGCCGCTGTGGCCAAGGCCTATGGCGGGGCGCGCCAGATTCAGTGGATGGAGGTGTATGCCGGTCAAAAATCCACCCAAATCTACGGCCCCGATGTGTGGCTGTCTGACGAGACCATGGATGCCGTGCGTGAGTACGCTGTGTCCATCAAAGGCCCGCTGAACACGCCTGTGGGCGGGGGCATTCGCTCGCTGAACGTTGCATTGCGTCAGGAGCTGGATCTGTATGTCTGTCTGCGCCCCATGCGTTACTTCGAGGGCGTGCCCTCGCCGGTGCGCGAGCCCGAGAAGACCGACATGGTGATCTTTCGCGAAAACTCGGAAGACATTTATGCGGGTATCGAATTTGCCGCCGGCAGCGACAAGGCCAAAAAGCTGATTGCCTTTTTGCGCGACGAGCTGGGTATCGACAAGATCCGTTTTCCTGAAACCTCGGGGCTGGGCATCAAGCCGGTGTCCAAAGAGGGCACAGAGCGCTTGGTGCGCAAAGCCATTCAGTACGCAATCGACCATGACAAGCCTTCAGTCACCTTGGTGCACAAGGGCAACATCATGAAGTTCACGGAAGGCAGCTTTCGCGACTGGGGCTATGACCTGGCCGTCAAAGAGTTTGGTGGCGAGCTGATTGATGGTGGCCCGTGGGTGGAAGTGCTCAGCCCCAAGACAGGCAAACGCATCACCATCAAAGACAGCATCACCGATGCGTTCTTGCAGCAGGTGCTGCTGCGCCCGGCCGAGTACAGCGTGATTGCCACGATGAACTTGAATGGCGACTACATCTCGGACGCGGTGGCCGCACAAATTGGCGGCATTGGAATTGCTCCGGGGGCCAATATGTCCAACGCCGTGGCAGTGTTTGAAGCCACGCATGGAACAGCCCCCAAATATGCAGGCAAAGACTATGTGAACCCCGGCTCCATGATCCTTTCCGGCGAGATGATGCTGCGGCACCTGGGCTGGTCAGAGGCGGCAGATTTGCTCATCAGTGGCATGGAAAAAGCCATTCAAAGCAAGAAGGTGACGTATGACTTTGCGCGCCTGATGGAGGGCGCAACCCAGGTGTCCTGCTCAGGCTTTGGGCAAGTAGTGATCCAGCATCTGTAAGCGTTCTGCGCTCAACCACCCCGCAAGGCTTTGCGGGGTTTTTTGTGCCCAAACAGGGCATCGGCGTTGATTTAGCCAGCGCCAGTAGCTATCGAATATGAGTATTTTGCTTTCTTCCGCCACCCCCGTGCCTGAACCTGTAGACGGCATGCAGGGGCGTGCGCGCAAGCTGGCCATGGCGGTCATCGTCTGTGGCTTGATGATTTGTGTGCTCGATAGCACCATGCTGAATCTGGCCTTGCCGCAAATGGCACGCCAGTGGCAGATTGACCCGTCCTACACCCTGTGGGTGGTCAATGCCAACCAGATCGCTTCACTGGTGTTGCTGCTGCCACTGGCGGCGCTGGGTGACAGGCTGGGTTACAAGCGCGTGTACCTGTGGGGCATGCTGGTATTTGGCTTGGCCAGCATCATGGCGGCGCTGGCGCCTTCACTGCCCTGGTTGATTGCTGCGCGTGCCCTGCAAGGGATGGGCATGGCAGGTGCCTTGAGCGTCAATGGTGCGCTGGTGCGTCAGATTTATCCGCGAGGCATGCTGGGGCAGGGCATGGCCTTGAACTCCATGGTAGTGGCGCTGAGCACGGTGATGGGCCCTGTGCTGGCGGCTTTGGTGCTGTCGCAACTGAACTGGCGCTGGCTGTTCAGCTTGCACCTGCCTTTGGCGCTGTGGGTGTGTTGGCTGGGTATGCAGGCGCTGCCCAAGCCTCGCCAAGGGTCTGACGCACGCGGCCTGTCGTGGTGGGACGTGGGCCTGAACGTAGTCATGTTTGGCTCAATTTTCTTGGCGCTGGATCGTGTCAGCCATTCGCAGGGCGGGCAAGGCTTGCAGTGGGCGGCCCTGTGGCTGGGTATTGGCCTGATAGCAGGCGTTTTTTATGTGCGACGCCAAAAACGCGAAACGCAGCCCATGCTGCCGCTGGATTTGCTGCGCATTCCTGTGTTTGCCCTGTCTATGGGCGCATCGATCAGCGCTTTCAGCGCGCAGACCATTGCCTTTTTGGCAGTGCCGTTCTTGTTGATTGAAACCCATGGCGTCAGCATTGGCCGGGCAGGGTTGCTGATCAGTGCCTGGCCTCTGGCGCTGGCCGTTGTGGCCCCGATGGTGGGGCGCAAAATTGGCCGTATTCCAGCGGGGCGGCTGGGGGCTATGGGCATGTCGCTGTTTGCCGCAGGCCTGTGCGCACTGGCTTTGCTGCCCGTGGGCGCTGCGGCTTGCGATATTGCATGGCGTCTGGCGCTGTGTGGCGCAGGTTTTGCCATGTTTCAGTCGCCCAACAATCACACGATTGTGACGACAGCCCCTGTGCACCGCAGTGGGGCTGCCAGTGGCATGCTGGGCTCAGCGCGGCACACCGGGCAGGGTCTGGGTGCCGTGTGTCTGGCCGGGGCGTTCGTGCTGTGGCCGGGCACTGAAGGTGTGGCTGAGCAACGTGCCATGTGGCTGGCTGTTGCGTTTGCGGTGCTGGCGGCCTGCTTTAGCGGCTTGCGCTATACGCCAGTTGCTGCAGCTTCAAAAAACTGAACGCACTTCGATGCATGCCGTGCCAAGTCTTCGAGGGCATGGCTTGAACGCTGGCACGGGCTGCACTTACTCCTTTGGCGAGGCTGCAGGTACAAATTCATCCCATGGGGCTTTAGACGATATATGTGTGTGCTTTTGCTTTTGCGGCGTGAAAGGCGTATCCAGCGTACCCAAGGCGATGCAGACCCAGTCAGACCAATCCCCCTCGGGCTGTGACCAAAATAGCGATGAGCCGCAGTGCGCACAGAACTGACGCACCGCAAATTCAGACGAAGCATAGGAGTGAATGTCCGCAGAACCGGTCACGATACGCAGGGCACTGTGCGGTACAGCACCATAGGTCGAAAATGCAGCGCCATGGCTTTTTTGGCACTGCCTGCAATGGCAGTGCGTCACGGCCTTGGGTGGTGTCAGCAGTTCATAGCGTACCTTTGCGCAAAGGCAGCTTCCGTGATAAATCTTTGGCACGCTCTGGGGCATAGGTACGCAGTAACGTTAACAAAAGCGTGATCCTACCTTGTGCTGGCTGCCGATTTGTCGCGGCAGCAAACTTGAAACTCTGGCTGTGACCTGATCGCTGAAACCTGGCAATGCGATGCGTTAATCACAAGCATTCAAGACTGCGTCTGGCGCGTTATCAGGCTTGCGATCTGGGCTCCAGCCGCAGCTCCAGCGTCAGGGATTCAAGGTGAGAGCCTTCACGCAGGGGCTCCACTTTCCCAACCTGAATAAAGCCATATTTTTGGTACAGGCTCATGGCTGGGCTTTGGGCAAAAGTAACGCCCAGGCGAACACGTTGTGCGGCCATTTTTTTGGCCCACCTAACGGCGAAATCCAGCAACGCGTGGCCTGCCCCTGATCCTCGGCAGGCAGGGTCTACCCACATGTGGTAGATGTGTGCGGTGTCTGGCTCAGCAGCAGACAGCTTGCACCAGACCAAGCCACACACATCTTCTTGGGAGTAAGCAAATAAAGGGCAGTCACTGCCGGAGGAAAGGGCTGTCTCTATCTGACGCTGCCAGGCCGCATCCGTTTTTACGCTTTCGATTGCGTAAGTGCTTCCAAAGGCGTCCGGTGCATCGCGCAGCGCACGCAGTCGTACGTCACGGTATTTTTGCCATTCGCTGGCTTGAATCTGGCGGATATGAATCAAGATAGCTCCTTGAAAAGGTGTGCCATTTTTTGTTTACCAAGAACGCAGCTGGATACGGGTGAAGCAATATGCTGGCACCCGCACAATGAAAAGCCCCAGCGTATCTGGTCAAGGCATATGGTTTGGGGTGGCTGGTGAGCAGTTGGCAAAAATCCTCATCGATTGATGCGACTCAAGTACAGTGGCCCAGTTCATGCGGTAACTTGGATACCTTCACTCTTGCGCAGTGACAAGGAAAAGAGACAAGCACCATGGCCAAAAAATTTCCAGTAGTTCCAGCCCATCCCGAGCGATTGTGCTGGGGTTGCGATCAGTATTGCCCAGCAGACGATCTGCGCTGCGGCAATGGCTCGGACCGCACGCCGCACCCCTGTGAACTCTGGGGTGACGATTGGGAGCAACCCCTTACCCCGCAACCGCAGCCACAGGAAGCCAGCAAACGTTTGCAGCGCTGATCGCTTGCACGTGCAGTGGGGCGCATGACTCTGTACTGCATAAGCGTCATGCAACAGGTGGCCAGCACAAACAGGCAGCAGTAAGCAACAGCAAACAGCAGTACCTTATGGCGCGCATTGGTCTATAGGCGTTGTAGATTCGAAGCATGAAGACACTGCTTGCAGAACATCTGGCCAACTGGTCGTTAGCGATTGACGGCCAACCGATTCAGACGCCTGCAGCCTTGCTGCAACCCGTGATCTGGCAGGGGCAGGCCCCGATGCTGAAAATTTCAACGGCCAGTGAGGAGATTGAAGGCTATGCGTTGCTGCGGTGGTGGGCTGGCGATGGCGCTGCCAGAGTTTTTGAACAATCCGGCCCAGCCATCGTGATGGAACGATCGGTAGGGTCACGTTCCCTCGCTGCGCTCAGCCGAGAGGAAAACGATGACGAAGCCTGTCGCATTATTTGTGCCGTGGTTGCGAGGCTGCATTCGCCTCGAGCGGTGCCAACGCCTGCGCTGACGCCATTGAATGTCAGCTTCAGAGCGCTAGAAACATCTGCGCTGGGAGGGCATGGTGTTTTGCACCCATCACGGCAGGCTATGACGGAGCTTTTGGCGCATCCGCAAGATGTCAGGTGTCTGCACGGAGATATTCACCATCACAATATTCTCGATTTTGAAGCAAGAGGCTGGCTTGCCATTGACCCGAAGGGGCTGTGGGGTGAGCGTGCTTTTGACTATGCCAACCTATTTTGTAATCCAGCGCTTGAAGTTGCTGGCAATACGGCGCGGTTTTTGTCACGTGTGAGCTTGGTGGCCGAACATGCCCATCTGGACAGGCAAAGGCTTTTGAAGTGGATTCTTGCGTGGGCTGGCCTGTCGGCAGCATGGCATTTTGAGGATGGAACGTCTGCCGAGATCGCTTTGCAGGTTGCCCAGATGGCGGATGCTGCATTGAACAGCGTGTGATGTGCAACGGGGGCCATGTTGCGTGGCCTGCGCCATGCGCCGGGCTGAAACTGCCATTTAAAATTGGCGTCATCTATGAAAAAGATCAAACGATTGCTTGTAATGGTGGCGCTGGGCGCCGTCTCTTCTGTATTTGCCGCACCTTCCGCTCAGGAGAGACCTGAGTGGGCAGGCTGGTTTGCAAAGGCACCTGCCGTTGGCACCATGGTGGTGCTGGATGCCAGAGCACCAAAGGAGCAGCTGTGGGTGCACAATCCCCAGCGGGCCGCCCAGAGGTTTTCGCCTGCATCGACCTTCAAAATTCCTCACGCACTGTTTGCGCTGGAGGCGGGGGCGATCAAGGATGAATTTGAAGTCATCCCCTGGGATGGGGTGCACCGTGGCAATAGAGCCTGGGATAAAGACCAGGACTTGCGCTCATCCATGCGCAACTCCACGGTGTGGGTGTATGAGCGCTTTGCAAAGCAGCTGGGTCTGAAGCAGGAAACTGCATTCATGGAAAAAATCGGGTACGGCAATGCCTTATCCACTGGAGCCGAGCCATTCTGGGTCGAAGGAGACCTGGCAATCTCTGCCTTTGAAAAGCTTGATTTTCTCCAGCAGCTCTACCGCAACCATCTGCCCTTCAAGCTTGAGCATCAGCGGCTGGTTAAAGACTTGATGATCAATGAGGCAGGTGCTGACTGGATTTTGAGAGTCAAGACCGGATGGTCAGGAACGATTGGCTGGTGGGCCGGCTGGGTTGAATGGCCAACGGGTCCCGTCTTTTTTGTGATGAATATCGACACACCAAACAGACTGGGCGATCTGGCAAAACGCCAAGGCATCACACGGCAGGTATTGCGTTCGATACAGGCCTTGCCCGCTGTTCCCTAGAGATGATCGTCTCGTGGTCGGGAAAGCGGGCTGTACTGATGGCTGCAGGCAACCCTGCAGCTCGATAGGCCTGCTCTTTTTCTTTGAGCACTTGCTCTTTGGGTGGACGGCTAGATCACGGCCAACGGCATGACTGCCGTTGCAGTGCATCAGCTTTTTTCTGTTTGCATCATGGATGTGGCCTGCGAAGGGTTGTAGTGCAGCGCATTGAGCAAGCCCTGCGGGTCAAGGCATTGCACCAGCAGCGAACCTTGGTTGGCTTTGATCAGTTCATTGACCAGTGACTGCGCGCCCCCAGCCATGCGGGGCGAGGCAATGATTTTGTCGTGTGTGAAGTGGTTCACGCCATGCAGTGCGTCAACCAGCACGCCCAGCTTGCGGTCATCGTGCTCCAGTACCACCACCTGGCTTTGGTCTGTCATACGGGTTGGCTTGCCGGTCAGCAGCTGTGCCAGGTCAAACACCCAGACATAGCCTGTCACATGGCCTTGAGAGTGGCGTGCCAGGGTGCCCCGGCAATAGCGCAGGCGACCCGCAGAGACAGGGTTCACGGCTGAGGCAGGCAATGCCTCCAATACCGATTGAGCACGCAGAGCAAATAATTGCTGGCCTATGTAAAAGGTGGCCATTTCAACGCCGTGCATGTTGTTTCCCGTTGCCTCTATGGCGTGGTGAGACGGGTCGGGCGCATTGCTGTCGCTGGCCACCTGACCAAAAGACTCAATGGAAATGGCCAGCACGTCGTCCCGATAGCCATCGGTGATTTTGAATTCACGATAGCCACGCGAGACGCCTGCACCGACGATGCAGTACTGGTTGTGATACACCGAGATAACGGCATTGCTGGTGCCGTTTTGCAGTTGCAGCAAATGCGCGGCGGGCAATTGCACGGTGCTGCCAGGCGGTGAAAGCGGGTCGGTGCTTGCCAGCACGAGGCCCGCACGGTTCACGTACAACGCGCGTGTCTTCGGTTTGCCGATCAGAGCGCTGTTGAGCATGGCCTGTAGTTCAGGAATAGCATTAAAGACAATAGCAATCCCGCCGACAGTGGTGGCGCTGTCATCGTCTGTGCGAATGGGCGCGTGATAGATGTATGTAGCGCCTTCAGCGCCTGTCTGCTGTGCGGTCCACTGGCTGACATGGTAGGACTGGCTGTGATTGAGCGCCATCACGGCTTGCAGTGTGGCGCTGTCAATGTGCTGCCCTAATACGTTGCTTCCATCGGGCAGCTGTGGGTGGCTGGCACACAGAATGCGGCCATTGCGGTCATAGACCATCAAGCGCGTGTAGACGGTGTAGAGGCTGTTGATGTGCTCTAGCACGCGTGTGGCTTGGCCCATTAGCTCACTGCCAGGTGTTTCGTGTGGATGGCTTTGGATGAGCAGTTGCTGCAGTATGGGAGACAGCGCCCACCAGCGGCAGTCATTGGCGCGCTCGTAGAGGTTGCGGTCAAGCAAATCGACCAGCAGCTGCGTCAGCGACTGGCTGTCTCGCAGGCCTGCGCTCAGCACGGTGTCATACAGGTCGCGAATGGATTGCTTGAACACAAAGTTGGTCCGGGCGCCTGTTTCGCCAATTTGCTCCAAGACAGATTTCAACCGGCTGGAGCCTGCACGCTGGCCTGCAGTCATCACTTGACCGTTCCACACCACCCGCCGGATAGAGTCAGCGGCTTTGATGATGTCGTACAGCGGCGGGCAAAAGCTTTTGGCGTGGGCCAGCAGGCCTTGCGCCACATCGGGGGCAAGGCTGTCCACGCAACGCATTATTTTGGTGCCAAATGCCTGTTCAATCGGCATCATGACCTGGCCTTTCCAGCCGCTGGGTCCCGGGTAGCCCTGGTATCCGCTGGCGGAAACGGTTTGCACAAGATAGGTGCGCCCGGAGTGGGTGTACAGGTTGGGTGCACCATCTTGGTTGGTTGGAACCAGCGTGCCCAAGGCAATCCAGGCGGTATCGCTGCTGGCAATCACACGGTTGTGCTCGTTCAACAGTAAAGCAACGCTGCGGCCCTGAGCTGCACTGCTGCCCGCAAAAATGCCCGCCATTTCACCTTCAAAATCAAATGACAGGCACAGCACGCCGCAGGGCTGGCCTGATACGGGGTGGAGCATGCGTTGCGTGTAGAGCAGCGCTTGTTGCTTGTGGGGCCGCAAATCGCAGTACTGAAAGCTTTCAACATAGCTGCTCGCTGCCAGTGTCTGCGCCAGTATCGGTTCGCGGGAGCCTTCTACAGGCGAGCTTTCATCGAGCTGTGCCAATACCGTGCCTTCGGTATTGATGAGCATGATTTCGTCATAGACCGTGTATTTGCTGCGATACGCCTGCAGCCGATCAATGATGCCGCGGCTGTCGGTCAGGTTGGCGACGTAATTGCACAAGCTGCGGTCGGTGGCAAGAAAGCCAATATCGGCCGTGCGCTCGTAGAGGTTACGTACGACGATGTCGATCACGTGGTGGGCACAGGTGGCGATCTCGGACATGACCTCGGTCAGTGATTCCGAGACCATGGACTGCACCAAATCTTGCTCCAGCCGTTGAAAGCCCTCGCGCGTGGCGGCCATCATGGGCAGCATGCTGCTGGCCTCTTCGGCGCAATTCATCTTGGCTGAAGATTCAATCAAGCGCCACATGAGGTTGAGCTCATGCAAAGAGCGCTCGCACCGCGCGACATCCCGCATAAAGGGGATAAAGGTGTCAATATGGATCTCGTTGTCTCTTGCCATACCAGCCCTCCGTGTCCGGGCTGATTGGTTATGAGATATACGTTCAGCCTCGGTAACTGCTTGTAAGCAAAAGCCAGGCCAAAACTTGATGCAAGTTAAGTCAGATCGATGTTGTGCACTTGAATGCTGCCCGCAGCACGATCTTCCAGATAACGCTGCAGCGTGATGCTGACGGTGCGAAACGCCAGCTCATCCCAGGGAATATCTGCAGGCTGAAACAGGCGTGCTTCAATGGTTTCGTAGCCGGGGTTCAGGGTTTCACTGCGCAGGCGCGCGCAATAGAACAAATGAACCTGTGCCACGCGGGGAACGCTGATGACGGAAAAAAGGCGGCCCATTTCAATGTCTGCGCCGGCTTCTTCGTCCGTTTCACGTGCGGCCCCTTGCGAGGTGGTTTCATCCAGTTCCATGAAGCCTGCTGGCAGTGTCCATTTGCCCCAGCGCGGTTCAATGTTGCGTTTGCATAGCAAGATGCGCCCATCGTCTGTGACGGGAATACAGCCCACCACATTCAATGGATTTTGGTAGTGCACCATGCCACAGCCTGTGCACATAGCGCGAAGGCGGGTGTCCCCATCAGAGGGGATTGCCTGCTCCGTGGCGCTGCCGCATTGGCTGCAAAACTTGATGGCTGGACGAAAATTCATGCGTCAGTCTTCGCTTAAGCCGTGATTGCTACGCGCAAGGGTGCCAGACCAGTGATGCCGCCTTGCAGCACGTCACCAGCCTGGACTGCGCCAACACCTTCAGGGGTGCCCGTCATGATCAGGTCGCCCGGTTGCAGCTCCCACGCTTGGGAGATGTGTTCAATGGTTTCTGCAATGTTCCAGATGAGCTGGTTGATGTGGCTGCGCTGGCGATCCTGCCCATTCACCTGCAGCCAGATTTCTGCTTGGGCCACATCGCCAGCTTGTGCCACCGGAGTGATGGCGCTGATGGGGGCGCTGTGTTCAAAGGCTTTGCCAATGCACCATGGGCGCCCTTGCTTTTTCATCTCACCTTGAAGATCCCGGCGCGTCATGTCCAGACCGACGGCGTAGCCCCAGATGTGTTCCATGGCTTGTGCGGCAGGAATGTTTTTGCCGCCCTTGCCAATGGCAACGACCAATTCAATTTCGTGGTGGAGATTGCTGGTCAGGCTGGGGTAGGGCATTGCGGCGGTTGCGCCTTCTTCACAGACCAGGACGGCGTCAGCGGGCTTCATGAAGAAAAATGGGGCTTCACGGCCGGTGAAGCCCATCTCCTTGGCATGTTCTGCGTAATTTCGACCAACGCAATAAATGCGGTGAACGGGAAAGCTATCAGACTGCCCCACAACTGGGACACAAGCTTGGACGGGAGGTGTGAACACAAAGCGCATGGCAAGAGCAGCAAAGGGAATGAAGGCCAAAGTGTGCCATGAGTTTTGGGCCTGTTGAGCAGGGTATGCTGCACAGGTGACTGATAACAAGCATCTTTCGCAGCAATGGCTGCAACCGGACTGGCCCGCCATTTCTGGCGTTCATGCACTGTTTACCACGCGTGATGGCGGGTGCAGCACTGCCCCGTGGAACGCAATGAATTTGGGAGACCATGTGGGGGATGATCCCCAGAACGTAGCAGCCAACCGGCAGGTGCTGCGCAACGTGATCAACCGTATGTCCGGCAAAACCGTGCGGACCGTTTTTATGCAGCAGGTACACGGATGCGATGTACAGGTCATGCAGCATGGATCTGCCGAGGGTCAAGCGTTTGACGCCAGCGTGACGGATCAATCCGGGGTGGCGTGCACCATCATGGTGGCAGACTGCCTGCCCGTGCTGATTGCCCATCGATCAGGCTTGGCCGTTGCTGCCGCCCATGCAGGCTGGCGTGGGCTTGTGGGCGAGGGTGGGCACGGCGTGCTGGAGGCTGTATGGCAGGCCTATGCCAGGCAACTGCGTGTGCCGGCTGACAGCCGCCAGTTGGCGCTGGACACGCAAGTCTGGCTGGGTCCGTGCATTGGGCCTGATGCCTTTGAGGTGGGAGATGAAGTCCGCCAGGCATTTGTGAACGCATCGCCGCAGGCAGGCGCGTGCTTTGTAGCCTCAACGCATACGGGAAAGTGGTTGGCGAACTTGCCACAGCTGGCCCGTCAGCGCCTTGAGCAAATGGGTCTCAGCCAGATCTATGGCAATGACGCAAGTGATGCGTGGTGCACGGTGGCCAATGCGTCACGGTTCTTTTCGCACCGGCGTGATGCTGCTGTGCTGGGTAGCACCGGGCGCATGGCCGCCTGCATCTGGAAGGACTGAGTCTGCCGCTGCCTCTGTCGTCTGGGCTTGCAGAGCTTCATCGTAAGCACGCTGCTGCGCCTGTCTGCGCACTTTGAGTTTGCGTTTGCGCTCAGGCGTTCCAAAAATGTAGACAAGAATGCCCATTGGCAGCAGGCCATAAAGGACAAAGGTGATAAGGGCGCCCAGCAGACTGCCTTGCGGGCTTGTCGCTTCTGCTAGTGCCATCATCGCCGTGACATAAAACCAGGCAATCACAATTAAATACATGTCTGAAATGTGCCTGATTTATGAGCGGGTGTTTGTAATTTCCTCTTGATTCGAGTCAATGAGCACAGCTTTTGCTTGAAACAGTGCCTTTGCCGCATTGCCACAAACATGTGCCTGGGCAACAATCTGTGCATATACAAAGCAAGTGAAAAAATTGCTTGCAAGCCAACAAGGAAGACAAGCATGAGCTCAGAGGAATCCTGGAACCCCAGTACCAATGCCCAGCAGTTTTTTGCAGATCAGTGGGCAAAGGCTTTATCGGCTTTCCCTTCAGTCGCCAGCGATGCTTCGCACAAGCCTGGCGTGCAGTTTGATTCCTCGAAGTTGCAGGCCCTGCAACAAGACTATGTGCAAGAAGCTGCCAAGCTGTGGGCCAATGGTCTGGCATCACCGGCCGCATCGCAGGACAAGCGTTTCGGTGGTGCGCCCTGGCTGAGTAACCCGCTGGCGGCACTGACAGCTTCTACCTATCTGCTCAATGCCAAGGCCTTGACGGGTATGGCCGATGCCATTGAGGCCGATGAAAAAACACGCCAGCGCGTTCGCTTTGCAGTGGAGCAGTGGGTGGCCGCAATGTCGCCGAGCAACTATCTGGCTTTGAACCCCGAGGCCCAGCAAAAAGCCATTGACACCAAGGGCGAGAGCTTGGCCAAGGGCATTCAGAACTTGCTGCACGATATGGAGCAGGGCCACGTCTCCATGACGGACGAGAGCGTGTTTGAGGTTGGCAAGAACGTTGCCACAACCGAAGGCGCAGTGGTCTATGAAAACGAGATTTTTCAGCTCATCGAATACAAGCCTTTGACTGCCAAGGTGCATGAGCGGCCTTTCCTGCTGGTGCCTCCATGCATCAACAAGTACTACATCCTCGATTTGCAGCCTGAGAACTCCTTGATTCGATACGCGGTCAGTCAAGGGCATCGCACGTTTGTGGTGAGCTGGCGCAATCCCGATGAATCTCTGGGCCACCTGACGTGGGACGATTACATTGAAGAAGCACTCCTGCGTGCGATCAAGGTGGTGCAGGAGATTGGTGGCACGCCGCAGATCAATGCTTTGGGCTTTTGTGTGGGCGGCACCATGCTGTCTGCCGCGCTGGCGGTTCTGGCGGCGCGCAATGAACACCCCGTTGCCAGTGCAACACTGCTGACCACCCTGGTCGATTTCACTGACACCGGTGTACTGGATGTTTTTATTGATGAAACCTTTGTGCAGATGCGCGAGGCCCAGATGGGGCAGGGCGGTCTGCTCAAAGGGCAAGAGCTGGCATCTACCTTCAGCTTCCTGCGTCCTAACGACTTGGTCTGGAATTACGTCGTTGGTAATTACCTGAAGGGGGAAACTCCCCCTGCGTTTGATTTGCTCTACTGGAACAGCGATGCCACGAACCTGCCAGGCCCCTGGTACGCCTGGTATCTGCGCAATATGTACCTGGAAAACAATATGGTGCAGCCGGGCAAACTGTCGGTGTCTGGCACACCGCTGGATCTGGGTGCCATAGATATACCCGTGTATATCTATGGCTCGCGCGAAGACCACATCGTGCCAATTACTGCGTCTTACGCAGCCACGCAGGTGCTGCCTGGCAATAAGCGGTTTGTCATGGGAGCATCAGGCCACATTGCAGGGGTGATTAACCCACCCGCCAAGAAAAAACGCAGTCACTGGATTCGCGAAGATGGTGCCTTGCCAGCTACGCACAGTGAATGGCTCAGCGGTGCGCAAGAGCTGGCGGGTAGCTGGTGGACGGACTGGGCTCAATGGCTGCAGGGTCACGCAGGCAAGCTGGTACCTGCGCCAAAACGCTATGGCAGAGCCACTAAATACAAAGCCATTGAAGATGCTCCAGGCCGCTACGTGCAGCAAAGGGCATAACTGGCATGGTGCTTAGCGCTGTGCATCAACCGTAAAAATTTTCCTCGCCGCTCGCATTCGCAGCAATGGCGTACTAAGCAATTCACTACAAGGGACTCGATATGGAAGACATCGTCATCGTTTCAGCTGTGCGTACAGCGGTGGGCAAATTTGGAGGAGGCCTGTCCAAGGTGCCGGCAGTCGATCTTGGCGCCGCGGTGATCAAAGAGGCGCTGCAGCGCGCCCACATTCCTTTGGATCAAGTGGGTGAAGTCATCATGGGCCAGGTGCTGGCAGCTGGCGCAGGGCAAAACCCCGCGCGGCAAGCCATGATGAAGGCAGGGGTGGCCCAGGAGACCCCAGCTCTGACGATCAATGCCGTGTGCGGTTCTGGCTTGAAGGCCGTCATGCTGGCGGCACAGGCCGTGGCAACAGGCGATAGTGAAATTGTGGTGGCTGGCGGTCAGGAAAACATGAGCCTGTCTCCCCACGTGCTGCAAGGCTCGCGTGAAGGCCAGCGCATGGGCGACTGGAAGATGCAGGACACCATGATTGTGGATGGCCTGTGGGATGCCTATAACCACTACCACATGGGCATCACTGCGGAAAACGTAGCCAAGGGCAATGACATCTCTCGCTCGCAGCAAGATGAACTGGCGATTGGCAGCCAGCAAAAAGCGGCAGCAGCGCAGGATGCGGGCAAGTTCAAAGACGAAATCGTGCCGGTCCTGATTCCTCAGCGCAAGGGCGATCCCATCGTGTTTGACGCGGATGAATACATCAACCGCAAAACCAGCCTGGAGGCTCTGTCTGGTCTGAAGCCTGCTTTTGACAAGGCCGGTTCAGTGACTGCGGGCAATGCTTCAGGTATCAACGACGGCGCTGCCGCGGTGGTGGTGATGTCCGCCAGCAAGGCACAGGCGCTGGGGCTGACACCGCTGGCAAAGATCAAGGCCTATGCCACCAGTGGACTGGACCCAGCGACCATGGGCATGGGCCCGGTCTTTGCAACACGCAAAGCGCTGGAGCGTGCGGGCTGGCAAGTAGGGGATGTGGATCTGTTTGAACTCAACGAAGCCTTTGCAGCGCAGGCCTGCGCGGTCAACAAGGTGCTGGGCATTGATGCGGCCAAGGTCAACGTCAATGGCGGCGCCATTGCGATTGGACACCCCATTGGTGCGTCAGGCTGCCGCGTGCTGGTGACGTTGCTGCACGAAATGCAACGCCGCGGCGCCAACAAGGGTGTAGCAGCCCTGTGTATTGGCGGTGGCATGGGTGTGGCGCTGGCCGTTGAGCGTTAAACCATGGACACAGGTGGTCTGATGCGCAAATACCCCAGGTGGGTTAACCGCAACCCAGACCATCGTGCTTTGCAACTACAGTCTTTATGCATAGTTGAAATTGGCATAAATAAATCAGGAGATAGGGAATATGAATAAGAAAGTAGCTTATGTGACTGGTGGTATGGGTGGCATTGGAACCACCATGTGCCAGCGTCTGCACAATGACGGTTTCAAAGTGATTGCGGGCTGCGGCCCCACACGTGACTACAAGAAGTGGCTGGATGAGCAAAAAGCCCTGGGCTTTACGTTTTACGCTTCGGTTGGCAATGTGAGCGAGTGGGCTTCTACTGTAGAAGCGTTCAATCAGGCCAAGCAAGAGCACGGCACGATCGATGTACTGGTGAACAACGCGGGCATTACACGTGACCGCATGTTCTTGAAGATGACCCCTGAAGACTGGCAGGCCGTCATTGAGACCAACCTGAACTCCATGTTCAACGTGACCAAGCAGGTTGTGGGCGACATGGTTGAAAAGGGCTGGGGTCGCATCATCAACATCAGCTCGGTCAACGGTGCCAAGGGGCAGGCGGGGCAGACCAACTACTCAGCGGCCAAGGCGGGCATGCATGGTTTCACCATGGCTTTGGCGCAAGAGCTGGCCAACAAGGGCGTGACTGTCAATACGGTCAGCCCTGGCTACATCGGGACAGACATGGTCAAGGCCATTCGTCCTGAGGTGCTCGATAAGATCGTGGCGACCATTCCGGTCAAGCGTTTGGGAGAGCCCAAAGAGATTGCATCGATTGTGTCGTGGCTGGCTTCTGACGATGGCAGCTACTCCACAGGTGCAGATTTTTCCGTCAACGGCGGTTTGCACATGCATTGAGCATGTGAACCCACAAAGCAAAAGCCCGCATCTGCGGGCTTTTTTGTTGGGTGAAACTTTGTCAGAGTCAGCTGCGTTTGACACCTTGCAGGCAAGGCGGGCGCTGATTTTGTTTAAAGACGTGAAGGTGCGCGTTTACGGTCGCGTTCGTCTTCAGGCCAAACAGAAAAAATAGCTGGGGTTTGCATTGTGTTCACTCCTTTGCCTATTCAACGTGCAGCTTGAAGTCATGGTTGACGCTGTTTGTGCAAGCGTTTGCATGAATTGTTCAAGCTTGTTTTTGCATGGGAAGCCAGAAAAACGAAACCCGCTGAGGCAAGCGGGTCTGGGTGCTGGCAGCCGCAGCTACCAGTCAAAAACTGGATCAACCGCGCAAAGGGGCGCGCTTGCGATCACGTTCGTCTTCGGGCCAGATAGAGAAGATGGTATTCATGGTGGTCTGATTCCTTATGCTTGATCAACGCCGTTGCGAATGTCTGGGTTGACGCAGAAGTGAAATTTTTTTGATGCCGGTGCTGTCAGCGCGTGTTACAGGCGTGCAGGGCTGCGCTTGCGATCGCGTTCGTCTTCGGGCCAGGCAGAAAGGATGTTGTTTGCATTCATGGGGATTTACTCCTTGTGTACAGAACCAACGCGGTCTAATCAGATGGCGTTGACACCTAAAAGTAAAAAAATGCATCGCTAAAACAGTGCTGTTTGGGCTTTTGGCACAGGGTGCATTGCGTCGCCATAGAATCTTTGGCTGTGTTGGTTGACTGCACGACGCCCGTGCTGTGCTGATATTTGTCTGGTAACGCTGATGTCTTTGAATCTCTGGCTTTTATATGTGTCTTTGGCGGCTGCTGTGATTGCCTCGCCCGGGCCTTCGGCGTTACTTTGTGTTTCGCATGCGGTCAGCCATGGTGCGCGCAGGACGGTTGCCACCATCGTGGGGGGCATTACGGCATCCATGACCTTGATGGCACTTTCTGCACTGGGCCTGGGTGCAGTGATTGCGGCCTCTGATACGTGGTTTCAGACCATTAAATGGGCAGGAGCCGCGTACCTGGTGTATTTGGGTATTTCTGCCTGGCGTACCCGCCCTGCAGCCAAGCAGACAGATGCTGCTGAGCAGGCGGATGCTGACGTGCCAGTTGCTGTTCCAGCAGCTTTGCACACTGCAGGCAGCGCGTGGAAGCTTTATCGCAAGGGCTTTATGGTGGGTATTGGCAACCCCAAGGACTTGCTGTTTTTTAGCGCCTTGTTTCCCCAGTTCTTGGACCCCAGTGCCCCTTTTGCCATGCAGATGACCATTTTGGGCGCAACGTGGATGGTGCTGGATGGCTCCATCATGTTCGCCTATGCGCTGTGCGGCGCCAAGATGATGGCGCGGCTGGCCAGCGGTGGCGCGGGGCAATGGTTTCACCGGGTAACTGGCGGTGCCTTCATTGCAGCTGGCGGGCTGCTGGCTACGGCGCAGCGTTAAACCCAGTACTGGATAAAAAAAGTAGCTGCCATCGCTTATGAGGCATTGTTTTCAGATAGTTTTGTATCTGAAAATCAATGTGCACAAGCGTTAGCAGCTACTTTTTTTTGCCTTTAAAGGAATGCTGGTTTAAGCCAGACCCGCTTCCTGAGTCAGCGCTTCAATGGTTTCGCTCAGCTCCAGCCAGCGCTCTTCCAGCTTGTCCAGTTCATCGCCCACGGCTTTGAGGCGCTTGCCGGCTTCGGCAATGTCTGCCGGTGACAGGGGTGTGGCCAGCTTGGCTTCAAGCTGGCTCTTTTCAGTACCCAGAGCGGCAATGTGCTGGTCCAGCTTGTCCAGCTCTTTCTTGAAGGGCTTGGTCTTTTCGGTGAGCAACTGGCGTGCCTGGGCAGCCAGTTTGCGTTGCTCGCGCTGGTCGCCTTGCGGCTCGGGTGCTGCGGCGACCACCACGGGTGCGGCCACGGGTGCTGCAGCCGGGGCCTTGGCTTGGGCGGCTTGCTCGGCGTTTTTGGCTTCCTCGCGCAGGCGTTTGGATTCTTCCAGCAGGTAGCGCTGGTAGTCGTCCAGATCGCCGTCGAAGGGCCCGACCACGCCACGGCCCACCATCCAGAAGTCTTCGCAGACCGAGCGCAGCAGCGATCGATCGTGCGAGACCAGCATGACGGTGCCGTCGAAGTCGTTGAGCGCCATGGCCAGCGCTTCGCGGGTTGCCAGGTCCAGGTGGTTGGTAGGCTCGTCCAGCAGCAGCAGGTTGGGGCGCTGCCAGACAATCATGGCCAGCACCAGACGGGCTTTTTCGCCACCACTCATGGTGCCAACGGCCTGCTTGACCATGTCACCAGTGAAGTTGAAGGTGCCCAGATAGCTGCGCAAATCTTGCTCGCGGCTGGGTTGCTTGGCGTCGGGGCCCAGCTCCTTGGCCAGATGGATCATGTGCTCCAGCGGGTTTTCGCTGGGGCGCAGCACGTCCAGCTCCTGCTGGGCAAAGTAGCCAATGTTCAGGCCCTTGCCTTCAGTGACGGTGCCGCCCAGCGCCTGCATGGTGCGGGCAATGGTTTTGACCAGTGTCGATTTGCCCTGGCCGTTAGCACCCAAAATACCAATGCGCTGACCGGCCAGCACCGAGCGGTTGACGCCCGACAAAATGGTGGTGGGCACACCGTCTTCGTCGTAGTAGCCGAACGATGCATCGCTGATGGCCAGCATCGGGTTGGGCAGGTTGGCGGGTTCTTTGAACTCGAACGTGAAGTCGGCTTCGGCCAGTACCGGGCCGATCTTTTCCATGCGCTCGAGCTGTTTGACCCGGCTTTGTGCCTGCTTGGCCTTGCTGGCCTTGGCCTTGAAGCGGTCAATGAACTTTTGCAGGTGTGCCATCTTCTCTTGCTGCTTGGAGAAGCTGGCGGCTTGCAATTCAAGCTGCTGGGCGCGCAACTCTTCAAATTTGCTGTAGTTACCGCCGTAGCGGTTGAGCTGGCCACTTTGAATTTGCAGGGTGACGTTGGTGATGGCGTCCAGAAACTCTCGGTCGTGGCTGATGACAATCATCGTGCCCGTATAGCGTTTGAGCCAGGCTTCCAGCCACACCAGTGCATCCAGATCCAAGTGGTTGGTAGGCTCGTCCAGCAGCAGCAGGTCTGACGGGCACATCAGTGCGCGGGCCAGTTGCAGGCGCATGCGCCAGCCGCCAGAAAAGCTGTTGACAGGGTTGTCTAACTCGCTGGCACGAAAGCCCAGTCCCAAAATCAGGGCTTGGGCGCGGGCTTCGGCATCGTGCGCGCCGGCATCGTGCAGGTCAGAGTAGGCGTGGGCGATGGCCATGCCGTCGTCGCTGGCCTCCGCTTCGATCAATTGGCGCTGTACTTCGGCCAGCAGAGTATCACCCTCCAGAACAAACGCCGTCGCGCCCTGTTCGGTCTCTGGCATGTTCTGGGCCACTTCGGCCATGCGCCAGCTGGTGGGGATGTAGAAATCACCGCCGTCTTCGTGCAGTTTGCCGCTGAGCAGCGCAAACAAAGATGACTTGCCAGCGCCGTTGCGGCCAACAAGGCCCACGTTTTCACCGGGGTTGATGGTGGCGGACACGTTGTCCAGCACGGCTTTGCTGCCACGTCGCAAGGTGACGTTTTTGAGGGTGATCATCGGAGCGTTCGGAAAAAAGGCGCACCCGCGCGGGGCGGGTGCTGTTGTCTGAGAGGGCTGTCAGCCGCAGGCCAAGCCCGCGTCTGCAATGGCCTTATTGTGACTGCAGCTTGGCTTGTGCGAGCAACGACTGCTTGGTAACCAGTAAAACCTGGTCTTCGCCAGCGCTGGTTTCAAGCCAGAACACGGGCAGCAGCGGGAAGGCAGCTTCAAAAAAGTCGCGCTCGTTGCCAATTTCCAGCACCATGACTGCGTCTTCGGTCATGCAGCCGGGGGCGGCTGCGAATAAATCGCGTATGAAGTCCATGCCGTCCCTGCCGCCTGCCAGTGCCAGTTCAGGCTCGGCCAGGTATTCGGCGGGCAGTTTGGACATGCTGTCGGCATTCACATACGGCGGGTTGCACAAAATTAAATCCCAGGGCCCGGGTACTTTGGACAGGCCATCTGTTTCTACCAGCGTGACGCGGTCTTGCAGCGCGTGTTTGTCCACATTGATACGGGCTACAGCCAGTGCATCGGTGGAAATGTCTGCGCCTGTGACTTCAACCTCGGGGAAGGCCATTGCGGCCAGACAGGCCAGTGAGCCGTTGCCGGTGCACAGATCCAGTACCTTGCGGGTTTTATCGGACAGGAAGTGGTCAATGCTGCCGTCTGCCAGCAGCTCTGCAATAAAGCTGCGCGGCACGATGGCGCGCTCGTCCACATAAAACGGCACACCCACCAGCCACGCCTCTTGTGTCAGGTAAGCCGCAGGCTTGCGGCTATCAATGCGAGCTTTGAAAAGCGCAGCTACCTGCGCTTGCTGTTCGGGCGTTACAGGCTGATTTTCTACAGATTCCTCTTCGTCGCCCAAAGGGGCGTCGATGGGAAGGCCCAGCTTCCACAGCACCAGCCAGATAGCTTCTTCGTACGCATTGGCGGTGCCGTGGCCAAAGCCCACGCCTGCCTGGGTCAGGCATTCAGTGCCTGTTGCAATCAAGGTGCCTACGGTGTTGCCATGGGGCAGGGTGTATGCGTGGCTCATGCTGTGGCTCCTTGCTCAGCGCTGGCAGACCGCAGTCGGGTATGCAGGTTTTCCATCAGGCGGCGGTAAATATTCTTGAGGGGCTCGACGTCGGTCACCACGATGTGTTCGTCAATCTTGTGGATGGTGGCGTTAGGGGGGCCAAGCTCAATCACCTGCGGGCAGGCTTTGGCAATGAAGCGGCCATCGCTGGTGCCGCCGCTGGTGGACAGCTCGGTCTCCAGGCCTGTTTCTGCGCGGATGGCTTCTTGTGCGGCCGTCACCAGGTCGCCCGGGGTAGTCAGGAAGGGCTCGCCCGAGAGGCTCCAGGTCAGGTCATACTCCAGCGCGTGCTTGTCCAGCACGGATTTGACGCGCTGCTTGAGGCTTTCGGCGGTGTTTTCCGAGCTGTAGCGGAAGTTGAAGTCAATCACCACCTCGCCGGGAATGACGTTGGATGCCCCTGTGCCGCCATGCATGTTGCTGATTTGCCAGCTGGTGGGCGGGAAAAATGCATTGCCCTTGTCCCACTCAATGCTGGCCAGTTCTGTCAGCGCAGGCACGGCCTGGTGAATCGGGTTGCGAGCCAGTTGCGGGTATGCAATGTGGCCCTGAATGCCCTCCACCGTGAGGCGACCGCTGAGCGAGCCACGGCGGCCATTCTTGATCATGTCGCCTGTTTGTCTGACGGCGGTGGGCTCTCCCACAATGCACCAGTGCATGGGCTCTTGGCGGGCCTGCAGTGCCTGAATGACGGTTTTGGTGCCGTCATGGGCGGGGCCTTCTTCGTCGCTGGTCAGCAGCAGGGCTATGTCCAGCGGGGTGTCAGCGTGGGCAGCCAGAAACTCTTCCAGAGCCACGATAAAAGCGGCGATCGACGTTTTCATGTCGCTGGCACCGCGCCCAAACAGCTTGCCGTCGTGGTAGGTGGGTGTAAAGGGTGGGTAGGACCACTGCTCGACAGGCCCGGTAGGCACTACGTCGGTATGGCCGGCAAAGATCAGTGTTTTGGCCTGAGGCAGGCCAGTGCGGCGCACAGCCCAGAGGTTGTGCACACGAAAGTGATCAGGGCCGCCATCCATGCGTTCGCAATGAAAGCCCAGATGGCTCAGGCGCTGTGCCAGCAATTCCAGACAGCCAGCATCTTCAGGGGTGATGGAGGGGCGGCTGATCAGTTGCTCAGCCAGTTGCAGCGTGCGGGACATGTGAGAAAAATCCAAATGGGACTGCACCTTGTGTGCAGCCTTGCCCCCAGTCCGAAACCGGGGCTTTATGTTTTAAGGCCAATGTTGAGCAGCAAAGCACCAAATTCAGGCGGGGGTGGAGCAGCCTGTTCCGTATTCGGGTTCAGAGACTCGGCGCCGGAGTAAATGGTGTTTTGGGGCGCATTTTGCAGCCGCCACATCAAATTGGTGGGCGAATCTGCATTGGCCAAGCCTTCGTTGCGGTCAATTGTGCCATTGCCGATGAGCCGGGCCAGATCTTCTTCAAAGGTTTGAGAGCCTTCAGCCATGGATTTTTCCATGTTGTCGCGCACACCTGAGAAATCTCCTTTTTCAATCAGCTCGGACACCAGCTTGGTGTTGAGCAGCACCTCTACCGCCGGGACACGGTTGCCAGAGGGGGTGCGCAGCAGGCGCTGGGTGACCACCGCCTTGAGTGACGAGGACAAATCTCCCAGCATGGTGGCGCGTACTTCGACCGGGTAAAAGCTCAAAATGCGGTTGAGCGCGTGGTAGCTGTTATTGCCGTGCAGTGTGGCCAGCACCAAATGGCCGGACTGCGAGTAGGCAATGGCGGCAGACATGGTTTCGCGGTCGCGGATTTCACCAATCAAAATCACGTCCGGGGCCTGGCGCAGCGCATTTCGCAGGGCAATTTGCAGTGATTCAGTATCCGAGCCCACTTCGCGCTGGTTCACGATGGAGCGCTTGTTGCGAAACTGAAATTCGATAGGGTCCTCAATGGTGAGGATGTGGCCGGTGCGCAGTTCATTGCGGCTGTCAATCATGGCCGCCAAGGTGGTGCTTTTGCCAGAACCGGTGGCACCAACTACCAAAATCAGACCGCGTTTTTCCAAGATGAGCTGATCCAGAATGGGAGGAAGGCTCAACTCCTTGAGTTTGGGTATTTGCTGGGAAATAAAGCGCACCACCACCGCCACAGTGCCGCGCTGGCGCATGGCGCTGATGCGAAAGCGCCCAACCCCTTGCAGGGGCACTGCCATGTTGAGCTCGCCCGTCTCTTTGAGCGTCTCCATGCTCTGGGGGGAGACCACTTCTGCCAGCAGTGCGCGTGGCGCATCTGGAGGCAATAACTGGTTGTTGATGGGCACACAGTTGCCATCAATTTTGATGAGTGCTGGAGAGTTGGCAGACAGGTATACGTCAGACGCTTTTTTTTCTGCCATCAAACGCAGAATGCGTTCCATCATGCTCATGCCGTATGCCTTGTAGTTGGAAATCTTGAGGGTTTTGCCGCAAACCAAAGTGTGCCGCAAAACCCTCTAGAAATCGCCTGACAACTGCTCAGGCGGTTGACGCGTATCAATCGCGAGGTTCAATCGCGCAGCAGGTCATTGAGGCTGGTGGTGGAGCGTGTCTTGGCATCCACCGTTTTGACGATGATGGCCGCGTACATGCTGTAGTCCTTGCCGTCTTTGGTCTTCTTGGGCAGGTTGCCGCTGACCACCACGGAGCCTGCAGGCACGCGACCGTACGTGATGGTGCCGGTTTCGCGGTTGAAAATGGGGGTGGACTGGCCGATGTAGACGCCCATGGAGATCACGGAGTTTTCTTCCACGATCACGCCTTCCACCACTTCAGAGCGTGCGCCGATAAAGCAGTTGTCTTCAATGATGGTGGGGTTGGCTTGCAGGGGCTCCAGCACGCCACCCAGGCCGACGCCGCCGGACAGGTGCACGTTCTTGCCCACTTGCGCGCAAGAGCCGACGGTAGCCCATGTATCTACCATGGTGCCTTCATCGACATAAGCGCCGATGTTGACGTAGGAAGGCATCAGGATGGCGCCCTTGGCAATGAAGGAGCCACGGCGAGCCACTGCGGGTGGCACGACACGCACGCCCGTTGCGGCGATTTCAGCTTCGCTCATGCCTTCGTACTTGGTGGGAACCTTGTCAAAGAAGTTCAGGTCACCCGCTTGCATCAGCTTGTTGTCATTGAGGCGGAACGACAGCAGCACGGCCTTCTTGAGCCACTGGTGCACGGTCCACTGGCCGACACCTTCACGGCTGGCCACGCGCAGCTTGCCGTTGTTGAGTTCGTTCAAGGCATGTTCCACAGCCTCAGCCACTTCTTTGGGGGCGGACTTGGCCGAGATGTCTGCACGGTTTTCCCATGCGGTGTCGATGATTTGTTGCAGTTGTTGGGTCATAGCTATCTTTACTTGACGTTTTTCTCAATGAAATCTTTGATGCGCAGCGCAGCTTCAACACATTCCTGTGTCTCAGCCACCAGAGCCAGACGCACTCGCTGTGCGCCCGGGTTATGCCCCAGCATATTACGAGCCAGGTAGCTGCCCGGTAATACAGTGACATGGCTCTGTGCAAAGAGTGCACGGGCAAATTCTGTTTCGTTCATGCCCAGAGCATCTGGAATGCGTGGCCACAGGTAAAAGCCCGCATCGGGCAGGCGCACATCCATCACGGGCTCCAAAATGGGCATGACGGCGGCAAACTTTTCTTTGTACAGCGCCCGGTTGTGCTCGACATGGCTTTCGTCGGACCAGGCCGCAATCGATGCGTGCTGAATGGGCAGCCCCATGGCGCCACCGTGGTAGGTGCGGTAGAGCAGGAAGGATTTGAGCAGCTGCGCATCTCCGGCTACGAAACCGCTGCGCAAGCCCGGTACATTGCTGCGCTTGGAAAGGCTGGTAAAGGCCACCAGGTTGCGAAAATCGCTGCGGCCCAGTTTGACGGCAGCCTGCAGACCACCCAGTGGTGCTTCGTCACGGAAATAAATTTCGCTGTAGCACTCGTCAGAGGCGATGACAAAGCCATGGCGGTCCGACAGGTCAAACAGTTTTTTCCACTCATCTAGCGGCATGACCGCACCGGTCGGGTTGCCCGGAGAGCAGACAAACATCAGCTGCGTCTTGGCCCAGACATCGGCAGGCACGCTGTCCCAGTCCACGGCAAAGTTGCGCGCAGGGTCGCTGGAGACAAAGTACGGCTGCGCACCCGCCAGCAGCGTGGCACCTTCATAGATTTGATAGAAGGGGTTGGGGCAGAGCACCGTGGCGCCGGCCTGCGTCGGTTCAACAATGGTTTGTGCAAACGAGAACAAGGCCTCGCGGGAGCCATTGACGGGCAAAACCTGGGTTGCGGCATCTACCGAGATACCGTAACGGCGCTGCATCCAGTCACTGCAAGCCTGACGAAGACGCACATCACCTGCGGTGGCGGGGTAGTTGGCCAGCCCTGTCAGGTTGGCTGTCAAGCTGGTTTTGATGAATTCCGGCGTCTCATGGCGCGGCTCTCCAATACCCAGACTGATGTGGTGCAGTGAAGAAGGTGGGGTAACACCCGCAAAAAGTTGGCGCAGCCGCTCAAACGGGTACGGCTGAAGGTGTTGAAGCAGGGGATTCATGGTGCAAATATTATGCGGTGAGATTGCGCATGCAATGGCGCTTTATGCGCGATGTTTGGGGTCTTGATGTTGAATGTGCATGCCAGCAGCCCTTGCTTGCTGGGGTATTACACGGGCGCTTAGTACAAGGCCTAGGACCATCGGTCGAGCTTGCGCGGTACAAACCTTTTGATACATTTTGAAAAGGTGAGGGGCCGTTCCATGCAAAAACCGATGCTTTGGGTACTCAGGCGCTGCAAACTGGGCTGGAAGTTGTCGTGTGTGGCAATCATTGGCCTGCTGTCGATGGGCGCTATCTGGGCAGCTTCCTATGCCTCGGTGGCTGCAGATGTGCAGCTGGCCATTGCGGTGGCTGGCGCACTGTGTTTTGTGTATGTGCTGTATGGCGTTTATCGCAATATGTCGTATGAGATCGTGCGTCTGCTTTGCGCCATGGAGCAGGCTGCGCAAGGCAATCTGACACATCGCATCACCGCGACAGGTTCTGATGAGCTGGCAGACATGGCGCGGCTGCTCGATAGCATGGTGGTGGCGCTGTCGAGCATGGTGGCGGAGATTCGCAGCAATGCAGCGCTGGTCACGCAGGCAGGGCATACGCTGACGCAGGACAACCGTGCTTTGGCAGAACGCACCGAGTTGCAGGCGACCAATGTGGCCCAGACGGTGGTGAGCGTGGAGCAGGTGACCGCCGTGGTGCAAAACAGTGCGGAAGCGGCGGTGGCGGCCGACCGCTACACCACACAGCTGCGCAAGGTGGTGGAGCAAGGCAGCGGCGTGATGGACCAGGCCGTGCACTCCGTAGAAGCCATTGAGCGTGGGGCGGGGCGCATGTCCGAGATCATTGCTGTGATTGATGGCATTGCTTTTCAGACCAATATTTTGGCGCTCAATGCCGCGGTAGAAGCGGCACGTGCCGGAGAGCAGGGCAGAGGTTTTGCCGTGGTCGCTTCGGAAGTGCGCAGTCTGGCGCAGCGTTCTTCTGAGGCGTCCAAAGAAATCCGTCTGCTCATCGAAGAGTCGGTGCAGCAAGTGGCCAGCAGTACGCGGCTGATTCGCCAGGCGGGCGAGGGCATGCAGCAGGTGGCAGACGGCATACGCAGCGTGGCCGGGCACGTAGAAGCTATTTCTGAGTCAGGCAACAGTCAGGGGACGGGTTTGCAGCAGATCAATCTGGCGGTGCATGGCATAGACCAGGTGACGCAGGAGAATGCGCTGATGGTGCGCAACGTGGTACAGGAAGCGCAGGCGCTGGAGTTGCGCGCGGCCACACTGTCTGAAGCTGTGGAGCGCTTTCGCTTGCAGCAAGGCACGGCGGTTGAGGCGGTGGCTCTGGTTGAGCGCGCTGTGGCGCTGCGACGCATGGGCATGCCGCTGCAGCAGTACCTGAAAGCGCTGAGTGATCCGCAGCAGCCCTTTCATGACCGTGATATGTACGTTTTTGTGCTGGACAGCGCGGGACGCTATCTGGCGTTTGGCGGCAATGCAGCAAAGTGCGGCAGCCGTGTCCAGGACGTGCAGGGAGTGGATGGCAATGCGTTGCTCGACGCTATCGTGGCGCAGGCTGAACATGGGCCGGGATGGGTGGAGTACGACTTCACCAACCCCGTCCTAGGCAAAGTGCAGGCCAAGATGTCGTATGTGTGCAAGCAAGATGGGGTGTATCTGGGCTGCGGCGTCTACAAGAGTTTTGCTGGTTAGCGGCAAGCTTGCGGGACTGTAACGCTGGGTTGCAGTTTTAAGTTTCAGCTCTGGCGCAAGCCCCGCGCCTTGGCCAAAGCCGCTGCAATAGCGGCTTTTTTGTCGGGCACCACCACGGGCGCAGGTGCGGTGGCCTGTGCATTGGCAGGCTCGGCGTCTGTGCTTTGTGCGCGTGCCTGGTGCACGGCATAACGAGCTTTGGCATGTTCGGCCAGCTGGGCAGACCAGGCATCCCAGCCCGTGCGCTCGTCGCTGACCACATCCAGCTCAATGCAGTCGACGGGGCACACAGGTATGCACAGCTCACAGCCCGTGCAGTGCTGGGCGATGACGGTGTGCATTTGCTTGTTGGCGCCCAGGATGGCATCGGTGGGGCACGCTTTGATGCACAGCGTGCAGCCAATGCACCAGTTCTCGTCAATGCGCGCCAGCGTGAGCGGGCCTTCAATGCCAAATTTTGTGTTGAGCGGGGCGACGGGCTGGCCAGTGATGGCGGCCAGACGTGCAATGCCCTGAGCACCGCCTGGCGGGCACTGGTTGATGGGGGCGCCTTCGTGCGCAATCGCCTGGGCGTAGCTGGCGCAGTCAGGGTAGCCGCAGCGCGTGCATTGCGTTTGCGGCAGGGCGGCATCAATGGAAAAAGCCAGTCCGGTCAGGGCTGGCTTGGTCTGAAACTCAGGCATGCTGGGGGTGTCAACCGCGGCGGCGCTGCTTGGCTAGAGGTGGCGCTGCCTTGGCTGGCGTATTTTTCGTGGGTGCCAAGTCTGGCGCAACTTGTGCAGTCGTGCTGTGAGCGCTGGCCAATTCCCCGTCATCTTCAGGCGCACGGTTGACACTGGCCTGGGGATGGTGGGACAAAATAAAGTCACGCACCTGGGGGTAGACCACTTCGCGCCAGCGGCGGCCGCTGAAGATGCCGTAGTGTCCGGCACCTTGCACTTCTAGGTGCTGACGGCTGCTGGCCGGAATTTGCGCACACAGGTCTTGCGCCGCGCGGGTCTGGCCTGCGCCAGAAATGTCGTCCAGCTCGCCTTCTACGGTGAACAAGGCGGTGGTCTGAATGTCTTGTGGCTTGACGCGCTCGAGCTGACCTTCTGGCGAACGCACATCCCATGTGCCGTTGACCAGCTTGAAGTCCTGGAACACGGTTTGAATGGTCTCCAGGTAATAGTCGGCATCCATGTCCAGCACGGCGTTGTATTCGTCGTAGAACTTGCGGTGCTGTTCGGCGCTGGCGTCGTCACCTTTGACCAGATCCTTGAAATAGTCGTAGTGGCTGCTGGCGTGGCGGTCTGGATTCATGGCCACAAAACCGGTGTATTGCAGAAAACCGGGGTAGACACGGCGGCCAGCACCTGGGTAGCTGTCGGGCACGCGATAGATCACATTGTTCTCAAACCACTCAAAGCTGCGCTGGGTGGCGAGGTTGTTGACCGATGTGGGCGATGAGCGCGCATCAATCGGGCCACCCATCATGGTCATGGACAGCGGCGTTTTCTCGCCCCGGCTGGCCATGAGTGAAATGGCTGCCAGCACAGGCACCGTAGGCTGGCATACGCTGATGACGTGGCAGTTGCCGTATTGCTTTTGCAGATAACGGATGAAATCCTGGACGTAGTTGATGTAGTCATCCAGATGAAATTCACCATCGGCCATTGGCACCAGCCGCGCATTTTTCCAGTCGGTAATGAACACTTTGTGGTCACCGAGCAGACTGCGCACGGTATCGCGCAGCAGCGTGGCGTAGTGACCAGACAGGGGTGCCACAACCAGCACCGGCGGCTGGGCCAGCAATTTGTCCAGCGTTTGGGAGTCGTCGGAAAAACGTTTGAAGCGACGCAGCTCGCAAAACGGCTTGTCCATCTCTACGCGTTCCATGATGGTGACGTTCACCCCCTGGACAGGCACGCTGGTGATACCAAATGCGGGCTTTTCATAGCCCTTGCCCAGACGGTAAAACAGATCAAAGCCTGCCGAGATGCGCTGAGAAAAGGGGTTTTGGGACAACGGCAGCAGGGGGCTGGTGTAGAGCTTGGCCGTAGCCTGTGCAAAGTCTGCAAATGGCTCAATCAATGCGCGCTGGGTTTCATAGAGCTGGTAGAGCATGGCAGGGGATATTTCTCTTTATGTTGCGGTGCAATATAGCAGCATGTGCCCGACGAAAGGAAACGATTATTCTCCATATCCAGTCGCTGCGGCGACAGGTGGGCGCACGCACTGCCTGTTCTGCTGTTAGGCAACTTCTGTCAATGGCGCAAACTGGTCGTTGTGCGCTCCTTTATTTTTTAAATATTTAAAAAAGTAGCTGCTAACGCTGATGCAGCATTGTTCTTGAATACTTTTGTATCTGAAATCAAGGAGCTGAAAGCGTTAGTAGCTATGTTTTTGTAAATGTGAATTATTCTGGTACAGCACCGTCTGGTCGTGTGCTGGCAATGGCGGCCACTTCGCTGGCCGGAAGGTGCTTGAGGCGGTGGTCGCTCCACACCTGGCGCCAGCGGCGCGCGCCTGGCAGACCATGGCGCAAACCCAGCATATGGCGGGCAATGGCGTACCAGTGCGTGCCGTGCTCGCGCGCTTCACGCTCCATATAGGCCACCATGGCCTGTTCTACACCCGCGTGCGTCAGCTGTGAGGGTGCGCCACCAAAGTACAGCTCGTCCCAGCGGGACAGCCACCAGGGGTTGTGATAGGCCTCGCGCCCAATCATCACGCCATCTACCTGCTGCAGCTGCTCTTGCACAACGTCATCGGTTTTGATGCCGCCATTGATGGCAATCGTCAGGTGCGGAAAATCTCGCTTGAGCTGGGCCACCACGTCATAGCGCAGCGGTGGAATGTCACGGTTTTCTTTGGGGCTCAGCCCTTGCAGCCATGCATTGCGGGCATGCACGATGAAGACGTTGCAGCCGGCATCGGCCACGGTGCCGACAAAATCGCGCACAAAGTCATAGGTCTCAATTTTGTCGATACCAATGCGGTGCTTGACGGTGACGGCAATGTCCACCACATCGCGCATGGCCTTGACGCCATCGGCCACCAAATCAGCCTCTCGCATCAGGCAGGCACCGAATGCACCGCGCTGTACCCGCTCGCTGGGGCAGCCGCAGTTGAGGTTGATTTCGTCGTATCCCCAGTCCTGTCCCATCTTGGCTGCCTTGGCCAAATCGGCAGGTTCGCTGCCACCCAGTTGCAGCGCCAGCGGGTGCTCTTCCTGGTTAAAGCGCAGGTGGCGCGGTACATCACCGTGCAGCAGGGCGCCGGTGGTGATCATCTCGGTGTACAGCAGGGTGTGCTGGCTCAGCAGGCGGTGCAGGTAGCGACAATGCCGGTCAGTCCAGTCCAGCATGGGCGCAACGGACATGCGCCAAGGACTTGTAATTGCTTGATTGTTAGCGTTTGTGCTTGAATTCATTGAGTTTTTTGCTGTCACGCAGTGGTTGCTTTTTAAACGCGTTTCAGCACATTTCTATACATTTTGAATGTCTCGCTGCTACGATGCAGCTTCACGAAAAGCCTTGTTGCAATCTATAAGCATTGCAGCGCGCAAGAAGGCAGATTGAGCAATTTTCTATACAGCGCAGATACGGCGTCAGGAGAAGGGCAAAACCGTCTTTCCTGAATCTCAAACATTCTGTGAGCGTGCACTGGCCGCAGAATGGAAGACAAGGCGAGAGTCTGAGCTGGAAAAAGAGCTGTCTTCCGGTTAGCACTCTGTACGTGATGACAGCCTGCTGGATATCTAGCAGGATTATGTCAGCGCGCAGGGGGGCGTGTCTGATTGGGGGCGAAGCAAGAAGCCAAATATCAAGCGATGTGATACAGGGTAGCTTTGCTAAGAAGTAGTCCGCCGAGTGGCGGCTGCAGTTTTTGTGGATTACGCCGTGCCTGCGGTGGCTGGAGTCTGCGGGTGCTGCAGCTGTCCTGAATGGTCCGGCCTGGGTTCAGCGTTGCCTGAGACATGCAGCTATTTCAACTGGATCAACGCCGTCATTTACAGAGCTGGATCTGGCTCGTACTGAATGACTGTGCATCCGTGCTGTATCTAAGCCTCGAAGCCGCTCACGCTTTATTTGCCTGAAAAAGCAGCGGGTGATTTGTTGAAAAATGCGTTGATTCCACAAGAGAAATCGGCTGTTCTTGTGCATTGAAGAAAGGCCTGTGCTTCGGCATTGAGCTGAGTGTGCAAATCTTGATCAAAGCTGACTCTCATCAGACGCCGAATCTGGCCATACGCTTGTGTGGGACCGTTGGCTAGCTGTTTGGCCAGCCGCATGACTGCAGACGGCAGATCTGAAATTGGCAGAACGCGGTTGATAAGCCCGAGACGCAGTGCTTGCTCAGTGTTCAGTGGTTCGCTGAGAAGTGCAATTTCCAGCGCATGGCGTAAACCCACGAGACGTGGCAAGGTCCAAGAGGCTCCAACATCACAGCTGGCGCCGAGTTTGGTGTATGCCATATTGAATTGCGTACCTTCTGCCGCAAGCACCATGTCGGCGTGCAGCATCAAAGACAGACCAGCCCCTGCTGCTGCCCCCTGTACTTGTGCGATGACTGGGGCGTTGCCGCTTGCTAGCAGCGTAACTGCCATGTGCAATGGGGCAATAAGGTCTTGGGCAGCCTGTTCTGGGTTGGCTTGCAGAGCTGCAAGATCGCCGCCCGCCATGAAGGCGCGGCCTTCGCCGCGCAGCACGATGCAGCGCACACTGGCGTCTTGTGTGAGTTGCTGAACGGCTTGTAGCAGGGCTTGGGCCATGGGCACGTTGATAGCGTTGAGTGCGCTGGGGCGGTTGAAGGTGATTGTGGCGACACCTTGCTGTTGCTCGATGTGTATGGGTTGGGAAGTTTGTTCGCTCATACCGTTATGTTTCAGTTTGGTAAAAATAGAAGCCATAAGCCATAAGCCATAAGCCATAAGCCATAAGCCATAAGCCATAAGCCATAAGCCATAGTCAAATCCCTGCTTATGTTTGCTTCCAAGTTTTGTGTTTTTTAGGGGGCTAGCTTTGTTTTTAAATTGTTAGGCAGGACAACTTTGTCTGTTTCAGGTTCGCTGATACAGCGCATCAATCTCATTGGCATAGGTTTTGTAAATGCTGGAGCGGCGCACTTTCATCGTCGCCGTGACTTCCCCGTCGTCGTGATCCAGCTCTTTGGTCAGCAGATGGAATTTGCGAATTTGCGACACTTGCGCCAGACGTGCGTTGCCTTGGTCGATGACAGTTGTGATGAGCTGTTGTACGCGTTCGTTCTCGACCAGTGAACGAAAGTGTGTGAAGGCAATACGCTGGGTTTCCGCCCATTTGCCCACGGTTTCGTAGTCGATTTGGACGAGTGCACTGACGAACTTGCGTCCGTCTGCCACTACGATGCATTCCTTGATGTAGGGGCTGCCTTTCATGGTGTTTTCTATCTCGGATGGCGTAAGGTTCTTGCCACCTGCAGTGATCATGATGTCTTTCAGTCGGTCCACGATTTGCAGCTGCCCATTGACTTCACGCACCACGTCGCCGGTGTGCAGCCAGCCGTCCTGCAAGGTCTGGGCTGTTGCTTCAGGGTTCTTGTAGTAGCCCACAAAGACCATGTCGCCCTGAATTTGAAATTCGCCTGTCACCGTGTCAATGCGGTGCGTGACACCTCGTATGGGAATGCCTACGGTGCCCACTTGCACATGGTGCAGTTCGTGGCCGGTGACCATACCGGTCGATTCTGTCAGGCCGTACACCTCAATCAGTGGCACACCAATCACGCGGAAGAAACGCACCACATCGGGGGGGATGGGCGCTGCTCCTGTGAGCGCCACGGTGGCTTCGCGCAGGCCAATGAAGTTTTGCAGCGAACGCAAAATCAACCAATAGTGCATGCCAAAGCGCAGGCGCTGGCCCAGGCTCCATTGGCTGCGCGGCTTTTCGGCCAAGGGCGTGCAGGCTGCAAAGGCGCGCTCGAACAGGCGCTGGCGGACGCTGCCGGCTTCCTGCAGCTTGATGGTGATGGAAGCGTGCAGCTTTTCCCAGATGCGTGGGACGCCCAAAAACATGCTAGGGGCAATCTCGCGCAAATCTTCCTGCACGGTGCGAATAGATTCACCAAAGTGCACTTGTGAGCCGAGATAGATGGGGCAGAACGTGGTGAGCATTTGCTCGGCCACGTGGCACAGCGGCAGGTAGGACAGGTGGGTGGTGTCTGCGTGCATGTGCAGTCGCTCCACAATGCCTGGCACCACGCCGCGAATGTTGCGGTACGAAATCATCGCACCCTTGGGTTTGCCCGTGGATCCGGAGGTGTAGATCATCAGACCCAGATCGTCCAGTGTTTGCGTTTGCAGAGCTTGGTCGATCCATGTGGACTGGCCTTGGCGTGCCCCCAGTTGCTCGACTTCGGCAAAAGTCAGAATGTGCGCGCGCTGCTCGGGTGTGAAGCTGCGCAGGCCTTTGGTCTCCATGACGATGATCTTGCGCAGCTTGGGCAGCTCCGGCCACGCTTGGAGCAGTTTGTCAGTCTGTTCCTGGTCTTCGCAGACCATGATTTCTATGTCGGCATGTCCCACCACGTACGCCACTTCTGGCGTGGGGCTGGTTGGGTACACGCCGACAGTGAGGCCGCCCATCAAGCCTGTGCCCATTTGTGCCAGCACCCACTCGATGCGGTTTTCGGCAATCACACCGACATGGCCGCCGGCGCTCAGGCCCATGCAGCGCAGGCCCATACCAAAGTGGCTGGCGCGTTCGTAGTAGCTGGCCCAGGTAAAGGGTTTCCAGATCCCAAAGTCTTTTTGCCGGATGGCAACGCGCTGCGCGTCGCTGCGAGCGCGTTCACGCAGCATTTGAGGCAGGGTGGATTCGGGCAGTTGCAGCGTGGGGTTCATGGAGTCACTCGGCATTCAAAAAATGAAGAAAAGCAGGGTGCAAAAGCGTTCAGGACAACCAGCGTTTGCGCCGCTTGTATTGCTTGATGTCTTTGAAACTTTTGGCCTCGCCATGACCGCCCATGCCCAGATAAAACTCGCGCACATCGGGGTCGTTGGAGAGCTTTTCGGCGCTGCCGTTGATGACGATTTTTCCGTTCTCCATGATGTAACCGCTGTGAGCGACCGCCAGAGCCACGGTGGCGTTTTGCTCCACCAGCAGCATGGAGGTACCGTGCTCGGCATTGATGCGGGCAATGATGGTGAAGATGTCTTCCACCAGCCTGGGGGAAAGGCCTAGTGAGGGTTCGTCCAGCAAAATCAATTCGGGTTGCGCAATCAGTGCGCGGCCAATGGCCAGCATTTGCTGCTCTCCACCAGAGAGGTAGCCTGCCAATCCCTTGCGGCGTTCGTGCAGGCGTGGAAAGTAGGTGTAGACGAGATCAAAGTCGGGCGCTTTGGCGCTGGTGCGGCCGGTGAGCGCATAGGTGGAGGCAATAAGGTTCTCCTCGACCGTGAGATCTTCAAACACGCGCCGACCTTCCATGACATGCGATAGACCTTGGCGCACCAGTTGCTGGGGCGCAGTGCTGCCAATGTCTTTCCCGTTGAAGCGGATAGCGCCGGATTCCAGAACACCATCTTCCAGCTCCAGCAGACCCGATGCGGCCTTGAGAGTGGTGGATTTTCCCGCGCCATTGCTGCCCAGCAGAGCCACGATCTGGCCCCGTGGCACGGCTATGGACAGACCACGCAGGGCCTGTACGACCTTGTTGTAGATCACTTCAATATTGTTGATCTCGAGGACGTTGTCTGTGGTGGTCTGCATGGCGTTATCAAGCTTGTAAACAAGGGAGCTCAGAAGGTGCACTCTGTGCGCTGCCTGGCGGGTGTTACTTCGCCAGTGAAATCCATTCAGAAGCGGGGAGCATTTTTTTTGCCTTGAAGTCCGCACGGTAGACGCGGCCAACAGGAATGGAGTTGCCCTTGATGGTGATGGGCACACCAATCAAGCCTCCGGTATCAAAGTTTTCCAGGCTGTTGAGCGCAGCTTTGAGGTTAGCCCCTGTCAATGGTTTGCCAGTCTTCAGACAGCGGCGCGCCGATTCAGTGAATAGCATGGCGGCCAGAAAGCCCTGGATGTAGGCCGTGCTCTGGTACTCGGGGCGCATCGCGCGGATTTTCTCCAGCATCGGCGCCTTCTCGGTGTCGTAGTAGTAGCGGAATGGCATAACGCCCATGAAACCGTCACCGTTTTCACCCATCTGCATGACGGTGGAGTTATCCATGGTCCAGAAGGTGCCCATCCATTTGCTGGTCATGCCCATTTGCTTGCCTTGAGTCACAAACTCGGGAATGGGGGCAAGGATGTAACCGTGGAAGATGGTGTAGTCAGGCGCGGCACGGCGCAGCTTGATGACTTCGGTGGAGATATCTACGCTGCCAGCGGGCGTCATGATCTTGATGGGCACGTTCAGACCCATTTCCTTCGCGAGCTTTTCGCTGCTCTCAATGGGGTCGCGGCCAAACTCAGAGTCCGAGTAGACGAAGGCCACTTTGGCGCCCGGTTTTTCCTTGGCAATGTGACGCAGCAAGATGCCGAACATCTCGGTGTAATCAGGACCGACCAAAAACTGATTGGGGTATTTTTGGGGGTTGTTCAACTCGGTGGCAAATGAGGCGCCCGCCATCAAGATGTTGCTGTTGCGATTGAGCTCAGGGTTGATGGTTTTGGCAAAGCCGGTGGAGTCGCCGTAGTAGAGGTTGATTTTGTTCTGGCTTGTGAGTTTTTTGAAGGTGGCAACCGAGACATCCACCTTGTAGCCTGTGTCTTCTGGAACGTATTTGAGCTTGCGACCTTCTACGCCACCGGCATCATTGGTCATCTTCACAAAGTCGGCAATTCCCGCGTTGATGCCCACGCCCGCAAAGGCAAATACGCCTGTCATGGGAATGGAGCCGCCAATGACGATGTCTTTGTTGATTTGCGCCAGCACACTCAAGGGCGATGCGGCCAGTGCGCTGGCACCGACTGACGCAGCAGCCATCAGCATGCTGCGGCGGGGCTGAGAAATCAGAGTTTTTTCCATGCTTGTCTCCTGGTGGTTGTTGTGGCAGAAAAGTGCCGGAGGACTCAATTGCGGAAAGGCCAGAGGTGGAAGTAACGGCGAATGCGGCGCCAGATTTCCGCCAGGCCATGGGGCTCAAAAACCAAGAATCCGATGATCAGTAAACCGAAGATGACAGTGCGCACGGGCGAGAGGAAAACTGCCAGTTCGGTACCACCGGGTAGCACGGACACCAGCAGCTTGAGTATCTCGGGCACCATCGTCATGAAGACCGCGCCGAGGATGCCGCCGAGGATGGAGCCCATGCCTCCGACGATGATGGCTGCGAGAAAGAAAATGGACATCAAGAGCGGGAAGCTCTCTGGTGTGACCACACGGAAAAAATACGCCCACATCCCGCCTGCGACACCAGCGTAGAACGATGACAGGCCAAACGACAGCAGCTTGTAGCGCAGCAGTGGGATACCCAGCACTTCAGCCGAAATATCGCGATCACGGATGGCGATAAAAGCGCGACCAATGCGTGTGCGAAACAGGTTGGCTGCGCCAAGCAACATCAGGATGGTGACGGGCACAATCAGCCAATACAGCCGGAACGAGGTGTCCAGCGGCATGCCAAACAAGCTGGCTGGGTTGATCGACAGCCCCGTGGTGCCGCCCGTGAGCTTCATATTGCTGAACAGAAAGTGCGCAATGAAAGAGGCCGCAATGGTGGCAATCGCCAGATACAGCCCTTTGACGCGTAGTGAAGGAATGCCAACGACGATGCCGCCAACCATGGCGACCAAGCCGCTTGCCAGCAGATTGAGCAAAAATGGTGTGCTCCAGTGCGTCTCCAGCACAGCCACTGTATAGGCACCCAAACCCATGAAAGCAGCCTGCCCCAGACTGACCAGACCGGTGTAACCGGTGAGGATGTTCAAGCCGGTGGCGCTGGCCACATTGATGGCAACCAGACAGGCCATGTAGAGCCAGTATTCCGTCGCCAAAAAGGGAAAGAGCATGAGCAGGGCGGCTGCAAGGCACAGCCAGACTTTTTGTGTGCGAGAGTCAAACAGGGCAGCATCTGCCACATAACTTTCTTTGAGCGTTCCAATGCGCATGGCTCGGTGTCTCCTGGGTTCTGGTTCTGGGCTTAGAGCCGCTCGATTTCGTGTGTACCAAACAGGCCATACGGGCGGATCATCAAGATCACCACCAGCACAATGAAGGTGGCTAGCAACTTGTATTCACCGCCCAGATAGGCCCCGGCCAGCGCTTCGACTAGTCCAATCACCAGACCGCCAATGAGTGCACCCAGTACGCTGTCGAGGCCGCCCACAATCACGACGACGAGTACGGATAGACCAAACACGCCCATGCTGGAGGACAGGCCGCCGATGGAGCCGACGATGATTCCTGAGACAGCGGCAATCATGGCGGAGACCACCCACGCGAGCGAGAACACGCGGGGCACGTTGATGCCTACGGAGTAGGCTGCAGCCTGATCGCTGGCGGTGGCACGCAGTGCCACACCACCGCGCCAGAAACGGAACACCAGCAGCACGGTAGCGATGAACACCACGGCAATTACAGAGCCCCAAAACACCTTCGGTGCGAGGAAAACTTCACCGAGCATGATGGGCTGGGTGGGCATAAAGTCCGGTAGACGACGCTGATCGGCTGTCCAGATCATTTCCACAATGCCTATCAGCACGGAGGTCAGACCCACCGTGACCATGAACACCGAGATGGGGGGCTCACCTAGCAGGGGGCGAATGATGGTTCGCTCAATCACTGCACCTAGCACACCGCTGGCCAACACTGCTGCGGGTATGGCAAGCCACAAAGGCAGCGCCCACATTGCGGCAAAGGTGAAAAACAGATAAGCCCCCATCATGAGCATTTCACCAATGGCGATATTCACCACCCGCGTGGCCTTGTAGACCAGCACAAAGGCCAGTGCTGCGAGGGCGTACAAACCACCGCTGGCAATGCCAGTGAGGCTGATTTCAAACAGATAGGCCCAATCCATCATGCGGCTCCTGCGGTGCTGTGGAATTTGTGGCGCAGATCGTGGACATCGCCGGAGCCCAGATAGGCTTTGATGACCTCGGGGTTGCCTTGCACGTCAGAAGGCAAGCCTTGTGCAATGACCTGGCCAAAGTTGAGGACCACCACGTGATCAGACAGATCCATGACCATGCCCATGTCATGCTCGACCATGAGCACAGTCACATCCCATTCGGTGCGTACATCGAGGATGAAGCGGGCCATGTCTTCGGTCTCTTCGCGATTCATGCCGGCGACAGGCTCATCGAGCATGAGGATTTCGGGCTGCATGGCCAGCGCGCGGGCCATTTCCACGCGCTTTTGCAATCCGTAGGAGAGGGCCGCGACGGGCGCATGGCGGATATGGTCGATCTCTAGAAAATCGATGATGCGCTCTTCAATGTCTGCGCGCAGCGCGGCTTCTTCGCGGCGTGCCTTACCTATGTAGAACAGCGCGTCGAGCACATTAGTTTTCAGGTGGGCATGGCGGCCCAGCTTGATGTTGTCGAGCACCGTCATGCCGCGAAACAGAGCAATGTTTTGGAAGCTGCGGCCCAAACCCCTCTTGGCGCGCTGGGGCGCTGGGATCCGGGTGATGTCTTGTCCTTTGAAGGCAATGCGGCCTTCTGTGGGTTTGTAAAAGCCAGAGATGGTGTTGAACAGCGAAGTCTTGCCAGCCCCGTTGGGGCCGATGACCGCAGTGATGGAGCCTGGCTGCACATCGAAGCTAACTCCGGTCAGGGCTTTGACGCCACCAAAAGCCAAGGTCAGACCGTTGACACTGAGCAGCGGCGATGTCGTGGCCTGTGAGGTTTGATGAGTTTGCATGAAAGCGAAGGCTCCACAAAATTTATCTACTTGCGAGTAGATTTTGTGGAGATATGCATTTTTCGTAATCAGTGCTTACCCATTCGGTGAAAACCTTAAGGCACTGTCAAGCAAAAGAATTTTAAATAAATGACATGTGTGATGACTTGATAAATATGATTTGATGGATGCTTACCTAAGAGTAGACTTTTGTTTTTTTACGGCGTCCTATCATGTCGAAGTTCACTGAAATAAACGTGCGCTCTGCTTCGTCGCAAGCCCTTTCTGCTCGTGAGCAAAGTCGCATGGCAAAGCGCCAGGCTGTGCTTTCAACGGCGGCCCAGCTGTTTAATGAGAGAGGGTTTCATGCCACTTCATTGGACGATATTGCAGCCCGATTGGGTGTGAGCAAACCCACGCTGTACTACTACGTTAAAAGTAAGGATCAGATCTTGCTTGAATGTGTGCGGCAGGGCCTGGAGATGACGTTAGAGGGCATTGAAGTGTCACGTCAGGCTGGTGGAACGGCGTTGGATCAGCTGGAAGCTTGCATGCGTGTTTACGCGCGCATCGTCACCATGGACTTTGGCATGTGCTTGATCAGGGTCGGGGATGAACAGTTGCCTCCCGAGAGTCGGAAGGCATTGCGCCGCATGAAGGCGCAAATTGATCTTGCATTTCGGCGTTTGGTGGAAGCAGGCGTGCAGCAGGGCCTTTTGGCACCTTGCGATCCAAAAATGACGGCCTTCATGATTGGTGGTGCGTTGAGCTGGATTGGCAAATGGTACGACAGCGGAGGAGCTTACTCCCCTGACGAAATTGCCGAGCAAGCAGTCAGGACCTTGCTCCAAGGAGTTTTATTGCGTGAGTCTGAGACTTAGCTAACTGTCGGCGCATCGAACGGATACATACAAGATGTGCTTTTTGCACACGTTTCTCTCAAAGCTGCGGGAATCCGTCGTTTTGTTACCCATTGAGCAAGAGCGCTGCGGACATGCGTGGGTATGTACCAGACTTGCAACGGTGTCGGCGTGCTTGGGTGCTATGGGTGATTTTGCGGTCTGTAGCACTGCCTGTAGGACCCCGGAAAACGCCCAAAACCCCGAATTGCCTGACCGGCGCTACGCAGCAGGCCTTCGCAGCGCTGGCAGGGCTCCCTGTCAACAAGGAAGCGTGCGGATGGCTCTACTGCAAACGCGGCACAGATACGCTGGAAAAATCAAGTCGTTATCGTGCACAAGCACGGGAAAATTTCACGGAAAAGGTATTTGCTTGCATGGCTGCAGCACCTGCAAGCCGCTGTGCGTAACAGCAGCCATGCTGGTGAGGTTTGGCACTGCGTCGGACGCACATGGGCAAAAAAAGGAGCCACGTTTTGGAAGGTGCTCGCAGGCCTGTAAATACCGATGCCTTCTGTTTTTTGAAAAAAAAGCCTGCTCGGTCTGAGCAGGCTTGGTTTAGCAGTTAGTTTTTCTTAGTTCACTGCATCTTTTAATGCTTTGCCTGGGCTGAACTTGGGCACTTTGGTTGCTTTGATCTTCAGTGCCTCGCCGGTACGTGGATTGCGGCCATTGCGCGCTGCACGTGTCGTTACGCCAAAGCTGCCAAAGCCCACCAGCGACACAGTGTCGCCCTTTTGCAGGGAGGCCTTGACCACCTCCAAGGTTGCATCCAGTGCGCGAGCAGCAGATGCTTTGGACATGTCGGCGTTGTTTGCAATGTAGGCAATCAGTTCAGATTTGTTCACAGGTGCTTTCTTTTCGGTAAATCAGGGATGTAGAGCTTATTACACAAGCGCTGGCAGCTCTCTTTGTTCACTGTAAATTTTGCGTATTTTGATCACCATTGCCTCCGGGCAACCACTGCAAGACAGAAATTACGGGGCAATCTGCGGCCAGCGCAGATATAACACTACAGCGCATTCAGGAAGCGGCAGCAGCGTGTGACAGAGCCGAGCTACCATATCGGCATTGATGCCAGGGTCACAGCAGTAGGCCTGACAGAACCCGGAAGCTGCCGCGAGTCACCTCCCGTACTCCATAAGAAATAGGGCGCTTTGATGCCTGTGATCGAGACTTCCACCGAGAAAAAAAACAACCGTTTGCTGTGGGGGCCTGAATCTTCGTCTCCACTCACGGATGAGGCACTGCACTTCAAGCGTTGGCGCCGTCGAACCTGGCAGTTGCATGCGTCGGTACTGCTAAGCCACCTGTATGCCTTTGGACTTTTCCTGGGACACAGCTGGGCAGGCTATGCACCTTTGAACGCTGTGCTGCTGTATGGCCTGTGGGTGGGCATTGGCATGGCATTTATCACCTGGGCATACGCCAGCGGCTGGAGCCAAACCAGACGAGATCCGGGCTTATTTCTTGTGCACCAGCTGCTCGCAATCATTGGAACACTGGGTCTGCTGATTGCGGCTCCACAGGTTGCATTTCAAGCACTGGTGATGCTAATGGTTTTCAGTGCAGATGGCTTTCTTGCACGACGGCGCACCAGCTTCTGGATGACGTGGGGCTGCACGCTCATTGCCGTAGCGGTCATCATTTGCTGGCTGGGGCCCCAGATGCGCATGACCACCGATACGCTGGCAGGGCAGTTGCTGGCCATTGGGGTTGTGTTCGGGGCTGTCGTGCGTTGCAGCATTCTTGTGACGTACTTTCGCAGCATGCAATTTCGCCTCAGTGCGAGCAACGAGAAACTGGCCATTGCACTGACACAAATCGAAGAATTGATGCGCAATGACGAATTGACTGGGCTGGCGAACAGGCGGGGCGTCATGGAGCGGTTGCAGCAGTGCATTGAGACCGCACAGCGAGATGGTTCTGCGCTGTGCGTTGCATTGCTGGATATTGACTATTTCAAGCATGTCAACGATCGCTATGGACATGAAGGCGGTGACCAGGTACTGCGGGCTTTTGGCCAGCTTCTGTCTTCACAATTGCGCGCTGTGGATTGCGGTGGCCGCTACGGTGGCGAAGAATTCTTGCTGCTGTTGCCTGGCACGACATTGAGTGAGGCTGGCGTCCTGCTGGAGCGCATTCGCACGCACACAGAGTCTCTGCCATGGTCGAAAAAGATCGACAAAGATCTTCAGGTGACTTGCACCCTGGGTGCCACTTTGTATCGGGCCGGCGAAGCCGTGGAAACGGTGATTGCCCGTGCAGATGCGGCCATGTACCGTGGCAAGGTCGCAGGACGCAATTGCGTTGTGCTTGATTAACGAAAACGCGGGGTTCAGCAATCCGGCGGGTCAACCGCACCATTGGTGCGCCACAGCCCCGCTTTGCGTGCTTTCG
Source organism: Comamonas avium (assembly GCF_014836675.1). GTDB lineage: Bacteria > Pseudomonadota > Gammaproteobacteria > Burkholderiales > Burkholderiaceae_C > Comamonas > Comamonas avium. Next base: position 98,331 of record NZ_JACSQK010000008.1, read on the forward strand.
CTTCTTGTTCTGCAAACGAATACTGGCCGCGTTCTTGCGGTGACTGCTCCTGAGCATCGGCATGAGAGCACCGGGCCAGTCCCACGGTCAGCATGGCCAGCCCTGCATCCAGCGTACGCGGGCCATCAGGGGCGGACGCTGGAGCCACCCAGACAGAGCACACACGGTGCTGTTGGTGGTCAACTTTGCTGCACCGCAGCTGGGCTGTTTGGCCCAAAGTCATTGCACGTAAAGCTTCGCGAGCCTCAGGGCCATAAGGCTGCTGTGGCTGTGGGGCATCGACGCCTTGCAGGCGTACTTGCACAGACTGATGCAGCTGCAATGCATCTGGCAAAGGGCAACGTGCGCTCAGGGTGTGACCGTCAAAAACACCCACAATCAGGCAGAGCAAAGGGGTAGCAAGCATGCCGTGCAGTCTAGCAACCTTAGCGCAGGCCATCCGAAGGGCCAAGTGACCAAGCGTTAAGGGCAGCGGTAATGGTGCCGCTTTCAGGCTGCAGGCTTGGAGATGAAGACCGGCCGGTATCTGGCAGAGTGTGACCAGCGGTATTGGGGTGCGTTGCCCTGTGCTGCTTTATGCCAGCCCCGCCTGGGAGGGCCTTAGGCTTAGGGGTTGATGCCCCATTTGTTTTTGAAGGCGAATTCCAGCTGTTCACACTGACCCTCGGTGAACTGTGCCGGAGTATTTTCCTTGGGGCCTTTTTCACGCTCTTTCCAGCACAAACGGATGGTTTCTCGCTCAACCCACTGCGCTTCTTTGTCTGGGGACGCATTGAAGAAAAGCTGGCTGCCCAGCATCAGTACGGCGAAAAGTGCCACTGGCAGGCCAATGATCCAGCGGACCAGTTTGGGTTTGGGTGTAGCTTTGTCAGTCATGGGAGCAGAAAGAATAAATAAAAATAAAGGCCTGCATGGAGCAGGCCTTGGGCGAAATATTTTTTATGTCAGGGCGAGATATCGTTGCCTGTCAGTACAGTGGCCTCAGCCGTTGCCACGTCAACGCGGCGCGCACCATTGAAGCGCTTGGCCCAATAGCTTGTATTCATGTTTTCTACCCGCACAGATTTGCCTTTGCTGGGGGAGTGAATGAACTGGCCGTCACCCACATAAATGCCCACATGGCTGAATGTGCGGCGCATGGTGTTGAAGAACACCAGATCGCCCGGCTTGAGCTCTTTTTTATCGATTTTCTGGGTGGCCTTGGCCTGGTCATCGGCCTTGCGAGGCAAAAGATGGCCCATGGTGTCTTGGTAGATGGCGCGTACAAAGCCGCTGCAATCAAAACCTGTCTCTGCGCTGGTGCCACCAAAGCGATAGGGAATACCGATCATGCCCATGGCCGTATTGATCACGGTAGAGGTATTTGTTGCGACCGATTGCCCCATGGACTGCAAATTGGAGCCGAGACCGCGCTCTTTCAGAATTTCGGCCAGCCGATTCTGAGAAAGAGGTTCACTGGAAGTGGGCGCTGCTTGCACGCTTCCACAGGCGAGGGCAAGAACGAGTAGCCATTTACAAGTCATGGGCACGGAGGTTATCACGAGAGCCTGACGTTGTGCGCTGAAATTGCCCTACAAATGTGATCTAGTTGTGGACTTTTACTATTTGATTGGCTCGTTTTGATCTGTCTCAGGCAAGTTGAGGTAAAGCGCGCTGTAAGGCATGCTGCACAGATCGCTGCGACAATGCCTTCTTTGAGAAAACTCTAGGAAAACTACATGCTGCTGGATGCCGATGATTCGCAATTGGTGCTGATCGACTACCAAGAAAAGCTGATGCCTGCCATTTTTGAGGGGCCGCAGGTACTGGCCAATGCTGTGAAGCTGGCCAAAATTGCCAACATGATGCAAGTGCCTGTCTGGGCGACAGAACAAAACCCCTCACGGCTGGGGCCAAACGCGCCCTATCTGCGCGCTTTGTGCAACAGAACCTTTGCCAAGATGAGTTTCAGCGCGGCCGAAGAAGGCCTGATCGATGTGCTGCGTCCACCTGTGCGCAAGCAGCAGGGGGGCAATGCACGCAGCATGCCCAAGCACTTGCAAAAGCCACAGGAAGCGCCGGAGCCTGAGCGTCCGTCCATCATCATTGCAGGATGCGAAGCCCATGTTTGCCTGATGCAAACAGCGTTGCAACTGCTGGAAGAGGAGATGGAGGTATGGGTGGTCACCGACGCGTGCAGCTCACGCAGTGAACGCAACCGTGACGCTGCTTTTGACCGCCTGGCTGGCTCTGGGGCAGAGCTGGTGACCACGGAGATGGTGGCCTTTGAGTGGCTGCGCAGCTGCGAGCACCCAGCTTTTAAGCAGATGCTGGAATTGATCAAGTAAGCACGCCATGCGTTTGAAAGCTCCAGGGAAGGAGCTTTCAATTCAGTCATTGAATACAGCTTACATGATCGGCATATTCAGCTCTAATGTCTAAATGGCACTGTCTATGCGGCTAAAACGTCTTAACAAGAAAGAGAGCGTCTAACGCAGTCTGTATAAGGACTTCAAAGTGATATCTATCTGAAGTCCTTGTTGTGCAAGCGCTAATAGCTCATTTATTGATAAGGCTGTTGCTCACAGGCGCTGCTGCAATCTGTGCAGGGCTGAGCAATTCATTGATGGTGTGCACATCCTGCATCTGCAAATTGCCTGCTGCTTGGCGCAGCTGCAGGTGGCCCACAAGCAGGTTGTAGCGAGCTTGTGCCAGGTCTTTTTGCGACTGGTAAAGCTGGCTCTGGGCATTGAGCACATCAATGTTAATGCGCACGCCTACCTCATAGCCCAGCACATTGGCCTCCAAAGCACTCTGGCTTGAAGCCACGGCGGCTTGCAGTGCATGAACCTGCCCGTAGGTGGACTGCACGCCGAAGAAAGCGGTACGCACGCTTTGGGCAACCTGGCGCTTGGCGTCTTCCAGATCTGCGCGAGACTTCTCTTCCAGCGACAGAGTTTCCTTGACCCGGTTCTGTACGGCAAAGCCGGCAAACAAAGGAATGGTCATGACAACGCCTACGGTGCCTGCGGTGGAGTTGTTGCGCTGGGGCAGCGTCATGGATCCATCGGGGTTGCGCTGTGTGCCGTAGCTGGCTTGCAAATCTACCGTGGGCTTGTGACCAGCATAGGCTTTGTCGGTTTCCAGCTTGGCCATGTCCACCGCTATTTGCGCTTGTCGCACCATGGGGTTTTGCGCGTCAGCCGTGTCTAGCCAGGTTTGTAAATCGTTGGGTGTTAACTGTGGCAAGTGCACGGGTTGTGCCAGTGGCCAGGGAGAGGCACCGGCTACGCCCACCAGTTGCTCCAGCGCTGCCTGTGCAACGCGGACATCATTTTCTGAGGCAATTTCTTGGGCACGGACCAAATCAAAGCGGGCCTGAGCTTCGCGCGAATCAGTGACGGTTGCCGTGCCAATTTCAAAGTTGCGCTTGGCGTATTCAAGCTGTTCGGCCACGGCACGTTTCTGGGCCTGCACCAGGCTCAGAGTATCCATTGCAGAGAGCACCTGGAAGTAGGCTTTGGCAGAACGCACCAGCAAGTCCTGGCCAGAGGCGTCAACTTGGGCATACGCCAGATCAACGTTGCGCTGGCCTTGGCGGTAGGTGGCAACATTGGCGGGGTTATACAAGGGCTGCTGGGCTTGCAGGCTGGCCGAGTCTTGCCGGCCATCAAGCGGCACTGTAGGAAAGTTGCCGCGCACACGGGTTTCGCTGTACTGGCTGCCAGCCTGAATACCTATTTGGGGCAATAAACCCGCTTTGGCTTGCGCGCCCTTGCTGATGCTGGCATCCAGCTGCGCTCTAGCGCTTTGCCAGGCCGCGTCATGGATTTGCGCTTGTTCTGTCAATTGCACCAGGCTTTGAGCGGGTGCGCTGGTCCATGCACAGACTGCAACCGCAGCGAGTGTGACTTGTCGCAGTGCACAGTGCGCAGAAAACGAGAGATGCTGCCCGAATGAAAACGCCATGGAAACCTTCTCCAAGAATCTCATCGGCAGCATTGGACTGCCATTTTTTTGAAATCGAACTTCAATACTGCGGCACGGTCGGGTCGCGTTCATCTGACCAGGCGGCAATGCCGCCGGTGATGTTGGCCACCGCATCAAAGCCTGCGCGTGCCAGATACGCAGCCACACTCATGCTGCGGGCACCGTGGTGACACAGGCAGGCAACAGGGCGATCAGGATCGAGCTCATTGAGGCGCGAGGTGATCTCCCCCATAGGGATGCACAGCAGCTCAAATTTGTCGCTGGGTGCAACGCTGGCCACCTGGCACTCCCATTTCTCACGGACATCCAGTACCAGCGGTTTGCTGACACCACCGTCAAATTGGCCCAACCACTCATCCAGCAGGGAAGGGCGAACTTGGTAAAACATAAAAATCTCTCCGGCGATGTCAACAGGCTTGAAACTTAGAACGCAAAACGCGGTGCGGTGGCAAAGCCTTGCAGGCGAGGAGCGACAATGTCCCATGGCTCGGTGGTGGTAATGGTGCCGTTTTGCTTGCTCACCACGGTGTAGCGCATGATGGGTTTTTGGCCCACGATGACTCCCAGTCGCCCGCCGTCCTTGAGGTGCGAGAGCAATTCTTTGGGCAGCACTTCGACCGAACCGCTGAGCAACATGACATCAAACGGACCTTCAGGCAGTGTGTCTTTAGAGCCATCAGCGACACGCACGGTGACATTGGTGCAGCCTGCATCGGTCAAATTCTCACGGGCCATCTCTGCCAGATCGGCATTGATTTCCAGCGTCACAACTTCTTTGGCCAGCTTGGACAGCAGGGCCGCGCTGTAGCCAGAGCCGGTGCCGATTTCCAGCACGCGCTCGTGGGGCTGCACTTCCAGGTCGTTGATCATGCGCGCTTCTACGCGGGGCTGAAACATGCACAGACCCTGCTCGATGGCTAGCGCATCGTCGCTCAATGGCACTTCCACGTCCATGAACGCCAGGCTGTAGTGTGCGGGGGGCGTGAAATCTTCACGGCGCACTGTGTAGAGCGCGTCAAGCACACCGTTGTCATCCACGTTCCATGGACGCACTTGCTGCTGCACCATGTTGTAGCGGGCGTTTTCAGTGGTGTCGTTGCGATCAAGCAGGCTGTTCAGGGGCAAATTCATTGTGGTCTCCTCCGCTGTGGGATGGCTTGTCTGGAACAAACTCACGATTCTACGAGTGTGGGGGCAGGTTTGCCGCGTTGTGGGCCTCACGACCCTTCCAAAGCTTTCTGACCCATTGCGTCAAATCATCCAAATAACAGTACACCACCGGCACAACCACCAAGGTGAGCAGCGAGGAGGTGATGACTCCGCCAATCACGGCCTGTCCCATCGGGGCGCGCTGTTCTGAGCCTTCGGTCACGGCAAAAGCCAGAGGCACCATGCCAAAGACCATGGCCAAGGTGGTCATCAAGATAGGGCGCAGCCGTACTCTGGCGGCCAGCAGTAGTGCTTGCTCACGGGGCAGGCCCTGCTGAATCTCGCCGTGTTCATTGGTGTGCTCGCCCCGCGCACGAATGGCAAAGTCCACCAGCAAAATAGCATTTTTGGTGACCAAACCCATGAGCATGACGATGCCAATGATGGAAAACATGCTGATGGCTGAGTTGAACATCATCAAAGCGAGCACCACACCAATCAACGTCAAGGGCAATGAGGTCATCAGCGCCAGCGGTTGAATAAAGCTTTTGAACTGACTGGCCAAAATCATATAAATAAAAATAATTGCCAGAGCCAAGGCGGACAGCGCGTATGCAAACGACTCGTTCATGTTCTTGGTCGAGCCGCCAAACTCCCAGCGGTAGCCGGGTGGCATTTGCAGGCTGTTCAGAGTCTTGGTGATGTCGGCTGAAACTTCACCCACCGAGCGCAGAGACACATTGGCCGTAAATTGCACCTCACGCGTCATGGCACGGCGATTGATCTGGCTGGGGCTGCTGGCTTGTACCACGTCAGCCACCTGACTGAGCTGCACGATGCGCGTACTGCCATCGGCACCCGTCAGTGCAAAAGGCAGACGCTGCAAATGTTCCGGCTGTGTGCGCGCCTCAGGCGCCAGACGGACATTGACGTCATAGGTCTGGTCGTCGCTGGCGCGCCAGTTGCCAATCGTTTCGCCCGCCACCAAGGTGCGCAAGTTGCTGGCAATACTTGCAACGGACAGTCCAAGGTCAGCAGCAGCATCGCGGCGTACTTCAACGTTCACAATGGGTTTGGGCGGCTGCAAGCTGGTATCAATATCGACCAGGCCTGGAATGCGCTGCAGCTGCATCTGCACTTGCTGGTTTAACCGGTCCAGCTCGCCCAGATCGGGGCCCATGAGTGAAAACTCAATTTGTTTTTGCCCGGCCACAGCTTCTAGCAAGCCAACGTGGGTGACGATGATGCCCGCAACCGTGCGCAATGCCTGACGCAGCACCAGCGACATGTCTTGCAAGCTGCGCTGGCGTTGGTGGCGGTCTACCAGCCGGATAAAGATGCTGGCTGAGTGCTTTCCTTCAGCGCCCCCGGTATTGATGCTGGTGAGGGTGTAGCTGACTTCGGGCATGGCTCGAATGATCGCCTCCACCTGCAGGGCTTTGGCTTCAGTGGCCTCAATCGAGGAGCCTTGCGGGGTCTCGAATTTGACCTGCGTTTCAGAGAAATCAGCACTGGGCACAAATTCAGAACCCAGCAGGGGCAGCATGAGTACGCTGCCGATGAAAATTGCCACAGCAATCAGCACGGTCGGCAATTTGTGCCGCAGTGCCCATCGAAGCAAACGCTGGTACAGATCTGACAGATCTTCGGTTGCACGGTCAAACCACGCGGTGATGCGCCCCAGCGTGCGCTCATACAGCGTTGGCTTGCCACGGGGCTGTGGCTGTGCTTTTGAGCCACGCGCATGAATGCTCGGGTCGTGCCACACACTGGAGAGCATGGGGTCCAGCGTAAAGCTGACAAACATTGAAATCAGCACAGCAGCCACGATGGTGATGCCGAACTCATGAAAGAACTTGCCAATGATGCCGCCCATGAAACCAATGGGCAAAAACACCGCGACGATGGACAAGGTGGTAGCCAGCACGGCCAGGCCAATTTCCTGTGTGCCGTCCATGGCCGCGTTGTAGGGCGATTTACCCATTTGCACATGGCGCACGATGTTCTCGCGCACCACGATGGCGTCATCGATCAGCAAGCCCACGCACAGCGACAGCGCCATCAGCGTGACCATGTTGATGGAAAACCCAAACATGTACATGAACCAGAAAGTGCCAATCAACGCAATGGGCAGCGTCAGTCCCGTGATGATGGTGGAGCGCCAGGAGTTGAGGAACAAGAACACAATCACAACGGTCAGCACTGCGCCTTCAATCAAGGTTTGCCGAACGTTGTCGACGGCCACCTGAATGGGGCGCGCAGAGTCGGCAATGGTCTCCAGCTTGATGCCTGCAGGCAGCTCGGCACCCAGATCATGGATGGCCTGGTTCAGGCCTTTAACGACTTCAATGGTGTTTTCATCCTGTGCTTTTTGCACCGACAGCAGCAGCGTACGCTGGCCGTTGTACAGCGCCAGGCTTTCTACTTCCTGTGCACCATCATTGATGCGCGCCAGCTGCCCCAGCCGCACGGCAGCACCGCTGCGCTGGGCCACGATGATGTCGGAAAACTGCTCGGGCCGCTGGATGCGGGCGTTGATCTGCACCACACGTTCTTGCTGGAGTGAGCGAATGCTGCCAACAGGTAAATCTTGGTTTTCACTGCGTACGGCGTTAACCACCTGCGCCGCAGTGATCCCATAGGCTTGCAATGCGGCAGGGTCCAGATAGATATTGATTTCACGTGGCGTATCGCCAACCAGGTTCACCGCTCCAACCCCGCGAACGTTTTCCAGACGTTTTTTCAGAACCTGGTCAGCCCAGGTGGTGAGCTGCACGGGTGTCAGCGGCTGCGTGCCTTCGATTTGTGTGTGGCTGTCCGGCAAAACAGCCACTGACCATACGGGTGCGCTGGCCGGATCAAAGCGCAGCACCCACGGCTCTTTCACCTCATCGCGCAGCAGTGGGCGCACGGTGGCTACTTTCTCGCGAACGTCATCTGCCGCTTTGCGGCCATCAATTTGCAGCTGAAACTCAATGATGATCAGCGCTTTGCCTTCATAGCTGCGCGAGGTGAGGGCGTTGATGCCGGCAATGGAGTTGATGGCCTCTTCCAGCCGTTTGGTGACTTCGCTTTCCACCACTTCCGGTGAAGCACCCGGGTAATCCACAGACACCACCACAACGGGGAAATCGACGTTGGGGAACTGCTCGATAGACAGCCGCTGGTAAGAAAACAAGCCCAGCACTACAAAAGCCAGCATCACCATGGTGGCCATGACGGGGTTGTGCAAACTGACCTTGGTAAACCACATGCGGCTGTGCTTTCTGGACAGTTACTGCGAGGGCGGGGCAGGCTCTGCCGGCATCAATTGCACACGCGTGCCAGCCGGCAAACCGCCCAGGCGGCCAGCCAGCACCACCTGGTCGGCTTGCAGGCCCGCATCGATTGCAACCCATGTCTGTGCCTCTCCCACACTTTGCACGCCCAGCTTGACTGGGGTGTGCATGACCACGTTGTTTTGCACGGTCTGCACATAGGGCAGGGGCTGATCGGTGCGTACAGCATGCAGCGGTACCGCCAGGGCCTCGGTACTGCCCGTCTGAATAAATCCTTCTACATACATGCCAGGGCGCAGCTGGCTGGCGCTCTGGGATGCAAGCTGCAGATACACGGGCACTGCGCGGTTGCTTTCCAGCGCGCTGGGGTTGATGCGTACCACCCGGGCTTGCAGGTTCTGTGCAGCCTGCCCGTTGCTTGCACGCAGCAGCAGCTGGGCCGTTTGCCCAACGTGCACGGAGGCGGAGTCATTGGCGGGCAGCTGTACCTGCAGCTCTAAAGCCGAGAGGTCAACCACCTCGACAATCGCTGCTTCTACATTCACCCGTTCACCGTTTTGCACCATGCGCCGCGCCACCTGGCCCGCAATGGGGCTGCGCAATACGGTGTCATCCAGACTCTTGCGGGCACCGTCCTGTGCTGCGCGAGCGGCCGCGTAGTTGGCCTCCGCGGCTTGTAAATTGGCAGACGAGGTGCTCAGCGCTGTGCTGGAAATAAAACCTTTTTCAACCAGTGCGCGGTTGTTGTCGTACTGGCGCTGCTCAATAGCCACCCGCGCCTGTGCTGCATCGGCTTGCAGCTTGGCCTGGCGAAAGCGGGCATCTGATTCGGTGGGGTCGATACGGGCAATCACCTGGCCCTGCGCTACCGCATCACCTTCGCGGACCTGTAAATCACGCAGCTCCCCGGGAATGCGGGCTTTGACAACTGCACTGTTGACCGCTGACAGGCTGCCAGTAATGGCAATACCCAGCGGCATGGCACGGGGGCGCGCTAGCAGCCATTCTTCAGGTGGAATGCGCAAGCTGGGGGGCGGGCTTGTCACGCTGGTCTGCAGTGCTTCTTTTTTGGCACTGCGGCTTTCCAGCGCGCGCCACATGCCCCACACAATGGCCAGCACGCTGACGACGGCCAGCAGCCACATCCATGTGGGAAGGCGGCGCGAAGTTGCGGGTTGAGCAGGCTGTGTCATGCCGCAGATGCAGCCAAGCCGCGCAAGAGGTTGTCAATATGGGTCGCAAAATAGACTTCAGCACTGACACCCATGGACTGCGGGTAGCAAACGCCCATCGAATGGCGCCACTGGATGTAAGAGAACATGGGCGTCACGATCAAGTGGATGCCGGCGTCCAGATCCACGTTGCGAAACTCCCCGCGTGCGATGCCGCGCGCCAAAATGCAGCGGATCAGGGCGTTGCCGGGGTAGATGACTTCTTCCAGGTAAAACGTCGCCAGTTCTGGGAAATTACAGCACTCGCTGCTCATCAGCTTGCAAATGCCACCAGCCGGCGAGTGCGCAATGCACTCCAGCCACACCGCAAATGCATACCGCACCAAATCCGGCGTACTGCCTTCAAAGTCTTGCAGCTGTGCCTGCCATTCAGCAAAACGCCCTGCGATGTTTTCACGCACCACGGCTTTGAGCAATGCCTCTTTACTGGGGTAGTACAGAAACAAAGTTCCTTTGGAAACGTTGGCCAGCGCGGCCACTTCCTCCACCCGTGTTGCGGCATAGCCTTTCTCTACAAAAAGGCGGGTTGCAGCCTCCAGCAGCTCTGCAGGGCGCGCCTCTTTACGGCGTGCGCGGCGCGATGGTGCGGGGGCAGGGGTGGGGACAGTGCTCAAAATGCCAGAAAAAGTGGGATGGGTTGAAATGACCAGGTGGTCAGTAAATGCAATATAAAAAACTGTGGAACAGCCGTCAAGCCAGCTTAATGTCCTACAGTTAAGCGCTCACCGCCTGTCAGCCAGCATCGCTGACTCAGTGTAAAAATGCCGCATGCAAGAAATTATTTATTTAGGTGGTGGCTGTTTTTGGTGCACCGAGGCTGTGTTTGACCGGGTTCAGGGCGTGCTGGATGTAGAAAGTGGCTATGCCAACGGGCAAGTACCCAACCCCAGCTATGAGCAGATCTGCGAAGGAACGACGGGGCATGCTGAGGTGGTCAAGCTGACGTTTGATCCGCAGCAGATCGACTTGCAAGCCGTGCTGGAAATCTTTTTTGGTACCCACAACCCCACCACGCTCAATCGCCAGGGCAACGATGTGGGAACCCAATACCGTAGCGGCATCTACACCACGTCCAGTCAGCAAAACGATATTGCTACCCGTTTTGTGCAGGCACTCAACGAGCAGAACCTCTTTGGTGTACCCGTCGTGACCGAGGTGCAGCCACTGCAAAGCTATTGGCCTGCAGAGTCATACCACCAAGATTACTTTGCCAACAATCCGCACCAGGCTTACTGTGCTTACGTGGTGGGGCCCAAGGTGCACAAGTTTCTGCAGACTTTCTCGCAATACGCCAAGAAAGACTAAAACCAGCGCCTTACAAAGGTTGCTGCGCTGGTTTGTGCGGGCATAATGCAACTGTATTGCGTTAATGCGCCCTCATGCCCACACACCCAACACCCACCGCTTTGACATTGCCTGCAGGCATGCGTGCCACGCGTGCTGTGCAGGCTTTGCTGTCTTTGTTGCCCAAGCAGCCACAAGCTGGCTGGACCGAGCCGCTGGTTGAAGCGGCTTTGCACGAGCAGGGCGTACCAGTGAACCGTGTGACGGTATACCGCGCGCTGGATCGGCTGGCCCACGCAGGATTGCTGCAGCGCACGGTTAACGCACAGCGCATCACCCATTATTTTGTGGTGGATGCCACAGCCCCCACCGCCTCGGCACACCTGGAGTGCACGGCCTGCCACCAGCACATCACGCTGGACCCGGGTGCCGCCGCTGTGCAGGCTGCGCTGCACGCCTTGCGCGAAGCCCTGGTGCAAAGCACGGGAGTGCATAAGCCAATGCTGGATGTTGCTGTGCAAGGCGAATGCGCACAGTGCGCTGGTGACGCAAAACCCCCGTTTTTTTAACCACCCCTCAAGAGGAACTATGAAATCACTGATCTGCACAGCTGCAGCGGCATGCCTGCTGGCAATGCCGGCATGGGCGCACGACCACGGTCATGCCCCCGATGCTGCGAACAAGACTTCGGCGCAGACGCAACCTGCCAGGCAATTGGATGCGCATACTCTGCAAGACATTGAGCGCCACCGCAGCATGGCCCGCGCACACGAGCAGGCCGCGCAATGCCTGGCATCAGGAAAATCGTATGACGATTGCCTCAAACAGTTGCAAGCCAGCTGCAAGGGACTGGCTTTGGGTAAAAACTGCGGCATGCGCCACAGCCATTAAGGTGTAGCCCTTTCAAGCTATGAACTTGTTTTCCCGCATGCACGCTCTGCGCACGCCCTTGCTGGGGTGGTGGCTGGCCATGGCTTTGGTGCTGGCACCGGCCTTGGGACGCATGCACGAGGTGCTTCATGCACCACAACTGACACAGCAGACCCAGGCCGCCGAACATACCCATGGCGTAGCTGCATGGTTTGCCGGGCACGATGCCCTTGCTTGTCTGGTTATTGATCAATTGGGGCATGGTGCCAGCGCTACGCCACCAGCTGTTGCGGTCATCCATCCGCAGCCTGCACAGCCCCCAGAATGGACCAGTGAAGCGCATTTGCTTCCGTCACCCATTCGTATTTTTCTGGCCCGCGCTCCGCCAGAAGGCTTCATGGCCTGAACAGGCCTTTGTTATTTCTCTCAAAAAATGAGCTGTCAGCGCTTTATGCATGAGCGCTAGAGGCATTTTTTATTCAAATTTTCTGATGCACTGCCACGGCTGACCCCGTGCTGCAGCCGCTGTCTGCTGCCTGCGTCCTGAACGGCTGGGCTCGCAGCGCCTGCGTGCGTCTTCGGTACAGAGATACATAGACATCATGAAGCCTTTGCATTCAAAGACTTGGAATCCGCACTTTTTCCACCCCGTAGCTCTGGCTGCAACCTTGTACGTGGCGCATGTGCACGCCGCGCTGGCACAAGACAGCGCGCCTGCCCAAGAAACCACACACTTGCCCAGCGTGACCGTCACGGCCACAGGCCTGGGGCTGGCGGCGCAAGATATGGCGGCTCCTGTCAGCGTGCTGGATGGACAAGCCTGGCAACTGCGCCGCAGTGCCACGCTGGGCGACAGCCTGACGGGTGAGCCGGGCATCCACGCTACCCACTTTGGTGCTGGGGCCAGCCGCCCCATCATCCGCGGTATGGACGGCCCGCGCGTGGGCGTGCTGGCCAATGGCATGGAGCTGCACGATGCCTCCACCATCAGCCCCGACCACGCCGTGGCCACCGAGCCTTTGCTGATTAAACAAGTTGAAATTCTGCGAGGCCCGGCAGCCTTGGTGCATGGCGGCGCCGTTGGCGGCGTTGTCAATGTGGTGGACGAGAAAGTGCCCACGCAACGCCCTTCAAAAGCTGTGGAAGGCGCGGCAGAAGTGCGCTGGGGCAGTGCAGCCAATGAAAAGAGCGGTGCCATGGGCCTGACGACGGGTGCAGGCCCGCTGGTGTTGCGGGTAGAAGCCGCAGGCCGTAACGCCAGCGACTACCGCGCAGGCCGTGGCTGGCGCAGCGAAGAAGGCGCTCGCAAAGTGCCCGGCAGTTACAGCCAGGGCAGCACCGGCAGCATGGGCCTGTCCTGGGTGGGAAGCGACGGCTATCTGGGCGCCGCCTATACCACCCAGCGTGCTGAGTACGGCTTGCCCGGCCATGAACACAGCGACTGCCATCCCCATGGCGATCACCTGCACTGTGGCTCCCACGGGGGCCATGTGCACGAAGAGGGTGAGGGCACACCGATTGTTGATATGACCAGCCACCGCTGGGATGTACGCGGTGAGTGGCGTGCGCCGGTGGCGGGCATTGAAGCGCTGCGCTTTAAGGGCAGCCATACACGCTACGCCCACGATGAACTCGAAGGCGATGAGGTGGCAACGCAGTTTCGCAACCGCGCACACGACGCGCGCTTCGAGCTGCAGCACGCCCCCATTGCCGGCTGGCGCGGTTTGCTGGGCTTGCACACCGGGCAACGCAATTTCCGCGCGGATGGCGAGGAAGCCTATGTCGAGCCCACCCGCACCCAGAAGTGGGGCGTGTTCATGCTCGAAGAGATGAAAACAGGTGACTGGCGCTGGCAGGCCGCGTTGCGCCATGACCAGCAAAGCGTCAAGGCGCTGCAAAGCCAGGTCGAGCGCAACCATAGCGGCAGCTCTGCTTCGCTGGGCACGGTCTGGCATTTTCAACCGGGCTGGCAGGCAAGCGCATCGTTCAGCCATGCAGTGCGCCTGCCTTCGGCCGAAGAGCTGTTTGCCAATGGGCCACACATGGCCACCAACAGCTGGGAGGTGGGTGACCACAACCTGAGCAAAGAAACCAGCAACGCATGGGACATCGGTTTGCGCAAAACCGCAGGGGCCACCACCTGGAGTGCCAATGCCTACCACCACCAGATTCAAGGCTATATCTACGGTCGCACAGTGGATGCGCACGATGGCTTTCAGCTGCAGCACTACACGCAGGCCAATGCCCGCTTTACGGGAGTAGAAGCCCAGGTGCGCCAGCGTATCAACCGCTTTGTGGGTGTCAGCCTGTTTGGTGATCTGGTGCGTGCCAAGCTGGCCAGTGGTGAACACCTGCCGCGTATTCCGGCTGCCCGCATGGGCCTGCGGGTGGATGGCAGCTGGAAGGGCTGGGAAGGGCAGGCCGAATGGGCGCAAGTAATGCGCCAAAACCGTACGGCCGAATACGAAACAGCTACGGGCGGCTACGGCATGCTCAATCTGGCTGCCAGCTACCGCTTTAGCAACAGTCCGCTGCAACTGACGGTGAAGGCCGAGAATTTGACGGACCGGCTGGGCTACGCCCACACCTCGGCCATCAAACGCGCTGCACCACTGAAAGGGCGCAATATCACCGTAGGTCTGCGCATGGACTTTTAACGACGATGAGCAGCTAACACCACCTAGCAAATCGCAGATTTGCGACTGAGACGAAATGAGAAGCCGCAGGCAGTACAGGCGTACGACAAGGCGAGGCAACGACGTATCAGAGGTGGTGTTAGCGGCTCTGAGCCAGGCATTTGCACTGTGCGTGGCATGGCTTCACCCATGGTGCAACTGCGAAGCACAGCCCGGCAAGCTGCCGGTGCTGCCTTCGGTTTTTTATTTGGCCAAGACTTCAACGTCGTTTTTGCGGGGCTATGTAATGACTTGGCACGGTCATGCACCCAACTGAAGGTGGCATGTTGTGCAGCCACGGCCAAGATTGAGAGCAAGCGTATCTTCAAGCTCTCTTGCTCACCATGAACACACGATTGGCGCTTTGTGAGTTGACTGCCTTCAAGCTGCCACCTAGAATCAAAGCTCTACTTAACGTCAGGTTGTGTTTTTTCATGTCGTCATCCCAGGCTCTTTTGCAGATCGGTGAACTCGCTCAACGGGCGGGGGTCAGCCACCGCACCATTCATTACTATGAACGAATGGGTCTGCTGCGTCCTGCAGAGCGCGAAGGCGCGGGCTATCGATACTATGACGGGCAGGCCGTGCAGCGGCTGGAGAAGATTGCCGCTTTAAAGAGTCTGGGCCTCAGCCTGGAAGAGATCAGTCAGGTCATTGATCTGTACTTTGATGACCCCAGCGGTATCAAAGGCAAGGAGGAGGTATTGAAGATTCTGCAAACCCAGCTGCAGGCCACGCGCAGCAAGCTGGGCGAAATGCAGGCTTTCGAGCGTGACCTTGTGGCCAATATTGCGCGCATGAAAACGCTCATCGAAGTGGCACGTAAACAGTCGTAATCCAGATGGGGAGGCTTTGCGTCGCCCCTTTTTTTAAGTTGAATCTACACTTAACGTAAGGTTGATTTTGATGAAAACCCAAAATTACCGATTGCTGCTGCTCCTGATGCTGGGGGCTGTGCTGATAGTTGGCCAGCTCTATGTCACGCTGCCGATGACCTCGGCACTCGCATCAAATTGGCAGGTCACAACAGGACAAGCGGCCTGGGCAGGCAGTGCCTTTGGTTTTGCCTATGCGGCTGGTTTTTTGCTGCTGGGCAGCGTGTCAGATCGCCACGGCAGGAGAACAGTACTGCTGTTCAGTCTGGTAGCTACGGCTGGCGCCAGTGTCGTGGTGGCGATTGCACCCAGTTTCAACATGCTGCTGGGGGCACGGGCATTGCAGGGCTTGGCGGCGGCAGGTTTTCCACCCGCTGCATTGGCACTGGTGGCAGAAACGTTGCCACCGGGGCGTCGCCCACTGGGTATTTCCTTGCTGAGCTTTGCCTTTCTGGCGGCAGCGCCAGCCGCCCAATTGCTTGCAGCGCAGTTCGCTGGTCTGGGCCTGCACGTCATCATGCTGGCATTGGCAGCTGGGTATGTCCTGCTAGCCGTTGGTTTGTATCGTTTATTACCAACTGGCATGGCGCGCGAAAAAAAGGGTGCTATTGCAGCGAACCCCGTGCCGATGTGGCGGCAAACACAACTGATGGGGGCATGGATGGCCGCTTGCACCGTGTTATTTGCTTTCGTCAGCTTGCACGCAGGTGCCCAAATCACCGGTTTTTCAGAAAACCAGCTGCAAACCCTGCGCCTTGCTGGCTTGCCACCATTGCTGATCTGCCTTGTGGCGGCACGGCTGGTCAGCCGGGTAGGGCCAGTGCCTACCGCGCGCGCAGGCCTGGTGCTGTCGGCCATTGCACTGATGGTTGGATTACTCGATGGCTTTGGGTGGGTAGCAGCGGCCAGCGTGCTGCTGTCAGCTGGCATTGCGCTGGCTGTGCCGGGGCTGATTGGCACCGTCGCAAGCAGAGCAACGGCCGACTTTCGTGCTCGGGCCATGTCGCTCTACACCTTTTTCTTGTTTGTTGGCGCCAGCATCGCGTCGCCCGTTGCGCAGGCGTTGGCACCGCATGGCTGGAGTGCACTGCTATGGGCACCCATCGCTGCATTGCTGGGAGCGGCGGCTGTGGTCAATGGCTGGTCGTCGCGCAGCCCTTCAGTTCCTCAACCGTCGGAGCACCGTATTTCATGAACCCCCGCCGCCGTTTTTTAACGTTGTCGGCAGCGCTGCCGTTGTGCGCAAGCGCGCTGGCTAATCCCAAAATTTCAGTCCACAAGGAGCCCGCCATGTCCCCTGCAAACTTCATGCTTGCACCCATCAATCCTGCAGGCGCTGCCATACCCGGTATCTCTTCGGCCATGGTGGTAGAGCGTGGCCGCTTGATGTTCCTGTCCGGCCATGTACCGGTGGATGAGAACGGCATCGTGCTTCGGGCAGGCCTTGAAGCCCAGCTGGATCAAGTCTTCAAGAATCTGAATGTAACGCTGCAAGCGGCTGGCGCCACGCCAGGCCATCTGGCCCGCATCACCATTTATGTGCGCGATTTGCAGTCGAACCAATTGCCGGCTATCCGCCGTGCCCGCGACCGTTTCATTGACCTGGCGCAGCCACCTGCCAGTGCACTGATTGGAGTGGCGCAGCTGTTTCACCCTGACGTCCTGGTCGAGGTAGATGCAGTGGCCGTACTGCCGCCAGGCGCCCCCCAGTTTCCCTTGTCCAACTGAACCCATTGAAAGAGGAGATTCATCCATGACACGTTTTCACCGTATCGCACTGACTGCCGCACTTGCAGTGGCAACAGGCAGCGCTGTTTTAGCCCAATCCTTCACTTCCAGCCAGGAAAGTTCAGACATGACTTCGCATTCGACCAACGTTACAACCGATCTTTCTTATTCAGTTCCCGGCACGCACGCACAGGCATCCCAGCGCACCGTGTCTGTCGATGGACAGGCCGCGAAGCTGCTGCGTTATGAACGTCGCGATGGCCGCAATGCCGGGTTGGAGGGTGAGCACTTCAGCGCCGTGGTGGCGGCTGATGGCACGCTGAAAGGCTTTGCAAACATTTCTTTAGATCTGGCAGGCAAACCGCTGCCAACGCGCCAGCGCAGTGAGCAGATTGCACGCGAATTTCTGCAACAAACCGCTCCAGATTTGCTGCCACGCATGAAAATCAGCTGGATTGACCCGCACGATGAGCCCATCCTTGTGCAGCGCGATGGCAAGAGCGAAACCATTGTTCTAACGGGTATGAAAGTCAAGGCCCGGAACCTGGCCGATGGGCGCTGGTTCTGGGTCATTGTTGGCAGCGATGAAAAGCCGATGGTTTTTGAGCGCGACATCGTCTGGGTCACCTTTCCTGGGCATCGCAAGACCGAAAAGTGGCTGCACGATAGCTGGCTCAAGACACAAGCGGGCTGAAGCGGCAGCCGATTGGCACCCCGGCACTGAACGCGACAAGGCACAGAGAAAAAACGGTGGACAGCCAAGGTGCTCTGAGCGCTAGAAGACGGGGGCCGCGGCATAGGCACATGGCGCGAACCAGATCCGCTGCTATTTTCTGCCCTTAGCCCTTCCTCTGGCTGGCTTGGCCCGAGTCGACACCCAGCGCTGCGCACCCTTCGTTCTCTATGGAACGCGCAACGTTGGGCTATGATCTCCAAGCGAGCCCCAGACGCGCCTTAGCAAGCCTTAGTGGCTTGCTTTTTCATGGCTCTGCGTGGCTCCAGCCCGCAATGCCGCGCTCCCATGCAGCAGCCCCAAACAGAGCTAACCTATTGCCCCATCAGCGGTTTCAGACCTTGTGTGATTGCCACGCAAGACTTGAAAGCGGCCGTATTTTAAAAGTGTGAATACATGGAGTCCCCTGCGCTGACCGCCTTGATGCCTGTGGTGTTGTTGATTGTTCTGGGTTTCATCGCCGCAAAAGTCGATTGGATTCGGGCCTCTGCAGTCAAAGATCTGTCCAATCTGGTGTTTTATGTGCTGACCCCGGCGCTGCTGTTTCGCACCATGTCCACCGTCAAGGTGGGCGATCTGGATTTCAGCCCCATCGTGCTGTACTTTCTGGCCGCTGGCATCATCTTTGCCGGCACCATGCTGGTCTTTGGCTTCAACACGCTGGCCGCCGCCCGTGCCTTGGGGCACACCTTCAGCAACAACGTGATGATCGGTATTCCGCTGATCGGTCTGGCCTTTGGACAGGAAGGGCTGGTCACCTTGTTCACGCTGATCTCGGTGCACGCACTGGTGCTGCTGGGCTGCGGCACCGTGGTGTTTGAGCTGGCACAGGCAAGGCAGTTGAGCACTCAAGGTCAGCCCCAGGGGCTGGCGCGCACCCTGGCTCAAGCCATTAAGAACAGCGTGATTCACCCCGTGCCGTTGCCCATCATTGTCGGTCTGCTTTTCGCCCAGACCGGGTGGAGCATTCCCGGCGTGATCGACAAACCCATGCAGTTGCTGGGCCAAGCCTTGGGGCCGATTGCGTTGATGCTGGTGGGGGTTACGCTGGCATACAGCAAGCTGGGCAGCCTGATCAAACCGGCCGTACGCATTGCCCTGGTCAAAACCATGGTGCACCCCGTCTTGTTCATCACCGTGGCCTGGCTGTTTGGCCTGCGCGGTGTGCCCATGGCCACCATGGCGCTGGCGGCTGCATTACCGACAGGCGCGAATGTCTACATGTTCACCCAGCGCTACGGTGTGGGGCAGGAGGAGGTGACAGCCAGCATCGCTATTTCTACCGGTATTTGTTTGCTGACACTGCCCATCGTATTGCTGCTGCTGGAAAAAATTGGATATTGAAGTCAATCCAAAATAATCATTAAAAGGAGCTGCCAACGCTTATAAGGCAATGGTTTCAGATACTTTTATATATGAAAACCTTGGTGCATAAGCCTTGGCAGCTATTTTATTTGCACTGCGCTTTCACGCCATGCAGCACCAGCCTTAAGGGGCAAGCCGTTCTCTGAGCCATTCGCGATGGTGCAGTTCATAGCGCAGGCGATCATGCAAACGGCTCTTTCGGCCTTGCCAGAACTCCCAGCGATCGGGCACCAACCGGAAACCACCCCAATGCGCAGGGCGCGGCGGGTTCAATAAAAACTGCGCACCGTATTTGGCGGCGTTGGCCACCAGCACGCCGCGGCCACTGATCACTTGGCTTTGCGGACTGGCCCAGGCGCCAATGCGTGAATCCAGAGGGCGGCTGTGAAAGTAGGCATCACTTTCTTCGTCGCTCACGCGCTCGACACGGCCTTCAATGCGCACCACGCGCTCCAGCTCCACCCAGTGAAACTGCAGCGCGGCAAACGGATTGCCCGCCAGCTCTGTGCCTTTGCGGCTGCCGTAATTGGTGTACCAGACAATACCGCGCTCGTCGTAGCCCTTGATCAGCACAATCCGCGTGCTTGGGCGCAGATCGTTGCCTACGGTAGCCACGGTCATGGCATTGGGCTCGTTGACCTGGGCGTTGACGGCTTCTTGCAGCCATTGGTCAAACTGCAGCAGAGGGCTGCTGTGCGAGGCATCCTCGCTCAGTTCAGCGCGTTCATAGCTTTTGCGCAAATCGGAAATGTGGGCAGAAATTTGGCTCATAGCATCAATTGTGCACCCAGCCCAAGGCGGGCCTTCGTGCCTTTGCTGCAAGTTTCCTGAGTTTTCTGACGATGAGCAGATAAAAATACTTGCACATTTGTTAATAATGTTACATATATAGACGCCACACACATCCGTACACCTGCAGCTGCCAGCCAGATCAGCGCGATCACTACCTAATGCTGCACCCATTGAGGAAGAGGCCATGTCACAACCATCCGACGATGTTCAACCACCGCTGCTCACTCTGGTGTTCTCTGCCGCATTGATTGCTTTGACAGTGTCTTATTCGGTCGATGCAGAACCGCTGAACGGACCTGCAGCCGTGACGCTGGCGGCTGCCGCCCCTCAATTGGCTGCCTATGAGCCACCCACGCTGGCAGCTTCGGCCATCGTGCTCAATAAAGTGTCGTCCTACCGCGTGGAGCAGGGGCTGGTGAAGTTTTTCTTTGCACCTGGCCGCACTGAGCTGGTTTATGGCGCAGACGATGCACTCAAGGACATCGTCGTCTCGGTCCAGAGTGGCCAGCGCGTTCAGATCTCTGGCTTTCACGATGAAACCGGCGACCCTGTGCAAAACACAGAACTGGCAAAAAAACGTGCCATCGTTGTGCAAAAGCGTCTGATTGATCTGGGTGCGCCAGAGCAATCCATCGTGCTTAAAAAACCCGCTGTTGCCGTGATTTTGGGCAGCTACGCAGAAGCTCGGCGGGTTGAGGTCACTTTGGTTGAGTGATTGATAGCGCCAAGGCAGCCGCGCTCAACAGCAGGGTTGTCTGTGGTTGAGCCACTGAGTACGCTCACACATGAGCAGCAATTTGGCACAAAAAAAATGGCACCGTGAGATGCCATTTTTATACTTATCGCAGCCCGTAGATCAGGCAGCGCGCAGGGGATCAACAGACGCCGCATCACCGTGCTGGTGAGCGCGAGAATTTTCCTGAATTAACTCAATCTTGTAGCCGTCAGGGTCGGTCACAAAAGCAATCACCGTAGAGCCACCCTTAACAGGGCCAGCTTCACGGGTCACATTGCCACCGGCAGCCTTGATCTTGTCGCAAGCGGCATAGGCATCTGGCACGCCCAGCGCGATATGTCCATAGGCGGTGCCCATGTCATAGCTTTCGGTGCCCCAGTTGTAAGTCAGCTCAATCTCTGCCTGAGCAGGATTGCCGCCTTCAAAGCCCAAGAAGGCCAACGAATACTTGTATTCGGCGTTTTCTGAGGTACGCAGCAACTGCATGCCCAGAACTTGGGTATAAAAATCAATCGAGCGCTGAAGATTGCCAACGCGCAGCATCGTGTGTAGAAATCGCATGCGCTTATTGTGCATAAAAGCCATCAAGTTCGCACAAACAGGCAAATCCATGCCAAGTGACTGCTAGATAGCCTTCAACCTAAAAGCAGGCTGCATGCGGGAATCAGGGGCATGACGGTGACTTGTTTCATCTCCTGTGGCGGATGAACCCAACGATAGTGAAGGGGAGAGCATTGAGATGGCATTGGCCAGAGACTTGCTCACCACTTTTAAAAAAACCCCTCATCGAGAGATAGAGGGGCTTGTTAAAGTCTTTTAAAACTTCACTGTCTTTATTTAACTTTAGAAATATTTACAATCCGCTACTGAATATTTCTGTATCAATGATCGGAATTTCGTATTAGGGCAAAGTGCCAGTTAAATTCCAAATTGTTCCAGAGTCAAGACTTTGATTGAGCACTGAAATCACCCCTTTTTTAATCCCAGGAAGATGTGAATCGTCAGCAGTAATTAAAACTGTTGGCGCTATCAATGCAGCTGCAGCGGTTGCAGTTCCTATTTGAACTTGTAAATTGACACTACCGTTCGCGGTTTTACCTTGAAGATCAAGTCTAGCTGAGCCTGAAGTATGTAGTGTTCCAGCTCCCCTTCCAAGATCTGCGACCTCAATCTTCGCAATTACATCTTGGCAATCGCCACGTTCTTTCATAGTTAAAGTTGCTAATCCACGAATAGGGTTTTGGGAGTCAGTTTTTGTTAGAGGCATTTTAAACACTCAAAATAAATTTATAATTAAGATTTTTGTGGATCAGCATGAATTGCTTGCATATTCATCAAGGCATTCACTTCAGAGGCCTGTTTTCCGGTCAATGTCTGAATGGCACTATTAATCGTTTGCATATCTGTAGCAACCAAATTCGAATTCATTGTTGTATCCATATCATAATAATTCATGTTGAATTTGAATTTTGAAACTGAAGACTTGCCTACGGATACTTTCCAGCTTGATTGGTCAATATGCAAAAAGAAGGTACGAATTTTTGCAACATACATTGCAGGCGGTTGCCCTTCACCACCTGTACCAGCTACTGTTGCAAAGTAATAATAGGTTAAAAAATGATCAAGAGTTGCATCTTCTGAATTAAATGAGACCTGCATTGTCCCCAACTTAGCAACGACTTTGGTTAAAATGCTATCTAATTCTGTTAAGGCGGCTTTAGGAAAAGAAAATCCAGAAAATAGTTCACCCAAAAAACTTAGATGTAGTTCGGCGCTCGTTACTTCCTTGCTGTAAGACTGAGCTGTAATTTGACTTACTGGCAAATAGCCTGCAAGTGCCTTGACAGAACCACCTGTGATCACATAATTGCGCCATTTCGCCATCGCTCTTGCGAAATCTGATGCATCCTTTGGTTTAGAAATATCGTAAGGAGCAGGGTGTTCGTTGTATACACAATAGGCTGTAAGAAGTGAGATATATGAGTCAAGGGTTTGTATTTGACCAAGCATCTGATACATGCCTGTATCAGGAGCTGGCGGGACAGTTGCAATCGAGGTTGTTCCAGGAACCTCGACAGCACTGTTTAAAATATTATTCAAACTTGTTGTATCCGGTGTTCCGGCTGGGGCATCAGACGCTGAAAGTAATGGTAAACGACGATGCAGTAGGTTCGCACATGCATTTTGTTGGGTAACTTCTAAATAATGCGCTAACTGCGCAGTAGATTGGGAAAGAATTTTCTTCTCGGCCGATGTAATTGAATACATTTGTAGTTCCTACTTTAAAAGTTTCAGAATATTAGGCTTCTTTAAATATATAAAGACCTAACGCATGAAAATTTAAATGCTGGTTTATTTCTTGGGAATCACTGAAACTTGGTATTTTTATAAATATTTTCAAATGGCAGTTACATTGATCCGAATCGGTTTACTTTTTAATAAATCTGTGATAGGGGTTGGTTGTGCATGAAAAATAGTCAACAATTTATAGTACATGTTCACCAACGCTGTTTGACTCTAGAAGCTGTTGATTTCCACCCAGAAGTGCCCCCCATTAGCCCCGGGTTTTTCCATCTCAATCTAATCCACGCATTAACCCTAGCCTGCTGCTTTCTTGTGCAGCAGGAGACTAGGAGTGGTTGACGTGGCTACTTTTAGTGTCATCAGACGCTGGGCTCTACGTGAGCACCTGTCATCCGAGAGATCGCTCGCAGAACCGGGCTTTCTGGCAATAGCATTCGCAAGTATTTGCGCTCCGATGTTGTGCAACCTCAACTTGCGCAGCGCACCAAGCTACAAGTGGCTCACTTCAAGCTCAGCCACAGCGGAGCCTTCTATCTGAGGGCCCAACCCGCAACTAATTCGCATTCTTAATCCACGACCTAATCCAATCGTTGGTGAATCTGGCTTGGTTTTAGTATGTCCAGAAGCGCTAGAGATCATGTTTGAAGGTGATTAACCGTTCGAGGCATTGCACATAGAGTGCAAAACGTGCGTCAACGTGTAGTCGTCGCAACAAGTGTTAGGAAGTGCTTATAAACAAGGCCTTAGCGGCCAATTTTTTGAGTTTTAGAAAATATACAATGTATATTCTTTGACACTTAGAAGTAAGGTCGATGAGTGAAGCAAGTTGTTGAAAAGACAACTTATTTGGCTTCCTCTTGAAGGGTTTTGTAGCTTTTTTTCGCTAGACAAATATCTAATTCTTTGTGATCTCGTTGTTTGGTTCAACCATTCAACGAGGTCAAAATGTTCACTATTTCTGTTGTTTCCACCAAGGGTGGAGTAGGTAAGACAACACTCGCAGCCAACTTGGGCGGATTGCTGCGAGACATTGGTTTAAGAGCTCTGCTCATCGACGCAGACGTACAACCATCGCTCACTCGTTACTACCATTTAGAGCACGAGGCTCCACAAGGCCTCACCCAGCTCGTCCGCTCTGGCGTTCTTTCCGAAGAATGCATTTCTCATTGCCAATTGCCTCCGGCAACATTTGAGGCCAAGGCAGACAAGGTTCCACAGTCTCCAGGTGGCGTCCTTCACTTGGTCAAATCCGATACACGTGACGGCAAGCTGCAAGACTGGATGAGTGGCCGCATGGGCTTAGATATGCTTATGCGCTTGAACATGCCTCTCAGGCACCCTAGTGTGACTAGCGCTTATGACGTGGTCATCATTGACACACAGGGTGCAATTGGCCACCTTCAGGATGCTGCTGTAAACGCAGCAGACCAGTTGCTGGTCCCAGTGTCCCCCGACATAGTTTCAGCACGCGAATTCTTGGATGGCACGATCTCATTGTTGGATCGCCATGAGTGTGCAGCTAACGTGGGTTTGAAGATGCCACCCATGAAAGCGGTAATGACACGCACTGAGAAGACCAAGGATTGCTCCCTGATCTCTGATCTCATCCGCGAACAGTTCATCACCATGCGTGGTCGGGTGAGCATGTTGGAAACCGTGGTTCCTGCAGCGGTTGCTTACCGCAAGGCAGCCACCTCACAGGTTCCGGTTCACTGGATTGACCCCATCAAGCAGTCAGATGTAATGCACAAGCTCATGTGGGAGTTCATTCCCAGCGTGGCTGGTATGTGCGCGTCCAACCACCCCGAATTCATCGATTTGACCGCACCACACGACAGCCAGTGATCGTGAGGTACGTATGCGCACGCCCGGATCGCTTACTGCGGCGCAGCGTGCTGCCAGCCTGCGTCAGCAGGCTGCAGACACTGCAGCAGCAAACACAGCCACACCTACACAACCAACACCACAGGACAGCATGACTGGTGCTACTGAAAAACCTTTGAACGCTAACGAAAAGCGAGTGCAAGCTGCACGCGAGGCGTTGAAAGTATCGACGAACAACGCGACGGCAAATATTGATCCGATGGATGAAGTTGATGGGTCAATCACGATCTTGTCAATCAACGACATCGTCACCTATAGCCATAACCCACGGTCTAAACCCAACTCAAAACGTGCTGAGATTAAGGCTAGTTTGCAGGCTGAGGGGCGCATTACCAACACCATCACTGTCACTCGACGCTCTCCAAAAGAGAAGTATTTCCCGTATGGCGGTGGTAATACGCGAGTTGAACTTTGCAAAGAGCTGTTTGCAGAGGGTGATGAACGCTTTGCAACGCTGCATGTCCTCACTAAAAAGTGGCCTGGAGAAGCGGCAGTTATTACTGCGCACCTTTCAGAAAATGATAACCGTGGCGATATTTCATTTTGGGAGCGAACTCAAGGTGTTGTCAAATTCAAAAGTGAATATCAAGCTGAGAATAAAGCACAGCTTTCTGTCAATGAGCTAAATAAGGTACTCAAAGCAAGTGGATTGAACTATGGCATCAAAATGGTTCAAAACTTCATCTTTGCTCATGAGTATCTGAGTTTGATTGGCCCTTGGATTAAAGCTGAAGAAATTAATTCAATCATTCGCCCGGTTGTTAGCTCTTTATTTGACTTAGGTACTAAGTTCGACAAATCAGATGAAGTTAAAAATGCACTAGATGAAATCATGCTCATGCATGGTCAAGACCTTGAATCTACTGAGCTGGCTAATAAAGACAAAGAGCCAGCCAGCAGGCAAGAACCAAGGCTTGATGTTCAAGGTTTAATTACCGACTTTCAAACAGTAGTTGCAAAGGTTTTGAAGCTGCAAGTGGATAATATGCCCGCAGTTATTCAGGCCGTGACTTTGACTCCGAATTTGTCTATCGAAGAGATTCAACAAATAAAAGCGGTTGAAAAAGATCCAAAGAGTAAACAGCCTCAGCAGTCGCCAATTGGGGGAATGCTTACAGGGGTCAAAGGCAAATCAAGTGCATCTACCATAACAGATCAGCAGGCACCCAAAAGCAATACTGCTGAATTTGAAAAGCAGTTGATTGCAGCATTTTCTATTCTCAATGCTGCCGTTCCAATTGCAGACTTCCTTAAAACCGATCCGCAATTGCCTTATGGCTTCTTTGTAGATTTTCCTGCGTCCATGGATAGCGTGGAAGGCAAGCCAGTGGGTGATGAGATGGCGGGTTTACGTGAAGCGTTGTGGCCGGTGCTTGCAAGCATGAGCGGGCAGGCTAATGAAGCCTTCGCGCAGGCGATTCCTGATAACAGTTCATGGGCGCTCACGCGAGCACAAGGCCTGGAGGCAATGTCAGCAAGCTGTATTGCAGCTGGCGTGGCCATGCGCAATGGCCTTATCTATGTGACTTCAATGCATGTTTGGATGCTCATGTCACACGCGGTTGTTGGCCCTGCATTCATGTCGTTAATGAAAGTTCTTTCAGAGCATCACGTCAGTGATCCTGCGAAATTTCAAATTAGCTTCAAAAAGCTTTTCTCTTAATTAATCTGTGAGTCCGTTTCGCCATGCCCGCTAAGAGCATTCCTGTTCAAATTCAAAACAATCAGCAGCTCAATTTCTTGGTGCTGAGTGAAGTTATTCGTTTAATTGAAACAGCGAACGGACTCGATCAGTTATTAAATATGGGCTGCGATGCGGAATTGATTGATCAACTCCGCAATCGTTCAGCCCGTGATTTACTTAGTCTTTCAGATCGTTCAAGCGGATTTACTGTTAATTTTCATCCTAAAGAATTACTCACGCACCTCAATGGTATTGATCGCCAACGTCGAGACGACGAAATGTGCGAATACTTTGTGATTCATGGCGCATCACGGCAGTTACTTTGCAAATTATTCAAACGCACAGCGGACGAAGTCCGCCGCATGCGGGAGATGCTGGTAGGACGTGGAAGTGTCGGCAGAACATGTTTGCCCAAAAGTTTAAAAGTTCGGGATCAAATCCATCACGCTTGGCATTCAATTATTAAGGACTCACCAGAGCAGTCCTTGCGTTTTTGGCTTTACGAACTGCATCAGCAGTTCCCTAATTACTCTATTGAAACTCTTTACTCCACTCTCAAAGAATTTGAAGATGGGGATCACAGTTTAATCATCGAGCATGAAAATTCAGATCCGGTTAAATAACTAAGAACATCATCAATTAAATTTACTGGAAATAATAATTATGCAAGATCACAACTATATCCAATCCGCCATGTTGTTGGAGTGGATTGGCCAAGCGCCTATTGTTATTAATCGAGCATTTATCGATTTAACAGGCAATGTCTTGACTGCGCTTTGGCTGTCATACGCAATTGAAAAAATCAAAGAAGTAGATGCGCAAGAGGGCAGCTCATCGACCGTATTAATTTGCATGTCCTCAGCTGAATGCGAAAAGCAAACCGGCATCACGCGTGCCCAGCAACAAACCTGCCGTAAAACGCTGGTCTCGCTTGGTTTGCTCAGTGAGGAGGGCAAGCAGGGCAAGGTGCTGAACTACCGCATTCATTTGAACAAGATGATGCAGATGCTGGAGCTGCAAGTTAAGCCCATGGCCGATGCACTCCAGCGCTCAGACGTTCTTGCGCTGACCGCACAAGGAAATGCTCTTGAAGCTCAATTGGGCATTGACTGGTGGAATGGGCTAGATGAGGAGCAACGCAAGCACTGGATGACGAAAGCAGGCAACACAGGTATCGCTGCAGATGCTTGGTCTGCTTACAAGAACGAGCAGCCACAGGTGTCGTAATCCTGGAGCAACTCAGTGAGCATGCAACTTCAGCCAAGCTTTCCAACACCGGGTGTTGGCGTGTCTGGCGCGATGAGCCCCAGCCAGCCTCCACCGGCTCCTTATGAGCAGATCCTGCTTCACCTGGATGAACGCGGCTTCGTGCCGTTTCATCCTGCACTCTCAGAAAAGTTTGGCCATAAAGCCGCGATTTTCGTAGGCATGGCCCTGTACTGGACAAGACACAACTACCGCAAGCATCCTGATCGCGGTGGTTGGTTTCACATGTCCATGACCCAATGGCGCAACAGCATTGGACTGTCACGCTCTGAACAAGAATCCGTGCGCGAAGCACTGATGGAAGTCGGTGTGCTGGAAGAGTTCTTGGTTGGGCGACCTGCGGTCATGAACTACCGTATTAATGTCGCTGCGCTGGCCAAGCAGTTGGCCATCAACCAAGCGCCCAATGCTCCATTGAACTGGGATACCGCGCAAAGTTGGTTTAGAGGCTGTCACAGCTACTACAAGCCATTAACTGACGTGGTTGGGAACATTGCAGCTGGTCTGTATCTCTCGTTCCTGCTTCAACGTCACCGTGACTGTCTCAAACGCGGTCAATTGGACAATGGCTGCATCTCAGTCACTCAAGACTTGATTGCAGAACACTTGCACCTGGGCGTGAAGGTTCAGCGCAATGCGCGTGATCGCCTCAAACGCGCAGGACTGATTCAAGAGTCCGGCCCTGGTGGCTCACTTGTGCGCGTGAACATGGACGCTGTCCTGATGTGTCTTCGCGGACAAGCAACCAAACCGCTGAAAGGACGAGCTGCAGCCCTGGCTAAAGCAAGTGCGACTGCAGCTCCTGCAGCAATTAAAAGCGCGAGCTATGGTGTTAATACCGAACCAGGTGTGAACCTGTCTGGCCTTGGCATCGCATTCAGCCAGTTGTCCTTGGGGATGTCCAGCGCAGCCAATGAAGAATCCAAGCCCAAAGTTACGCGCCCACGGGACCTGCTGCTGGACTTTCTGAATGAGCAGCCACCTGTCGGATTCCGACAAGTCAGCACAGTTCGCCCAGCTCAGTCTGTCTCTACTTTCGATAGCGAAATCTTCAAGCGTGACAGGGCTTTGCTTCGTTCTGCGGTACTGCTTGCTGTCGATGACACCCCCCCTGCGAACTTTGCCGTTTCCTGCAAACTTGAATCTGCCGAAACCTGCAATCAAGAATTGCCGAAACCTGCAAGCTATATACAAAGGGATGTTCTACAAAGGGATGTAGTTAATACAACTACTACTGCAAGTTGTAGTGGTGGATTTTCATCATCACCAAGAATTCCTGTGGATGCGGCTTCACTTGTTCTGCCAGACAACCTCACTGGCTTGCACACGAATCAGGTTTTGGACGTGTTGAGTGGAGCGCCTGCATCTGAGCACCAGCGACTTTTGGATGAGCTGTGCGGACAAATGCGCAGCAAGACCATCCACAACCCTGCAGGCTGGTTGTTCGGACTCATCCGCAAGATGCAGTCCGGTCCATTGGTTCTGACTTACGCAGATGGCATTGCTGCTGATCGTTTGTTAGCAGCCAGCCCAAACTTTGAGCAGGAAAAGGTCAATCCGCGCTTTGCTCAACACCAAGATTTGCAGGAAGCACTGCGTTTGATTCAGCCGGGTTTTGTTTACCGCTTGGAATCGACAGGCACGCTGGTTGTCTTTGACAAAGCCACCGGCAACTTGCGCGGCAAGCGCATCAACGACGCATGGCGCGTTTTGCTTAGTGGCGGGGCAATTGTTCAAGCCCAACGCGAAGGAAAACTATCAATTGTTCAAGCTGATGAGCATCAAGGAGAACTTGGTTGAAAGCTAAATGCATTTATCGAGAGGTAGAGCAAATTGCACCAGTTGGTAAGGCTTACCAAGTAGAGCAAATCGCACTAGATGAATATGGATTCTGAAATGAGTAACTGCAACGAACTATTCGCTCAACTTGTGCAGAGATTTCGTTCTTACGAGGACGCATCTGTACTTTGGATATTTCTTAAAGAACATGCTGACGTTCGTGAATATGCTGAATCAACCTATCAGATTGCATCGACACAGCTGTGCGATTTTATGAATCGTTTTGCGGTCAGTAGGAGCATTCAGCGATTGCAAGAGCAGGGCTTCATTCAGGTGAGTGTTGTGCGCAATTCAAAAACTCTTGTGAATGTAAATCGTGAAGCCTTGCTTGAGTTTTTGCGTCAGCCGCTTCCAGCCCGATTACCTGCATGCAGCGACAAGAACTTTCCATTTCTTGAAGCATGGAATGCGGATTTAGCCGCTGTAGCAGAGGCTGCAAAAAATGCACAACCATCAGATTGATGCGTTGATAGCACTATTTAAGAACCCCTGATTAATTTGTAAATCACCCATTAAATTGGAGAGTGAAGTGGCGACCTCATCAAGCAATACAAAACCCCGGAACGTAGTATTCGGCAGTACGTTTCCTGTAGCAGCGTTTGAAAAAGAGAATAATTCTCCGTTCGATGATGGATATTCCATTGCGAAAGAAGAAGCTGCCTTGGCGGCATATATCGCTGGTGGTGCGAAAGAAAATGACCCACTGCATGAGCGATTTATTGAATTGCAAGATCGGCGTGAGCGTCTTGAGTTGTTGGCTCGTGAACGTGATGAGCGTTCTGGCGCAGATCCAGTCGTCTCCAATCAAGAAGCACGCTCTGTAGAAGACTTGGGTGGCCTGGTTGATGACGGCGTGGATCAAATGGAGCTTCACACGATTGAAGCCATTCGAATGTTCACCGGACGTGCCCGTGAAGCAGGTAATCCACGCACGGCGATTATTGGTGGCAAGCGCGTTGCCTCTTCATTGCGCAATCTTTGGCTGCTGACTGTTAATGACAATCCTTATGCGGACTGGGCCTTGGTTCGCCATGAGCATTCCGTAGATCAAGTGCTCAAGCATTTGCGTGAAGAAACAGTGAAGGCTGAATCTATGTTGAGTTCGATTCGCCAAAAGGGGTTGAGTTTCTCGGTGCTTTCTTCATCAAGCCCGGTTTAGTTGAACTTGGGTTTTCGCAGTCCCTACGGATATTCCATTTCCATGCTGATGGTGGAGTACGACTACTTCGTGCGCGTACAGAAAACCTTGCAGCGCAAAAACATGCAAAACGACGAGGACACACGCAAAGCCTTGTCTGCTGTTTCACGCGGCATCCTTGGCATTTTTTATGGGACAACCCGTTTTGACCGTTGGCTCGGACAAGCAGAAATTCGTACTTTGAGCCGTCTTGACTGGGTGAGTCAAGAAAAGGATGCACTGGGTCGTGTGGAGTTTGCCCTGCAGGCATTTGGCCCTGTCCCATCCGCTATCTACACAGGAGAGCTTGCTCCATCGCACTCGCGCCGTCGTTACTCCCTGACTGAGGCAGAGCGCGAACTGCTTAAAACCGTGGGAGGCCAGTTGCAGGAAGCTGAAGAGCAAGTGGCTAATGCTGACGATCAAACACCTACAACTGGGACTGAGTCCGCCTGAAACAGATTGCTTTAGGTTGGAGCAGTATTAATGAAAGGGTCTTGTGTGAAAAAGGGTGAGGTGTTTAAAGGGCGAGTAGATCAGGATGGGTCAGGCGAAGCCGTCAATAACGTAATTTGGGCACGCCAAGCATCGGTTAATCAGGACTGTCAAAACCGAGTTGACGTAAAGGCCCTTACGGGTAGGGGCACCCTGGCTAATCTGCGACATGAAGTTGCCAAGATTGACGAGCTTGTTTCAAAGATGAATGAGATTGTCCAAATGACTAAATCCATTCCCGGACTGGGCATCTATTTGGTCTTGCACCAGCGCACATCCAGTGGTTATGTTTTTCTACGCTGGCGCGAAAGGCTGGGCAGTAACCGCCATCTCAATTGGGATGATGTGCCTGACCTCACGCGAGGACAGCCGCCGGAAGTTCGTAAATGGTGTCAAGACACATCGGCCTATGCACAAGAACTCAATGCAATGCACCTGCGTTCACGTGAAGCAATCAAAGGGATTCGCAAGCAAGTCCAGCAGCGCGATCCTCACTTATTTCAGCGAAACATTTTTTAAGCGTTATCTGCATATCCTGCTGTGGTGCGGCAGGCCATGCTTTTATGTAGCACCGCGAGGAATCTTCAATGCAAAACCTATTTATTGGCAAAGGCAATTTGGCCAGTTCTCCCGAACTGAAAATTCTCAATGGCCGCAATGGCGAGTTTCAAGTTGCGACAATGCGTGTGATGTTTGCGCGTTACAGCCGAAACAAGGAAACCAACGAGGTTGAACAAACAGGTGGGTTTTGGCGTGAAGTGGAAATCTATGGCTACAAGGCAGCGGATGTGGCCAAACATTTGCGCAAGGGCTCACGTGTTCTGGTGATTGGTGAGGAACACGATTACACCGGTACCGATGATGGTGGCAATGAGGTGCAAGTAATCAAAATCGTTGCAGAAGATGTGGCCCTGCAACTGACGCGTATTGAAAAAATCATCTTTGCCGCGCCTGCAGCTCGGCAATCACAGCAAGAGCCGGATTACTCCGAAGTACCCCAATAATTAATTCAAGGAGGCTCAAATGGGTGAGCGCATTCAACTGACACAGACAGAAGAATTGATTGTTTTGGATGACGCCAAATATTTCATGATCTTGCTTTTAAGTCTTGAAATGAAAGACAGCGAAGCACCTGCGTATTTGCATGTACGCCGTTTGAAAGGTCACGATTGTTTGGGTCATTGCTTGCAGCAAACGGACGGCAGCTGGGATGCACGACTGAATGTGATTTATGACGATGCCAGCAACAGCGACTCAGTGCTGCTTGGCAATTTTGATCATCGGGTCGATGCCATCATTCACCTGTGGCAGCAGCGCAAACAAGCCTTCAGCATTTGAATTTCTAGGCCTCCTAGTGACGCAAAACGTCGCCACCTCAAAATTTGTCACAGGAGTGGTTAGTGAATTTAAGTCCTCAGCTTCAACCTGTAGCCCTAGCCCCGGTCAACATCTCACCACCGGAGCTGCTGCTCAAAGCCTGCAGCGATGGCCAGCGACTGGGCCTGCAGCTGGTAGCTGTTTCAGGGCTGCAGCGTCCGCTGGCTGATTACGGCGGCTGGTGGTGTTCAGCCAGGCGCATGTGGCTACTGAGTGCGACCTCACCAGAAAGAGTCCTGGAAGTCCTGCAGCATGCCTATGCGGGCCAGTTCGTGGATCTGGAGGAAGCGGATGTCACCTTGCGTGCCGCCATGGCAGGGCCTCAAGCTGACTACTTTACCGAGCTGCTGGATGTACAGGTCTTTCCGCTGGCCAAGGGCGACTTGTCGCGTGGCATGTGGGCAGTGAGCTTTCAATACGATCCGCTGTGTGTGCAGGCCATGCGCAGCCTTGGCGGTTATTTCCACAAGCATGCCGCAGCATGGCAAGTGCGGGCCGAGCCGAATGCAATTGAGCAGCGTCTTGCAAGCATTGCAGGCGTCAAATCAGAATTTATCTTTGTCCATGAGCAGCCGGTAGTTCTGGAAGAACTCAGTGACTCCAGCTCGCAGGGTTCACCCATTGTTGTGCCTGCAGCTCCACCACCCCAAGGGGGAGGCGCTGGCGCCAAAGATGAAGAGGGCAGTGGCTTCTTTTCTACCGAGCGTGACCACGATGATGGGCTGCAGGTTGACCAAGAGTTGCTGGATGGCATGCAAGCACAGGGCTTGCTGCGTGACTACCAGGCGCAAGGTGTTGCCTTCATGGTGTCCCAGACTGGTGCCTGCATGGGGGATGACATGGGGCTTGGCAAGAGTCGTCAGACGGTGGTGGCCAGCCGCATGGCCGCAGGCAAGCAACGCGTACTGATCGCCTGTCCTGCTTCGCTGCGCTTGAACTGGGAGCGGGAGATCAAGATGGTGTACCCAGATGCTGTGATTGGCATGGTGGGTGAAGACCGCATGGCCACGCTGCAAGGGTGCGACTGGGTGATTGGCAACTATGAGCGTATGGGCGGTCTGGTGCGTGAAGTAGGGCTTGAGTTTGCCGTCATGGCCGTCGACGAAGCCCACTATCTCAAGGAGTACCAAAGCGGCCGCACGCGCAATGTGTTCATGCTGGCGGCACGTATCCAGCGCTGCTATGTGGTCACAGGCACGCCCTTGCTTAATCGTGAGGTGGAAATGCACACCTTGCTGCGCATCACTGGTCATCGCCTGGGGCACCTGTCACTGGCTGACTTCCGCAAGTCCTATGCAGGTTCGCCTGAAAAGCGTGCAGCTCTTGCCAGCGCTATTGAAGGCTGGATGATCCGGCGCAGCAAGTCGGTACTGTCTGAGCTGGGCAGTAAGCAGCGGCAGATGCGGTACATCTCACCCGCTGAAGGCATGGACGCATACAAGGAGATCTATGCTGACATGACGCTGCAAGCGATGCCAAAGATTGTGCGCCTGCGTAAGACACTTGAAACGCTGAAGATTCCATTCTTGGTCGAGACCGTCCAGGCCATGGGCGAGGACGACAAGATCATCATCTTTTGCGAGTACATGAGTTCGGTCCAGGTGCTTAAAGACACGCTGAGTGCCTTGCAGATTCGCTGTGTCAGTCTGGTGGGGTCTGACTCGGCCAAACGCCGTCAAGCCGCTGTAGATGCGTTCCAGGATGATCCAGAGGTGAAAGTCTTTATTGGCTCAACCATGGCTGCTGGGGTGGGTATCACTTTGACTGCGGCAAACATCGTGGCATTTGCATCCATGCCTTGGACGCCGGCTCTGATGCGTCAGGCTGAAGATCGAGCATACAGGCTAGGACAGAAGCGCGATGTGCTTGTTTTAGTGCCAATCATTTCTGGAACGATCGATGACGGGGTTCTTGCTCTTCAAGACAACAAACGGACAACTGAAGTTGAAGTGATTGAAGCTGCAAAGATGGCGCTTCCTGCTCAATAGCTCAGCTCAGTCAATTATTTTTACACGCGTACCAGCGGTGAATTTTGGTAGATACCTAAGTGAACTCCATCAAGTGAGTTCGCGAGTTTGCGATCCTCCAACCTTGTAGTGCCAGGTCAACGAACTGCATGGCAGTACAGCCATTCTGCAAGATTTACAGAAAATTCCTCGAACGGCAGTCGTGGCATAGCCACGGTTAGGAGGGGTAGTTTCTTCAATTAGGACCTTTAGAACAAAGCACCCAGTTCAACGATCAGTTAATACTTAAAAAACAGGTAATTTTTCGTGTCAAGTATTAGCAAAGCAGCTTCGTTTAGCGTTTCATTAGTAGGTGGCTGAGTGCCGTTTCCAGTTGGGGATGCTGCCACTTAAATCCCAACGCTTGTGCGCGTTGCGGATGTAAATATTGTCCTGCTAGAAGTAGTACGGACATGTCACCCAAAGCCAAGCGTAGCGCCCAAGCTGGTACAGGCAGCATTGTCGGACGGTGCAAGCTGCGGGCAAGTGTCTGCGTGAAGTTAATATTGCGCACTGCTTCTGGAGCGCAGGCGTTGAAGGGGCCGTTGCAATCTTCTTGGTGCAGCAGGTGATCAATCAGGCGGACCTGGTCGTCGATGTGTATCCAAGGCATCCACTGCTGGCCATTGCCAAGTTTGCCGCCTAGGCCTAACTTGAATAAGGGCAGCAGACGTGCCAGCATTCCGCCCTGTGAGGCTAATACAGGCGCAGTGCGCACTAGTGCAACGCGGACACCGATGCTGCGGGCGCGCTCGGCCTCATGCTCCCAAGCGATGCACAGCTGGCTTCCGAAATCGGTTGCTCCGGCCGGGCTGCTTTCATCCAGCCAGGTATCACCGCCATCGCCGTACCATCCAGCAGCCGAGCCTGATACCAGCACGCGCGGCGGCCGGGGCTGCTGCTCGATCCAGTCCACTAGGGTTCGCGTCAAATCCACGCGGCTGGCCCACAGCACTTGTCGGCGTGCGGTGCTCCACGGGCGGTCAGCAATTGGTGCGCCAGCCAGATTCACCACTGCGTCCAAAGGTGTGCCATCCAGCTCGGGCAGATGGGCAATACCGCGTGCGCCGCAGCACAGTCGTAGCACCTTACTTGGCTCACGGCTCCAGACCCAGAGTTCGTGGCCTTGGTGTTGCCAGTGCTGGCATAGGGCTTGTCCAATCAGGCCTGTGCCGCCAGTTAGAAGGATGCGCATAAGATTCTCCTTGGGGGGATACGTAAGCCAATGGATTCCCAGGTCAGGTATTCACCATCGAAGGCTCAAAAGACGCCGCTATCTTGTGCCAGCATTAAGGCTTGTCCGATGGTGTTTAGGGTAATGCTCACCGCGCAGATTGGGAAATTTTGCGATCCGCTCAGACATCGTAAATTGCAAGTTCTTGAAGAGCTATGGGCTAGAGCAATAAGACAAATTGCTTACTGTTGATCGCGCCATTGGGTCACTAGTGCGGGTATGCCTTGAAGAGCTTGCATGGCCGTAATGCCTTCCAAGCTTTTCTGGTAAAGAGCCTGACAAGATCCTCCAACCCATATGCCTGTGTCAGCATCCAACTCGCTACGTAGTGCGCGCAGGCTGGCGTGAACGCTGACTTGGTTGTGCAAGTTGCTGAAGCTGAGCGCAACAATGTCTACTTTGTGGGCACTTGCAGCACGAGCGATGTCGGTAATGGGTGTTTGCGTACCCAGAGAAATGCATTCGCATCCTTCCAAAGTGAGCAGCGCCTCCACCATTAGTAGGCCTAAGCCATGCATCTCTTGAGGGAACGTGGTTAGCAACACCTTGGGACTTTTGCTCAGTTCAGAGTGTTTTAAATTGCCAAGGCTGCTGCGTAAGACATTGGTGACTACCTCTGTGTATAGGTGTTCTTCAAACACTTCAAATCTGCCCTGTGCCCAAGATTCCCCCACTGCGATAGACAGCGGTGCAACAACCTCTGTCACAAATGCCCCGAGCCCTTTGCGCATAAGGGTCCGCTGCAGGTCATCGCGCAATAAAGCGGATTGGTGACATTCGATTGCGAGTAGCAGCCTTTGCGTTTCTTCTGAAGCAGTCGGTGCTTTTTTGTTTGTCTTGGACAAATCCGAGATTTTGTCTAATAGCTCATAAATTGATTCATCGCTGAGATGGGCTACCTTGCCTGGCCTGTGTCCTGCATCTAACAAGCGGCGAATACGTTTTAGACGTTGCACCTGCTCGTGAGGGTAGAGGCGGTCATCAGACGCATCTCGCAGAGGCTGAGGAAAACCATAGCGCTTCTCCCAAGCACGTAGAGTGTCCTTGGAGATGCCTGTTTCACGCTCAACAGCGGTAATGGACAAAGCACCATGTATTTCGTTTGGCAAAGTTGAAGTCATTGTGCGTAGTGGTGGTGCTTTGTTGCGAGCGCCGATAGTCAACATTAGTGTTGGACAATAGTTTAAATTGTCCAAGACAAACCATTGTTTGTCTATTACATTAGCTGCAAGTTATACATATTTTTGTTGCACAAGCGCTCGCACAACACAAGGTGACCTATGAAAGTAGCTGTGATTGGTTCTGGTATCTCAGGCTTGGCTGCAGCTTTTAGATTGAACAAGCACGCTCATGTGACCTTGCTGGAAGCAGGTTCTTACTTTGGAGGTCACACCAATACCTTGGATGTAACCCTGCCAGACGCGCAAGGCAAGCTTGTTACACATGGCGTAGATACGGGATTTTTAGTGTTCAACGAGAGAACGTATCCTGCTTTGATCTCTTTGCTAAAGAGCTTAAAAGTTCCGACTGTGTGTACGGATATGTCTTTTTCTGTGCAGGTGCCAAGCGCTGGCTTGCTTGGCGGTTCACTCGAATGGAATGGTGCAAATTTTTCTTCGGTGTTTGCGCAGCGCACAAATCTTTTTCGACCTCGTTTTTGGAGGATGCTGCGCGAGGTTTTGCGTTTTAACCAACTGTGCACACGTATTGCTGAGGCCAACGAAGAAGCTGTATTGACACAGCCGTTATCTGAATTCTTGAAAGTACACAGGTTCGACAGCGAATTTCG
Source organism: Comamonas avium (assembly GCF_014836675.1). Lineage (GTDB taxonomy): Bacteria > Pseudomonadota > Gammaproteobacteria > Burkholderiales > Burkholderiaceae_C > Comamonas > Comamonas avium. The sequence goes on from NZ_JACSQK010000008.1 coordinate 136,072, forward strand.
GGATTGGTATTTTTTACCAATGCTGGGCTGCATCTGGAGTTGCCCCACCGATCAAATGCTGCAATTTCCAGTGGCCACAATGATTCGGTTCTGCCACAACCATGGTTTGGTCCAGGTAAACAATCGTCCCAAATGGTGGACGATCCCCGGAGGTGCAAGGCAGTATGTGCAGAAGATCACCAGCCAGTTAGCCGAAGTGCGGCTGAACGCTGCTGTCGAGCGTATTGTTCGCAATGTGCATGGTGTAGAGATACAGATCGCGGGCCAGGTTGAGCATTTCGATGCGGTTGTATTGGCGGTACATAGTGATCAAGCTTTGCGTTTGCTTGACCAGCCTACAGCACAAGAGCAACGCGTTTTAGGTGCTATCAAGTACCAGCCTAACGTGGCTGTGTTGCACACGGATGAATCTGTTATGCCGATGCACAAAGCAGCTTGGGCCGCTTGGAATTATGAGCGTGCACCTTCGGCCTCACGTGAGTCATCTCGCGTGTGCTTGCACTACTGGATCAACAAACTCCAACCCTTGCCTTTTGCTCAGACAGTCGTGGTGTCGCTAAATCCTGCTCGTGCCATTGATGAATCCAAGGTATTGGCAACGATTGACTATGCGCATCCTGTTTTCGATCTGGAAGCGATACGTGCACAGGCCTTGATTCCAGAGCTCCAAGGTCAGCAGCGTACATGGTTCTGTGGGGCTTGGACTGGCTACGGTTTCCACGAGGACGGTTTGAAGTCAGGCTATGGAGCCGCAGAAAGTCTGCTGAACGCTCAGCTTTCTAGGTTTGAGAGGGAGGCCGCATGAACCATGTCAAACAAGCGTCGCTGACTGAGCTGCCTTTGATTGGATTTGGCTACGTTCGACACAAACGTTTGCGTCCCCGCGTGCATCGTTTTGTATACCCTACTTTTTTTCTCCTGCTGCCTATGCGCACGTTGCAAAGGCAACCGAGTAATGCAGGTGTCTTGGCATTGAATCGTCCGGGCATTCTTGGTTTTCGGGATAGTGACCACGGAGACGGCCGCAACGCTGCGCAAGGCGGTGCGTTGTCATGGGTAGAAGAAGTTTTACACGCTCAAGGCATTTTCGACGCTGATGGTGAAATTTGGCTGCAGTGCTACCCATGTGTGCTGGGCTATAGCTTCAAGCCGGTTAGTTTTTGGTACTGCCAGCGCAGCGATGGCATTTTGCGGGCAATTGTTGTCGAGGTGAACAACACCTTTGGTGAGCGCCATACCTACGTACTGGATCGGCCTCAGTATGGTCAGGAAGTGATGGCGGATAAGGTTTTTCACGTTTCCCCTTTTTGTCCAATAGAGGGCGGGTACCGGTTTGAATTCAAACGCACAGGCGAGCACGGCTTGGGAGCTGTAAGTGTGCGCGTGGACTACGACGATGCCCATGGTCCACTGCTGCTGACAGGCGTGGGGGGGCGTTTGCAACTGCTGAACGCTTCTACACGCAGGTATGCGCTGTGGCACTACCCGTTGATGACGCTCGTGGTCACGGTGCGTATCCATTGGCATGCGCTGCGGTTGTGGCTCAAGCGGGTGCCTTTTTTCAGCAAGCCGCAGCCGCCTTTGCAGTCGGTTTCCCGATCATCAACGCCACGATAAAGACCATGCACCCCACAGCACCTACATCAGCCACTACGGCCTTGCCCACTGACTTGCCTGCTTTTGTGCGCACAGGCTTGCGCCTGCTGGAAGGCATACGACATGGCAGTTTGCTGCTGGAGCTACCGGATGGTCGTCAACTGCGTTATGGCATGAACAGCTCGCCTTATGCTGCAATCCGCTTGCGCAATTGGAATGTGTTTCATGCCGTGATGCGCTCTGGCGATATCGGCTTGGCAGAAAGCTATATCGACGAAGACTGGACGACGCCCCACCTGGCAGATCTGTTTTGTTTGCTGCTGGCAAACCGTGACTCTCTGGAGTCTTTGGTGTATGGCTCTTGGTGGGGCCGGTTGGCTTACCGCCTGCGCCATGTGCTGCGCCGCAATACCAAAACCAACAGCCGTAAAAATATTCATGCGCACTATGACTTGGGCAACAGCTTTTATCAGCTGTGGCTGGATCCGAGCATGAACTACTCTTCGGCGTGGTTTGAGGGGAATCTGCATAGTGACTTTACCCAGGCACAGCATGCCAAAGTGCGCAGTGCATTGAGTCGTGCAGGCGTGCAGCCTAACCAGCGCATCCTAGAAATAGGTTGCGGCTGGGGTGCGCTGGCGGAGATGGCTGCGACAGAGTTTCAAGCCGAGGTGGTAGGTGTGACTCTGTCAACAGAGCAGCTCGAATATGGCCTGCAACGTATGGAGAAGTCGGGTGTGCAGGAACGCGTAGATTTGCGCTTGCAAGACTATCGCGATATCCAAGATGCCCCTTTTGATGCCATTTGCTCCATCGAAATGATTGAAGCTGTCGGACAAGAGTACTGGCCCACTTACTTCCGCCATATGCACCGCTTGCTCAAGCCGGGCGGCAAAGCCTGTGTTCAGGCAATTGTCATTGACGACAAGCTGTTTGACCGCTATGTCCAGGGAACAGACTTTATTCAGCAATACATTTTTCCCGGTGGCTGCTTGCCCAGTCCGGCTCGTATTCGCGAAGAGGCAGCAGGTGCAGGCCTGCGTGTCCAGGAAGAATTTGCTTTTGGCCAAGACTATGCCGAGACCTTGCGACGCTGGCACCAGCGTTTTGTACAGCAGCGAGGTCAGGTGCTGATGCAAGGTTTTGATACCCGATTTTTGCACACTTGGGAGTTCTATTTGGCCTATTGCGAGGCGGCATTCAGCATGCGCAACATTGACGTAGTGCAGTACACGTTGGTGAAAGACTGAAATCAGCGCTCAAGCGCTCTGACAAAAAACGGTGTCATACACAGCTGTGTGTATTGCGCTGTACTAATTGTGTGGCCCAGATCCTTTTAGGAACCTTATGTTTTTTTCGAGAATGACTGTCGCAGCCCGCTTGTATTTAGGTTTTGGCTTGATTGTTGCCTTGCTGGTGGTGGTTACTGGTGTGGCAGTGGTGAAGGTAGACCGCATCGAGCGTGCTTTGCGTGCTAATTCAGATATCTACTCACAAGTGCAGCGCAACGCAATCAACTTTCGAGGATCAGCCCATGACCGCTCGATCGCTGTACGCGATTTGGTATTCAGTCCAACGACTAATGAGCGCGACAAAGAAATTGCCTCCATAGCAGCTCTGGCAGACTTCTATGCTAAGTCGACTCAGTCACTGGAGGCATTGTTGAAATTGCCCGGCGTGAGCCCCGAAGTTCACCCCTTTTATGAGGACATACAAAAGGCCGAAAGCCAAGCAGTAACCACTACCAACACCATCATTCAACAAGTGCGAGCTGGCAATACAGCTGCAGTGGATACCCTCTGGAGCCAAGCCAAGCCTCAGTATGTGCAATGGCTGGCATCGATCAACCGCTTGATTGATTTCAAAGAAAAACACATTCAGGACACTAACCAAAGTGCCATGGAGGAAGCCAGCGGTTTTTTGCGTGTGATGTTTACCGCTCTGACGCTGGCACTGATTTTGAGCACCGTTGTTGCCTGGGGCGTGGCACGTAGCATCGTGCGCCAATTGGGGGCTGAACCGAACGCTTTGGCGCAGGTGGCTCGTCAGGTTGCTCAAGGCGATTTGCATCCTGTCGAAGGTGTGGCTCGTGCAGAGGCAAACAGCGTGCTGGCATCCCTTGGAGGAATGCAATCTAGCTTGGCCGAGGTCGTGAACAAGGTGCGTTCCGCTTCGAATGCGGTGACGCATGGTGCCGATGAGATCGCGGCAGGTAATGCTGGTTTACTGCAGCGCACTGAAGAGCAAGCGAGCAATTTGCAGCACGCAGCTGCCTCTATGGATGAGATGACCTCATCGGTCAAAAAAAATGCAGATACAGCTCGCCAAGCCGCTCAGCTTGCAGCATCTGCCAGCGATGCTGCACACAAGGGAGGAGAGGTGGTGACGCAGGTTGTGCACACCATGGAAGACATCAGCGCGAGTAGCTACCGGATTGCTGACATTATTGGCGTCATTGACTCGATTGCTTTTCAGACAAATATCTTGGCTCTAAATGCTGCAGTTGAAGCTGCCCGTGCCGGTGAAGAGGGGCGTGGCTTTGCAGTTGTGGCCGCTGAGGTGCGGGCCTTGGCCCAGCGCAGCGCGGATGCTGCGCGGCAAATTAAATTATTGATTGAAACTAGTGTAGCCAAAGTGGAGCAGGGGACGCAGTTGGTCAATGATGCAGGCGCGACCATGACCGATATCGTTTCCCAAGCGCAACGTGTGGCAAGTCTGATTGCTGAAATCAGTCGCGCCACAGCCGAGCAGACCCACGGTATTGCACAAGTGAGCGGTGCAGTGACGCATCTGGACCAAGCGACGCAGCAAAACGCTGCCATGGTGGAGCAAAGTGCCGCGGCAGCCCAAGCCTTGCGGCACCAAGCTGCGCAATTGGGGGCAGCCGTACGCGTATTTAGCTTAACTGGCGTTGACAGTGTCTATGAATCACGTCACGTGCAAGCACATCGTTTGCAGGTCGCTGCGCCAGTCCTCGCCCCAGTACCGCGACGCAGAGCTAACGTAACGGCCAATACAAAGTTACAACCAGCTCAGATGTGATGAATCTGGTACTTTGAATCTAAAACCATAGCTTATAAGTTAGGTTGCATATGCTTAAACACCGAATTTATTTATTGAAGTGTGTGGTATTGCAATTGGGCGTGGCATGCGCTGTCTGGGGTACTGGAGCTACTGGGGTTGCCCATGCTACGCCAGAGAGCACTTCATCGGCTGCTGTACAGCAGCTGGTACAGCAGCCACGTTTGGCAGGGCATGGGCAAATGCGCTTTTTGGGTTTACGTATATACGATGCTCGGTTATGGGTAGGACCAGAATTCGATGCGCAAACTTTTGGTCAGCATCGGTTTGCCCTAGAGCTTATTTACCACAGGGCATTTACGGCAAAAGCAATCGCGCAGCGCTCTGTGCAAGAAATTGAGCGACAGCGCAGCCTGGACGAAAAAATGGCCAATCGCTGGACGTCGGACTTAGCGCGGTGGTTGCCTGACGTGGAGCCGGGCGACAAGCTCACCGGCTTATACCTGCCTGGGCAAGGGATGCAACTGTGGCGTGGGGAGCAGTCTTTGGGCACGATCAATGACCCTGAGCTGGCACTTTGCTTTTTTGGTATCTGGCTGTCACCACAAACTTCAGAGCCTGGTTTGCGCAGTGGTTTGCTGGCAGGTCTTGCTAGAGCGGTGCCATGAACGCCCCTTGTGCACCATTGCCTGATGTGCTGCCTTGGCGCTCAGGCTTGACCTATGGCTTGCTGGGCTTCCCTCTGGCGTTTGCTGCACTGCCTTTGTACGTTGTACTACCCAATTACTATGCACGCAGTTTTGGCTTGTCGCTGGCCACCGTGGGTGCTTTGCTGATGGCTGTACGGCTTGTGGATGCCATGGTCGAACCTTGGTTGGGGCGGGCAAGCGACGCATTGTTCGCTCGAACAGCTCGAGCAGTCTGGCTGGTGGGCGGCGGTGTGGCACTGTTGCAATGGCTTGGCATGGCCGGCTTATTTTTTCCGGCAGTGACGGAGCAAGCCAGTTTGGCGGTGTGGCTGGTCAGTGGCTTGCTGCTGACATGCACGGCGCACAGTCTGTTGGTCATTACTCACCAGGCCTGGGGGGTTCGCCTTGGCGGCGATGACTTTCTGCGCAGTCGTATTGTTGCGTGGCGCGAGGGCCTGGGGCTGGCAGGCGTCATTTGTGCTTCGTGTTTGTCAATTGTCTGGGGCCAGCAGGCGATGCTGGCTGCGTTCGGTGCGACTTTATTCTTCGGGTGGGCGCTATGGTGGCGTGCGCCACATCCGACTCCTTTACTTTTGCCGCCGCAAGCAGCTTCGCTGTCGGTGTGGCAACCTTTGACGCAGCCTGCATTTCGGCGGTTGTTGGCGGTGTTCATGAGCAACGGTATTGCCAGTGCCATCCCTGCCGCACTCATGCTTTTTTTTGCACAAGACCGGCTACGCGCCAGTGAACAAGAAACAGCTGTTTTTCTGGTGCTGTATTTCGTATGTGGAGCGGTCTCCATGCCTTTGTGGCTGCGACTGGTCCGCCATCTAGGGCTTGTCCAAAGCTGGTTGCTTGGCATGTTGCTGGCGGTGGTCTGCTTTGCTTGGACTGCAGGTTTAGGGACTGGTCAGATCCAAGCATTTGCTTTGATCTGTGGTCTGACTGGGGTGGCTCTTGGTGCGGACCTGGTCTTGCCTGCGGCATTGTTAGCGCGGCTGATTGAGCGCCAAGGTGCACAGGGTAGCAGCGATGGTGCGTACTTGGGCTGGTGGAGTCTAGCCACTAAGCTCAACTTGGCACTGGCTGCGGGTGCGGCATTACCGTTGCTCCAGTGGCTTGGCTATGCGCCAGGCACTCAAGCTGAGCAAGCGTTGCAGCATTTGGCGTGGGCCTATGCCTTGGTGCCTTGTGCGCTCAAATTGCTGGCTGCGCTGCTGCTGTATGTGCTGCTAATCCGTCGAGAGTCTTTACCGGCGTCACAGAGGAGATATCCATCATGAACCAACGTCGTACTTTGTTGCTGGCTGGCTTGTTAAGTGTTGCAACACTAGGAGGATGTGCCGGCCCTCAAGTGAGTGACTATGCGCAGCAAAAACCGCTCTTGGAGCTGGATCGCTATTTCAATGGTCGTGTGCTGGCGCACGGCATTTTTCAAAAGCGTGATGGTGCTGTTGTCCGACGCTTTACGGTGGTCATGGACTGCCACTGGGAAGGTAACCAGGGCGTGCTGGATGAGCATTTCACCTACTCGGATGGCAGTACCCAGCGCCGTGTATGGCGTTTGACAAAGCATGCCGATGGCCGCTACACAGGACGAGCCGATGATGTAGTAGGCGAGGCACAGGGTCAAACTGCTGGTAGTGCCTTTCGATGGAACTACACCTTGCGCTTACCTGTGGACGGCAGTGTGTACGAAGTGCAATTTGACGATTGGATGTTTTTAATCGATGACCGAGTCATGCTCAATCGAGCCACGATGAGTAAGTTTGGCATTCGTTTGGGCGAAGTGTTGCTCTCATTCACCAAGGGTTAAAGGTAAGTTGTATGTCCCTCAACCCTCGCATTACCAACTGGCAGGGCCAACGTGTTTGGTTGATTGGTGCCTCCACAGGCATCGGCCGCGCACTGGCAGAAACGATGCACGCGCGTGGGGCGCAAGTCATCGTTTCTGCAAGGCAGCAAGAACCTTTACTCGAGTTTCAGATGCAGCACCCCGGCAGCCAGGCTCTGCTGCTGGATGTGACGGATCGGGAGGCCGTGGCGAATGCAGCGCACCAACTGAATGCTCAAGGTGGCTTGGATTTGGTGTGCTTCTGCGCAGGCCACTATAAGCCTATGCGTGCCGATGCGATGGATTTGGATGAATTGCTTCTCCACCAGCAAGTGAACCAGATCGGGGCGTTGCATGTGGTGGCTGCAGTAGTGCCCGCCATGCTAAGCGCAGCGCGTGATGGCCGCACACCCCACCTCAGTTTGGTAGCCAGTGTTGCAGGTTGGCGTGGACTTCCACAGAGCTTGGCATATGGTCCGACCAAGGCCGCTTTGATCAATCTGGCAGAGACGTTGTTTCTTGATCTACGCCCCAAGGGGGTGGCAGTGAGTGTTATCAGCCCTGGTTTTGTAGCCACGCCACTGACTGCGCAGAATGACTTTTATATGCCTGCATTGCTGACGCCAGCGCAGGCTGCACAAGCCATAGTGCAGGGCTGGCAGCGAGGGGCATTTGCAATTCATTTTCCACGTCGTTTTACTGTTTGGTTGCAGCTTTTGCGCGTGCTGCCCTATCGCTGGTACTTTGCTTTGGTGCACCGTATGACTGGATTGTGAGTTGTATGCAGCAGAATTTTTTGATCAACTCCGAGGTTGAGGCTGGCGTACAGCGTTTAGTGGAGTTGTATGAACAGCTCAGCCCAGAGCGCCTCAACAGCTTGCACACATGTTATGCGCCGCACGCACATTTCAAAGACCCATTCAATGATGTGCACGGGCTAGAAAGTATACAAAAGGTCTTTTCTCATATGTTCATGACTGTAGATAGGCCCCGTTTTGTCGTGACTGAACAGCTGATTCAAGGACAGCGTGCATTTTTGGTTTGGGAATTCCACTTTTGTATGCGTCGCTGGCGCAAAGGAGTTCCTCAGTGCATCCGAGGAGGGACGTTGCTGCACCTGAATGCCCAAGGCTTGGTGCTGGGGCACCGCGATTATTGGGATACTGCCGAAGAACTATATGAAAAGCTACCTTTGCTTGGACAGTTTATGGCTTGGCTGCGTCGCGCTGCGTCGGCAACGTCTTCAAGCAAGCCATGACTGGCTGAGCCTATGGTTTTACAGTGCAGGATTAGCTTCTACCCAAACCTTATATTCTGAAAGAGTTGGAAGTAGGCAATAGTTTGCATATGTTTCAGCGTGATTAGATAAATAATTCGAAGCTACTTGCACTGCCAAAATTTACCCCTTGGGCTGGTCCAGTGGACAGGTACATTTAAAAATCCTGCTGAAAAATTAATTACATCTAATTTTTTGACTCGCGTTGCTTAAAATTTTTGAAGTATATTTTGTTATGACACCATCTATTCTAGAAATTAGATGAGCATGAAATTGATCGATACAACCTTCTGGTGAGTGTATAAAAAAATGAACTGGACTTATGCAGCAAGTTACAGGTCAGGATGAATTTTTTTATGCAATATTCAGGTAGCCCTCCGTTTATTCAAGTAGTAATAGATTCGCAACAGCAGCAATATAAGAAAAATAACTGCATATAACACGACCTCCGACACATTGTTTTTACCTAAGCGAATCCAATAAAAATGGAGCAGAGCTAGCCATGCAGCAAGATGTACGGTCCTGTGTAGTCGTTGCCAGCGCGCTGCCCCCAAGATTTTTAGCACCGCTTTCGGCGATGTGAGCGTCAAAAGCAGCAGGAGTATGAGAGCCAGCATGCCCATAAATATAAAGGGGCGGTCCTGCACATCAGTCCAAATGCTGGCCCAGTGCCAGCCCATATCCAGCAAGGCGTAGCTGATCGCATGTATGGAGGTATAAAAAAAGGCAAACAGGCCCAGCAAACGGCGCATGCGTGAAAAGGCACTTAGGCCAGACAGTTTACGCAGCGGCGTTACTGCCAGCGCTAGGCATAGCGCCCTCAAAGCCCAATCTCCAGTGCTGCGGATCAAGGCCTCTGCCGGGTTGAGACCCAGGTTATCCTGCAGTAGTTGTAATACTAAACTTGCCAAGGGGGCCAAGCAAAGTAGCCATACCAAGGGCTTTGCGCTGATATGCATCAGTGCACGATTCAAAGTGGTGCGCAGCATCAGAAGTTACGGCGTAAGTCCAGACCCGTGTATAGCTGCGCGACTTGCTCGCCATAGCCGTTAAACAGCTCGGTACGTCGCTTGGGGGCAAACAAACCACCTTGGCCGATCACGCGCTCTTGAGCCTGACTCCATCTACGGTGAGGTACATCGGGATTCACGTTTGAATAGAAACCATATTCTTGGCGAGCTGCTTTGTTCCAGGAGGTAGCGGGCATGTGTTCTACAAAACGGATTTTGACCAAGCTTTTTGCGCTTTTAAAACCATATTTCCATGGCACTATCAAGCGTACGGGGGCGCCATTTTGGTGAGGCAACACTTCGCCATACATACCAAAGGCCAGCAGCGTCAGCGGGTGCATTGCTTCATCTAGGCGTAGGCCTTCGGAGTAAGGCCAGTCGAGGACGCCGCTACTTAAGCCACGCATCGTTTTGGGGTCTGCTTTGGTCACAAACTCCACATATTTGGCACTTCCCATGGGCTGTACCCGCTCAATGAGTTTTGACAGTGAATACCCAACCCAGGGAATCACCATGCTCCAGGCCTCGACACAGCGCAGGCGATAAATGCGCTCTTCCATCGGGCTGAGCTTGAGTAAGTCGCCTATGTCCCAAACCCCTGGCTTGTGGACCAACCCTTCTACTTGCACCTGCCAAGGTTGGAGTGACATGGCACTGGCATAGCGTGCTGGTTCACTCTTATCCAACCCAAACTCATAGAAATTGTTGTAGCCTGCTACATGGGTGTATGGAGTGAGATTGGCATTTAGCATTGCTCCAGCCACTTTAGTTTTTTGCCCGGTCAAGCTCGCAAATTTGCCTGGCGCTTGCACTATCGAAGCCTTCGCATCACGCGCTGCCCAAGCAGCGACTACGGGGCCCGCAGCCCCTGTGGCCAACAGTTTCAATACATTACGTCGATTTGCAGCTATGGGAGCGGGCGTGATCTCACTGCCAGCAATTTTTGGAAAAGAAGAAATCACGGGTCGCTTGTTCATACGCACTCAAGGAGTAAACCAATGAAAGAACCAGCGCAGAGGGACACACTGCTGTCAGTGATCTTCATCAACCGCAGCCTTGGACACTATGTCTGGCACACAATGTATTACCCATGGTCATGTCCATGAGTAATGCACTCCCTGTATTTTTACTGGCTTAATTAACAGTGAGATTGCACAAAAATTACATTTTTGTCATCTAGCATTGATGTATTAAAAATACAGTGCACATGCAGTGATAATTGATCCAATGAAAATATTAATTATTGAAGATGAACAAAAATCAGCTCTCTATTTAAAAAATAGTTTGAGTGAATCTGGTTATCAAGTAAGCGTTAGCCACGATGGAATCGATGGCTTATTTATGGCGCAGTCTGGTGAGTTTGATTTATTAATATTGGATGTCATGCTACCGGGTATCGATGGTTGGAAAATCATTGAGCGTCTGCGCGAGCACAGCACCATTCCAGTACTCTTTCTGACTGCACGTGACGGCGTAGAAGATCGCGTTAAAGGTCTGGAGCTAGGCGGTGATGACTATTTGGTCAAGCCATTTGCGTATACCGAGTTACTGGCCCGCGTGCGTTCGCTTTTGCGCAGACCGCCCTTGCGGCCCCAAGACTCTTTATCCGTTGGTGATTTACACATTGATGTTCTTAAGCGCCGCGTCCAACGTGCGGGACAAAGGATTGAGCTGACGAATAAAGAATTTGCATTGCTGCAGTTGCTGGTCCAGCATCAAGGACAAGTGCTTTCGCGCAGCCAAATTGCCTCCCAAGTGTGGGATATGAACTTCGACAGCGACACCAATGTGGTCGATGTCGCCATACGTAGACTACGAGTAAAAGTTGACGATGGCTTTGAGCACAAACTTATCCAAACTGTCCGTGGTATGGGCTATAGAGTTGAGGAATATAGCGCATGAAAATCTCTCTAAGCACGATCAGTTTGAGGCTGCGGCTGGCTTTATTATTTTCGGTCACCAGTGCAGTATTGTTTTTTTGGATGGGATTTTATATTTATAAAAGCCTGGAAAAAGAAATTTTACACCGTGAAGATGTAGCCCTAATTGGGCGAATTATCCGAATTCAGCAGCTTTTGCAAAGTGGAATAAGTTTAGATACACTGATTAGTACCCCGCAGATTTATACAAATATGCTGGGTAATAACGAAGATATTTTGTGGATTGTTAATTCGCAGGGGCAAGTGCTCTTAGAGGTCAATCCCTTGCGGGTGTCTTTGCCGGAGGTGCCTGCGCAGAAGCTTCTTGTGCAACCGGTACCTAAAGCGGGTACGGTTCTTGGTCAGCAGCCTTCCCCTAATGTCGGCCATTCTGTCGAACCTCCTGTTCAACTGCTGACAACCTCTGTGCCCCAAAAATCGCGCCTAGCTTGGGTGCAACTCAGTGTGGAGGAGCAGAGACTGACCGTCATCGCAGGTCGCCTCTTGGCTGAGCGAACGGCGATGCTCCAGACCTACCAACGTGATTTGGGAGGAGCTTGGTTGCTGGGTGTAGCACTTGCCTTTGTGCTGGGTTGGGAGGTGGCACGTCGCGGATTGCGGCCACTGCATCGGTTGAGCGAAAAAGCACAAGCAATTGGCCCCCAGCAACTGGCTATGCGTTTGCCCAGTGCGCAATATCCCGCAGAGCTGCAAGGGCTCGCACAAGCGCTCAACACAATGCTGCAGCGCTTGGAAGAGGGCTTTACCAGCTTGTCTAAATTTTCGGAAGACCTGGCTCATGAAATTCGGACCCCATTACACAACCTGATGCTGGACAACCAGTGGGGACTTAGACAAAAACGCACCGTCATAGAGCATGAGGCGCGCCTTGTTTCACAGCAAGAAGAATATGAACGCTTGGCTCGCATGGTCGATAGCATGCTTTTTTTGGCACGCGCCGAGCACAAGGGTGCCACGTTGCAACGAATTACCCTAGATTTGGCAGCGCTAGGTACACAGCTGGCCGACTATTTCGAGGGCATGGCGTTGGAAAAAAATATGTGTATCGAGGTGCATATGCATGGACAGGTCTGGGCCGACAGCAGCTTACTGCGTAGGGCTCTGGCCAATTTAATCGCCAACGCCCTGCGCTATGGCGATTCGCACACCACCATTTTTCTGCGTAGTCACCATACATCCAATGGCTGCAAACTGCATGTGTGCAACCAAGGGCCAACTATTGATCCAGAGCATTTGCCTCACTTGTTTGACCGTTTTTACCGATGTGAGCCATCTCGCAGCCAAACGGCAGACTCTGGCGGTTTGGGCCTAGCAATTGTTAAATCCATCATGGATTTACACCAAGGCGAAGTCTTGGTTAAAGCGGAAGCACAAAACATCTGTTTTACTTTGAACTTTCCTTCAGTGCAATCAAGAGAGATTCTTTAGCGCGCTTGATCTCGCCTTCTTGCTAGCTCACTTGAAATGATGATGATTGAGTGAAAAACTGAGGGTTGCTGGGAAGTAGACGCCCCTTTGCAGTTAGGTATAGCTACGATTTTAAGGATGCCGCCCACAGCGGCATAAAGATTTACTGCTCGAATTGAGACTAACGTGATCTAGCAATTCACGGAAAGGCTTCTTGCTGGGCGGTGAGTCACTATAAGGAAGCAGTCTCAAGCGGAGAACTGAATGTATCAAGTTAGTCTATAGCCGACCTCTGCTGCCAAGGTCTGAGATATATCGTTAGTAGGCTATCCAGCAAGATGTCAATAATTGTGATTCCATATTTTCTGCAGTTTCTGCAACTCCTTAGGCAATAAGCCCGGCAGATCCTCCGCAATCAAGCCAAGTCCATAGCTCGATGCCGCAGCACCATGCAGCCACACCGCGGCTGCGGCCGCGTAAAATGGTGCCATTCCCTGTGCCAGCAAGCCAACGACGATGCCTGCCAGCACGTCGCCTGCACCTGCGGTAGCCAGAGTCGGCGGGGCGTTAGCGTTAATGATTGCATCGCCATCTGGAGCTGCGATCACGGTATCACTTCCCTTGAGCACGATAGTGCATCCGCTGGTATGAGCGGCAGCACGCGCACGCGTGAGTTTGTCACCTTTCATATCAAGTAAACCTTCGAACAGTCTCTTGAATTCGCCTTCATGCGGCGTCAATACGCAAGGACCTACAATTGCATTAAACAAGGTCAGTGGGTCGTCTTTGAAGCAAGAAAGCGCGTCGGCATCAAGGACAGTCGCACGGCCAGTTCTGAGTATCGCAAGTACATATGCTCGAGTTTCTGGCCCTACACCAGCTCCCGGACCAATGATCAACCCAGTGTATCGGGCGTCTGCGAGAAGACGCCCGAAGTCTTCAGGACGCGCTACTGGACTCACCATCACACTGGTCAATGCTGCTGCATAGACCTGCAGTGCGACTTCAGGCACGGCTATGGTAGTAAGGCCTGCGCCTATTCTGGATGCCCCCATAGCAGCCATGCGTGCTGCACCAGTGGCTGGCCAACCTCCCCAAATGAGAGCATGTCCGCGAGTATATTTGTTGCCTACGGTCTGCAACATGGGTAACCGGTCTACCCAGAGGGTAGGGCCATTCTCAAATGTGTCAGGTATGAATTGGGCAGATTGTGTAACTGAGGTCTCGCTCGAATCAACCAACAGCTCACCGCATAGGCTGCGACCTGGCTGCAGCAAATGACCTGGCTTCTTGTGAAAGCAAGCCACCGTCAGCGAGCAGGGGACAGCACCCTCAGAAGCTCCAGTATCGCTATACATGCCGCTAGGCACATCGACAGCAATAATCGTCATTTTTCGTTCTGCTGCACAGGCCAGCGTCAAAGCTGCCTGGCCTCCCAGAGGGCGATTAAGGCCCGTACCGAAGATGGCATCAATAACAAGTACCGCATCTTTGAGCGCAGCGGGAGTTAAAGCTTCCACTGGTCCATCCCAGAGTTCTGTCAGATGAGCGACTGTGCTTTCGCGTGCTATCAGCACTGCTACTCGTACTGGCCAACCAGATTTAGCCAGCCTTTTGGCAACAACAAAGCCCTCACCACCGTTGCCGCCTGGGCCACACAAAACAAGCACAGGGCTAGGTGTCCAGCGCTTTTGAATGATCTGGGCTACATAATTACCCGCATTTTCAATCAGTGTTGAGTCATCAATATAGCAGTGCAAGTTATAGGCCTGTCGCATCTGCTTTGAGGTAAGCAATGCAGCATCGCGATTTAGCACAGTGATGTCCCTGAGCAGTATGCAATCTGGCCATATTTATCTGTCAACTCTGTATTAAACGTTTTGAGTTGTTCCCGCTTTCGATTGCAATTATCTAGGGAAATCTCGTACCAAAAAGATCGTTTTAGTAGTGTGCCGAACGATTGATATGGAAATTGCTTCATCAAATCACTCCTAGATAGATTATTCGGTGTAGTCATCAACAGTGAGTTGAACTAACGTTTGACAGGCACTTTGGGGAAGCGTTCACGTCCTTAGCTTTGCACAAAAGTCTCCAAGAAGTACGCCATAGTCCCTTTTGATTCAGAATAGTCTTCATCACTACGGAAGGTGCTTGGCCATGCGAAACGTTTTATCGAATCATCGTGCCGATTTATCGACAATCGCAGCTTGGGCAATGTATAGCCGAGGTTTAGAGCCAGACTTTCCAGACAGTGTTATCAATCAGCTCTCGCACATGCCTGAACCTGCCAAAGAGACTGATGAAAGTATTCGTGACCTGACTGCATTGCCGTGGTGTTCCATAGATAACGATGACTCTCTGGATCTTGATCAACTGACTGCGATTGAATCACTGTCAAACGGAACAGTGCGTGCATATGTAGCGGTTGCTGATGTGGATAGCATGGTGAAAAAAGGCTCTCCTATTGATGAGCACGCTAGGCTGAATACAACATCTGTTTATACCTCTGCTCGTGTTTTCCCCATGCTGCCCATTCAGTTGTGCACAGACCTCACTTCGCTTAACCAAGACGAAAAACGCCTAGCAGTTGTAACGGTAATGGTCTTCAATGAGCTTGGCGTATTGGTGGAATCTAACCATTTTCGGGCAGTTGTTCAGAACAAGGCAAAACTAGCTTACGACGCAGTGTCTGCATGGATGGAGGGCGAAATCGACTTGCCTGAACCTGCCCGTAAGATTGCAGGGATGGATGTTCAGTTGCGTATGCAAGATACGCTGGCTCAAAAACTTAAGCTGCTGCGCCGTTCGCTGGGATCACTTGAGTTTGAAACATTTCAACCTCATGCTGTATTTGAAAACAACAAAATAATTGGCATTCGACAACAACCTCACAATCGCGCGCGACAGCTAATTGAAGAGTTGATGATTGCTACCAACGTTTGTACGGCTCGCTTTTTGGCGGCCCAAGGTATTCCATCGCTGCGCAGAGTAGTTCGTTCCCCTGAAAGATGGCTTCGAATCATGGAAGTGGCTTATAGATACGGTACAAGCTTGCCATATGAGCCCAATGGAGAAGCTTTGCAGGCTTTTTTAGCTCAACAGCACAAACAAGACCCTTTACGGTTTCCAGATTTGTCTTTGGTTGTGATCAAACTCATGGGCTCTGGCGAATACGTGGTGGAGTATGCCCGAGGACCATCGATTGGCCACTTTGGACTGGCTGTTCAGGATTACATGCATTCGACTGCGCCCAATCGGCGTTATCCAGATTTGATAACTTTACGATTGCTTAAGTCTGCACTGACCGGAGAGCAGTCTCCTTATTCGATCCCTGAGCTTGAGGCACTTGCGGCGCACTGCACTGCACAAGAAGATGCTGCGAAGAAAGTTGAACGCCAATTGCGTAAATCAGAAGCTGCTTTGTTGCTTCATGACCGCGTGGGAGAGGCTTTCGAAGGGATTGTCACTGGTAGTGGAGAGCATGGGACCTGGGTTCGCATTTTTACCCCGCCTGTAGAAGGACGCCTAAAGAATTCATCTCCAGCAACCCGTGTGGGGCAAAAGGTGAGGGTGAAGTTGCTTTCTACTTCAGTAGAGCGAGGATTTGTTGACTTCGTGATTGCCAATTGATTGGTTTGAAATAAATTCAGGATCAAGCATGCACTGTTGCAAAAGAGATGCATAGACCTTGCTACGAGAGCTTTAGCGATCCTTGCCCCCTGAATCGAGGATACAAATGACTAGCCATAAATGCACCATCGGTGTACCTGCACCGGAGTCTACCTCCGCGATCCACAGAACCTTGGACACGGTGAAGCGAAATCACCAATCGATTACGACGGGAGTATTTAGACAAAGGAATCGACATCGCCAGTTTCTCGCAGAATGCGCTGGAAGAAATTTCACATGAAAAAACAAGCGTTCCATAAAAAACTTCAGACAACTTAGCCCCGCTAGAGTTGTTCAGCGAATGTGTTGCAACGTCGATTGTCCGTATGCTTCGCCGTCACGTTCTTCTGCCTATTACAGACATCCAACGGTCTATAAATTCTTCCTGCCAGTTTTCAATCTCCAGGCGCAAAAAAACGCCCTCAATTTTGGGGCGTTTTTTGAGTGCGTAGCTAAATCAGTAGCCAGTGCCACCGCCATAGCCATCATTGCCATAGCCAACATTAGGACGCGAGCTGGCGCGGAATTCGCGATTGCCGCCAGAGCCACGTCCTTCTTCGCGAGGTTTCGCAAGGTTGACTACGATCGAGCGTCCATCAACCGACATTCCATGCAGCGCAGTAATAGCGGCTTGACAAGCATCAGCAGAGGTCATCTCTACAAACGCAAACCCTTTAGATTGTCCGCTGTCGCGATCCATCATGACTTTGGCGGAGGTAACACTTCCGAATTCAGCAAAGTTGCTTTTCAGGCTGGAGTCGGTTACGGAGTAAGGCAGGTTGCCAACGTAGATTTTGGTGCTCATGAAAGAAGCCTTTTAATTAATGACTCGTCAAAAATTGACGCATCGTTTGAATATGGCTGTGGGGAGTGCTAGTCCGTAGCAACCGGATGAAGTTGAGCGTTTGCTAGAGGCTCAGCACGTTGAGGGCTGCATGGATGTTTGCAGCCAGCCTTGGGTCACAGCATAGATTTTTGCTGCTTCGGTCGAGGCAAATGTTTTGTCAAAGCGAAAAACACGGCAGTAGCTGCTGTTTTGCTTTGTGCGCTGAAGTGCAAAGGATGCTTGGAAGCGACCGCAATTGGTCTTATGGGATGAGGGCGTAACGAAGTACTTGCCCATAGCAATAGGAGAGAGTGGAATCTAGTTCAATCAGAGAGCAGGTCTAAGAGACCTGCATGAGCTTTCGATAACTCGATGGGCTGTTGCTCGACAGCCAACGGTGCGAAAAATTTCGCGGAAATTTTTTGCAGGAGGACTCGATCACCTCATGCTGACGTTACTGTGCAACTATTTAAGTTAGCTAGCAACAATTTCATTATAAGTCTTTTTTATTAAAAAAACCAATTTTATTGTTTTTGGTTTTTTCTCTACAGCTTCATGGCTGTGCCTCGCGTGCTAGCGCGAGGCTAGGTTCCCAGTCATCGCCAACAGCAGAATTATTTTATGCATCTCGTTTTCTCTGTCTCTAGTGACATGGAGCACATATGAGGAAATTGTTGCGCAGTGTTGGTTGCGCAGATTCAGCAAGAGTCTTCATAACGCGAAGGGCATGGCTAACAAGTATTGATTTCTAAGTGTATGATTTACATCGCCAAGGTAGTAGGAACCCATACCAATCTTTGCTTGGCGCACGTTAGGCTTAGCTGCGGTGTGCGGATGTTGTATCACCAGAATCGTTTTTTAATGGGTATGAAAATGAGCGATGAAATTGATACCGACATGATTGAAGAGTCGTTGATCGTCATCGACCAGGCATGCGCAGAGTTCAAGAAGAGCGTTTTTTTGCGTGCCACTAGGGAGATGGACTGGCAAGCGCGGCATAAGGCCGATGATGTGATCGTTTGTTTTGATGCAGTCAAATACTCAGGACACAGACGCACTAAAGACCTGATGCTTGTGGAGCTGGATCAGCTATGCCAGGAACTAGATCAGGTGATTAGATGGTCTTATGTCAACAGGCCCTTTGACGTAGCAACATACGAGCATATTCTAAGTATTGCTCAACTGGTCAAAGGTGCCGTGTATTCAGCGCTAGGCATCTATCGGCCTGCCCTGCAACTTCTTCCGCTTATGGGTTTAAAAGCTTAAAGACGCAAATAAGCACCTTCGGGTGCTTTTTTGCACTCACAGAACCTGACTCATAAAACTGTTGTCTGTTGCTAGTGCATTTGGGATTGCTGCGCATGACCAATATAAACCTCTATAACTTTGATTCGTTAGAGCGAGAGTATCCACCCTGTAAACGCTGCAAGCATAACGACCAACGCTGGGGGAAGTCGTGCGTAAACCAGCAATCCGAACGCAGCTAAAGCAAATCCGAAATCGGTTTTGGAATGGATTGCACTCGTCCACACTGGGTCATATAGCGCAGCTCCTAACACCCCAACCACGGCTGCATTCACCCCCGCCATTGACCTCTGGACTCCAACACGCTGACGCAAAGCTTCCCAAAACGGTAATGTGCCAATGACCAATAGAAAAGCTGGCAAAAAAATAGCGCTCAGCAATGCCAAACCTCCAATCCAGCCGCCAAACGGGCTGGGCATGCCAGCGCCAAGGTAAGCCGCGAACGTGAACAAAGGTCCTGGAACAGCTTGTGCGGCGCCATAGCCGGCTAGAAAAGTCTCGTTTGACATCCAACCACTTGGTACTACGCTTGTCTGAAGCAAGGGAAGCACAACGTGGCCACCCCCAAACACCAATGCTCCGGCTTGATAGAAATCGCTGAAAAAAGTTGCGACTGGTGAATGAGTCAATGAAGCTATTAGAGGCAAAAGCACCAGCAATATCGCAAAAATACCCAACAATGCTGCTGCGACCACTTTGTTTACACCGTAAGTAAGGTGCTGTGTTGTTGGAAGCTGGTTCAGCTTTAGCATCGAGTACCCAATCACACCACCTAAAACAATCGCGGTGATCTGTCCAATAGCGGAAGGAACCGCTAGAACTAAAAGAGTGCCTGCAATAGCAACGCTCGCACGCAGTCTGTCAGGGCAAAGGGACTTTGCCATCCCCGATACAGCTTGCGCAACAACTGCGACAGCAACAATTTTTAGTCCATGAATAGCCCCTGACTGAGCAAGCACTGACGAATGTGAGACCCCTATTGCAAAAAGAATAAGCGCGATTGTCGAAGGCAGCGTGAAGCCTAACCACGCCGCAAAAGCGCCGCTCCAACCGCTGCGGCCAAGACCGATTGCTATGCCAACCTGACTACTAGCTGGGCCAGGCAGAAACTGGCACAACGCCACTAAATCTGAGTAACTCTTGTCGTCTAGCCACCTTCGGGCTTCAACGAACTCCGTGCGGAAATACCCCAAATGAGCGACAGGCCCACCAAAAGACGTCAATCCAAGTTTGAAAAAAACAAGCAAGACTTCAAAAAAAGAGCCTCTCGCATTTGTTGAGATAACGCATTCGCCATCATGGTCTGATGAGTTCGTATGATCTGCCCCCTGAGAGGACGAATGCTTCATAACTTAGAATTTTTTATTTGTTAGTGCTGTTTGCGACTCCAAGCATTACTTCAATGCAAGGTCTGCAGCTGGTGCGTTAACAGCTTGTGAGAGTTTGAAAACAGAAACTACCTGTACTAGATCCTGAGCCTGACCACGCAAGCTGGCTGCAGCAGCTGCCATCTCCTCCACAAGAGCTGCATTTTGTTGTGTGGCCTGATCCATTTGCTGCACAGCCTCACCAACCTGGACCACACCAGCGCTTTGCTCGGCACTGGCCGCGCTGATTTCAGCCATGATGTCTGTCATGCGACGCACGCTGCTGACCACTTCGGACATGGTGCTGCCTGCCTTGTCTACCTGCGCCGAGCCTTGCTCAACGCGAGCCACGCTGTCATCGATGAGTTGCTTGATTTCCTTGGCCGCGACAGCACTACGTTGTGCCAAAGTACGAACCTCACCGGCCACAACTGCAAACCCGCGACCTTGCTCGCCCGCACGTGCTGCCTCGACCGCAGCGTTCAAGGCCAGGATATTGGTTTGAAAGGCAATGCTGTCGATCACACTGATGATGTCAGCGATTTTGCGTGAACTGTCATTGATTCCCCTCATGGTGTCCACCACTTGGGCAACCACTTGGCCACCGTGCTCAGCAACCTCCGAAGCGTTGTTAGCAAGTTGATTGGCAGTTTTAGCATTCGCGGCGTTTTGCTGCACGGTGGAAGTCATCTCTTCCATTGAGGCCGCTGTTTCTTCTAGGGCACTGGCCTGTGATTCGGTGCGTGAACTAAGGTCCTGATTACCTTCTGCAATCTGGGAACTGGCAGTAGCAACCCCTTCTGACCCCTGGCGCACTGTACTCACTACACGGATCAGGCTGTCCTGCATGGCGGAAAGAGAGCGCAACAATTGCGCTACCTCGTCTTGGCCATTCGCGCGAATAGATTGCGTCAGATCTCCTTTAGCGAAAGCGTCAGTTGCGGTCATAGCATGCAGCAAAGAGCTACTGATACCACGCACCAAACTCCAACCTAAAAATACTGACAAGGCAATGCCAAAAACTATGGCAACGATAGACAAGTTGCGGATGTTGCGATAACTCACAACAGCTTCTTCGTATTTCTCTTTGGCCACGTCAACTTGCAACTTTGTCAGTTTCGTCAAGCTATCGCGCACTGGGGCATATGCGCTTTCCTCTACGGTAGAAACCAGTACTCGTGCACGCTCGAAATCAGCTGCCTGCAAGGCGGCCTGCACTGGAACAAGGAAGTTGTTCAAAAAACCTGTACGGGCCAGCTCGAATTCTTTCGCGTAAAGAGCTTCATCAGGCGTCAATTCGGTGGCCATATATGCCGCCCAGGTAGTGTCGATCTCTTTGCTGCTTTGCTGCATGTCTTCAAGAATGCTTGCAGTCTTACTAGAGTCCGCTAAGACAACCCCATGGTTAGCAGCATTGCGGTTGCGCAATACATCTCGCTGAACAACCAGTATTTGGCTGAGCGGCACGGCGCGGTCTTGGTACACACTGCGCAAGCCTTCCTCGGTTTTCGACATTCCAAACAGGCCCAGCGCACCAACCAGTACCAGTAAAACGGACATCAGTGCAACCAGCACTGTCAGACGAGTGGAAATTTTAAAGTTGTTCATGGAGCTTCTCAAACGGCGTCAGCATCGAGCAAAGCTAATTGCTCGAGTTCAGCCGTTTATCGATCTCAATCAGAAACAGAGTTCCCGGCAGAATTCAGCCGACTCTTAGTAGGCAACTTCTAAGAAAGAGCCAGTACTTCTGTTGCTCGATATGGCAGGTTATGGTTTGTTCTGTAAGTGCTGATTTCCACCACATCGGACACCGAATGGAAGAAAAGGCGTCTACCGATGTTGAGCACAATCGCTATGGTGGTGTTGATTGAATTCTAGACGGCTTTCTTGTAACGATTTGTGCGCCGATTCGCTCTAGGGAGCTATCGGGATAACGCAAAGATCCGCTCACAAGTCACGTATAACAGCAACAACCAGTCGATAGCAGCACTTCATGTCCCGTGACCACTGACTTTCAGCGCAGCTTTGCCATGCCGCCAACCACTAACTGCAGCTGGTTGCTGCCAGAGCGTCAGACATTTAGGCCCTACTGCCGAGGTATTCGGAATAACTGCTATCTGGCTATAGCCGGCAAACTGTGATACCAGCCGCATAGCAGTAGTAGATGTATGCAGGACAACTTTAGTTGCAACCAACCGTTCACTAATGAATATCAACACCGAATGATCTATACCGCTGTCAGTGCACTAGGTTTTGCGTCGTACAGCTTCCAGATTAAGGCCTCAGCCAGTTAGGGGATGCGGACAAAAACTTGGACTACCAGGAGGTAGTTCATGTACTCATACGAAGACAGGATTCGTGCAGTTGAGC
>NZ_JACSQK010000009.1 GCF_014836675.1 Comamonas avium
GTTGGTAAGACGTACACGATTTTGTCGGCCAGCCAGATCAATGGCACCTTCGATGCTGCGACCTCCAACTTTGCCTACCTGGATGCCAAGCTGGATTACACGACAGCCAACCAAGTTGACTTGGAGCTCAAGCGTAAAAGCAATGGTGGCGGGCAAATGCACTTTGCCGATCTGGCCAACACCAACAACCAAGGCTCGACCGCCAACGCGCTGGAAAGCCTGCCCAGCACCAATGCGCTGTACCAGTATGTGGAAACATTGCCCGCAGGCACACCTCCTGCAGTGTTCAGCAGCCTGTCGGGCGATGCGCACTCGACGGTTTTGGGCAGCGTAAACATGCTCAATGCACATGCGCCCAACATCAGCCAGCAGCATTTGCGCAACAACCTGACGGCAGGCCTGCGTGCAGGTGCGCCCATTGCCCAGTCTGATGGGCCGCTGCCAGCCTCGGCTTTGCCATCGTCCAAGGCCCTGCCAGCATGGGTAGAGGTAGTGGGCCACTGGCAAAAGATGGACGGCAACAGCAACACCCCCGGTGTGAAGCAAAACACCACCGGTCTGTTCCTGGGTGCTGACGAAGAGGTGGGCAACAGTGGCTGGCGTGTCGGTGGCTCGGTCGGTTACACCAGTGCCGATGCCAAGGTGAGCAGCCGTGATGCCTCGGCCGACATCAGCAGCTACAGCGCTGCGGTGTACACCGGCAAGGGCTTTAGCCATGGCGCCAACCGTATCAACGTCATTGGTGGCTTGGCTTACACCAAGCACAGCATTGAGTCTGAGCGCAGTGTGGCCACACTGAACCAGAACCTCAAAGCTGACTACAGCGCCCACACGGCGCAGTTGTTTGCGGAAGTGGGCTACGCCATGGGCCAGTACGACAAGCAGGGGTTTGAGCCATTTGTAGGCATCACGCTGGGTGAGCAGCGCTCGGACAGCTTCAAGGAAAGCGGCGGGTTTGCAGCACTGAGCAGCGAATCCAGCCGTGACACACTGGCCAGTACCACGCTGGGTGTGCGTGCGCACAGTGACTTTGTGCTGGCAGGCAAAGACACCCGCGTGCGCGGCACTTTGGGCGTGCGCCATGCCTGGGGCAATTTGAGCCAGAACCGCACCATGGCGTTTGAAGGCTCCAACAGCTTTACCGTGGCTGGTGCCCCCCTGGCGCGCAACACGGCGCTGGTGGGCCTGCAGGCCGAGATGGCGTTGAGCCGTTACTCGGCCTTGGTGCTGGGCTACAACGGCGAGTACGGTAGCGGCAGCCGTGACCAGTCTGCCAGCGTGAAAGTGCGCTGGGCTTTCTAAGCGCGCTATCTGTGCAAAGAACAAACCCCTGCCGGAGCAAGCTGGCAGGGGTTTTTTATTGGAGGGTGTCGCCGTCTGAGATGCCAACGACGAGGCAGAGTAGAGTGGCTGCAAGCATGCCTAAGCTTGCACGTAGAAGTTGCCACAGGCAAACAAAAAAACCCGCCAAGGCGGGTTTTTTATGTGGGCATGCTTGTGGGCATGTCCTATTTCTTAACTGTAAGTTATTGAAATCACAGTATTAGTGGCGGAAGGGGCGGGATTCGAACCCGCGGTGGGGATTAACCCACACACGCTTTCCAGGCGTGCGACTTAAGCCACTCATCCACCCTTCCTGGCAACATAGCAATGCTACGTGCTGAATGTAAAAGCCAAGCTGATGCTTGGCTTTGTATTTTCAAGCAAAAAGAAGAAATTGTGAATACTTCTTGGTGCTTCAAAACAAGTTCAATTGTAGCGCAGTTTGACCGCATGAAATGAAAGTGGCGCGCCTCACCCGTGGCGTTCAGGCGAAACCGCCGTTGGCACGCACGATCTGGGAATTGACCCATCCACCATCCTCGCTGGCCAGGAATGAAACCACTCGTGCAATGTCTTCGGGATGCCCCAGACGCTCCAGTGGTGTGGCCTTGCTGAGTTGAGCAATTTGCTCATCGCTCTTGCCGCTGAGAAACAGCTCTGTGGCAACAGGGCCAGGCGCCACGGCATTGACCGTAATGTTTCTGCCGCGCAACTCGTTGGCCAGAACATGCACCAATCCTTCAACGCCAGCTTTGGCTGCAATATAGGGTCCGTATTGGGGGAAAGACTTGGCAATCACGCTGGTTGAGATTGCAACAATGCGCCCGTTGGCCTGCAGGTGCTCAGCTGCATGGGCCAGGACCAGAAAAGCGCCTCGCAAATTGGTATGAATGGCGCGGTCAAAAACCTCGATGCTGTCAGGAGCGATGGATGCCAGGGGCATCGCACCAGCGCTATGCACAACGACGCTGGGGGTGCCGAAGGATTCGAGCGTGGTGGCAAATAGCCGCTGCACCTCGTCGGGTTCAGATACGTCGGCCTGTACAGCAATGGCTGCGCCGCCAGCTTCTTCAATCGTCTGCACCACTTCCTGTGCCTTGGCAGTGTTGCCAGCGTAGTTGACGACAATGTTGAAGCCATCAGCTGCCAGGCGCAGGGCAATGGCACGGCCAATGCCTCGCGAAGCTCCCGTAACAATGGCGGTCAGTTTGGGGGGTGTGATGCTAGAAAGCTTATGCATGATCAATCCTTGAAATGGCAGCAGGCGCAAGAGCACACGACAACCGCAACGCAACCCCAGGCATGGTGGCAAGCGTTGCCTTGACAGCTTGATCTGTGAAGGCAGTGCTAGACACATTCTGAGGCTCAACTGCAAAAAATCGGTTTACGTTCATGGCTCAATGCTTACGGTGAATGCGAGAAGGTGCACTGAGGCACGGCGCTTTTCAGTCCAAAGAGCGTGTTGCTCGTGGGGCATGAACGCAATGATCGTGATTGACTGCAAATGAATAAATGGTATGAAATTGACTTGTTAATTCAAAAAAAACCAACAATCAATATTTCATGGATCGCTTCAGCGCTTTGCAACTTTTCACTCGCATTGTGTAGCTGGGCAGCTTTACTCAGGCAGCCAGCGCTTTGAATATTCCACGCGCAACGGCAACGCATGCCATCAAAGAATTAGAAAAAAAGCTGGGTGCGCGCTTGCTGGATCGCACCACGCGGCAGGTCAAGCCTACTTTGGATGGGCAATCTTTCTACGAACGCAGCAAGCAGATACTGCTTGATCTGGAAGACGCACAAGCGTCTCTGAGTACGCATATCAAAAACCCCCATGGAACCCTGCGGCTGGATTTGCACGGAGCGCATGCCACGCTGATCATCTTGCCGCGCATTGGCCAGTTCAGGGCTCTGTATCCACAGATTGACGTGGTCATCAGCAGTGGCGACCGCCTGGTCGATCTGGTCAAGGAGGGTATCGATTGCGTCGTACGCGCAGGCCATCCGCAAGACTCTTCGCTGGTTGCTCGCAAGCTGGCCGACATGCAGGAAATCATCTGTGCCAGCCCTGAATATCTGGCGCGACATGGCATGCCTGTACATCCCCGTGAACTGCAGGCACACCAGGGTGTTGGATTTTTCTCCAGAGGCAGCAGCAGTCGCTACCCTTTCACGGTCATTGTGGATGGGCAGGTCGCCGAATTTGAAGCGAGCGGCTGGCTCTCAGTCAACGATGCAGAGTGCTACACCAGTGCAGCACTTGCCGGTTGTGGACTGATACAGGCCCCCCGCTTTCGCCTGCAAGAGCACCTGCAAGCCGGGCGTCTGGTGCAAGTGCTTGACAAATGGATGTGTCCTGCGCGTCCGGTTTTTGCGCTGTATCCATTTCACCATCAGCTTTCACCCAGAGTGCGGGTGTTTATCGATTGGGCCTGTGGTGTGTATGAAGACAAGTTCACTCCAGCGCAGGCTGGCTAATGTCACCTGAAGCATTGAAATGTGGTTCCGAACGCCGGGGGCTTGTCTGAGGGGGTGCTGCGCGCCATGTGCGTGCATTCTTTCGCTGGCTCGGGTGCTGCTGCTTCCAAGGCCTTGTGCCTTCAGGCGCACTCGCGATATGTGCCAGTTTGCAAGTCCTGCCCATCTGCAGCGAAGGCCTCCAAAAGCGGCTGATATGGGCGTTCGGGAGATGGGCTCAGCACAAGGCAACGTTGTCGGCATCCAGTGACGGCGGGCGTAAAAGATCTTCGTTCACCCCCATCTCCAGGCTGGCGCGCTCGACAGCTTGCCAAAGTGTCGCTGGCATTTGCAGTATCTCTTCAGGGGACTCAGCACTGGCAATCCAGGCACTGATTTCACGGTGCTGTTCATGGGTCAGCAAGTCAAGATTCAGCATTTCGTCGATTGTTTTCATTGTTTGGCGATGGGTGATTTTTAGACGGACACTCATCCAAGATGGTGCCAGATGCTGTCAAAACTAGAGCCGCGTGCTTGCCAATTACCAATTTAAGGCCGGGAATGCGAAGTATTGCCTCAACGGCCTTACCTGCCTCACAGGGCGCTTGGCACGACTGAACTCCAATGGCCGCAATGTCGTGCACATGGCCAAGAGTGTTTTTGCAGCGCCAGTCTGGCAGTGGGGATGCGCGGCACGGTCTCTGTGCACCAGATGTCTGGCATCTGACTCTTATAATCAGCGCCTACGAACGGGAGTCCTGCCGCGCAAACGCACGGCGGGGTGAAACGGGAAGTCCGGTGACCTCAAGGCTTTGGCCTTGAACATTCCGGCGCAGCCCCCGCTGCTGTAAGCCTGACAGACACACTTGAATGCCACTGGATGACATATCCGGGAAGGCGGTGTGCCCTGAATGACGGCGAGCCAGAATACCGACCTGTTCGAACGCAGTTGTATGCCACGGGGTGTGGGCCGTTTGCTGACAGGCCCAGTCTCACCTCATTGTGTGGCCCAGGCCCGCCGCACACATCTCCTCCTCCTTGCATGCCTTTCATCGTGTAATGGCTCGGGGAGAGCATGGACGAACAGTTCAAACAGCTGCATGCCGGGCGCATGCAGGAAAAAAAGGCACAGGTTCTGGCCGCAGTAGAGCGTGCCCAGACAGAGCGCGGCATCGTTGTGCTTCTCACAGGCCATGGCAAAGGCAAGACGACTTCTGCATTCGGCATGCTGTACCGCGCACTGGGTCACGGGCTGCGTGCGGGTGTGGTGCAGTTCATCAAAGGCACGCACGCTACGGGTGAAATCACGTTCTTGCACCACCTTGGTCTGCTCGGCCAAGGGCCAGCGTCTCAGGTGCAATACCACGCCATGGCAACAGGTTGCACCTGGCAGCGCAGCGACTGGGATGCCGACAAGCCCGCAGCCGATATAGCGTGGCAGGCAGCGCAACGCATGCTCTGTGATGACAGCCTGCGTCTGGTGGTGCTCGATGAATTGACTTTCATGCTGCAGTACGGCTATCTGCAGATGGAGTACGTACTGCAAGCCATCAGAAACCGGCCCCAAGGGCAGACGGTGGTGATAACAGGTCGCTCTGCGCACGCGCAGCTGATAGCGCTGGCAGACACCGTCAGTGACATTGCAGAGACCAAGCATGCATTCAAAGCCGGGGTCAAGGCACAAGCGGGCGTAGATTTCTGATGCGCTGGACTTTGCCTTCATGCGCGGTCGTGGCATTTTTGTGTGGGCCTTTGTGGGCTGATACGGCTCAGCTGCCAACTCTCATGTCCACCAATATCTGTGCCGATACCCTGGCATTGAGTCTGGCTGATCCTTCGCAAATTCTTTCGCTCTCGCGTCAGAGCCAAGATGCGCAGCGCTTTTCCATGGTGGCCCAGGCTAAAAAATTCCCGTCGAACTTAGCTACCGCAGAAGATGTGCTGCACAGCAAGCCGCACATTGTGCTGGCCTCGCGCCGCTGGAATGCCCGCCACCAGACGGCACTGCTCAAACGGTACAACGTCCAGATCGTGACCGTGCCATTTCCCACCGATTGGGACGGCATCTTCAGCAGCACCCGCCAGATAGGCAAAGCCCTGGGCAGAGAGCCGGCCGCGCAAGAGCTGCTGGAGAGTCTGTCGCTGCGTTTAGCGCAATTGCACCAAACTGCGCGCCCGTTCAATGCCCTGTATTTGCGGCCCAATGGTGGAAGTGCTGGCAAGCAGACCCATGTGGATGCGGTGCTGACGGCCGCTGGACTGCGCAACCACGCCACAGCACTGGGCCTGCATGGATGGGGGCGCATTGATCTGGAACGCATCGTGCACAACCCTCCAGATATTTTCATCACCCCCGGTCTGGTCAACGACGTGGCATATGCCCGCTCTGGGCTGAGCCGACATCCACAGATGCAAAAGCTGCTCCAGCGCATTCCAGTGGTGGCCTTGGCGCATAACGACTGGGGTTGCAGCAACTGGCTGTTGATTGAAGCGGCAGAGTCGGTGGCCGCGCAGGTGGATGCCTTGCAGCTGCCATTGGCCAGCACTCAGACTCTGGCGCACGAGGTGGGCAAACCATGAATGCAATCCCCGTGCGAGCTGGGCTGTCAAATTTCTCGAATGCCTGGGTTTTGAATGGTGCTCTATTGGCAGTGCTGCTGATGCTCAGCTGTATCTCGCTGGGCATCGGCTCGGTGTCCATCGGCGTCACCGACTGGTGGTCTGTGATCCTGCAGCAGCAGGCCACTGATTTGGCGCTGCGGCACCAGTCAATCATGCAGGAAATCCGCCTGCCCAGGGTCGTGCTGGCAGTGCTGGTGGGCATGTCGCTGGGCATGGCCGGGGCAGCTTTGCAAGGGCTGCTGCGCAACCCGCTGGCCGAACCGGGTCTGCTGGGTGTCAGCTCCAGCGCTGGTTTGGGCGCCGTGCTGTGCATCTATTTTGGGCTGTGGCACTGGAACCCCTGGCTGCTGCCTACCGTGGCTATGGGCTGTGCAGCAGCGGCAACCACGGTGCTCTACCGTATTGCCAGCAAAGGCGCGAGCAACCTCACCTTGATTTTGGCGGGTGTCGCCATGTCGTCGCTGGCTGCTGCCTTGACATCTCTGGCGATCAATCTGGCACCCACGCCCACCGACATGCAAGACATCGTGCTATGGCTGATGGGGTCTTTGGCAGACCGCAGTTTTGATGAGGTGCGCCTGTGTCTGCCGTTTATCGCACTGGGCCTGCTGATACTGGCCTTCAGTGGCCGCCAGCTCGATGCGCTGACGCTGGGTGAAGACGAAGCCGCCAGCATGGGCGTGAATTTGCCGCGACTGCGTGCACAAATCATTGCTGGTACAGCTTTGTGCGTGGGGGCCAGCGTGGCAGTCACCGGCTCCATAGGCTTTATCGGGCTGGTGGTGCCGCACCTGTTTCGCGGTCTTGTCGGGTATCGACCTTCACGGCTGATGCTGCCCAGCGCTCTGGGTGGCGCAGTGCTGTTACTCAGCGCTGATATTGCGCTGCGACTGCTCAGTGGCCGGGTAGAGCTGATGCTGGGCGTAGTCACAGCCTTGATTGGTGCCCCGTTCTTCTTTTATCTGGTGGTGCGTGAGCGCTGGAGGAGCCGCTGATGCGCACACTGGCCATTGAATCGCTGCAGGTTGACTGGGCTGGCAAGACCTGTGTGAAGGATTTGTCCTTTGAGGTGCAGTCCGGTGAGCTTTTCGCATTGATAGGCCCCAATGGGGCCGGAAAAAGCACGGTGCTGCGTGCTATCGCGCAATTGCTGCCACACCAGGGCCGGGTGCTGCTGGATGGTCAGGACCTGGGGCGTCTTGCACCGGGCCAGCGGGCCAAACGGCTGGCTTATCTGTCTCAGGGTGACCAGGTAGCCTGGCCTTTGCAGGTGCGTGACTTTGTGGCGTTGGGGCGTTTGCCGCACCAAAGCCGGTTTGGCATCCGCTCAGCCTCAAGCGCCGATGAACAGGCCATTGATACAGCGCTGAGCGCGATGCACCTGCAAGCTTTTCAGCACCGCCATCTCAATGAACTTTCAGGTGGTGAACGTGCCCGTGCCCGTCTGGCCCGCGCCATGGCTGTGCAGGCGCCGTTGCTGCTGGCCGATGAGCCCGTGGCTGCACTTGACCCCTACCACCAGCTCAGCGTGATGGAGCTGCTGCGCTCTCAGTGCAACGCCGGTCAGGCTGTTGTGGTGGTGCTGCACGACCTGACGCTGGCCAGCCGTTTCTGCGATCGGGTTTTACTGCTGCAAAGCGGCTCTGCCGTGGCCTGTGGTGCACCGCGCCATGTGCTCACGCCAGCAAATTTGCAGCACGTCTATCAGGTACAGGCCATGCACGGCGAGCACGAGAGCCAGGGCTACGTTGTGCCGTGGCGCTGCCGGCCGGTCACTCAATGAAAACCTTTCCCGCGTGCGCTGCAAGCAAGCCACATTCTTTTGAACGAACAACAGGACACTCCATATGACAAGCAACCACAAAATCCCTGCAACCATCGTGACGGGTTTTCTGGGCAGTGGAAAAACGACGCTGTTGCGCCACATTCTGAACAACGCCAATGGCCGCCGTATCGCCGTAATCGTCAACGAGTTCGGCGAACTGGGTATTGATGGCGACATCCTGCGCGGCTGTGGCATTGGCTGCGAGGATGAGCAGGGCGAGCAAAGCGGACAGCTGTATGAACTGGCCAACGGCTGCCTGTGCTGCACAGTGCAAGAAGAGTTCTATCCCGTGATGCGTGAGCTGATTGCGCGCCGTGGCGATATCGACCATATCCTGATCGAAACCAGCGGCCTGGCGCTGCCCAAACCTCTGGTTCAGGCCTTTAACTGGCCTGAAATCAAGAACGCCTGCACGGTAGATGCGGTGATCACCGTGGTCGATGTGCCCGCTACTGCTGCAGGCCAGTTCGCAGCCAATCCGGCAGCTGTGGATGCCCAGCGCAGGCAAGATCCAAATTTGGACCACGAGTCGCCCCTGCATGAGCTGTTTGAAGATCAGCTCATGTCCGCTGACCTGGTGGTACTCACCAAGCTCGACCAGTCCAGCAGCGAAGATCGGGCCACAGTGGAGGCCATCGTGCGCCAGGAAGTGCCTGCACAGGTGAAGATTGTGGCTGCCGATCATGGCCAGATCGATCTGGCTGTGGTGCTTGGCCTGTTCAGCGCATCGGAAGAAAGCATTGATGAACGCCACAGCCACCATGGGCACGAAGAAGGTCAGGCGCACGACCACCACGACCATGACGAGTTCGACTCAATCGTCGTCAAGCTGCCTGAAATGGAGCGCGAAGCTTTGCTGGAAAAGCTGCAGGCCATTGTCTCCGAGCAAACCGTCTACCGCGTCAAAGGCTTTGTTGCCGTACCCGGCAAGCCTATGCGTCTGGTCGTACACGGCGTGGGCAAGCGTTTTGACAGCTACTTTGACCGCCGCTGGACAGACACCGAAACGCGGCAGACCTATCTGGTGTTCATTGGCCACGATCTAGATGAAGCCGCTATTCATGCCCAGCTGGCCACCCTGACCGCTGGAGCGCACTGATGCATTTGCTCGCAGTTCAGCCCGGCGGCTTTGTGGACGATGAAGCCTTTGTCTCCAGCCTCGGACAGTCGCCTGCCGATGTGGTGGTGCTCAGCGCTGCCGACACCACGCTGTCGTTGCTGGCCGACGCTTATGCCCACTTGCAAGGGCTGAACGGCGAGCAGTTACCCACGGTGCGGCTGGCCAATCTCATGCATTTGCGCCAGCCCGCTTCGGTAGATTTGTATGTAGATGAGGTGCTGCAGCACGCCAAGGTGATCGTGATTGACCATCTCGGTGGTGAAAGCTACTGGCCGTATGGCACAGAGCGCATCCGCGAAATCTGTCGCCTCAAGGCCATCACGCTGGTCATGTTCTCCGGGGACACCACGGAGGATCTGAATCTGCTGCGCAAAAGTACCGCGTCCATGGAGCAGTGCCGCAGCATCTGGCGGTATCTGCGCGAAGGTGGGGCAGCCAACGCGCGGGAGTTTTTTAACTACCTTTGGCATGGTTTTTTGGGTGGCGAGCAACCGGCGCTCCCACCCCGGCCCCTGCCATCCGTTGCGGTCTACCACCCCGAGCACGATGCCGCCTCCGTGCAGCAGTGGCTGCAACCGGGAGCCATGCAGTGGCAAGAAGGTGCCCCTGTGGTCATGGTGGTGTTTTACCGGGCGCATTTGCAGTCGGGCAATACGCAGGTATTCCAGGCACTGTGCCAGCAGCTGCTGGCGCAAGGCATGAACCCTCTGCCGCTGGCCTTGCTGTCGCTCAAGGACGCAAGCTGCATGGCTATGCTGCACCAGCTGTGCACCGAGCATCAGGTGGAATTGATCCTGAACACCACGTCGTTTTCGCAATCCTCGCTGGAAACACCCGGCGACCACGCACTGGCTGGCGATATTGCGGTGCTGCAAGTCATCATGTCGGGCGGCAACGAGCAAAGCTGGCTGGCCGACACCCATGGGCTGCAGCCACGTGATATCGCCATGCATGTGGCCATGCCCGAGGTGGACGGTCGCATCATCACCCGCGCTATCAGCTTCAAGGGCCTGTCACACCGCAGCGAGCTGACCCAGTCCGATGTGGTGCAGTACCAGCCCCATGCCGAGCGCCTGGCCTTTGTCGTGGAGCTGGCCCAGCGCTGGTGCCGCCTGCGCCAGAAAGCCAATGCAGACAAGCGCCTGGCACTTATTTTGGCCAACTACCCCACCAAGGAAGGCCGGCTTGGCAATGGCGTGGGGCTGGATACGCCTGCTTCCGTCATTCATATCCTGCAGTCGCTGCAGCAGCAAGGCTACGTGCTCGATGCTGTTCCCGCTGATGGTGACGTGTTGATGGAACACCTTCAACAGGGCATTACCAACGACCCCGATTCTTGGGGCGTGCGGCCCGCTCTGCAAAGTCTGGATCTGGCCACATACCAGACCTTTTTTGCCAGCCTGCCGGTACAGAACCAGCAAGCCGTGCTGCAGCGCTGGGGCGCACCGGATAGTGACCCCATGCTGCGCCAGGGCCGCTTCATGATTGCGGGCCTGCGCTGCGGTCAGGTGTTTGTGGGCATACAGCCTGCCCGTGGCTATCACCTGGACCCCATGGCCAGCTACCACGACCCTGATCTGGTGCCGCCGCATTACTACCTGGCCTTTTATTACTGGCTGCGCACCGTCTGGAATGCAGACGCCATGGTCCACGTAGGCAAGCACGGCAATCTGGAATGGCTGCCCGGTAAAAGCGTGGCGCTGTCCAGTAGCTGCTGGCCCGATCTGGTGTTTGGCCCCATGCCGCACCTGTACCCGTTCATCGTCAATGACCCGGGTGAGGGCACGCAGGCCAAGCGCCGCGCGCAGGCAGTGATCATCGACCATCTGATGCCGCCTCTGACCCGTGCCGAAAGTTACGGACCAACGCGCGATCTGGAGCGCATGGTCGATGAGTACTACGAAGCCGCCACCATGGACCGCCGGCGCGCAGAGCTTTTGCGCACGCAAATTCTGGAACATATCGTCGCCCACGATCTGCACCAGGATTTGGGCCTGCAAGCGCCCCGCAGCACAGATGAAGAACAGCAGCTACTGAACAAGACCGATGCCTATCTGTGTGAGCTCAAGGAAAGCCAGATCCGCGACGGCCTGCATATCTTCGGCCAGTCGCCCCAGGGCCGGCTCGAGCGCGATACCCTGCTGGCGCTGGCCCGCCATCCTGTGGGCAATGGTCAGGGGGCCAGCAACAGCCTGATCCGCGCTCTGGCGCAGGACTTGTTGCCGGGCGTGAATTTTGATCCGCTGGATGCCGCCTGGGAAACCCCGTGGACCGGGCCATTTCCCGCGCTGCTGGCTGACGTAGACAGCCAGCCATGGCGCCATACGGGAGATACACGTGAGCGACTGGAAGTGCTGGCCCTTCAATTACTGGAGCTGCCAGCGCATGCGGTTGCTGCGCTTGAGCATGATTTGACCAATACCCTGCTGGTACTGCAGCGCATAGACACTGATCTGCGCCCGCGCCTGCAAGCCTGCGGCACGCAGGAGATTTTGCAGCTCGGCCGGGGTCTGCAAGGGCGCTTTGTGCCCGCTGGCCCCAGCGGTGCACCTACTCGAGGGCGGCCTGATGTATTGCCCACCGGGCGCAACTTCTTTTCTATCGACACGCGCGCCGTGCCCACGCCCACCAGCTGGACGCTTGGGCTCAAATCTGCCCAGTTGCTGGTAGAGAAATACACACAAGAGCACGGCGACTATCCGCGTGCGCTGGGCCTGTCGGTCTGGGGCACGGCCACCATGCGCACGGGCGGGGACGATATCGCTCAGGCCTTTGCCCTGCTGGGCGTGCGCCCCAAATGGGCCGATGGTAGCTGGCGCGTCAGCGACTTTGAAGTACTGCCCATGTCGGTGCTGGGCCGCCCTCGCGTGGACGTAACCTTGCGCGTCTCGGGCTTCTTCCGTGATGCCTTCACCAATGTGATTCGCATGTTTGATGCGGCAGTACAAAAGGTCGCAAGTCTGGACGATGAAGACGAGTTCACCAACCCCATACGCGCCCGTGTGCTCAAGGAGGCTGCGCAACTGCAGGCGCAGGGCATGGGCCAAGACGCTGCACGCCATCAGGCCGGACTGCGCGTGTTTGGTGCCAAGCCCGGCAGCTACGGCGCGGGCCTGCAAGGCCTGATTGACGGGCGCAATTGGGACAGTGACGAAGACCTGGCCGTGGCCTACCGCAACTGGGGTGCCTACGCCTATGGCCAGAAAGACGACGGCACCGCCGTGCCCGAGACCTTTGTGCGCCGCCTGACGGATATTCAACTGGTGGTGCACAACCAGGACAACCGCGAGCACGACCTGCTGGACTCTGACGACTACTACCAGTTTCAGGGCGGCATGGCTGCGGCCGTGCGCCACTTCAGCGGCCAGCAGCCTGACCTGTACTTTGGTGACCACAGCAACCCCGAGTCGCCACGCATGCGCACCCTGCAAGAAGAAATCAGCCGTGTGGTGCGCTCGCGCGTGACCAATCCCAAGTGGATGGAAGGCATCAAGCGCCACGGCTACAAGGGCGCGTTTGAAGTGGCCGCCACGGTGGACTACCTGTTCGCCTTTGACGCCACAGCCCGTGTGGTGCGCGACGACCAGTACGCACGCGTGACCGACGCCTTTGTAGCCGATACCGGCATGCGAGACTTTTTGCAGCAGCACAACCCCGCCGCTTTTCACGATATCTGCGAGCGCCTGCTGGAAGCCATTGGCCGTGGCCTGTGGGAGGACAGCGGTGACTACCAACCCTTGCTGGAGCAGCATCTGCTGGCCACTGAGCAATTACTAGAGAGCCGATGATGCACACTGAATCCGCTGAGCCTGTGGGCTTTCCATTTACCGCCATTGAAGGCCAGCCGCAGCTGCAAATGGCATTGCTGCTGGCAGCCATTGACCCGTTACTGGGCGGGGTGCTGGTTGAAGGGCCGCGCGGCACAGCCAAGTCCACCAGTGCACGTGCGCTCGCTGCCTTGCTGCCTGCAGGCCGTTTTGTAAACTTGCCGCTAGGCGCAACCGAAGAGCAACTGGTAGGGTCCATTGATCTGGAGGCCGCTTTGCAGCGCAGCGCCGTGCAGTTTCGAGCCGGTCTGCTGGCGAAGGCCCACCAGGGCATCCTGTATGTCGATGAGGTCAATTTGCTGGCCGATGGGCTGGTGGACTTGCTGCTCGATGTCAGCGCCAGCGGCATCAACCGCATCGAGCGCGACGGCGTCTCCCACCAGCACGATGCACGCATCACCTTGATTGGCACCATGAACCCCGAGGAAGGCCAGTTGCGCCCGCAACTGCTCGATCGCTTTGGCCTGTTTGTGCGGCTGGAGAATGTGCCCAGCACGGCCATGCGCAAAGCCATTGTCAAGACCCGCATGGCCTTTGACGCAGACCCGCAAGGCTTTTTTACGGCACACGCAGATGCGCAGGCAGCGCTGGCAGCACAAGTGGCAGCCGCCCGTAGGGCACTGGCAGACGTACAGTGGCCAGACGCTATTCATGACCAGGTTGCCCAGCTGTGCCAGGACGCAGGCGTGGAAGGTGTGCGCGCTGATCTGGTCATGCTGCGTGCGGCACGGGCGCATGCAGCGCTGCAGGGCCGATCTCAGGTGGCAACGGCGGATGTACATGCCGTAGCCCAGCTGGCACTGGCGCACCGCCGGACACAGGCTGCGCCAGTTTCTCAGGAAGGCGATGAACCAGCGCCCGACTCCGGTGGTGCGCAGACTTCGCAGCTTTCTGGTCAGACTGCGCATCAAAGTACAGATGGCAGACAGCCCCCACCTTTGCCCCAGTCGGCCAATGCACAAGATTGGGGGGAGATGTCTGCGCCACAGGCAGTGCCCATCCAGACAGTTAAAGCACTGAGGCCTTTCTCGTCAAAAAAAGCCTGACGCGCTCTACCCCAGCCAACCATGCGGGCCAGGCCATGGTGGGGCGCGATACCAATACAACTCGCAAAGGCCGTCGGCAGGGCACTATCAGTCGTAGCCTTGACTGGGCTGCCACGCTGGCCTCCAAAGGGCAGGGCGTGCTGGGTGTGCAGCACTTGCACTATCGTCGCCAGCCCGCAGGCACCCAGACCACCCACTTTGTGCTGCTGGATCTGTCTGCATCCATGCTGCGTGGCCAAAAACTGGCCTGGGCCAAAGGCTGTCTGCTGGCTTTAACCGCAATGTTCTACCGTAGCCGCGATCACATGGCCGTTATCGGCTTTGCGGGTCAGCAGGCGCAGTGGCTGCAAAACCCTGCACGGGTGCCTGCTTTCAATGAGCACTGGATTGCGCCATTGCGAGGGGGCGGCGCTACGCCCATCCAGTCGGCAATCGACGCTGTGAACGCCGAACTCAAGCGGCATGGGCCAGACAGGCACGCCTGCATCTGGCTGCTTACCGACGGCAGGTTTGACCCATTGCCTGCGCGCCCTGAGCACATTGAAGAATGCTACGTCATCGACTTTGAAGAAGATGTAGTGACGCTTGAGCGTTGCAGGCGTCTTGCCCAGCAATGGCAGGGACATCTTTTGCCCGCATCCCAGTTCGGCTGCCGGTCAGCGCATTGATGGCAATGCTGGCCATGCCTGCGCTGCAATAGCGGCGCTGCTGCCGGGGTGCCCGTAGCAGGTAGAAGGTGCGCAAATCACAGCCATGCTCAGCCGTTTGAAGCACTGCCTCACTGCTCCCCCTTGATGGCAGCCCAACCTTGGCGGTTGCCCGCATCTGTAGTGCTGCCTGTGCATCAATGCCAGCAACGCTGGCTGTAACGTTCACCGCCTTGCTTTGGCTCATCCATTCGCCTTCGCCGCGCAACAAGCGCTGGTTCAATGCATCAGCAAAACAATCTTGCCATCTGACTGGGAATGTTGAGCCAGCCCTGACGGCACAAAAGGCACAAAAGGCGGTCAAGGTGCTCAAGCCTCAAGCCTCAAGCCTCAAGCCTCAAGCCTCAAGCCTCAAGCCTCAAGCCTCAAGCCTCAAGCCTCAAGCCTCAAACCAGAAAGCACCAAAACGGCTTGCTATTCCTGCAGCCAGTCGCCTGTCTCTAGGGCAGGGCAGACAGATTTTGATGAACAAAAAAACGCAATCGCGCCATCACAGATGTTGAGCGCGGCCCCCGCGTTCGTTTCAAAAATAAAAATATACGGCTGGCCTGCCAGATAAACAGCAAGCCCGCAATATATTTGTTAACAATTTCTGTATGGCGCTCAAAGCTGTTTATGTAGTAGAGGTTTTTTCTATATGCTGGACTGAGAAATTATTTTTACCTGTTTTTTCGCTGGCAATACTCTATTTCATTAAAAAGCGCCATGTTGAATATCAACAAACAACAGAATATTTAATATTATTAGTATGTAATTTTTGTTTTAGATCAAACTCACTCATCCGTGAAGGTGAATATATTGGTTGGATATTAATTTTCGCTCGCGAAGTTAATGAGCTTCCAAACAAATAGTTACGGGTGGCGGTTTTGATCTTTATTAACTTTCACAAAACATTTTATAACAAATGTTTTGTAATAATTATTTTTGTTGCATTAATTACAAGTGCTGCCCGTGCTCAGTCTGACTTGAGCCCGGTAATCAGAAGCGACCTGGAGCAGCGCCGGGCCTTGGAGCGTGAACAGGCTCAAAGAGAGCTTCTGCAGAAAACGCCAGATGCCATGCAGCCAGCAGCACCTGCCGCCAGCCTTCCCTGGCCGCAGGCAGAAACGCCATGCTTTGTAATTCACTCCATTGTCTTAAGCGGGGCGACGGAAACTATGGGTATGAAGGGAAAGGGCAATCACACAAAGAATTTGTTGAAGGTTTAAATGCTCACTCCGATCAGGTAGATGCGTGTATGAAGGGCAAGGGCTACGTCCATCTGAACCAGTGCGATGCCCGCTGTTTCTAACGTTGCATTAATCGCAAAGCGAGCTGCCTTCGGTAGGTATGCCATGCCATTTCTATTTTGCTGAGGGGGCGGGATGAAGCGTCGGATAGTTTGTACGGTGGCAGCGGCCTTATTGCTTTCTGGCTGTCTTCTTGAAGGCGCTGCGCCAGTAGAGAGGAATCCCAAACCCTACAGTGCGTATTGGATCAAAGAAGGGGTAACGAAAGAAAGCGTGTTGGCAGATTGGATTCAGTGTGGGGGTGGGGCCAATGGAAACTATGGTTATGAAATTCAGCAAGGCCAATCAAACAAAGAATTTTTTGACGGTTTAATTGCTCACACGAATCGGGTCGATACGTGTATGAAGGGCAAGGGCTACGTCGAGCTGTATCCCCGCTTGCGCTGATGGGAAAGGGAGCTACCTTTGGTGGGTATGGCAGGCCATTTCTATTCTGCTGAAGGGGGCGAGATGATGCGTCGGATTTTTTGTACGGTGGCAGCGGCCTTATTGCTTTCTGGCTGTCTTCTTGAAAGCGTTGGGCAATTAGATAATAGTGTTAGGCCCTACGGTGCGCATTGGTTTAAAGAGGGGATGACGAGGGAGGCTCGGAGGGCTGACTTGGCAGCTTGTGGTGCTCTGAATGGCGAAGAAAAAATTAGATTTCACTCTGAGCAAATCAGTGCTGCAAAGAAACCAAGCGACCCGAATGAGATTGCTGCATATGTTCGGCTCAGAGATCAAGTTGGCTTATGCATGCAGGGTAAAGGCTACATACCTATCGGTGATATTAAATTTCTTAACGATTGCGATGAACGCTGCATGTACCCGTGAAATATTTCCTTTGGCTGCACCTTTTCAGCAGCTGAAGGCTTGCCATTGGCTATATACATCTGAATCAGTGCGATACCCGTTGTTTATAACGTTGCGCTACTGGCAGAGAGGGTAGCCTTCGGTGCATATGGCAGGCCATTTCAATTTGGCAAAAGGGGCGGAATGATGCGTTGGATAGTTTGTAGCGTGGCGACGGCCTTATTGCTTTCTGGCTGTCTTCTTGAAAGCGTTAGGCCAGTGGAGAGGAATCCCAAACCTTACGTTCATTACTTGGTCAAAGAGGGGGTGACGAAAGAGAGTCGGTTGGCAGACTGGATCCAGTGTGGGGGGAGGACCAATGGAAACTATGGTTATGAAATTCAGAAAGGTCAATCACACAAAGATTTTTTTGAAGGTTTCAATGCTTACACGAATCAGGTGCGCGCGTGTATGCGCAACCTTGGTTACACCCGTCTTCAGGAGTGCGATGCCCGCTGTTTATAACGTTGAATTAATGGAAAAGCGAGCTGCCCTTGGTGGGTATGGCATGTCATTTCTATTTTTCGGAAGGAATCGAGATGAAGCGTCGGATAGTTTGTACGGTAGCAGCGGCCTTATTGCTTTCTGGCTGTCTTCTTGAAGGCGCTGGGCCGTTGAGAGATCCCAAGCCCTTCGGTGCGCAATGGGCCCAAGAAGGAGTGACGAAGGAGAAATGGCTGGCAGATTGGGTCCAGTGTGGGGGGGCTGCCAATGGAAACTATGATTATGAAATTCAGAAAGGCCAACCACACAAAGAATTTTTTGAAGGTTTAAATGCTTACACGGATCAATTAGGTGTGTGCATGCGAAATCTTGGCTATAAATATCTGAACGAGTGCGATGCCCGCTGTAGATAACGTTGCGCTACTTACAGTGGGGGCTGCTTCCGGTCGTGCTGAATACCATTTCAGTTTTACTGAGGGTGGTTAAATGAAGCGATTTATGCAATTAAATGCCGTGCTCTGGCTATCCGTTTTATTGACAGGTTGCGGCATTGGATTGGGGCTTTTTCCGAATGCTACATCATATTCAACAAAGCCTTATTTACAGTATTGGGAGAAAGAAGGCATTACTTCAAGCGCCAGGCAGAGCGACTCTCGCGAATGCGGCTCTACACTCTTACCCAGTGCACCACATCAAGATGGTATTTCCATGGTTCGAAAAGGCATGAAACATGATGAAGCATCTTATGATCGTGCGATGGCTGCGTGGCAGCGTTGCATGATTAACAAAGGGTATCAATATACCGGTGTTTGCAAAAGCGATGATGCAAAAAGTTGGCCTGCGTGCGGTGCGCCATAAAAATGAAACGCCTAAATCTCTAATAACTCGCTTCAGATTATAGTTTGTGTTTTTTCTCCGCAGAGCGCGCTATTTACG
Source organism: Comamonas avium (assembly GCF_014836675.1). Classification (GTDB taxonomy): domain Bacteria; phylum Pseudomonadota; class Gammaproteobacteria; order Burkholderiales; family Burkholderiaceae_C; genus Comamonas; species Comamonas avium. Next base: position 18,428 of record NZ_JACSQK010000009.1, read on the forward strand.
ACAACGTCATCACCGTGGGGGCCATTCCTTTGGCGGCACCTTTTGTGGCAGCGGAACTGTTGTCTCCGGCGGTGTGGCAAGCCATTTCAATTTTTCTGAAGGGGGTGAAATGATGCGTCGAATAGTTTGTACGGCGGCGGCTGCCTTATTGCTTTCTGGCTGTCTTCTTGAAAGCGTTGGGCCATTGAATAATAGTGGCAGACCCTACGGTGCGCACTGGTTTAAAGAGGGGATGACTAGGGAGGCTCGGAGGGCTGACTTGGCAGCTTGTGGTGCTCTGAATGGCGAAGAAAAAATTAGATTTCACCCTGAGCAAATCAGTGCTGCAAAGAAACCAAGCGACCCGAATGAGATTGCTGCATATGTTCGGCTCAGAGATCAAGTTGGCTTATGCATGCAGGGTAAAGGCTACATACCTATCGGTGATATTAAATTTCTTAACGATTGCGATGAACGTTGCATGTACCCATGAAATATTTCCTTTGGGGTAGCGGAGGGATTGCCTCCGTTAGTGTGGCATGCCATATCAATTTTGCTGAGGAGAAAATTAATCGATTTATAAAAGTAAATGCCGTGCTCTGGCTGTCCATTTATTGACAGGTTGCGGTATTGGTCTGGGGATTTTTCCGTACGCATTAAACCATAATGTAAAACCTTATTTTTAGTATTAGGGGAGATTAAGGCTTGCTGCCAAATGGAACTCGAGTAATAATTAGACCCGGTAGTAGTGATGTAGCACCCGAAATACAAATCATAGATATTAATAGACCAAAGCCACGAACAGTTCAAGAAATTCGTTTTGGACAAGGTGAAAAATGAAAAATTACCTTAATAAAGAAAATCTAAGGAAAACTCTGGAAATAAAATTCTTCAAGGAAATTGAAAATAAAAAAATAGATCAACTGGATGGGAGCCTATTGCCAAATAATGGGTTTAATAAATTTTGGCTTGAAAAAATGAAATGGGAAACATGCCATTCACTCAATGGAGATCCAAGTTGGTATGATGTGATAAGTCTAATTCGATATTGCAATAATATTGGGGCAAGAAAAATAATCTCTATACCCACAGAATATATGAATTCAAAGGAGAATAAAAAAATGACTTCAGAATATTTAATGCTTCTTTGAGAGGTTTTTCTCAAGCTTTGTGGGGAATTCATGATGTAAAGAATAATAATCCATTCTATGATTCTTTGCATCAAGCATCTTTAGAGACTTTCGTAATGTTTCCTGATGCGGATTTATTAGAATTTTGTTTCATCAGAGAACTTGGTGTTGGCGTCTCACTAGCTGGTCCTCGTGAATTTCTGGAATATATTACTTCAAGATCGAAAGTGGAGTGGTATGTCAACAGCTCTTTGAATGGATTCTCCGAATTACAAAAATTTATTCCACGAAAGGATAGAAAAACTGCGATACGGGAAGAGAAAATGAAATGCTGATAGTGGCAGGGCTGGCAGGTGGCTTCAGGGTTGGTAAGGTACGCTTTTTGGGCGCCCCTACGCAGCGGGGAGCTGGCAGGACAAGTTAATGGAATCCTTTGGCGGGACGCATGACCTAATCGGTGGGCAGCTTGTCGGCGGTTATGACGCACAGGGTGATACCAAGCGCGGCATGAGCGAAACAGAAACATTTATTCGGGATCGGTGGTCAGAGGTAGCATTAATTCCTTCCGCCCCATTTGCAATGGCTGAGCTATTGTCGCCAGAGGCATGGAAGGCAATTTCTATCTTTCTAAAGGGGGTTAAATGAAGCGAATTCTGAAAATAAATTTCGTGCTCTGGTTGTCCATTTTTTTGGCAGGTTGCGGTATTGGACTGGGTCTTTTTCCATACGCGGTATCACATAACCCAAAGCCTTATTTACAATATTGGGAGAAAGAAGGCATAACTTCAAGCGCCAGGCAGAGCGACTCTCGAGAATGTGGCTCTACTCTTTTACCAAGCGCGCCGTATCAAGATGGTATTACATTTATTTCAAAAGAAATGAAATATGATGAAGCGGCTTATGACCGTGCAAAACTTGCGTGGCAGCGCTGCATGATTAAAAAAGGATATCGCTATAACGGTGACTGCAGCAGTGAAGTTGCTAAAAGCCGGCCTGCGTGCGGTGCGCCATAAAGATGATTTGCATAAATTTATAATAATTAGATTTTGATTATCGTTTCTATTTTTTCTACGCAGAGTGCGCCATTTACGACAACGTCATCACCGTGGGGGCCATTCCTTTGGCGGCACCTTTTGCAGCAGCAGAGTTGTTGTCTCCGGCGGTGTGGCAGGCTATTTCAATTTTACTAAAGGGGGCGAGATGATGCGTCGGATAGTTTGTACGGTGGCTGCGGCATAGCCACGGCTGGGGTTTGGGGAAGTTCGCCCTGAAAGTGATTTATGCAACAACGCCATAGTGGTTTTAGAAAAGCAATAGATAAGGGGTTTTTTAGCTACTTAGGAGAAAAAATGATAAAAATGAATAAAAAAATGATTAATCTTATAAATAAAACAAACCATGCAGGCAGTCAATTGCCTAAAGAGTTAGAAGATTTGATTGACCAAGGATTTGTTGAGGAGGATGGGTGTTTTTTCATTTTTTCTCAGTTTGAGAAAATGACAAATGCTAGTAAATCTAATTTTCAGGATAAAACAGGGCACGAATGTTTTATTAACTCAATACATATAGATGATTTTGTAAAAAAAGATTATATTATTAATTCTCTTTTGTTTGTGAATTCAATTTTTTGTAAACTTCCTGCAGATAAAAATAAAATTAAAGCGATAGTTGTCGCAGATGATGCTGGGGCTTTGGTGAAAATACATTCCATCCGCGAAGGAGAATTCTGGATTGATGATAATCTTGATGAATATGCAGATGCTGTTTTCACAGCGGAATTTATTGATATATTTGAAATATCAAAAATCATAGAGAGCCGGTCGCGGATCTGAAGCGCACCGCCTGTTGCGCAAACAAATTTTATAATTCACAGTTCGTGCCTTGTGGTCGGCCTTGCCAGCAATGAGGCCCAGTACCAGTAATTAATGCATGCTTCAACGCTGCACTGTCGTCTTTGCTAAAACCGCTTAGACCAGAGATATTATTCGGTAAGTGACTAAGTAGGCCAACGATTCTGACAGCAGCGCCATGAAAGATGTGGTCTTAAAACTAGGGTGAAATCCGTTAGAGGCATGAGCGAAACAGAAACCTTTATTCGAGATCGGTGGTCAGAGGTGGCGTTAATTCCTTCCGCCCCATTCGTAATGGCTGAGCTATTGTCGCCAGAGGTATGGAAGGCAATTTCTATTTTCTAAAGGGCTTTAAATGAAGCGAATCCTGAAAATAAATTCCGTGCTCTGGATGTCCATTTTATTGACAGGTTGCGGCATTGGTCTGGGACTTTTCCCGTATGCGGTAAACCATAATATAAAACCTTATTTGCAGTATTGGGAGAAAGAAGGTGTAACTTCAAGCGCCAGGCAGAGCGACTCTCGGGAATGTGGCTCTACTCTCTTGCCCAGTGCACCGCATCAAGATGATATTACTTTTATTTCAAAAGACACGAAACATGATGACGCGGCTTATGATCGTGCAAGACTTGTGTGGCAGCGCTGCATGATTAACAAGGGGTATCGCTATAACGGTGATTGCAGTAGCGATTATGCAAAAAGTCGCCCTGCATGCGGTGCTCCATAAAGATGACACGCATAAATTTATAATAACTCGTGTCAGATTATAGTTTCTGTTTTTTTCTACCCAGAGCGCGCTATTTACGGCAACGTCATCACCGTGGGGGCCATTCCTTTGGCGGCACCTTTTGCCGCAGCTGAAGGGTTGCCGCCGGCTGTATGGCAGGCCATTTCAATTTTATTAAAGGGGGCGAGATGATGCGTCGGATAGTTTGTACGGTAGCAGCGGCCTTATTGCTTTCTGGCTGTCTTCTTGAAAGCGTTGGGCCAGTGAATAGGAATGAAAAACATTTTAGTGCGGACTGGGTCAAGGAAGGGATGACGAGGGAGGGCAGGCAGGCAGCTTGGGTCGAGTGCGGAGGTGCTGCAAGTGGACGCTATGGCTATGAAATTCAGAATGGCCAATCACACAAAGATTTTTTTGAAGGTCTTAATGCTCACGTGACACAAATAAACGCATGCATGAAAAAGCTTGGCTATACACATCTGAACGATTGCGATGCCCGCTGTTTCTAAGCTTGTGATTTTTATGCGGTGAGCAAGAGTGGCTGGGAGGCGCTGTTTGTGGTGCCAAAGCACGGCACCAAAGTATTGGTGATGAAGAAGAGCTTGCAGGCCGTGGGCCTTGAGCAATGACGGTTTGCTGCTGGCTGCGACTGGAGCGAGCGAATGCGGTCACTGGCGAAATATTCGGCTCGAAACGCTGATCGAGTTTCCGTCGGGATCTTTTGTATTGGCAAATGCGTAGCCATTTGCTTGGTGAACAGCGCCAAAAGCTAGGCCACCAAGCATGGCGGAATCAACGAATGCCTGGACATCAGAAACTGAAAATGACAGCTTGATGGCCGCTGAGCCAAGCTTCAGGCTCTTGGCGGCCTTGTGGATCAAAATGTCAGCGCCCCCGGAAGACGGGTGAAGTTCGATCAATCCTTCGTTAATCTCGCCGCTCGTTTCGTAACCAAAATGGGTGCTGTAAAACTGCGCGCTGCGGTGCATGTCCTTGGCATAGATGATGATGGTGCTGAGCCGGATGTTCATTGAGGCCACGATGTATGGTTGGCAGACGAAGTTATTTTTTGAAGTCGCTTGTGGCGCGGCTGTGCGTACGCGGCCATTGGCCGCCATGCGCCGTTTGTGATTGCAGCAACACGGCCTTAAACAGTCCTTGCGAGGGCATTGAGCGATTGTGGCGTTGACTGGTTCAAGCCGAGAGTGCATCCAAAAGGGTCCAGGAGGATTGCTGCCTTTGCGCCAAAGCTGGTGGTGATGGGGCCACGATATAAGACGGCACCTTTTAGTTCAAGCTCCCTGATGGTTGCTGGCAAATTTGCGACCTCCCAGTAGATCGTTGTACCACCGGGCCCACCGGGACACTTGCTGTCCAATGGGTGAAAGCCGAGCAGGCATCCCGGTGCCTGAATGAATGCGTATTGGGCGTTTTCGCGTTGAACCTCTGTTTGAAACAGGTCGGCATACCAGGAAGCCGCTATGTCAATGTCGGGGACAAATAAAACAACAGATTCAAGTTGCTTGAACAGCATCGGACTCCAGAAACAATGGCAACGAGCAAGCTGGCACTGTAGTCCAGATTGCCTGCCGCTGGCTGATGGGTTGCGCGCACCGATCGATCTCGATGCGCCTTTCGTAGCAGTTAGATAACCCCCAAGCCATGGCTGTGAAATTTTGTCCATGCTGGCAACTGGCCGAGCCGCTGGCGCCCATTGCTTGCCCCGATTGCTTGTGGCTAGGCGTCACCACCGAGTCGTTCTGCCCGATAGAAGTGATGGAGCGCACTTGTCGTCAGCAAGCAGCGCTTGGGTAGATCGGTGCGCTCGTAAAGTGCAAGCAAGCGGCGGCGATTGGGCGGTGTGACGACGGCGATGTGGTGCAGCATTTTCCACTTCACCGTATCGCGTCCCCCAGCGAGTGCACCTGGCCTGTCTTGCTCGAACCATGTACGACGCAAATAGCGCCACAGGCTGGTGGTCGTCGGGGTATCCAGCAGGATGAGCCCGGTTGCACGGGCCAGGCGCTGCGGCAGCGTTCGGCTGTAGTTGCCATCCATCACCCACTGCTCTTGCGCTATTGCCGCGTCATGCAGGTGAACGAACTCTTGTGCAGGCCGGGGAATCCAGTCTGTATGTGGCGTGTGAAAAAGCTGGTCCAGATGTATCGCGGGTAAATCGCGTTTACCAGCGATCGCTTCAGCAAGCGTGGACTTTCCGCTGTTTGACGGCCCCAGAATGCAGATGCGTGGGCCCAGCTCATCTAAAGTTGTCATAAAGTCAGGTGGCAATGTCTGCTTTTGGCCGTGCTGCCGTGCTGCCGTCTGCAACCGGCGCCAAGGCCCGCCTTGGTGGGGGCTTCGGGTCATCGGGCGGCTGCTGTATCAAGCATGCGGCATGCATGCATCTTGGCGTATGCAGCACTGTCGTGCTTACCAACGGCAGTTGGCCTCGCCCATCAACTCAGTTTATGCCGAGTCTTGAGCAGGCTCAGGCCCAGCGCAATGAAAGTGCCGCCTACGATGCGGTTGAACAGCTTTGCGCGCGCGACCACATGGCCTTTGATCACTGAGATGAGTGCCACATAGAAGGCATGCGAGATCAGCGCGCAAATGGCAAATGTCGTGGTCAGCAGCAAGTATTGCGTGAGCAGTGGTGCGCCGGGCACGATGAACTGCGGAAACAAGGCGGAGAAGAAAAGGATTGACTTGGGATTGGTCAGCGAAACAGTCAGCCCCTGCGCAGCCAGTTGCCAGTTTTTGCGCTCACGACGCTCTGAGGGCGCAAGGCCTTCTTCGCTGCTGAACAGACCGTCCTTGCTGCGCCAGCGTTTGACGCCCAGCCAAATCAGATACATCGCACCGGCTACCTTCATCACAAGGAACGCATTCGCGGACAAGCTGAGTATGGTCCCCATGCCGATCATCGCCAGTGCGGAGATGACGAAAATACCAGCCGAGCTGCCCAGCGAACTGAATGCGGTCCGCCTAGCCCCAACGTCCACCGAGTTTGAAATCGCCAGCAGCACTGCAGGGCCAGGCGTGAAACACATCAACAACGAGACGCCGCAGAAAAGGAGCCAGTGGGTGATTGTCATGATGGGGGCGAATTTAGTTGCCTTAAACAGTAAATATTCTCGTTCAGTCAAGGCATTCAAAAAATGCTTGCCCCTAATACCCTGCCGAGATTGGATGGCAGTTTTGGCTCTGAGCCGCGCACACCCCCTTGCTGCGTCGTTGCAATGTCGTAGCGCAGTACTGCTGTACTGCCTGCGGCTTTGCGCCTTGTCTCAAACGCAAACCTTCGGTTTGCGCAGTTGTGTTAGCCGCTCTTAGAAGTTTTGCCGCTAACGAGGGCGAGCAGGGCAGGGGCTACAGGGCAATGACTCGGGCTTGTCCTGTCAAGATGGGGCGGCACAGGATTTTGTAGCCATCGGCATCAAACCCCGCAGCTACCTTGGCCAGCTTGCGCGCTGCCTGTCTGGTGTCTGCGCTGCCCAGATAGCACCAGTTGCGCACCACGTGGATCTGCTGCATGTCTTCGCAGGTTTCTTCAAGACCAATGGCGCCAGGGTAGGGCCAGGTGGCCACACGCAAAGTCTCCAGCGCGCTGACCAGGCGCTGGGCATGATCGGCTTCGCTTTCGCGGCCACAGCACACGCCGTTGCACTGGTTGAGCATGGCTCTGAAGCAGGCGCGGCCTTTGGGGAGTTTTTCTAAACCGAGAGCGGCGTAGCAAAGCTGGTGCATGTCGGCCAGATCGCGCAAGCCCTGCAGCGCACTGGTGCGGCTGCCAAACAGGCCATAAAGATCAGGCTCCACCGCAAAGTCCATGTCGCGTGAATAGACGACCTCGGGCTTGCCTTCGCTCAGGCGCAATGCGCACAGCTGGCGATTGCGGCGAAGCTTCTGGTTGTAAAGGGGTTGCAGCTGTTTGATGAGCTGGGCTTCCAGCAGCAGCGCGCCAATTTCTCCAGCCGTGCGGATGTAGCTGATGCGTGCAGCCTGGCGCAGCATGCGGGCTTCGTCAGCATTGCGCATGTGGGAAAGCAGCCGGGAGCGCAGATTGACGCTCTTGCCTATGTACAGGGGCAGGGTGCCTTCGGCGGCATGAAAAATGTACACACCGGGCTTTGCAGGCATGTCCAGCAGCGAGGCGCGCAGGTGCTCCGGGTATTCGTAGATGCGAGCCTCGTCAAACTCGGGCCTTCTGCGTGCGGGCATGTGCATGATTACTTGCTGAAGCGTTTGATGCAGGAGGTGACTACGCCCCAGATTTCGATGGCGTACTCGTCCTTGAGAACGATGTCGGGGCAGCTGGGGTCGCCCGCCTTGAGGTGGGTGACACCGTCCGCCTGGTACAGATACTTCACTGTGAACTCGCTGTCCACGATAGCCACCACGATGTGGCCATGGCGCGCTTGAATGGCGCGATCCACCACGATCAGATCGCCATCAACCATACCGTATTCCTGCATCGAGGGGCCAGCCACGCGCAAAAGGCAGGTGCTCTGCGGGTGCTCAACCAGCAGGGCAGAGATATCGAGCTGCTTGCCGCTGAAGTCTTGTGCAGTAGAGGGGGTGATGCCCCGGTGCACCGCACAGTCCAGCAATGACAAGGTGATGGAGGAGGCGGTGATGGGCACGGGCATGCCGGCCAAAAGACGATTGCTGTACATGCATACAGTGTACAGCGATGCTGATATTTGACTTGTAACGCAAGCCTGATGCCGGGCATCTTGTTGGTGGTTTCGGCCAGAAGTGGCCTTGCAGTCATTGATTTGGTGTACCCATCAAAGACCTGGATCAAGGTTTAAAGGTTTGTCTAAACACTGCCACATCTAATTTGCCTGCCAGGTTGCAAGCTCCTACAGTTTCAGGCGAGCCAGGCATGCCTGTCGCTTGTCTTCTAAGAGCCGCTAACACCACCTCTGATACGTCGTTGTTTCGCCTTGTCGTACGCCTGTACTGCCTACGGCTTCACGTCTCGTCTCCGTCGCAAATCTGCAATTTGCTAGGTGGTGTTAGCCGCTTTAAATCTAGGTAGCCCAAGTTATGTCGCTTAAACATTTATTCAGGCTTATTTCTGCAATCAGTTTTTCGCTGACAAGTATTGGCACCATGGCACAAAGCTTGTCACTTACGAGTGAAAACTACATGCAGGACGGAGCAAACAAGGGGGTTGTTCTGCTTTCTGTTCGTTGGGACAGAAAGTGGAAATGTGCCGGTTTTGAGAACGCCCAGCTTCGATTGCTGGGCTTCGATTTCTTTCCGTCCACGCGGCCTGTCGATGATGAAGGCGCTGATCTTTTGCTCGACGATGCGCCATTGTTATTGACCAAACCTCGATTTGATGACTATGCGTTCTTGGTCGAACCTGGGCAATACGCGTTGAGTAAGCTGCACATCAAAGTTGCAAGATCAGTCAGAGATGTCGGGATAGCCAAAGTTGGCCGAGAAACTCTGCTGCAAGAGGGCGCTTCCGTTGGGGGCACATTTAACGTTGACGCTGGAGAGGTCGTCTACATTGGCCACTTCTCTATTGATTGCTTCCAGGAACCAAGCCTGTGGCGCGTCTATCTTAAGGATAGAGAGAGCTTCAATGAGTATTTGGCCGATCAAAAGAAGAAAGTGCCAGAGCTCGATACCAGCAAAGCCAGCTTCAGACTATTCAAATCGAGTTACTTTGGCCGCGACTTTGAGCTTGAGTAGCCCTGTGGCTGACCTTTCGCTCAAGCGGGGCCAGCTTTCGGCATTTCCCTTGCCTTCCGCGTTAGCGAATGTGTGCAGTGGGTTGATTTGCGCCTGCCGCAGTCCGGCCATAAGCAGTCGGCCACCAACTTTGCCTGGCGCAATGCTCCAGGCCGGTTGCAGTCGATCAACTCAATATGGTCAATGACTGCTGCCACCCAGAGCAGTCATTGCAATGAAACTTCCTTGCAGATCCGCGTCACGCCTCAAAGCTGTCACTCGTCCCGCGTCAGGCCAAGCGTCAGCTTTTGCATGCGTTGAAGTGGTGCTATCGACCCTAAACAGCCATTCGATTTCGGCATACAGTGCACCAACTTATTGCGCCCTCTTGTTGTTAGTAATTTTCAAAATTGCACGCGCATCATTTGACCCGAATCGGCCTCATGCCTTGCGGGCAGCAAAGCAAATAACTCAGCCATGCAGCGTGCTTCTTCTGCAGGGCTGCGGCCAAAAAAACGTTTGAATTCGCGGCTGAACTGGGACTGGCTCTCATAGCCCACGCGGGCCGCCGCTGCGGCCGCGGTTTGTCTGTCGCGGATCATCATCAAGCGGGCATGGTGTAAGCGGATCGACTTGATGTATTGGATGGGTGAGGTGCGTGTCACCGACTTGAAATGATTGTGGAATGCCGCCACGCTCAAACCGGCGTCATGCGCCAGATCTCCGACATTCAGCGGCTGTGAATAGTGGGCATGGATGCGCCTAAGCACTCGCGCAATTCGCCCGAAATACCCTTGAAGGCTCAAGGCAGATCGAAGTGCTACGCCTTGTTCACCGAGCAAGACCCGAAAGTACATCTCTCGCACGATAGATGGGGCCAGCACCTTGGCCTCCAAAGGCGATGCCAAGGCTTCAAGCAGTCGCAGGGTAACCTGTTGCAGATGGTGATCGAGCGGTGTTGACACAATGCCGACGGGCGGCATAAGGTGCGGCGCACCTTCCCCGGCCAGCGCGATAAGAAGCTCTGCCAATAAAGTCATATCAAGACGAATGGAAACCGCCAGCATGGGCTTTTCGGCAGTGGCGTCAGTTTCAGACGAGAAAGGCAATGGAACCGAGAGTACAAGGTAATGCTGCGCGTCATACAGATAAACCTGCCCATCGAGGTAGCCACGCTTGGTTCCGTGGCAGACGATAACGATGCTTGGTTCGTACAGCACAGGTGTACGTGCAACGGGCTGATTGCAGCGTAGAAAACGCACCCCTTCGAGCCGTGATTGTGTATAGCCCTCCAGAGGGGCTAGATAGCGCAGTAAATCGCCCATGCGCTGTTCGCATTCAGCAGGCGTCATGACGTACTCCATCTTGAAAAAAGGCCTTCATCGTATCCAAGTCTCGTGCGTACATCATCAAAACATAGGGACTGGAAATAGGATTAGGCAAGTATGGCAGAGCATTGCATCTGCTCTTTTGCATAGCTTCTCCATAGCATCGAAAGACCGAAATTTCATGCGACATAAAGGAGAAAAGCTATGTCAATTCATAACCAAAAAGTCATTCTGATAACAGGTGCAAGCAGCGGTATCGGTGAAGCTACAGCCAAAGTGCTGGCTCAGACAGGTCACGCCGTCATGTTGGGTGCGCGCCGCATCGAACGGCTGCAGACCTTGGCTCGCGCCATCACCGACACTGGTGGTACAGCGCGGTTCCAAAGTTTGGACGTCAGCTCGCGCGAAGACGTTCAGCGTTTTGTGAGCGAGGCGTTGTCTACTTTTGGGCGTATCGACGTGATGATCAACAATGCTGGCGTCATGCCACTGTCCCCTATGATTTCCCTCAAGCTCGATGAGTGGGAGCGCATGATCGATGTGAACATCAAAGGCGTTCTATATGGCGTTGCCGCAGTGTTGCCCGCAATGAACGAGCAGGGATATGGACAGATAATCAATGTGTCCTCCATCGGGGGCTTGAGTGTTGTGCCCACAGCAGCCGTCTATTGCGCCACTAAGTACGCTGTGCGTGCTATCTCGGACGGCTTGCGGCAAGAGAACGACAAGCTGCGCGTCACATGCGTATATCCAGGTGTGGTGGAGTCGGAATTGGCCAACTCTATTACCGATGTGGCTGCAGCACAGGCGATGCAAAGTTACAGAAAGATTGCGCTCAAGCCTGAGGCTATCGCAAATGCCATCGCACATGTGATTTCGCAGCCCGCCGATGTGGATACAAGCGAGATTGTGGTGCGACCTACAGCTTGTTTGTAGCTTGTCGCTTAGCAATTGGAATGACGCTTGATAGTGCGCACCTTTCAGGTGCCAGTCTTAACTGGTAGAGCGCCGTTAAATGGCTGCTTATGGCCGGGGGCGGTAGTTCAAAGACACGCCAGTTAGCAGCCGTTCGTCTGAGAATTTATAGAGTTGAAGCACGGCCAGTGCATCGACTTTCTGGCCAATTAAGCGCATTTTTGTTCCCCCTCAACTTGATGGGAGAACATCATGGAATCCGTAGCCAACGCCATCCATCGCGAGCCGTGGAACAAGGGAAAAATTGTGGGGCAGAAGGCTCCGTTCAAGGTCAAAGACATTTGGGCGCTTCGTGTACGTCTGCAGATGGAGCACCGAATCCGCGAACTTGCGCTTTTCAACCTAGGCATCGACAGCAAATTGCGGGGCTGTGACCTCGTGGCATTGAAGGTCAGGGACGTATGCCACGGTGATCAGTTGGCGACACGCGCAATCGTCATGCAACATAAAACTCAGCGCCCTGTGCAGTTTGAAATCACATCAACGACACAGGATGCCCTGCAAGCGTGGATCAAGCATGCAGGACTGAAATCCGATAGCTTTTTGTTCCCCAGTCGGATTCACAACTCCCCTCATCTGGGAACACGCCAATATGCCCGTATCCTGGGACATTGGGTGGAGGAATTGGGTCTGGAGCGGGCCAGCTACGGCACCCATTCGATGCGACGAACCAAGGCTACTCTAATCTATCGACGAACCAAGAACCTGCGCGCCGTTCAGCTGCTGCTTGGGCATTCCAAGCTGGAGTCGACCGTCCGATATCTCGGCATAGAGGTTGACGATACGTTGGAGATTTCCGAGCAAACCGAAATCTGAGCCAGGCTTACGGTCGTGCTGTCTTTGTCAGGGACCAAGCGGCACGACTTGAACGGCTGCTTTACGGCGAAGGCCCTGAATGACACACTCGGCCATCAACAGTCATGCAGAGGTTAGATGCGATGTTTGTCTGTGGAGCAATTTGCGTCAATTCGCGTGTTCAGCGCCGCTCCCACTGCTGATAAATCCAAATACCTACCTGGTAGTCAAGCCAGGTTGCCGTAAAGTTAGCCGGGCGTTATTCATGAGGAAATGCAGCAATGAATGTCTCTAACGGAGTTCTGGTTTTTGCTGTGCTTGGGGCCCTTTTGACGATCTCCAGTGGGGCATCTGCTCAAGCACCTTCCGCAATTGCTGACTTGGTCGGCGCGCGCGCAAGCTCTGGTGAAACACAACTGGAGGCCAGGGGGTATCAGTTCATCAAAGGCAATACTGTGCGAGGCGAGAAGTGGACTTTCTGGTGGAGTGCTGAGCAGCGTCAGTGCGTGCAGGTCGCAACTTTGGACGGACGCTATAGCGCCATCCAGGCTGTTCCCGCAGCGAACTGTGGTCAGGTTGGTGAGCAAGGGCCTGTGACTGCATTTGGTCGGCAGGACGAAGCGCGCAATGAGCAAAGCACCACCCTGACGCTCATTTGCTACGGTGAGGGCAGCAAGCCTTCCGTGGAGGCTCACTCGGGCTATCGGTGGAATTCAAGGCGAGACCGCTATGAACCCATCAATGAGATCACCAACGGAGTACAGGGCTTCGATTCGGAAGTTCAGGTTGAAATCACTGGTCAGCGCGGACGCATTCATCTCACGGGAAAGCTCATTGCCCCCATTCATTCCGGTGGCAACAACAACTGGTGGAACCTGGACGAACTCCAGGTGAATAGTGATCGCATAACTGCAAGGTATGCCATGAACGGGCTCAACAAGCCCAAGGTCGATATCGATAGGCGCAGTGGGCGAATTCACATTGACGGCATCGAGCACTTCAAGGGCGAGTGCGATGAAGGTAACTGGGCTGACAGCGGCCACCGGTTCTGACCATCAGTCCCCACGGATTCAAGTATGGTTTGAGCTACATCGCTCTGTTTATGGGCCAATATCCAATAATTAATCATAAAAAAAGGAGCTCGGTTGAGCTCCTTTTTTACGACACCAGCAATTAATCAATTGCAGGCGTATAAGTACCTTGCGCGATTGCTTCTTTAATACGATTCGCTTCGCTCAGAACAAGGGTAAGCAAGTTCTTTACGTTGTCTAAGGTCGCAACCGGGCTTAGGGTGGTCATTTTCAGGGATTGAACTTGACCAACTTTAGTCACTCCAATATTTGCTTCACCACGTGCAAATAATTCATCGGCTACGTTCTGGTTGAGCGTATCTAGAAGTTCTGTTGGGTAGCCTTCAGGGATCACACGGAACAATACCGATGCAAACTGAGGATCAACCAGCATTTCTAAACCGTCAGTTGCTGCAATGTAGTCAGCAACTTCACGAGTTAAAGTAACACCGTGGTCAATCATCGAGCCATACAGATCTTCACCCAATGCTTCAATAGTCATCCAAAGTTTCAGCGCATCAAAACGGCGCGTGGTTTGTAATGACTTCGATACCAGATTGGGCACACCATGCTCTTCGTCATAAGCGGAGTTTAAATACTCTGCTTCGTAGTGCATGAAACGATAGTTCGCTTCGTCTTTTAACAAGAAGGCGCCACAAGAGATGCTCTGGAAGTAATGCTTGTGGAAATCAAGCGTGATGGAGTCGGAAAGCTCAATGCCAGCCAACATATCACGGTGATGATTGGACAGAATTAAAGCACCACCCCATGCTGCATCAATATGCATCCATGCGCCATATTTGTTGCTGATATCACGTACTTGACGCAGTGGATCAATGGCGCCCGCATCGGTTGTGCCCGCAGTTGCAACCACACACGCAACAATCTTGCCTTCAGCCTGAAGGCGAGCCATGGTGCTGTCAAGTGCTTGCATGTCCATGCGTGCGTTGGCATCAACAGGAACAGTCACGACCGATTGGAAGCCCATACCCATCATGGCCATGTTCTTTTGCACAGAGAAGTGTGTATTTTCAGAACAGATGACTTTTACGTTGCGCATTGCGTCCGCAGGCACGCCGTCACGCTGAACTGACCACGGATTGCCGTTTTCGTCTTTCCAGTTTTTAGCAATACATGCATCACGAGCAAGAAGCACACCCATCAGGTTCGACTGTGTTCCACCAGAAGTGAACACACCGGCTTGACCTGCTGCATAGCCCACTTTTTGACGTAACCAGTCAATCAGCTGCACTTCCATCAATGAACCAGCAGGGCTTTGATCCCATGAGTCCATAGATTGGTTGGTGGCGTTAATCAGCACTTCTGCAATCTGGCTTGTGACCATCGTTGGGCAGTGCAAATGCGCGAGTGAGTGCGGATGATGCACTTTCAAGCTCTTGTTGAGGAATAACTCAACCATGCGCTCTAAAGATTTTTCAACGCCCAGACCTTCTTTGGAAGGATTAAAAGCAATTGCACTGCGCAGCTCTTTGATGCTGCCACCCGTGTACATCTTGTCGTTTTGTAACCATGCTGCAACGGCTTTCGTTGCTTGATCCATTGCCGACGTGTAGTCAGCAATGGATGCAGCATCATTACAGAGCAACGCTTTACGGTGTTCTGCAAAATCAACCATGAGTTATGCGCCTCGAACTGCAACAAGTGCTTGAGCAACCGATTTCTTAAAGCGTGCGATGACTTCTTCGCATTCTGCTTGCGTGATAATCAGTGGGCACAGTAAACGGATTACTGTACCGTTACGGCCACCTTTTTCTAACAACAATTTGTTGTTAAAACATGCAGTCTGAATGGCTGCTGCAAGTCGAGAATCTGCAGGAAGTGAACCCATATGGTCTGCTGCTTGGCGCTCATCTACAATTTCCACGCCAATCATTAAGCCACGGCCACGCACGTTACCAATACATGGGAACTGAGCCGCCATTTTTTTAATTTCAGCTTGCAAGAAGTCGCCACGCTCTTGTGAATTTTTCGCAAGATTTTCTTCTTTGATGGTTTTGAGCGTTGCAAGACCAGTACCCATTGCCAATTGGTTGCCACGGAAAGTGCCTGTGTGACCTGCTGGCTGCCAGACATCAAACTTGCGCTTGATACCGAGCACTGCAAGTGGCAGGCTACCGCCTACGGCTTTAGACATCACCACAATATCTGGCTCGATGCCCGCATGTTCGAATGCAAACATTTTTCCCGAACGCGCAAAGCCTGCTTGAACTTCGTCAAGAATCAGCACAATGTCGTGCTTTTCAGTGACCTCGCGAATTTTCTTCAACCATTTCGCAGGCGCAGTCACCACGCCGCCTTCACCTTGAATGGCTTCCAGGATGACAGCAGCTGGTTTCGTTACACCACTTTCTACGTCTTCAATGAAGTTTTCGAAGAAGTAAGTCAAAGCATTCACACCCGCTTCACCGCCGAGACCCAGTGGGCAGCGGTATTCGTGCGGGTAGGGCATGAACTGCACGCCTGGCATTAAACCGTTCACTGCATTTTTAGCCGACAGGTTACCTGTCATTGCCAGTGAGCCATGCGTCATGCCATGGTAGCCACCCGAGAAGCTGATCACTGTGCTGCGACCTGTATATGTCTTTGCAAGCTTAATTGCAGCTTCTGTTCCGTCTGCGCCAGATGGGCCGCAGAACTGCAGGCAATACTCTTCTTTCCCACCGGGCAACTGCTCAAGCAATGCTTCAGTAAACGCATCTTTTAAAGGTGTCGTTATGTCTAAAGTATGTAATGGCAGACCACTTGCAACCGTATCTTGAATACTCTGAATAACCGCAGGATGGTTATGACCCAATGCTAAGGTACCTGCTCCAGCTAAACAATCAAGGTAATCAGTACCTTCAACATCGGTAACCCAACATCCTTGCGCTTTGGCGATTGCTAACGGTAGTTTGCGCGGATAACTACGTACGTTAGATTCCATCTGACTTTGGCGAGTCAAATAGTATTTGTTAGTGGGGGTGGAAACTGGATTTACTGGAATAACGCTCATATCGAATTACCATCTCTGATATGGGTAGAAGAAATAAGTCGGGGAGCTTGTGATCTTTGACTCGGTGCTTTATATCTAGTCAGACTGTCTTGTTGGTCATAACTAGGTGCGCGATGATACCTAATGACACCTCACAAACCCTCGGTCTGGGCCATAGACCAGCGGTTTCGTACGGTAGATGGAGCGCAAGACCGGTCCACGTAATGCCCTGAAGCGGCGTCGTAGCGATGAATCGAGCAGTGGTTTGTAGATAGTTCGCGGGCCGCAGACTGCGCTGACTGCTGTTCAGCGGAACGCAGGCCCGGGGATCTACTGACGTGGTGCCTGGGATATGTGCTGTCTGGCTTGAAGTGGCAGCTTGCCTGGTGAACATGATTTTTTGTTCAAGGCAGGATGGCTTCACCCGCAGGCACATCATGAGCGGCAGCAACGGGTTTGTCAGTAACTACTGAAACCGCAGCAAATCAGTAAAAAGCCTTCTTTCGAGGGCTTTGCTATTTCTCGATGCTATTTCTCGAACTGGGTCACCCTTGGGGCCACTGTTGTTCGCCTTCATCTTCATCAAAGAAGGCAGGAGGCAGCGTGACTTCATCACCATCGAGGCCTCGAATTCTTGCGGCAATGTCTGCAGGAATGGGCGCATCAAAGGAAACTAGATAGCCATAAATCAGATCGTCATCACCAGCCATCTCTTCCACGCTGGGCTCCAGAGAGATGTATTCTTCATAAGTGATGCCCAGAAAGCGGGCCACTTTCTGATCGTTTTCACGGTCCATCTGCTCTTCCAGTTGCCCATTGCTCATGACGGCTCCTTAGATGCAAGGTTGTGGAAAATAAATCCTAGCAGAACAATGTTTCAGCTATCAACCCACTCGCAGGGCATTGTTTCAAAAGACTTCCGTATGAATCTCTTTCAAACGGCCATCGCGGTCACCTGTCTGGCAATTACTGGCTGCACGAGCAGCCCCAGCGCGCCCCAGCCGTCAGTCGAGACACCCGAGTGCATGCAGTACCGATCCATGATGACCGCGCCGATGCCACCGGATGCCATCGAGAGGCTACAACAGAGGTGCCAGGCATCGCGGCATCAGTAGGTGCCGTGTGCAGCAACAAAAAGCCATCTTTTGAGGGCTTTTTTGTTGAATACAAAGCCCATAAATTTTCTCGGTTCAGCCATGGTTTTCGCTTCCGAACGAGGCTGCTGATAACGGCGTTGTCTACCGGTAGCCATAAATCAAAATTGAGCCATTAGACTTTTCGTAGGGTTGCCGAAGCGATTGCAATGCAAACTCCAGATCGGTCTGGCAATCGATAACGACTTTAGGGAGCAGCTGGGCAGCATGTCGAACATATCTTGGGCGGATTCGAATCCATTCAATCGAAAACAATGGATGAATTCCTTCGGTCCAATCACCAAGATAGCTAACGTCAGAATCAAAGGTTTCTGGCTCGGGCACTAACTGAAGCACATCCTTTCGCTGGTAAGGCGGAGGAAATGGAAGTCTTGCAATTTCGGCAATGAGTTTTCGCCATTTGGTGTCATTCATATACGAGCCCAGCCCCCGGTTTGTCAGGGCCTCTCGAACATCAAGCCTGTGTTTGTCTGAGTCATACATGGGAAGGCCTAACGCTGAAGCTGAGCCGCGAGCGACTGGTTAGCCCTCATGGCGCTCAATATGGGTGACTCTTGGAGATTGAGCATCCATGAACATGAAGCACCGCCCAAACAATGCCTTCTTTCCGAAGTCGTCAAACACGTTGTGCCCAAGCGAGCTGATCAAGACTTCCGAAGTGGCAAGGGCGCGTTGATGCTGCTTGTCAATCTCTGCCCAGTTCTGGTCGACAACATCTGACAGCACGAGGCTGGCCACGTCATGGTTGTACTGGATGAGGATATTGCCGTCCTTCATATTCATTGGGTTCATGTCGGGGTGGGCATGAAAGACCCTGTGCAGGGCCAGTTCGGCATGCTTAGTGGCTTCGCCATCAGAAAGGCCTTCTGGAAGTATTGCAGCTGTTCCGTGTTCAAAGACTGCGAAGTCGCGCGCTCCGTTTGTGTAAAAGCGCAAGCGCTCAACGATGCGCTCCAGCGGCTGAATGATTTGCGGGCGCCAGTCCGGAACCGGCGGCAATTGCCTGGGTTGCTCGGGCGGCGGCTGTTTCTTGCTGAATAGGCCGAACAAGGCAGATTTCTCCTGAGGGCTAACTAGGTGGAGACGACACTCCACGCAGGCGTGTCGTTCGAGTAAAAAATTTGATTGCGGCAATGATAGTGAACAGGGCGGCACTGTCTTTTTAGATCAGCCTGAAAAATTCAAGATCGCAGTTTGTGATGTGCACAGGTAAGCAATGGTAGGCTGTCGTGTTCTGGGCGGGTGAGGCTGGCGCTGGTCGATGGATGCCCACTGGCTGCGTCACACGAGTAATTTGGCGGCGATATATTTCAGAGCACCCTGGAACAGCCAGTGCCATTGATCATTTGGCTGTTGTGACAATGGATACCAAAAGAACTTGAAGTCATGCCCACCATCGTCGCTAGTGCGATGACTCCAAGATTGAGGTGGGCAATCTACTTCACATAGATGAAATGCCCATATTTGGTTCGCGTAGCCAGAAGTCCAAATTCCCAAGTCTGCGGAGACATTTGACGCAATCAGTCCACTTTCTTCGCGTAATTCACGCAGTGCAGCATCTCTGGAACTTTCGCCAGACTCAATCGTCCCCTTGACAAGTTGCAGACCTGCAAGTGGGTGCTCAAAAGCTAATATTTCGATAGCGCCTTGGCCTCGAATGACTACTGGACAGGCCTTGCCTGGGTGTAATGGAGTTTCCGGTTTCATGGCACTATTTTCATCTGCGCCGATGGCTGCTTCTGGCAGTAAGAAGGCCATCACCGAACACGCAAATTTCTGCCGATGGACCCCGCGATTAAGTGAGTCGATGCTGACCTTGATGCTAGTTTGTCCCCGACTATGGCGAAGCAAATCTACGACGGAGCACGTGCGCAAGCACGCCGCTTTTTGGCTGTACCTGACTGATGAGGTGTAGCGCTCGTGGCTTGATTGCAGTTTGCAGGTTTGCCACAAAGGGGGGGGCTTGATTTGAGCAAACTTGATTGCAGGATTCCCGCAATGGACTGCCTCAGTCGGGTAGACATCCCCCGGCTATCCTTGAATCACCTGCAACGAGCTCATGCTCGACCAGAGCTGCCATCACTGCTAAGCATGCTGTGCTCCACGCGCCTGCGCTACCGTGGGCAGTAGGCGGCGCTGCTGCAATTGGCCGAACCATTTGCGGAACATATCCTCGGTGTCCATGCAGGCATGAAAGCCCGCCTGGCGGATCTTTACCGAGCTCATGATCACCGGTGGCAGAGGGCCGGTTTTTCCATGGTTCATCTGAAAGTCGGCATATGCCGCGCCCTGGCCGATAAAGGCGGTCAGATCACGTGGCACTGCCAGCCGGTACTTGTCCACCAAGCGCTCCCAAGCGGGCTGCTGATTGGCCAGCGCGGTAGCCACCGAGTGGGGCTCAGGCTCGCCCATAGGGATGCCCAGTGCGTCTGCGATGGTGGGCCAGACGTTTTGCCATACGAACACGTCGCCGTTTTCTAGGTTGAAGGTCTCGTTGCGTGCGTTGGGCGACTCGGCGGCCCAGGCGCAGGCCTGGGCAATCAGGTCAGCGTCGACAGCCTGGTTCACGCGCGCCGGGCCTCCGGGATAGGCCAGCGGCAGGCCCTGCTCGTGACGCAGCCATGCATATACGCCGATGGCTGGGATGGGATTCATGTTGCTACCCGCTGCGTCGCCGAACACGATGCGCGGGCGCATGATGGTGAAGTGCCATTGGCGCTTGGCTTGGCGCTCGCGCAGGAAGTCTTCCTGCAGCCAGTAGAAGTTCTCGTGTGGGTCGCGCGGCCAGTGTTCGCGTGCGGGCACAGCTAGCTGTGGGTGGATATGCACGCCGTAGGCCTTGCCGCCCTGCATGATGGTTACGTGGCGCAGCGGGCCGCCGTGGCGGTCCAGCGGCTCGACCACGTTGCGCAGCATTTGGAGGTTGATGCCCATCTGCTCCTGGTCACGCCAACCGCCGACCAGCCCGCCGGGCTGTTCGTACACGGCGGCATAGACCACATGGGTGATGTCGTCCCGCGCACCCAGCACAGCCTGGCAGGCTGCCGAGTCTTGCAAGTCTAGCTGTAGCGCGGATGCGCCCACTGGCAGGTCGATGGCACGGCGTGCCACACCCACGGCGTGCCAGCCGGGCAGGGCAGCGAAGTGACGGAGGCAGGCTTGGCCTACGACGCCTGTGGCGCCCACAATGAGTACTGTGTTCGTCATTTTTTCACCATGGAGCACTTAGACTGCGACAGCGGCAGGAACGCCTTGTCGCCGGGCACTGTGGCCATGAGCTTGTAGTAGTCCCAGGGGTATTTGGACTCATCCTGCGACTTGACCTCGAACAGGTACATGTCATGCACCATGCGACCGTCTTCGCGGATGCGGCCATTCTTGGCGAAGAAGTCGTTGATGGGGGTGGACTTCATCTTGGCCATGACCTGCGCCGTTTCGTCGGTCTTGCTGGCCTGCACGGCCTTCAGGTAGTGCATGGTTGAGGAATAGGCGCCCGCCTGACTCATGTTGGGCATTTTTTTCATTTTTTCGAAGTAGCGCTTGGACCAGGCACGCGTCTCATCGTTCATGTCCCAGTAAAAGCCTTCGGTGAGCATCAGACCGCCAGCCGTGCGCAGGCCTATGGCATGAATATCGTTGATGTACATGAGCAGACCTGCCAATGTCTGCTTGTTCTTGCCCGTGGTCAGGCCGAACTCGCGCGCTGCCTTGATGGTGTTCACAGTGTCACTACCCGCGTTGGCCAGCCCAACGACCTGGGCCTTGCTGCTCTGAGCACTCAGCAGGAATGAGGCGAAGTCCGTCGCGCCAATGGGGTGTTTTGCGGCCCCCAGCACTTTGCCACCCTGGGCCGTCACCACGGCGCTGGCCTGCTCTTGCAGGCTGTGGCCGAAGGCGTAGTCAGCCGTGACAAAAAACCAGTCCTTGCCGCCACGTTGCGTGATGGCGCTGGCCGTCACGTTGGCCAGCGCATAGGTGTCGTAGACATAGTGCACGGTGCTGGGCATGCACAGGTCGTTGGTCAGGCGGTCAAGGCCGGGTCCATTGAAGATGATTACCTTCTGTTTTTGTTTGGCAATTTCGAGCACCGCGAGCGCGGGGGCGGAGACGGCTACATCCATGATGGCGTCTACCTTGCCAGTGTCGAACCATTCGCGCGCCTTGCTGGAGGCGATGTCGGCCTTGTTTTGGTGATCTGCCACCACCAGTTCGATTTTCTTGCCCAGTACCTGGCCGCCGAAGTCGTCAATGGCCATCTGGATAGCTGCGGCGCTGCCAGGCCCGGTGATGTCGGCAAAGGGGCCATTCAGGTCGGTCAGGATGCCCAGGCGCACCAGGTCGTCAGAAATTTTCATATCCTGGGCGGTAGCGGCGGCCGTGGCAGCCAGCAGTGCGAGACTAGTGCACAGCGCGCGGCAGGCGCGACTCAGGGGAGTGTGGCGGTTCATGGTTGTCTCCTTCGTTGGTGTGTCTACTGGGAATCAAAGGGTGGCAATGGGTGTCACCGGCGAGCCCAATGCGCCCGGCAGGCGTAGAGGTGGCGCGGTGAGCAGAAAGCGGGTGCGTCCGAGAGCGTGCAGGTGGTCGGCCAACTCCTTCAGGTACCACAGCTCGCCCAAAGGTAGGCCCAGCTTGAACAGACAGTGCTCGTGCAGCGGCAGTACGGGGTAGAGGGCGCCGTCCTCGGGTACGCGCCGAGGCGGGTGGCGCTCCACGGCATAGTTGTCGGCAATGAGCGCTGCGATGCCGCTGTCTGTGATCCACTGCAGCAGCTTGTCGTCGCCTCCGTCCAGTGCTGCGCAGCTGTGGTGCAGAAGGTGCGCATCGGGCTGGCGCTGCATGGACAGCACCAGCTCGGCAAAGCCGGTGCGCAGCAGAAGCATGTCGCCGGGCTCTACGCTGGCACCGCTGCACTCCATGGCATGCATGAGTTCGTCGTAGCCGATGTCGCGAAAGTCGGTGCCGTAGATACGTTCCAGGTCAACCAGCACTCCGCGCCCCTGCATGCCCTTCACGGCCAGGTGCTCCACGCCCAGTGCGCTTGCTACGCTTTCGTCTGGCGCGCGGCCAGTGCAACATACGGGCTGGTAGCGCGCCGCCGCACCATCACTATTGCGTGCAGGAATGCCATGATCCTGCGGGCCCAGGATGTGCTCGTGACCGCGGTAGCCGTTGTAGTACGTGGTGCGCAACTGGCCGTTGCCGTCGGAGTCGAACAGTGCCCCCACATGCGCCAGCGAGTCCCATTGCGTGGAGTACTGCAGCGACAGCAGCACCTGATCGTCGCTGACGACGTCGGTGGCGCCAGGGTACACATGGCCCAGCGGATAGTTGACGTACGGAACGCCTTCGCGCCGTGTCGGGCGCAACTGCGGTGGTAGTCGCCGCGCGTTCAGTGCATTGCCGCCGGGGTAGTCCAGCGGTAGCGACAGGCACAGGCTGATCCCCTCGCGTACTTCCAGAGCGCCTTTGCGTACCTGCACAGGTCCGATCAGGTTGGCGCGCCCCAACTGGTCATCGGGCCCGAAATCACCCCAGTTGGAGCCGGCGGGGCGTTGTCTCCATCGCATATTGGTGTCTCCAGCGCCGCGGGTGGGGGCGGCTTGGAGGCAATGGTGTTGGCGCAGATGACAGCACGTCAATCAAGATTTAAAAAGTTTTGCTGGATGAAATCATCGCTCGGGGAAACCCTGTTGTTCGATTTTCATGACGCTCAAGGTGGTTTTACCGAGCAAAAACCGGGTCGTGCCTGGATGTATGGACTGAGTGATGTGGTTGGGCATCAGCGCTCACCCGCGCTAGACCCACCAAGTCTGGCCGCAGGGAGGGCACAGCCAAGCTGTCACTATCAATAGCGCTGTAGTTAACCAGTGCCAGAGCGCGTGTTGAGCCACACAAATTGTGTCGCTGCAGGCCAAGCCAGCGGCGGTGCTGCTGTCGGTGGCACACAGCACCGTTGCTTTTCAAACGTAGCACGGGAAAGCGATCCAAGTAAGAACCTTGCGGAGCAGCTTGCGTGCCTTGGGCCAGGTAGGGCGTCCAACGCTGCAGCAGCGACCAGGATGCTGGCGGCGTATCTCTTTGGTTCTCGCAAGCAGGTTGTTGTGCCACTCCATGTATCTCTCACTCAGTCACGCCAGACCCTGAACTCAGTGTGCGTTCTTTCAATGCACAAGGTGTGACCCAGCATGGGAAGCGATCAGTCAGCTGGTGTTGCTGGGGTACAGCGTTTTGGCGTCGTGCATTTACCAGACGCAGGTTTGTGCACGTCGCCAGCAGTGGGCGCTGCACGCACATGCAGTGGCTGTGAACCAGCACGAACAGCTAGCAGTTCGGGTGCATTTACTGCGGGTATTCACTGGGATTGAACTAAAGATGTTTTATTGATTGAAATTTCATTCTCGGTTTTTGACGTTAATAACCAATAGAACCTAAATTTCATGCCATTCAATATTTCATTGAAAGAAATAAACCAAATGTCCACCGCTGCCCGCCCGAAAGCCATGGTCAATCACCCCCCTGGAAGCAGTACCTCCACCGTGGAGCGCGCCATGCGCGTGTTGCGGGTGATGTCAGAGGGGGGCAACGCACGGTTGACCGACATCGCAGCGGCGGCCGAGCTGGACAAGGCCACCACGCTGCGCCTGCTGGAGGTGATGGTGCGCGACGGTTTTGTGGCGCGTGATGTGCAGAGTAAGCAGTTCTCGCTGGGGCCCGAACTCATGGTATTGGGCGCAGCCGCGCTGAGGAGATTTGACCCGCGGCCGCTGGCGCGTCCCAGTTTGCTGCGGCTGGTGGGGCAGTTCGAGGATAGCGTGGTGCTGTCCATACCCAGTGGTGTGGAGTCGTTGTGTATCGACGTGGAGGAAGGAACCTACCCCATTCGCGCCAACTACCTGCGCGTGGGCAGCCGTCGCCCGCTGGGTGCAGGGGCCGGCAGCCTTGCGTTACTGGCCTGGATGCCTGAGGCCGAGCGCGAGGCAGCACTGGAGATTCTCGCAAGCCAGATGAGCCGTTACCCGCGCATCACCCCTGCGTTGCTGCGCGAGCGTATCTCCGATGCGCGTGAACGTGGCCACGTGGTACTGCTGGACGTTGTGGTCGAACGCATGGGGGGTATTGCCGTGCCCGTGCTCGACCCCGAGGGGCGCCCCGTAGCAGCACTGAGCATTGCCGCGCTGAATGACCGCATTCTTGCGCGTCAAGCCGCCATGGCCCAGGCGCTGGTGCGCGAGTCCACGGTATGCCAGGTGCGATGGGCCGAGGCGGTGCGCACCAGCCGCCTGGCCGGTGCACGCACTCCTTCAAAAACTACTCCGGAGACTTTGCGATGAACCCACTACCCACCGCCTACCTGCGCGGCGCGGGCAGCACCTCCTTTGGCCGCCACGAAGGGTGGGGCGCACTTGACCTGATGGCCGACGCAGCCCGGCAGGCGGTGGTCAGTGCTGATGTGGCGCGCACCGATATCGATGGTGTGTTGTGCGGCTATGCCACTACGCTGCCTCACCTGATGCTGTCCACGCTGTTCTGTGAGCGCTTTGCGCTGGCGCCGCGCTACGCGCACAGTATGCAAGCAGGCGGAGCCACGGGCGCTGCTATGGTGATGGCAGCTCGCGAACTGGTGCGTTCGGGCCGTTGCCGCAACGTGCTGGTGGTGGCGGGCGAGAACCGACTCACGGGCCAGTCGCGCGACAGCTCCATTCAGACCCTAGCCCAGGTGGGTGACGCTGATTACGAGGTGCCAAATGGTGCCAGCGTACCCGCGTACTACGCACTGATGGCTTCGGAGTACATGCACCGCACTGGCATCACCAGCGCCGATTTGGCCGAGTTTGCCGTGCTGATGCGTGCCAATGCCGCATGTCACCCTGGGGCACACCTGCGCACGCCTATCACCCATGCCGAGGTGCGTGCCGCCAAGTCCATCGCCGCACCGCTGTCGCTTCTGGACTGCTGTCCTATTTCCGACGGCGCTATGGCATTCGTCGTCTCTGCCGAGCGGGGCCCGCACACTACGGTGCGCGTAGTGGGCGCGGGTCAGGCACATCGCCATCAGCATCTGACTGCCATGGTGGATGTGATGCAGTGTGGAGCGGCAGACGCCGCCGGCCTGGCCTTTGCTGAGGCTGGTCTGACTGTGGCGGACATCGACTACCTGGGCATCTATGACTCGTTCACGATCACGCTGGTGATGCTGCTGGAGGAGATCGGCTTCGCACCGAGGGGCGGTGCCGCCGCCCGGGTGCGCACAGGCGACTTCGCGCCTACAGGCGCGCTGCCGCTGAATACGCACGGCGGCTTGCTGTCGTTCGGCCACTGCGGCGTGGCTGGCGGCATGGCGCATATAGCAGAGGCCTGGCGACAGATGACGGGCCAGTCTGGGGAGCGCCAGATACGTGCGCCGCAGCGCGCCTTCATACATGCCGACGGGGGCGTAATGTCGTCCCACGTGAGCCTTGTTCTTTCAACGGAGGGCTGAGCGTCATGACTTCGCTGGCAACCCCTTTCAATGACGGCCTGCGCGCAGGCGTGGTGCTATTTCAAAGCTGCTGCGCCTGCGGCCATGCCCAGACCCTAGCGCGCTATGCGTGCCAACGCTGTGGCCACGAGAGGCTGGACTGGCGCGACGCTGTCGGTACCGCAACTGTGCGTGCTACCACGGTGGTGGCGCGCGCTCCCTCGGAGGACTTTCGCGCCTTGGCGCCCTACACGTTAGTGATCGTGCAACTCGACGAGGGGCCACGCCTCATGGGTCACGCGGCGGCGGGCGTGCAGATCGGCGAGCGCGTGCGCGCGGAATTCTTCGAGCACCTGGGTCGGCCCCTGTTGCGCTTCGTGCCAGCCGCCTGATCGTTTTTTCACCACAACTAGTAAGGAGACAAAGACATGCCCAAGACCACCACCAACACTCCGCGTCGCCATGTCATTGGCGTTGTTTGCGCCGCGCTTTGCGCTGCTGCAGCCTCGCCCCTTGCCTGGGCCAGCGATTATCCGAACAAGCCCGTGAAACTGGTCGTTCCCTACCCTCCGGGCGGCCCTACCGACATCGTTGCACGCGTGGTGGCACAAAAACTCCAGGAGCAGATGGGGCAGTCCTTTTTCATCGAAAATCGCCCCGGCGCTGGCGCCAACATCGGCGCCGAGGCTGTGGCGCGCAGCCCCGCAGACGGTTATACGCTGGTGGTGGCGACCACGGCGCATGCCATCAACCCTTCGCTTTTCGCGAAGCTCAGCTATTCCATCACCAAGGACTTTGCCCCCATCTCGCAGCTCACCAGCGGGCCGCTGGTCATCGTGACCAACCCGGCAACGCCAGCGAACAACGTGAAGGAGCTGATCGCGCTGGCCAAGTCCAAGCAGGGTGGGCTCAACTACGCGTCTTCCGGTAACGGGCAGTCCACACACCTGTCGGCCGAGCTGTTCAACGCCATGGGCGGCGTGAAGATGGCCCACGTGCCCTATAAGGGCAGCGCCCCTGCGCTCACCGATGTGATGGGGGGGCAGGCAGACCTGATGTTCGACACCATGCTTTCGTCCATGCCGCATGTGAAGGCCGGCAAGCTCAAGGCGCTGGCCGTGACCAGCAGCCAGCGTTCACCCAGCGCGCCGGGCATTCCCACTGTGGCCGAGTCTGGACTGCCCGGCTACGAGGCCATCGCCTGGAACGGCCTGCTGGCGCCCGCCGGTACGCCCAAGGAGGTGGTGGATCGCTTGAGTGCCGAGCTGAAGAAAGTGCTGGACAACCCCGAGGTGGCGCAGCGCTTCGAGGCGCAGGGCTTCGCCGCCGCCTGGAACACGCCCACCGCCTACGCCGGTTTCCTGCAGGCCGAGGTGGACAAGTGGGGCAAGGTTGTCAAGGCCTCTGGTGCCCGGATTGACTGATTCCCGCTGAATGACTACGCCGTGCTCCACGCGCTCGCTGTGCCGGGCGCTGTGCGGCTGGCTTCAGGCCCCCTGACGGTTTACCGCCAAGCTGGCATGTGCCAGCTGACTGTGCTGTGTTCCTATAACTGCCATTGCATTCCACGGCCCTGCCAGCGGCGGGGCGACGGAGCGCACAACGTCTCACAACCCATCATGTCTGACCTTCTCACCTCTGCACTCAACCCCCGCTCGGTCGCCATCGTTGGCGCCTCCGAGAACATCCACAAGATCGGTGGCCGACCTATCCACTATATGCAGCGCCACGGCTACCAGGGCACGATCTATCCCATCAACCCGGCGCGCGAGGAAGTTCAGGGCTACAAGAGCTACGCCGGCGTGAGCGCGCTGCCCGAGGTGCCCGACCTGGCGCTGATCGCCGTGGGCGGCGACAAGACCGTTGCCGCCGTGGAGGAATGCGCCGCACGCGGCGTGAAGTCCGCTGTGGTGATCGCCTCGGGCTTTGGCGAGACGGGCCCTGCAGGGCGCGAGCTGCAGGATCACATGGTGGCTACCGCGCGCGCCTCAGGCATGCGCCTGTACGGGCCCAATACGCAGGGGCTGGCTAACTTCGGAACGGGTGCCATCGCGGGATTTTCCACCATGTTCATTGAGGTGCCGCCTATGGACGGCCCGGTGGGCATCGTCAGCCAGAGCGGCGGCATGAGTGCCATGGCCTATGGTCTGCTGCGCGGGCGCGGCCTCGGCGTGCGCCATGTACACGCCACGGGCAACGAGGCCGATGTGACCGCATCAGAGATGGCTTGGGCCGTGGCGCATGACCCCGACGTCAAACTGCTGCTGCTGTACCTGGAGAACATCGCCAACCCAGAGATGCTGGCCGCCACTGCCGCCTATGCGCGCGAACGTGACCTGCCCATCGTCGCGGTGAAGGCCGGTCGATCAGCCAGTGGGCAGAAGGCCGCTTCGTCGCACACGGGCGCGCTGGCCAATGAGGACCGCACGGTGGACGCATTTTTCAAGCACCATGGCATCTGGCGTGTGCGTGACCCGCATGAGCAGGCGCGTGCTGCCCATGCCTACCTGAAGGGCTGGCGCCCCGAGGGGCGGCGTCTGGTGGTGATCAGCAACTCCGGCGCTAGCTGCGTGATGGGCGCTGACGCAGCCGAAGACATGGGCCTGTCCTTGGCCGAGCTGAGTCCTGTCACACAGGCCGACGTGGCCTCCAAGCTGCCAGGGTTTGCCACTGCAAGCAATCCGATTGATGTGACGGCCGCGCTGCTGTCCAACAGTGGCTTGTTCGGCGACGTCCTGCCTGCCGTGGCGCAGGATCCGGCGGCGGACCTCTTTTTCCTGAACATTCCTGTGGCCGGTGCGGGCTACGACGTGGACCGTTTCGCCCGTGACGCTGCCGCATTCGAGGCTGCTACTGCCAAGCCCGTAGCCGTGGCCGCTTGGCAGGAAACCGTGGCCGAGCCCTTCCGCCAGCATGGCATTGCCACCTTCCCCAACGAGGGCGAGGCTATCGCTGTGCTAGCCCAGGTGGCCAAGCACACCGAGCTCATGCGCCGTTCACGCGTGCAGTGGGACGCGCTGCCGCATGTACAGGTACCTGCTGGCACGCAAGGTTTTCTCAATGAAGTGGACAGCTTGGGACTGCTGGCACGCCATGGTGTGCCCACGGTCCCCATGCACCTGTGCCGTTCGGCAGACGAGGCGCGCACTGCATTCGACGCGATCGGTGCACCCGCTGTGGTCAAGGCCTGCTCGGCCGAGGTACCGCACAAATCCGAGCACGGGTTGGTGGCCTTGAATGTGCAGACACGCGAACAGGCTGCCGAGTTGTTCGAGCAGTTCTGGACCAAAATGGACGACATGGGGGTGCAGCGCGACGGCGTGATCGTGGCGGCAACGCGCAAGGCTCAACACGAGTTCATGGTGGGCGCGCGTATGGACCCGATCTTTGGCCCTGTGGTGGTGGTGGGCGACGGCGGCAAGTACGTGGAGGCGCTCAAGGACTGTGCCGTGCTGCTGCCCCCGTTCTCCGAGGCCGACGTGCAGGCTGCGCTGCGCACGCTGCGCATCGCCCCGCTGCTGGACGGAGTACGCGGCGAGCCGCCGCTAGACGTGCAGGCCCTCTCGCGCATCACTGTGGCAGTGGGTCAAGTGATTGTGGGCGCCAGCGGCGCCATCGCCTCGCTGGATCTCAACCCCGTGATGGTTGGGGGCACGAGTCAGGGGGCCGTAGTCGTGGATGCGCTGGTGGAATTGTCAAAAGGATAGTCTGCTCAGCGCTCTAGGGGTGTCCAGCCAGGCTGGGTTGATTCACGGAAGTGCTCAGCCCAGCCCTGATGCGCAGGTGTGGCGTGAATTTGAGTTCACCAGTACGCGCCGTTCGGTGGAGCACCTGCACCCACAGACGGAACTGATCGAGGGTGAGAAGTGGTCGGGCAAACACTTGCACGCGCTCGGCAATTTGTGTCTGGTCAGCTATGCAATGAATTCGCACCTGGGCAACTCGGGGCCGCAAGATAAGTTCAAGCAGCTGCTGGGCGAGAAAAAGAGTTTGATGAATTGATCGACCTAGGCATCGCTCAGACCAAGTAGAAGGAAGGGGTGCTGTGACGCAACACTTGGAGCAATTGATGCAGCTTCTCCAGAAGGCGTCTGGGGCGCTCTGTGTGAGCTGGATACAGCGGCGACTGCGCTTGGGCTATTCCAAAGCCTGCGGTTTGTGCGATGAAGCACTGAACGCGGGTCTGGTCATGCTTGCGAATCGCGAAACGACAGATGGCTCAAAAGAGTTTGCCTATGTGCAGCCAGGACACGCGCCGCAGATGACGCTTGCTGCTCCCTGAGTTTGAGATCCGTGTGCGGTGCACACTTGATCGGCAAATGCTGGATTGAGGTGGCAGTACGTGGCTTGTCAAACGGTGGAACGAATCCAGTCTCCGTGCGCTGTTTGGGCTGTGTGACTGGTGCAGACCAGAGCCAGTCGTCTAAAAAATCGTCTTAATTCGCCCTTACGTCGTCGGAAAAAACAAAGCCTCGATATGTTTTTCATAGCGAGGCTTCTTTATTTCAATGGTGCCGGAGACATGAATCGAACACGCGACCTTCTCATTACGAATGAGCTGCTCTACCGACTGAGCTACACCGGCAACCTGCAAAAATTATAGTTACTTTTGATCAGCTTCGAGGTGGTAACGGGTAACGCGTTCCACTTCATTTTTGGAGCCAAGCACCACGCTGACACGCTGGTGCAGCTCGGTGGGCTGAATGTCAAGGATGCGTTCGCGGCAATTGGTAGCAGCGCCGCCAGCTTGTTCAATCAGCCAGCTCATGGGGTTGGCTTCATACATCAGGCGCAGCTTGCCGGATTTGTGGGGCTCGCGCTTGTCCCATGGGTACATAAAGACGCCACCACGGCACAAAATGCGGTGTACGTCAGCCACCATGGCAGCCACCCAGCGCATGTTGAAGTTTTTGCCACGCGGGCCGTCTTCGCCTGCCAGGCATTCATCGATATAGCGCTTCATCGGCTCGTCCCAATGGCGCATGTTGGACATGTTGATGGCGAACTCTTTGGTGTCTTCAGGGATCTTGACGTTTTCTTCGATCAAGATGAAAGAGCCTTGCTCACGGTCGAGCGTGAACATGGCTACGCCATCACCCACGGTGAGTACCAGCGTGGTCTGGGGGCCGTAGATGCAATAACCCGCCGCAACTTGCTGGGTGCCAGGCTGCATGAAGTCGCTGTCGTGCACACCGGGGTGGCTGTCGTGCTTTTTCAGAACGCTGAAGATGGTGCCAATCGACATGTTGATGTCGATGTTGGACGAGCCGTCCAGAGGGTCGAACATCAGCAGGTATTCACCTTGGGGGTAGCGGTTGGGCACCACGTAGATGCCTTCCATTTCTTCTGATGCCATGGCGGCCAGGTGGCCACCCCATTCGTTGGCTTCAATCAGCGTTTCGTTGGCAATGATGTCCAGTTTTTTCTGAACTTCGCCTTGCACATTTTCACTGCCGGCAGTGCCCATGACTTCGCCCAGTTCGCCTTTGTTGACGGCAAAGCTGATGCGTTTGCAGGCACGGGCAACGACTTCCAGCAGCAAGCGAAGCTGTGGAGGTATGCGCCCATCAACGCGTTGCTGTTCAACCAGATAGCGGGTGAGGCTGACACGACGTGTCATAAGGATTCTCCTTGTGGGGCAGCAATTAGGAGGCTGCCTGATATTTGAAATTGATAGCTGCTATCGCTTTGTTTTCAAGCGATAGCAGTGGATTCATGCTAAATCTTTACCCAGCGCACGTGTCACCACTTCGCGCACGTCGTTGCTCAAGTCGGGTTTGGCCGCAACACGTGCAATGGCTTCGCGGGCTGCCGTGCGATAGGGCTCAGCCAGCTTGCGCCAGCGGTCCAGCCCACGGGCCAGGCGGGCAGCGACCTGTGGGTTGATGGCATCGAGCTCCAGTACGCGGTCACTCCAAAAGACATAGCCTGCAGCGTCTGCGCGGTGGAATGCTCCGGGATTGGCGCTGCAGTAGCTGAAGATCAGGCTGCGGGCACGGTTGGGGTTCTTCAGGCTGAAGTCTGGGTGCTTGAGCAGTTGCTTGACCGCAGGCAGCACATTGCCGCCACGGTCACACGCGCCAGCTTGCAGGCTGAACCATTTGTCGATGACCAGGGGCTCATTCCTGAACAGTGCGTGAAAGCGCTCCAGCGCGGGTTGGGCCAAAGTGGCTCCGCTGTAGACCAATGCTGACAGGGCGTTGAAGCGGTCCGTCATGTTGCCTGCATCTTTAAAGCGCTGGTATGTCTTGCCGGGCCAGAGTGTGTCAGAAGAATCACGTGCAGCCAGACACAGCATGAGCAGCGCGCTGCCAGTGAGCGAGCGACGCCCTGCAGATACGGGGTCTGGGCGGTATGCGCCGGTGTCGCTGTGTGCATCAAATGCCCACGCCCAGTCCGCCTGCAATGCCACAGCCAGTTGCTGGCGCATGGATTCGCGCACAGCGTGAATGCGCTGAGGGTCTACCACCTCGAGCTGCTCGGCCATGTAGCTTTCAGATGGCAGTGTCAGAACCAGATCTTTGTAGGCGGCATCCAAAGTCGGGTGGCGCAGCACATCGCGCAAGGCGCTGATGAAGGCTGCGGGCATGACATCAGATGCGACTTCACCTTGCGTGCGGATGGCTTGGAGTGCATAGCGCAGTGCCAGACGCTGGCCTGCTTCCCAGCGGTTGAAGGCGTCGGTGTCGTGAGCCAGCTGCGTGAGCAACTCTGCATCACTAAAGTCATATTCCAGCACCACCGGTGCACTGAAGCCGCGCAGCAGCGAAGGCACAGGCGCTTGTGCCACATTGGCAAACACCCAGGTTTGTTCTGCTTGTGTCAGCACCAAGGTGTGGCTCGATGAGGTGACGGCCTCTCCTTGCAACTGCAGGGGCAGAGCAGCGCCATCTTGCCCCAGCAAACCCATTTCAACCGGAATCACAAAAGGCAGCTTCTCGGGCTGGTCTGCCGTTGCAGCGCAGCTTTGCGAGAGTGTCAGTGTGTATGTGCACGCCGTGGGATCGTACTGGCCGCTGGCCTTGACCAAAGGGGTGCCAGATTGGCTGTACCAGCGCTTGAATTGTTGCAGGTGCTGCGTCAGTGGGCTGGCAGGGTTGGCGTCTGCCATGGCCTGCACGAAATCATCACATGTCACTGCACTGCCATCGTGGCGGTCAAAGTACAGTTTCATGCCTTCGGCAAAACCGTCACGGCCGACCAGGTTGTGCTGCATGCGCACAACCTCAGAGCCTTTTTCGTAAATCGTAACGGTGTAGAAGTTATTGATTTCGATATAGCTGTCCGGGCGTACGGGGTGCGCCATGGGGCCTGCATCTTCCGGGAACTGCACCGTGCGCAGTACGCGTACATCTTCAATGCGCTTGACCGCACGGGCCGAAGGTGTGCCCGCCATGTCCATGCTGAATTCCTGGTCACGGAAAACAGTCAGGCCTTCTTTCAAGCTTAGCTGGAACCAGTCGCGGCAGGTAATGCGGTTACCTGTCCAGTTGTGGAAATACTCGTGGCCCACCACGCTTTCGACATTGGCAAAGTCAA
Organism: Comamonas avium; assembly: GCF_014836675.1. Classification (GTDB taxonomy): domain Bacteria; phylum Pseudomonadota; class Gammaproteobacteria; order Burkholderiales; family Burkholderiaceae_C; genus Comamonas; species Comamonas avium. Next base: position 52,116 of record NZ_JACSQK010000009.1, read on the forward strand.
CATCGGTTGCGGTGGACTGACTGGCCAAGACGTACTTGGTATTGAAGATATTGAGGCCCTTGTTTTCCATCGCGCCCATGTTGAAGTCGCTGGTGGCGACGATCATGAAACGGTCCAGATCCAGGCTGAGGCCAAAGCGTGCCTCATCCCATGCGACAGAGTGCATGAGCGAGTTCATCGCATGTTCGGTTTTTTCCAGATCGCCGGGGCGTACATACACCTGCAGCAAGTGATCGCGGCCAGCGCGACTCTTGATTTTTTGCTCACGAGCAACGAGCTTGCCTGCAACCAGTGCAAACAGGTAGCAAGGCTTTTTATGAGGGTCAACCCACTTGGCAAAGTGACGGCCATCATCCAGATCGCCTTCGTCCACCAGATTGCCGTTGGACAGCAGCACCGGGTAGTCATTTTTACTGGCACGCAATGTCACGGTGTACATGGCCATGACATCGGGGCGGTCCAGGAAGTAGGTAATACGGCGGAAGCCTTCCGCTTCACACTGTGTAAAGAACGTACCTTCGCTCACATACAAGCCCATGAGCTTGGTGTTCTGGATGGGAGAGCAGGTGGTGAAAATTTCCAGATCAAGGGGTTCATGCCCCTCGGGGAGGTTTTCCAAAACCAGCTGGTTGCCATCCATCTTGAACGAGCTGCCCCCGCCGTTGACCATCACGCGGGCCAGATTGAGCTCATCGCCATCCAGACGCAGTGCTTGCGCAGGTACGTCAGGGTTGCGACGGATGCGCATCTTGTTGAGAACGCGGGTTTTGGCCGGGTCGAGGTCGAATGCCAGGTCGACAGTTTCAATCCACCAAGCGGGGGCTTGATAGTCAGCCCGTTGAATGGCTGTGGCTTGTCCTTCACGCAGCATGAGTGCTTCCCTTAAACGCCTTGCTTGAGCGAGGCTTCGATGAACACGTCCAGATCGCCGTCCAGCACCTTTTGGGTGGCCGAGACTTCAACGTTGGTGCGCAGGTCCTTGATGCGGCTGTTATCCAGCACATAGGAGCGAATTTGATGACCCCAGCCCACATCGGTCTTGGTGTCTTCCAGTTTTTGCTGCTCTTCCTGGCGCTTGCGCATTTCGTAGTCATACAGGCGCGAGCGCAGGCGTTGCCAGGCAACGTCGCGGTTGCTGTGTTGCGAGCGGCCATCCTGGCACTGCACCACAATGCCTGTAGGCATGTGGGTCAGGCGCACGGCGGAGTCTGTCTTGTTGATGTGCTGACCACCCGCACCTGAAGCGCGGTAAGTGTCGGTGCGTACATCAGCGGGGTTGATGTTGATCTCGATCGAGTCATCAATTTCTGGATAGACAAACAGTGACGAGAAGCTGGTGTGGCGCCCGCCCGAAGAGTCGAAAGGTGACTTGCGTACCAAGCGGTGGACACCAGTTTCAGTGCGCAGCAAACCAAATGCGTATTCGCCTTCAACCCTGATGGTCGCGCTTTTGATGCCAGCGACATCGCCTGGCGTTTCTTCTTCTACCGTTGCCTTGAAGCCTTTGCGCTCTGCATACTTGAGGTACTGGCGCAGCAGCATGCTGGCCCAGTCGCACGCTTCAGTGCCACCAGCGCCCGCCTGAATATCAATAAAGCAGTTCAGTGGGTCAGCCTCATGGCTGAACATACGGCGGAATTCCAGCTCTTCGATCAGTGGCCGAAGTTTGGCGGTTTCGCCTTCAATGGTCTCCAGGCCTGCATCATCACCTTCTTCTTTGCTCATTTCAAAGAGTTCGGTGTTGTCTGCCAGTTCGGTGGTGAGCTTTTGCAGTGTCAGTACAACGCTGTTGAGTGACTTTTGTTCTTTGCCCAGTTCTTGGGCTTTTTTAGGGTCATTCCAAACCGCAGGGTCTTCTAGCGATGCGTTGACTGTGCGCAGGCGTTCAAACTTTGCATCGTAGTCAAAGATACCTCCGTAGCTCTTCGGTCCGGGTGGACAGATCAGCGAGGGTGGCTTCGATTTGATTAACGCGTTCGGCTTCCATGTGTATTCCTTGTTTGTCGTTGTGCCTGACAGTGTTGCGAAGTCTCAAACGGAGCCTGCACAAAAACTGCGGTAAACAGTGATTTTCGCATGTACAGGGAGGCTATGCCCCAATAAGGCAGATGTAGGCAGCCTCCAGCACTGACCTGTGCACCTGCAAAGCCAGTAATGCTGAATGTCTGACGTGGCGAACAGGCAGTTTTTTTGTGATCGCAGTGCTACAAAAAAACGCCACACCTGTAGCAGGTAGTGGCGTTGGCGAGGCTCCTGTCGAGCTTGTTGGTGCTTATTGCCCTTTGTCCCGTGGCGGAGAAGCAGGCAGATCTCGCTCATCCATGGTGAAAAAGTCTATTTCTTCATCAATCGATGAAGAGTCAGTGGCAGGCGTTGGGGGAGCCTCAGTTTTTGAGGTGTCCCAATCCAAGGAGAGATCATCCACCAGCACTTCGCTGGGCGCAAAATGCGCCGGGCTCTGGAAGGGGGAGTCGTTTTGCAGGCTGGATGCGGGCAGCGGGGCATGCATTGGCGTTGCAGTCAGCATGTCCAGGTGCGCCTCGTGCAGGGGCAGCGGCGCGCTTGCCAGCGTTGCTGTGGGCCCAGGGCTGTTCGAAGATTGCATGGCTGGCGCTGGGGGGCTGTCAAAGGCAAGTTCTGGCAATGGAACTTCCAGCGGCGTCATGCGAACACGCCCCGGCAGTTGACCCCGGCTTGACGCAGGCGTTGTCTGCGCCACGTTGTAAAGCATGAGCAAATCATCAAACGCAGCAAGGTCGAAGCGAGTATTGGTTTCTGTATGGTTTGGAGCTGGGCGGCGAACAATCAGGTCGCGCATCAAACCTTGCACTTCATCGGTGGGCCACAAGGCTTCAATCTGGCCGAGAACTTCGGGGTAAGCGCTGAGATCTCGTCCTTTGCGCGAAAAGCCCAAGAAGTTAGGCACCTGGACATTGAAGTGTGCTTCGAATTTTTCGCGTACCTCTTCAAAAGCCTCTGTGCGGCTGAGGCGGTAGAGCAATTGCAGCAGCTCTATGTAAGCCAGGGGGGCTGAGGCCGCATGTTCGGCAATGTGTGCTTGCAGTATCTGAATGGCCTGGTCGTTTTCTCCGATCGAGGCGTAAAACTCAGCCTGTTCTTGAACATCAAACAATGCCTGTGCTGTCAGAACTTCGGCGATGGAGGGTAACGGTGGTGCTTGCTCGGCGGCAGGAGGGGGCGAAGCGGGTTGCTCAAACGCGGCATAAAAATCTGCCTCTTCAAGGTCTGGCAGTGCTGGTGCAGGCTGCGTATCTGTGCCAGAAGTGCGAGTGTCTGCGGGGCCGGCTTCTACGGCAGAAAAGGCACTTGCCGCTGGGGTGCTCTGGCGCTCGGCCTCGTGCAATGCCGGTACGGACGCGGTAGGGCGTGTGTCAACGGAGGCAGCGTGCAAGGAGTCTTCGACCGCCAATACGGTGTTGGCCCAACTGCTTTGTGCCGTTTGACGCTCTTTTTTAATGCGTTGCAGTAACCACGCGATGGTGGCAAGCGCAAGTGCCAGCAGCCCCAGCAGGATATGGACCCACAAGGGTAGATCCGGGTTTTGCGCCTGGACTAGCTGGCTTTGCAGGTTGGCAGTTGCTGCACGGTTGCTGGTCAGTTGCGATTGCATGGAGAGCAGCTGCTTTTCCAGTGCTTCTAGGCGTGTTTGGTTGGCATCCAGAATGGCCTGCGTTTGCGTGTCGATCTCTGCGCTGGTGAAAGACTGCGCTTCACCCTGGTTCGGTGGCGTGCTTTCTGGCGGAGTGTCCAATCCGTCCAGTGGCTCAATGCGCAGGCGTGATTTTTCTGCGCTTGCAGGCGCGGCAGCGGGCTCTTGGGTACTTTCTTTGGGAGCCACTGGCTCGGCAATCACTGTTTGAGCAGCGGCAGCGGCAGCTGGGGCCAATGGCTGCGCCAGAGCTGCTGTGGGATTGACGGCTTTTTTTGCTACACGAGGTGCTTTGTTTGCTGCCGCTGTGTTTTTGACCGCAGCAGGGCGTAGAGCTGTAACTGCAGTTGCCGCTGGAGGGCTGGCTTGAATGGTGCTCAGGTCAATAGGCTCGACAGAGGCTGCTAGAGATTTTGGGGGATCTGCAAAGAAGGTGTAGCTGCGAGAAACTGCGTTCACGCAGCCGGCGCGCAGTTTCAGCGTGATCAAAGGTTCGTACACCGGTGCGGTGGAGCGTACACGCACAGACTTGTCTTGGGCGGTCACCAAGACTTGACTACCGGTCAATGCCGCATTTCCCATCCAGATTTCGGCAGTGATGCAACTGCTGTCGGCAGTTTGCCCGGCATCTGGTTGAATCGGAAACACCAAGTCAATCGGTGAGCCAAGCTGCACTTGCCCTTGTGTATTACCTAAAGACAGGGCGCTCACATGCGATGCGGCAGCGACGCTGCCAGCGAGGATGAGAAAGTCGCGAATTTTCACAATAATTTCTTTACTGCCAAAGTGTTTGGGCCAAGGCACTGTTTAGCTCAAATAGTTCTGGTTCAACTGTGGGTGAACCTTTTTCACACTGGGGAGAATGTGCCGAATTGTCAGACTTGTGTCTTTGTTTTCTTGCAAGCACATGGCAAAAAACATGTCTGTTGTCGTAGAGGGACTAAATGTCAACCATTCATAACCACGCAAGTCGGTATATGGAGTGCATGGAAATCTAGCTATTCAAACGCTGAAGCTGCTCGGCCAGTGATTGGATCGACTGTGGTGCACAGCCCTCGGCATCATTGCTGATCGTGACAAACGCAGTCTGACCTGCTTGGGTTATCCCGCGGATAGTGGACGCTAATACCGATCGCGTATGCGGGTCAGGTGTACGAAGCTCATTGAATGGCTGGTGTTTTTCCTGTGCATCTGCGTAGCCAAAAGGACCAAAACAGTGGTTGAGGTTCCAGCGACAAACGAAAGGTGAGGGCCACAGTTTGCGCAGGATTGGCAGTTGTTGCTCAATGGGGGGCATTTTTCCGTGCAACCCCAGGCACATGGTGGCGTTGTGTGCTTTGAGCACTTGGGCAAAGCCATCTTCAAGCAAGAGGGGGTCTCGCACCTCCACCGCCACGATCACATGGGGCGCATGCTGCAAAGCCTGGCGTGTGGCGGCCAGAACCAGGCCCAACTGGTCAAAGAGCTGCTGGCTCTTGCACAGCAAATCCCAGGGCAAGGGGCTGAGCTGGTATACAAGGACGCCCAGTTTGTCACCTAAGCCTTGCAAGGCGGGGGTGACAAATTGCTCGACTGCCAAAGAGGCATTTAAAAAAGCGCGATTGCGTTGCTGGCCTTTGCCCTCTTCGGAGCGAACCATGGCATCGGTGACTACGTTGGGGCACTTCACAACAAAGCGAAAGTCTGGCGGAACTTGGGCCGCCATTTTTGCGTACTGCTCTACGCTCAACGGGCGCCAGAAAGAGCGGTCTACACATACGGTGCGCATGAGCGGGTGCTGGCTCAGTGCGGTCAAGCCTGTGCGCGATAGGACGGAAGCGTCGTAGGCGCCATCCCAGACCAGGCCTTCCCAGCCGGGATAAGACCAGGTGGAAACACCCATGCGCAGTGACAGGGGTAGAGATTGGGCCAAAACACGCAGCGTCTCGGTTGCTGGAGCCGGGAGTACGCCCTTGGCCTTTCGGGGCGGCGCAGAAGATGGCTGCGGTAACGCAGCATCTGTGCCAAACAGATCGTCTTGCATATCAAAGAATAATTTGAACGATTTTGCAGTTCAACGCAGGTATGGCTACCGCTTCTTGCTATCAATTAAGTATGTATGCAATCGGTAACTTAAAGAAGGTAGCAAGCACTTGTGTCTATGGCACACTTGCCCGCTTCCGGAGAACAAGCGCCGCGGGGCGTGTAACGCATGCAAAAAATCATTGGGCAGATTGCCACAGAGATCAAAGTCAGTGTGCAGCAAGTGAATGCTGCAGTGGAGTTGCTGGATGGTGGTGCCACCGTTCCATTTATTGCCCGCTACCGAAAGGAAGTTACAGGCGGTCTGGACGATGTGCAGTTGCGAGAGCTGGAGGCACGGCTGTCTTACTTGCGCGAGCTGGAAGACCGTCGTGGCACGGTGCTCAAAGCGATTGATGAGCAAGGCAAGCTGACAGATGCACTGCGTCTGGCTATTGCCAGCGCGCCGACCAAGCAAGAGCTGGAGGACATTTACCTGCCTTTCAAGCAAAAGCGTCGCACCAAAGGGCAGATTGCCAAGGAGTTTGGTCTGGAGCCGCTGGCTGACATGCTGTTTGCGGACCCGAGCCTTGATCCGCACAAAGAGGCTGAGGCTTTTTGCAAGCCCGCCACGGTGCTGGATGACGGCAAGCCGGGCCCCGATTTTTCGACTACCTTTGCTGTGCTCGATGGTGTGCGCGACATTTTGTCGGAGCGCTGGGCCGAAGACCCGGCTTTGGTGCAAAAGTTGCGCGAGTGGTTGTGGGCCGAAGGCCTGCTGCGCTCCAAGAAGGTGGAAAGCAAGAACGAGGCTGATGCAGAGGTCGCTAAATTCCGCGATTACTTTGATTACGACGAGCCCATTGGCCGTGTGCCTTCGCACCGTGCTTTGGCGGTGTTTCGTGGGCGTGCACTGGAGATTCTCGAAGCCAAGCTGGTGCAGCCGGTCGAGCCTGAAGTGGGGCAGCCAAGCCTGGCTGAAGGCCACATTGCCTTGCACCTGGGATGGAGCCATGCCAAACGTGCCTCGGACGATTTGCTGCGCAAGTGCGTGGCCTGGACGTGGCGCGTCAAGCTGAGCCTGTCCACTGAGAGAGATTTGTTCAGCCGTCTGCGTGAAGATGCTGAAAAAGTGGCTATCAAGGTGTTTGGTGACAATCTGCGTGATTTGCTGCTGGCAGCTCCAGCAGGTTCACGTACGGTCATGGGTCTTGACCCGGGTATCCGTACGGGCGTGAAGGTGGCTGTTGTGGATAGCAATGGCAAGCTGGTGGATACCGCAACGGTGTACCCGCACGAACCACGCAAGGACTGGGAAGGTTCTCTGCATACCTTGGCCAAGCTGGTAGAAAAACACGGTGTAAATCTGATTGCTATTGGCAATGGAACGGCCAGTCGCGAGACCGATAAGCTGGCTGCTGACCTGATCAAGCTGGCTGGGAAGGCTGAAAAATCGATCGAAAAGGTTGTGGTCAGTGAGGCGGGTGCTTCGGTGTATTCGGCCAGTGAATTTGCCTCGCAGGAGTTGCCAGATGTGGATGTCAGCCTGCGTGGTGCAGCCAGCATTGCTCGCCGGCTGCAGGACCCTCTGGCTGAACTGGTGAAGATTGACCCCAAGAGCATTGGCGTAGGCCAGTATCAGCATGACGTGAACCAGAGCGAGCTGGCGCGCCAGCTCGATGCTGTGGTGGAAGACTGTGTCAACTCTGTGGGCGTGGATTTGAATACGGCTTCGGCACCGCTGCTGAGCCGTGTTTCGGGATTAAGTGGTTCGGTTGCCAAGTCGGTGGTGCGCTGGCGCGATGCCAATGGCTCTTTCAAAAGTCGCAAGCAACTGATGGAAGTGTCTGGACTGGGCGCCAAGACGTTTGAGCAAGCGGCAGGTTTCTTGCGCATTCGTGATGGCGTGAACCCACTGGACATGACTGGCGTGCACCCTGAGACCTATTCGGTGGTGGAGCAAATTATTGCTACCACTGGCAAGCCGGTCGATCAGCTGATGGGCAGAAGTGACGTTATCAAGACCTTGAAGCCTGAGCAGTTTGCCAACGAGCAGTTCGGCGCCATCACCGTCAAAGATATTTTGGGTGAGTTGGAAAAACCCGGTCGCGACCCGCGTCCTGACTTTGTGGTTGCCCGCTTTAATGATGATGTGGAAGACATCAAGGACCTGAAAGAGGGCATGACGCTGGAGGGTACGGTGAGCAACGTGGCGCAGTTTGGCGCGTTTGTGGATCTGGGCGTGCACCAGGACGGTCTGGTACATGTCAGCCAGATGAGCCACAAGTTCATTGAGGATGCGCGCGAAGTGGTCAAGACGGGCCAGATTGTCAAAGTGAGGGTGCTGGAGGTGGATGCGGCGCGCAAACGCATCAGTTTGACCATGAAGCTTGACTCTGCACCTGCCCGCCGCGATGGCCCTCGGGACAATCGCTTTGAGAGTGCGGGCCGTGGTCACAGCAGTGCGCGCAGTGGTGGCTCCGGACAGCCACAGCGCCGGGATGCGCCGCAGGCACAAAATGCCATGGCTTCGGCGTTCGCCAAATTGCAGAGCCTCAAGAAGTAAGCACTGGGTGTGTACAAAACGAAAAAGGCAGCAGTTGCTGCCTTTTTTGTTTTTGCGGTTTTGTGTTTTGCTTTTTTGCTTCAGGTTTGCTACTTGCGCCAGCGTGCGTCAATGTAGTCGTACAGCGGCGTGGGATCACGCTGCAAGCTGGTGGGGGCGCTGGGTGAATGAATCGGCGTATTGCTGTTTTTACTGACGTCGGCATAGGCTAATTGCTGCATCCAGGCAGTATCCAGACTGCCATCTGCTAGCGGACGCGAGTAGATCAGGGCCAGCATGCGCCTGGCTTGGATGTTGCCCATGTCTGAGGCGCGTTTGTAGAGCCTTATTGCTTCTGTGTAATTGGCCGGTACGCCTTCTCCCCGGTGATAGATGCGCGCTTGGCGAAAGGTTTGCCAGGCGCTGCCAGCCTGGCCGATATTGCCACTGGCATGCATGCGCTGGCTGCTCTGCTCTGCCATGACCTGCATATTGCGGCGTGCAGCTTCAGAGGTGGCTGAGGCCGCGCGAAACTGTGCAAGCGCTTGGCTGGTCTGGTTTTCTGCGGCCAGCTCCAGACCCCATTCCACGCGCGCATGGGGGTCATTGGCTTTCACTGCACGTTGCAGGGCCTGCTGTTTGCGTTGCTGCATGGCGTTGTTGACTTGCGGGGAGGTCGATGCCACATCTGCATCCATCGGGGCTACGTCCTCCAGAAGCAGCCAGTCAAGGTATGCAGCGCGGCCTGGGTCCTGCTGGCGCAGCTCCTGCAGCCACCTTGGAGCTTTACTGGGCTGGGGGCGCTGACCACAGCCATCAATAGCACACCAGGCCAGGCCTGCACTCGCCAGCGGATGACCGAGTGCATGGGCACGCTCGAACATGATGTTTGCCTGCGCAGGATCCAGCGGCACATGCAATCCATGCAGCTGTAGCAGACCGAGCTGCCAGATCGCTTGTGCCTGCTGTTTTCGGGCCTGGGCAGTGCGCGGGGCAGGTGCATTGGCAAGGCTTTGCAGCTCTGCCAGGGCTGGAGACACTGCAGGGGTGCTGGCATCCATGCCGGCACTTGGCTTTTGCAACTGCTCAGAGTCAATGCGCGGTGGTGTTTGCGCTTCTTGCACGCTAATGACTGCACGTGGCTGGGCACTTGCTGCGCCCATTGCTATGCCAGCCAGCAAAGCGACCACTGTACGTATATAGGGGTGGCTCATGATGGTGCTCTTATTGCGGGGCAGCTGCGGAAGCTTTGGGTGCTGTGACCTGCCACTTGAGGCTGCTTTGACCAACGAGGCTGTCACCACCCGCTGCCTGGCGCAGCTGCACTCCAATGTCTTCCAGAGAGGAGGCCCCCTGCAATGGGCGAAATGCTGGTTGCTGCAAGCTGGCAGGCAGCTTGCCTGTCAGGTCATTGGCACTGGCAAAACAGGCTACCCGCTCTTGCCCTGGTATGCCGGCATCAAGCACAAAACCTGGTGTAGGACTCATCCAGTCCGGGATGCGAATGGCCTGATTGGCGGCAATCCAGCCAGAGCTATTGGTTGCGTTGGGTAACAGGCGGATAACCTGTTTTTCAGCGTTCTCCATGTAGCAGTACAGGTAGGAGGTGCGTGAGACGGTCGCTGACAAGAAGATTTGCTCACCTGGAAGAAAGTGCTCACGCCCGACCATCAGATTTTCTATCTGCATATCAATGTGCGCAGGCTGCCCTTGCTGGCTGGTGTCTGCGGCCATGCTGATGCCAGCGTTATTGACCCAGCCAACGCGCTGCAAATGACCTTGGGGTGTCAGGCTGACAAAGTTGCGCATGGCCCGTTCGTAGGTCGGGAAATCTAAAACCCCTGTCACCACGAGACGTTCATCTGCCTGGAATTGGGTCAGAGCCTGGCGCAGTGCGCTGTCATCGGGGGTTTCAGTCTCCAGGTAGCCACGGCGAACCAGCGAGCGACGCACGAGCAGGCTGCGGTTGGCAGGCCCTGCATCTTCAAACCATTCACGCATCTGTCGAATAAATTCAGGGTGGGTTTGCTCAAGAGTCAGGCATTGCCAATAGGGCACCCGGGCCCACTTGCCCAAAAGCTCAATCATGGCCAGCTCTACCAATGTACGGATGGCGGGGCCTGAGCCCTGCGCGTAATCCCTGCCGACGTTGAACTGCACACCGTAATTGCCAATACGCCCTGATAAATCCAGCCCCTGACCTCCGCTGCCAATCACAATTTCGTTGGCTGAATCCAGGCCGGGAATAAAGGTACGGCTGCGAAAGTCACCCAGGTGCATTTCAAGGCCAATCACCGTCGAGCGCTTGTTTTGGCTGTACCCCGTCTCCAGGCGCGAGGCAGAGGTGCCTACCTCGACGTTGTTGCTGATCACTTGCTGGTCAACGAAAGCCACCGCCCCAGAAACATAGAGTGCAGGTCGCTGCAAGCGAATTTGGTTGTTGTTGAGCAAAAGGGTGGTGAGGTTTTGTACGGTATCTTGCTGGGCGATATTCACTTCGTAATCCACGAAGCGAAAAGCATTGCTCACGCGAGACATTTGCGACAGGGCCGTCACAATCATTTCTTTGGTTGCTACCGCAATGCGGCCTGAATAGTCAGGAATGGATTTGCTGGTAATCAGCACCGTTCCCATGCCGCTTTCTCTAAACAGGTGATCCATGCACATCAAGGAGTCTGAGAAACTGCTCAGCGACCTTGTCGGGCGTACTGCGGGGCGGTTGATTTCAGGTGCGCGCGCATGATAGGGCGCATCTTTGGCGGGACTCATCGGTGCACAGCCTGCGAGCAGGCCCACAGCGCTTAGCAAAGCGATCGCGGCTTGCCAGCGGGGATGGCTCGTCAAAGAGAAAGTAGGTAGGTAGGGCATGGTGGCTCTCAGGGGTTGTGGGGCTTTACTGAAAACCTGCTTTTCAACGGCAAATATTGACCAGATCCCCGCGCAACACCACGATCTGATCTCTGCCGCCAACGCCAGAGGGGGGCGCTACATTACTGCCAACATCCTGGATGCAGGTTTTACGATTGGCTTGGGTCTCGACCATGCGGTTCACGTCACCGTCGGTATAAATTCCATCTTTCTGGTCACTGAACGTCTTCGCTTCATACCGGACAATCTTGGCCTTCAAGCTGGTGGGAATGCCATCGCCTTCCTGATCCAGACCTTTGGATACGCCAGGGCCGCCAATCGGCAACTGAAGGTGTTCAACCGGATTTTTAAGCTGAATGGTGTCTTCGCCTGGCGCAGACCAGGAGGCAGGGGCCATCAAGCTAAGGCCAGCTGCCAAGATCCAACGGGTGATCTGGATACGCATGATGCTCTCCTGTGTGCCAGCAATGACACGAAGATGCTGGTGTCAGCGTCTTCGTGTTCAAGGGGGGGCTTGTGAAGGCCGCACTATTTACTGGCAAGTTACGCAAGCGTTGTTTGTGGAGATGTTCTGCACAGCGGATGACTGGTCAGAGGCATAGTTGCGCACGGATGTGTTCTTGAGCAGAACCACCTGGGTCAAAGCCTGCTTGACGTCAACATTGCCAACGTTGCTGGCCAGGTTCTGCGAAGCGTAGGCCTGATCTTCAGCGTAGTTGCTGATGTACGCGCCTTTGCCCACTGTGGCCTGCGTAAGAGCTGCACCGACTTTCACCCCTGCAGTGTTGGAGGAGATGTTCTGACGTGCCGTGGCCTGATCTTCGGCCTTGTTGCTCACGTGGCTCCAGCTCAGCGAGGTCAGCTGCAAAGTGGGGCCATTGATTTCAATCGATGGAGCCGCAGCAGGTGTCGGGGTTGGCGTAGGCGTTGGGTTGGGGTGCGTGGGTCGAGAAGATTGAGCAAATGCTGTGGCCGCAATCAGGCTGAGCGAGAAGGCTGCAATGGACTTTTTCATGATTGGCTCCTAGGTGGTTGACGTGTCGCATGAAGCAACTGACAGAGAGCTTGTCTGCCAGTGGGCCTGGTCGGATGTATTGACGAGGCTTGGAGTCAGTGTCTGTTTGCACCCAGGAACAGCCAATCCCATAAATTAGGTAAGTACTCGTTGGCAGAGATCAGGGCTGAAGTTGTAACGCCCATGGCTATAGGCTTTTGACTACTGACGGGCGGTAGTAAGAGGGAGTAAAAAACTAGGTAGTGACAGCTTGTAAGCAGTGCAATGGTTTGAAGGAAAGTCATGACCCCGAGCCAGCAAGGCATCTCACAGCCATATAAGTGGGAAGTGTCGGCAGGAGGCTGTACTCCAGCGATGTCTCAGTGGCCCGACTTCATGGTTGGTCAAAAGAGCAAACCTGTCCGCGTATTTCTGGTGGACGATGATGTGCACCTGCGTCATGTGGTGGAGCGCGAACTGATGGCGGACCCTCGCGTGCAACTGGTGGGGCAGACAGGTGGTTTGCGAGAAGCCAAGCGTGCGATGCGGCAAGAAGTATTTGACGTGCTCCTGGCCGACTTGAATTTAGAGGATGGCTGCGGTCTGGAGCTGATTAGCCTGCAACGCTCTATTCGGCCTGCTGCAGAGACCATCATTATTTCGGTCATGGAGGGTGATGCGCAGTTGCTGCGTGCCATAGAGCAAGGGGCTGCCGGGTATCTGGTGAAGCACTGCTGGTTTGGAAGCTATGTTCAGGCAGTTTTGCAGGTCGCCAATGGCGGTGCATCCATTACCCCGCATGTCGCGCGCCGTTTGCTGCAACGGATGCGAAGCAATACGCCTGAGCCCAAGTGCACCGACAGCGAACAATTATCTGGACGAGAGCGCGAAATTTTGCGTCACGTAGCCAGTGGGTATACCAGCCAAGAAATCGCGGCTCAATTGCTGATTACTTCTATGACTGTTAACACGCACGTGCGTAATATTTACCGGAAACTGCAAGTCAAAAGTCGCGCGCAGGCAGTGCGGGCTGCGTTGCTGCATGGTTTGCTTTGATTGTTATGTGGCAACCAGTTGCTTGGCGGGGGTGGCACATGCTCTGGGAGATTGCAGCCCTGTGGTTTTTCAATGTGGCTGTATTGCTGTTTTGCCTCTGGATACTTCCGCCTGATTTTGAGCAGACGGGCTGGATGCATTGGCTGGTAGTCTTGCTGCTGCAGAGTTTATGTGCAGCGGTTTTTTTTCTGCTGTCACGAAAAGCGATACGCTGGAAAAAGCGTAAAAGTCAGCGCACCTCACCAGAGGTCAAGGCGGAACGCGCACGCATCGCACAGGATTTACACGACGGAGTTGGGGCGCACCTGTTTCAGGCACTGGCTTTGCTGGATGCACGGAATGCCTCTTTCGAAGACGTTCGCCACAGCATTGAAAATGCCATGTGGTGTTTGCGTGTGGAGATGGAGTGCTTGGACGATGTGGATGCGAGTTTGATTGAGCGTCTGGCCATGATGCGCTGGCGTCTGCAGCCGTTGCTGCAAGCGCGAGGGGTGTCGATGGACTGGCAGATGCCAACAGGCGAGAGTGACCTCAGCCCGCATGCCAACCAAGGGTTGCAGCTGGCCATGCTTGCCCAGGAGGCTATCAGCAATGCACTCAGGCACGCGCAATGCAAAGTGCTGCGTATCAGGCTGACATGCCATGAAGCTACGTGGCAGCTAGAGATTGCTGATGACGGATGCGGCTATCAGCCATCACTTGACGATGACAGCTCACAGGAGTGTGCCGGGCGAGGGCTGCAGAGCATGCGCACCCGTGCCCAACAAGCATGTGCTGTGCTGTCCATTGATGCGCAGGCCGGGCGCGGTACGCACGTTGGCGTGCAATGGAGTGCTGTCCGCTAAGTGCCACAAGAGCATGCGGCTCAAGTGACCAATGCTCAGACTGCCGCTATGCTTAGCTGAGCACTAACCGGCGAACTCACGCCCTGACTTTGCCCTCCTATGCACATTGCTGAAGAACTTACTCTGCCCTGTCAGCCTCGTGTCCTGGCGCTGTTAATGCGTGAGCTGCTCAGTGATATGCCTAATTTGCGCCGGGTGAACCAGCTTTTTGGTGGTGACCCGGTTCTGGCTGCGCAACTGATGGAATGCGCCAACGCCAGTGCTTATCAAATGCAGGGCCTAGTGCGTGGCATTCCGCAGGCGATTACGTTGCTGGGTGACAGGCAGTTGCGGGCATTGTTGAAAAAAGCCCAGACGGGTATGACCTTGCGGGCCAGACCGGGCCTGGATATGGTGCAATTTGTACGTGTCAGCCATGCCAGTGCCAAATTGGCGCGCAGTCTGGCTGGCTTAACGGGGCTGGATGCCAGTGCGGCCTATGTGGCGGCTTTGCTGCATGGAATTGGCCAGGTCTTTATGCACCAAACGCAGCCAGAGCGCGTAGCTGCGCTGAATGTGGAAACCAGCGTCTGGGATCCACGCCGGCCTCGTCTGGAGGTGCGTCACTGGGGCTATAGCGCCAACAGTACAACGGCAGCTTTGCTGCGGCAGTGGAATCTGCCTGCCGACGTGATTGCCGCGGTCAAGGCCATGGAGGCGCCGATGGAGACGGCGCAGTTTGATCCGATGGCGGGCGTTTTGCATCTGGCGGTGTGGTGCAGCCGTGTCAAACACTGTGGCTGGAGTGAGCGCACCGTGGCAGATGCTTTCCCCGTTGACGTGGCGTTAGCGCTGGGCGTGGATGTGGACGTGGTCTTGCAGCAGGACGCGGCAGACTGGAGCCAATCCTTGTATTGATTGCTTGCAGCTGTAAAGCAGATGACGGCCAGAGCGCTGAAAAGTCAAAAAGCCATGCGCAGCTTGGCGTAAAAGGATGACAAGGGCACCCAGGTAAGCGCTGTCATTGTTGTGCAGTTAAAACCTGAAGCTGTCCTATGTCTGAGCATCCGCCAACCTCCTCAGGGAAGCACCGCCTGCAGGAGCCATCAACCCAGCCGGTTGCTCCCCCTCCAAAGTCCAGTCACCACAACGAGATACCGCCTTCTGTGCTCGATGACAGAGGCTTGCAGGCGCTGGCGGCGATGGTTCCGGGCCTGCGCTGGCTGGTGGGGCTGCTGATTGCTTCCGTCATCATTGCGGCCCTGTATTTTGGGCGCGATATCTTGATCCCCCTTGCCTTGGCGGTACTGCTGGGTTTTTTACTCGACCCTGCGGTCAGTTTGCTAAAGCGCTGGGGCTTGCCGCGCATGGCAGCAACGTTGCTGGTGGTGGCCCTGTCGCTGGGCGCTCTGACTGGCATGGGGTTTTATTTGGGCAAGCAGGTGCAGTCGCTCAGTGCTGACTTGCCCACCTACCAAAACACCATCAAGCAAAAGCTCAGGAACCTGCGCACGCTCAGCAGTGGCCCCGGCGCGTGGGATGGTGCCCTCAAGACCTACAACGCGGTGGAGGGCGAAATTTCTGCCGCCAGCGCGCAGGCCGAGCGCAGCCAGCCGCGCGTGCAAAAAGTGGAAGTGATCCGCGAAGATGGCAAGCCACTGGAGATTGTGATGAAGTGGCTGGGCAAAGTGAGCGAGCCTGTTGCCATGGTGGGCATCGTGCTGCTGTTTGTGATTTTGATCTTGCTGGACAGGGATGACCTGAGGGACCGGCTGCTGCGCTTGATGGGAGGGAACATGCATGTGGCCACCGATGCTTTGGATGAAGCGTCGGAGCGCATTGGCAAGTACCTGCGCATGCAGTTCATTGTGAACGTGACTTATGGCATCCCCATGGCGCTGGGATTGTGGCTGATTGGTGTGCCCGGGGCCATTTTGTGGGGCGTGCTGGCCACCATCATGCGTTTTGTACCCTATGTGGGGCCCATGATTTCTGCGGTGTTTCCGATAGCACTGGCTTTTGCTGTGGCTCCCGGCTGGGATATGTTGCTGTGGACGCTGGGGCTGATTTTGGTGCTGGAGCTCATCAGCAACAATGTGGTGGAGCCGTGGCTGTATGGTGCCAGCACTGGCCTGTCGACGCTGGCCATCATCATGGCCGCTACGTTCTGGACAGCCTTGTGGGGCCCTGTGGGCTTGATTTTGTCGACGCCTTTAACGGTGTGCTGTCTGGTATTGGGCCGCTATTTGCCGGGGTTGCAGTTCATGGAAGTGCTGCTGGGCAGCCAGCCAGTACTGGACGCGCCGCACCGTTTGTATCAGCGCTTGCTGGCAGATGACGTGCACGGTGCGATTGACGTCGTGCAAGATGCCATTGCTCAGCGCATGCCAGTCAAACCCACAGCCGCAGACAAGGGGCAAGCGCTTGTGCGGTTTTACGGCGATGTAGCGCTGCCAGCTTTGCAGCTGGCCTACAGACACCACTCGGAAAGGGCCACAGTAGGGCATCGTATGCGCTTGTCCAATGGCATGGAGGAGGTGCTGGAGGAGTTGCAGGATGAGTTTCCTGCGCAGCCTTCATCTGCTGGTGCAGGCCTGAATGGGCGTGTGCATTGCGTGGGTGCGAGCTGGGAGGTGGATGCGCTGGCAGCACGCATGGTCTCGCACAGTCTGAATCTCCACGGTATTCACGCTAGCTGCACTGGTCATGCCTTGACGACCACTGTCCGGCCAGATGAGACGCAAGACTGGGCCGATGTGCAGTGGCTGGTTGTATCGGCTTTTCATGTTCAGCCGCAGGCCATGGTGCGCCAGCTTGTGCGCAGGTTGCGTCGCCGTCACCCCAACATGCCAGTCATTTTGGCGCTGTGGAATGCCACGCCAGCGGTTTTGACCACCGATTTTGTGGAGCGTACGGGGGTGAACGCAGTGGTCACCAGCATGCAAGAGCTGGTGCTGCGCATGCAGCAATTGCTCTCTCCTGAGCAAGTGGCGCATGGGTATGTGCCGGCTCCATTGCCGGAGCATGACGATGAACGTGTGCAGCATTTGCAGCGCAGTGGTGCGCTATTGCCTGTGCATTGGCCTGCGTATAAGCAGCTGGCTTTGAAAGCGGCGAATGCATTCGATGTGAAGTACGCGCAAGTGTCGCTGGTGGATCACAACTGGGTGCATACGCCGGGCAGCTTGCTGGCGAGCAGTGACGGGGCGGACGGGCAGGCAGGCCTGCCCCGGGACTTATCGATTTGCGCTTATGTCGTGCACGAGGGTGAAGACGTGGTTGTGGAAGACGTGGCGCGGGATCCGCGCTTTGCTGATAACCCAGTGCTGACCGAAGCGCACGTGAAGTTCTATGCCGGGGTGCCGCTCAAGAACCAGCAAGGCATGGTGCTGGGCAGCCTGTGCATCATGCATGACATGCCGCGACGCATGAATGCCTCGGACATGGATGCCCTGCACGACATGGCTAAAGATTTGATGGAGCGTTTGCGAGAACAGGGACGTGTCACGCAAGAGCCCGCTGCCCCCGCACCGCCAGCGTCATGACTGCCGGGCAACCGTACGCCGCAGATGTATGGTTACAGGCTGCTGTGCAGCATCTCCTCGTAGTCGTGCGCACTGGCCGTGCGTGGGTTGGTGCCATGGCAGTGGTCTTTGAGCGCACCGTCTATCACCTGGGCAAACCATGCAGGCTCTACACCCATGGCGGTCAAGCCTGCGGGCAACCCAAGCCGTGCATTCATGTCACGGATGGCAGCGGGTATGTCGCTGGCACGGCTCAGGCCCATGGCGTGTGCCATTTTTTCAAGCCGCTGCTCGCGCTGCACCGAATCTGCCTGTGCGTTAAAACGTACCACGGCGGGCAAAAACATGGCGTTGAGCGTGCCATGGTGCAGGCGTGGCGAGATGCCGCCCAGGCTGTGACTCAGGCTGTGGACGCAGCCCAGGCCTTTTTGAAAGGCCATGGCGCCTTGCATGCTGGCGCTCATGAGCTGGCGGCGCGCCTCGGCGTCCTGCCCATTGCGTGTAGCGCGTTCGATGTGCGCCCAGCCACGCGTCAGGCCGTCCAGTGCAATTCCGTCGGCGGGGGGGTTAAAGGCTGCTGACATGAAAGTTTCCATGCAATGAGCCACCGCGTCCATGCCGGTGGCCGCTGTGAGCATGGGGGGCAGGCCATAGGTCAGTTCGGGGTCGCAAATGGCCGCCTTGGGCACCAGGTGCCACGAGTGAAAGCCCAGTTTGCGGTGGTCTTGGACGATGATGATTGCGCCACGTGCTACTTCGCTGCCAGTGCCGCTGGTGGTGGGGACGGCAATGATGGGGGCCACGGCCTCGGTGATTTTTGCAGAGCCGCCTTCAATGGTGGCGTACATCTTGAGTGGGCCTTCGTGCGTGGCGGCAATCGCCACGCCCTTGGCGCAGTCAATGGCGCTGCCTCCGCCAACGGCAATCAATCCATCGCAGTGGTGCTGCTTGTACAGGGCGGCGGCCGCGTGAACCGCTGCCTCTGTGGGGTTGCTGGGGGTGCTGTCAAAGACGGTGACGGGCAGATCACCCAGTGCATCCAGTGCCTTTTGCAGCACTCCGGCGGCTTTGACGCCCGGGTCGGTCACGACCAGCGGGCGTGTGATGCCTACGCGCTGGCATTCCTGCGCCAGCAGGCGCACGGCACCAAAGTCAAACTGAATGTGCGTGACGTAATTGATAAAAGCCATATCCTGCCCCCAGCCCCGTGGTGTTCAAACAGACCTTATTTTGGACAAGTGGGGGGTGGATGACCAGCTTGGCAACCCTCAGGCAAGGCTGCGTTGGGTCACGCAAGGGACAATCCACTTGCCTGCAGCGGCCCTGTGATTGCTGCATGATGTGCAGCTTTGTGATTGCTGCTTGCGTGCTGTGAACGACGAAAACGATCTGAATCCCCATCCCCTGACCCCTGCCATGCGCGATGTGCTGCGTCGCATGCGACGTGCCAACCGCCCGCATCTGCATACCTTGTCTGCGCAGCAGGCACGTGTCGCTTATGAAGCGGGCGCGGGTGTGCTGGAAATTGCCAAGCAGGCACTGCCCCGTGTAGAAGACATACGTATTGCCGCACGCGATGGCACTGCATTGCCTGCACGCCTGTATGCGCCAAGCACCTGTGCGCCTTTGCCTGTACTGCTGTACCTGCATGGCGGTGGCTTCACCATTGGCAGTGTGGCTACGCACGATGTGCTTTGCCGCCAGCTGGCGCATCTGGCGGGTTGCGCCGTGGTGTCGCTGGACTACCGGCTTGCGCCGGAGCACCAGTTCCCCACGGCCATTAACGACGCGTGGGATGCCCTGCAATGGCTGGCTGCTCACGGAGACACGCTGGGGCTGGACACCCAGCGCATGGCCGTAGGCGGTGACAGCGCAGGCGGCACACTGGCTGCCGCCTGTGCGATTTTGGCGCGTGATGCAGGCCTGAGCCTGCAGCTGCAATTGCTGATTTACCCCGGCACCTGTGCCCACCAGGATACGGATTCGCACTTTCGCTATGCCCACGCACTGGTGCTGGAGCGCGAAGGCATTCTCTGGTTTTTTGACCAATATGTGCGCAATGACGCAGACCGCGAAGACTGGCGCTTTGCACCTTTGCTGGCTCCTGATGTTGAAGGCGTGGCACCGGCGTTTTTATGCCTGGCTGAGCTGGACCCCCTGGTGGATGAGGGGGTGCAGTACGCCGATATGCTGCGCATGGCCGGGGTGCCGGTGGATCTGGAGATCTACAAAGGCGTGACACACGAATTCATCAAGATGGGCCGCGCCATTCCTGAAGCGCGCCAGGCCCATGCCGACATGGCCGCTGCATTGCGCGCGGCACTGGGCACATCGCCCACTGTTTGAACTGCACCAGAAAGAGAACCACATGCTCCCTCAAGACTTTCGCTGCCGCCATCGCCTGACCGTGCGCTGGGCGGAGGTAGATGCCCAGAAAATTGTCTTCAATGCACACTATCTGATGTACGCCGATGTGGCGATCACAGACTACTGGCGCCAGATGGCTTTGCCATACGCCCAAAGCTGGGGCCATCTGGGCGGCGAGCTGTTTGTCAAGAAGGCCACCGTCACTTACTTTGCATCAGCACAAATGGGCGATGTGCTGGACATTGGCATTCGCTGCGTCAAGCAAGGCAACACCTCGCTGCAGTTTGAGGCGGGCATCTTCCGGGGTCAGCAATTGCTCAACACAGTAGAGCTGGTGTATGTGTTTGCCGATGCGCAGCGCCAGCCGCAACCCGTGCCGCAGCAATTGCGCGACATGCTGACCGCGTTTGAAGCAGGTCAGGAGATGGTGCAACTGCGTTCGGGCAGCTGGAACGATCTGGGTCGTCTGGCTGAGCGCTTGCGCATGGAAGTGTTTGTCAAAGAGCAGGGCGTTCCAGCTGAGATCGAAATGGATGAGTTTGACCCTGTCTGCCGCCACGTTGTAGCGGTAAACGGGCTGGGCCATGCCGTGGGCACAGGCCGCCTGATCACCGATGCCCCCGGTGTGGCGCGCATTGGGCGCATGGCCGTGGCGCGTGAAATGCGCGGCAGCCGCGTGGGTCGCCAGGTGCTGGATGCATTGATGGCTGCTGCACGCGAGCGTGGTGACAAGGAAGCCGTACTGCATGCGCAAGTGCATGCGAAAAACTTCTACGCTCGCGCTGGCTTTGTGCCTGAAGGCCAGGTGTACGACGAAGCCGGCATTGACCACATCACCATGCGTCTGAAGTTTTAATAGCTGCATACGCTCAATAACAAAGGGTTTCAGATACTTTTGATCTGAAACCCTTTGTCGTATAAGCGATGGCTGCTCTTAAATTTTGAATGCCTGCACGCTGTGCGCCATGTGCACGGTTTGATCGTGCAGGCTGGCGGCAGCAGCGCTGGACTCTTCTGCCAGGGCCGAGTTCTGTGACATGGCGTGCTCCAGCTGGTTGATGGCCTGGGAGATGTCTGCCATGGCCGCGTTTTGTGCGTGGGTCGAGCTGACAATTTCACGCATGTGGTCTGTCACGTTGCCTG
The DNA here is from genome assembly GCF_014836675.1 of Comamonas avium. Classification (GTDB taxonomy): domain Bacteria; phylum Pseudomonadota; class Gammaproteobacteria; order Burkholderiales; family Burkholderiaceae_C; genus Comamonas; species Comamonas avium. The sequence goes on from NZ_JACSQK010000009.1 coordinate 73,108, forward strand.
ACGCCTGCTGCAGCAGATGCATGGCGCTGAGTGCCTCCTTGCTTTGCGCTGCTCCCACGCCGATAGATTGTTCCGAGGTCTCAATCAGCTGGCGGATCTGCTTGGCAGACTCGGCCGAGCGCAGTGCCAGACGACGTACTTCTTCTGCAACCACGGCAAAGCCACGGCCTTGCTCCCCGGCACGGGCGGCTTCAACGGCAGCATTCAACGCCAGCAGGTTGGTTTGAAAAGCCAGACTGTCCACCACGGAGACGATGTCCGAAATCTGCTCCGACTGCTGGCTGATGGAAGCCATGCTCTGCGCCAGCTCGTTCACTACGTGCTGGCCTTTTTGTGCGGCCTGCGTGGCGTTGCGTGTCATGGTGTCCGCCTCTGAGGCCAGAGCGCGGGCTTGCTCGACAGTGGCCAGCACGCGGCCAGCCGCATTGGCGGTTTCTTCCAAAGCGCTGCAAGCGGTTTCAGTGCGCAAAGACAGGTCGCTGCTGCCCGCCTCAATTTCCTGGCTCGCCGTCTGTACCTGTGTTGCGCTGTGGCTGACGGTGCGCACAATCGCATTGAGTTTCAGAATAAATTCTTTTAAATCCTGCGCCAATGGCGTTTGAACAGATTGATGGTGAATATTGAGGTTGAATTTGTCGCCGTCGTGAATGGCATCTACAAGGCTTTGCAATTCAATGCCTTGCAAATAGGATTCAGACATTTTCTTGACGATTAATATTTCAACAGCAGTCTGCACAATGACAAATGCGGCGTGCAGAACAATTTTTGCAAAATCCGCTTCAGTGGTGCAGTAAATGCCGTAGCCCCAGGCTTGCAGGCGGTCAAATAAAATATGGTGAATGGCAAAAAAAGCAGCGCAGGCCAGTATGACCCGCCATTGGCGGTACACCATGACCAGTGCCAGCGTGACAAAAACACCAAAGTGAAATTCCAGGGTGCCCAGCGACACCTGAATATGCAAGACAACGGCAGCGCACAGCAGTATCGGCAGCACATAGCGCGCCAGTGCTGTGCCGCTGCTGGTAAAGAAAACCACAGCAGCCAGACCTATGAGGCTGGGGCCGGCAATCAAGGCTATATCAACGCTGGAGTAATGCCAGCCAATTGGAATGGCCAGTAGCGCATAAATGCTGATCAAAATCAGCATCAAACGGTCTGCCTGGCGGCTGACGTCCGTCAGTGCCTCTTGCGTATTGGTTTTTTTGCTTGAATAGCTGAACGAAGACGAGTCTTTTTGAATTGCAAATGAATTCATGAGAAATGCTGAAAGCTTCAATCAGAGATAGAAGCTTTAATGGGTAAAGTAGTAAATGAATGCAGAGGCTCTGAATTTAAATATTTAACATTTATTGGAATAATATAAATATTAATTTCAAGGGAGTCTGCAGCCTTAAATCATAGCAGTGCGCGAGATTTTGTTTTTTCGTCCCTGGCAAAGGGGAGTTAATCGTGGGGGCAGATTGTTAATAAATGACAAATAAGCACAAGTTTCAATTTTGAGTTAATGCAGCCAGATTGGCCAGCTGCAGGCGCTGCAATGCCAGAGCCTGCAGCTGCTGCGCAAGGCCTCCTTCAATGGCGGGGTGCAGGGCCAGATGGCTGCGCAGCAACTGCAGCAGGGCCTGTGCTTCTTGTACCTGGGCGGTGTTCAGGATGGCTACGGTCATGCCTCGGCGTGGGTGTGCTGTCAGAAGGCCCTCATGGCACAGCAGCTTCATGGCTTCGCGCACGGGTGTGCGGCTGACTCCCAGGCTGCTGGCAATCTCTCCATCCAGCAAGCCCGTGCCGGGAAGCCATTCGCCCTGCAAGATGCGCTGGCGCAGGCGATCGGCAATGGCCGTGCTCAGGGATTGGGGCTGGAGGGGCAGGCAGGCAGTCATTCACGCACGGGCGCGCGTTGCACGCGCCACTTTCACAGATAAAGGCGGCGATTGTCTGTGAGGTGCCGGGTGTGTGCTGCAACGCCGCGCAATGGGCGGAGCGCTGCAGCGGTTTTGCCCTGTGGCTTATGCGCGGCTGCGGCCCCAGCTCATGACGGCAGTGCCTGCAATGGCCATGGCCCCGCCCAGCAGCATGGGGGTGTCAATGCGCTCGCCCAGCAAAAAGGCAGAGATCACTACGCCAAACAGCGGCACCAGCGTGATGTAGCCTGAGGCAGCGCCCGCGCCCAGCGCTTTGACCCCGTCAAAATACCAGGCGTAGGCCAGTGCAGTGGCGCCAAACGCCAGAAAGAGCAGGGCCACCCACGCTGTGGTGCCGCTGTCAACCGCGCTTGCCAGGCCGCTGGGGCCTTCCACAATCAGGCTGCCTGCCAGCAAGAGCAGGGCGCCAATGGTGCTGGTGACGGCGGTGGTCGATAGCGCATCTACCCCCGTGAGCATCCAGCGGCCAATCAAGGTGTAGAGCACCCAGCAGACCACGCAGCCCAAAATCAGCAGCTCGCCAATACCCATGGCACCTTGCAAGATTTCAAGTGGTTTGCCGTGCGAAAGGACAACCACGGCCCCCACCACAGCCAGCAGCATGCCTGCGGCAATGATGGCGTTCAGGCGCTCTTTAAACAGCCATGCAGCCATCAGCAGTGTCATGACGGGGTTGAGTGTGATGACCAGCGCGGCTTTTCCTGCTGGCAGGTGCTGCAGGCCTGACAAAAAGAATGCGGCATAGCCAAACACGCCTGTGGCGCCCGCTGCGGCCATGCCCAGCCAGCGCTGTGCGCTCCAGCTCCTGAGCTGGCTAAAGCCGCCTGCCCAGTACATCCACGGAATTAGCACCATGGCAGCCAGCACAAAGCGCAGGCATGCGCCTGCCAGTGGCGGCATGGATTGCGCAATGATGCGCCCTGCAGGCCATGATGCCCCCCATAAAACGGCCATGCCGATAAGCCGCAGGTGCGGGCCAAAACGCGGATGTGATTGCATAGGCATGACTATGCACCAGCGCAGCTGCGCGGCGCAGCAAAACATGTCGCTCAGGCACGGTGCCTTGCGCTGCAATGACGCTTTAGCGCATTACGGCAAAGCGCAGACAGCTATGTTTTTATAGGCTCATATTTCGCTAAGAGCGCATGCGTGCATGAGCAAGCCTTGGCCACGCCGACTAGGATGCGTGGCTGCGAGAAACTGGAATTTTTGGATGCTTGAAGATAAAAAAGCACGCACTTTGCGTGCTGCGCTGTTTGGTTTGTTTGTAGTGATTGGCGTGGCTACATCTACCTGGGTGACACGCACGCCGGCCTTGCGCGATGCGCTGCAGGCCAGTACCGAGCAGATGGGCATGATTTTGTTCGGTTTCTCACTGGGCTCCATGGCGGGAATTTTGTCGTCCAACTGGCTGGTTGAGCGATTGCATGCACGCCGGGCGATGGTGGCGGGCATGGCCGCCAACCTGGCGGGTCTGGCACTGCTGGCAGTGGGCGCAGGCATGGCCAGCGTGACGGTGGTGGTGCTGGGCTTCATGCTGTTTGGTGTGGGCATGGGCTGGGCCGATATTGCGGTCAATGTGGAGGCAGGAGCCATCGAGAAGCTGCAGCAGCGCCCGCTGATGACCACGTTGCACGGCTGCTTCAGTCTGGGGGCCATGCTCGGTGCCCTGCTGGGCACGCTCATGGCCTGGCTGCAGGTGCCGGTCATGCACCATTTGCTGGGTGTGGTCGTGGTGGGCGGCGTGCTGACGGCTCCCTTAGTGCGCCGGGTGGAAAACCTCAGTGCGGTCAAGGCAGCAACTGGGGATGCAGGGGACGCCGGACATGGCGGCTTTGTGCTCAATGCTTTCAAAGACCCCCGCGTGCTGCTGATTGGCTTGTTTGCACTGGGTCTGGCGCTGACCGAAGGTGCTGCGCACGACTGGCTGCCTTTGCTGATGGTCGATGGCTACCAGTTCAGCAATGCGCAGGGCACGTTGATCTACATGCTGTTTACTCTGGGCGTAACGGTGGCGCGCCTGGGCGGACAGTGGCTGCTGGAGCGCTTTACACGCCTGGCATTGATGCGTGCCAGTGCCGTGCTGGCAGGCTCGGGTTTGCTGGTGGTCGTGTTTGCGCAAAACCCCGTGCTGGGTGCCATCGCCGTGGTGCTGTGGGGGCTGGGTGCTGCGCTGGGTTTTCCGCTGGCTTTGTCCGCAGCGGCAGAAGGAGAGGGCAACAGTGCCCAGCGAGTGGGCGCGGTGGCCTCACTGGGTTATGTGGCTATTTTGGTGGGGCCACCAGCGCTGGGCTTTGTGGGTGAGGTGTGGGGTTTGCGCTTGGCCATGCTGCCTGTGCTGCTGGCGTGCTGCGCGGCCCTGGTGCTGACGTGGTACTTCAAGCCGCAGCCGCTCAAGCTGCGCACCATAGCCACCAAAGGGTAATGCTGTAAATCGCTTGGAGCGCCTATGGACCATGGGCGCAGCGAGCTATGGATTCAGAAAATGCCCATCTGCAAACCACTGGCCAAGGCAGCGCCCAGCGCGTGGCATTGCGCCAGGTCGGTATCGCTGATGTGCTTGGCAGCTGCGATCGCCTCTGGCGTTTGGGCGTGGGTGCAGATAATCAGTGGCTCGGCCACGGCGTTCAAGCGCCAGCCAGTGGCAATGCGTGCAATTTGCCGTGCTGCGTTGCTGCCATCACTGCCCGCGCACACCAGCGTGGCATAAGGGCGGCCATTGATGCGCTCTAGTGCGCCGTAGTAGCTGCGGTCGAAAAAGTCTTTCAGCAAGCCGCTCATGGCAGCCAGATTTTCAGGTGTGGCAAACACATAGCCATCGGCCTGCAGTACGTCGTCAGGTCCAGCCTCGCTGGCATGCAGCAGGTGCACTTGCACGCTGCCTTCCGTCAACGCGCCTTCACGCAGCGCATGCACCATCTGGCGCGTGCCGCCGGTGTGGCTGTGGTAGATGATGAGCAGGGTTTTGGCGCGGTTCATGCCTAGCAGCATACGCAAACTGTGCTTAATAAAAAAGAGAGCTGCTATCGCTTATGTATGCTTGTTTTAAGAGTGTTTAAGTTCTGAAAACGTTTCACACAAAGCGATAGCAGCTCTCTTTTAAGGTTCGCTTTACAGCTCTTCGACGCGGCGTGCCGGGTAGCTGTCCCAGCTTTGGCAGCCCGGGCAGTGCCAAAAGTGCTGGCGTGCCTCAAAGCCGCAGGCGGCGCAGCGGTAGCGGCTCAGGGGCTTGCTTGCGTGCTCCAGCGCTTTTTGAATGGCCGGGTGGTGCTCTTCGTGCTCCAGTGTCTCGCCTGCCAGCCATTTGGTGGCGGCCACCAGTGATGGTTCTTTGGACAGGTGCTGCACATACCAGTCGCGGCTGTCGCCACTGGCAGAAGCAGCTGGCGCAGTGTTCAGCGTGACCAAGGCATCAAGCAAATCCAGCGACGGCATCTGCGCATAACGGCTGCGCAGCAGTTGCTCTGCAGCTGCCTGCTGGCCTGTGGCAGCAGCCACTTCCAGCATCAGTGGAGCGGCCAGTGGCAGGCCCTGGGGCGTGGTCTGTGCCAGATCCTGCAAGGTGTTCCAGGCGTCTTGCGATTGGTTCAGCCGGTGCTGAATGCGAGCCAGCTCAATCCGGGGGCGTGGTGTTTGCGGCGCAATGCGTACTGCTTCGTGCAGCAGCTGGCTGGCCACATCGAGCTGCGCATGGCTGGCCTGCTCGTTGGCTTGTTCGCACAGATAGTGCGCCAAGCGGCCACTGAAATCGCCCTGATTGGCGGTTTGCATGCGGCGGGCAATTTCTGCAGCCTGCGCCCAGTCGCGCGAACGTTCATAAATTGCCAGCAACGCCAGGCGTGCTTCAGCTTCGTAGGCAGAGCCTTCCAGGCGACGCAGGGCTTCTTCTGCACGGTCGAGCAGGCCTGCCTTTAAAAAGTCCTGGGCCAGCCCATGCTGGGCACGGTCCCGGTCTTCGCGGCTTAAATCTGCCCGAGACAGCAGGTGCTCATGCACGCGCACGGCGCGGTGGTACTCACCGCGGCGGCGAAACAGGTTGCCCAGTGCAAAGTGCAGATCGGCGGTCTCGGGGTCGTTTTGCACAGCCTCAATGAACGCATCAATCGCTTTGTCTTGTTGCTCATTGAGCAAGAAGTTCAGACCCTTGAAGTACGCCTTGGGCGCTTGGCGGTTGTCCTGACGCACCTGACGCAAGTCCATGCGCGAGGCCAGCCAGCCCAGTACAAAAGCCAGAGGCAGGCCCAGAAGAATCCAGCTGAGATCAAAGTCCATGGAGTGTCGGTGGGATGGGTTCAGGGAGTGTGCTGTTGGCGGCGGCAGGGGTGTCAGCCGCAGCAGCAGGCTGGCTCAGCTTGACGGCGGTGCTGCGCTGTTTCCACCATCGGGGAACCATCACGAGCACGCCCGCGATCAGGCCGCCCACGAAAGCCGTCAGTACCACCAGCACCAATGGTGCTTGCCACTGTGTGCCAAAGAAAAAATGCACAGTCGCGTTTTGCTGGTTGTTGAGCGCGAAGGCAAACAGGGTGAAAAAAATGGCTGCTTTGAGCAGCCACAGCAGGTATTTCATGCGAGCCCTTCCTTGTTGGCCTGAATTTTAGGCGCACAGGGGGGCTGGCGAGCAAACAGTGCGTGTAAGACTGTGGTCTTCAGTCTGCAGCAGGTGCTGCGACAGGCGTCGCAGGCGATGTCTGGAAATCGACGGACTCACGCAAGGCCTTGCCGGGCTTGAAGTGAGGAACGCGTTTTTCCGGAATGCTGACAGATTCGCCGCTGCGAGGGTTGCGACCAATGCGGGCAGGACGGCGCGAAACGGAGAAGCTGCCAAAACCACGAATCTCAATGCGCTGGCCTTGCACCAAGGCATCGCTGACGGCATCTTGAATGGTTTTAACGGCGTGTTCTGCGTCACGCTGGGTGAGCTGGGCAAAACGGGCTGCCAGTTCTTCAACTAAATCGGATCGAGTCATGGAGCAATCATCCCAAGCGGTACTTGGAAAAAACGACGGGCGCCTTGACAGCGCCCGTCGAGGGTCTTAGCCACTGCTCAGGTGAGCAGTTTTAAAGACTTTTTACTTGTCGGCGTCCAGCTTGGCGCGCAGCAAAGCGCCCAGGCTAGTTGTACCGGCATTTTCCTTGGAGGACTGAGCCGACAGGGAAGCCATGGCTTCTTGCTGCTCAACCATGTCCTTTTGCTTGATGGACAGCTGGATGTTGCGGGTCTTGCGATCCACGCTGATCACCACGGCAGTCACTTCGTCGCCTTCCTTGAGGATGGAGCGAGCATCTTCCACGCGGTCACGCGACAGCTCGGAGACACGCAGGTAACCCAGAATGTCTTCGCCCAGGTCGATTTCAGCGCCCTTAGCGTCCACAGTCTTGACCTTGCCGGTCACGATCTGGCCCTTGTCATTCACAGTTGCGAATGTAGTGAACGGATCGCTGTCCAGCTGCTTGATGCCCAGGGAGATGCGCTCGCGCTCGACGTCAACGCCCAACACGATGGCTTCAACTTCTTGGCCCTTCTTGTAGTTACGAACAGCGGCTTCGCCAGTTTCGTTCCAAGACAGGTCAGACAGGTGCACCAGGCCGTCGATACCAGCAGCCAGACCCACGAACACGCCGAAGTCGGTGATGGACTTGATAGGGCCCTTCACGCGGTCGCCGCGCTTGGTGTTCTGAGCAAATTCTTGCCAAGGATTGGCCTTGCATTGCTTCATGCCCAGGGAGATGCGACGCTTGTCTTCGTCGATTTCCAGAACCATGACTTCCACTTCGTCGCCCAAAGACACGAGCTTGGAAGGAGCGATGTTCTTGTTGGTCCAGTCCATTTCGGAAACGTGCACCAGGCCTTCGATGCCGGGTTCCAGTTCCACGAATGCGCCGTAGTCAGCAATGTTGGTGACCTTGCCGAACAGGCGAGTAGCCGAAGGATAGCGGCGAGCAACGCCCATCCATGGGTCATCACCCATTTGCTTCAGACCCAGAGACACGCGGTTCTTTTCGGTGTCAAACTTCAGGATCTTGGCTGTGATTTCCTGACCAGCTGTCACCACTTCGGATGGGTGACGTACGCGACGCCATGCCATGTCAGTGATGTGCAGCAGGCCGTCGATACCGCCCAGGTCCACGAACGCACCGTATTCGGTGATGTTCTTGACCACGCCTTGAACAATGGCGCCTTCCTTCAGGGTTTCCATCAGCTTGGCGCGTTCTTCGCCCATGGAAGCTTCCACCACAGCGCGGCGCGACAGCACCACGTTGTTGCGCTTGCGATCCAGCTTGATGACCTTGAATTCCAGGGTCTTGTTTTCGTAAGGAGTCAGATCCTTGACGGGACGTGTGTCGATCAGCGAACCGGGCAGGAATGCACGGATGCCGTTGACCAGAACGGTCAGGCCGCCCTTGACCTTGCCGGAAGTTGTACCGGTCACGAATTCGCCAGATTCCAGCGCCTTTTCCAGCGACAGCCAGGAAGCCAGACGCTTCGCTGTGTCACGGGACAGGATGGTGTCGCCGTAGCCGTTTTCGATCGAACCGATCGCCACGGACACGAAGTCACCAACTTGAACTTCAATTTCGCCCTGGTCGTTCTTGAATTCGTCGATTGGCACATAGGCTTCCGACTTCAGGCCAGCGTTTACCACCACGAAGTTGTGCTCAACGCGCACGACCTCAGCAGTGATAACTTCGCCGGGACGCATTTCAGTGCGTTGCAACGATTCTTCGAATAGGGCGGCAAAAGATTCAGACATGTATTTCCTTGTCCACTTACAGGTTTCCGGCTGCACTATTGCGGCACGTTTTTATGGCTGTAAGCGAAGGTGCAGGCAAAACCTGCGGGTTAAATGGTTGATAACCGCAGAGCCAGTGCGCATGTAGCGCGGATGTGGTCTGCGGGCCATGGGTGTCAGCTTCAAGCGACGGGCGCAAAAGGCTGGCGTTGCTCCCACCAGGTCAACACTTGCTGCACGGCCTCATCAATCGTGCTGTCGGAGTTGTCCCAGTGAAGGGCGTCTTGTGCGGGCTTGAGGGGCGATGCCGCGCGATTGATGTCGCGCGCGTCGCGGGCTTCAAGGTCCGCAATCAGGTCTGCCATGTTAGCAGAAAGTCCCTTGGAAATCAATTGCTTGTAGCGGCGTTCTGCGCGGCATTGCACACTGGCCGTTAAGTACACTTTCAAAGGGGCGTCGGGGAATATGGTGGTGCCCATGTCGCGGCCATCACCGACCAGCCCTGGCAGCCGGCAAAAGTTGCGCTGCACCTGCAGCAGCGCTTGGCGCACGGCAGGAAATGTGGCCACTTGCGAGGCATTCATGCCCGCCTGTTCGGTGCGGATGTCCAGCGAAATATCATCGCCATCGAGCAAGACTTGCTGATCGGGCAAGAAGGTGATGACCTTGCTGCTGACAAGGTCTGCAATGGCCTGGGCATTGGCTTCGGTCAGCTCAATGCCTGCGCGAGAGGCCGCCAAGCCGGTGATGCGATAGAGCGAGCCAGAGTCCAGCAGGTGATAGCCCAGGCGCTCGGCAACGATGGCGGCAATGGTGCCTTTGCCGGATGCGGTGGGTCCGTCAATGCAGATGACGGGCGCGGGCTCAGAGGGCTGGGTCACACTGAAGAATGCTTCGAAATAGTCCGGGAAGGTCTTGCCCACGCACTGGGGGTCTTGGATGCGCACGGGCAGGCCTGCGGGGTTGAATGCGGCCAGCGAAAAACACATGGCGATGCGGTGATCGTCATAGGTGTGGATGCTGGCGGCTGTCCAGTCGCTGCGCGAGGCGGGTGGAGTAATGCGGATGTAGTCCGCACCTTCTTGCACAGTGGCGCCCAGTTTGCGCAGCTCATTGGCCATGGCAGCAATGCGGTCGGTCTCTTTGACGCGCCAGCTGGCGATGTTGCGCAGCGTGGTGGTGCCGTCGGCAAACAAGGCCATGGCACCCAGCGTCATGGCGGCATCTGGAATGTGATTGCAATCCATGTCGATGGCCTTCAAAGGCCAGGTGCCGCGTGAGATGTGCAGCCAGTTGGGGCCACTTTGCACCACAGCGCCCATGGCCTGTGCCGCTTCAACAAAGCGGATATCTCCCTGAATGGAGTCTTTGCCTACGCCCAGCACGTTGATGCCATTTTGACCATTAGCGCCCGTAGTTAGTGCACCTAGCGCTATGAAATAGCTGGCAGATGAGGCATCGGCCTCCACATGGATGTCGCCGGGCGACTGGTAGCGGCTGCCAGCGGCAATGGTGAAGCGCTGCCAGTTGTCGTTTTTTACGGCAATGCCAAAGCGCGCCAGCAACTGCAGCGTGATGTGGATGTAGGGCTTGGAGATCAGCTCGCCGATCACCTCGATGGTGATGTCCTGCTCGGTAGCCAGCAAAGGCAGGGCCATGAGCAGCGAGGTCAGGAACTGGCTGGAGACATCCCCGCGCACCTTGATGGATTCGCTGCCCAGCTGGCTGAAGTCGGGCTGGCCGATCTTCAGGGGCGGAAAGCCTTCATCCTTAAGATAGTCGATCTTGCATCCCAGCTGGCGCAGCGCATCCACCAAGTCGCCGATAGGGCGCTCGTACATGCGGGGCACACCTGTCATCTCAAAATTGCCACCCAGCACGGCCAATGCCGCCGTCAGCGGACGCATGGCGGTGCCGGCATTGCCCAGAAACAGCTGGCCGCGCGCATTGTTGGGCAAGAAGCCGTCGATGCCGGTGATGCGCAGGGGCTGACCGGCGACCACGGCTGCAGGTTCCACCACGCAGCCAATTTGCTGCAAGGCCTGCAGCATGACGCGGGTGTCATCAGAGTCGAGCACGTCATGCACAACCGTGGTGCCCTGGCTCAAAGCGGCCAGCAGCAGCACGCGGTTAGAGATGCTCTTGGAGCCGGGCAGTTGTACGCTGCCGCTGGCCGTGGCCAGGTGAGGCAGGTCAAGAAAGGCGGTGTGGTACATGCGTAAAAACGAAAAAAGTTAAGCACAGGCCGGGGGTTACGCGGCGCTGGCAGTGGTCGGCGGGTTAAAGCGGCATTGCGTGCGGGCAGCGCTGGCCAGTGTGATCATGTCTTCCAGAGCCTGGGCGTCATCCGTTAGCAGCACTTGCTCAAACGCTTGCATGGCTTGTTTGAAGTGCTGCGTTTGTGCCAGCACTTCTGTTTTGTTGGCCAGCAAAATATCGCGCCACATCTTGGGTTCGCTGGCTGCAATGCGGGTGAAGTCGCGAAAGCCAGGACCCGCCAGAGCGAGGAAGGCATCGGCTTGATCCTGGCGCATGACGCTTTGCATCATGGCAAATGCCAGCATGTGCGGCAGGTGGCTGATGGCGGCAAAAGCGGCGTCATGGGTCTCGGGAGACATGATGCGCACATCGCACCCCAGTGCCTTCCACAGGGCCTCGGCCTTGTGCAGGTGCGATGTCAGTGTGCGCTCGGTGGGGGTGAGGATGACCTTGGCACCCCGGTACAGATGCTCGTCTGCGTGGGCTACGCCAGCCACTTCTTTGCCGGTGTTGGGGTGGGCCGGGACAAAGCTGCAAATGCGGCTGCCCAGCGCATCGCGTGCGGCCTGCACGACATCAGTTTTGGTAGAGCCCACATCCATGATCAGCATCTCTGGTGTCACCAGGTGCTTGATGGATTTGAGGGTGGCTTCGGTGGCTCCCACGGGCACGGCCAGCAGCACAATGTCGGCCCCGGCTGCAGCCAGCAAGGCCGAGGGGGCTTCCACGTCAATCACACCCATCTGCAATGCGCGCGCTGTGGTTGTGGGGGATTTGCTGTAGCCCACCACGCGCTTGACCAGGCCCGCTTTTTTCAGCGCCAAGGCGAACGAGCCGCCCATCAAGCCGCAGCCAATCAGTCCTAACTGTTCAAACATTCCTGCGTTTCCTTACGCTGTCACGGGGTAGGTGCCCAGTACTTTGTAGAAGGCCGACAGTGACTGCAGCTCTTGCAGTGCCCGCGCAACGTTGGGCTGCGCGGGGTGGCCTTCCAGATCGATGTAGAAGTAATACTCCCACTGGCCGGTGCGGGCAGGGCGTGATTCAAAGCGCGTCATCGATACACCGTGCGTCTTGAGGGGAACCAGCAGATCGTGCACCGCACCAGGCTGGTTGGGCACCGAGATGACCAGGCTGGTGCAATCTTTGGCAGTGGGTGCCGGTGTGGACAGTGTGTGCGGCAGGCAGATGACGGCAAAACGCGTGCGGTTGTAGGCGTCGTCCTGAATGGCGTGGCTGACGATGTGCAGGCCAAACTGCTGCGCCGCACGTTCGCTGGAGATGCCCGCCCACGTGGGGTTCAGGGCTGCCAGGCGTGCGCCTTCGGCATTGCTTTCGACGGGGCGGCGCTCTGCGTGCGGCAGGTGTTTGGACAGCCAGGCGTGGCACTGGGCCAGTGCCTGCGGGTGTGCTGCCACCACGGTGATGCCTTCCAGCGAATTGTTGCTGCACAGCAGGTGGTGACGAATGAGCATGCTCACCTCGCCCACGATGTGGCAAGGCGTGTTGCGGAACATGTCCAGCGTACGGTTGACCACGCCTTCGGTGGAGTTTTCAACCCCCACTACGCCATATTGCGCGCTGCCTGCAGCAGTGGCGTGGAACACTTCTTCAAACGTGTTGCAGTACAAAAAGTCTGCAGCGCCGCCAAAATATTGCACGGCCGCTTCTTCGCAGAAAGTGCCTGCAGGCCCGAGCACCGCCACGCGCTGGGGCGATTCCAGCGCCAGGCAGGCCGACATGATCTCGCGCCAGATGGCGGCCACGTGCGCGCCCTTGAGTGGGCCGGGGTTGTTGTTCTTGATTTTTTCGATGACCTGCGCCACGCGATCAGGGCGAAAGAACGTGGTGCCTTCTTTTTTCTTCAGCTCACCCACCTGCTCGGCCACGCGTGCACGCTGGTTCACCAGTTCCAGCAGTTGGTTGTCCAGACTGTCGATCTGGTTGCGCAGCTGCAGCAGCTCCGGTGTGGCTTGGGGTTGAGTGCTCATGTTTTCCTCGAAAAGCAGAGCAGCTAACGCTTATGTATAAAGGCTTTTAGATATAAAACTATCTGAAAACCTTATCTGGTAAGCGCTGGCAGCTCTTATTTTTTAAATCAATGCAAATGCAGTTTAAGCGCTGGTGCGTTCGAAATCTTGCATGTAGGCCACCAGGGCCTGCACGCCTTGCAGGGGCATGGCGTTGTACAGGCTGGCACGCATGCCGCCCACCGACTTGTGGCCCTTGAGCTGCAGCAGCCCGCGTGCCTTGGCACCTGCCAGGAAGGCATCGTTGCGGCTTTCATCGCGCAGAAAGAATGGAATGTTCATGCGCGAGCGGTAAGCCACATCTACCTTGTTCACGTACAACTGCGAGTTGTCCAGGTACTGGTAGAAAAGCTCGGCCTTGGCTTTGTTGCGCACTTCCATTGCGGCCACACCACTTAAGGCACCTTCGGTCTGGCGCTTGAGCCATTGAAAGGTCAGGCCCGCCATGTAGATGCCCCAGGTGGGAGGGGTGTTGAACATGGACTGGTTATCGGCCACGGTCTTGTAGTTGAAGGCCGAAGGGCAGATGTCCAGCGCATGCCCCAGCAAGTCATCACGCACGATGACAATGGTCAGGCCCGCAGGGCCAATGTTCTTTTGCGCCCCGCCAAAGGCCAGACCCACGCGGCTCCAGTCCAGCGCGCGGGAGGCAACGTTGGACGAAAAGTCGATCACCAGCGGGGCATCGCAGCCCAGCGCCTTCAGGTCGGGCAGCTGTTGAAACTCCACGCCGTGGATGGTTTCGTTGCTGCACAGGTGCACGTACTGTGCATCCTTGCCCAGCTCCCAGCTGGCAGCATCAGGCACGCTGGTGAAGTTGGATGCTGCACCGCTGGCAGCCAGGCGGTTGCTGGCGTACTTGCCCGCTTCTTTGTGCGATTTTTGGCTCCAGCTGCCCGTCACGACGAAATCGACCGCCCCGCCCCTGGACAGGTTCAGCGGCACGATGGCGTTCTCGGCCAGGCCGCCGCCTTGCATGAACAGGATGTGAAAGTTGCTGGGCACAGCCAGCAGTTCACGCAAATCGGCTTCTGCGGTTTCGTAGATGCTGATGAACTCTTTGCCGCGATGGCTCATCTCCATCACGCCCATGCCCGAGCCGCCCCAGTTGAGCATTTCATTGGCAGCTTGGTGCAGGACTTCTTCGGGGATTGCGGCGGGACCAGCAGAAAAATTGAAAGGGCGGCTCATGGTGTGCAGTCAAATCACGTGCCAGTGCAACCAAGTGCGGCTAACTCAATCCTTGATACGTCGCTTGCTCAATCTCGCGCAGTGCTGTGGGCACTGCGCCACATCGAGCCCCTCGTATTCGGTGCAATGTTTAACTTGCTGGCCTGAATTAGCTGCGGTGGATGCTGGCAGCTATCAAAAAAATGATCTTAGGTGAAAAAACACCCCACAGTTTGCGCAGTGGGGTGTCGTTCTTTTATTGCTCGGTGGATGTATCCGGTGCTTGGCCACTGTCAGCTTCTGTGTCTTCCTCAGCTTCAGCACCTGCGGCATCGTTTTCAGCAATACGTTGCAGGCCAATCAGCTTGGCGCCTTCGTCCAGTGCCATCAGAGTGACGCCTTGCGTTGCGCGGCCCATTTCACGGATTTCCGCCACACGTGTGCGCACCAGTACGCCCTTGTCAGTGATCAGCATGATCTCGTCTTCTGCAGCCACCAAGGTGGCAGCCACCACCTTGCCGTTGCGCTCGGACTGCTGGATGGCAATCATGCCCTTGGTGCCACGGCCATGGCGGGTGTATTCGCTGATGGCCGTGCGCTTGCCGTAACCGTTTTCGGTGGCGGTGAGCACACTTTGTGAGCCTTCCACCACGTTGCCGGTGCCGTCATCGGCTTCGGCCACCAGCATGGCGATCACGCTTTGCGTGTCGTCAATGTTCATGCCGCGTACACCGCGAGCATTGCGGCCCATGGGGCGCACATCGTTTTCATCAAAGCGCACGGCCTTGCCGCCATCAGAGAACAGCATGACGTCGTGCTTGCCGTCAGTCAGTGCTGCACCAATCAGGAAGTCGCCTTCGTCCAGGCCCACGGCAATGATGCCGGCCTTGCGCGGGTTGCTGAACTCGGTCAGCGCCGTCTTTTTAACGGTGCCCATGCTGGTGGCCATGAAGACGTAATGATCTTCAGGGAAGGTGCGGTTGTCGCCCGTCAGTGGCAGCACTACGTTGATTTTCTCGCCTTCTTGCAGCGGGAACATGTTGACGATAGGGCGCCCACGCGAGTTGCGCGAACCCGATGGCACTTCCCAGACCTTGAGCCAGTACATGCGCCCACGGTTGGAGAAGCACAGCAGGTAGTCGTGCGTGTTGGCGATGAAGAGCTGGTCAATCCAGTCATCTTCCTTCGTCGCTGTGGCCTGCTTGCCGCGGCCACCGCGTTTTTGTGCACGGTACTCGGACAGGGGCTGGCTCTTGATGTAGCCGGTGTGGCTGAGCGTGACCACCATGTCAGTGGGCGTGATCAGGTCTTCGGTCGACAGGTCTTGCGCGCTGTACTCGATGGTGGAGCGGCGAGCGCCCAGTTTGGACTGGCCAAACTCGGCCTTCACGGCGATCAGCTCATCGCCAATGATGGTGGATACACGCTCGGGCTTGGCCAGAATGTCCAGCAGGTCTTCGATGGTAGACATGATGTCGCGGTATTCGGCCACGATCTTGTCTTGCTCCAGCCCTGTCAGGCGCTGCAGACGCATCTGCAAAATTTCCTGCGCTTGCGTGTCCGACAGGTGGTACATGCCGTCCTGGTCCAGACCGTATTCGCGCTCTAGCGATTCGGGGCGGTAGTCATCGGCATTGATCACGCCACCATCTTCGCGGGTGCGGGTGAGCATCTCGCGCACCAGCTTGCTGTCCCACGACTTTTCCATCAACGCAGCCTTGGCTACGGGGGGTGTGGGGGCGTTGCGGATGATGGCGATGAAGTCATCAATATTGGCCAATGCCACGGCCAGACCTTCCAGCACATGGCCACGATCGCGCGCCTTGCGCAACTCGAACACTGTGCGGCGCGTCACCACTTCGCGGCGGTGCTGCAAGAAGACCTTCACCAGATCCAGCAGGTTGCACAGCTTGGGCTGGCCGTCCACCAGCGCCACCATGTTGACGCCAAAGGTGTCCTGCAGCTGGGTCTGCTTGTACAGATTGTTGAGTACGACTTCGGGCACTTCGCCACGCTTGAGCTCAATGACCAAACGCATGCCGGACTTGTCCGACTCGTCCTGGATATGGCTGATGCCCTCGATCTTCTTTTCGTGGACCAGTTCAGCCATGCGCTCTTGCAGCGTCTTTTTATTCACCTGGTATGGCAACTCATCCACGATGATGGACTGGCGCTGACCACGGTCAATGTCCTCAAAGTGCACCTTGGCACGCATCACGATGCGACCACGGCCTGTGCGGTAGCCTTCCTTGACGCCATTGATGCCGTAAATAATGCCGGCAGTTGGGAAGTCGGGCGCAGGCACTATTTCCATCAGGTCGTCTACGCTGGCGTCTGGGTTGCGCAGCAAATGCAGGCAGGCATCCACCACTTCATTCAAGTTGTGTGGAGGAATGTTGGTTGCCATACCTACGGCAATACCTGCAGAGCCGTTCACCAGCAAATTAGGAATGCGCGCTGGCAGCGTCAGCGGCTCTTGCTCGGAGCCGTCGTAGTTGGGGCCGAAATCAACGGTTTCTTTGTCGATATCGCCCAGCATCTCGTGGGCAATCTTGGACAGGCGAATTTCCGTGTAACGCATCGCGGCGGCGCTATCGCCGTCCACCGAGCCGAAGTTGCCTTGCCCGTCAACCAGCATGTGGCGCAGCGAAAAATCCTGTGCCATGCGCACAATGGTGTCGTACACCGCGCTGTCACCGTGAGGGTGGTATTTACCGATCACGTCACCAACGATACGTGCCGACTTTTTGTAGGGGCGGTTCCAATCGTTGTTGAGTTCGTGCATTGCAAACAACACGCGACGATGCACTGGCTTTAAGCCATCGCGCGCATCAGGGAGGGCGCGGCCCACAATCACGCTCATAGCGTAATCAAGGTAGCTGCGGCGCATTTCCTCTTCTAGGCTGATAGGCAAAGTTTCTTTGGCAAACTGGGTCATGTAGTTGTGCTGAGTTATGCAATGACGACGAAGTGAATCATTTTAGAGGTAATGCAATGTTGTTGGCTGGCAACATCTCATAGCCATTAGGCTTTTGTCCTACCTCAAGCTGTAGTGCCAGCCATCCATTCGAATATTACGTATGGCACAATCATTTCCAGCGTTCTTGGTGATGGTCACTAATGACGTCCATGAATTTCGCAGCTTGACTGCGGCTAATCCCCAAGAGGAGAACCATGAAGAAACTGAACAAAGTAGCAATCCTGTTTGCAACCGCAGCTATGGCAACTGCTGCCGGCGCTCAAGTGAAGGCTGCCGATGGCGGTCAGGTTATCGATAACTGGAAGAACGGCACCAGCGAGCTGGTGTGGAAGAACGGTACCAACGAACTGTGCTGGCGCGATGCCAACTGGACACCTGCAACTGCCGCTGAAGGCTGCGACGGTGCTCTGGTGAAGGCTGCTGCTCCTGCTGCAGTTACTCCAGCACCTGTGGCTCCTGTTCCTGCAGCTACTGCTTCCAAGGTGACTTTTGCTGCTGATGCTTTCTTCGACTTTGACAAGTCTGTATTGAAGCCAGAAGGCAAGGCCAAACTGGATGATCTGGCCTCTAAGGTTCAGGGCATCAACCTGGAAGTAATCGTTGCTGTGGGTCACACTGACTCCGTTGGCTCCGCTGCTTACAACCAGAAGCTGTCCGAGCGTCGTGCTCAAGCTGTGAAGGCTTACTTGGAATCCAAGGGCATTGACAAGAGCCGTGTGTACACAGAAGGCAAGGGCGAAGCTCAGCCTGTTGCTGACAACAAGACCAAGGCTGGCCGCGCACAAAACCGTCGCGTCGAAATCGAAGTGGTCGGTACACGTAAGTAATCTCTCGTAGATTGCTAAAAAAGCCCCGGAGACGGGGCTTTTTTTTTAAGCATTCAACTCGTTGCACAATCATCAACATGACCGACTCGATCAATGTGGATCCAGCAGAGCTGGAAAAATTCTCTAATCTTGCTCACCATTGGTGGGATATGGACAGTGAGTTCAAGCCACTGCATATGATCAACCCTCTTCGTTTGGGTTGGATTGATGAGCATGTAGGGATTGAAGGAAAAACCGTACTGGATGTAGGTTGCGGCGGCGGTATTTTGGCCGATGCAATGGCTCGCAAGGGGGCCACAGTCATGGGTATTGATCTGGCTACCAAGTCTTTACGGGTGGCGCAGTTGCATGCTTTAGAAGCTGGGACACCCAACATTCAATACCGTGAAGTTCCTGTGGAAGTGCTGGCGGCAGAACGACCGGCAAGCTTTGATGTTGTGACTTGCATGGAGATGCTCGAGCACGTGCCGGACCCCGCATCCATTGTGCGTGCATGCGGAGAACTGGTAAAACCGGGTGGATGGGTGTTTTTCTCCACAATCAACCGCAACATAAAAGCCTATGGCTTAGCGATTGTGGCGGCAGAATATGTGCTCAATATGCTGCCCAAAGGGACGCATGAATTTGAGAAATTTCTGAAGCCCAGCGAAATTGCACTCTTTTGCCGCCAGGCAGGGCTTGCTGTAACGGATGCCAAAGGTTTGCAGCACAATCCATTGACAGGCCGTTACTGGCTCAATGAAGACTGCAGCGTGAACTATATGCTGGCAGCAAAGCGCCCTTTGTGATGAGTCTGAGTAGAAAAAACATAGATGCCGTCCTTTTTGATTTGGATGGAACATTGCTCGACAGCGCTCCGGACCTTGCTTTTGCAGCCAATGAGTTGCGCCTTGTTCGGGGTCTGGCGCCTTTGCCGTTAAGCCATTACCGACCATTTGTTGGCACCGGTGCGAGAGGTATGCTTCGAATTGCGCTGGAAGTGACCCAGGAATCTTTGGCTTTTGAAGCTCTGAGGGAAGAGTTCTTTGCAGCTTATGCGCGCTGCATGGGCCAGCATTCTCAATTGTTTGAGGGCGTGGCTAGGTTGCTGCAGCAGCTTCAACACAACGGCTTGCGCTGGGGGATTGTGACCAATAAGGCGGAGCGTTTTGCCCTGCCGATTGCGCGCACTATTGATGAGTTTTCTACTGCGGGCGCTGTTATTTGTGGTGACACAACGGAGCACTCCAAACCCCATCCTTTGCCTTTGCTGCACGCAGCTAAACAGATGAATGTCGAGCCCGGGCGCTGTATTTATGTCGGCGATGATGAGCGAGACATGCAGGCAGCTCATGCTGCCGGGATGCAGTCCGTAGCTGCTGCGTATGGATATTTGGGTGGAACTGAGTCGGTTGAGGAGTGGAAGCCCGGTGCCGTGATCAAATCTCCAATAGATCTCACGCACTTACTCAGATTGGATTAGAATTACGTGTATGGGGCTGTCCTGGTTTCGACGTGGGTTCGGGATCAGCGTGGTGCATGTCGAGCTTGAGTTACGCTCGTAAATCTCGATTCAAAAAAACTAACTGCAAACGACGAACGTTTCGCACTCGCCGCTTAAATCCGGTGAGCCTTGCAACAGCACGCTGATGGGCTGGGCAAGGGGGTAGTAATACCTCCAGGCTGCAAGGGAATTTTCATCAGCTGGCTTTGTACCGTGCACCTTGGTATGAAGCAAGATCATAGGGTGCTGGCCTTATCTGCAGCGTGTGCCTGCGCGGTTGATGAGGTGAGATTTAAATCAGAGCACTAAACATGTAGATCTGCCTGACGAAGGCTTGCGGACGCGGGTTCAATTCCCGCCAGCTCCACCATACAAGACCCCCCTAGACCCTGAGAAATCAACGGTTTAGGGGGTTTTTCTTTTTCCGAGTGGGTCTGAAAAGGTCTTGATTTCAGCACCGAAATAGCACCGATTTAGCACGGGGATAGCACCGATCAATTCGCTGTTGCTAGAACGGCCTTGGGCTTTTGATAGTCCTCACGAATGAACTTGCCATAAGTTCTGAAGACCATTTCCACATCTTCGTGACCCAACTGCTGGGCGACGTACCAAGGATTGGCACCAGCAGTCAGCAGTGTCGACGCGTAGGTGTGCCGGATTTGGTAAGGATTGCGGTACTCAATACCCGAGCGCTTCATCAGCGGAAGCCAAGAGTTTTTACGCACTTGGGCATCGGTAGACCATGGCTGCAGCGTTGCATGATTGAGAAAGACTCGCTGGCCACGCAGGCCGCTCATGGTTTTTTGGGCCTCTAAAGCCTTAATTGCTTCGGGGTTGAGCTCTACAGAGCGGATGCCTGCAGCTGTTTTTGGCGCTTTAACAACACCTACGACCTGATTTTGCTCTATGCGTGCTGTGGCATTGTCAAAATTTATGTGCCTCCATTCCAAAGCCTGTAGTTCACCAGGGCGCAGTCCGGTGTTTAACCAAAACTGATACATGGGCCACTCGTCGGAACGGCAAGCCCTCAATATAAGGTCGCACTCCGCCTGTGTGAAAGGCTGAATCACATAATCACTTGCCTTGCTGGTTTGTCGAATCAGCTTTGCCAGTGCAATACGGTCAAAAGGGTTGAACTCTATCAAGCCGTCATTTAACGCATCCTCCATCACAGAGCGCAGCGGAATCAGCATGTTGCGTATGGCTTTGCTGGTGCAATCCATGTCGCCTATCCAGTCACGCAACGCGGAAGGTGTGACGCCACCCAGCTTCCAGCCATGCCAGTGGCGCATGCGCTCTCCTGTGAGGCTTTTGGCGTAGCCGCGGAAGGTAGCAGGGCTCATCTTTCCATTGGCCACCTGTCTTTCGTACAAGCTAAATTGCTTTTCTAGGAGTACCTCCATCAACTCCGTATCGCGTTCTGGTTTTTTTGCGCGTGGGCTTTCAGGAAAGTAAGCTGCGTATTCAAATGAGCCATCACTAACCTTGCGCTTGATTTCGTTGCGCAGGTTGTCTGCATATTGAATGGATGATTTATTAATGGTGCAGGGAGGGAGCAATTCTCTGCACTGTTGACCAGCCCACATGAACGATATTTGCAGGCGGTCACCAGTAACCATTTCTCTAATAACTACGCCCGATGGGGTATTGATACTTGTTCGCTTATCCATTTGTCTGCAGCTTTAATGTTGACGTAAATTCGACGTAGAACAACTTTTGTGTGCTTGCCATCCAGCCAAACCCCACGCTTTCTACGCATGCGGATGGCTTCGCAAGTGACACCGGTAAGTTCTTCGTACTTCTCAGCCAAGACCCATTCAGGACTGAGTGCTGCTTGCACGGTAGTTAGTGCTTTAAGCTGGCTTGTATCTATTTGTGTCATGACTTGCACCTAAAAAAGCCCCGACTTAGCGGGGCTGGGTTTCATCAAATTCAAGGATGGGAGCGCGGCGGTCGCGCTGGGTGCGTTTGCGTCTACTGGCCATTTGGCGCTCCCTGCTTGGCTGCTCGCGCAGCTAACTGCTCTGCAGCTTTTTTGAGCTTGGAGTTGAACCATCGGCGCACCACATAAGAGCGCGCTACGCTGATGCCTGTATAGATCAGCCCAAGGGTTAAGTTCTGGCCAGCACTGATGCTCCAGCCAAAGACTGGAAATATCAGCATGTTTGCAGAGAAGTTGATGCCGAATCCAATCAGTACATTGATGACGGCTTCAATCAGGCTGCCGAGTTTTGTCTGTGTCATTGCTTCTCTCCCTGCTTGGCTGCTTGGGCAGCGCGCTCGATCACAAAGACCCAGCCGTCACCGGCACATGTTTCGCAGTCAAAGCCATGCTCTTTGCTTGATCCGCTTCCGCCACACGCATCGCATACAGCCGTTGGCGTGTCTTCAATGTCATTGGGCATATCAACCATTTGCTTGCTCCCCTTGCTTGGCTTGGGCTGCAAGGGCTGTAACCAGAGCATTGTGTGCCGCTTGAAGCTCTGGCAGCGTCTGGAACTTTGCGACCAGCTTGTAGCTGCCTGCCGCGCCATCAGACTCGCTGGTGATGAATGCATTCGTCATCGCATCCAGCATCCCCTGCGCTGCTGGCTGGGTGGCGGCGCGCTCTTTGCGAAGATCTGCTGCGAAGGCCGCAGAGCGATCAATGGCGGGAAGCCCCACGGCGTGCCGCTGCCCGTCGATGTGAGCGGTGCGGATGGCTTCAACAACCCAGTTATGAGCTACAAAGTCAGCTCCTTTGAAGTAGCTTGGCCGGAAAGCAGCTGCTGCTTGGAATGCGATCTTGTGTGCCGAATCCCAATCGATCAGTTCGTGCGCTGGCACTCCCTCTGCGGGGTGCGCATACAAGGGCATGGTGAATTTGCCTACATCTGTTTTGCGTGCTGGCAGATATCGACCTGCTTCTGATTCCAAGTGGTCGGTGTGGCTTTCAAGCTGCTCACGGCTTACGAAAAGCACTGGTACGGGGGGCTGCACTGCCTGCGGTGCTGCTGCACGTTGCCATGCATAGGCGAAGGCCCCACCGACGTCTGCCACGATTTGGTTCTCTTCGCATTCCTTGAGATATTGCTCCAGTGCAGCTAGGCCAAGGTCACGTGCAGCATGAGGTGCTGCAGGCTCTGCAATCTGGTGCAGGCACTTGCCTTGCTCCAGCTCCAGGATGCGGGCGTGCATGCGGTTCAGTTCATCCGCGACAGGAAACATGCCTTTGGTTTCGCAAATGGCAGCAAGGCGCTGAGCTTCTGATTGTTGTGCTTGTGTCATGGTGGTGTTCTCCTTGATCAATGCCCGCAGGGCAGGCCTTCGCCCTCGGCGGGCTGGTGGTGGATTGGCGCGCCGCAGCTTGCGCAGCGTTTGTAGGGTTCGGGCTGCTGCGCCGGTACCGGCGGTGTGGTGGTGCTCATTGGGTTGGCTCCAAAAACAAAAAAACCTGCTCAAGGCAGGCTGGATAGAGACAAACGGATACGACTAGCGGCAATTTGTCTTACGTGAAAGGAAAAGTCTCAGGCGTAAGCTCCTGTTATGACTAAAGCACTCCCCAACTTCAAAAGTCGAGTGACAGCCTTCGAGTACGTAGGCACACAAACCATTCGTCGCGCTTTGCAGCTTGCTTTTGCTTTTGTCGCGGTCATTCTGGTTACGGCTTTCGCACCCATTTAATCAGGCAAAAACTTCGTATTTGGGCTCTGTGCGGACAAGCACGGGGACGTGGATGCAGCGCTTAGCGAGTTCGGCCTTTTGCTCTGACACGGGTGGTGTGATGGTGTTTATGGGTTTGGCGCCATAAAAAGCCGGTGCGGTGTGGGCTGAGTGAGTGGGTGATAAACAAAAGCAGACAATTCACCTAGAGAACATTGTCTAAACTGCATTTATTCGAACTTTTTTAGTGAAAAAAATGAAGCAACTCTTTGGTTTAATCTTGGTGGCCACTTTCTTAACAGGCTGTGCGGTGTATACACCGAGCGGCTCAGTGGTCGTGGACCCTGGACATAGTGGTGGGCACGGCCATGGAGGCTTTTGCCCCCCCGGCCAAGCCAAGAAAGGCAACTGCTAATACCAAGTGCTCATAAAAAAAGCCCGCTCGATGCATCATCAGCGGGCTTTGTTTGTATAAAAAGTGGCACTAATTCTTATCTAGTAAGCGGCATTTGCTATGTTTTATTTTAGGAAGAGAATTTCTTTCTCCTCTCCATCATTGATACGTTGCATCACGATCAGACCATCGTCATGCAGATAAATACGCACCCCAGGTGACGTGTTGGAATCCCAGTGGCAGGGGTTCTGGTCAAGGTTGTGCCACCCATGCGCAGTACTCAAGTTGTGCGACTTCATGCGCTCGACCTGTGTTTTGGGCAGCCCGTTCTTTTCGCAAATCAGAACCCAATGTTTCAAGAGCAGATCATGTGCTTCTTGGCGGCTTGTACAACGAGGCTGTGGGTCAACAGCTTTTAAAAGCGCGTGAAAACGGCGCTCGAAAGTCGCTTGGTAATTCATGGTCAATGTGTAACCGAGAGAGTTAACAATTGCAAATGACCATTTTTTGATTGCCGATAACAGGTTGCACTAAACAGCTGTTTGATGCATGTCATATGAAAGCCCACGCTAGGTGGGCGTGGTGTTGTCAGACTGTGGTGGCTTGCGGCCGCACTATCCATTCAGGCGATGAGTGACTGAAACCGGAAATGGGTTAGCTGCCGTTGGCGTATTGCTAATAACAGGCAATGTTGTTGCTGGCTCCAAGAAATCACTGCGGTCTGCTCCAGTGGCCTTGATGTAATCGATCTCTACCTTGGCGGTCTCAACCAGGACAGTGGCTACTTGGGCAACAGCCCGAGCACGATCGACTTCCATGGGGTTGTCTCGGTTACGCAGGTCTGCCAGCGTATCCAGAAGGCTTTGGCGAACTTGGGTGATATGGGGGCTAGACATTCTGTTTGGCCTCTTTGGTGATGCGGTTGAGTTGACGGGTGATCGCGCCTTTGAGCTGGATGAGCTTGAGCAGCTCAGGATCTCGGGCGCGGTTGCGGCGAAGGTTTTCCGCTTTCGTGATGCATTCCAAGCGGTCAACGGTTATTTCTTCTGGAACTGCGGTGCGGCGCTTGTCTTTGAATATGACGATGTGGCCATCTGGGATGGGCCCGTGCTCACGCTCCCACACCAGGCGGTGCTCTGCCACCCAGCGACGGGCTGGCACAGGGTGGTCATCCGTTACCTTGCGCTCGAGCCAGCCATCCTTGGATAGACGCAGGCTGCCGATGGGCAGGTAGTTGCGGCTTTCTTGAGGTGCGCGGCCCTTCTTGAACTGTGTGGCCCGACTGCTGGGGTGCAGACCTGTAATGCCCTTGGTGCCTTTGTTCCATGACGTGTGCCCTTTTTTGAACTGAGTGGCCTGCATGCGCGGATCTTGTTGACCGCGCTGCACCTGTCCTGATTGATCGCTTTTCCAGAATTCGTCGGACTTCTCAACCCCCAGCTCAAAAGCCTTGCGATAGATGCTGCCGACTTCGCGCCCAAGCACATTGGCTACAAATTTGGCTGTGTGATTGGGGTACAGATCTTTAAGCGTCTCCAGCTCTACAGGAAGCCACTGCTGTTTTGAGTTCACGAGAAGTCCAGACGTAAAAAAGCCCGCTCAGTGGCGGGCTGTGGAATCTATTAAGGTAGGTTTTCAGGGTAAATCACCAGAAGAAAGAGGCTGATCTGTATAGAAAACTGTGCAATTCCTGGAGATGTTTAGATCAGGTACGAAAGCATAAAGGTGCTGAGAAATGCAGCCAAGTTGCTAAGTTCAGCTAAGTGAATGGTGGACACATTCGACCATTTTCAATCATTCAACTTGTCTTAGCACGGGCAGCAAAATGCCTGAAAAGTCATGGCATGGAACTTCATTTGCGGCACTTGGTGACGATAGAAAAGTGGCTATGGTATGAATCAATAAACCGAATAATCTGTTATGTCTCTAGACGCGTCATTTATGGACAATTTTTTGTCTTTGAGCGTTGCTTCATACATCTCAATTTTTTCCAAAATCGCAGCGAAATGCAGTGATTCGGAGCTTCCAGGAGGCGGAGGAAATGGAGCTGACAAGAATGGTTGAAATTCTGCCAAAGCAATTTCATATTCTTGCTGAGTGACTTGCATCGGCGTATGTTATTTAATGTTTCTTTGTTGGCAAGCCATCGTTAGCTATCGATAGTGTCTGACTTATTCAGTGACAGCTATTGGCTGCCGATTGCAAATCTAGCATCCAGAGAAATCAGGACAGCACCCAAAGGGCGCTGTGCGCATACCTCTGGGGCTTAGTCGGTGTAATAGTCAGGGCGGGGCGTGCCGTCCAGATCGGCTTGGGCGTCGGCTTCGGTCAGCACTGGGCGTGGGCGGCAGTTGCTGCAGCCCTGATTCGGCACACAGGTACAAGGCATCGTGTTGGCCAACTGACTGCGTAGCTCGTATCCCATCAATGGCCAGATCTTCTGTACGGCGTTGGCGCGGGCAATGTTGCGGCCAATCTCGGCATCAAAGTTCTCGGGGCTGGCGCAGGCGCTTTCACCAGTGACTGTGAAGTCGTTGCGCAGCACCAGAACGCATATCGTCAGCAGACCTAGTTCGGGGGGAATGTTGCTGAAGTTGCGCGGGTTCATGGCTTTCGGATGACAAGCACCTTGCGCAGCGGTGAAATAGTGCTCACTGACGATGTTGGCTTCAATGTCTTTAGGCGTGATGCGCGGGGCAGTCTTGCCCTTGGCTTGGATCTCTTGCTCAATTTCAGAATCGTTCATGTCATTCCTTGGTTGGTGACAAAAAAAGACCCGCTCAAGGCGGGCTGCTGCAAGACGTAGACTTGATTCATGGAAAACATCTACGACTCAATGATTGGTGCTCTGCGCGAGCACTGGAAAGCCAACAACAACGCATACCCCCAGCGGTTTGAGCTGACACAGAGCACCTTTGATGGGCTGCTGGCAGACCGCCGCTTGGTGAACGAAACCATGAACTACCCGTTGAACCTAAAGAATGGGTACGAGAGGGAGTTCTTGGGCGTCCCTGTGGCAGTGTCTGCAGAGGGCAATGCAATGGTTGCCCTTGATGGCACGCGGGTGCAGCTGAGCGTCTAAAGGCGTGAGTTAGGCGCGCTTTTAGCTGGATACGGGAATGGCAGCACGCGGCCATCTGGGTAATGGAGACGGTCACCCACCCGGCTTGGTAGATCAAACGCCAAGAAGCGGGAGCCAGGCACACCCGTATCGCGGTGCAGCTCGGTGCCTTGATATTGCCAATAGGGCGGCTTGTAGGAGTTCGCGTTTTGGTTCACGGTGGTGTCTCTTCAAAAGGTACAGGGAGGGCATCGGGACAAAGCGCACAAGCGCCTTGTGCTCATGCCCCTAAGCCTGCAAACGGGCTGGGGCGAAAATCTTGGTAGGTACGGCCAGAGCGGCACGAATGGACAACGGAGAAATTCACGTTCATCTGGCGCGCAAGCTCTCGCGCGGTCGTGCTCAGTTCAAACTTGATTCGTTGCACTTGCTCTGGCGTCAGAACGCGAATGCTCTGTTTTGTCTCTGCGATCCGTTTTCGGCGCAGGGTGGATGTGGCGAGGTCCATGTTTGCCAAGCCCATGGCGATAGGTACGCCACGGCGAACGTAGCGGGAGCAATCAGGACAGATGCACTCTTGATTGAGGCAGGTATTGCTGACCACGATGCTGCGTGGTGTCTTGGCTTTGGTGGGTGGGCGCTTGTTGCTGAAAAGCTCCAGCATCAGAGCGCGCACACGGATTTGTTGCGGCGGCTTTAGGGCAGGGTCATTGCAGCGACCCATTCGACGGTGAGGCATGGCCATGACAGGTGTTCCCACATCAATCGCACCATGCCAGTTCAGGCATGCACCTTCTTCTGTGGTGTTCAGGGTGATCTTGCGCAGCACGGTGTCCAGCAGGTGGTAGTAGAGATAGAGCACGTATGCGCGCTGCATGGGAATCTCCAGAAAGCAAAAAGCCCGACCAGGCGGGAGCCAGATCGGGCTAGAGGGGCAGCGTTGGTGCTGAATTACTTGGAAGGGCTACCGTTCAGGATTGGCAGCTCTGTTTGTGCGGCGATATCGGCGCGCAATTGCTTCACAGCGTCTTCAATGATTTTGTGCGGGCGGATCAGCTCCAGCCACATGATCAAATTACCGCCGTCCTGGATGCGGTAGCGCAGGCGCACATCAGCACGGTACTTTTCGCCGTTCTCAAACACTGGGATGCCCAGGCTGAACTGCTCGGGAACAGCCAACTGGCCTTGGCGTGCGCTGCCTTGAACGTCTTCGTCGTAGGTGAACTGCGTAGAGCCATCGGCCAGGCGAATGGCAGACTTGAAATCCACCTTCTTCTTGGCTTCCAGGGTACGGCAGACTTCCAAGAGCGTGGCGCCATCGGGGCTGCCCACTTCGCCAACAGGCATGCCGGGAGCGGCCTTGTCGATGAAAACTACATCCACCAGGTTGTTCTCGATGAACTGGGCCAGATCCACCTGGCCAACCTTCTTGCCATCCATTTGTGTCCAGGCCAGCCACTCAGGCGCCAAGGGGGCGTTGTATTGCGCCTTGTGGTCACCCCAGCCAGCTTCGGCCGCATTGTGGTTGAACACTGCCGTGAAGGTGGGTGGGTTGATGGTGCTGAAAATGCGCGTGTCTTCAGTCATTTGGTCATTGACCACAGCCACAAAGGATTCGGCATCGTTCAGCACAGCCGTGCCGCGCTTACGGGCAGGAGCTGCCAGCAAGTGAGCCAGATCAGCCGCTTTGAAACCTTCAGGCAGTACCAGCACAGGCGTGCCGGCCACATCGCGCACAGTTTGATTGCAGGCTGCCAGCGTGTCGCGAGCAATCGTTTCGGTTTGAGTGTCGTTCTGAGACATGGTGTTTCCTTATGAATGGAATGGGTTGAGGGAGAGGGGAATGGGTTCTTAGCCAACTGCACGCAGTGGAGCGGCTGCGGGGCGCTGTTCGGGCTGGCGCAGCTCTTTCTGTTGTTGGGCGGTGGATTCCTGGGACACATCGCGTACACCGTCCAACGTCTGCTGGCGCGGGTCTTGGCGCTGCAGGTTGTTGTCGGTGGTGGTGAACAGGATGGTTTTGCCCTTGGTGGGCGCGGGCAGCTTGGCCTTCACATCAGTTTCCAGCTCCATCTGGCCGGCCTTGCCGCCGATGGGTTTCATCTTGATGGTCAGGGTCAGCGAACCGGCCTTGCCTGTTTCGGTGGTGGCGTGCACCAAGTCGTTCAGGGCTTCGGTGGCTTCTTCGCCCAGGAAAGGCGCGCTGTGGGCCAGAAAATCGGCAAAGGCTTGACGCTTTGCTTTGAGGGTCGGATTGATCAACTTGTTCATGAGTACTCCTGAAACAAAAAAACCCGCAATTGCGGGGACTGGCTGGGTGGGGAAAAGTGGGCTACTAACGCTTGCTCAGAAAGGAATTGGAAAGAAACTGGCTACCACTGCGGCAGTGCATGTCGCAGCGGATGAAACGAAAATCCAGTACAGCCCGTAAAGCATCAACCACCTCGTTTTTGCGTGACGCTGCAGGCATGGCGATTAGGGAAACAGGCATCAGCCCAAGCGCGCGCGGTGCGGTTGTCGGGAAAGTCGATGCCCTGAATAACTTCTTTGCCAAACTTGACGATGAATCGCATGCTGGTATCTCCAGAATGAGAGAAGCCCGCGCAGTGGCGGGCCTTGGTGGGTTGATGGGTAAGCTCTGAGAGCTATTGTTTTTGCTTAAAGTGCATGGCCGAACGCTGCGCGGTTGCCACCTCTGCCAAGGCGCATTGAATGGCCTGGCGCACCGCTGCGTGCAGTGGGCGCGCCTGTGAGGACATGGGTGTGCTGACGACTCCGTTATCCAAAGAGATGGTCGTTTTTCCAGAGTCCACCGTCACGATGATGGAGTGCGTTTGCGGCAGCTCGGTTTCAGCGTTGACCAGCTCGCGGCCAAGTAGGCGCAGCTCACAGCAGGAGTCGCGCATCGATGCCCCAATGGTGGCGCGAATGTCAGCCAGCTGACTGGTCTGGTAGAGCTTGGCGTTGCGGTATTTGCGCCATGCTTTTTCAGAAAACATGTCAGCTTTAAGCGCGCTTTTGTCGAATGGGAAAAAGCCCAGCGCTTCCAGCTGCATCGAGTTGACACTGCAGGTGCCCAGCAGCTCATTGAGTTCAGCCAGGGTTATGAAGTTGTTGTACATGGCTCACTTTCGGTTGTGGTTTCATCAGGCCAGCTCTCTGCAGCAGCCAGGGCACTGACACCAATGACGATGCAAAAAGCAGTCAGGCAGGCGAGGGCGGTAGGCATGGTGCTAGTCCTAAATGGCGTCGGCACTGCCGATAGGGTTGGTGGGTGTGCACAAGCTCTGGCGGATCTCTTCTGGTGACACAGATTTGGTGTGGCGCGCCAAGCGCTCGACTTCTGACTGCCGCATCAGTTCGCGCTCTTTGAGCCATTCAGCGTGGGAGTGCGGTTCGTAGCGGGCTTTACCGGCAAGGCCGCGAAAGCGTTTAAAAGTGGCCATATCGATCACCAATAAAAAAACCCGCCGTGCGTGTGCAGGGCGGGTGAGGAATAAAGAGCCGGTGCCTTTCGGCATGCCATGGGAAGAAGAAGAGGGAGGGAGGAGACGCCCACGGCCCGGCTGAAAAAGGTTGATGGCGCCGTATGAGCCCCGGCTTACCGACAAGAGGGAGGGGGTCGACTTTCACGCCTTGCAGGGAGGCAAACCCCTGTCACGATTGCCATCAGGCCAGGTGTTTGGATTGCCAAACAACTCACCAGATGGCCCTGCTTGAGCAGGCAATAAAAAACCGCCTCGGTGGGCGGTTTGACTGGCTTGGAAAATCAACTTTGATCAAGCTCGGCAAGCGTCTCCTGCAGGCTTTTGATAAGCCGCCGCACATCATCTGGCGGCATATCGATCCACACAGTTGACACGGGCAGGTCTGCCGCCCCTTTGGCTGTGTGCTTTAGCCCGATAAAAGGCTTTCCGCCCACTAGGCTAGTGCGAATGCTGGTGTATTGGAGTAGCAGGGTAGTCATTGTGAGCATCGTGCCATAAATGAAAATTTCTAACCACATCCAAACTGCAGCCATTCGTCACAAGATCCGCTCAACCTCACACGCGGGAAGCAGCAAGCCTTTTGCGCGACAGTAATCAAACTGCTTTTCGTAATCAGCAGCCACTAGAACCAGCGTTCCGTCTGGTGCATAGATGTTTCGGCAGCGTGCCTGTGGACGGCCTGGTGGCAATTCAGAGCGGTACCCGTGGCGCTGCCAGCATCCATTCGGGCTGTTTGGGTGTGGAAAGCCCATGTTGTTTCTCCTATTCAAACCACAACCCTCTGTCACAGGGCTCTGGTTTGTGGTCGTAGCTTTCCGACCTGTCATCGCTTGCGCGACGGGCTTTGCTGTTCTTGGCAACCCGGTATGCCTCAACGCCGTATAGATCCCAGCGTCTGGATTTCGCGTGACCTTTGATGTTCCTGTTGCCTATCCCATCCAGGGGCAGAGCAGTACTGACTACAGCGCACGATGGCCTTTTGTTACTCGCTACCACCTGCGAGGGTTCTTTATTTACCCAGCCTGCCAAGCTGCATGAGCATGGGGTGCTGGCTCGATCACTTGGCACCCGTCGCTTTGGTGCACCTCCTGCATCGCCCCTTTAGGAGCTAACCCCGCCTTTGCTTCCTGTTGGCTTCGGCCCCGGATCGCTGGGCCTTTGGTGTTTCGCGGTTTAGTGCTGCGATGAGTTGAATTGAATCATGATTCACTTGCGAGTGTCAATCATGATTCAGTTCTTATTTGAATATTTATTCAATCAAGATCACAATCTACCCATGACCACACACCACACAGACGAAAAAAAGCCCGCTCGGGGCGGGCTGTTTGGCTGTCAATTGACTGGCTATGTGTTGTGTGGGGTACCAAGGAGTTTGGTGCCTGCCCAGTCCGTTACCTCTGAAACCATCAAGCGATCGTCGGCATCGATAAATTGTCGGAAGTGGTCCCGCCAAGCTTCGCTTGCACCGGAGTGTTGCCCCTTAAAGCTCCACGCTGAAAGGAGGTGTTTCTTCGCGTTAAGTCGCTCGAGCTCGTCATAGAGCGGTTGATAGTTCTTTTGTTTCACCAAATCGTACTCAAGGAAATACAAGGCCATGGATAACACCTCTCTTAATCAAAAGTCATGCGTTTGGAGGATCCCTGCAGGATCCTTAATTCATATTGCCGGATTGCCTTACGAAACTGTTAAAGAAACTGAAGCCATTGGCTTTACCGCGCCTGACTTCAGTTTGTTAAAAACCAAGAAAAATCTCAAATCAGATGAGCAATTTAATCAACCTAGATTGGCTGCTGACAATAAACAGGTCAGCTGCAAGTTGGACATGGATTGCAATGGGCGCTACTACCTTCAGGCATATACCAGCGATGGTGAGGCGATCTTGCACAAGATGCTTGTTGATCGCGCCGTAGTGTCAGTTACGCCAGTCGCTGGTGCATGCGTTGCTACAGGCGTTGTTTCAACCACTGAATGACGAGTTCGTCTTGTTGCCCATACCAAGGGAGACTCAGAGTAACAATCAAGCAGTTGTCGTTTGCATCAAGTAAATGCCCGAGGGATTTGTAGATCTGATCGGGCGTCGAGTTGGTGGAAACCGCATAAGAAGACTCGGAAAGCATTGCCCAATCTGGGTAAAGCTTTTTGAGCGTCTCCAAAAAAGGCGGGCGGCGTACCTCTTTGTTTAGGTCATACGTAATCAATAAAACTGCCATATCTCCTCCTTTGGTTGCAATTAATTCTTGGCTTTACGTCGCCATCCACTCCCAAGCAGCCCACACCAAACCAACCACTACCCAGAAGGCAAAGGCATAGGGAAGGGCGCGGCGTAGGAGGTGCATCAGTCAAACTTGCTTGAACGTCCGCCGGCCTTTGAGGCGGCCAGCGACTTTCACAGCATCAGCTGCAGAACTCATTCCATGCTGACTGAAACGCCCCAGCCTCTAGCCTTTTGTCGTCTTCAAGAAAGACCATGTCCTTTCCGCCAGCGATAAACCGTTTAAACCCGGCGTAGCCACCAAGTGAGTTCTTAGCGTTGACCTCTCCACAGAATCCTATTTGATTTCTGAATTGCGCTGACTCAGGGTCTTTGAGATATAGCATGACCTGTTCTCTAGCCAAGCGCTGGTACTTAATTTCTTGCAACTGAGCATCGCTATCCGCCTTCTTGCTTTGCAAACTAGAAGTGCTCTTGCTATTTGAGGCAATGACAGCCCCCAAAACAAGGATCGCTAATGCACCAATAACCCACACCCAAGCTGCAGAAGATTTTTGATCTGAATCCTTCGCTGCTGGATGAGGGGTCTTGATTGGCCCATCTTCATGTGCTTGCGCCTGATCTTTGGTGGCAAATCCGACTCCCTTTGAATACCAAAGCCCGTATTTCCCTTGCTCGATAGCCATCATGCCCCCGATTTCAATATTGATCGCTGCGCCAGACGTTCAAAACCTCCCTAGCTCAGACTGAAAATTAAATTAGTCCACCAAGAGAAGCGTCGACCACAACCCCGCACCACACGTCACCAGGCATGAGCTTCAAATACTTCTCGTCTTTGGGCCAATCCGGGTTAATAGCCTCTAGGTATGGCGCTCCTTCAATCTGGATGTAGCGCTTAAAGGTAGTTTCGTCGGTAGAGCTGCGGCGGACAACAACAAAGTTGCTAGGCATGGGGTCAATATCAGGATTGACATGAAGAATCATGCCCTCAGTAAAACTCGGAGACCCCCCTGGGTTCTCCATAGACCGGCCTCTAACTCTCAGCATGAATCCGCAAGGCCCAAGATTCTTGGTGGATGGTCTCCAGTCTGCCGCGTCAGTTGGCTGAAATATTGGGCACAACTCGGTCCATCGGCCTGCTTGTACCTCGGATAGCAATGGGTACATACCTTTCACATCGGGGCCAGGCAATGTGTTTGCCTCTGTTTGCATTTGACCGACGCCTGTTGCCAGCCAATCGGGGTTGACGCGCAAATACGCAGCGGCCCTTGCATTGTTGGCGGCAGAAAAAGCCTTAGAGAGACCGTCCAATACTCGTTTAACGGCTTGGTAGCTGACTCCCATGCCTGCGGCGAGCTGGGAAACGGACGCTGAGCGAGCTTCCATCGCTGCCTTTAGGCGATCACTGTATTCAATCATGGTTGAAATATGCTTCAAAGGGATTGAATAGTGATTGCTTTGGCATCTGAATCATGATTCAATCCGGGTATGAATAAAGATGAAGCTATTGAACAACTGGGTGGCTCCATTCCGGCTGCCGCAAAAGCAATCGGCGTGAGTTATCAGGCTGTGAATCAGTGGCCTGAAATTCTCCCACCCCGTATCGTTGATCGTGTGCAGGCTGCTTTATGGCGCATGCAACAACCCCATGCTCAGGACACAACCCAAGAGGTGGTCCATGGGTGAGCAGCAAACCTTCACATTGCCAGCAGGCACAGTATGCAAGCGCAACAGCATCCCCTTCACGCTGCAACACGCAACCCAGATTGATTGCCACCCTGGTGTTTGGCCTTTGATCAAGGGCGAGCCACCAGAGCTTGAGGGTGAAGCATTTGCCCAAACGCCACCACCTTTTAAGCCAAGTGCTGGTGCAGTTGTTGAGGCGCTAAAGGCCGCGCGACTGGCGCTGTTATCACACGACAACTGTCTGATTACAGACAGGCCGGACTTGCCTCTGTCACGAGAGACGTGCTGGACAACAGACTTCTCTCGGCAGCTTGAGCTGATTGATGTGGCTATCGCCCGTACTGCTTCTCTATGTGCAAATGAAAGTACGTGCCTGCGGACGACGTCGAAATCAAGCCCTGCCATATGTGAGCAGGGACCCCGTAGTAATCGTAGCCCAGAGCAGGATCGCTTGTGAACCAGATCGTAAGCGTTCGCGACTCTGCACTGTATCCAGCCCGTCTGATGGCTGATGAATTCAAGTTCCGAATTTCCATGTCTGCCTCCCTTGGAGCTATTGATGGTTGTGTCAGCAGCTCCATCGTAGCCCAGGGTGTGGTGGGCACCATTTAAGGGATAGGTGCCATGCAAACACCTCACACCAATTTCTCTCCTGCAGAAGCTGCCGCTTTCAAGAAGGTGGTTGCTGCTATTGCAGGCTTGGAACCGGATCAGGTTCTGAAGATCTTCGAGCACGTTCAAAGCCAACTGTCGGACGAGGGCGACGACATGCCCATGTTTGCCCGTGGCATTGCTGGGCCGCTTGGAAAGCTGGACTTCCCGCTCAAGACCAAGGTGGACGAACAAACCCATACCTTGTTCCTGCAGCAGTGCAACATGCGCCGCACTGATACCAGCAGTGTGCTGCGCGATGCCGTCTACGCCATGACGTATGGGAAGACGCATACCCAGATGGTGATTGAAAAAGCGAGCCATGACGATCAGTGTGCCCAAGCGATGACTAGGCTCATAGGGCCTATGTGGGGCCCCGAATCGAAAGGGGGTGGCCGATGAGCACGATCATCATGTCCGCATGCTGGGACTTGCAAGGCATGACGCCTGCGCAAAAGGCGGTGCTTGTGTCGCTGGCAGACCAGGCCAATGACTCGGGCGTGTGCTGGCCGGGTATCAAGACTATTGAGCGGCGCACTTGCTTGTCTGAGCGCGCTGTTCAGGAGGCTTTGCGCTGGCTGCAAACCACAGGCGCTGTTTATCGTGATTACCAGCCCAACAAGACCACGGTTTACACAGTAACGCCTCAAAATTTTGACCCTGCCAAGGCACCATCAAAGCGAGAAAGAAACAGGGGTGCAGATGGCGCACCCCCCGCAGATAGCGCACCCCCCCGCAAATGGCGCACCGGGTGCAGGTAGCGCACCACCCCCCGCAGGAGGCGCACCTCTAGACCCGCAGGAGGCGCACCCCACCCCCGCAGCAGGCGCACCCAAATCTAAAGGGAACCGTAAAGGAACCATCAAAGAACCTTTTCCGCCTGCTTCGCAGCCGGGGCAGCAAGGCGTTGATTCTGAGAAGCAAGCGAAAGAGGAGGCGTTCAAAGAGTTGTGCCGCGAGACGTGGAATGCGTACAGCGCCGCCTATGCGCTGCGCTACAAAACCGAGCCTGTGCGCAACGCTAAGGTGAACACGGCAATTGCGCAGTTTGTGAAGCGGATTGGCAAAGAGGCACCGGACGTGGCGAAGTGGTTTGTGGCCAGCGCTGAAGAGGCGTTCATCCTCAAGCGCTTCCATGACGTTGGGGACTTGCTGGCTTC
Source organism: Comamonas avium (assembly GCF_014836675.1). GTDB lineage: Bacteria > Pseudomonadota > Gammaproteobacteria > Burkholderiales > Burkholderiaceae_C > Comamonas > Comamonas avium. Next base: position 108,807 of record NZ_JACSQK010000009.1, read on the forward strand.
GTGCGAGGCGTACCGCACTCAATGGGCCGTGGGTGCTACGGCCCAAACCCAGTCTGGCAACTTGAACAAGCAAGAGGCACTTGAGCGGCGAAACCGCCGTGTCGGTGAGGCTTGGGCGTCGCAGGGAGGTGAGCATGCAGCAGCATGAACGTGGCGCATTTGCCGATCTACTCACCGATGTGATGGCCTATTACGGCAAGGACGTGTCCGAGTTCTTGCTCGGCGTGTGGTGGAGCGCTTGCGAATCGTTCGACATGTCTCAGGTGTCCAAGGCGATTCAAAAGCACGCTTGCGATCCTGAACGCGGTCAGTTCGCCCCCAAGGTGGCTGATGTGGTCCGGGCGCTGCAGGGCACCAGCACCGACCGTGCTGCATTGGCGTGGGGCAAGGTGCTGGAAGCCATGGGTGCTGTGGGTGCTTACACAGACGTCGTTTTTGATGACCCGGCGATACACGCCGTGATCGAAGACCTTGGCGGCTGGCCAAAGGTTTGTCGCACTGAAGTGGCCGAACTTTCCTACGTTCAGCACCGTTTCCAAGTGGCACACAAAGCCTATACCGAGCGCGGCCAGTTCGACTACCAACGCCGATTGGCTGGCGACAGATCACCGGACCACGAATACAGCAGCCGCGGCATTCCTCTGCCTCGCCCCGCCTTGGTGGGCAACCGTGAATCAGCCATCGCGGTACTGAAGAACGGCGCGGTGGCAGGCAAGACGCTGATCACATCGCTACCAAAGCAGGCCATGCAGTTGCTGGCTAACACCACCACAGCAAAGGAGCAGCGCGCATGAATGTACTGATGAATACTGCTGCGGCTCTGACCATGAGCAGCTTGGAAATCTCAGACTTGGTGGAGTCGCGTCACGACAACGTGAAAGTCACGATTGAGCGTCTGGCAGCGCGAGGCGTAATCCAACTCCCTGCATTGCAGGAAGTTCGCAATCACATAGGGCAGATTGTGAGCGTCTACCCACTTGAGAAGCGAGATAGCTATGTCGTCGTGGCGCAGCTGTCGCCGGAGTTCACTGCGCGTTTGGTTGACCGCTGGCAGGAGCTGGAGGCCAAGCAGGGTCCTGTACTGCCACAAACCATGGCGCAGGCGCTGCGCATGGCAGCAGAGCAGGCAGAGCACATCGAGGTGCAGGAGGCACAACTGCGCGAGGCTGCGCCAAAAGTCGAATACGTTGATCGCTACGTGGCTGCCAATGGTGCGAAGGGTTTCCGGCAGGTGGCCAAGTTGCTGAACGCGAACGAACCCGACTTCCGCCTGTTTCTGCAGGAAAAAAAGATCATGTACCGCTTGGGCAATGAGTGGACTGCGTATCAGAACCACATTGATGCAGGCCGCTTTGTGGTCAAGACCGGAGTGGCAACGCGTAACGAGCATGCATTCAGCACAACCAAGTTCACGCCCAAGGGTGTTGAGTGGATTGCTGGTGAGTGGGCCAAGCACCAGGTGGCGCAGAAGGTGGTGGCTGCATGAATGTGTTGAATATCACGCTGCCATGGCCGCCCAAAGAACTGAGCCCCAATGCGCGTCTGCACTGGAGCAAGCTGGCCAAGGCCAAGAAGTCATACCGCCACGTGTGTGCAGTACAGGCCAAAGTGCAGGGTGTACAACGCATTCAGGCAGACAAGCTGCACTTGTCGCTGACGTTTTACCCACCAACGCGCCGAGCTTTCGACCTGGACAACGCGCTGGCCCGCATGAAGTCCGGTTTGGATGGCCTGGCAGACGTGCTGGGTGTTGATGACCGCCACTGGAGTCTGAGTATTGCTCGCGCTGATGAAATTGGCGGCATGGTGAAGGTAGAGGTGCGCCGTGTCTGAGTCGCGCATTCCTCAAGGTGGCCTGCGCAAGCCACGCTCCAAATACCCAATCAGCAGTGCCACATCCATGCGCCAGCACATCGACCGCATAAAAGACGGGCGCTACCGCGTGTGGAACTCGAAAGAAAACCGCTGCTGCAGGCCTGTGCAAGTTGGCGTGGCGCTAATTTGCGTGGTGGATGACTTTGGCGTGCTGCAGGTGGTGGAGCAGGAGGGCTATCCATGGCATTGACCACCAAGCCCCCCAAGGCGCGCAAGTGCAAGGCGTGCCCCTGTGTTTTCGTTCCATCACGTCCCATGCAATCGGTGTGTTCGCACAAGTGCGCAAGCGCGCAATCTAAACCAACCAATAAACCGCTGAAATCAAACAAGCGCGATGACATACAAGCGCCCGATGCTCACATTATTGATGGGGATGAGCGCTTTGTTGTCCAGGATGATGACCGCCATGCTGCCCGCGCTTCGCGCCAACTCGTCAGTGCACAAGAGACACGCGAGCTTGTGGCGTTGGTGGGTGTGGCTGCCTTGGTCAGCACGGACGCGCCCAGCTGCACAGCCATCGTGAAGGAATGCGCCATCCGCCATGAAGGCTACCGCCGCCTTGTTGCCAGCATGCGCTGCTGCTGGTGTGGACGCGAAGGCCGCAGCAACCACGCCCATGAAAACGAAGGCAAGGGCATGGGCTTGAAGCTCGATGACCGCCGTGCCATGCCCTTGTGCGTAGATGACATGGGCCAGCACGGCTGTCATTACGCTTTTGATCAGTACAGCCTGATTGATGGTGGTCGTGATGCCCACGTTGAGCTGGGCCGTGCCATGGCTGCAGCAACACGCCAATTCATTCGTGACGCGGGGCAGTGGCCAAAGGATTTACCGCTGTGGAAGGACGTGCCAGATTAAACGGACACAAGAGAACGAGCACACGGTGATGAAGCAATACCAAGACTATTAAACGCAACGAATGACACAAACAAAACCAGCCTTGACCTCGCAAACCGAGGGTGCTCCCGGTGAGCAAGTGCCATCCACCCAGCGGGTGTTTGAAGCTGTGCGCGAATTGCGTGCAATGGAGCAGATCGCTACACGGGAAACTGTGGCAGAGCTGACGGGGCTAAAAATGGGCATTGTGGATGACCGTCTGAGATCCCTTGTCGATGACGGGAAGCTCAAGCGACTGCTGCGCGGTATTTACGAGCTGGTGGAGCAGTTCCCACCGCCGCGAGCAATCAGCAAGACGGTGCTTGGCAACGGGGCTGTGGTGTACGACATTGGGGACGATGTGATCACGTTGAGCCCGCAAGAGGCTCGCGTACTGGCTGAACTGAGCTTGGGCGCTGCAGGCACGGCAGTGTTGATTCACAGCACGAATCAACACCTATTTCTTGCTACGGAGCTGGCTGCGAAGGTAGAGAAGTTGGAGCGGGAGCTAAAAGCACAGAAGCACCATGGCAAGGGGGACGCAAGGCAAATGGACATTTTGCTCACATGAGGGCTGACATGCTGCCTGTGGTGCTGGTGCACAGGCACTGCGGGTTGACAGCTAACGGCCCATTGCAAGCATTGAACAACATGGACTGAGCGACGGCTATGCAGCAGACGCTACCGACCAAAGGGGCGGTTCGATCCGCAGCAGGAGCCCCACACCTGCGGGATGCATGTGGATGTGGCTCGAAGACCGCAGCGCTGAACAAGGAACGTGCTGCGCATCCGGCATCCACACCACTGCCGCACCTGCTGCATGTTGCAGCGGACGGTAGCGGCCAATCAGATTGGCATGGCGATGACATGGAGGCATGCCCATGGCTGGCGGAAAAACGCTAGTAGCCTCGCAGGCTTGCAGCACCGTTGATGCAGGCCCGCCACATGCCGTCCGCCAATGCGGATGAACTAGATTGCTTTTTTTGACTGTCAGAATCGAATGCGATACTACGCAAGTTTTTAGTTAGGAATACCGATAGGATTTTGCATGCAGCTCACGCTCCGGACACGTCTCATTGCACTCAGTATCGCAATCGTCACCGTGGCCATGCTGGCTTTGGCGGCGGCCAATTTTCTGACCATGCAGCGCCATGTCCAGTCGACAGTGGACGCCCAGAGTCGCCAACTGGTTGCCGCCCAGGCGCGCGTACTGGGCGACTGGGTAGAGTCAAAACGCTTGCTGACCCACACGCTGACGCTGGCTATCGACCAGGCAGACTCGCGCGGCGTGGTCCAGGCGCTGCGCGACGGGGGCGGATTTTCCGACGCCTACGTGGGCTTTCCGGACAAGCGAACGATCTTCCTGAACCCCATGCCGGACACCTACGACGTGACTTCGCGCCCCTGGTATAAGCAGGCCGTGCAGGAGGGCAAACCGATCGTGACCGCACCCTATCTGTTCACTTCGCCGCCCGAAGTGGGGGTGACCTTCGCCGAACCCGTCGGCCCCAAGGGCAATCCCACCGCCGTGGTGGGCACCGACGTGCTGCTGACCACCGTGGTGCGCACCGTGGCCTCTATCCGCCCGACGCCGGACAGCTTTGCGTTTCTGGCCAACCAGGCCGGAGCCATCGTGACCCACCCCGACACCGCTCTGACGCTCAAGCCCGTGTCCACGCTTTCGCCCAGTCTCCAGCCGGAAGCCATGCAAGCACTGGAGCAGGCCACGAGCGGCATGCCCACGCAGATCAACGGCACCTACTATCTGCTTTACAGCCATGCCGTGCCAGGCACCGACTGGCAGCTCGTGACCGCCGTGCACCGGGGCCAGGCGCTGGCATCCCTTGGCACCCTCCTGCAGGTGTCGGCCGTCACGGTGATCGTCTCGCTGGCCGTTGCCATCCTGCTGCTCGGCGCGGTCATCGCGCGCTCGCTCCGCCGTTTGGCCGTGGTGCGCGATGCGCTGGAAGACATCGCCTCGGGCGAGGGCGACCTGACGCGCCGCCTCTCCACGCATGGCAACGACGAACTCACACAGATCGCACGCGCCTTCAACCACTTCGTGGACAAGATCGCGGCCGTGCTGGTCCGTATCCGGGAGTCGTCCGAGTCCGTGCGCGTGGCCACCACAGAAATCGCCAGCGGCAACCAGGACCTGTCGGCCCGCACCGAGCAGCAGGCGAGCTCGCTGGAAGAGACCGCGGCGGCGATGGAACAGCTCACCGCCACCGTGCAACAGAACGCCGAGAACGCGCGCCAGGCCAGTCAGCTGGCCAGCGGTGCCTCCGACGTCGCCACACACGGCGGCAGCGTCGTGGGCCAGGTGGTGCAGACCATGGGCGGCATCGAGTCCTCGTCGCGCAAGATCGCCGACATCATTGGCGTGATCGACGGCATCGCCTTCCAGACCAACATCCTGGCCCTGAACGCAGCCGTGGAAGCCGCCCGCGCAGGTGAGCAAGGGCGTGGTTTTGCCGTGGTTGCTGCCGAAGTACGTACTCTGGCACAGCGCAGCGCCTCGGCCGCCAAGGAAATCAAGGCCCTGATCGATGCATCGGTGGAACAGGTCAGCGTCGGCAGCCAACTGGTGCACGACGCCGGCGTCACCATGAACAAAGTGGTGGAAAGCGTGCGCCAGGTGACGACCATCGTGGCCGAGATCAGCAACGCCAGCCAGGAACAGAGCACGGGCATTTCCGAGATCGGCGGCGCCGTGAGCCAAATGGACCAGGCCACGCAGCAGAACGCCGCGCTGGTGGAGGAAGCGAGCGCCGCAGCGCAGTCGCTGCAGCAGCAAGCCGCGCAATTGGCGGATGCGGTGGCTGGGTTTAAGCTGGATGCACCCGCTGCTATTCAGAATCGGTGACGCTAGCCTGCACCTGCAAGGTCCGCTGTGGGTTGATTTTCAGCCGACTCGAACAAGCGCTGATGGGCACCTCAGGTCGGTCGCGCAGCCCCATCAAGTCTGCCGACTGACCGCTGAAGCCAGTAGCGGTCATGCGAAGGTGCACTGCAGCTGTCAGTTTCTAGCCGTTACCAGTCATAGCATGCTCGACTACAAAGCAAGAATGAATGGTCGTGCTCAGTTAACTAGCCACCCACTGCGGTGGTTTTATTAACGGCCCCAGCATAGGGTTAGGCTAAAGCCAATCCACCTGCAAAACTGGGTGCATGGCAAAACAACCAGCAGGCAAGAAGCCTGTCACCCGTTCGAGTCCTGCGCCTAAGCCTGCAGCCACCAAGAAGGTTGCAGGCAAAGCTGCGCCTGTTGCAAAGCCTGCCATCAAAGCGCTGGCAAAGCCTGTTGCGAAGATATCTGTTAAGCGTATAGCTACGCCTGCTAAGAGCAAACCCAAGGCCACAGCAAAAGAGAAAGCGCCAGCCCCAAAGAAGGTGCCTGCAAAGAAGGTAGCCACCAAAGCACCAGTCAGAAGACCTAAGCCAAGGTCAGCTGATGTGCCTCAGATTGAGCTCACCGCCAAGCAGCAGCGTTTTATCGATGAGTACTTGGTGGACTTGAATGGCACTCAAGCTGCGATTCGAGCTGGATACAGCCCAGACACTGCAAAGCAGATGGCGTCTGAGAACCTGTCAAAACCTTACCTACAGCTTGCCATCGCAGAAGCCAGGAAGCAGCAGCAAGCGCGCACACACATCAATGCAGATGCCTTGCTACTACAGGCTTGGATGATTGCGACCGCTGACTCCAGAGAGCTGACAGAGGTGCACGTTGGGTGCTGCCGCCATTGCTGGGGTGATGGATTTAAGTGGCAGCGCACAGTGGCTGAGTTCAACAAGGACCGTGAACGCCATATCAATGACAAAACCACAGGACTCATTCACAAAGATGACGAGTTCGATGAGCAAGGTGGTATCGGCTATAGCCCACTGCGCCCACCACATCCAGAGTGCCCGGATTGCCGTGGTGATGGTTATGCGCGCGATGTAATCAAAGACACCCGATACCTAAGCCCTGCTGCCGTACAGCTGTATGCGGGCGTCAAGCGCACCAAAGATGGTTTACAGGTGCTACAGCACAGCAAAGAAGCATTTGCGGAAAAGCTATGGAAGCATTTGGGACTGTACGAGAAGGACAATGAGCAAAAGGCAGATCCACTGACTACGCTTTTGTCTCGCATCGCTACAGCAAGTGGCAATGGCTTTGTCCCTGTGCAAAACGACCCAGAGTCTGCAACGGTAGCAAAGCCCAGCGCGTTTCATCCACGTCAGGAAGTGGATGATGAGGACGACTAAATCCGTTCGCGCCAGTGAGGCTGGTAGTCTGGATGAGGATGTTGGGGCAATCGCGGCAGTGCGAGGCTGTAAGGCGGATGCGTTGCTGGGAGAAGCGTGGGAGAAACCATCTGGCAAGAATCCACAGCGCGCTCCCATCGTTGCAGGCCATCCATCACAACTGCCCACTGATGCGGAAGAGCTGGCGCGTTGCTTGGCTGACCCTGAATGGCGGCTATTCAGTGGATGCCTGTATCAGATCATTGTGAAGGGCGAGCCAGTCAAGGATGCCGACGGCAATGAGATTGACGAGGGCGAGAGCTTTGTACAGCCATTCAAACCCAACCAGGCGCAGCGCCGGTTTATTAAGAGGCTGTGGCACCGCAATCTGATTCTGAAAGCGCGCCAGCTGGGATTCACCACGCTGATTGCCATCATGTGGCTGGACCACGCGCTGTTCAACGGCAACCAGCGGTGCGGCATGATCGCCCAGGACCGGGAGACGGCAGAGTCGATTTTTCGGGACAAGGTGGTTTTTGCATACGACCATCTACCAGAGGAGATCCGCGAACGCTTCCCACTGGCACGCGCCAGTACCAAAGAGCTGCTGTTCGCACACAACAATAGCTCGATTCGCGTGGCGACCTCTGTTCGCGGCGGCACGATCCATCGATTGCATGTGTCCGAGTTCGGCAAGATCTGCGCGAAGTTTCCGCACAAAGCAGAAGAAGTGGTTACCGGTTCATTCCAGGCGGTACCGCAGTCCGGGATCATTGTTGTGGAGTCCACCGCCGAAGGAACGGATGGTGAGTTCTACAAGATGTGCCAGCGCGCGCAAGCGTTGGTGGCTGGTAAAACACTGCTGACGCGCAGCCAGTATCGCTTTCACTTTTACGCCTGGTGGCAAGACCCAAGCTACACCATGGACCCGGCAGGCGTGCCGATCAGTGACGAGCTACACGACTACTTCAACGGCATCGAGGCCGATTCAGGCTGCAAGATCGACCAAGGCCAGCGCGCTTGGTACACGGAAAAGCAGCGCAATGACTTTGCCGGGGCCGAGGAGCGCATGTGGCGTGAGTACCCGAGCACTCCGGGCGAAGCGTTCCAGCAATCCACGATGGGCAACTACTTCGCCAAGGAGATTGCCTACTTACGCAAACGTGGCGGCATCACCCAAGTGCCTGTGCTGGACTTGCCTGTGTACACGTTCTGGGACATCGGCCGTAAAGACGGCACCGCCATCTGGTTCATGCAGCGGCTGCGTCAAGAGGATCGTTTTATTGGCTACTTTGAAGACCACAACGCGGACCTGCGCGCCTACGCGGTGGAGTTGCAGCGCCGAGGCTTTGTGTACGGGATGCACTTCTTGCCCCATGACGCTGGGCACCAACGACTGTCAGACACCAACAAGTCCACCCGCCAAATGCTCCAAGACCTGCTGCCTGGGCATGGCTTCTATGTACTGCCACCAATCACTGAGCTGATGACAGGCATTTATCAGACGCGCAAGCACCTCAAGACGGCGTGGTTTGACATTGATGCGACTGCGCAAGGCATTGAGCGGTTGACCAATTACAAGAAAAAGTGGAGCACCGCTGAGGCGCGCTATCTGGATAACAAACCCGAAAAGTCCAACGGCTGCAGTGAAGGTGCCGATGCTTTTCGCCAATACGCGCAGGCGACAGAGCTGGGCTTGCTTGATTCGTTGACCAACAACCGGGGCTACCAAGAAGCCCCGACACCGACTTGCTATTGATACCGAGGAAGCCACCATGCGAGACACACAACCCAACATCGACCCTGTGGATACGCCTGAAGGTGATGTACCCCTGTCACTGGCTGAGTACCGCGAGATCCACGAAGAGATCGACCACCAGCCGCGCGAGTGGCGGCCCATTGCAGATCGCGAGATTGAATACGCAGAGGGCAACCAGCTGCGCACCGAGCTGCTGGAGGCGCAGAAGGCCTTGGGCATTCCACCCAGTATGGAGAACCTGATTGGTGCTGCCTTGGAAGGCATTCGCGGCTTTGAGGAAGCCACGCGCGCGGACTGGCGTGTGACAGCCAATGGTCAGCCTGGTGGGCAGGATGTGGCGGATGCGATCAGCTTCAAACTCAACGAAGCCGAGCGGCATAGCAAGGCAGACGATGCATGCAGCAAGGCGTTTTACCCGCAGATCGGCGTGGGCGTGGGGTGGGTAGAAGTCAGTCGCGCCGATGACCCGTTTGGTTTTCCCTACCAGTGCCTGCCGGTCAGCCGCAATGAAATGCACTGGGACTGGGCCAGCGCGCAAGATGACCTCAGTGATGCGCGGTGGGTTCGTCGCCAGCGCTGGATGCACCCAGCCCGGCTGGCGCGCGTCTTTCCTGAGCACAAAGAGCTAATCAACCGCTTTGGCAAGGCTGGTACCGGCTGGTGGACGGAGTACGAGGCGTCAGGCTATGGCGGTGGCAGCACCGGTATGAACCGTGCGTTTGATGTGGCGCGCGAATGGACCGTGGCCGAAGACCGCTGGTTCAACCCGTTCAACAAGGAAGTGTGCGTGACCGAGCTGTGGTACCGCCGCTGGAACAATGTGGTGGTGCTCAAGTCCAAAGATGGCCGGGTGGTGGAGTACGACGAAAACAACCCGGCACATGTGCACGCCATTGCCAACAACCTGGTGCAATACCGCCGCGCGGTGGTCCCCAAGGTGCGCCGCAGCTACTGGCTGGGTCCGCATGTACTGTTTGATGGCCCCACACCGTATTCGCACAAGCACTTCCCTTATGTGCCGTTCTGGGGCTTCCGTGAAGAAAACACGCGCGTGCCGTTTGGCTATATCCGCAACATGCTGTACCAGCAAGACACGCTCAATTCAGGAAATTCGCGCCTGCGCTGGGGCATGAGTGCTTACCGAGTAGAGCGCACCAAGGGTGCCGTGGCCATGACGGACGAGCAGTTTCGCCGCACTGTGGGCCGCTTGGACGCGGACATTGTCTTGGACCATGTGCACATGGCCCAGCAAGGCGCAACCTTTAAGGTGGAGCGTGATTACCAGATGACTGCGAGCCAGCTGGAGCTGCTGGCTAATGCGCGCCAGGCGATCGAGCGGGTGAACCCTGCAGCAGCGGGTGCCTTCAGTGGCCGGCGCGGTACGGCCACATCGGGCGTGCAGGAGCAGACCCAGGTGGAGCAGGCCAACCAGTCGTTGGCACACATGATGGGCAACTTCAAGCGGGGGCGCACGCAGGTGGGTGAGCTGCTGATGTCCATGCTGGTGCAGGACTTGGGCAGGGAAGAGCAAAGCATCGTGATCGAAGGTGATGCAGTGCGCGCTGACCGCACGGTGGTGATCAACAAGCCTGAGACCGATGAGCACGGTTACCCGTATCTGTCCAACGACCTGCAGCGCACCCGTTTGATGGTGGCCTTGGAGGATGTGCCAAGCAGCCCGACCTACCGTGGCCAGCAACTCAACGCCATGAGCGAAGTGGTCAAAGCCATGCCGCCACAGTTCCAGGCGGTGTGCATGCCGCTGATGGCGTCGCTACTGGATGTGCCGTTCAAGAAGGAGTTGGTGGAAGCCATTCGCGCCGCTGGGGGTCAGGAAACGCCCGAGCAGGTGGAGCAGCGCATCAAAGAAAAGGTGGCAGAAGCTCTCAAGCTGGCAGGCCATGAGCTGAAGGCGCGCGAACTGGATATGAAGGACCGACTGACTGAAGCTCAGATCAAAGACATTGTGGCGGGGGCAGTGCTCAAGGGCGTTCAGTCCAGCTTCAGCTCCATGCAAGGCGCGGCTCAAGTTGCTCAAATGCCGATGATTGCCCCGATTGCAGACGCCATCATGCAGGGCGCGGGCTACACCAAGCCTGAGCAAGCCGATGATCCGAACTTCCCCACAGCGGATGTGCAGGCTGCGGTGCAGATGAAAGACCCTTACCTGCAAGGTGAAGGCCGCCCGGGTGCGGATGGCTTGCCCGGAGTGGAGCAAAACACCAGCCCCACGTACCCGCCTGTGCCCCAAGGCGCGCCGCAAGGCATGGATGGGATTGAGACACCAGCCACGCAAGACAACCTGCCTGCATAAGCCTATCCAAGGAGCCACCCACTGAGGTGGCTTTTTTGTGCTCGCCCAGCATAGGGCTTAGGGATTTGCCCGCTCTCTTTCATTCTCCATACCAAGCAAAGCGCGACTGCGCCGAGCGAAGCAGGGGGCGTTTACGCGCTTTCGTTTCAGGAGCATGCAGCAAAGCCCGCAAGGGCCAAGCTTATTGCTGACCCATTGCGGCCACGGCGATATGTGGCGGGACAGGCATGACAACCAACCAGGACTTTGATTACGACAGCATTGATGGCGCGTTGACGCCGCAGCAGGCTTTGGCAGCTTTGTCTGCCGAGCAGGGTGATACCTCTGGCGCGCAAGCGACCGGGGATTTAGGTGGCGCGCCCGCGACCACCGCTGCAACGGACACAACACCCGCCGCCAGTGCTGATTCCACGACAGCAGAAAAGCCAGTCACAACTGAAGCGGATCCCGCTGATGCCGTGCTACTGGCGCGCGATGGCAAGCACACCATTCCCTACGACACGCTGGTGAAAGCACGTGAAGAAGGGCAGCACTGGAAAGCGCAGGCAGAAGCCGCTGAAGCACGTGAAACCGCTGCACAACAGCAGTTGGCACAGTTGCAAACGCAGGCCCAAGCGCGCGCTGATGCAGGCAAGGAAGCCACTACGGCGGACAACCTTGTAGTCCAGACGCAGGCGGCACTGGATGCTGGCGTTGATGTTGGGCTGTTTGGCGATTTCTCTGAAAAAGCCATGGCAGCCGGCATCAAAGCAATGAACCAGCAATCCAGCGAAGCACTTCGCGCGGAGCTGCGCGCAGAAATGCGAGCAGAGCTGGAAAAGGAGCTGGCCCCCTTAAAGCAGCAGCGCGCCGAATCTGCGTCCAACGCGCACTACGAGGTGATCTACGGCAAGCATCCCGATGCGGACTCGATTGCCCAAAGCACCGAGTTCAAAGCGTGGGTGGATGCCCAGCCCAGTGCCGTGCGCGCCGCCTATTGGGGGCTTTTTGATGCCAGTACAGGCGGCACTGCTGACCAGATCGTGGAAGTGTTTGACGCCTTCAAGGACGCGACAGCACCAAAGCCCACCACAACAGCTGCAACCGTCAAGGACGCAGCAAGCGCCGCTGTGGCGTCAGTCAAGACACCGCCCCCAGCTAGCCTTTCCAGCATTCCTGGTGGCCATGCTGCGGGCACGTCTGCGCTGGACAACACGGCGGGATTGTCCGGCCTCGAAATGCTTAATGCCACCGAAGGCATGAGTCCCCAGCAAATCGAGGCATGGCTGAACCGTCAGATCTAGGAGTAAGACATGGAAACCAAAACCAATGTCGCGTCGGGCGCCAAGGGCGCAATGATTCAGCAGGCAGTCGGTGTTTTTCACACTGCCACTCAGCGCAACACCCAGATGCGCCACCTCACAGGCTCCATGCCCAAGGTGGATGCTGCAGTTGCTGGTGCCAAGGGCAATCAGTCCAAGGCGTCCATGCCCATCGTGCGCTGTGACAACCTGACCAAGAATAAAGGTGATGAAGTCACTTTCCACTTGGACAACCCGATTGGCGCTTACCCCATCATGGGTAGCGCTTATGCCAAGGGCAAGGGCGTGGGCATGTCCTTCTCGGAGGACCGCTTGCGCGTGAACCAGGCGCGCTTTGTGATCGACATGGGTAACACCATGACGCAGATTCGCAGCCCCTTCGATATGCGCCGCATGGGCCGCCCCAAGGCGCAGAAGCTCATGAACCAGTACCTGGACCAGTCCACGCTGGTGCATTTGTCGGGTGCACGCGGCTTTCATGACCACCGTATTGAATGGACTGTGCCGGTAAACACGCACAAGGACTTCGCGGACATCATGGTCAACCCTGTGAAGGCTCCCACCAAAAACCGCCACTTGGTGGCAGGTGCGGGTACTGTGGGTGAACTGAAGGCGAATGCTGGCGAGTTGGTTATCAACTCGATGGACGTTTTGAGCATGGATGTATTGGATGCCGTGCGTGAATGGAGCGACAGCATTCCGCTGCCACCACCCCCCGTGGAGTTTGACAACGACCAGGCAGCGACCGATAGCCCGATTCGCGTTTACTTGGCATCCCCGGCGCAGTACAGCCAGTTCGCTACTGACCCAGCGTTCCGTGCTTTCCAAGCCAATGCCAGCGCGCGAGCACGCTTGGCTAAGGATCACCCCTTGTTCCTGGGCGATGCTGGCTTGTGGAATGGCATCTTGATCTTGAAGAATCCCAAGCCCATCCGCTTCTACGCTGGAGACGAAATCAAGTATTGCGCCGCCTACGACAGCGAAGCCGAGTCGGTATGCAAGGTGCCAGCATCGTTTGGCGACAAGTTTGCAGTAGATCGTGGCTTGCTGCTGGGGGGGCAAGCACTGGCCATGGCCTTCGGTGCTTCTGAGCATTCGGGCATTCCCTTCTTCTGGAAGGAAGCCGGCGATGACTTTGACGACAAGATGGAACTGGCAATCGGCGCCATCTTGGGCCTGTCCAAGATCCGCTTTGCCGTGGACCATGGCGACCACACCGAGTTCACCGACCACGGTGTGACGGTGTTGGATACCGCCGTCAAGATCATCAAGCCCCGCGGCTGATGACTCCAGGGCCAGCCCCAGCGCGGCTGGCCCTTGTCCTTTCACCCAATCTCTGGAGGCCGACATGGCAATCATCAAGAAAAAATTTATCGGTGAGCAGCAGTTTGGCGACATGGTCACCCACGGCAACCTCACCACCTACCGTGCCACGCTGCAAACGGATGCGGATGGCAAGGTGATCGGTGCTGATCAATCCGTCGCGCTGGCTATTGGCGACAAAGTTGTCCTCGAAAAGCTGCCAGAGGGCATGTTTTTGGAAGACGCACAAGTCATTGTCTCTACCGGCATGACGGATACGGTCACTGGTTCGCTGGGCTTTGAATACGTGGATGGCGTGGATAGCCTGGAAGTACCGCAAGACGCAGCCTACTTCGGTGCAGGTCTGAATCTAGCTGCGGCTGCGCGCCTGCGCGCTAGCGGTGCCAAGGCACTGGTCAAGTTGCCCAAGGCTGCCTATCTGGTGTTGACCATCGCTGGCGCCGCCAACGTCAAAGCCTCGCGCATCGATGTCACGGCGCAAGGTGAGCGCATGGGCCCACGCTAACAGTTAGCTCATAAAACAGGGTGGGGCTTAGGTTCCACCCTCGCCAATTTACTCACTGGAATTCAGTCATGACAACAGAAAGCACCGTAGCAGTCACTTATGTGGGCAAGGAAAACCCCTTCAAGGATCGCCTCTATCGCTCCGGCCTGACCTTCACGCCTGAACAGACGCGCCCCTTGCCGCCTGCATTGGCAGCCCGCTTCCTGCACCATGATGATTTGTTCAAGCTGGCCACTTCCACTGAGGTGGTGGAGTCTGCCAAAGACAAGAAGGCGGGCGCCACTAGCGAACAACAAAGCCAGCCGGTGGATGACACCGCAAAACTACTGGCAGAGCAGAGTCAACAGCAAAACGAGGAGCGCACGAAAGAAGATGCGCGCTATGCGCTGCTTGAACAGCTAGAGAAGATGGACCGCCAGGGCTTGATCAACTGGGCCCAGGACAGCTACAAGCAAAAAATTCCCGGCAATCTGGGCGTAGCCAAGGCGCGCGACATGGCCAAAAGCTTTATTGACCAGTACGGGATGCCCTGACCATGCAGCTCAAACACCTGATTGAGGCATTTCGCACCGATGCCAAAGACAATGTGAAGCCCTATATTTGGGATGATGCATTGGTGACCAGGTGGTTGAATGAAGCGCAGGAGCAGGCCGCCGTTCGAGCGCGGTTGTTGCTGGAGGACACCAACGACGAGGTGTGCCGCATTGACCTGCAGCCCGGCGTAAAGTCCTATGCGCTGCATGAATCGCTGTATGAAATAGCCAGTGTGCGCCTGTACGCCAGTGATACAGACTCCTGTCCGCGATTGCTGACCATCGTTTCACGTGAGTGGCTGGACCACAATGTGCCAGGCTGGCGTCACACACAAAGCCCGGTGCAGTGGCTGATTCAAGGCGAGACGACATTGCGGGTGGTTGGATCGGTTCAAGCCGGTGCGCGCCTGCAGCTGGAGGGCTATCGCTTACCGCTGTGCTGCATGAAGCATGAGCACGATCAGCCTGAAATCCACAGAGCCAGCCATATGCAGCTGGTGCATTGGGCTTTGCACAAGGCGTTCAGCCAGCCGGATGCTGATGGGTTTGACCCCACGCGCTCTGTTGCCGCAGAAACAGCGTTCACGCACTACTTCGGCCACCAGCCGGACAGCGACTTGCGCCGGCAAACGCGCGAAGATACCCCGCACACCACCATGCTTATGCTGCCTTAGAGGGCAGTCCATCCACCCCGCATAGGGTTTGGAACTTGCACGCAGCCTCAGAACAATGGCGGCAATGCCATTTACAGGAGGCTCCATGCGAGGCTTTCAACCGGCGCAGCGCGCCACCCAACCCCAACAACCACGTGCAGGTAAGGTGCGCGGCCCCGGTACCGGTACGTCGGATGAAGTGGCAGACACCGTGCCAGAGGGGACGTACATCATGCCCACTGACAGCACGCAGGCCATTGGTGAGCAGAACCTAGCCGCGATGGGCCAAAAACCAGTGCCTGTGCAGCTGTCTAACGGTGAGTTCAAGCTACCCCCAGAGCAAGTGCATGCCGTGGGCGTGCAGGCTTTAGATCAGATGAAAAATGCCACCCATGCCCCAGTGCCAGCCGGTGGGCCACGTGGCCTGCGAGGGTTTCAGCAGAACCTGCCGGGTGAGCCGCGCCAGTTCTTTAATGGTGGTGGCGTGGTGGAAGAAGAAAAGCGCCTCCCAACCTCGCCAAGCAACACCTTTCCAGGCAGCCGGCTGCAAGGCAGTAGCGGGTCTAGCGGTATGCCACACACGCAAGCAGCGCGGATTGCCGCAGCTCCTAGCATGCCCCCTGTAGGTTTGAAGCCTGCTGGGCAGCAAGCAGGTGAGCCCGCATCTACTGGCGTGGGGGCAGCCTTGGCTGGCGCGTTCCCGGGCACCGTTGCCGCTACCAAAGGGGTAGGGCAAGACATTCAACAGGCTTACAAGTCTGGCGGCGTCGGCGCTGCCGTTGGTATGGGCGCGCGCACAGGGTTGGCGCCTGCCATTGGCTTTGCTGATGATGTGGCCAGCTCTGCAGCGCGCGCTTTGAACCCGGCTGCGCAGGCGCTCAAGACGCTGGTGACGGGTGATGCATCCCCCATTGGCCAAAGCGATTCAGCCCCAGCGCCAGCAGCACCGACGATGACTGCTACGGCACCCGCCGCCGTGCAGCCTGTAGCACCTTCTGCAGCCACAGCCGTGAACACCACCAGCCCCAGCGCTGTTCAGCCCACCCAGGCTATGGTGCCGCTACCAGAGCCACCACAACCCCAGGCCACGCAAGTGCAGCCCGGGGTATTTCGCAGCGGCAATAGCTTTTCGGACAGTGCAGCAGGTGCAGTAGCTGGTGCACAGCCTCGCGGTCTTCCAACTTGGCAAAACAATGCGGCGGCTGAAGCGCTTGCTCAGCGCTCGCAACAAGGCAGCTTGATGACACCACAGGTGCGAGGCTTGCCGATGCCCCAGCAGATGCGCGCACCAACCGTTGCACACAGTGGCAACGACTTCACAGCGCGCCAGCGACTTCGCGGTTTGGAGATGGCAGCCAACGGCATTCACCGTACAGGCAAGGAGCGCCGCCAGGCTCAAGCCGCTTACCAGCGGGGTCAGAGCGAGGATTTGGCAGCCATGACCACGGGCCAAGCGGGTGCTGAAGTGGAGGCCATGCGCGCCAATAGCCATCTGACAGGCGAGCAGATGCGCCAAGCTGGAGCGACAGAGCGCGCAGGCATGCAAGAGACTGGGGCCAACAAGCGTGATGCACGCCGTGCAGGCATGGATGACCGCAAGATGAACCTGGAAGAGCAGGTGCGCGGCTTTGATATTCGCAGCGGTGAGCGTCAGGAGAATATGTACCGCAGGTACGACGCTGCCAAGACGCCCGAGGAGCGCATGGCGATTGCCCAGCAGATTCGGGATTTGTCGGGCAAGAGTGAACAAGCCAATCGGTACACCGTGGTGCCTGGCGGACAGGAGTGGGATACCACCGCGAACGTCATGCGCAATGTGCCTGGACGTGTACTCAACAACCAGACAGGGCAGTTCATTAATGGCCCAGGCAACGACGCAGTAGCGGCAAGCCTGCCCAAAGCCGGAGAGGCGCGCAACGGTTTCCGCTACAAGGGTGGGAATCCCAACGAGCAGAAGAATTGGGAGCCTTTGTAAGTGCGCCCAGCATAGGGTTCGACGCAAAGTAGTCATGCGCTGAGCATCTGCGCATGACCGATGCAAAGAAACCTTGGGAACAACAATATGCCAGCACTTCCAGTGGTGGCTCGGAACCTTGGAAGCAGGACTATGGGGCTGGTGCAGCAGATGCACCACCTGCTCCGCGTGGCCTTAAAGGGTGGGGCCAAGAAATAGGAGACTCTGCGATTGCTCTGGGCACCGGCGTGGCTCAGGGCGTCAAGATGGTCTCTGATGCCGCAGGTGCGGGGAATGCCGTCTCGCGCCTGATTGGTAAGGGCATCCAGGCAGCGGAGGATCTGGAATCTGACCACCGCAAGGCTCAAAAGCAAGAGCGCGCGCAGACGATCAAGGCAGCGGAGGATTCGGGCAGCACTTGGCAAGAGGTGAAAGCCTATGCGGGCAGCTTTGCCGATGCCCCCTTGGATACCACGCTGAATGCCGTGGGCTCTGTTGTGCCGACGTTGGCCGCTGCTGCGTTGACCGGTGGCACCAGCACTGCCGCGCAACTGGCCGCACGTGCAGCCCCGATGGTGATTGGCGCGGTGCAGGGGGCCGGTGCTGTGAAGGGTGGCATCTACGACGGGGTGG
Organism: Comamonas avium; assembly: GCF_014836675.1. GTDB lineage: Bacteria > Pseudomonadota > Gammaproteobacteria > Burkholderiales > Burkholderiaceae_C > Comamonas > Comamonas avium. The sequence goes on from NZ_JACSQK010000009.1 coordinate 126,766, forward strand.
AGCAGCGGCATTTAGAAGCAGGCGCGACACCGGAGCAAGCCGCGCAGCGTGCTGACGTTGCACAAGCGTACTCGGGCGACAACTTGGGCAGCATTGCTACAGGTGCTGGGCTGGGTGTGCTGGCTGGCTCTACCGGTGCTGAAGCTGCAGTGCGGCGTTTGGCGGGAGCAGGTGCAGCGAAACAGGCTGCAGATGCAACCACTGCAGGTATCGCCAAGGGCACAGCTCTGGGTGTTGCCAAAGAAGCGCCCATGGAAGCGGTGCAAGGTGGCCAAGAGCGCCTTGCTGCCAATCTGGCCGAGCAGGGTGAGGGGTTTGATACGCCAACTATGCGCGGGGTGGCTGGTCAAGCCGCGCTGGAAGGCTTGGCTGCTGCTCCTTTGGGTGGTGGCCTTGGGGCTGTGGAAGCCAGTGGGCGCGCTGTCAGCGCAAATGCGAATGTTGCTGCCAACCAGAACAACGAGGACGCCGAGCAGGGTGCGCAGGCTGGGGCAGGCACCAATCTGGCCTCTGATCTGATGGGCCCAAGCGCAGCAGGCATTACCGCAGAAGACGCGCCTGCGGCTGCCAGCGAAGCCAGTGCACCAGCCGTTGATAGCCAGGCCATGGGGCTGCGCAAGGACGCCGGTCAACTGGAAGCTGCCGCCGCGTTGGCCGTAGACAGTGGTGCGACAGAGCAGATGCTGGCTGCAGCCACCGCCCAGGCACCCCAGTCGAATGTAAAAAAACAAGAGCAAAACGCACTGAGCCAGCAAGGTGTTGATGCTGACACGGGTGAGGTGTCAGGCCAGGTGCGCGGGCAGCAGATTGTGGAGCGGTTGGATTTTTTGGCACAGCAAGGGCGTGCCACGGGCTGGACGCAGGAGGCAGTCACCCAGCGTGATGCCTTGCAGCAAGAGCTGGATTTACTCAACCCGGCCCTGCGGATGGAGCAATTGAACAGTGAAGCCGCAGCAGCCGACGCTGAAGCGCGCGACTGGGCCACCCGTGAATACAAGCACAACGCCAAGCCTTTGCCAGCGCATGAAGCCAAGGGTGGACCTGGCGATGTGGGAGAGGCCAATGAGCAGCGCCGTCTGAAGGCGATTAGCGATGCGCAGGGCCGCGCAGCCACAGCACGTGCAGAAATTACCCAACTTCAAGAGCAAGCCAATGCTGATGCAGCGCTGGCTGGTAAATCGTCACCCGCATTTAAAACAGGAGCAACAACAGATGGCACGCAAACCCCTCAAACCCAGCAAGCAAAACCGAAACAACGAGCAGCGCGCCCAGCATCTGGCAAAGCAGTCAACGGCGTTCCAGCTGCAGCGCAAGCCGCAGATCCAGCCGCAGACAAAGGGCTGACCCATGGTGGCCCCACGTCTGAAGACAATGGCGGTCAAGCTGGCGCGAAGGCAAAGAAGAAAGGCGCAGCGACTGCTACTGCGATTGCCCAAGCAGGCAATGCAAGCCGAGCTGCGGAGAGTGCGCGCAAGCTAGAAGCCTCTGAGCGCTGGACGCGCATGACCACGGTTGAGCGCCAAGCTGTTACGGCCAATGCCGCCGGCTTGAATGCCATGCAGCGCAAGAACCTGCATACCCGGCCTTGGGCGGATATGACTGACAAGACCCGTGCCGCGCTAATGGATGCCATTGCGCCCGTTGAGGCAGTGGCTACCCAGAAAGGATCAAAACCGGAGGGCGATGAGAAACCGTTCGCGCCAGATACTGGAACACTGGGGATTCCCCGCGCAGAGATGCCACAGGTGCCAACCCAGTCACATGGCGGATTGGTCAAACACTTGAACGCTCAGGGCATTGCCCATGAAACCACGACCGTAGATGCGGCAGCGCTCAAGCCCACGCAGGCTGAATACTCGCCAAGCAAAGTGGCCAAAGCCAAAGAGGCCACCGGGGATCGTGCCGTGATCGTCTCAAATGATGGGCACATCATTGACGGCCATCACCAAGCCATTGCAGCAGCCGAGGATGGCAAGCCCGTGAAGGCCATCGTGCTGGATGCACCCGTAGAGCAGGCGCTGGAGGCGGTGAAGAATTCTCCAAGTGCATCTACTGAGGCACAGGGCAAAGTGCTGTTTCGCCGCTCAGACGCGGACAGCTCACAAGATTTTGATGTGCCGGGGTTCTTGAAGACGATGAACGAAGGGCGGCCCGCTTTTTCTGAGAAGGCGCGCGCCCGGGTGGTGGGTAAGGTCAAGGGGACAGCCGATGCCATCCGTAAAACATGGGCCAATGGCCCAGATGTGTTGGTGGCCTATGACATGGCAGACCCCATCATTCCTGAAGCGGTGCGCCGTGCTGACCAGAAGCAGCGCAGTGGTGGCGCCAGCGGCGAGCCCGAGGGCTTCTATCACCAAGGTAAGACATATCTGCTGGCCAGCCAGCTTAAAACACCCAACGATGCTGCGCGGGTGCTGTTTCATGAAGCTTTGGGTCACCACGGCTTGCGTGGCGCGTTTGGCAAGGAGCTGGACGGTGTCTTGGATCAGATTGCCACCATGCGCAAAGCACAGGTGGATGCCAAGATCAAAGAGTATGGTTTGCGTGGTGTCACCCTGAAGGATCGACGTATTGCTGCCGAGGAAGTACTGGCCGAGATGGCCCAGAACAACCCTGAAATAGGGTTTGTGAAGCGCGCCGTAGCTGCCATTCGCACCTGGCTGCGCAAGAACGTGCCGGGCTTTCAGAGCATGAAGCTGACGGATACCGAAATCATCAACAACTACTTGCTGCCAGCGCGCGCTTGGGTGGAGCGTGGTGGGCAAGATCAGGGTGCACAACATGCTGGCGTGAACTTGTCACCTGCTGCGAGTCGCAGTGCTATGAAGTCTGTAGACGCCAATATTGCACGTGGCCGCAAAGCAATGCAAATGGTTTTAGTTGAGAAGGCAGATCAGCACAGAGCCATGTACCGCAATGGACTGGGCTGGGTGGACTTCACTTGGGGCGACAGCAAACGCGGGATCGAGCACATCATCAAACGCCGCATGGAGTCTGATGGAATGAGCTTGGCTGATGTCCAGCGAATGCTTACCGATAAGGTGGTTGAAACGATTGCTTCTGGCGAAGAGGTGAGGCGCGCAGAGAGTGGATTGGCAACGCGTTTGGTGCTGGACCACAAGGGAAACGAGGCCGTACTGGTAAAACGCAAGGGTGCGAACGGCTGGCTGCTTACAGCTTATGAAAAGGTGCCCGATGCATCGGCGGGGGGTGCGACCCGATCCTCTGCTACGCAATCCATCGCTACACGTTCTCGAAATGGGTTGGGCGCGGGCACTGAGTCCATTTTGAACAAAAACAACGATGTTGGCAACATCATGTTCAGCCGCTCCAAGCTGGCTGACCTCAAAGACAAGGGCATGACGCTGGCGCACAACGCGCTGAGCCATCCCGGCAAGGTGTCGTGGTGGGATAAAACTGTGGGCACCATGCGCCATCTAGCAGAACGCAATCCGGCATTCAAACCGGTGTTTGAAGCGGCGCAACGGTTTATTGAGGATGTGTCCACTCTGACCAATGAGGCGGCCAGCGTGGCGCCGCGCTTGCTGCCGCGTGTGGAGACATGGAGTGACTTGAAGTTTTGGGGTAAGGATGCCAAGACATCTATATCCGCGGGGGACAACAAGGCGATTGCCAAGGCTTTGTTTGAAGGGACAAAGGACTGGGCACGCGACCTGAATGGCAATGCCGTACTTGTCAGTGACTTAAAGGACAAGTACCGCAACCTGGCACCTGAACAAAAGGTGGAGGTGATGCTGGCAGGTAACCGCATGGCTCCCCGTGAGGTGGCAGCCCTGCGCGCATTGCCTATAGAGCAGTTTGAAGCGCTGGCAAATGAACGGTTTGAAAGCAGAGTGCTTAAGGCAGGTGTTGTGTGGAATGCCAAAGAACTCAAGGATGTATTCAACCTGACTGACCATCAAATCAGTCTGTACCAAGAGGCGCGCGCCGGGTTTGATAAGTCGCTGGACATTACCTCTCGCGCTGACATGCTGCGCAATTTGGGGCGCGATTGGGATGATTTACGCGATATTGTGATGGACGCGCCCACACTGACCGACGCATGGAAGTTGTTGGATGATGAGCTGGAGCAGCGCGCTAAGGACATTCCTGATTCGCGTGACCGCATGGCCGAAAAAATGTTCCAGATCCGCTCCATCGTGGATAAGGCCCAGGAGCTGATGGCCAGTGGCTACGCTCCACTTTCGCGCTTCGGAAGCTACACGGTTCACGTAGAAGGCAAGGACAAAGAGAGTCTGTACTTCGGTATGTTTGACTCGATGCTGGATGCCAATCGCATGGCTCAAGATATGCGTGACGCCTTCAAGCATGACAAAGATGCCAAGGTCACGCAGGGCACCAAGGGACAAGAGAAGTTCAAACTGTTCCAGGGCATGACCCCTGAGAGCATGGAGATGTTTGGCAGCATGCTGGGGCTCAACGAGGATGGCGATCAGGCCGGTGACAAGGCATACCAGGCTTACTTGCAACTGGCCAAGAACAATCACAGCGCCTTAAAGCGCTTGATTCACCGCAAGGGCACAGCGGGCTACAACGAAGATGTGGGGCGCGTGCTGGCCAGCTTTGTGTACAGCAACGCGCGTTTGGCCGCTGGAGGTTTGAATGCGGGGACGATGGAAGCCGCCATTCAGGCCATCCCCAAGGAACAAGGCGAGCTGGAAGACGTTGCAATGCAGCTGCGTAGCTACATTCAAGATCCGCAAGAAGAGGGCTTGTTTATTCGCTCCATGCTGTTTGCACAGTATTTGGGAGGTTCGCTGGCTTCCGCGTTTGTGAACACAACCCAGCCGTTTGCAGTGACCCTGCCATGGTTGACGCAGTACGGCGGTATGCAGCTGGCGGCCAAACACATGACACGCGCTCTCAAGGATATGGCGACCAAGGGCTTTAAGTACGAAGCCGACTTAGCGCACGCCATGAAGTTGGCCGAAGACGACGGCACACTCTCGCCCCAAGAAGTGCACCAGATCATGGCCCAGGCGCGTGGCACAGGTTCGTTGCGTGCGGGGGACGGCACTGCCATGGGCAAAGTTACAGCAGCAGCTGCGAATGGCTGGATACGTACGAAGGTGGCTTGGGGCCAGCCGTTTGCCTTGGCTGAGCAGTTCAACCGTCGAAGCACCTTTATTACTTCGTACCGGATGGCAAAAGAACGGGGAGTGGACAACCCGGCAGAGTTTGCGCGCAAAGCTGTGTTGGAAACCCAGTTCCTGTATAGCAAGGCCAACAAGATGCGCTGGGGCCGCGGGGCTGTGGGTGGCACGTTGATGACGTTCAAAACCTACACAGTGAGCTACCTGGAGTTGATGCACCGCATGTGGAATGCAGGCGAGCAAGGCAGCCCGGAGCGCGCAGAAGGCCGCCGCGCCGTGATGTGGGCCATGGCCATGTTGCTGCTGATGTCGGGTGCTGGCGGCTTGCCATTTATGGAGGACATCGAGGACTTGGTGGATGGGGCTGGGCAGAAGATGGGTTACAACTTCAGCTTGAAGCGCGAGCGCCAAGAGTTCTTGCGTGGCGTGCTTGGCAATGAGATGGCAGCCTTTATGGAGCAAGGAATCTCGGGTCTGCCCGGTATGCCCACTGACGTTTCAGGACGCCTTGGTGTGGGCAACATCATCCCTGGTACAGGTTTGGCGATGGATAAGCCAAACCGTGAGCGTGACTTGCTGGAGTTGGCAGGGCCAGGCGGGGATTTTGTGAAGCGTGGCTTCAGCGCGCTTGGCATGGCACTGACGGGCAAGGTGGTGGATGCGGCTCTAGAAGTTTCGCCAACGGCTGTACGCAATGCCCAAAAGGGGGCGGACATGCTGTCCAGTGGCATGGCCAAAGATGCCAAAGGCTACAAGACAGTGGAAACCAATGCGCTGGATGGCGCGCTCAAGCTGTTTGGCTTTCAGCCCACGGTGGTGGCCGAAGACAGTGAAGCTGTAAGCCATGTGCGCCGCGCTACATCGTTTTACTCATTGACAAGTGCAGATATCAAGGCGCAATGGGCTGATGCATTGTTCCGCAAAGATGACGCTGCCTTGGCTGATGCACGCAAACGTGTAGAGGCTTGGAACCGTAACAACCCGGATATGCCGATCGTGATCAAGATTCCCGATATGTGGAAGCGCGCCCGTGAAATGGCCAAGCCCCGCGAAGAACGTGTGCTGAGCAACACCCCAAAAGCGATCCGCCAGCAGATGCGAGAAATAGCGCAAGAGCAAAATCGCTAAGCCTGTCCGATGGTTGGCATTCTTGCAGGTGCCGCATCGGGCTGGTGTACCGTGCCACTGACGATGAGTTGGTGGTACTGGCATGTAGAACCACGTCGAGGATTGATGTAGCGAAGCCCTCGAAAGAGGGTTTTTTGGTTGGTGCTCGAGTCTGTTAACACTCAATGCGTTGAAGTGAAGACCATGAAACAGTGAGCGGCTCGGAGATCACAGCAGCCAAGTTCAAACGGGTCGAGCGTTGGCTGCTGTTGACGGTCTTATCCCGAGGGGCAGCTCATGTCCAATTTGTGGATAACGCAATCAATCCAAAGCGATTATTCGAGCAGGTAGCATTTCCAGTTACCTTGACTTTGTCAATCTCTCCGCAGAACAACAGTCAAGACGCTCGCGGGATCAGTAAAGTCTTGCGTTGTCAGCGTCGACTTCAAAGGTGAGCACACGCCACGGTAAAAGTCTGGAGGGTTTCTAAAACGTTCATAGCCACGGCCAATACAGCCATCCTTTGTGGCCACAACGTAAAGCGGCCTTTTACTGATCATTTCGTCGCTAATCTGCACCCCTAATGTGAAGGGTATGGTCTGCACCTTGGCAAAGTCATTACGGCTGTCCGAATAATTACCTAAATAGGTTGCATAACTCTCCCATCGCGTGAATTCGATAGAGAACTCTCCAAGCTTCCTCAGTGTCGCACCATCAGCCCAGTAAAGTGCAGCACCAGGCATCTCAGGATTGTTCACACCTTTTCCTGCTGTCACGGTCATACCGATGATTGCGTACTTTGTGTCACGGTCAGCATCACGATAGTGGTAGCTGTTGTCGTAGCGATCCATCACAAAACGTGGATTGAAGCTTAGGTCACTGTACTTCGCAGTTACGGCAGGTCCTTTGACGGTCAGTCTGACTGGCAGTGCCTTGAATCCCAGTGCAGCCAGCCGCTGCTCTTCGGCGGCGGCCTTTGCAAGATCATCACGATAAGCTGCAATTTGTTTCTTGCCTTCTGTCGTTTCGTTCGATTTGGGAAAGCGATTTTCTAGCTCTGCCTGCACTTTGTTTGCCTTCTCTAGATTGTTGCTAGAGAGCGCGCTCGTCACGTCAGCGAGGATGACAGTTGGGGACCGTGACAGATCTTGCACTTGCATCTTGAGATGATCTCGTTCTGCAGTCAGGTCGCGGATTTGCTGTTGCAGAAACTCTGCCGACTGGCTAGGTTTTGCATTATTGCTAGGCTGGTTTTCATTGCAGCCTGCCAGTAAGGCTGCAACAGAAGCTAGGACAAATGGGAGCTTTAACGAAGCACTGCGTTGGGTCGACATAAGCATCAGAAAGCAGAATTGGTATTGAGTATTAAAGACTGGAGCCTAACGGTCGTAGCTCTTGCCACCAGTGGAGATGCTGTACAGCGTTGAGCTGTAGGGCAAGCGAGCCAGGATCGTTACGTCCTTTCCCACAGAAGCGATTGCGAAGCCACGACACAGAAGACTGACGCCGCCATTCGTCCGTTCGCACATCCCGTCTGGACTGTCGACAAATTGCGTATTGCTCTGGCGCGGAATGATGATAGTTTTGCCCTCGGGCACCATGCCAATTGGCGGAATAACGAAAATCGTTAGCTGCGTATAGATAGCTGCACAAATTAATGCAGCGACCGTTACTCCAATAAATATCTTTATTTTCATTTTTGCGGGATTTAGTACAACTAATGACAGTGTCGCTGCCTAATACGAAGTTATCGATCAGTTTTTGCCAAGAAAAATCACCTGGAATGAGAGTTAATCAATGAATTTCTCATAACAATATGAAGCATAGAACACATTATGATTCACTTTTCAATCAGTGCTTTGTAGCTAAACGTCAATTAGCTTTCACTAGCACTGGGGTTTGAAATCCGGTTTCTAGGTCGGCTGCTGGCCATACGCAATCGCTAAAGGTCAGTTTCTATACTTCCTAGGAATAGGATGCGTGCGGCAGTCAAACGGTCCATTCGATCCACTGCCCCGAATGTTAGTTTGGAAGAACTGATTTTTAGATCTGGCAGCTTGCAGGGCGGCCACGGTCGCCCCGTCTATCTCACAGTAGTGGTAGTAGGTCTTGTTGAGCTTGATGACCATGTACCGCTCTTTTTGGTCGTAGCAGATGCGATTTACGTTGCTGTCACCATGCACGTCTGTACACGTAAACGCGTCCAGTGAGACGGGGCCCTGGTATTTGACTTGAACGGTTTCTGCGTTGGCGGTATGGCACAGCAAGGCCAGCGCTGACAAAACGATGAATCGCACGTTGATCTCCCCCCGGTTATTTGTGGCCACGCTTGTTTTGGTACGTGAAGCTCGCGTGCATTCTGCATAGGCGTGTGCAGAAATGCCAGCAGGAAAAGTGCGATTGACCAGACTGTTTTTTTCTTGCACCCCGCTGGCCAGGGTTGGGAGAAGCAGCCACGCATAACAGATTTGGCGCAAACATGTACAATATGTGGTACGTATTAAGGAGTAGGTTATGCATGTAGTGAGCTTCACCCAAGCGCGCAGCGAGTTCAAAGGCGTGATTGATCGCGTGGTGGCTGACTGTGATGTGACGCTGATCCACCGCCGTGATGGAGAGAACGCGGTTTTGCTGTCTGAGTCCACCTACAACAGCATGCTGGAGACTTTGCACCTGATGCAAAGCCCAGCCAATGCGCGCCGCCTGATGGCTGCGGTAGAGCAAGACCGCAAGGGCGCGGCCAAGACACAAGCGCTGATTGAAGAGTGAGCCGCGCGATCAAGTTCCTGCCCAATGCCTGGGAGGACTATCTTTACTGGCAAGGCCAAGACAAGAAAACGCTCAAGCGCATCAACATGCTGCTGACGGAAGCTGCACGCGATCCGTTCGTGGGTACCGGCAAGCCGGAGCCGCTGGTGGGTAATCTGGCAGGCTACTGGTCACGGCGCATTGACCAGACCAACCGGCTGGTGTACCGCGCCACTGACGATGATGTGGTGGTGCTGGCCTGTAGATACCACTACGACGATTGAAATAGCAAAGCCCTTGAATGAGGGCTTTTTTATTACTCATATCAGGCTAAAACGTTTGTGCAGTGGATGTGGGTTGCTATTCAATTTACTGATCGCGACTAGTCTTGGACTTTGTGTCTTTTTCCACAATTGCAGCCAGCTCATTAGTCGAGGTTGTCAGTTTTTTCAGGTGATCGATGACCGCCGTAAATTTTGTCGGCCCCTCTGAATTTGAAACGACTTTGAGTTGCCCACTGTCGATTCGTTTCTCAATTGCCTCCTCAAAGCTCAGCAGGCTTTCAATCATGCCGTGGAGTGACTCTTGAATGAGATCGCCCTCTTTATCAAGGATTCTCTGAAGCAGTTGGCTGGTTGTAGACCCCTTGGGTATTACACCAGGCGGGCACATTTTGGCGATTTGTATGACTAGCAATTGTGTTGCCAATAGATCTGACTTGGCCTGACTAGCTTGCAGAGCAACTAGTGCTGCATCACCTTCCATTTCAAGGATTCTCTGTTTAAGAGCTGCAGAATTGTTGTTTGGATCAAGGCTCAGCTCTAGTCGTGCCACGATTTCGGCGTTCATCGATCGTCCCGAGCTCTTGGAGGCGATTTCAATTTGGTCTTTGAGATCGGCAGGCAGCCTGATCTTCATTTGGGGGTCTTCACGGCTCATGAGTAGATGATAAACCACAGTGATCCACATAGCTATTGCAAGAATGGATCACGGTGGTGCATACTTGAGTTGTGGATCACGGTGATCCATGTAGTGAAGCCCTGACGGCTGTAACCGGCAGGGCTTCGAGTGAAGTAACCCAAGACGCAAATCAAGGACACAACGTGGAAAATTCTACAGCACTGACCGTAGCAGGCACTAGCGTTCGTCAAGTCAATGGCCTGTACTCTCTGAATGACTTACATAAGGCGAGTGGTGGTGAGGCGAAGCACGAACCTAACCAATTTAGCCGCTTGGAACAAACACAGGCTCTGATTGCTGAAATCAAATCCGCAGATATGCGGAATTGCATTGAAACGCGTCGTGGCAACAACGGCGGCACCTACGCCTGCAAAGAGCTGGTGATCGCCTACGCAGCTTGGATCAGCGCAGCATTCCACCTCAAGGTGATTCGCGTGTTTCTAGATGCGGTGCAGCCTGTCGCACCAGCCATCGACTACGCCCGCATTAACCCTGCGCAAAAACAAGACCTGCGTGAGATTGTTCAAGCGATTGTGGATGCTGGTATCCAAAAGCATGCGGAGACATGGGCGCGCTTTCAGAAGAAGTTTCGCGTTAACAAGTACGAAGAACTGCCAGCCAGCCTTTACGAGGAAGCGCGTGCGTACTTGATTGGCAAGCTGCCCAATGGATACGCAGGTGAAATAGTGAACGAGCCTGTTCAAACGCTCCCAGATATGGAACACATCAACCAAGCCTTGGCACTGGCTGGCGCGGCTATGCCACTTGTTTACAAAGGCATTGTGGATGCAGTCGTGCGTGGACAAGATTGGCGACTTGATCGGTACATGCTGAGTTTTGCTGCGACTGCCCATGCAGATGATGTTGTCAGCGTCAAACCGATTGACCGCAATGCTTATGTGATGCCGATTGAGCGCTTTCACAGCGCAGTAGATGACATGCTTTTTGTGGATGCATCAACACTGGCTAAGTTGGTGAGCGTGTGCACGGCGCGCCTGAGCCGAATGGCGGCGCGCGGCCAAAGTGCGCTGGCAACTTGATGACTGACCCGCTTCGGCGGGTTTTCTTTGGATGACGCCTTGCGCTACGATGTTGCCTGATATTGAAAGTGTCTTTATGTTCGACTGGCTACGCAAGCTGTTTCTTAATGCCAAGGCGCGAGGCGCTCTGCTAGAAAGATTAGAGCAGCAAGCGTACACAGCAAAGGCGCAGTTAAACGAATCTCTTAGTTTGGCTTGCAGCTCCGCTATCCCTGCGTCCAAAGTCTCGCACCTAGAGTTTGCGAAATCGAAATTTGCGGAACTGAAAGCTATTGCCGCAGAGCATCCAAGGATGCGCCTAACAAACGAGAAGGAAGTCGATGCTGCCATCAAGCAGTTGGAGCAAGATTTTTCGCGGGCGGGTTATTACGCTATTCGCACTCAGTCTGCATCAGTGCACTTAAGTCTCAGCCGAAAGGCCAAAGAGTTTTTGCGATAAAGGAAGCGTGATGCTTAAATGAAAAAGCCCTCTTTGGAGGGCTTTCCTTTTGCGCACAGCATAGGGTGAGGCCAAAGCGCCATAGACGGGAACACTCCCTGTCTATGGCCACCAGCTCTAAAAAGTTCTCAACCTTTCTTGGCAAGAACGAACACCTCTCTCGATCTGATTTGCAGATTAAGGAGGGGCTGTATGTGGCCGATGCCAAGAATGTGGACATTGCGCTGCCCGGTCGTTTTATTGGCCGCCGAGGCTATGCCAAGGTGGTGCCGGGTACGAACATGCATTCGCTGTGGGTGTCTGGCACCGGGCGCGCGCTGGTGGTGTCTGCGGGGCAGTTGTGCGCGCTGGATGTGCGCAGCAAGCAGTTGCAGCCTTTGGATTTTGCGGTGCCACATTCGGCCACGCTCGCTTACGCAGACATGCCCGATGGAGACATTGCGGTAACTGACGGGCGCACGATGGCGCGCATCAAGCCGGATAACAGCGTGGCAGCCATGATTGCGCCAGCCCCATCGCCCGCGCCTGTGGCTACGGCGGATGCGGGCAACTTCTCTTATCTGTACTGCTTTGCCTATGTGGATGCGCTGGGCGTAGTGGGACTGTGCACGCAGCCACAGTCCCTTGTGGGCGGTACGGTGCAGTTTGATGTGCCAGTGCCACCGGCAGGCCTGCGCACACAGATTTATGTGAGCCACCCCAATGGAGAGGTGATGTACCTGGATGCGCAGTCATCTGGAGGCGTGCACCACGTGGACGAATCACGGCTGGGGGGTGAGTGCCTGTCGCTGCACAAGCAAGCCCTGATGCCCGGCAACGCGCTGGGCCTGCATGGTGGCCGCTTGTACGCGGTGCGCGGCCATGCCATTTATTACTCACAGCCTTACCACTTCGGTGTGATGGCCCCCAGCAACTTCATTGCGTTTGCTTCGCCAGTGACGGTGTTTGCGCCTATGCCGGGTGGCTGCTTTGTGGTGGCAGACAAGACGTACTGGTTGCAGGGCGCAGACCCCGCCACGGCTGACTTGCTGGTGGTCAATGAGCACGTGGGCATTGCGCGATCACTGGCGCGCCTGCCAGATGGGCGGGCGGTGTGGGGATCGTCGCAAGGGATTGTGGTGGGCAACGGTGCAGGGGAGGTTGCCTCATTGACCGACGCAGTTGTGCCGGCCCAGCGCGTGTTGCCAGGCACTACGGGGGCCACGCTCCGTGTGGAGCGCAACGGTGTCGATCAAATTATCAGCAAGCGCCAGCACCCCGGCTACGGGCGCGCGGGCGTCACTATGGAAGCGGAGTAGATATGCACGCGAAACCCGGATTTATCTGGACCCTTGAGCACCTGTCCAAGGATGGTGTTGTGACCGAGGTGCAGCACAACCTGATGCCTCTGGAGGGGCTGAACCACTGGATTGATACCTTGTTGGGCAAGACGCCCCAGCAGGCGCAGTGGCACATCGGCTTGTTCAGTGGCGACTACACGCCCGTGCCCGGCGATGCTGCGCAGACCTTTCCTGTGCAGGCCACAGAGTTCACCGGCTACGAAGGTGCTACGCGCCTGGCCTTTGCTGCCTCAGTGGCATCTGGCGGAGAGGCCAACAACCACGCAAAGGTGGCCGAATTTACCTTTACCACACCGGCAACGATTTACGGGGGCTTTCTGGCTTCGGCTGCTGGAAAGGGGGCCACATCTGGCGTTTTGCTTTCTGCAGTGCGCTTTGCCGTACCGAAACCCAAAGAGGTGGGCGACATCTTGCGAGTGAAGGTGGCGCTGGGTCTTGAGTCTGACGATTAATTAGGAGAAAACACCATGTGGAAAGCATCCCCCGGTCTGTGTGACCACGTAGCCCGAAACGGCTCTTATCTGAGCGCGCTCAATGGCCTGGTGCTGCGTATTTATGGTGGCGCCGAGCCTGCCAGCTCAGCGGGCAGTACGCAATCGAACACGATGCTGTGCGAGATCAAGCCTGACGGCGCTGGCCTGAATTTTGAAGCGGGTGGCAGCCCCGGTGTGATCAGCAAGGATGCTGCGCAAGTGTGGAGCTCGCTGGAAGCAGCAGCAGGCACGGCGACGTTCTTTCGCCTGGAAGCTGTTGATGATGCGGGTGACGAAGACAGCATGGCCATTCGCATTCAAGGCTCAGTGGGTGCTGTCAGTGGCGACATGATCCTCTCGAACACGACGTTTGAGGTGGGATCGCCCCGCACGATCAAGCACTTCAACGTGGTGATTCCTTCGATTTAAGGATTGCACCATGAGCTCCCATCTACTCAAAGCAAGTCTTTCGCCTGGGCAAATTCGGCACAAATTGCAATTTGATAACGCCACAGTCACTGGACCAGATGGCGGCAACATTGAAGGCTTTTGGCTCCGTACCGGGCCCTACAGCGAAGAAGTCGAACACCTTGCCTCGATAGACGGGGAGCTTTTGTCAAAGTATCCAGACCTGAAAGGGGTGGCTGATAGCGCAATGTTTGTGTCAGCTATGAATATGCCGGGGCACACAGGAATGAGCTACCCCATCGGGCGCATCACTTGGTTAATGCCACCGTCCTGATATGCAAGAACTCGAAGAAGATTTCTATGACGCTGGAGTGCTACTCGAACTGCACTACGTTTCTCCCGACCCAGATGTGTTGGTGCACATCTTCGTCAGTAACTGGGAAGAAACAGTCACCGTTTTTAAAGGCCGCTTGAAAGTTGGAAGCAATCGTGAGCTTGTAGTCCAAATTAATTGTGAACCAAACTCTATAGCGGTTACTGCAGGTGGAGCTCGCGTGTTTGAGGGCGACCCTAACCTCCTGCTTCCATTTGGAAGCTGGCGCTATTGGAGGGACTTAGCTGCCGAGGCTCCATATCCGTTTTCTAAGCCTTCGCAGGGTGCATGGGAGCCTTCAGAGAGTGGTTCCGGTTTCAATGCATGGAGTGACGAGACTGCACATATCCGGGAGATCCGGCTTTTCCATGCAAAAGCTGCAGCGAACAACTTTTTCACAGGATATGTGTTTGCCTATGAGCGCTTGATGACTCTGAAACCGCCCGCACCAGAACCCGAGCCAGAACCGGGCGAAGGGGGTGATGGCAGCTCAGTCAGCGACGCCATTTATGCAGGCAACTTGCCATTCAACCTATCGGTGGCCCAGCCTGTTGCGCCGATTATGTGGATCAAAGTGCAGATTGCAGCGCGTGGGAATTACGAATTCACCACCGCTACGCCTGTGGTTGTCGATGATCCGTCGAACCCGGATACCTTTCTGGCGCTGTACGCCAGCAATGGGGTGGTGATTGATACCAATGACGATGCTGACGCTGACTTTAGTGATTTCAGATCGCGCATTGTGATGGAGGGGCTGGAGGCCGGTACCTATTTCGTGGCGATTACTGGTTACGGAGCCAGTGCCCGCGATGGCTTTGATATGGAGGTGGATGGCGATATGCCGGTGGATGTGAATTTCGCCGCGCTGGCTTATGTGCCGCCACCGCCGCCGCCACTGACGAAAATCACGCTTCCCTACCATCAAGAGTTCAAAGAAGAAAGTGCCCCAGTGCATTGGTACGAGGTGGAACTGGAGGCGGGGCTGTATGCGTTTGATACTTCTGCTTCGCTGTCGCCCACCGAAAACGATACTGCGCTAGGCCTGTTCAGAGAAAACGGGGATCTGTACGCCGAAGGCAATGCGCCGGGTAGTGGCGATTACCGCGACACCATTGTGATGGAGCTGGATGCAGGCGTTTACCGCCTTGCGTTGAGTAGTTACGGTGTGAGATTTTCTAATGGCTTCAAGGCCAAATCAATCACCCCTCTCGCAGCTGGTGCTGTACTCAAGGTGTTTGCAGTGGTGCCTGGCACTGGCAGCGCCCATGACGACGCGCGCTGGATTAAAGAGCTGCCATTCCGTGAAGAATTCAACGAGCCCGCGCCGTATCCAGTGGTCTGGTATGAGGTGGAAGTGGGCTTTTCGGAAGACTACATTGGTTTCGATACAGCAGCCACACCAGACGAGCAGGCAGATACTTTCTTGGCGCTATTCGATTTAGAAGGGCAGTTGATTGCGCAGAACGACGATACCAGCGGACTGCGCGCCAAGATTGTTCGATCCAACTTTTGGGGTAAGCATTATTTGGCCCTTGGTGGAGCAGGTTGTACGGCATCGGATGGGTTTCAAGTCACAACGGGCAACGGTGGCATACCGCAAGGCGCAGTGCTGGAAGTCAGCAGCTTTTATGCTGAGAAGCCGGTTGCTGTGCCAATTACGCAGTTTCCGTATGTGGCCAGCTTCCCCGATGGTGGTGAGCCAGTGCATTGGTATCAGGTGGAGTACACAGGCTGGTACTCCACTGAATATCAATTCCATCCCGGCGATGGTGTGGCAGATGATGTGGGCTGGCGCGTAGCGATGTATTCGAATTCAGGCACTCTACTCAAAGAGAGTGGGTTGATTCGAGAGGGGTCGCTCAACGAATACATGTACCACGTAGTTAGCCGGGGCACGTACTTCATTGCGATATGCGGACAGGGAGCAACTTTTGGCCCAGCGTTTGAGGTCAATGCACCCAATCGCATTGAGCCGGGTGTAGAGGTGCGAGTCCGAATATGAGCCTCTACCCTAAAGAGTTTGGAGCAAGGTCGCCAGTTGCGCTGGCCAAGCTAAAGACCGCGGTGGCCACTACTCCTGGTGTGCACACCGTATCGGTTTCGGTGCCTGGTGCACGCGGCTTTAAGTCGGGGGCATTCCAGCGTGTGGAGGCGCAGCCGTCGGAGTTTCAGTCCCCTGAAGTCGATGCGCTGTATGGCGTTGCAGGCCAGCGTGGGCCAGGCCAAAGTGCACTTGCGTATACAAGCACCAAGCTGACCAAGGGCAAAGGATTCGCCACCCCGCAAACCAAGCTGCCACCAGGCGCGCAGTACTGGGTGAGCCACGCGCTGCGTGGGCTGTACTTGGGTCTTGGTAGCGTGGTGCGTACCAGCCGCATCTATCCGGTGACGTATGACATTCCAGATGGCCTGGGTGGCATGACAGGCAGCATGACCGTGACGATTGATGTCACCACCTCTGGCAACACCTTGTGGGTTGGGTCTGGCCCGCGCTACAAAGAAGAGCAGCTGAGCCCGTACCCCACACCGGTGGCGGATGGGGGGCATATTGCGCACATTGAGCTGTTTGCTACGAACAACCCCAATGGGCCAGAGATGCAGCAGTACGAGGGTGCGGCAAAGCGCTCTTACTTTCCGATGGGCCTGACGTGGACGAGGCTGGCGTGCATGGGTGCAGATGGCTTGCACCGTGTGGTCATTCTCAGAAACATTGCAGGTCAGCCCGATGCCTGGGGGCTGAGCAAGCAGGCTTATGAGGCTGTCAGCGTGGTGGTGCCCAAGGCGGAATTGCGCAAGGCTCAGACGCTGGAGGGGGCTGTGCACCCCTTCACGCCGCCAAAAATAGCTGGCGCGGGCAGCTCCAACGTGGGGGTGTCTGCCTTGGTGGCACTGGGCGGCGGGCGCGTGGGCTGCGTGGTGGGCGTTCACCCCTTTGCGCGGCGCTCCATGGTGGGCTACAACCCAGCTGAAATTGCGCTGCACCTGGGTAAAGAGCACGACCGTATCCTAACGTGGGAGTCACGCATCGAGTTCAAGAACAGCAAAGGCGCGCTGTATTTTGCTGTGTCTGAAGATTACGGCGCGACGTGGGCTTTCCAGTCGCTCAAGGTGTTTGATAAGCCTGTGCCTGCGTGGGAGGGCTTTGCATCCAATGCAGGGCTGCCGGCAGATTACGTGACTGAGCAGCCACTGCTGGGGCGAGGCCTGTACCGAGCCGAAGGGATTGGCGTCTTTGATGAAGCCCAAGGGCGCTATGCGCGCTACGACCTGATGTTTCCGGCACCAGACCGCGCAGGGGCTTGGGATAGCAAGGTGGTGGCGCGCACCAGTACGGCCACCAATATGTCGCACGCGTTCGCCATGTCTGCAGACATTTGGATGCTGGTGCTGCCCATGCTGGATGACCGTTACTACAACAACCGGGTGCAGGACTATGTGCGCTGGCGTTGTGTGGTGCTGCGCACGGACAACCGGGGCGGCACGTGGCGCGAGGTGGGCACGCCGTTTTCTGACCTTGCCAGCGAGTTCCCCAGAGATAAAGACCGTGGCTATGCCATCAAAGCGACGGTGCTGCGCGATGGTGCGGCCTTGGTTAAGTTTTACCGCGCCTTGCGCCGTGTAGGTGACCCACCCGCCGTGCGCGATCAGGTGCGCACGGTGCGCTTTGCACTGACCACGGATTACGGGCTGACGTGGTCTGAGGTGCTGCCCACGGGCTTACCCAGTCTGGATGCGACCAAGCTGGGCAGTGTGATGGTGGTTAAAGCGATGCGCACCACCAGCGTGCTGGCCGTGACTGCATGGGACGAGGCCAGCAAAGCCTACTGGGTTTACACCTCCAAGAACGATGGCCTGACCTGGACGCAAGGGGCCAAGGTGGTGGATGGTGCCTTCATGGCCATGGACGAGGTGGTCACCGTTGATGGCACAAGCGGTAGCAGCTCCCCGAGTAATTTGACCTTCTTAACGCCACTGTTGGATGCGCAAGGGCAGCCAGCCAAAGTGAACGCAGGCGCGCCGTGGGCGCATGACGCCTCCAAGAAATTGCCAGCGGGGCCCGTATGAATAACCAGCTTCTTAAAAATCCAAGCCGTTACCTGTACACAGAGTACGGCCAGCTATATGTGCCGGCTGTCCCTGCGCGCCCCGGCTATTGGCGGGTTGCGAGCGCGCCTCAGTGGGCTTGGGTGCCCGTCAAAACGGTGTATGGCCGTCCGCTAATGGGCCACTGGTCGATCACGATGTTTTGGTTCGATCCTTATCAGCGCAAAAATATGGAGTGGAACGGGCAGGCCTTTGATGGGCAAGACATTCGTGTCCCTTACACCATCAGAGACGCTGGCAGTCGTGAAGAAATTCAGATCCGGGCACCAGACCAAAAAACGCAGATTTGGGTGCCGCCAACACCAGCCATCCCCGAGCAGCCATTTATCCCTGACAGGCATGTCTATGAGGACAACGCAGGTTGGGATGCGGGTGCCCGTGCTGTGCGTACCGTGGCCCAGCATGGCGTCATTCACTGGAGCATGTCGGCCACCGCCCGTGGTGTCGTGGTGGGGCTGGCGCGCACCCCGGCAGCGGGGGCGTACTGGCAGTACCTGGTGGGCGTGCGTGCCGAAGAAGGTGTTGCCAAGGTGGTGGTATCGGGTGCCGATGTGGCGCATCTGGGGCGCTTTGGCAAGGACACCAAGTTCCGCATTGCATTCACGCAAGCAGCGTTTGAGGTGTATGTCGATGACGTGCTTCGCCATTCGGTACTAGTACCCGGCGATGGTGCTGCGTTACTGTTTGATGTGAGCTTGTACAGCGCAGGCGACTATATTTTTAACCCGGCCATCACGGCGCACCATATCGGGAGTGTTCAAGGGCAGTTTCAGTTGCTGCAAGGGATGGCTACTGACGTGCTGCTTGACGGGGTGGTTTTGCTCAACGCCCCATATCTGCAGGGCAGTGCGCTGGGTGAGGGACAAGCCAACGACGCGGCCAGCGGCATCTTGGGTCATCTACTTGGTTTGGCGACTGACCTGGACGAGCTGGCATTTACCACAGGCCAGCTGCCCGCCTTGCAAGGTCAGGCCAGCGGCTACCGCGATTTACTGCCCCAAGAGGAACCATCCAACATTTATGCGGGGTTTGCACGCATCACGGCACAGGATGCAGTGACGGACACCGGTGTGCAGCAGCTGGCAGCGCCGTATTTGCAGGGGCTGGCCAGCGACGAGGCGGATGTGTCGGTGGCCTTTGGCTACTTGCCCAGCCTGAACCTGCTCATTGAGGAAGAAGACCCCAATGAGGATGAACTGTGGCAGCGCGTGAAATGGCGCGGGGGCTTTCAACCGCACGGCGTGCAGGACATTGCACTGGTTCAGCGTGTGGTGCAGCGCTGGGCCATGGGCCAGACGAGCCTGAGCGCTGGCGATTGGGCTGAGCGCGCCAAGGTGCTGGCGGGGTGGGGGCTTTCTCAGGTTGGCAGCGCTGTGCTGCACGCCGTGGGCCGCCTGCCCAGCGGTGAGGGCAACCGCCTGCCTGCTGATGACGAGGGGGTGTCAGTGCTGACATGCCACGAAAGCGGCGGGTATGTGACGCAGTACACGGCCTACAACTTCCAGAGTTTTGCCACGATTAATGGCGCCTGCTACGGCGTGGCTGCTGATGGGGTGTATCTGCTGGAAGGTGACAGTGACGATGGCCGCGAGTGCGTGGCCAGTGTGGACTTGGGCACCAAGGATTTTGGCAGTAGCGATATGACAAGCTTGAGTGCGGCCTATGCCGGCATTGCCAGTGCGGCGCAAGCGGTACTGACTGTGCAAACCCGGCAAGGTGCCTTTCAGTACCGCCAGCGTGCCTGCCACCCACGCCTGCAGCAGCAGCGCTTTGATGTGGGGCGCGGCATGCGCGACACCCATTACGACCTGACCATTCAAGCCCCTGCCCATGGTTTGGAGCTGGCAGACCTGACCTTTGACATCAACAACAGCTCCAGAAAGATTTGATATGACTGAACCTGTTTTTAGCCCTGCCGAGCTGGTGACCAAGTCCTGGAACATGGGTATGGCGCGCAGCACAGAGATTTCTGCCCAGACGGCAGGCTACTTTGAACAGGCGCTGGGCCAGGCCGGGGTGGCCAGCCACATGGCGCCGGCGCAGCTGCACTTTGATGTGGCGGTGCCTGAGCCGTTGGTGGAAATTCCGCGTCTGGCCCAAGGCGCAAGCATTGAGCAGTTCAACGGCTGGTGGGACGGCATGATCGATAAGCTGGCGGATCAGTACGCACGCTATATCGATCGCTACTTTCCCAATGATTGCGCCTACCTGCAGCATGCGCAGCAGTGGTTGTGCGAGCAGATCACCAAGGGTGGCAGTGGCATCAACCCCGTGGTAGAGCGCCAGATATGGGCGCGTGACCGCGACCGCATCACCCAGGAGTACACCGCACAAGAGAGCGACATTCTGGGCAGTTTTGCGGCGCGGGGGTTCCCCATGCCGCCCGGTGCAGCCCTGGGCGCGGTGCAAAAAACGCGGGCCGAAGCTGCGGCCAAAATCGCCGGGGCATCCCGCGACTTGGCGATCAAGCAGATGGACATGGAAATTGAGAATGTGCGCTTTGCCATGGACAAGGCCATAGGCCTGTACGCCACCACCATGGACGCGGCGCGCGACTACATGGCCGCGCTAGCTGGCACATCGGGCAACGTAACCCAGTTGCTTCCCAGTGTGACCGATAGCCAATCGCGCTTGATTTCTGCCGCATCGGGCTTTTACCAAAGCCGGATTGCCGCCCAGGAGCTGCGCTTAAAGGCTGCAATGCCCAATGGGGAGTGGCAGCAGCAAGCTGCGATGCGCAATCTGGATGCACAGACTGCAGCAGCCAATGCCAAGGTGCAAGCTGCGCTTGAAGCGGCCAAGGCGCTGTCCAACCAGGCAGCGGCGATGCTCAACGCACTGCATGTCAGCTCTTCTACCTCGGCATCTGGCAGCCATGGCGTGAGCTACAGCTACAGCGGCGAGGTGAGCGACGACGTGCCCCCGCACACCGTTTGACGCGGGCCGATGCTGGCCGGTGCTGGAAATAAGCCATAAGCCCGCTGAGATATTTCAGCGGCCTTTTTTGCGCCTACAGCCCAGCGTGCTGGCTACCTGAGTTGCAAGCTGCCTTGCGTGCCAGCCACTGCATTGCGCGCTGCCATGCGGCCCAGGCGGGTAGTGCAGGTGGATGCCAACTGCGTCAGCGTTTGTGCATCCACCATCATGCTGTCATCGATTGCGCTGTGGAAGCGTTCAATCGGCATCACGTAGGCGTTGCGGTCAACCGGCTTGACCCGGGCCACCGCGCCGTCTTCGGCGGTGGCATCAAAGCGCAGCATGTAGCGGTTGAGTTGCCAGTCTTGGCCCTGCATCACCGCATCAAAAACCGATTGGTACACCTCTGCTGTTGCCACCAGCGCGGCGCGGTGGGCGAGGGCGATTTGGTTGGGGTCATAGGCAGGCTGGCTGTAGCTGCCAGTCTTGCGAATGCTGGGCAGAACTTCGCCTGTGACCCAATCAGAGAACTTTTCCGCTTCTGGCTTGCGGCTTCGCAGAACAAGACGGTACAGGCCTGATTCGTTGATGATGGTGAGATTTGGATTGCCACCAGAGGTACTACGCACAATTTGCGTAGAAGCCTTTTGGTGTTCACCAAGATTGCGCGCCGCATCTGGGGCGTTGCGATAGCCCAGTGCTTCGGCTACATCAGCCGCAACAAACCAAGGTTCGCCATCACGCATGACGACGCGCACGTTGTGCGTGCCAAAGCTGAAGGTGGATTCGGATGTACTGGCATTGATAGCCAAGGTGGATTGCGACATGGACTGCTCCTCATTGAGACTTATGAAGCCCCATGGAGCGTTCTTACGCGCAACCATGAGGCGGCCGGGAGGTTAAGAACCTGGAATGAGCCAGGCGGACTTCTTCCCCTTGCGGGTGTTGTATCCGTCGCCCTCCCGGCCATAAGTCAAACGTCAGTGCAAAGTACAGACGCGCAAATTCCGGGCGCAAAAAAACCGCTAGCTATCGGGTGCGGCTCTTCCGCTCATTCAAAGGAGTTCTTACGCTCCATCCCTTTCGAGACGCCTTCAGTATAGCGCGAGTACTTTGGTTGGCAAGTGTCAGCATTTGTATCTGAGAGGCAGCTAATATCCAGCTTCAACAAGAAACAGTATGAGCAAGAGGGAGCGAGCGTGATAGCAAAGAAGCCGTATGGCCGGAGGTTAAGAGACTTTTACCCTCTTAGACCTGGAGAAAAAAAACTTTTAGACGCATGTAAAAAAGGTGAGCCTGCGATCCTTGATTACTACGGTGTTCCTAGACTAGCGAAAGACAACAGAGTTGTTCGTGCTGATTTTTTGCGATTTTTGCTATTGGGTGGCGATGAGCATGTAATTATTCACGAAAAAGGTTTGTGCTTAATTGGCGCATACATTTTTGGAAAGCTTGATTTAAGTGGATGTCAGATTAATTTTAATGTTTTACTTGAAAAATGCCGTTTTCATAAAGAAATATCTGCCCTAGATACAAAATTTAATGGTCCTTTAAGTTTACAAGGGAGCCACCTTGAAAATGGATTGATAGCAGATCGTTTGCAATGTGTTTCAAGTGTTTTTTTAAAACATGTCAAATCAAGTGGGCAAATTTTATTGCGTGGTGCGCATATTGGTGGCAGTCTATATTTTGACGGTGCAAATTTGGATTCTAACCAAAGCAAGGTTCTAGGTGCCGATCAAATAAATGTTGCAGGCAATGTAATTCTTGGAGGGGGATTTAAGTCTAAAGGTAGTGTTAGATTAATTGGCGCAAATATTGGAGGTAATTTTAGCTGCTCTGGCGGGTATTTTGAAAGTAACGGCGAAGAAGCATTGCTCATTGATCGTGTAAATGTTGTGGGAAGCGTAAATCTTGGAAAAGGTTTCACGGCAAAAGGTGAGGTTCGATTAGTTAGTGCAAAAATTGGTAGTAACTTGAGTTGTATTGATGGGTATTTTGAATGTATTGAAGGTGATGCTTTAAGTGCAGATCGATTGAATATCAATGGTGATGTGATTCTTCGGGATGGATTTATAGCGAAGGGGGCAGTGCGACTGAATGGAGCAACGGTTAACGGCGGTCTAGATTGCACGAATGGGGTATTCGAAGCTAAAAAAGATTTTGCTTTGAATGCAAGTGGTTTAAATGTTAATCAGTCGGTCAAACTTAAGAAAAGTTCTTTTTCTAAAGGTGGTGTGAGTTTTGAGGGGGCTCAGATTGGAGGGGACTTGGATTTTTCTGGCGGGAAATTTGAGGCCCCAAAAGATCAAGTTTTACAAATTAGTGGAGCTAAAATTGGTGGGGATGTTCTGTTGAGGGCTAATTTCTTAGCAAAAGGTGAAGTGCTTCTTGTAGGTGCGAAAATTGGCGGTGACATAGATTGTTCCAATGGTCATTTTGAATTTCCTGATGGGGATGCCTTAAGTATTGACCGTGCAGAAATTAATGGTGGAGTTTTTTTTACGGATGAATTTTCGGCTAAAGGAGGGGTGAGATTATTAGGAACGAGAATAAACGGTGATTTAGATTGTTTCGGTGGGAAATTTGAATCATTGTCAGATTATTCGCTATACTTGGACTCCGCAGTTGTGTGTGGTGCATGGCAACTAAAAAAATTGCCTGTGAAAGCTGTTATCAAGGCATCGCATTTTGAAGTGTCAGTGCTTGAAGATGACCCAGATATGTGGGCTGACGGAAGTGCGCTGGATGGCTTGCGTTATGCCGCTCTTGGTATTACAGCGTCGAAAAAAGGGAGCGAGCGAGCAAAGTGGTTAAAAAGACTTTCTGATAATCAGGTCAATTCTGCAGAATTTCGTCCCCAACCGTGGCGTCAAATACAGAGAGTTTTACGAGAAATTGGGCATATAGAAGATGCTCAGTTGGTGGGGATTGCTTATGAAAGAAAACGGAGAGATGTAGGCCAGGTGGGGGAGTCTGCACCAGAAACTAATTGGTTTTTTGCAAAGTGGAGACTATTAGTTAATAGCTCTCTGCATTGGTGGTTTGGCTTATTGGCTGGATATGGTTATCGCCCCACTCGTTTAATAACTTGGATGTTCGCAGTATGGTTGGTCTGTGGAGGAGCTTATTGGCATTTGTCACTAGCTCCATACAGGGCCATCGCACCCTCTGCACCGTTAATTTTTCAGGATGCAAGTTACATCAATTGCCAGCCTGACCAACCAGGGCCACCGCAACCGCCAGCCAATTGGTATCTATGTGATGAACTGCGCAGTGAATACGCCACCTTCAGTCCGCTTGCCTATTCGCTGGACTTGATGTTGCCAGTGGTGGATTTGGGGCAGGAAAAAGCGTGGGGTGCATTCATTCCGGCGGCCAATGCTGTTTGGTGGAAGGAGCTGTTCACGCACTGGGCACCGGGGCACGTGGTGCGCCTGATCACTTGGTTCCAGATTTTGTTTGGTTGGGTGAGTAGCCTGCTGCTGGTTGCCATCATCTCGGGCTTCTCTCGTCGCAATGATGAGAGTTAATGATTTCAGGTGCACATAGGCACCCCGGCTAGGTAAGCCATGCCCAATTCCAGACACTTGTCTGCAAGAAGGCAAGCCCCTAAACCGCCGCCTTCGGGCGGTTTTTTTGTGCCCAGCATAGGGCATAGGGGATTGCGATGCAGCCGCAACACTGGCGGCAACCAACAGGGCACCAGATAGGGACGCACCCCCATGAAAGTTGAAACAGCAATTGAAGCCGCGAACGCTGCAGCCGTTGGCAGCAAAACCACCTTGGCAGGATCTGCGACCGCAGGGTTTGGTTGGGCCACATCCAGCGCGTTCTTTGGCTGGGTGGGCATTGTGATTGCGCTGCTGGGCTTGGCGGTGAACTTTTACTTTCGACGCAAAGAGCATGGACTGCGTTTGCGTGACGACGCCCGCAGCGAAGAAGAGCACCAGGCGCGCATGCGGGCGATCAAAGGGGGTTGTGATGTTTAGCAAAACCAGACTCATTGCCGCGATTGGTGTCAGTGCTGCCGCTCTTGTGGTGCCCTTGGTGGCTAAGTACGAGGGCACGGTGCTGGGCACCTACCGTGACCCGATTGGCATCATCACCGCATGCACCGGCCACACCGGGCCAGAGCTT
The DNA here is from genome assembly GCF_014836675.1 of Comamonas avium. Classification (GTDB taxonomy): domain Bacteria; phylum Pseudomonadota; class Gammaproteobacteria; order Burkholderiales; family Burkholderiaceae_C; genus Comamonas; species Comamonas avium. The sequence continues at coordinate 151,928 of NZ_JACSQK010000009.1, forward strand.
CGCATGGGGCAAACCTTCACGCGCCAGCAGTGCCAGGACATGCTCTACAAAGACCTGGTGCAGCACGCTGACGCGCTGGGCTGCATCACCCAGCCACTCACCGATGGCCAGCGTGCCGCCTTTTTAAGCTTTGCTTTCAACGTGGGGGAGGGGGCATTCTGCAAATCTACCCTTGTGCGCAAAGCCAATGCGGGCGATGTGCACGGCGCGTGCGCAGAGCTCAGCCGCTGGATCTATGCCGGCGGCAAGCAGCTACCCGGGCTGGTGCAGCGCCGTGCTGCAGAACGCCAGATGTGTGAAGGGGGCTTGGCATGAAGCCACAAACCATTGCAACCGCAGTGGGGGCGGCTTTGATCTTTGGTGCGGGCTGGGCGGCTAACGGCTGGCGGCTGGGCCAAGACATTGCACAGATCCAGCTGACCCACACCCAGGAGCTGGCCGCACGTGATGCGGGCACCTTTGCTGTGGCCCAGGCCATCGATACCAATTACCAAGGGGCACTCAATGCATCTATTCAAGAACAAGCACGCCTTGCTGGCGCTGCTGCTGTTGCCACTCGCAATGCTGGCCGGCTGCGCGAGCAACTCAGTGAAGCCGATAAGCGCATTGCCACAGCTTCCGCTGCCGCCGTCCGCGACTACGCCGCAACCGCAAACAAGCTACTCAGACAGTGCAGCGACAGATACGCAGAGCTGGCTGCAAGAGCTGATGGCCACGCCCTTGATGCAAGGGTCTGCAGGGCAGCGTGGCCAGTGAATTGACCTTCATAAAACATACGGCAAAACAAAAAACTACCAGCTTGAATCGCTGTGGGCAAGCGCAGTGGAGGGTGGGTTTTCTGTTTGCGCGTACACCACAGGCTGTTGCATTTTGATGCTGTATACGATTTTTTAATGAAGCGCTAGCAGTCAATAGCGTGAGTGTCTGTATGGCACATCACCCCAAAATAACTGATTTCAGTGATAGACGTGGTTGTAAAAAGTTGTTAATTTTCTGTCCGTTTGAAATAACCAAAGTCCGCTAGAGAAGGTCTTTGGTGTGCATGCATACAGAAGTAAACACTGACTGAAAGCCTCGTTCGTATGAACCACATTTACCGCTCCATCTGGAACGCCACACTGGGCTGCTGGGTGGCAGTCCCTGAAAACGCCCGCTCTAGCGGCAAGGGCAGCCGCAGTACGCGCTGCGCCAGCACCGCCGTTGGCGACAGAAGCCGCGCTGTGTTTGCGGTCATCCCTGTGGTGATGGCTTGCGCTTTGGCATGGCCGGAACTGGGCCATAGCGTACCGCTTACTTCGGTGACCGGTGAAGAGACCGTTGGCCACTGGGAGTCACCTTCATATTCAGCCAACAGCGATGCATGGATTGGTGGCGTAGGCGGTACGGGGGGGACGGGTACTACGGGTTCTTCAGGTTTCGGGGGAATTGGCTCGATGCTTCCGGGCTCTACTGGCACAGCGGGAACAGCAGGCGTTTTGAATGTGCTGGGAACGGTGAATTTAGACGCGGGCAGCTGGGTCGTCGGTGGCACAGGTGGTACGGGCGGTACGGGTGGTACGGGTGGTACGGGTGGTAGTTATCCCGTGTACATGCCCGCAGGCGCTGGTGGTTTGGGTGGGCTTGGTGGTGTCGGCGGTAGTGGCACGCTGAATATTGCAATTGGTGGCACGGTCACTGTGGCGGATACAGCCGTATTGATGCTGGGCGGTAGTACTGGCAGCGCGGGTAGCACGGGTAACGCGGGTAGCCTTGGCGCTTCTTATCAAGCCCCTCCGATGTTGGGCGGCATAGATCCAATCACTCACACACCTATTTACGTTCCAGGGATTATTTACCCCGGTGGTCAGGGTGGTCAGGGTGGTCAGGGCGGTCAGGGCGGTGCCGGCGGCAGCGGTACGCTGAATCTGTCAGGCAATTTGCAATTTCTGGGTAACAACAGCTTCATCATTAATGCCGGCAGCGCGCTGAATATTGGTAATGCCACATCAGGTGCTGCAATTGCTGGAAGCATTACGGGGTTGGTGGACATTACCAACAATGGTGTGGTTAACTTTAACCAGTCGAATCCCAGCTACACCTTTGGCACGATCATCTCGGGTACCGGCAGTACCGTATTCAGGTCGACCGGTGTTACGACGCTGACTGGGGCCCATACTTACTCTGGCCCCACAACCGTCAATGCAGGTACCTTGCTGGTGAATGGCTCACTAGCGAATGGCGCTGTGCAGGTCAACAGTGGCGGAAAACTCGGCGGCAGCGGCACGCTAGGCGGCACGGTGGCGGTGGCTGATGGCGGCCATCTGTTAGGCGCAACTGGATCCACGTTGAATGTGGGTTCGCTGGTGTTGGGTAACAACTCCAATTTCGACGTTGCCCTGGGTGCGCCGGCGGCAGGTGGTGGTAATCCGCTCGTCAATGTAACAGGGGATCTCACTTTGGGAGGTAGCCTCAACGTCAGTGACGCTGGCGGCTTTGGAAGCGGGGTTTACCGCCTGATCAATTACACCGGTGGTCTTACAAACAACCAAATTCAGATTGGCAATTTGCCAAGCGGTGTTGTGCAGGGTGATCTAGAACTGCAAACTGCGGTGGCCAATCAGGTGAACTTGGTGTACAGCGCACCGAATGTAGCCATCCAGTTCTGGGATGGCAGCCAGCTTAGTGCGAATGGAGCAGTGGACGGTGGTAACGGTACGTGGGGTGCCGGCACAAATAACTGGACTGATGCAGATGGCCTTGTTAACCGTACATGGGCCAGCAACTTTGCTGTATTTGGTGGCACGGCAGGTACGGTGATTGTTGATGGTGCACAAACCATTAACGGCATGCAGTTCATCACTGATGGCTATACGTTGCAAGGCGGTACTGCGGGTTCACTGAAACTGGCCGGTGCTGTAGGTAACACGATTGTG